>CAVPMH010000009.1:0-18820 GCA_963706225.1 uncultured Pseudomonadota bacterium
GTCGGAGATCACGATCTCGACGCGCCGATTCATCTGCCGTCCCGCCGAATTGGCATTGCTCGCGACCGGATATTCTTCGCCATAACCGCGCGCGACGAGCCGTGCCGGGATCGATGCCGCGATCGATCAGCGCGAGGCGCACCGCCGAAGCACGGCGCTCGGACAATTCCTGGTTCGAATCGGGATTGCCGGTGCTGTCGGTGAACCCTTCGATGCTCACGCGCCGCTGCGGGTACTGGCGCATGAAATCGGCCAGATGATCGACGACGCGCACGCCGCCGGGGTTCAACCGCGCCCGACCCGTGTCGAACAACAGGTCGCCGAGCGTCACCACCATGCCGCGGTCGGTTGGCCGCGCCTGCAGCTCGCTTAGCGACGATTGCAGCGATTGCGCCTGTGCCTGCGCGGCGGCCGCCTGCGCACGCGCGGCGTCCGCCTGCTCGCGCGCTGTCTGCGCCTGCTGCGCGGCACCTGCCGCCTGCGCCTGCGCGGCTTGCGCGTTGCGCTGCGCGAGCGCCGCCTGCTGCTGTGCGCGCTCGGCGTCGCGCGTGCGCGCCGCCAGGCGAATGCGCGTGCGTTCCTGATCGGCCGATGCGACGGACGCCTCGGCCGACTTGAGCCGCGCCGTCTCCGTCGCGATTGCAGCGCGCGTCCAGGCGAGATACGCAAGATGATGGACTTCCTGGAGATCGACGCGATCTTCCCATGACGCGTCGGCCCGTCGCATCGCCTCGACTGCCTGGTTCAACTCGACCGGCGCGAGCGACACCACCTGCGGATCGTTCTGCGCCGCCCGAACGGCAGCGCGCGCATCATCGATTTCGGCGTCGCGTTCGGGCAGCACGGCGCAAGCGCCCAAGGCCAAGGGCGGGCAGTGCGATGCCAACTACGGTTTTCCACGGCTTCATGATTTCACTCCTTCACGTATAACGACCCCCACGCTTGCGGCTGCCGCCGCTACGCTGCCCCCATGGGGGCGCAGTTCGCGCCTTGGGGCGGCCCGGCGGCGCTCATTGCGGCGTGCGCGCCATTTCGTCGCGGAGCGCACGGATGCTGGCCTGGACTTCGGCTTCGGCGCGCGCCGCCTTGGCGGCACGTGCGCGCGTGGCGGCGAGACGGGCGTCGACCTCGGCTTCCTCGGCGAGATCCTGCGCGCCTGCGTAGTCGCCCTGCGCGAACTCATCGTGCGCGCGGTTCAGCTTGCGCTGCGCATTGCGAAAATCGGCCGCGGCGTATTGCGGGGCGTCCGCGCTCGCGGCGTCCGCGACGGCGGCGTCGGCGACCGCGAGGCGCCCGGTAGGCGCCGGCGTGACGGTCGCGCAGGCTGCGACAAGCAACGCTGCGCAGCCGGCGCCGGCGATATTGAAAGTGCGTGCGAATTGCGAAAGGTCGGGCATGCGAATCTCCTCGGTCGAAAAACGCGGTTCCACGTGTCGTCCGCGTTACGACAGCATTGCCGATGCTGCAACGCCGACAGGGCAGAAATTACAAATGCCGGCGGTTGTGCGGGGTGCGGAAGGAATCGAGCAAGATGCACGCCTTGCAAGCACAGGCGACCGTTTTGATGCGACTCCGCGCGCGCGGCATTCGCGACCATCGATGCTTCCATCCGTGCGGCGCGCGGGAGTATGCTTGTTGCCTCGCGCGACAAGGAAACGAGGCGACCGCGCGCGCTTTCATCGAAGGAGGAAACGTGTCCGTTTCGCTTGCAATGACCGTCAACGGAAAGCCGGTAACTGCCGACGTCGATGCCCGCACGCTGCTGGTTGATTTCCTGCGCAATCAGCTGTCGCTGACCGGCACGCATGTCGGATGCGACACCGCACAATGCGGCGCGTGCACCGTGCATGTCGACGGACAGGCGGTGAAGTCGTGCAACGTGCTCGCGCTGCAGGTGCAAGGTGCCAGCATAGTGACGATCGAAGGACTGATCGCCGAAGACGGGACGATGCATCCGATGCAGGAGGCGTTTCGCGATTGCCACGGCTTGCAGTGCGGCTTCTGCACGCCCGGCATGGTGATGAGCGCAATCGACCTCGTGAATCGGCACCCGCAGGCCGACGAAGCGACCATCCGCGCCGAGCTCGAAGGCAACCTTTGCCGCTGCACCGGCTACCACAACATCGTCAAGGCCGTGCGGCAGGGTGCGGCCGCGATGGGCAAATAGGAGAAGGCGATGGGCGCGAACGATACGACCGGCCTTGCCAGCGTGATCGGGCAGTCGGTGCTGCGCAAGGAGGATGCGCGATTCCTGACAGGAACCGGGCAATACACCGACGACGTGTCGATGCCGCGGCAGACACATGCGTATTTCCTGCGCTCGCCGCACGCGCATGCCGCCATCCGCTCGATCGACGTCGTGAAGGCCAAAGCTTTGCCGGGCGTGATCGACATCTTTACCGGCGCCGACCTCACGGGCGTGAATGGCCTGCCGTGCGGCTGGCTCATCACCGGCAGCGACGGCAAGCCGATGAACGAACCGCCGCATCCGGTGCTGGCGCAAGGCAAGGTGCGCTACGTCGGCGATGCGGTGGCGCTCGTCATCGCCGAAACCGTCGACCAGGCGAAGGACGCGGCAGAAGCGATCGTCGTCGATTACGACGTGCTGCCGGCCGTCGTGAACGTCGTCGATGCCTTGCAGCCCGGCGCGCCGCAGCTCCACGAGCAGGCACCCGGCAACAAGTGCTACACGTGGGCACTCGGCGACAGGAGTGCTGTGGAAGCAGCATTCGCAAAGGCCGCGCACGTCACGAAGCTCGACATCGTCAACAACCGGCTCGTGCCTAACGCAATCGAGCCGCGCGCGGCACTCGCGTCGTACAACCGCGCCGACGATGCCTACACGCTGTACGTCACCAGCCAGAATCCGCATGTCGAGCGGCTGCTGATGACGGCGTTCGTGCTCGGCCTGCCCGAGCACAAGGTGCGCGTCATCGCGCCCGACGTCGGCGGTGGGTTCGGCTCGAAGATCTACCTCTACGCCGAGGAGACCGCGATGGTCTGGGCGTCGAAGCGCATCAACCGCCCGATCAAGTGGGTCGCCGAGCGGAGCGAATCGTTCCTGACCGATGCGCACGGCCGGGACCACGTCACGCACGCCGAGCTGGCGCTCGACAAGAATGGCAAGTTCCTCGCACTGCGCGTGCAGACGACGGCGAACATGGGCGCGTACCTGTCGACGTTTGCATCATGCATACCGACGATCCTCTATGCGACGCTGCTCGCGGGCCAGTACACCACACCCGCGATCTGGTGCGAAGTCACCGCGGCGTTCACGAACACCGCGCCGGTCGACGCCTATCGGGGCGCCGGGCGGCCGGAAGCGACGTACGTCGTCGAGCGGATCGTCCACCAGGCGGCGGTGGAAATGGGCATTCCGCAGGATGAGCTGCGCCGGCGCAATTTCATTCGCGAGTTTCCGTATCAGACGCCGGTCGCGCTCAACTACGATATCGGCAACTACGACCAGACACTCGATGCGGCGATGGAAATGGCCGACGTCGCGGGCTTTGCCGCGCGCAAGGCCGAGTCGCAGAAGCGCGGCAAGCTGCGCGGCCTGGGCTACGCGTCCTATATCGAGGCATGCGGACTCGCGCCGTCGAACGTCGCCGGGGCGCTCGGTGCGCGCGCCGGCCTGTTCGAGGCGGGCGAAGTGCGCGTGCATCCGACGGGCAGCGTGACGGTGTTCACCGGCTCGCACAGCCACGGGCAGGGTCACGAGACGACGTTCGCGCAGATCGTCGCCGCGCGCCTCGGCGTGCCGGTGGACAACGTCAGCGTCGTGCACGGCGACACCGGCCGCGTGCCGTTCGGCATGGGCACATATGGTTCGCGCTCGCTCGCGGTCGGCGGTACGGCGATCGTCAAGGCGCTCGACAAGATCGTCGCCAAGGGCCGCAAGATTGCCGCGCACCTGCTCGAAGCGGCGGAAACCGACATCGAGTTCAAGGACGGCAAGTTCAGCGTCGCCGGCACCGACCGCAGCAAGACGTTCGGCGAAATCGCGTTGACCGCATACGTGCCGCACAACTATCCGCTCGCAACACTCGAGCCAGGCTTGAACGAGACGGCGTTCTACGATCCGACGAACTTCACGTATCCGGCGGGCACGCACATCTGCGAGGTGGAGATCGATCCCGACACCGGCGTCGTGGAGGTTGCGGCGTTCACCGCGTGCGACGATTTCGGCACCATCATCAATCCGATGATCGTCGCCGGGCAGGTGCACGGCGGCGTCGCGCAGGGCCTCGGGCAGGCGCTGCTCGAGCATTGCGTCTACGATCGCGACAGCGGGCAACTGCTGACCGGCAGCATGATGGATTACGCATTGCCGCGCGCCGACGACCTGCCGTCGTTCACGGTGGACACGAAGGTGACGCCGTGCACGCACAATCCGCTCGGCGCGAAGGGCTGCGGCGAAGCGGGTGCGATCGGCGCGCCGGCGGCGATGATGAACGCCGTGATGGACGCGCTATCCGCCGTGGGCGTCACGCACCTCGACATGCCGGCATCGCCGCAGCGCGTCTGGAACGCCATTCGTCAGGCGCGGGATCCCGCGCTCGTCGGCCACGCATAGGGAGAATTCCATGTACGCAGTCGAGTTTGCGCAACCGAAAACGCTGGCGGATGCCGCGGCCCTTCTTGCATCGACGGGCGGGCGGCCGCTTGCCGGCGGTCAAAGCCTTGTCGCGGCGATGAAATTGCGGCTCTCGCAACCCGGCACGCTCGTCTCGTTGAGCGACATTCCCGATCTCAACGGCATCCGCAAGGCCGGCGAGCGTATCGTCATCGGCGCGATGACGCGGCACGCGGAAGTCGCGTCGTCGGATATCGTGCAAAGCGCGATGCCGGCGTTGTCGAGCGTTGCCGAAGGCATCGGCGACCGTCAGGTGCGCAACATGGGCACGCTCGGCGGCTCGCTCGCCAACAACGATCCGGCGGCCGATTGGCCGGCGGCCGTGCTCGGGACCGGCGCGACGATTCGCACCGACCGGCGCGCAATTGCCGCCGACGATTTCTTCAAGGGCATGTTCGAAACAGCGCTCGCGCCCGACGAAATCATCACCGCCGTCGATTTTCCGATCGCGCAGCGCGCGGCTTATGCGAAGTTTCCGAATCCGGCGTCTCGCTTTGCGTTGGTCGGCGTGTTCGTCGCGCAGTTTGCGAACGGCGATGTTCGCGTCGCCGTGACGGGCGCCGCGCCGTCGGTGTTTCGCGCGACGACGATCGAGGATGCGCTGAAGCGCAGTTTCACGCCGGAGGCGGCGAAGGGTGTGCACGTCGATGCGAAGGGACTGAACAGCGATTTGCATGGGTCCGCGGAGTACCGAGCGCATCTGATCTCGGTGATGGCGTCGCGGGCGGTGGCGGCGATGAGCTGAACGCCGGCAAGGACTTCTTGAGGGCAGTTCGGATCGGGCTGCACGTGCGTTTCGCGGGCAAGGCGCTTCAAAATTACAGGGATGCCGAGAGCAACGTAACGTCGGGCGCTGGCAAGAGCCGGATGAAGTCCCGATCGAAAGTGACGAGGTGCTCGGAAAGCGCCTGCGTCGCGGCAGCAATCCATGCATCCGTGACGAGGTTACCGGGGAGACCGAGCAGCAGCAGTTTGTCGCGCAGCAACGGCCACTCGGCCATCCCTGGTTGAAGCTCGACGCCAGGGGATTCGAGCAGCACGTCGACGAACGTCACGGCATCCTCGATGGAGTCCGGGCTGACGAAGACGCGGGCGTTCGTCGTCACACGCAGAAATCCCGCAACGACGACGAGGAGCAGCACGAGTGTTGCGGTGCCCTCGGCGCATGCGCTGCGCGTCGCGGCAAGCCAATCACGCGCGCACGCGTGATGCAAATGATCTGCCCGGAATGCCGCGACCAGCACGTTGACATCCGGAATCACTCGTCAGCGGCGTCCAGAAGAGAACGATTGCTCGTGCCGTCGATACCCTTCACGAGGCCACCAGCGCGCCTCGACACTGGAAGTGGCACGAGCGGGCGGCGCGGCGCGCGGACGCGGCGTAAGCGGAGCGCCAGCGCCTCCTCGATGATCTTCGTGAGTGAAGTGCGCTTTCTCGCGGCAAGCTCCTTGGCTCGCGCAAGCAGTTCGTCCCGGATGTCCAAGGTCGTCTTCATGCTGTCGATTATACAGAAATCTGTACTCGCGACTCGCGCGTCGGTCGGCACCGGACAACCCGCGGGTAGCGGGCAGCCCGGTTGACGTGCCGTAGAATCGAAGCTGATGCTTCAACCGCTGCAGAACGTGAACCAGGAACGCATGCCGGCACAATTTCCTGCCGATGTCGACGCGACGCTCGAGCTCCTCGAGCAGCACGACTACGTCGCCGAGCGGCGCCTCGCCACCGCCGTCTTTCTCGCGCTGAAGTTGCGCACGGCCGCTGTTCCTCGAAGGCGAGGCGGGTGTCGGCAAGACGGAAATTGCGAAGGTCCTGGCGGCGGGACTTTCGCGACCGCTCGTGCGCCTGCAATGTTACGAAGGTCTCGACACGGCGGCCGCGGTCTACGAGTGGAATTACCCGCGCCAGATGATCGAGATTCGCCTCGCGGAAGCCTCGGGCGGCATCGAGCGCGCCGAGCTATCGCACGACATCTTCACGACGCGCTTTTTGCTGCGGCGACCGCTGCTGCAGGCGTTGTCGCCCGAAGACGGCAAGCCGCCGGTGCTGCTGATCGACGAGCTCGACCGCGCCGACGAGCCGTTCGAGGCGTATCTGCTCGAAGTGCTGTCCGATTACCAGGTGACGATTCCCGAGCTCGGCACGATCCGCGCGCAGACGCCGCCGGTCGTCGTCATCACGTCGAATCGGACGCGCGAGATTCACGACGCGATCAAGCGTCGCTGCCTCTATCACTGGGTCGATTATCCGGATGCCGTGCGCGAGCTCGCCATCGTGCGGCGCAAATGTCCCGCGGCGTCGGAGTCGCTCGCGCGCGAGGTCGTCGCGTTCACGCAGCGGCTGCGCGCGCTCGATCTTTTCAAGGCGCCCGGCATCGCGGAGACGCTCGACTGGGCCGAGGCGCTGGTGGCGCTCGACCGGATCACACTCGATCCGCAGACGGTCGCCGATACGCTCGGCGCATTGCTCAAGTACCAGGACGATGTCGCCGCGATTACGCCGGACGTGGCGGCGAAGCTCCTGCGCGAGGCGCAGCCCGAGCGCGCGTGACGGCATGAGCGCTGCCGGGTATTCCCCTCACCCCGACCCTCTCCCCGCACGCGGGGAGAGGGAGCCGAGCGTCAGCGAGGCGGGTGAGGGGCGGCGCGGCCAGCGAGCATTTGGACACATCGCGGATAATGTCCTGTATTTCGTGCGCGTCCTGCGCGCTGCCGGTTTGCCGCTGGGACCGGCGAAGGTGATCGATGCGCTCGCAGCGGTCGAAGCGGTCGGCGTCGACAACCGCACGGATTTTCGGGAAGCGCTCGCCGCGGTGCTGGTATCGCGGCGCGAGCATCTGCCGATCTTCGAGCAGGCGTTCGACCTGTTCTGGCGCAATCCGCGGCTGCTCGAGAAGATGATCGCCGCGCTGCTGCCGAAAATCCACGGCAGAGCCGCCGACGTAGATGAGAACCTGCCGGCGCGTCTTGCACAGGCGATGCTGCCGCCGCCCCCGCCGTCGGGCCGGGGCGAGGAGCAGGAATCGGAGCTCGATGCGGCGTTCTCGTTTTCGGCGCGCGAGGTTTTGCAGCGCAAGGACTTCGCGACGATGACCGCCGAGGAGCTCACCGAGGTGAAGGCGCTGCTGCGCAGGATGAAGCTGCCGTTGCCGTCACGGCCGGTGCGCCGGACCACCGCCGCGGCACGCGGGCGCGCGATCGATCTGCGCGCGACGCTTCGCGGCAGCGTCGGCGCGGGCGGCGCGCTGACGCCGCTCAGGTACCGCACCCGCAGACGCCGGCCGCCGCCGCTGTGCGTGCTGTGCGACGTCTCGGGATCGATGGATCGCTACGCGCGGATGCTGCTGCATTTCCTGCACGCGATCACCAATGACCGCCACCGCGTGCACGTGCTGACGTTCGGTACGCGGCTCACGAACATCACGCGTCACCTGCGACATCGCGATGTCGACGTGGCGCTCGGGCGCGTCGCTGGCGCCGTCGAGGACTGGGCGGGCGGAACTCGTATCGGCCGTTGCCTCACCGAGTTCAACCGGCACTGGTCACGCCGGCTCCTCGGCCAGAATGCCGTCGTGCTGCTGATCAGCGATGGGCTCGATGCCGACGCCGGCGACGGGCTGGCGTTCGAGGCCGAGCGCCTCGCGAAATCGTGCGCGCGGCTCGTGTGGCTCAACCCGTTGCTGCGCTATTCGGGATTCGAGGCGCGGCCGGCGGGCATTCGCGCGCTGCTGCCGCACGTGGACGATTTTCTTCCGGTGCACAATATCGAAACGCTGACCGATCTCGCCAAGGCGCTCGCCGAGCCCCGAGCGCGGGGCAACGCGGCCCTGGCGTTCGCGAATTGAAATAAGTCCCCGATGGAACTGTCGAACACCCGTATCGTGCCCGCGGCGCCGCCCGTCGTCTGGGCCGCGTTGAACGATCCGGCAATCCTGAAGGCCTGCCTGCCCGGATGCGAGTCGCTCGAGCGCAGCGGCGACAATGCATACGAGGTCGTAATGGCGGCGCGCGTCGGTCCGGTATCGGCGCGCTTCAACGGACGCATGACGATGAGCGACATCGATCCGCCGAATGCGTACACGCTGCAATTCGAAGGGCAGGGCGGCGCGGCGGGGTTCGTGCGCGGCGAAGCGCGCGTGACGCTCGCGCCCGAAGGCGAACAGCACACGTCGATGACGTACCACGCCAAGGCGCAGGTCGGCGGCAAGCTCGCGCAAATCGGCTCGCGCCTCGTCGACGGCGCGGCCGCGAAGCTGACCGACGATTTCTTCGCGCGCTTCGTTGCGCGCCTCGAGCCTGCGCAGCCCGGGGTGGCGGGAACGGCGTCGAGCGCCGAGCCATTGACGGTGACAGACGATGCGGCGACACCGCCGCCGCTGGCGCCGCCGGGCGGCTCGGTGTGGATCCGCTATGCCGCGATCGCCGCGATCATTGTCGTGCTGATCGTGCTGTACACGCGCGGCTATCGCTAACGGTATCGGAGAGTGGCCATGGACAGTGTCGATCTGGACGTGCTGCGCAAGAGCGCCGCGTGGGTGGACGAAGGCCGCCGCGTGTTGCTGGTGACGGTCGTCAAGACCTGGGGCAGCTCGCCGCGCCCGGAAGGCGCGCTGCTCGCCGTGCGCGAAGATGGCCTCGTCGTCGGCTCGGTATCAGGGGGCTGCATCGAGGACGACATCGTCGATCGCACGCGCCGTGAAGGCCAGCGGGCGACGAAATGCGAAGTCGTCACGTACGGCGTTTCGGCCGACGAGGCGCGTCGCTTCGGGCTGCCGTGCGGCGGGACGATCCAGCTCGTGCTCGAGCCGCTGACGCGCGAATCGGGCATGCGCGCGCTGCTGCGCGAGGTGGAGACCGGCCATCTCGTCGCGCGCCGTCTCGACGTCGCGTCGGGATTTGCGACGTTGCATCCTGCGCAGCCGAACGATGGTCTCACGTTCGACGGCAGGATGCTGCGGACGATCCACGGACCGCGCTACCGGATGCTCGTCATCGGTGCGTCGCAGCTTTCCAAGTATCTCGCGCAGATCGCCGTGGGTCTCGGCTACGACGTGACGATCTGCGATCCGCGCGAGGAATACACCGAGACCTGGGATGTGCCGGGCGTGCGCCTCGTGCGCACGATGCCCGATGACACCGTGCAGGCGATGCGGCCGGACGAGCGATTGGCGGTGGTCGCGCTCACGCACGACCCGAAGCTCGACGATCTCGCGTTGATGGAGGCGCTCAAGTCACGGGCGTTCTATGTCGGCGCGATCGGCTCGCGCGCGAACAACGAAAAGCGCCGCGAGCGCCTGCGCGAGTTCGATCTCGATGATGCGCAGATTGCGCGCCTGCACGGACCGATCGGCCTGTACATCGGCAGCCGCACGCCGCCGGAGATTGCGATTTCGATTCTCGCGGAAATCACCGCGATCAAGAACGGCGTCGATCCCGGTCACATCACGTCGGTCGCCGCCGCCAAGGCGGAGCTCGCGAAGACGCCCGCGTGCAGCGTGCTCGACGAAGCGCCAGCCCATCCCGCCCGCGTGAGCGGATGAGCGTCGTTTACCAATCCGGGTTCGGCAGCGAATTTGCCACCGAGGCGCTCGAAGGCGCGCTGCCTGTCGGCCGCAATTCGCCGCAGCGACCGCCGTACGACCTGTACGCCGAGCAGCTTTCCGGAACCGCATTTACCGCGCCGCGGCACGCAAACAGGCGCTCGTGGCTGTACCGGATTCGTCCCGCGGTCCTGCACGGCGCGTTCGAGCCGTTCCCGCAGCCGTTGCTCGCGACGGCGCCGTTCGACACGTCGCAAACGTCGCCCAACCAGCTCCGCTGGGATCCTTTTCCGCTGCCGGACGCACCCACCGATTTCGTCGACGGCCTGGTGACGATCGCCGGCAACGGCAACGCGGCCGCGCAGATCGGCATCGGCATTCACGTCTACGCGTGCAATCGACCGATGCGCGATCGCTATTTCTACGACGCCGACGGCGAGCTGCTGATCGTGCCGCAGCAGGGCGAGCTGCGGATCGCGACCGAGCTCGGCATCCTCGATGCCGCGCCGGGCGAGATCGCGCTGATACCGCGCGGCGTCCGCTTCTGCGTCGAGCTGCGCGACGTCGACGCGCCTGCGTGCGGCTATGTCTGCGAAAACTACGGTGCGCTGCTGCGCCTTCCCGAGCTCGGCCCGATCGGCAGCAACGGCCTCGCCAACGCGCGCGATTTTCTCGCCCCCGTGGCGGCGTACAGCGAGCATGAAGGCGCGTTCGAGCTCATCGGAAAGTTCGGCGGTCAACTGTGGCGCGCGCCCATCGATCATTCGCCGCTCGACGTCGTCGCGTGGCATGGCAACTACACGCCATACAAATACGACCTCGCGCGCTTCAACACGATCAACACGGTGAGCTTCGATCATCCCGATCCGTCGGTCTTCACGGTGCTGACGTCGCCGTCGGACACGGCGGGAACGGCGAACGTCGACTTCGTGATCTTCCCGCCGCGCTGGATGGTCGCGGAAGACACGTTTCGCCCGCCATGGTTTCACCGCAACGTGATGAGCGAGTACATGGGGCTGATTCGCGGCGTCTACGATGCGAAGGCCGGCGGCTTCGTGCCGGGCGGCGGCAGCCTGCACAATTCGATGTCCGGGCATGGACCGGACGCGGCCACGTTCGAGCGCGCCGCAGAGGCGCCGCTCGAGCCGCGAAAAATCGATGGTACGCTCGCGTTCATGTTCGAGACCCGCTACGTGATCCATCCGACGCCGCACGCGCTCGCGTCGGCGCAGTTGCAGCGAAACTACCAGGCGTGCTGGCAGGGGCTCGCGAAGCACTTCAACGGCCGGCGTTGACCGCGACGGGTAATCCGGCATGCATCCCAACGATCCGAAGCTGAAATCCTTCGTCACCATCGCGAAGGACTCGCATTTCCCGATCCAGAATCTGCCGTACGGGGTCTTCACCACGCCCGCGAATTATTCGCCGCGCATCGGCGTCGCGATCGGCGACCAGGTGCTCGACCTGTCGGTGCTCGAGCAGGCGGGATTGCTCGACGTCGTGCCCGGCGAGCGGCTCTTCAATCGGCCGACGCTGAATCCGTTCATCGAGCGCGGCCCCGACGCGTGGAGACGCGCGCGCGAAGCGATCAGCGACCTGCTGCGCCACGACAACGCGCGCCTGCGCGACGATTCGCGCGCGCGCGCACGCGCATTCGCGCCGCAGTCGGCGGCGAAGATGCTGCTGCCGCTGACGATACCGGCGTATACCGATTTCTATTCGTCGAAGGAGCACGCGACGAATGTCGGCTCGATGTTCCGGGATGCTGCGCACGCACTCCTGCCCAACTGGCTGTACGTCCCGATCGCGTACAACGGGCGCGCGAGCTCCATCGTCGTGAGTGGCACACCGGTGTTGCGGCCGAACGGGCAGATGAAGCGGCCGGATGCGGCGCAGCCGGATTTCGGGCCCTGCGAGAAGCTCGACTTCGAGCTCGAGACGGCGTTCGTCGTCGGCGTCGGCAATCCGCTCGGCGAGCCCGTGCCGGTGGGCTCGGCGCTCTCGCACGTGTTCGGCATGGTGCTGATGAACGACTGGAGCGCGCGCGACATCCAGCAGTGGGAATACATTCCGCTCGGACCGTTCAACGGCAAGTCGTTCGCGACGTCGATTTCGCCGTGGGTCGTGACGATGGACGCGCTCGAGCCGTTCCGGGTCGAGGGTCCGGTGCAGAATCCGCGGCCGCTGCCGTATCTCGAGACGTCGGGGCCGCAGGCGTACGACATCCATCTGGAAGCGATGCTGATCCATGCCGGGCGCAGTGCGACCACCGTCTGCCGCACCAATGCCAGGTCGCTGTACTGGAGCGTGGCCCAGCAGTTCGCGCATCACACCGTTTCCGGCTGCAACACGCGCATCGGCGATCTGATGGGCTCGGGGACGATCAGCGGCGCAACACCCGACAGCTTCGGCTCGCTGCTCGAACTGACGGCCAATGGCACGCGGCCGCTCAAGCTCCCGGATGGCGGCGAGCGCCGCTTCCTCGAGGACGACGATGAAGTCGTGCTGACCGGCTGGGCGCAGGGCAAGGATTACCGCGTCGGCTTCGGCGAGGTGCGCGGGCGCGTGGTCGCGGCACGCTCGTTCTGACGATCCCGGCGCTCGCGCAGTCGCCGAAACCGGAAGGCCGCTGCAGCGGGCCAAAGACCAGGACGAGCCTCACGCGACTCCGCTCGCTTACTGGCCGCGGGTCTTGATCCAGGCATCCACCTGCTCATCCAGCACCTCGAGCGGCAGCGCCCCGCCGCGCAGCACCACATCGTGGAACGCCTTCTCTGCCTCGACGTCAAAGCGCGGGCCGAGCGCCGCATGCGCCCGCTCGCGCGCCGCGCGGATGCTGAGCATGCCGACCTTGTAGGCGCAGGCCTGCCCCGGATTGACGATGTATCGCTCGATCTCCGAGACCACTGCACCCTCGCTCATGCCGGTCTTCTCGAGCATGTAGGCGATGGCCCTCTCGCGCGGCCAGCGCTTGTAGTGGATGCCGGTATCGACGACCAGGCGTACCGATCGAAGCATTTCCGCCTGCAACCGGCCCAGATCGCCGAAGGGGTCGTCCTTGTAGACGCCCAGCTCGGTGCCAAGCCACTCGGCATAGAGCGCCCAGCCCTCGCTATACGCGTTAAACGGCAGCACCTTCCGAAACGTGGGCCCGCCAGTCTGCTCCTGCGCCAACGCAATCTGGAAGTGGTGGCCGGGAACACCCTCGTGCAACGCGAGTGTGCGCATGCCGAACCTGGGTGCCTCGTTCATGTCGCGCAGGTTGGCGTAAAAGACGCCGGGCCGCGTGCCGTCGATCGCGGGCGCGCTGTAGTACGCGCCTGGCGCGGTTTTCTCCTTGAACTCCGGAACGCGCCTCACCTCGATTGGCGCCTTGGGTATGAGCCCGATCACCGCGCGCGAGCGAGCGAGTTGATCCTCGAGCATTCTTTTGTAGTCCGCGAGAACGGCCTTTCGGCCCTCGTCCGTGTTGGGGTACAGGAAGCGCGGGTCCTTGGCCAGCCGAGCAAGGGCCTGCGCCGGCGTCTCGCCCGGCTGCAATTCCGCCTGCGCGGTGAGGACTGATTTCATCTCGCCCTCGATGCGCGCCACCTCGGACAGACCGAGATCGTGCACCTGCTGCGGCGTCATTCGCGTGGTGGTCTCGGTGCGAAGGCGGTAGGCGTAATAGGCGTCGCCGTCGGGCAACTTCCAGACGCCATCATCCGTGGTAGACCGTAATACCTGCCCCTCGAAAAAGCTGATCAGCTTCCGATAGGCCGGAAGCACGCTGTTTTCGATGGCCTGAGCACATTGCGCATCCAGAGTCTCCTTGTCACTCGTCGTGAGCTCGGCCAGGGCGTCCACCTTCGCGGCGAAGTTCTTGTACAGCGGATTTTCCAACGCGGGCTTGCCGGCGAAGCCCCGCATCTCGGTGAGCACACGCTCGATCACGAAGCGCGGCGGCACCACACCCTTCTTCTCGCGTATCGCCAGACCTTCCAGTACCTGGTCAAACTTTCGACTCACCTCGCCGAGCCGCGCGAGATAGTCCTCGGCGCCGCGCCGGTCCGCGATACGGTGCTGGTTGATGAGGAATTCGGGCGTGTCGTTCTGTACGCCCCATAACTGGTTAACCGGGTAATCGTGAAAGCGAAACCTCTCGCCTTCGAGCTGGCTGTTGATGTAAAAGGCCAGAACGCGCGTGGACAGTCGCTGCGCTGGCGTCTGAGCCGCGAGGTCGTAGGATTTCAGGTCGGCGAGGTATCCATGCCAGGCGGCGAAGTCACGGTCTGCCTTGGCGATCGACAGGTCGTCGAGATGGGCGTTGTGCCGCCGGTAGCCGAACTGCTCGGCGATGCCGAGCGAGGTCAGCAACTCCGGGTTCTCCAGCACGAACGTGACGAAGACCTTCTCGTAGAACAGGTTCAGGCTGAAAGGCCGGAACCAGACCAGGTTAACCAGGAAAATGGCTGCCGCGAGCAGGGCGACGCCGAACAGCACGCCGAACCACTTGACGATTGTCTTGCGCATCGCCGCAGCCTAGCAGCCTCCAGCGGCACACGCCACATTTTGGCCGCGATGTTTCTGGGCGCCGGGACCCTCGCCATTGTTTCGTATGCTGCGGAAACCGGTTTTCAACTCGATCCTTTCGGACGGGCGACGTACGGCGGCGCTGCATGCCCTATCGTCAAGCCAACACTGCTGACCGCGGAAGAAATGCGTGCCGAAGCACACGTCCGCGTCGAGCGCGGCACTCGCTGCGCGCTCGAGGGTACCTGCGAGCCAGGTGGTGCCTATAAACGCGACCCGGAAATCAACGCTCAGGTGATCGCCGCGATCGGTGCGAACGCGCGCTTCCGCGACACATCGGTATGGATAACGACATCCCGTGGTTGGGTCACGCTCGAGGGCTGCGTCCGCTCGAATGTGCAGCGCAAAGCACTGCTGGCCTTCGTCGCAAAGCAGCCCAACGTAACGCGCGTGTTCGACGAACTCAAGCAGCTTGCAAAATAGACATCACTTGGCGCTCGGTCGTGCAGGTCGCGACGTCATGAGCTTCCGGCTGCGCGAGCCGTGGCCGCTTCGTAGCGCGCATAGTCGTCCGCGGTATCGACGTCGAAGCGCTCCGGCAGCTCGTGCATGCGCAGACCTTGCCGGGCGACGCGTTCCCGCGTGCACGCGTAGACCTGCGGCGTGCTCCACGCCATTTCGCTGAAGAGATCCGCGTCGCGCGCGAGGCCGATCAGCACGTAGCCGCCATCGGCGGCGGGCCCGATGACAACGTCGTTCGCCTCGAGCGCCGATGCGGCGGCGCAGAGGTAGTCGGCGTCGAGATCCGGGCAGTCGGTGCCGACGAGCACGGCAGGTCGGCCGCGCGCAAGCGAGGCGCGCAAGCGCGTGGTGCATTCTCGCGCCGAGGTCGCCGGCGCATTGGGCCATCAGCACGACGCCGAAGCGATCGCGCCAGGCGTGGAAGATTGCGGCGTCGCTCGCGGATGCGCTCCACAGTTCGACATCGCCGATGCATCCCCGTGCGCGCGCTGCCGCGGCAGCCGCGAGCGTGCGCTCGGCCAGCGTCCGGTAGACGTCAGCCGCGCGTGCCGCGCCGATCGCGGCCGCGAGCCGCGTCTTGACCTGTCCGGGAACGGGCTCGCGCGCGAAGACCTGCAGCGTCGGAGGCGATCGCTCGCCGTAGCGCTCGGCGATCGTATCTGCCGAGACGCCGCGCCCGAAATCGAAGCGAAGGCGCGACATCGTTGCAATCGTGCGCAACGCGCCTTGCGCATCCCACCGGCGCCCCGACGTCACGACGACGTCGCGCAGGCATGCGGGCGGACCTGCCGCGCGCTTGAGCAGCGCCGACAGCGCGACATCTTCCATCAACGGCAGCGCCGGAAAGCCGCCGACAGTCGTGAAGTCATCACGCAAGACGAACATCGCCTGATCGCCGGTTGCGATCCCCGTCAGGCGCGAGCGAAGATTCATTGCGCGCGCGACAAGCGGCAGCCACGCGCTGCGCCCGTCGATCGCGACGTCGAAGCGGCCCCAGCGCGCACCTTTCGCGAGCGCCTCGGCCACGGCCATGTCCGCGCGTTCGGGCAGGCGCGTGTCCGCATGCAGAAACAGCAACGCGTCGGCGCTCGCGGCCGCTGCGCCTGCGTTCATCTGCGAGGCGCGGCCGCGATGCGCGACGCGCACGGCATCGGCGAGCGGCGCGGCAATCGCGCGCGTCGCGTCGTCGCTGCCGCCGTCGACGACGATGACCTCGTGGCCACGCGCGCGCAGCGGCTGCAGCGATGCCAGCGTTGCGCCGATGACCGCCGCTTCGTTTCGCGCCGGAACGACGATCGCGAGCCGCATCACGTGCGAGGCGTCGGCTGCGACGAGCGCCGGCGGACGAAGATGGGGACGAGTGCGAGCAGACCCAGCAGCGCCAGCGCTGCGAGCGTGTTCATCGACAGCGCACCCGTGAGCGAATCGAGGCGCCCGACCGCGGCGCCGAGATTCACGTACACGAACGTTCCCGGAATGATGCCGAGCAGTGTCGCGAGCACGTACGTGCGCACGGGAACCGACGTGAACGCCGGCGCAATGTTGACGAGAAAGAACGGAAACAGCGGCACGAGGCGCAGGAACAGCAGGTAGTTGAACGCGTGGCGCGTGAAGCCGGCGTTGATCCGCGTGCCGGATGCGCCGAGGCGCTTGCGCATCGCATCGGCAAACAGGTAACGCGCGGCGAGGAACACGAGCGTCGCGCCAAGCGTCGCGGCCGTGACGGCGAGCGCGGTACCGAGCGCGCGTCCGAACAGCAGGCCGCAGGCGAGGGAGAGGACAAGTCCGCCGGGCAGGCTCAGCGCGATCGCGCCGGCATAGACGCAAAACGACACCACGAGCGCGGCCGCCTGATGCGCGTCAGCGAAGCGCAGCAGCGCATCGCGGTTCGTCTTCAGTGCATCGAGCGACAGGTAATGCGGCCCGCCGAGCGCGACGAATGCGACGATCGCCGCAACGAACAGTGCGCCGAGCAGTGCCTTCGCGGCCGCGACGCGCGTCAGCGCCAGGATGCGTTCCGCGTCACGGCCGTGCTTGTATGATCCCCCCACGCTTGCGGCTGCGCCGCTGCGCTGCCCCCAAGGGGGCGATTCGCGCCTTGGGGCGGCCCGGCGGCGCTCACGCCCCGCGCAATCCGAAGACCCGGCGCATCCACGCGCGCGAGGACGGCGTCAGCGCCGCCTTGCGCCGCTCGTCCGCTGCCCGGCGAGCGATCTGCGAACGCGTGGGATACGCATGAATGGCGGCCGAGATGTCGTCGACCTTCATCCGCTTGCCGATCGCGAGCACGCATTCGGCGATGAGCTCGCCGGCATCGGCGCCGACAATCGCGGCGCCGAGCAACCGCCCGCGCCGGTCGGTCACGAGCTTTGCGAAGCCCTCGGTTTCGCCTTCGGCGCGCGCGCGATCCACGTCGTCGAACGGGAAGCGATAGATGCGGTGCTCGATTCCATGTCGGCGCGCTTCCGCTTCGGAAAGTCCCACGCGCGCGAGCTCGGGGTCGGTGTACGTGCACCACGGAACGACGGTCGATGGCTTCGCCCAGCTCATCCGGAACAGCGTCTGGCGCAGCACGATGCCCGCATGATGCTCGGCGACGTGCGTGAACGGATACGTGCCGGCGACGTCGCCGACGACATGAACGCGTGGATTGGTCGTCGTCAGCACGTCGTCGACGACGATGCGGCCGTTTTCGGCGTGCACGCCGGCCGCGTCGAGGCCGAGGCCTTCGATGTTCGGCAGGCGCCCGGCGGCGAGCATCAGATGCGACGCGGCGAGCTGCTCGACCGCGCCGTTTGCCGTGCGCAGCGTCATGCGGATGCGGCCGGCATGCGGATGACCGGGCATTACGCCGCCGACGCTGATGCCGAGGCGATAGCGGACACCCTCCGCCTCGAGTTGCCGCTGCACGACGGCGGCGACGTCGGCGTCTTCGCGCGGCAGGATCTTGTTCGCCATGTCGACGACGATCACCTCGCTGCCGAGGCGACGGAACGCCTGCGCCATTTCACTGCCGATCGGCCCGGCGCCGACGATGATGAGACGCGGCACCGGTTCGCGCAGCGCGAACACCGTCTGGTTCGTCAGGTACGGGACGTGCGCGAGCCCGGCGATCGGCGGAATCGCGGGCCGCGAGCCGGTCGCGATCACGAAATGCTTCGCCGTGATCGTGCGTCCGTCGACTTCGAATGCGGTCGGCGAAACGAACCGGCCGCTGCCCTGGATGACGTCGACGCCGAGGCTGCGAAAGCGCTCGGGGCTGTCGTGCAGCGCGATGCCGGCGACGACGCCCGCGACGTGCGTCATGACGCGCGCGAGATCCGGTTTCGGGTCCGCCGGAGCAAGCGCCCAGCGGTCAGCGTGGCGCATCGCGTGCGCGACGCGCGCCGACTTCAGCAACGTCTTGGACGGCACGCAGCCGTGCCACAGGCAGTCGCCGCCGAGCCGGTCCTTCTCGATCAGCGCGATCTTCGCGCCGAGCCGGGCGCCGCCGGCGGCGACGACAAGTCCGCCGGCGCCGCCGCCGATGACGGCGAGATCGAATTCAGGCTTGACCACGTTGGCAATCGTTGCGGACGTGCGGCTGTCATCTTACTCCGGCGCAAAAGTGGGGT
>CAVPMH010000010.1:0-92833 GCA_963706225.1 uncultured Pseudomonadota bacterium
TCATCGTCGCGCAATGGAACGACCATCGCGGCGCGCCTGCATTGTTCGAGGAGCTGCTCGGCGATCGGCGCGGCGGCCAGGCCGGTACCCGCCCGCGGTCCGGCGCGATCTGCTCGCAGTTGCAGGCTTACTGGTACAGCGGCAGCTTCCGGCTGCGCTCGATTCACCACTTCGCCAGGGCGTGCAGCCGGTCGTATAGCGCCGGCGCGCTCGCGGGCACTGCGCCGCCCGCGCCAAGCCCCCGATCGCCCGGGTAGGGCAGCACGCGGCCGCCGGCTTCCTCGACGAGCAGCAATCCCGCGCTCGCGTCCCGCGGGTGCGTGCGGCTCCAGATACGCGTCAAAGCGCCCGGCGGCGACGTGCGCCAGCATGAGCGCGCCCGCGCCATGGTCCTTGACCTCGGCGCCTGCCAGGATCAGTTCGCGGCGAAGCGAGAGATGCGCATCGAGGTCATGGCGATACACGTAGCCCTGCACGATCAGCGCGCGGTCGAGCGCGGCGCACGCTGACACGCGCATCGGTCGATCGCCAAGCGTCGCGCCGCCGCCTGCGCTGGCAAGGAACAATTCGTCGTGAGGCGGATCGTAAACCGCACCGATCCGCCGGATGCCGTCGTGCACGAAGGCGATCGATACGCACCAGTACCGAACGCCGTGGACGAAGTTCAGCGTGCCGTCGATCGGATCGATTATCCATGCGCGCTCGGCAAGCGCGCCGCCGCTTTCCTCGCCGAGCATCGCGTCGCCGGGAAACATCGCGGCGACCCGGGCGCGGCAAAGCGCTTCGACCGAACGATCCGCGACGCTGACCCAGTCCTGCAGGTCGCCTTTCGACTCGGCGGTGTAGTCGAGCTCGCGATGAAAATAGCGCAGCGCCAGCGCGCCGGCTTCGCGCGCGAGTGCCACGGCGAATCGCGCGCGCGCGTCGAGGTCGGGATTTCGCATCGTCCGGCGGTGCCTTCCACGTCTGATGGCGTTCGGGTTCGCCCGGGCCGTGCGATGCACGCGGCGACCCGGTAATATTCCGCATGACGGCACCAACGTCAACCTGATGCGATTCGGCATCCCACCGCAAACCGCAAACCGCCGCTCGTCATGACCCGGGAAATGCCCGCGCACCCGTCGCGTTTCGAAACGCTGGCCGACGCAATCCGCCGCTACCTGGCGATGCATCCCGCGTCGTCTGGGACACCGTCGAGGGTATCGCAGGCTGGGTCGTGAGCGCCGTCGCCTCCGCCACCGCCGACGAGGTGCGCGGCGCACTTTCGCATCTCGAAGCGCGCGGCGAGGTGGCGGTACGTGGCGCGGCCGGCGGGGAGGCGGTTTACGCGCGGACGGACGCAATGCCGGCGCTCGGCGTGGAAACACTGCGAATCGGCGTCGATCTCGGCGGCACGAAGACCGAAATCGTCGCGCTCGACGCCGAAGGTCGCGAGCGCGCTGCGCCGCCGCGAGGCCGACGCCGCGCGACGACTACGACGCGATCATCGCGCTCGTCGCGCGTCTCGTCCGCGACGCCGAGGATGCGTGCGGCGCGCGCGTCGGCAGCTGCGCGGGTCGGCATCGGCACGCCCGGCTCGCTGTCGCGCGGCGACGGGTCTGCTGCGCGGCTCGAATTCGGTGTGCCTGAACGGCATGCCGGTCGAAGCGCGATCTCGAACAGCGGCTCGCACGCGCGGTCGCGCTGGCCAACGATGCGAACTGCTTCGCGTTGTCCGAAGCGACAGACGGCGCGGCGCGCGGCGCCGACGTCGTGTTCGGCGTCATTCTCGGCACCGGCGTGGGCGGCGGGATCGTCGGTTCACGGCCGCGTGCTGGAGGGCCGCAATGCGATCGCCGGCGAGTGGGGTCACAATCCGCTGCCGTGGCCGCGCGACGACGAGCGTCCCGGGCCCGCCTGCTTCTGCGGGCGGACCGGCTGCATCGAGACATGGTTGTCGGGACCCGGACTCGAGCGCGATCACCGCCGCCGCGGCGGTACGCGACTGCGAATCGACGCAGGCGATCGTCGCCGGCGCCGAACCAGGCGACGCGCGCTGCGAAGCGACGCTCGCGCGATACGAGGAGCGCCTCGCGCGGGCGCTTGCGCATGTCGTCAACATCGTCGATCCGGACGTCATCGTGCTCGGCGGCGGGTTGTCGAACATCGAGCGCTGGTACGGTCGCGTGCCGGCGGTTGTGGACGCGCTGGATTTTCAGCGATCGCGTCGACACGAGAGCTCGTGCGCAATGTGCACGGCGATTCGAGCGGCGTGCGCGGCGCCGCATGGCTCAGACCCTGACCTTTTTCCATCCCCTTCGGAGGATTGTCTTACAGCGGCTGCCGAGGGCTTCCGACAGCAGCGGTGCGCCATCCGTCCTACATTGGCACGTGGCAATCCGAATGCGGAGGACAGGTATGAGCATCTCTCTCAAGGCTGCGATGGGCGTCGCCGCATTGGCCGTCGCCACCACGGCGGCAGCGCAGGTGACGTTCTATTCGCACGAGGATTTCAGTGGTCAGCAATTCAGTACCGATCGGACGGACGCAACCTGGATCGCATCGGCTTCAATGACCGCGCATCGTCCGCCCGCGTCGAAGGCGGAAACTGGCAGGTGTGCGAGGACGCCGGATTCGAGCGGACGTTGCGTCGTCCTGCAACCCGGTGAATACCCGTCGCTGGCCGACATGGGGCTGCAAAACGAAATCTCGTCGGTGCGTCCGGTCGAAGGCCGCTACGGTTACAACGACAACCGCGGTGATCGCGCGTACGGCGGCGATCGCTACGTCGCGCAGGGCTACGGCCAGCGCGGCGACGAGCGACGTACGAAGCGCCGGTCACGTCGGTGCACGCCGTTGTCGGTCCGTCCGACCAGCGTTGCTGGGTCGAGCGGCGTGAGTTCAACGGTGACGTGAACATGCCGGGCGCGATCGTCGGCGCCGTGATCGGCGGCGTGCTCGGTCACCAGATCGGCGGCGGACGCGGACGTGACGTCGCGACGGTGGGCGGTGCGATCGCCGGCGCGGCGGTGGGCGCGAACGTCGGCCGTGACGAGGGTTACGGCCGCGACGTCGAGCATTGCACCGGGACGTGCAGCCGGTACGATCGTCCGGATTACTGGGACGTGACGTACGTGTTCGACGGGCAGGAGCATCACGTCCAGATGAGCACTCCGCCGGGATCGACGATCACCGTCAATCGGGACGGCGAGCCGCGCATGTGACGCGTATTCGGGCGACGCAACGAAACGAGCGGCCTTGCGGGGCCGCTCTTTGTTGGATCACATGCCGCGGTAGTTCGGTCCGCCGCCGCCTTCCGGCGTCGCCCAATGGATGTTCTGCCGCGGGTCCTTGATGTCGCAGGTCTTGCAGTGAACGCAGTTCTGCGCGTTGATCTGCAGGCGGCGGGCGCCGGCGCCGGCGCCGCTTCCGCCGCGACGAATTCGTAGACGCCCGCCGGGACAGTAACGCGCTTCGGGTCCGTCGTAGATTGGCGCAGATTCGACGTCGACCGGAATCGCGGGATCGCGCAGCTGCAGGTGCACCGGCTGGTTTCCTCGTGGTTCGTGTTCGACAGGTAGACGGACGACAGCTTGTCGAACGTGATCGTCGCCGTCGTACCGGGGGTACGCGATCGGCGGCATGGCGGAAGCCGGGCGAAACGACTCGTGATCGGCGCGCCGATGCCGCAGCGTCCACGGCACGAGCGCACCGAGACCGAGGTCGTTCAGCCACATGTGGACGCCGCCATGCACGGTGCCCGCCAGCGTGCCCCAATGCAGGCCGGGCTTGACGTTGCGCACCTTGTACAGGTCCTCGTAGACCCACGACGTTCGCCACGACGCTTCGTACGCGCTTAGCTCGTCGTGCGAGCGCGCTTCGCCAAGCGCCGCGAACGCGGCTTCGGCGGCCAGCATCGCCGTCTTCATCGCATTGTGCGAGCCCTTGATCCGCGGCAGATTGACGAAGCCGGCCGCGCAGCCGATCAGCGCGCCGCCGGGGAACGTCAGTCGCGGCACCGACTGCAACCCGCCCTCGTTGATGGCGCGCGCGCCGTACGTCGATCCGCTTGCCGCCTTCGAGCGTCGGCCGGATCGCCGGATGGAGCTTGAAGCGCTGGAACTCGTCGTAGGGCGACAGATGCGGGTTCGCGTAATCGAGGTGCACGACGAAGCCGACCGCGACGAGATTGTCGCCGTAGTGATAGATGAACGAACCGCCGCCGGTGGCGTTGTCGAGCGGCCATCCCTGGCTGTGCACGACGAGCCCCTGGCGGTGCTGCCGCGGGCGCGACCTGCCACAGTTCCTTGATGCCGATGCCGTACTTCTGCGGATCGATGCCGTCGCGCAGCGCGAACCGCTGCATCAGCGCCTGCGACAGCGAACCGCGACAACCTTCGGCGAACAGCGTGTAGCGCGCGCGAAGCTCCATGCCGGGCTGATACGCGGGCTTGTGCGAGCCGTCGCGCGCCACGCCCATGTCGCCGGTCGCAACACCGCGCACCTCGCCGCTTTCCCCGTACAGCACTTCGGCCGCGGCAAACCCGGGATAGATTTCGACGCCCAGCGCCTCCGCCTGCTGCGCGAGCCAGCGGCACAGGTCGCCGAGGCTTGCGATGTAATTGCCATGATTGCTCATCAGCGGCGGCAGCAGCCGCTGCGGGATTCGCCAGGCGTTGCGTTCGGTGAGGATCAGAAAGCGATCCTCGCGTACCGGTGTCGCGAGCGGTGCGCCTTTCCCTTTCCAGTCCGGAATCAACTCGTCAAGCGCGCGCGGGTCGATGACAGCGCCCGACAGGATGTGCGCGCCGATCTCCGATCCCTTTTCCAGCAGGGCCACCGATACGTCGCGCGACGCGGCGGATGCCAGTTGCTTCAGGTGGATCGCCGCGGCGAGGCCCGCAGGCCCGCCGCCGACGATCACGACATCGTAGTCCATCGCTTCGCGTGTCATCGCAGCAACGGCCCGCAGCGCGCGAATGCGCGAAAAGCGTCAATTATAATGACGCGGCGCCTATGCCCGTCCCTTTGCACCGACGTGAACCGCGAGTCCCTCCGCTGACGCCTTCGTCGCGATGAACCTGCTCGCGATCATCGCCGCGCTGGCGCTCGAGCAATGGCGCTCGTTCCAGTGGCGCGCCTCCGTCGAGCGGTCGTTCGTGCTGTACGCGCGCGGCATCGAGCGGCGCCTGAACGGCGGCACGCAGGCGCTCGGCATCGTCGCGATGGCGCTGGCGCTCGCACCGCCGGTGCTGGTGGCCCTGGCGGCATGGTGGCTGCTGGCGAACGTGCATCCGGCGCTCGGCCTTCTGTTCAACGTGCTCGTGCTGTATGCGTTGATGGGGTTTCGCCGCTTCAGCCACGCGATCTCCGCGATCATCACCGCGCTGAAGAGCGGTGATCTCCCCGGCGCGCGGCGAGCGCTTGCCGCGTGGAACGGCGGCGCGGCAACCAGCGAGTTGTCGAGCCACGATGTCGCGCGCGTGGCGATCGAGCGCGGCCTCGCCGATGCGTATCGGCAGGTATTCGCCGTGCTGTTCTGGTTCGTCGTGTTGCCAGGCCCGGCGGGCGCCGTTCTTTACCGTGCGGCCGCGTTGCTCGCCGCCGAATGGAAGGGTGCGCTGCCGGGCGACGACATGACGGTGCTGACGCGCTCGCTGCAGGTCTTCGGCCGACCGGCGCGCATGCTGCTATGGCTTCTCGACTGGATTCCGGCGCGGCTCACCGCACTGTCGTTCGCGGTGGTCGGCGATTTCGAGGATGCCGCCTTCTGCTGGCGCACGCAGGCGCATGCGTGGCCGGAGGCCTATGGCGGCGAAGCGATCGGCGCGGTGCTCGCAAGCGGCGCCGGTGCGCTTGGCGTGCAACTCGGCGGCTCGCTGCCCGGATACGGCGGTCAGACCGAACTGCGACCGGAGATCGGCACCGGCGAATCGGTGGAAGCGGAAATCCTGCCGTCGGCCGTCGGGCTCGTCTGGCGCGCGCTCGTGCTGTGGCTGTTGCTCGTGTTCCTGCTCTCGCTCGCGAACTGGGCCCCGTAAGTCCTAGCGCGCCGGATCGTGGGCCGCTTCGGTCTCGCGCAGCAGCGTTTGCAGCAGCGCCACGCGTTGCGGCGCGACGCGTCCTTCGGCAACCGCCGCTTGCACCGCGCAATCCGGCTCGCGATCGTGATGGCAATCGCGAAAGCGGCACTGCGATACGAGATCGCGCAATTCGACGAACGCGTCCGCGATCGCCGCCGGCGTGCAATGCGCGAGTCCGAACACTTTCATGCCGGGCGAGTCGACGATCCAGCCGTGGCCGTCGGGCAGTCGATAGAGGGCGGTCGACGTCGTCGTATGCCGGCCGCTGCGCAATGCGTCCGAGAGCTCGCCGATCGCCGCGTTCACGCCGGGCAGCAGCGCGTTGATCAACGTCGACTTCCCCATGCCCGATTGGCCGATGACGACCGTGTGCCGCGCACGAATCCACGGCAGCAGATTGGTCACGTCGCCCAGCGCCGAGACGCGGACGACCGCGTACCCGAGCGCGGCGTAAGCGGCGAAGCGCTCGGCGAACCGATCCGAGGCCGGCAAATCGGACTTGTTGAGCACGAGCACGAAGCGGCATCGCTGCGTTTCGGCGGCGATGATCCAGCGGTTCAGCAGGTGCTCGTCGACCGGGACGTCCGGCGCGATGATGCCGAGCACCTGGGTGACGTTCGCCGCGATCAGTTTTTCCTTGAACGCGTCGGAGCGGTAGAGGAGGCTTCGGCGCGGCGCGACGGCGACGATGACGCCGCCGCTCGACTCGCGCGCCACTTCGACGCGATCGCCGCAGGCAAGCGTCGTCGACCGGCCCTTCAGCACGCATTCGAGCGTGTCGCCGGCATCGAGACCGACGACGTAATGGCGCCGATGCGTCGCGACGACGAGACCGTGCGCAGTCCCGCTGTCGTGCGGTGACATCAGCCGATGACGCGCATCCGCTACCCCGCGAGCAGCCGGTCGGTCTTGGCCGCGCAGATGGCGTCGTTGTCCGTGACGCCGCCCGCATCGTGCGTCGACCACGTCACGACGCATCGGTTGTAGGAAACCGCGAGGTCGGGGTGATGGTCTTCGCGGTTCGCGATCCAGGCGAGCGCATTCACGAAGCCGATCGTCTCGTGATAGTTCGCGAACGGGTAGGCCTTCTCGATGCAGTCACCGCGACGCGACCAGCCGGTCAGCGTCGACAGGCGCGCCGACATCGCGTCGTCGGCGAGCTTCGCGGCGCCTCGCCGTGCAATGCGAGGCGGCCAGCGCGAGCAACGATTCGGAAGGGCGGGAAAATTGAGTGGTCATCGGATCCTCGGCAGGTCAGGGCTTGCCCATCGCAAGCATCATGCGGATGCGCCGGACGGCGCGAGCGCGTTGAGGCGCGCCACGCGCACGACCGCGGGCGGATGCGAATCGTAGAACGCGGAGTGGATGGGGTCGGGGGTGAGTGTCGCCGCATTGTCCTCGTACAGCTTGATCAATGCGGCGACAAGCGCCAACGCCGATGCATGCTCGGCGGCGAACGCATCCGCCTCGAATTCGTGCCGGCGCGAATACGCGGCCGACAGCGGCGCCAGCACGAACGTGAACACCGGCAATGCGAGCATGAACAACGCAAGCGCGACGCCCGGTCTCGTCATCGCGATGCCTACGCCGGCGACCGGGATACCGAGCCCCGCGTAGAACCACGGCATGCGCGCGAGCCACGCGAGCACTGCAAGGAGGCCGAGCGAAAGCAGCGCCGACCAGACGACGCGCTTGACCACATGGCGCAGCCGGAAATGCCCGAGCTCGTGCGCGAGCACCGCCTCGATTTCCTCGGGTGCAAGGCGCGCGAGCAGCGTATCGAAGAATACGACGCGCTTCGCCCGCCCGAATCCGGTGAAATACGCGTTGCCGTGTCCCGAACGCTTCGAGCCGTCCATCACGAACAGGCCCGACGCCGTAAACCCGCAGCGCGCGAGCAGCCGTTCGATTCGCTCGCGCGCCGCACCCGGCGGCAGCGGCGAGAAGCGATTGAAGAGCGGTGCGATCACCGTCGGATACAGCACGAGCACGAGCAACTGGAATGCCATCCACGCGACCCAGACGAAGAGCCACCAGTACGCGCCGGCGCTGCGCATCAGCCACAGCACCACCAATACCAGCGGCAGCCCGAGCGCCGCACCGACGGCAATTCCCTTGGCAAGGTCGGCGAGCCACGTCGCGAGCTTGGTCCGGTTGAAACCGAAACGCTCTTCGATCCGGAACGTGCGCCACCACGAAAAAGGCAGCGATGCGATGCCGCCGATCAGCGCGATGCCGCACAGCAACAGCACGTCGCGCGCGATCGCCCCGATCGGCAGCGCTTCGGTGGCCGACAGGAGCCAGGCGATGCCGCCACCGAGCGTTATCGCGAGCAGCACCACGGCGTCGGTCACCGATTCGAGCACGCCGAAGCGTTGTTTCGCGATCGTATAGTCGGCGGCCTTTCGGTGCGCGACGGCGTCGATCCGCGATGCGAACGCCGCCGGCGTCGCATCGCGGTGCGCGCGGACGTACGCGATCTGCCGGGCGGCGAGCCAGATGCGCACGGCGAGCGTGAGCGCGAGTGCTGCAATGAACGCGGCGGTGAATGCGGAAGCGGTCAACGGCGAAGCCGGGCGCACGCTGGCGATGCGGCGCTCAAGTACAATGGATCGATCATTTTACGCTCGCGCGCCATGCCACAGGACCCCAATCGGCTCATCTGGATCGACCTCGAAATGTCGGGACTGAAGCCCGATACCGATCGCATCCTCGAGATGGCGCTGGTGATCACCGACCACGCGCTCGACACGGTGGCGCAGTCGCCGGTGTACGTCGTCCATCAGGATGACGCGGTCCTGCAGGGGATGGATTCGTGGAACCAGTCGACGCACGCTCGCTCGGGCCTGATCGAGAAGGTGCGCGCATCGACGGCGACCGATGCGCAAGTCGAAGCGCAGGCGCTGGCGTTCCTCGTCGAGCACGTGCCCGCAAAGGCATCACCGATGTGCGGCAACTCGATCTGCCAGGATCGGCGCTTTCTCGCGCGCTTCATGCCGGCGCTCGAAGGCTGGTTCCACTACCGGAACCTCGACGTGTCCACACTCAAGGAGCTCGCCCGGCGCTGGAAGCCCGACCTGATGAAGGGCATCCCGAAGGAAGGCAAGCACGAGGCGCTCGCCGACGTGCTCGAATCGATCATCGAGCTTCGCTACTACCGTGACACGTTCCTGAAGCTGTGACGCGCATTCGCCGACAGCGGACCTCGGCATGAAGTTCTGCAGCGCCTGCGGCTCGTCCCGCATCGAGCTTCGCGTTCCCGAAGGCGATACGCTGGCGCGTCAGGTGTGCGCGCAGTGCGGCGCGATCCATTACGAGAATCCGAAGGTCGTCGTCGGCTGCCTTCCGGAATGGCAGGATCGAATCCTGCTGTGCAAGCGCGCGATCGAGCCGCGGCACGGACTGTGGACCTTGCCGGCGGGATTTCTCGAGAACGGCGAGACGCTGATGCGCGGCGCGCTGCGCGAGACGCTCGAGGAGGCCGATGCGCGGGTCGAGCTGGGTGAGCTCTACACCGTCATCAGCCTGCCGCAGATCAACCAGGTGTACATGATGTTCCGCTCCCGCCTGCTGGACCTCGCCTTCGGGCCCGGGCCGGAAAGCCTCGACGTGCGACTCTTCGAGGAAAGCGAGATTCCGTGGGAGGCGATCGCGTTCCGGACGATCGCGCGCACCTTGCGCAATTACTTTCTCGATCGCCGGCTCGGCCGGTTCACGATGCATGTGAGCGCCATCGAGCGGCGTGCGCCGCTCACGCCGGATCTGCTCGCGGCCGGGTAGTCTCGGGTTGTTGACGAGGATATCGACATCCGGAAGCGCGTGAACGACGCGGTTACTTGATGATGCCGACTTCCTTGTAATACTTCTCGGCGCCCGGGTGCAGCGGCAGCGGCATGCCGTCGAGCGCATGCTTGAGGTCGATCGCCTTGGCGGCCGAGTGCGCGGCGACGAGCTGATCGAGGTTCGTCCACAGCGCCTTCGTCATGCCGTAGACGATGTCGATGCTCACTTCCTCGCGCGTGACGAGGAAATTCTGCACGGCGGCGGTGTGCACGTCGCCCGTCTGGCCGCGATACGTATTCGCGGGAATCGTCGCCGGCAGATACGCCGGATCGTGCGTCTTCCTGATGACGTCGGCAGGAATCGGAACGACGACGATGTCGACCGACGTGGCGAGATCGCGCAGCGACGACGCGCCGAGTCCGGCGGATTGCAGCGTCGCATCGAGCTGCCGGTTCTTCATCAGCTCGACCGATTCGCCGAAAGGCAGGTATTCGACCTTGCCGAAATTCTTGTACGTGAGCCCCGCGGCGGCGAAGATCGCTCGCGCATTGAGCTCGGTGCCGGACTTCGGCACGCCGACCGAAATTTTCTTGCCCTTGAGGTCGGCGAGCGACCGGATGCCCGAATCGGCGCGCGCGACAACGTGGATATAGTTCGGATAGATTGCCGCGATGCCGCGCAGTTTCCTGAGTGGCGTTCTGAATCCGGCTTCCGCGTTGCCCTTCCACGCGTCGGACAGAGCATCGCCGAGCGTGAACGCGATTTCGCCGCGGCCCGCCTGCAGCAGGGTCAGGTTCTCGACCGACCCCTTCGTTGCCTGCACCGACGTCTTGAACGATGGCATCGCCTTGCCGATGACATCGGCGAGCGCAACGCCGAGCGGATAGTAGACACTGCTGGTGGCGCCGGTGAGGACGTTGACGAAGGGTTCGGCGGCCGAAGCGATCGGCGCGAGCATCGTGGTAGCCGCAACGAGCGCGCAGCCCAGGCCGTTACGGAGCGAAACCATGCATCCTCCTCGAGGTGCGGTGCTGCAACGGACGCGGTTTGCGGTTTGGCATCGATTCGCGCGCCACGTGCGACTACGTCGAGGCGACAATCCTGACGTTGGCGTCGGCCAGCGCGCGATGGAGTTGCGCGACGTGATCACGACCGGTGGTCTCGACGTCGCAGACGACGCGCACTTCGGACAGGTCGGGTCCTGCGAACGCGCGATCGTGCACGATTTCCTTGATCGACGCGCCGGTCGACGCGATCACTTCCGCGAGACGCGCAAGACCGCCGGGTCGATCGCTGATCGACACGGTGAAGCGCGCGAGGCGTCCGTCCGCGACCAGCCCGATTTCGATGACGCGGTCGAGGATGGTGAGGTCGATGTTGCCGCCGCACAGGACGAGGACCACATCCATGCCCTTCAGCGCATCGAGCTTGCCGGCGAGGAACGCGGCGAGCGGCGCCGCGCCGGCGCCTTCGACCACACTCTTCTCGAGCTCGATCAGGCGCAGCACCGCGAGGGCGATCGCCGCTTCGTCGACCGTCACGACCTGATCGACGACGCGGCGCAGCACCGCGAACGGCTGCGCACCCGCCTGCGAAACGGCGAGCCCGTCGGCCAATGTCGACGACAGCGTGACGGTGACCGGGTGCCCGGCGGCGAGCGCCGCGGTCAGGCACGCGGCGTGCACCGGCTCGACGCCGACGACGCGAACGTCGGGCTTGCGCGCCTTGACGACGGTGCCGATGCCGGCGAGCAAGCCGCCGCCGCCAACCGGTGCGACGATCGCCTGCACGCTCGGCGTCTGCTCGAGAATCTCGAGCGCGATCGTGCCCTGACCCGCCATCACGTGCATGTTGTCGTACGGGTGAATGAACGTGAACCCGTCGCGCGCTGCGAGCGCTTCCGCTTTGACGCGCGCGTCCGCGAGATCCGCGCCGTGCAGCACGACGGTCGCGCCGAGATGCCGGCAGTTCGTCACCTTGAGGAGCGAGGCGAACTTCGGCATGACGACCGTCACCGGGATGCCGAGCAGCGCGCCGTGATACGCGACGCCGAGCGCGTGATTGCCGGCGGAGGCCGCGATGACGCCGCGCTCACGCTGCGCCGGCGCAAGTTGCAGCAACGCATTGCGCGCGCCGCGCTCCTTGAAGCTGCCGGTGCGCTGCAGGTAATCGAGCTTGCAATGGATGTGCGCGCCGGTGAGCTGCGACAGCGGGATCGACTCGACGCACGGCGATTCGTAGATGCCGCCGCGAATGCGCTCGCGCGCGGCTTCGATGTCGGCGATCGTCAACATGTCAGAACGGGAGCGCGATGCCGGGCACAACGGCGGTCAGCACGCGCCGGAATTCGGCCTGGATGCGCGCAAGTGCCAGCGTGTCGTCCGCTTCGAAGCGCAGCACGATGACCGGCGTCGTGTTCGACGCGCGCGCGAGGCCGAAGCCGTCACGGTATTCGACGCGCAGGCCGTCGATGCGGATCACGTCGACAGCGCCGGGAAATTCGGCCGTGGCCCTGAGCTTCTCGATCAACGCATGCTGCTCGCCTTCGGCGCAGGGGATGTTGAGCTCGGGCGTCGAGATCGCGTCGGGCAGCGCATCGAGCACCGACGCGGGATCGGCGTGGCGCGCGAGGATTTCGAGCAGACGCGCGCCGGCGTAGAGACCGTCGTCGAAGCCGTACCAGCGCTCGCCGAAGAACGTGTGGCCGCTCATCTCGCCGGCGAGCGCCGCGCCGATCTCCTTCATCTTCGTCTTGATCAGCGAGTGCCCGGTTTTCCACAGCATCGGCACGCCGCCGTGGCGCGTGATCCACGGCTTCAGGTTGCGCGTCGACTTGACGTCGTAGATGATCGTTGCGCCCGGCGCGCGCGCGAGAACGTCCGCGGCGAACAGCATCAGTTGCCGGTCCGGGTAGATCACGTGACCCGCGGGCGTGACGACACCGAGCCGGTCGCCGTCGCCGTCGAAGGCGAGCCCGAGCTCGCAATCACCCTGGCCGAGCCGGCGTATCAGGTCCTGCAGGTTGGCCGGCTGCGATGGATCGGGATGATGATTCGGAAAGCGCCCGTCGACGTCGCAGAAGAGCAGGGCGACGTCGCAGCCGAGCCGCCGGTAGAGCTCGGGCGCGAATGCGCCGGCAACGCCGTTGCCGCAATCGACGGCGATGCGCATCGGCCGCGCGAGATGAACGTCGCCGGCGATGCGATCGAAGTAAGCCGATGCGATGTCCGCGGTGCGCGTGGTACCGCTGCCGCGCGCAAGGTCGCCGCGCTCGATGCGCGCGCGCAGCGCCTGGATGTCCTCGCCGGACAGCGTCGTGGCGTCGATCACCATCTTGAGGCCGTTGTAATCGGGCGGGTTGTGGCTGCCGGTGACCATCACGCAGCATTGCGTACCAAGATGGTGCGCGGCGAAATACGTCATCGGTGTCGTCGACCATGCCGATGTCGATCACGTTGACGCCCGCTGCGCGGATGCCTTCGCGAGAGCGCACCGAGGAGCTCCGGCCCGGACAGCCGGCCGTCGCGTCCCACGACGATCGTGTCGCGGCCGCGCTCGCCGGCAAGGCTGCCCAACGCCTGGCCGATCACCTGCACGGCGGGTCGCGTCAGCGTGCGGCCGACGATGCCGCGAATGTCGTAGGCCTTGAAGATTTCGGGGGCGATCATTTCGGGTCGGGCGTCGGGCGCTGGGCGTTCAATGCGGGAAGCGACTGTGCGTTGGGTGTTGCGCGTTTACCGTCCGGCGTGGACGCGGCGCGCGGAGCTGCGTGGCGCGGCCCGGCATCGATCGTCGTGAAGTAGTGTAGCAATCGCGCCGGCAGCCAATCGATGCTGCCGGGAAATGGACCGCGCGCGAAGCCCGCGTGGCCGCCGTGCCGCGGCTGCTCGAGCGTCACGCACGCGCTCACTTCATCCGCCGTCGGCAGCGAGCGCGCCGGTATGAGCGGATCGTTACGCGCGTTGAGCACGAGGGTGGGCACGCGCGATCGCGCGCAGCCACGGCTTCGACGACGCGCGCTTCCAGTAGTCGTCCGATCCCGCGAAGCCGTGCAGCGGCGCGGTGACGACATTGTCGAAGTCGCGCATCGTGCGCACGCGCCGGATCTTCGCCGCGTCGAGCAGTCCCGGAAATCGCTTCGCGATCGCCAGCGACTTGGGCTTGAGCGTCGACAGGAAATGCCTCGCATAGACCCGATTGAGGCCCTTGCCGATGGCGACGCCGGCCACGGTGAGGTCGAGCGGTGCGGACACCGCGGCCGCGGCCGTCACCATGCGTGCCGCGTCGCTTCCGGCGCGGCCGAGCCAGTTCAGCAGCGCGCTGCCGCCGAGCGACACGCCGACCGCGTAGCAGGCGCGATGCGGCGGGAATGCGCGCGCGGATCGCCGCCAGCATCGCCGCGATTTCCGCATGGTCGCCCGAGTGATACGCACGCGGCAGCCGGTTGGGTTCGCCGCCGCAACCGCGAAAATGCGGAACGACGCCGCGCCAGCCGCGGCGCGACAGTGCGTCGAGCAACGCGCGCGCATACAGCGACGCCGATCCGCCTTCGAGGCCGTGGAACAGCACGACGCACGGCGCGGCGGGCGTCGCGGGCGCATCGAGCCAGTCGAAGTCCCAGAAGTCGCCATCGGGCGCTTCGACGCGCTCACGGCGCAGCGGCACGTCCGGGCGCCGCAGGCGGTACGGCCAGATCGTCTGCGCGTGACCGCCTGCGAGCCAGCGCGGCGCGCGGTAGGGGCAACGGCCGATTCGGGTTGCCGACGCGCGATCGCGCGGCACGGCCGCGTTGCGGCGCCGGTGCACAGGCATGCGCGCTCAGCCGTCAGTGCGCGCCGACCGCGATCGCGCGCGAGCCGCACGCGCTTCTCGTACGCTTCGCGCGCGATCGCGATGTCGGCAAGGAAGTGCGGCAGCTCCGAGGGCAGCAGCGCCTGCGCCCCGTCGACCAGCGCATGCGCAGGATCCGGGTGGAAGTCGACGAGGACCATGTTCGCGCCGGCGACGACGCCTTGCGCGACCGCGTGGAAAATGTCGAGCACGCCATCGGGCGCGCGGGCGCGGGTGCCGACGGAATGCGACGGATCGATCGCGACCGGCATGCGCGTCAGGCGCTTGACGACCGGCACGTGGGCGAAATCGACCAGGTTGCGATGCGGGTCGCCCATGTTCGTCTTCATCCCGCGCAGGCAGAACACGACCTTGCGGTTGCCCTCGGTCGCGAGATATTCGGCGGCGTTCAGCGATTCGTCGAGCGTGATGCCGAAGCCGCGCTTGATCAGCACCGGGAATTCCTGCTGCCTTCCGACGAGCTTCAGCAGCTCGAAATTCTGCGTGTTGCGCGTGCCGATCTGCAGCATCACGCCGGTGGCGTTGCCGGTCGCTTCGAGCGCGTGGCGTATTTCCTCGACATGCGACTCGTGCGTGACTTCCATCGAGATCACGCGGACCCCGTACTTGCCGGCAAGCTCGAACACGTACGGCAGGCACGTGGCGCCGTAGCCCTGGAACGCGTACGGCGACGTGCGCGGCTTGTAGGCGCCCATCCGCGTGCAGACCTGGCCGTTGTCGCGCAACGCCTTCATCATCGCCTCGACCGACGCTTGCGAATCGACGGCGCACAGCCCGGCTACGACGGTGAGGCTGTCCTGTCCGAAATGCACGCCGTTGTACTCGAACGACGACGCGCGATCGTCGCCCTGGCTGTGCCGGCCGAGAACGCGGTAGGGCTCGGAAACGCGCACGACCTTCGCCACGCAGGGCAGCACCTGCATCTGCTCGATCGTCAGCGCGGCCGTGTTGCCGATCAGGTAGATTTCGGTCAGCGTCACTTCGGCGCCGACTTCCCGGTGAACGCGGAAGCTGACATTCGAAAGACGCTCGAGCTGCGCGGCCAGCATGCGGTAATCGACGCTTTCGGGATGGACGTTCGGTTCGAGGACGAGAATCATCTGGCTGGAAATCCTTTTGTTTTCAGAGCATTGTAAATATTACCGCATACCGGCGACCGCGACGGGTCGGCGCTTCGCACGTTCATGTTGCACTGCAAGAGGGTTCCGGCGCAACAAGCGCCGTTGTGCATGTCAGCGAATTGATTGCCCCGTCCGTTACGCTTGCCGTAGACTGATTTCAACGTCTACGCAGCACCGCACGAAGCGTCCCGCACTCAACCCTCCGGAGTCCTCATGAATAAAGTCCTTTCGCTCCTTGTTGTTTCGTTCGTCGCTGCGCTCGCCATGCCGGCCATGGCCGCCGAGAACGCGCAGAACACGAAGATGAGTAACTGCCAGGCGCAAGCCGGCGAGAAGAAGCTCGAAGGCAAGGATCGGCAGAATTTCGTCAACCAGTGCCTCAAGGCGAAACCGGCCAAGGCGCCGAGCAAGATGGCCGAATGCAATGCCAAGACCAAGGGCATGGCCAAGGCCGACGCGGCGAAGGCGCGCAGTGAATGCATGAAGGGGTAGCGCTCCCGCTGTACCGAACTCCGGTCGGGCGATCTCCTGTCCACCCGTCCGAAACTACAAGGCCGCAACTTCAACATTGCGGCCTTTTTTTATGGTGCGCCGGGCGAATCGCTGATCAGCCGGTAGCGACCGCGAGCAGCCGGCCGATGCCGAACGTGATGCCGCCCGCGAGCGCGCCGAGCACGAGCATCCGCACGCCGGAGTAGACGCCGTTGCGACCCGTAAACAGCGAAAGAACGGCACCGACGCTGAACAATGCGGCCGCGGTAAGCCCGATCGCCCATCCGAGCGCGTTGGGAGCGGCGCCGAGCAGCCAGGGCGTGAGCGGAACGAATGCGCCGGCAGCGAATGCGCAAAGCGAGCTGACCGCCGCGCCGAGCGGCGACCCGAGCTGGCCGGGATTGAGGCCGAGCTCTTCGCGCGCGAGCGTATCGAGCGCGTTCTCCGGATCGGCCACGAGGCGCTTCGCGAGGCGATCCGCCTGCTTCACCGGAACACCTTTCGCGGCGTAGATCAGCGCAAGCTCCTGCGCCTCCGCTTCCGGATACTGTTTCAACTCGTCGCGCTCGAGCGCGATCTGGTATTCGTACAGTTCGCGCTGCGACTTGACCGAGACGTACTCGCCCGCCGCCATCGCGAGCGCGCCCGCGGCCATGCCGGCGACGCCGGAGAGCATGATCATGCGCACGTCGCTCGTCGCGCCCGCGACGCCGAGAATGAGGCTCGCGTTCGACACGAGCCCGTCGTTCACGCCGAACACGGCGGCGCGCAGGTTGCCGCTGCCGCCGAGGCCGCGATGGCGGCGCTCGAACATCGCACCGGACAGCGGCGCGACGTGACCGGGCTCGGCGGGCGGCGTCGCGCCGTACACCGTCATGCCGCGCACTTTCATCGCGGCGAGCACGTTCTTGAGCCGGCGCGGGCCGAGCCACTGGACGAGATTGGCGACGATTCGCGTGCGGGCGTCGGGCACGAACGGGCCGGGCGCCGGGTAGCCGCGGGCGGTCAACTGCGCGCGCCAGATGGCTGCCTGCGCCTCCGCCTCGCCGGCGAGCCGCCGAAACAGCTCGGCGCGTATGGTTCCGTTCTCCGCATCGGCGCAGGCGCGATAGAGATACGCGGAACGCTGCTCCTCGACCCACGACTCGAGCGGATTCATGCCCTCACCGCATCAACCGGCGACGATCGCATCGATGCGCGCCAGGACGTCCGGCGTGAGCTTCGCGACGATGTCGAGCGCTCGCATGTTTTCCTCGACCTGCGCCGGACGGCTTGCGCCCGTGATCACCGTCGACACGTGCGGATTCCTGACGCACCACGCAATGGACATCTGCGCCAGCGTACAACCGAGTTCGCGCGCGATCGGAACGAGCGATTGGACCTTCGCAAGGCGCGTCGGTTCGAGGATTCGCTCGGCGAGCCACTCGAATCCCTTGATCGCCGCGCGCGAGTCGGCGGGAACGCCCGCGTGGTACTTGCCCGTCAGCAAGCCCGAGGCGAGCGGACTCCACGTCGTCGTTCCGAGCCCGTAGTCTTCGTAGAGTCGCGCGTATTCGGTTTCGACGCGCTCTCGGTGAAAGAGATTGTATTGCGGCTGCTCGGTCACCGGCTTGTGCAGGTGATGGCGTTCGGCGATCTCGCACGCGCTCGCGATCTCGCCGGCGCTCCACTCCGACGTGCCCCAGTACATCACCTTGCCCGCGGCGATCATGTCGCTCATCGCGCGCACCGTCTCCTCGATCGGCGTCTCGGGATCGGCGCGATGGCAGAACGCGATGTCGACGTAATCGAGGCCGAGCCGCGACAGCGAGCCGTCGATCGCCTGCATCAGGTATTTGCGGTTGAGCGTGTTCTTCTCGTTCGGGCCGTCGTACAGGCCCCAGAAGAACTTCGTCGACACGACGTAGGATGCGCGCCGCCAGCCGAGCTTGCGCAGCGCGTCGCCCATGATCGTTTCCGAGCGCCCCTTCGCGTAAACCTCGGCGTTGTCGAAGAAATTCACGCCGGCGTCGTGCGCGGCCGCCATGCATTCGCGGGCGACGCTTTCGTTCATCTGATTGCCGTACGTCACCCAGGAGCCGAACGACAGTTCGCTCACGCGGAGACCGGAACGGCCGAGTCGGCGATAGTTCATGGCGGGGGAAGCATGGGCGACGGGAACGATGGGAATCGCGTCGGTCAACGACGGATTCGCGGGTCGAATCGGTACGGAGAGGTTTACGGAGCGCCGCCTTCGAAGTGCCACTACAATCGCGGCTTCATTCTACTCCGACCGGAATCGTTTCATGCCCGCGCGCCGCGCGAAGTCTGCCCTTGCGAAGCCGCCGTTCGACGTCGACGCGCTGTGGGCGGTGAAGCGCGTCGGCGCGCCCACACTCGCACCCGACGGTCGCCTTGCGTGTGCCGCTGTCACGTCGTACTCGATGGATCGCAACATCGGCACCACCGAGCTATGGCTTTATCCGACCGGTTTCGGCTCGCGCGCGGGAGTGCTCGCCAAACCGCGTCGACTGACGGCGGGCGACAAGGACAGCGACCCGCGCTGGTCGCCGGACGGGACGCGCATCGCATTCACGGCGAAGCGCAATGACGATGCCGAGCCCCAGATCTATCTGATTGCGCCCGACGGCGGTGAAGCGACGCGGCTTTCGAAGCTCGCAACGGGTGCGAGCGCCATCAAGTGGTTTCCCGGCGGCAAGCGCATCGCGTTCGTGTCGTGGGTATGGCCCGACCTCGCGGGCGAGGCGGCGCAGTCGAAGCGTTACAAGGAGAAAAGGGATGCGGCGGTCAAGGCTCATCTCACCGAGCGCGGTGAATATCGGTTCTGGGACCACTGGCTGACCGACGGTCGCGAGCCGCACGTCTTTGCCTGCGATGTCGCGACCGGCCGCTGCGAGGATTTGCTGGCCGGAACCGGCGTGGCGCTTCAACCCTGGGACCCGACCGGCGAGCATTACGACATCGCGCCGGATGGTCGCGAGGTCGCGCTGACGATCGATCCCGCGCCCGAGCCGGCGCTGATGAATCGCTGCGACATCGTGGTCGTCGATCTTGCGACGCGCCGCGTCAGGAACCTCACCGCACAAAGCGGCCTGTCGGACGAACACCCGTTGTATTCGCCGGATGGCCGGTACATCGCCTATCACGCGTACGACGTCGCCCGCGCGTTCAACGACCAGGGCCAGTTGCGCCTGCTCACCCGCAGGAGCGGCGAAAGCCGGCGCGTCGCTCCGGCGTTCGATCGTGCGACGAGTCATCTGCAGTGGACGCCGGATGCGAGCGCGCTGCTGTCGCTCACCGAGGATCGCGGGCGCGTCGGCCTCTGGCGCCATCCACTCACCGAGGCGCTGCCCGCCGCGCTGATTCACGGCGGCGTGATTTCCGGCTTTGCGCAATCGGGCGACGGCGGCGTGCTCGCGTACACGCGGGACACGGCGCGTTATCCGCCGTCGCTTTTCGCCGCGGCGGGCGACGGCACCGGTGAGCGCGCGATCGAGTCGCACAACCGGGCGCTGCTCGCACGCCACGCGCTCGGCGAATTGCGCGAGTTCACGATCGACGGCTTCGATGGCGAACCGGTGCAGATGTTCGTCATCTATCCGCCCGCATTCGATCCGAAGCGCCAATGGCCGCTCATGCATTCGATCCACGGCGGTCCGCACGCCGCGCATCACGACGGCTGGCATTTCCGCTGGAATACGCAGGTCTTCGCGGGCCAGGGATATGTCGTCGCGGCCGTCAACTATCACGGCTCATCGGGCTTCGGGCAGGCCTTTCTCGAGACGATTACCGGCCGCTATGGCGAAAAGGAGCTCGCCGATACCGAATCGGCAACCGACTTTCTGCTCGCGCAAGGCTACGTCGATGCGGCCCGCCTCACCGCGACGGGCGGCAGTTACGGCGGCTACATGGTCGCGTACATGAACGGCCACGTCGATCGCTACCGCGCGTTCGTCTGCCACGCGGGGTGTTACGACTGGGTCAGCATGATGGCGACCGACGGCTATCGCTTTTTCGCGAAGGAGCTCGGCGCATTCCACTGGGACGACGAAGCGCGCGTGATGCGCCAGTCGCCGCATCATTACGTCAGGAAGGCGAACACGCCGACGCTCGTGATCCACGGCGAGCTCGATTATCGCGTGCCCGCGACGCAGGGCCTGCAGTACTTCAATTCGCTGAAAGCGAGAGACGTCCCCGCGCGTCTCGTCTATTTTCCCGACGAGAATCACTGGATCCTGAAGCCGCAGAATTCGCGGCTCTGGTATCGCGAATTCTTCGCCTGGCTTGCACGGTTCGCGCCGCCGGGCCGCCCCAAGGCGCGAACAGCGCCCCCTGGGGGGCAGCGCAGCGGCGAAAGCCGCAAGCGTGGGGGGATCACATTCACGCCGCCGGGCCGTCCCAAGGCGCGAACAGCGCCCCCTGGGGGCAGCGCAGCGGCGAAAGCCGCAAGCGTGGGGGGATCACATTCGCGCCGCCGGGCCGCCCCAAGGCGCGAACAGCGAAGAAACGTGCAAGCCGTTGAATCGGCACCCCGCGCGAGGCCTTCAGCGCGTGCGGTGGGCGACGTATTCTTCCTCGATGTTGTCGCGGAAGTACGACCACGGCGACGACGCCGTCGAGAATCGCCGCCACACTTCGCCCGGTACGCCGCTGTATTCGAGCGTTCCGGACGTCAATTCGACGACGAGCTTGCGCGCTCGCGCGTCGTAGCCGGCGGCGCGGAGGCTGCCGCCGTTCATCCGCCGCATTTCCATCGCATCGCTCCTCGTCGCGGCATGAACCACGTGCCGATCGGCCGCATTCTGGTCTTTTGCTCGCTGCTCGTCACGCTCGCTTTGCTTTTACTTCCGCGGCCGGCGCATGCCGCCGACGCCGCCAGGACGCTGCGGGTCGCGTTCTCGATCGCGGAGACGAGCTTCGACCCCGCCTTCGCGTCCGATGCCGCGTCCGATGCCATCATCGAGAACGTGTTCGACACGATGCTCGATTACGATTACCTCGCGCGGCCGCTGCAGCTCGTACCCGGAGCGCTCGACGCGATGCCGAGCGTCGAAGACGGCGGAAAGACCTATCTTTGCAGGGTTCGCAAAGGCATCTATTTCACGCCCGATCCGGCGTTCCATGGCCGTCGCCGCGAATTGACGGCCGCCGACTTCGCGTACGGCTTCAAGCGGATTCTCGACCCTGCCGTCAAATCGCCGTGGCTCTGGATGCTGGAAGGCAAGCTCGAAGGCGCGGACGCGGCGCGCGCGAAGGCCTTGACGAGCGGCCGGTTCGATTACGACGCGCCGCTGGCCGGCCTCGAGGTCGTCGACCGCTACACGTTGCGCATCCGGCTCACGCGGCCCGATCTCCGCTTCGCCTACGTGCTCGCGGTGCCCAACATGGCGGCGCAGGCGCGCGAGGTGGTCGAGGCCTACGGCGTGGATATCGGTGCGCATCCGGTCGGCACGGGTCCGTACATGCTCGGCGAATACCGGCGCAGCACGCGGATCGTGCTCGTCGCGAATCCGACGTTTCGCGAGACGTATTACGAGCCCGCGGGACCGATTCCCGCCTCGTCGCAAGCCGCCGCCGCCGCGTTGAAGGGCAAGCGCTTGCCGCAAGCCGCGCGCATCGAGATCAGCATCATCGAGGAGGGCCAGGCGCGCTGGCTCGCGTTTCTCAACCGCGAGATCGATTTCCTCGACATTCTGCCGATCGAATTCGTCGAGCAGGCGCTCGACGGCGACAAGCTCAAGCCCGCGCTCGCCGCACAGGGCATCGTCCACGACGTGCTGATTCGCCCCAACACCTGGTGGACTTACTTCAACATGAAGGACCCGGTCGTCGGCGGCTACACGCTCGAGAAGATCGCGCTGCGCCGCGCAATCGGCATGGCGTACGACAATGCGGAGGCGATCCGCGTGCTGCTGAAGGGCCGCGCGATTCCCGCGCAGGGTCCGATTCCGCCCGACATCGCGGGCTACGATCCGCAATTGAAAACGCAGGCGCAGACCTACGATCCGGCGGCCGCCCGCGCGCTCCTCGACCGCTTCGGCTACAAGGATCGCGATGGCGACGGCTATCGCGAAAGGCCGGACGGCAAGCCGTTGACGATCGAGCGCTGGTCTTCACCCGATTCGCGCTCGCGCCAGGGCGACGAGCTGTGGAAGAAGAACATGGACGCGATCGGCATCCGGATCGTCTTTCGCAAGGACAAGGTGCCGGAGCTGCGCAAGATGGCGCGCCTCGGCAAGATCCCGATGCGCGGCGACGGCTGGAACGCCGACTATCCGGACGCCGAGAATTTCATGCAACTGCTGTACGGCCCGAACGCCGGAGGCGAAAACCAGGCGCAGTTCGACTTGCCCGAGTTCAACCGGCTCTTCGACGAGGCGCGGACGCTGCCCGATTCGCCGCAGCGCACGCGACTGTTCGACCGGATGACGGAGCTTGCGATCGCGTACGCGCCATGGCGGATGACGTATCACCTGATCGAGGACAGCTTGCGGCATCCGTGGATCAGCGCGTACGTGCCGCACCCGATCCGCTCGCAGAACTGGGAATACGTCGACGTCGATCCGGCGCTTCGCGTGCAAGGGGTCAGAGTCGCTGAGACGACGATTCACGTTTCAATCGACTCTGACCCCTTGCAACGCTTACTCCTTCTTCTTCGGAATCTCGAACGGCTTGCACGCCAGACGCATCGTCTTCTGCTCGCGCGTGAGCTCCATGTCCATCCCCTTGCCGCGCAATTCCATCAGGCCGTTCATGTAGCGAACGCCCGAGCCGCTCGGCACCCGGTACAGCACGACGCGCGTCGCGTCCGGCATCAGGAGCCGCGCCTCGCCGTCCTCGAAATGGATGACGATCCGCTCGCCGCCCTGCTCGCAATCGATCGTGTTCTTCGCGGCCTCGAGCTCCTCCTTCGTCGGTCCGCTCTGACACCCGGCGAGAAGGCCGACGGCAATCGAAAGGCACGCGGCGAGAGGTCGTAGCATCATGCGAGCGCTCCGCAAAGGTCCCGCCCCAGCATAACATCGGCGTGAGCGCGATTCACCGTGCAGCGCTCGCCTGCGGGACGCGCCGCGCGAGGCGGTGAAAGCGCACGCTGTCGGGATACGACAGCACTTCGATCGGGCGGCCGTTCCCGTTCGCCTGCTGCATCGCCTGCCACCATCGCGCGTCGAGGAGCTCGGCATGGAACGCCAGGAACGCCTCCCGTACGGCGGGATCGGTCAGCAGGAACGTCGCGAACTCCTCGGGAAAGATGTCGCGTGCGCCGACGGGATACCACGGCTCGGCCGACATCTCGTCGATACCCGGCGGCGCGCGCGGAATCGTCCGGAACCGGCAATCGGTCGAGGTACTCGATCTCGTCGTAGTCGTAGAACACGACGCGGCCGTAGCGGGTCACGCCGAAGTTCTTGAACAGCAGGTCGCCCGCGAAGATGTTGATCGCCGCGAGCTCCTTCAGCGCGTTTCCGTAATCGCGGATGGCGTGCCGCCTCGCGCGGTCGTCGGCGGTGCGCAGGAACAGGTTGAGCGGCGCGAGACGCCGCTCGATGTAGAGGTGCCGGATGACGACGTAATCGCCGTCATGCTCGAGCTGCGACGGCGATCGCGTTGCCGAGCTCCGCGATCAGCGCATCGGTGAAGCGCTCGCGCGGAATCGCAACGTCGGAGTATTCGAGCGTGTCCGTCATGCGGCCGGCGCGGTCGTGGTGCTTGACGAGCGCGTACTTCTCCCTGACGCGCGCGCGCGTCGGTGTCCTTGGAAGGCGCGATCCGGTCGCGGATCACCTTGAACACGTACGGATACGACGGCAGCGTGAACACGATCATCACGAGGCCCTGGATGCCGGGGGCGACGATCAGGCGGTCGGTCGAGTGCTTCAGATGATGCAGGAAGTCGCGGAAGAAGAGCGTCTTGCCGTGCTTCTGCAGCCCGAGCATCGTGTAGAGCTCCGATGCCGTCTTGTCGGGCAGCATCGCGCGCAGGAAATCGACGTACGCCGACGGAACCTCCATGTCGACGAGGAAGTAGGCGCGGTTCGCGGAGAACAGCAGCGCGAGCTCGGTCGCGTCGGTCAGCAGCGCGTCGACGTAAAGACGCTCGTCCGCGCGGCGCTTGATCGCGACGACGAACGGATACAGGTGAACGCCGTTGACGATGCGGCCGACCGCGTACGCCGTCTGGTTGCGAAACAGCAGGCTGGCAAGGACCTGAATCTGGAAGTTCGCGTCGACGACGAATGGCCGCGGCAGCCGCCGGCGCATCGCCTTCAGGACGTTGGTCAGATCGGCGCGAAAATCGGCGAAGCGCAGGTCGAGCGCGCAGGTCGAGGACGAGGTCGATCAGCGCAGCGCGAAGGCCCAGGCGGCGCGGATAGTAGCAGCGGTACGAGGGTGCGCCGTCGTCGAGATACTCGGTCGATGCGGCGGGCCGGACGAAAAGACAGCGATTGTGGAAGTACGTCCGGTGCAGAAGCTTCGACGAAACGGTGTTGAAGAACGTCTCCGCGCATTCCGGCTGCCGATGCTCGACCAGGAGCCCGATGAAGCGCTGCTTGACCTTCGCCCAGAACGCGTCGTCGCCGGCGAACCGGAATTCTCGCTCGATCCGCTCGACGGTTTCGGCGACGCGACGATCGTAGAAGTCGATGCGATCGCGCGCGACATGGCCGATCGCCAGCCAGTTACCCGCGCGAAATAGCGCTTCGCCGCGCGCGCGCAGTCGCGGAACAACGCGTAGTGCCGGTTGAAGCCATCGAGGACGACCTCGGCGATGACTTCCGGCGACGCGTCGGACGCCGCCCGCATTTCGATCCGATCAATCGCCCTTGGCCTTCTTGATCTGGTCGTTGTATTCCTTCACGCCGGCGTTGTACTCGCTGATCGCCGCATTGGACGCCTTGACGTGCGGCTCGGCGAGCGCCTGCTGCTCGTCGATGAACTTCTTCAGGCAGTCGACATAGGCGACGTAGTCCTTCTGCCAGGCGGTCTTGGCGCGATCGCTCGCGAGATTCCCGGGAAATTCGCCGGGCTTCACGCAGTCGTGTTTGGGCACGGGCGCCGCCGCGGGCGCGGGTGCGGCCGCGGGCGCGGCCTGCTGCGCCACGGCCGAAGCGGCGAAGGCGGCGAAGAGCAACGCGGCGAAAGGGCGGATGAATCGATGCGTCATGGCGAGCTCCGGAATGCGATGCGTCCGCATTCTACCCTCGCGCGCTGCATCGGACGGGCTTGTCGGGAATTGCGACTGTGTGCGCCGGCGGCGACGCGCTAACGGCCAACCAGCGAGCGCAGCGCGTGCAGGCCGGCCATGATGAGATCGACGCCGCTTTCGCTCTCGAATGGGCGCCGGTTCTGCGCGAGCGCGCGCTCGACGTTGGCGATGGCGATCAGCGCGTCACCCGTGATCGGCTCGGGCGCCGTGCGCTTCGCCTCGGCATCGTTCAACCGATCGAGCGCCTGCTCGACGCTGTGCGGATCGAGCAGCATGACCGGCGCGCCGCAGTACGGGCATACCGCCGACCGGTCGAGCGGCACCGGGCCGCCGCAGCTGACGCAGCGCACGGTGGTGACGATCGCGCGCAAGCGTCCGAGCTCGGCCGGGTCGAGCGGGCGGATGAAATTCTTTTCGCGCAGGAACTGAACGTACGGCGTGAAGCGTCCGTGTCCGTAGCGGCAGCGGTAGTAGGTGAATCGCGTCGTGTGCTGCAGGTCCTGCGTCAGCGTGAGCGGCGTCGTGCACCGGGGACAGGGCAGCAGGGCAGGGTACGCGTCGCGGCGCGTCGGCTGCGATGATCCGATCGCGCGAAAGAGCGCGATCACCGCGCCGGGCGTCAGCTGCTGGCTCTCGGTCGCGTCGAGCCAGAGCGCCTGGCAATCGTCGCAGGCATCGATCGAAAGCGGCGCCAGCGGGGCGCGCGGCAGCGCAAGCGACGCGCATCGCCCGGCCGCAGCCGGGACAGGTCAGCTCCGACATTGCCCGCGCGCGGACGCCGGCATCGACGGTCGCGCGAAAGGCCGACGCCCGCTCGCAACGCTTGCTACGAGACGACGCGAAGCGTGGCCTGCGGGCAATGCACCCAGTGAACTTCCTTGTTCTCGCGCCGCGCCGCGCGTTCGATCTGGTCCATGCGGTCTTCGTTGCAGACGACGCGGCCGTCGACATCGGCCTTCGTCATCGGCGCGGGCGCGCAGGCGGAAAGACCTGCTGCGATTGCGAGGATCGACAACAGCATGACGGTCTTCATGACGCTCCCTCCTTTCGCCGGCATCATAGCCAGCGCGACCGCGCGCGGCAAGCGGCGCTCGACCGAGGGCGAAAGGGGCGGGTACGCGCCCCGTTACCGGCGATCGCGCCTCGCCGGGGCGACGTCAGGGCGAACGCGTCTTGAAAGTGTCGCAATCGCGCAAGTCGCCGGACTGAAGACCCGTCCTGAACCACCGCGTGCGCTGCTCGGCCGACCCGTGCGTGAAGGAGTCCGGAACGACGTAGCCCTGCGTGCGTTTCTGGATCCGATCATCGCCCACCGCCGCCGCTGCGCGCATCCCGCTGTCGACGTCGCCGGCGTCGATGATGTTTCGCTTCTGCGCATAGAAGCCCCAGACGCCGGCGTAGCAATCGGCCTGCAGCTCGAGGCGCACCGACAGCGCGTTTCTCGTGCGCTCGTCGCCGCGCTGCATCTCCGCCTCGACCTTGTCCATCGTGCCGAGCAGCGTCTGCACGTGATGGCCGACTTCGTGGGCGATGACGTACGCCTGCGCGAACTCTCCCGGCGCGCCGAAGCGCGTGCGCAATTCTTCGAAGAACGACGTGTCGAGGTAGAGATCGTGGTCGGCCGGGCAGTAGAAGGGACCGACGGCCGCGCTCGCGCGTCCGCAGTCCGAGCGCGTCGCGCCGCGATAGAGGACGAGCGTGGGCGCAGCGTAGCGCGAGCCCATCGCCTTGAAGATCGCGCCCCATACGTCCTCGGTGTCGCCGAGGACGGCGCGCGAGAAATCCTTGTTGACCGCGGCGGCCGACGACGGCGCGGTCGTTCCGGCCTGCGGACCGTAGCCCGGTGGCGCCGTCGACGGCGCCTGCTGGACGGCGCCGTTGTCGCCGCTCAGAAGCCCGAGCATTTCGAGCGGATTGATGCCGAACAGCATGCCCACGATGACGAGGATGATCAGCGCGCCGCCGCCGATATGCAGGCCGCCGATCGGCGAGCCGCCGCCCGCGCCTTCGGGCATTCCCTCCGTCCGGTCCTCGACGTTGTCGCTGCGCCGGAAGTCGCCCCACCGCATGTCGTTCTCCTGAGGGTCGGATTCGAGTTCCGCCCGCACGTCCGGCCCTTCCGACATGCGGGCAAAAGTCGAGTCTGACCCTACTTATTGCCCTCGGACGATTATACGGAGCGTGGGGCGGCCGCATCACGGTTTCAGCGCGCGATAGAGAAACGGCAGACTGACGTCCATCCGGTAGTCGATCGACGAGTGGTTGTCGTCGAACTCCTCGTAGACGTGCGCGATGCCGTGCTGCGTCAGGCGCTTCGACAGAAGCCGCGCGCCGTAGTGCAGATGATATTGATCGCGCCAGCCGCAATCGATGTAGATCCCGCGCATCGACTTCAGATTCCGCTTGCACGATGCGACCAGGTTGACCGGGTCGTTCGCGAGCCAGCGGCGCCAGCGCTGCCGGATCAGCTCGCCCGTCTCGAGATTGAACGGCAACCGGAAGCCGAGCGGCACCTTCGGATCGGGGTCGTAGGTGGCCGCCATCGCGAGGTTCATCAGCGCATGCACTTCGCTGTCGGCGAGCTTGTCCTTCGCCCATACGTGCTCGAGGAACCGCTTGACGCGGCCGTCGTCCACACCCGCGGCCGCGTCCCGCTCGTCGCGCGCGACATCGACGCGGCCCGGGCGTGCGCCGGCGCTTGCGGTAGCGATCGAGCTCGTTCAGCGTGCGCGGCCAGTCGGTGTAGTAGCAGAGATCGAACAGCGCGTCGCCCGAGTGATCCGCGACCGCACCCCAGTGCTGCGCATGACGCATCGCATGGATGATCGCCCCGTAACCGCCGGATGACTTGCCGAAGCAGCCGCGATGCTCGCGCGACGCGAGCGTGCGGAAATCGCGGTCGACGAACGGAATCAGCTCGCGCGTGAGGTAATCGGCGTAGCGGCCGATCGCGGACGAATTCACGTACTGGTTGCCGCCCATCGACGTGAAGCAGTCGGGAAAGACGATGATCGCCGGACCCATGCGGCGATCGGCGAGAAGACGCGCGGCGCGCTCGGGGACGTTCTCGTCGAACGGTCGCCAGTTCACGTGCGCCAGGCCCGAGCCCGTGAATCCGACGAGGTCGAACAGCACGGGAAAGCGCCGGCCGCGGCCGCCACGCACCGCGCCGCTGTCGTAGCCGGGCGGAAGCCACACGGCGAGCTTTCGCAGATGCGGATCGCCGAGCGGGTTGTCGGCCAGGACTTTCGAGTCGTACTCGAGGACGATCGTCGTTCCCGACGGTTGCACGCGATGCTTGCGGCTCATGGATATCGGCTCACGATGACAGTCGACGCCGCGCGATTGTGCCGGTCGCCGCGATTATCGGCAACGATAGAATCGGAGCTTTTTCGATGGATGAACGATGCCCGCTGCCGATTCCGCTATCGCATCGCCGCTTGCGCACGTCAGTCGAACGGCGCTGTTTGCGAGCTTCCTGAAGATGGGGCTGCTCGGCTTCGGCGGCGTGCTGCCATGGGCGCGCCGGGTGATCGTCGACGAACGGCGCTGGCTCGGCGATCGCGAGTTCGCCGAGCTGATCGGACTGTGCCAGGTGCTGCCCGGCCCGAATATCGTGAATTTCTCCGTGATCATCGGCGCGCGGACGCACGGCCCGCAGGGCTCGCTGATCGCGCTCACCGGCATTCTGTTCGTGCCGGTCGGCGTCATGCTGCTGATCGCGGTTTTCTACGCGTCGGTCGCGCACGAGACGGTGACGCGCAATGCGATCGCCGGCGCGTCGGCCGCCGCGGCCGGGCTGATACTCGGCACCGCGATGCGCCTGTTGATGCAGACGCGGCCGCCGCTGCGCGGGCTGCTCGCGGGCGGTGCCGCCTTCGTCGCGGTCGGGGTCCTGCAGTGGCCGCTCCTGTGGGTGATTCCGGCGCTGATCGTCGTCGCCGTCGCGGCCGAATGGCACGCGTCGCGATGAGCACCGCGGGCGTCCCAAGGTGCGAATGGCGCGAAGCGGCGACAGCCGTAGGCGTCGGGGTCGTCAAATGAGCACCGCCGGGCGTCAAACGAGCGCCGATGTGCAGGTGCTCGGCGGAAATCGCCGCGCGCTTCGCGGCGCTGTCGCTCGTGGCAATCGGCGGGATCAACGCGATCCTTCCGGAAATCCACCGCGTCGTCGTCGACGTCGAAGGCTGGATGACGAGCGCCGAATTCGCCGATCTCTTTGCGCTCGCGCAACTTGCGCCGGGACCCAATGCGATGGTCGTGGCGCTGGTCGGATGGAAAGTGGCGGGCGTTGCCGGCGCGCTGGTCGCGACGATCGCGACGTGCGGCCCGTCATCGGTCGCCTGCTACATCGCGTGGCAATGGGCCGATCGGCTCCGCGAATCGAAAATGCGCGCGGTCGCGCAGCGGGCGCTGGCGCCGATCGCGATCGGCCTGATTCTCGCGAGCGGCTATACGCTCGCGCGCGGCGCGGACCGCTCGCCCGGCGCGTTCGCGCTGACGCTCATCGCCGCGGTCGCGCTCGCATGGACGCGCGTCAATCCGGTGTGGGTTCTGCTCGTGGCCGGCGTCGCGGGACTGGCCGGTCTCGCGTAACGCCTTACTTCTTCTTCCGCGGATCGAGCATCGTGCCGCGGCAGCGCGGCGCGCCGCAGCGGCACGCGTAGTCGGCGAGCAGCCGCGCGGTACGCCGGCCGGGTACGTTGAGCTTGTAGTCGTACGCGAGCTCCTCGCCCGCGTGGATCGTCCGCTTCGCCTCGATGAACACACGGCCCTCGTCGTCCTCGTACGGCTGGCAGTTCGGCTGGCAGCTGTGATTGATCCAGCGCGCCGCGTTGCCGCGCACGCCGGCATCGATCACGCGGCCGTCGTTCAGCTCGAACAGGAACGTGTGAAACGGATTGTCGGGATCGCTGTCCGGGAGTTCGTCGGCCTCGTCCATCGAGATCCGCCGGCCGCGGTACTCGACGATGTCGGCGCCCTTGCGGATCGTGCGCGTCGCGAATACGCCGCGCCCGTGGATCGGCGAATGGCGGACGCTGTACGCGCGCTTCGGCCGGCGCGCCGCGCTCGCAGTCGCCGCTGCGGCGGTTGCCGCGGGCTTGCGCGTGTTCGCCGGCGATTTCGCGCTCCGCTTCGCGGCGGATTCATCGGTCTTGCGCGGACTTTTTCGTTCGGGGGGCACGGGCAGGCATCGGGCAACGCATGGCAAGCGGGGCGCCGATTGTCGCACGGTCTCGCGCAAAGCCGCGCACGCAGGGTTGAAAAAAGCGCGGTCCTTCCGCATAATAGTTCGCATGCGAATAGCTCACATGCAAACTCCAACGGCCGGGCAGGCCGGCGCCCGCTCGCGCGCGGCCGCTTCCGGCGCGGCGCCCGGCGACCGCATCGATTCGCTCGGACTGCTGATCCACGGACTGTCCAAGGCGTGGCGCGAGGAGCTCGACCGGCGCCTCCGCCCGCTCGGCCTCACGCGGGTCCAGTGGCAGGCGCTGCTGTGGCTGTCGCGGGCGGGCGGCGCGCTCGTCCAGCGCGAGCTGTCCGATTTACTCGACATCGGCGCGCCGGCGACGGTCGGCCTGGTCGACCGAATGGAGCGCGACGGCCTCGTCGCGCGGACCGCAGTGGTAGGCGATCGGCGGCGCAATGCAGTGCTCCTCACACCGAAGGCACGGCGGCTGCTGAAGACGATCGAGGCCGCCGCCGGGCAACTGCGCCGCGAAGTGTCGAGCGGACTGACGCGCGCCGAAATCGACGCGCTCTGCGCGCTGCTTGGCAAGGCGAAGGCGCGCATCGACGCACTCAGGGCATGACGAAGATCGCGTTCCGCCTGTCGCCAGGGACGGTGCTGATCCTGCTCGGCGTCGTGATCGCCGCCGTCGCGGGCGCGTGGTACTGGCACGAGAGCGGTACGCGGCAGGAAACGGACAACGCGTACGTCAACGCGCGGATCGTCCAGGTTTCGTCGCTCGTCATGGGCCAGGTCGTGGCGGTCCCGGTCAGGGAAAACCAGTACGTGCACAAGGGCGACGTGCTGTTCGAAATCGATCGTCGGCCGTTCGAGGCGGCGCTCGCCGAGGCCGAGGGCAAGCTGCGCCAGGCCGAGCAGGGCACCCGGCAGGACGAATCCGACGTGCTCGCGGCGAAGGCCGATGCGGCACGCCAGGCGGCGGATCTCGTCAACGCCGAATCGAACCTGCGGCGCACCAGCGAGCTCGTTCGGCAGAACTTCATGTCGAGGCAGACCGAGGACGACGCGCAGGCGCGGGTGAACGCTTCGCGCGCGGGGCTCGCGGCCGCACAGGCGCACGTCGAAAAGGCGCGCGCCGCGCTCACGACGTCCGAAGGTACGACGCCCGCCGTGCGGATCGCGCAGGCGGAGGTTGCGAAGGCGCGGCTCGATCTGGAACATGCGGTCATGCGCGCGCCGGAGGAGGGCTGGATCACGCGCTTCGACCTCACGCCGGGCACCGTCGTCACGCCGGGCAATCCGCTGTTCGCGATCGTCGTCGGCCACAGCTTCTGGGTCGACGCCAACTTCAAGGAAACCGAGCTCGCGGGAGTCGTCCCCGGACGTCCGGCCACGATCGTCGTCGACATGTATCCGAAGCACACGTTTCACGGCACCGTGCAGAGCCTGGCGGGCGGCACCGGCGCCGCGTTCTCGCTGCTGCCGGCGCAGAACGCGAACGGCAACTGGGTGAAGGTCGCGCAACGCATTCCGGTCAAGGTCAGCGTCGACGATCCCGATCCGGGTTATCCGCTGCGCGTCGGCGCGACCGCGACGGTCGCCGTTTCGATCGTGCATTAGCCGCGATGGAAGCGACGCAAAACGGCTCGCGGCTGTTCCTCACGCTGGCGGTCATGGCGGCCACGGTCGTCCAGGTGCTCGACACGACGATCGTCAATGTCGCGCTGCCGCACATGGCGGGCGAGCTGTCGGCATCGATCGACCAGATCAGCTGGGTGCTGACGAGCTACATCGTCGCCTCGTCGATCGTGATGCCGATGACGGGCTACCTCACCGATCGGCTCGGGCGCAGGCGCTACCTGTTGATCAGCATCGCGGGCTTCGTCGCCGCGTCGGCGCTGTGCGGCATCGCGACGTCGCTTCCCGAAATCGTGCTGTTCCGGCTGCTGCAGGGCATCTTCGGCGCGTCGCTCGTGCCGCTGTCGCAGGCGATCATGGTCGACAGCTATCCGATGCACGAGCGCGGAAAGGCGCTCGCGATCTGGGGCATGGGCGTCATGGTCGCCCCGATCCTCGGACCCACGATCGGCGGCTGGCTGACCGAAACGCTCAACTGGCGCTGGAACTTCTACATCAACGTGCCGATCGGCGTGCTGTCGTTCCTGCTCGCGGCGCGCCACGTGCCCGACACGCCGGTGAAATCGCGAACGATGGACTGGTGGGGTCTCGTGTTTCTCGCGATGTTCATCGGCGGCCTGCAATACCTGCTCGATCGCGGCCAGCAGCAGGACTGGTTCTCGTCCGGATCGATCCGCCTGTCGGCCGCGGTCCTCGGCGCAGGCCTCATGCTCTTCATCGCGCATTCGCTGATGTCGAAGCGCGACTCGCTTTTCAACCTGCGGATGTTCGCCGACCGCAATTTCGCCGCGGCGTCGTTCGTCGGCGGCGCGATGGGCCTCTCGCTTTACGGCGGCATGCTGCTGCAGCCGGTGCTGTTCGAAAGCGTGCTGCAATATCCGACGTTCGACACCGGGCTCGCGATGATGCCGCGCGGACTCGGCAGCCTGCTCAGCATGCTGATCGTCGGACGTCTCGTCGGCAAAGTCGGCGCGAAGCCACTCATCTATTTCGGCATCGCGACCGGCATTCTTGGCGCGTGGATGATGACGCACGTCGGCTTCGACACGAACGCCGCTGCGATGATCGTGCCGCTGATGCTGCAGGGCGTGGGCGTCGGGTTCGTGTTCGTGCCGCTGTCGGCGATCGCGTTCGCGACGCTGCCGAAGGCGCTGTCCGCCGAAGCGGCCGGCGTCTACAGCCTCGTACGCTCGGTCGGATCGTCGATCGGCATTTCGATCGTCAGCGTGTCATTGACGCGCGGCGCGCAAGCGAGCTGGGGCGCGCTGCGCGGCTACATCGATCCGTATCGCTTCGAGCTTTCGCAGTACCTCGATCCGCTGCACCTCAAGGCGCAAGGGCTGGGGCTTGCCATCATCGCCCAGCAGACCGGCGTGCAGGCGCAAATGCTGGGATTGCTGCGTGCGTTCTGGGTCATTGTCGCGAGCTTCCTGGTGATGATCCCGCTCGTGATGCTCCTGGCACCCGGACGCGGCGCCGCGCCTTCGCCGCAGCTCGTGGCCGAGTAGGCGCGCGGCTGCCGCGATCCGGATCGCGCGCCGCGCCGTCAGCCGCGCGGGCCGATCAGCGCGAGGAATTCATCGCGGGTCGCTTCCGAATCGCGGAAGGTCCCCAGCACCGATGACGTCACCATCTCGGAGTTCTGCTTCTCGACCCCGCGCATCATCATGCACAGGTGCCGCGCCTCGATCATCACGCCCACGCCGCGCGCACCGATCGAATCGAAAACCGCCTGCGAAATCTGCTCGGTCAGCCGCTCCTGCAGCTGAAGCCTTCGCGCGTACATGTCCACGAGCCGCGCGAGCTTGCTGACGCCGAAGACGCGCCCGGTCGGGATGTAGCCGATGTGGCAGCGCCCGAAGAACGGCAGCATGTGATGCTCGCAAAGGCTGTAGACCTCGATGTTCTTCACGATGACCATGCTGTTGGTCGTTTGCGTGAAGATTGCGCCGTTGATCAGCGCCTTCACGTCGGTTCGGTAGCCCGACGTCAGGAAGGCCATGGCCTTCGCGACGCGATCCGGCGTCTTGACGAGGCCCTCGCGATCGGGATCTTCGCCGAGCGCCTCGATCAGCTCGCGGGCGAGCCGCTCGATCCTGGGTATGTCGACGGGCATGATGGCATCCTGCAGGGGAAGTGACGCCGATTATCGCTGGAATCGCATCGACGCCCAGGCCGGATCATGCGGTCGGCGACCGATCGTCGTGTAAAAAATGCGCATGCCTTCAACGAAGGCCCGATTTCGGGCAGGATGGACGTCTGTCGGGCGTCCGACTGCCGCGTGGACGGCAACGGCGGGCGACGAACACGGAGAGAGGCGAATGATCTGCGCGAGTTGCGGGAAGCAGATTCCGGCCGGCGCGCGCTATTGCGTCCACTGCGGCGCCGAGCAGTCGGCGCCAACGCCGATCGCGGCCGTGGCGGCCGCGGCCTCGATGGCGCGCGCATCGCAGGTCAAGGCGGCTAACGCCGCGCACGCCGAGCCGCGCGCGCGCGTGCGGGTCGACGCCGCGAACCAGTCGTCGGCAATCATCGGAGGCCGCGCAAGCGCGGTCGCTTCCGCGCATCAAACCGGTACACCGCCCGCGTACGCTGCCGGGCCCGGTCGCCGCGGACTTGCGATCGCGCTCGTTGCGGGCGGCATCGTCGTCGGCCTCGTCGCGGCCGTCGGTTGGCATCTCCATGAAAGCGGACCGGATGCCAAAGCGAGAAACGAGGCCAGCGATCTCGCCCCGGGCATGCAGGGCGCGGCGCGCGCATCCGCGGCCGAGGCGTTGACCGCCGCTGCTTCGGGCGTCGTGGCAACCGGTGCGGCGTCGCCATCGATACCCATGTCGGACGACGGCGCGCTGCGGCCGGCCGACAACGTTGCCGCGCCACCGGTGCCGACCGAGCCATCGGCGAGTACCGCCGCAGCGCTCGCGGGACGCGAGGCGCCGATCGAGATCAAGGCGCTGCCACCGCAATCGGCGTCCGCGCGTACCGCCCGGCGCGCCGCGGCGGAGAAGCCGGCAGCGCCGCTCGAAGCGGCCGCGATCGCGGCGCCGCCAGCATCGCCGGCGCCCGGCAATCGCACGCTGGCGAGCTCGTCGGCGCGCGCAACGGCGGTGTCGACGCTCGCCGACCACTGGCGCCGGATGGACGATGAATTGTCGCGATGCACGCGCGAAGACTTCATCACGCGGGTCATCTGCGGGCAACGCGTGCGCTTTCGCTATTGCGACGGCTACTGGGGCAGGGCCACGCAGTGTCCGGCGAATCCTGCTCCCGAGCGCGGGCAGTGACCATGCGCCGCTGACGCCGCTCGTCAGTCGCGAACGCCGCTGCGCGGGCTCTCGTCACGGGCGTAGGTGCATCCCTACAGGGAATTCCGGCGCGAGCCGATGCTGCCGGCACGCGTCTCCCGTCTACCCTGATGTCATCGGTCCCCGCCGGACAGGGATCATCTCGGGGAGCATGACATGGCGCGAATCGTGGCAGGCGTCTTCGACGACGAGCAGGCGGCAACCGCCGTCGCGCGCGAATTGCGAGGCGCGGGCTTCGAAGCGGGCGACCTCGACCAATTCGCGCTGAATCCACCCGGCCGCAATCAGGGGCTGCCGCTCGGCGGCGACGAGATCGCCGACGCGAAGGCCGAGGGCGGCGGCACCGGCGCCGTGAAAGGCGCTGCCATCGGCTCCGCGGTCGGCGCGGTCGCGGGCCTTGCGGCGACGCCGCTGATCGGCCCGATCGCCATCGCGGGAGGCGCTGCGGCCGGCGCGTACGCGGGATCGCTCGCCGGCGCGGTGAAGAAGATGGGCGACGACCGCCCGGCGCCGGAAACGCGGCCCGCCGGCGTGATGGTGGCCGTGAACGCCGAGGCATCCGAAGACGAGGAATGCGCGATCGACTTGTTGCGCGAACACCATCCGCGAATGATCGAGCGCGCCGACGGCGTGTGGCGCAACGGCAAATGGGCGGACTTCGATCCCGTGCGTCCGCCGGACGTCGTCGAATCGCACGTGGCGGGCGACAGCGCGCCGCATCGTCCCGCCGGCGGAGGCGCGCCATGAATGGGGCGGGGCCGCATCGGCAGCTCCCGGCGCTGCGCAGCGCCCAGCAGGGGCGCTGGGGCTACATTCTCGCGTGGCTGATCGGCGTTCCCGGTGCCGATCCTCATCGTCATCTACCTGCTGCGCGGCTGCACGGGGTAAAGGCGGCGTCAGCCGCGGCCGACGAACGGCATCTTCGTGGCCATGACGGTCAGGAACTGCACGTTCGCCTCAAGCGGCAGGCTCGCCATGTAGACGACCGCGCTCGCGACGTGCGCGACGTCCATCAGCGGCTCGACGGCGATCTCGCCGTTCGCCTGCGGCACGCCGGTCGCCATTCGCGCGGCCAGCTCCGTCGCGGCGTTGCCGATGTCGATCTGGCCGCAGGCGATGTCGTACTTGCGCCCGTCGAGCGACGTCGATTTCGTCAGGCCGGTGATCGCGTGCTTCGTGGCCGTGTACGGCGCCGAATTCGGCCGCGGCGCGTGCGCCGAGATCGAGCCGTTGTTGATGATGCGGCCGCCGCGCGGGTGTTGCGCCTTCATCATGCGGATCGCCTGTTGCGTACACAGAAACGCGCCGAGCAGGTTCGTGTCGATCACTGCGCGCAATTGCTCGAACGCAAGATCCTCGAGGCCGATCGCCGGAGCGCCGATTCCGGCGTTGTTGAAGAGCAGGTCGAGGCGCCCGAAGCGCTCGGCGACCGTCGCAAAAAGCCGCGCGACCGACTCGGGGTGGGTGACATCGGTGACGACCGGCAGCAGATCCGCCGCGCGTTCGCTCGCGGCATGCAGCGTGGCGTCGAGCGCTTCGGCGCGGCGTCCGGCGAGCGCAACGCGGTAGCCTGCGTCGAGAAGCGCCAGGGCGACGGCGCGCCCGATTCCGCTGCCGCCGCCGGTGACGATCGCCGTCTTGCGAGGCTCGTTCATCGATTCGTCCTGTCGTGGCTGACGCGCGACACTAGCACGGCGCGCTGCGAGGACGGCGCGAGACGCTCGCTTTCGCTGCGCCCGCGCTCGGCGGCGTGACGGCTGCGCGTTCCCGGCGGCGCGAACATCGACGGCGGTGCGATCGCATGCCCCTGCGCGTAGTCGACACCGACGCTGCGCAGCGCGTCCAGCGTTGCGGCGGTCTCGACCGATTCGGCGATCGTCTGCTTGCCCATCACGCGGCCGATGCGATGGATCGCCTCGACCATCGCCGCGTCGACGGGATCGTTCAGCATGTTCTTCACGAAGCTGCCGTCGATCTTGAGATAGTCGACCGGCAGCTGCTTGAGATACGTGAACGACGAGACGCCGACGCCGAAGTCGTCGAGCGCGAAGCGGCAGCCCGGCTCGCGCAGCGCGCCGATGAAGTCGGCCGCCTTCGACAGGCTCGTTACCGCTGTCGTTTCGGTGATCTCGAAGCAGATCGACGCGTGCGGGATGCGAAAGCGCGCGAAGCTCTCGCGCACGTAATCGAGGAACTGGTCGTCGCCGATCGAGGCGCCCGAGATGTTGATCGCATACGTCCCGCTCGTGTTGCCCGCTGCGCGCCGCTCGGCGATCACGCGAAACGCGGTGCGGATCACCCAGCGATCGATCGACGGCATCAGGTGGTAGCGCTCCGCCGCGGGAATGAAGGCGATCGGCGGGATGAGATCGTTGTGCTCGTCGATGAGCCGCACCAGCAGCTCCTGGTGGTCCGAGTGCGCGCCGGGCGCATGCATCGCGCGGATCGGCTGCGCGAACAGGCAGAGGCGGTCCTCGGCGAGCGCGCGGTGCAGCCGATGCACCCATTCCATCTCGCCGCGGCGCAACGCGACTTCGCTGTCCTCCGGCCGGTAGACCTGCACGCGGTTGCGGCCCTTGTCTTTCGCGAGATAGCAGGCGGCGTCGGCCGCGGACAGCACGCTCGCAAGCGTGTGCGGGCCGTCCGCGAGGTTGACGAGCCCGATGCTGACGCCGATCGTGAACGAGCGGTTCTTCCATGCGAAGCGGAAATCGACGATCGCCTTGCGCAGCGCCTCGGCGATGCGCAGCGCCGGCGCCGGCGGGCAGTGCGGCAGCAGCACGCCGAACTCGTCGCCGCCGAGCCGCGCGAGCACGTCGCCTTCGCGCAGCCGCGGACGCAGCAGCGCGCCGACCTGGCGCAGCAGCTCGTCGCCGGCGGCGTGCCCGCTCGTGTCGTTGACGACCTTGAACTGGTCGAGATCGAGATAGAGCACCGCGTGCTGTCCGTCTTCGGCGTCGTGATGCTCGACGATCGCGCGCACGCGCTGCTCGAACTCGCGGCGGTTCAGCAGGCCCGTCAGCGCGTCGTGGCTCGCGAGGTTGCGAAAGTCGCGCCGCGTACTGGCGCTCGCGGCTCATGTCCTGGATCACGAGGACGGCGCCGACGATGCGCGCGCCGCGGTCGCGGATCGGCGCGACGCTGTAGTCGATCGCGATCGACTCCGCGCCGCGGCAGAGCAGGACGACGTTGCCGTCCGCTTCGATCGACGGCGCCATCGGTCAATGCGCGCGCGGACGGGATCGGCGATCGGCGCGCCGGTCGCTTCGTCGACGACGGCGAACACGTCGGCGACCGGCCGCTGGCGCGCTTCGTCGAGCGGCCAGCCGGTCAGCCGCTCGGCGACGGGGTTCAGGAATTCGATCCGGCCCGCCGGTGTCGACGGTGACCACCGCGTCGGCGATCGACGCGAGCGTCACCTGCGCGCGCTCCTTTTCCTCGAACAGCAACGCTTCGGCCTGCGTGCGCTTCTGGATGTCGGACAGCGAGCTCACCAATCGCTCCTCGCTCGCCGCGAGCGCTTCGGCAAGCCGCGAGCGCTCGATGAACAACCGCCGCAACGTGACGCCCGCGAGCATCAGCAGCGCGATGCTGGCCGCGATGCGCAGCACGAGGAGCAGGAGGCGGGACGCGTGCGCAGGCTCGACGAACAGGAAATCCATGATCGCGAGCGCGACCAGCACGATGACGAGTGCGAGGAACGGCCAGATCGATTCGAGCAGCGGCTCGACGGCGCGTCCGCCGGTTCGATTGCGTTTCATCGTGCCAGCATTCTCATGTCCGATACGTGAGCGGGAGCGGCGCGGCGCCGGAGAAGCGACATCAGCCGCCGGCGGGATCCGAGGCGGTGACCACCGTGTCGGCCGCGGTCGCGTCCGCGAGTTGCGGCTCCCGAACCTGCGCATGCGACCGGGCCGGCGCGCTCGCCGTCAACATACGCCAACTTGCGTGCGCGTCGGGCGCCGTCCACACGGCCCAGTGCAACGCCGAGAGCGCCGGCGGGTCGGCGATCAGGTGATTGCGGTCGTCCGCCGACAACGCGGCGAGCCCGTCGTGCAGCGCGCGCTCGACGAGCGCGTCGGCGATCGCCTCGCGCGGCCAGCCATTGACCGGACGCGCGACCGCCTGCGCGCACACGAGCGCGTTGACGATCGGGTCGACGATGGCCACGGCGAGGTCCGCAGCGTCGTGCGCGTGACGCCAGTGGCGCTGCGTCGCGCGGATGACGGGCGGCGGCTCCGATTCTTCCGGAATCAGGAAATAGCGGCGCCGGCGCAGCGCTCGCCCGAGCGCCGCCCGGCTCGTCAGCACCGACAGCGGTATCGACAGGATCAGCGCGCCGACGACCGGCAACACCCACCACAGGTACTTCGGATTGAGCCACCAGACGATGGCGGCCCAGACGACGCCGACCAGCGTGTGCACGCCGTGGCGCACAAACGCCGTCGCGCCAGCCCGTTTCGTTGTCGCCGCGCGGCGGCGATTTCCAGCGCAGCGTGCGCCCGGCGAGCGCCGTCACGACGAACTGCGTGTGGAACAGCATCCGGATCGGCGCGAGCAGCGCCGAAAGCAGCACTTCGCCGACGAGGCTCAGCCAGAGGCGCGCGCGGCCGCCGTGACCCACCGGATCGTTGAGCGCTACGCGCAGCGCGGCAAGGATCTTCGGCAGGAACAGCAACAGCGCGGTGGCCGAGAACAGCGTGATCGCCCATTCGGGACGCCAATGCGGCCAGATCGGGAAGAGCTGGTACGGATGCGTGAAATATTGCGGCTCGGACAACGTATGGATCGCGAGCAGCACCGTCGACAGGATCAGGAACAGGAACCACAGCGGCGCCGACAGGTACGCGAGCACGCCGGTCATGAACACGGCGCGATGCGCAGGATGCAGTCCCTTCATCCAGAACAGCCGGAAGTTCATCAGGTTGCCCTGGCACCAGCGACGATCGCGTGCGAGCTCGTCGATCAGGTTCGGCGGCATTTCCTCGTAGCTGCCGGGCAGGTCGTACGCGATCCACACGCCCCAGCCGGCGCGGCGCATCAGCGCGGCCTCGACGAAGTCGTGCGACAGGATTTCGCCGGACAGCGCGCCGCGGCCGGGCAGGCGCCCGATGCGCGCAATAGCGGATGAAAGGCGCGACGCGAATGATCGCGTTGTGTCCCCAGTAATGCGATTCGCCGAATTGCCAGAAGTGCAGTCCCGCGGTGAAGAGCGGCCCGTACACCGCCGTCGCGAATTGCTGGACGCGCGCGTACAGCGTGTCGCGCCCGGCGGCGCGCGGCGCCGTCTGGATGATTCCGGCGTCGGGATTCGCCTCGCCGATGCGCACGAGCGCCGTCAGGCATTCGCCGCTCATCACGCTGTCGGCATCGAGCACGATCATGTAGCGGTACTTGCGTCCCCAGCGGCGGCAGAAGTCGGCGATGTTGCCGCTCTTGCGCTTGATCCGGTGCTGTCGCCAGCGATAGAAGATGCGGCCGAAGCCGTCGACGGCGCGGCAGAGCGCAAGCCAGGCATCGAGCTCGGCGACGCGCGTATCGGCGTTGCCGGTGTCGGACAGGACGAAAAAGTCGAACCGGTCGAGCGCGCCGGTCTGCTGCAGCGACTCGTACGTCGCGCGCAGTCCCGCGAACACGCGCGGCACGTCTTCGTTGCAGATCGGCATGACGATCGCGGTGCGCGCTTCGGCTGGAATCGACGCGGGACCGCTGCCGGCCATCCGCTTCGAGATCGCGTAACGGTCGCGACTCCGGTTGAGCAGCCAGAATCCGGCGAGCGCGGTCCAGAATCCGGCGGATATCCATGCGAACAGCACGCCGAAGAGCACGAGCATGGCGATCTCGACCGGTCGCTGGCCCTGATACGGGAGCACGATCGACATGTAATTCGTCGCGACGATCGACTGCACGACGATCAGCGCGACCATGATCAGGCGGCGATGCGCGGCGCGGGCGCGCCAGCGGCTTCCCGGATCGCGCGGCTTCGCAGTCGAGCGCCGCTCGACGCGCGGCTCCCGCCAACTCGCGTCGCCGGACGCGCGGGCCTTGCGTCCGGGCCACGCATGCGGCGCCATCGGGCTTCGCGCAAGGCGCGGCGTCGTTTCGAGTCGCTGGCGCCCATGGACATCGCGCGCGACGACATCGTCGGCATGCGAAGACCGGCGTCCCGATGGCGATGCGCAGCCGCGCGCCGATCGTCGCGTACGCGGCATTCGCCGCATTCGCGGACGATGCGCCGAGCGCCCCGTGCACGCGGCCGAGCGCCTCCGCGATCGTCGTTGCGTGCGCGAGCGCATCGTCGAAAAGCGCCGCGCGCCGCTCGCCGGACAGCGGAAGGCGGCTCAGATAGCGCTGCAGGAGCTGCCCGCGTCACTCGATCGGCAGGATGTAGCTCCATGTCTCCGATAGCGTCGTGGTGCCGTTGCGAAGGAACGCGCGCAACTCGCCGGGCTTCTTGTCATCCTGTCGCCTGATTCGCAGCGCGAGCCGCCATCCGTTCGTGACGTCGTTGTGATAGGCGTTCGCCTCCATCACCTGGATGTTCGAGTCAGCGTTGACCACGCCCTGCACCGGCGTGTCCGCCGGCAGCTTGCGCAGCGCCGCGCCTTCGAAATCGATCAGCAGCGAGATGCTGTCGTCCGGCTTGCGTATGTAACCGTGCCCCCGCCGCGTCTGCGAGACGTACGCGAGCGTCGGCCTCGTGTCGTTGTCCTTCTGCCACAGCATCCGGTACTCGAAGTCGTACGGCTGCTGCGGCGGCGGCGGCGCATCGGGGACGAAATACGCGACGATGTTGTCGTTGGTTTCGTCGGGCGTGGGAATCTGCACCAGCTCGATGCGCCCGGCGCCCCAGTTCCCCTTCGGCGCGATCCATACCGACGGACGCGTCTCGTAACGCGATTCGAGATCCTCGTAATCGAAGAAGCTGCGGTCGCGCTGCAGCAAGCCGAAGCCGAGCGGATTGGTCACCGCGAACGACGTGACGAGCAGGCGCTTGGGATTGACCAGCGGGCGCCAGATCCATTCGCCGGTGCCGGCCTCGACCGACAGGCCGTCCGAGTCGTGCACCTCGGGCCGGAAGTCCTCGATCCCGGTACGGTCGTTTTCGCCGAAGTAGTACATGCTGGTGAGGGGCGCGAGACCGAGCTTCGCGACGTTCTGCCGCAGGTAGAGTTGTACGCGCACGTCGAGCACGGTATCGACGCCCGGCTTCAGCACGAAGCCGTAAGCGCCGGTCGCGCGCGGCGAATCAAGCAGCGCGTACAGTCGCAACTCGCGTGCCTGTGGTTCCGGACGCTCGATCCAGAATTCGGTGAAGCGTGGAAACTCCTCACCCGACATCAGCGCCGTGTCGATCGCAAGCCCGCGCGCCGAAATGCCGTAACGCTGTCCCTTGCCGAGTGCGCGGAAATAGCTCGCGCCGAGAAAGACGAGCACTTCGTCCTTGTACTTCGGGGAATTGAGCGCGAAATGCACGCGAAAGCCGGCGTATCCGAGCCCTTCCAGCGACTTCGGGTCGAGGTGGTTCTTGCCGTAATCGAAAAGACCGGGGTCGAAGCGTATGTCGCGCACGCCCGTTGGACTCACCTCGTGCAGCAGCACCGGATGGTTGTAATAGAGGCCCTCGTGGAAGAACATCAGCTCGAACGGCAGGTTCGAGTTGCGCCACCATGCCCGGTCCGGCTTGAAACGGATGTCGCGATACTGGTCGTACGTCAGCTCCTGCAGTCCCTTCGGCAGGTTGACGTCGGGGGTCTTGTACGACGCCGCAGCGAGTTGCCGTGCGCGCAGCGCGACGTCGTCGAAGCCGAACGCCGCGCATGCCGCGGACAGCAGGAATGCGACGAGCGCGACACAGCCGACGCCGAGCGGCGCGATGTCGCGCCTCAGAAGCAGAGGCGGCCGCCGAAGTGGCGACCGAAGCCGCCGGCGCAGATAGCGGGACCCCAGTAGTACGGACGAGGTCCCCAATAGGGATCCGCGTAGCGATAGTACGGACCGTAATACGGCGGCGGACCGTAATACGGCGGCGGCTCGGCGACGACGTAATCGGGTGGCCGCTGCTCGTAATAATCGGGCGGCGGCGAATCGTAAGCCGTCGCCGGCGGCGGCGCCGATGCGCCGACGACCTGCCGTGCGATTTGCCATTCACGCCATTTCAGCAGGCGGTCGGCTTCGTCGGCACTGATTTCACCGCGCGTGACGCGACCCTCGGTTTCGCGGCGATACAGATCGAGGCGCTGCTTGACGGCCGACGATTGCTGCGCGTTCAACGCCGGCAACGGCGGCGGCAGCGACTGCGCATGCGCGGACGGCCCCGCGGCAAGCAATGCAAGCGTGAATCCCGACAGCGCGAACAGGCGTTTCATCATCGTGCTCCTTTGCACACTTCCGAAGCTTGTTTCCGCGAACGAGAATTCGACCGCCCGAGCCGTAATCGGGTTCGTCATCCGAAACAGTTCGTAACGCCTGGCGCGGCCGTCGTTTCCGATTCGGCGCGCCGGCCAATGCTCTCCGCGCGCCATGATACCTGCCCGCCGGCGCACCGGCGGCAGTGGCGTGTTTGTCGCTACACGGCGACGAAACGAGTGTCATCGGAACGGGGCAGCGATCCGTTTCGGGTGGTGCGATGTTTGCGTCACGAAACCAGGTGCGAGCGCGGATGGAATTGCGCAGAGCGAACGACGGTGTAGCAATTACCTGTCCGACCGGACACGCGCGGCGTCGCGGTAGGACCGTCACCCACAGCCATTACAGGAATAATACGATGACAACTCGGCCAGGCGGTGTGGCACGCTTGATGGACATCGTTGCGCTCGCGGCGATGATGCTGCTCTGTTCCGCGGCGCAGGTGCTGGCTCAGCCCGCGGATTACACCGGCAACGATACGGATCCGCCCGTACGCGTGGGCCGCCTGTCGTACGCGAACGGTGAGGTCAGCTATTCGCCGTCGGGCAGCGACGAGTGGGTGCAGGCGCAGGTCAATCGGCCGCTCGTCACCGGCGATCGCGTTTGGGCCGACAGCAATTCGCGCGCGGAAATCAGCGTCGACAACAGCACGTGGTGGCTCGGCGCGCAAACGAGCGTGACGGTGTCGAACCTCGATGACCGCATCGCGCAGATGCAGGTTCAGGAGGGCACGCTCGACGTGCGCGTGCGCCAGTTGCCCGCGGGCAACATCGTCGAGATCGACACGCCGAATCTCGCGTTCTCGCTGACGCGGCCGGGTCGTTATCGCGTCGACGTCGATCCGCAGGACGGCTCGACGACCGTCGTCGTGCGCGAGGGCGCCGGCGAGGTCTATGGCGAGAACGCGTCGTATGTCATCGCCGCGGGACAGGCCTATCGCTTTCATGGCACCGATGTCAGCGACAGCGAATTCCTCGCGCTGCCCGCGCTCGATGCATTCGAGCGCTGGGCGCTCGAACGCGATCGGCGCTACACGAGCACCGTTTCCGCGCGCTACGTATCGCCCGAAGTGGTCGGATACGAGGACCTCGACAGTTACGGCACCTGGAGTGCGGAGGCGACGTACGGCAACGTCTGGTTTCCCCGCAGCGTCAGCAGCAGTTGGGCGCCGTATCGCGAAGGCCACTGGGCCTGGATCGATCCGTGGGGCTGGACCTGGGTCGACGACGAGCCATGGGGCTTCGCGCCATTTCATTACGGGCGCTGGTCGCACTTCAGCCGCGGCTGGGGATGGGTTCCCGGTCCGCGCAGCGTCCGCCCCGTGTATGCGCCGGCGCTCGTCGCGTTCGTCGGCGGGGCGGGATTCAGCCTTTCTGTCTCGTCGGGGCCGGCGATCGGCTGGTTCCCGCTCGCGCCGCGCGAGGTGTACGTGCCGCCGTATCGCGTGAGCCGCAACTACTTCCGGCAGGTGAATGTGAGCAACACCGTCGTCAACGTGACCAACGTCACGAACATCTACAACAATCCGACGCGCGCGACCGAGATCAACTACGCCAACCGCGGCGCGCCGAACGCGGTCACGGCCGTGCCGCCGGCGGCGTTCGCGCAGTCGCAGAACGTCGGCCGCGTGGCAATTGCGATGCCGGCGGCGGCGATTCAGCGCGCCGAGGTGCATCCGGTTGCGCGCGTGGCACCGGCTCGGCCGGCGTTCGTCGGGGCGGCGCCCGTTGCGCGCGCCAAGCCGCCGGCCGCCGCCTTGCAGCGCGCGGTTGTCGCCAAGGTCGCGCCGCCGGCGCCGCCCGTTCCCGACGCGCAGAAGCTTCAGGCGCTTGCGAAGAACCCCGGACAGCCGTTGAGCCGCGCCGAAGTGCAGACGCTGCGCCGCGCGACGCCGCCCGCGGCAGTTGCCGCACCCGCGGTCAAGGTGGTCACGCCGGCGAAGCCTCAAGCCAACGCCGCGCCGCCGGCGCGCGCTGCAGGCGCACCGGCTCCGCGCAACGCACCGGCACCGGGCGTCGCGCCGCCGGGACAGGCCAGCGAACGTCCGGCAGCGCCCGGAGCGCCCGCGCCTGCGGCGAAGGGGCCGCCAGTCGCGCAGCCGCCGGCGGGTCGCGCACCACCGGCAGCCGGTGAGCGTAATGCGCCGGCCGCAACAGCGAGGCCGCCGGGCGCGCCAGGCGAGCGTCCGCCAGCCAACGCCGGCGGCGCACGTGCCCCGGCGATCCCCGCCACGCCCGAAGAGCGGGCCGCGCCGTCGGCGGCGCGGCCACCTGAAGCGCGCAGTCGCGCGGCCACCGGCGCACCTGCCGAACGCCCCGGCGCACCCAGGCCGCCCATTGCACGGCCACCCGAAGCAGGCGGTCCAGGCGCTCCCGCGACGCCCGAAGAGCGTGCGGCGCCGGCCACCCCACCGGTAGCACGTCCGCCGGAAGCGCGCGGCCAATCCGCCGTGCGCGGCCGGCCGGAAGGCGGTCCGCCGGGGCAGCCTGCGCGGGCACCCGAAGCGCGGCCTACGCCGGCGCCGCAGGAGCGGGCCTTGCCGCAACGTCCACCGGAGGCGCGCGCCGCGCAGCCGCCGGAAGCGCGCCCGCAGCCGCCGCAGGAGCGAGCGGTACCGCAACGTCCGCCGGAAGCGCGCGCCGCGCCGCAGCGGCCGCCGGAAGCGCGTCCGCAGCCGCAACCACCGCCGGCGGCGGCACGCCCGGCGCCGGAGCCCCCAGCGGCTCGGCCGGAGCCACCACGTCCACCACAGGCACAGCCTCGGCCCGAAGGCCGTCCGCCGCCGGCACCGCCGAAGGGCGAGGAGAAGGGCAAGGGCAACGACAAGAAGGACCAGAACCCGTAACAGCCTGATCCGCCCGCGTGCCGCATCATGCAGCGCGCGGGCGCCCCGGGCTCGATGGTGGCCTTGCGCCGGTCAGTCCTTGCTTCTCGACTTCGACGATCGTCTGCGCGAGCTCGAGCGATGCGACGGCAATCGTCAGCAGCGCGATGGCATCCAGCACGCGGCCGAGACGATCCTCGACGCCGGCGGCGTCGGGCTGCGGCTGGGGTCCGCCATCGCGACGCGACGGCGCTGTCAGTGGATCGACATTCCCGACGGCGGTCCACCAACCGACATGCCGCCGCCGGTCGCGCGCGGGACCGTGATGCGCGGCAAGTTGATGCCGCCGCTCGCGCCGGCGCTGGCGGGCGCCGTGCGCCCGCCGGCAGCGGCGCCGCTCGGAACGACCGAGCGCATGCCGGCGACGATCTCCTCGACGCTCGCCGGCGCGCCTTTGCCGGCGATCTGCGCGCGATCGATTGCCGGACAGCGCTCCGAGTCCATCGTGATCAATTGCTGGCCGCGCTGGCGCAGCGCATCGCGCTCGGACGCGCCCTCGTCGCTCAAGTCGATCGGCGGCGCGGTGCCCTGGTAGATGACTTCGTTGGAACGGTCGACGATGACGTAGCAATTGCCTGCGAAGGCCGGTGCGGCGGCGACGATGATCGCCGCGGCGGCAAGCGCGCGTGAAGCCGTGATGAAGCGCATCGCGTCTCTCCCATATTGGACTCATCGCATCGTAAGCCGACGCAGTGGGCGGCGGCAACGCATTTGGTCGGGAATCCTACGGATCGCCGCGGCGCACTGGCAAAATTGCAAAATCGGCGCCCAACGCCGGGCATACACTTGCCGCATGCGCGTCGCTGCGCGCTTCCTGCGGGAGAGATCGATGAACGCCAGGCCATTGCTTCAGGTGATCGGATGCGCGATGGTCGCGTTCGCGGCGGTGGCGCAATCGCTGCCGGCCGTCATCTATTTTCCGGTCGCGCCAGGCGCGCAACCCCACGATGTCGCGGCATCGTCGGAGGCCGCGGGGCCGGTCTATTACACGGCGCAGGCGACCGGCAAGCTCGGCGTGCTCGATCCGGCGAGCGGGCGATCCGAGGCGATCGCGCTGGGAGACGGATCCGCGCCGCACGGGGTGATCGTCGGGCCCGATCACGCGGTATGGATCACCGATGGCGGACGCAATGCGATCGTGCGCGTCGATCCGGCACGCCGCGCGATCACGCGCTGGCCGCTGCCCGACTCCGCGTCGAACGCGAATCTCAACACGCTGACGTTCGATCACCGCGGGCGCGTGTGGTTTACCGGGCAAAGCGGCTTCTACGGCCGGCTCGATCCGGCGAGCGGCGACATGAAGGTGTGGCGCGCGCCGCGAGGCGCCGGTCCCTACGGCATGACGACGACGCCGTCGGGCGACGTCTACTACGCGTCGCTCGCCGGCAATCACATCGCCCGCATCGACGTCGAAACGGGTGCGGCGACGGTCATCGAGCCGCCGACGCCCGATCAGGGCGCGCGTCGCGTCTGGTCGGATTCGAAGGGCAACATCTGGGTCAGCTACTGGAACACGGGCCAGGTCGCACGCTACGACCCGGCGACGCGCTCATGGCGCGAGTGGAAGCTGCCCGGCCATGCTCACGCGTACGCGGTATGGGTCGACCCCGACGATCGCGTATGGCTCAGCGACTGGTCGGCGAATGCGATCGTTCGCTTCGATCCTCGAACCGAACGCTTCGCCAGCTATCCGTCGGATCGCGCGCATGCCAACGTCCGCGAGATGCAGGGGCGCGCCGGCGAAGCGTGGGCGGCGGAGTCGGGCACCGACCGGCTCGTGCGCATTGCGACGCGCTGAGCCGGCCGTCATCGGCGGTTAGTACTGCGGCGGCGCGTTGCCGGGAACGACGCGCAGCCAGCCTTGCGGGCACGTTTGCACTGTCGGGTAATAGCCGGTATCGGGACAGTAGTACTGCACCTGCGGCTGCGCTGACCGCGTCCGGCGGCTCGACGTACACCTGCGTGGGGTAGTCGTAGTACGACGGCGAATCGTAGTACGAATACCCCGGGTAACCGTAGTAATAGCCCGGCCAGAAGAAAGGCGCGCCGATCACGACGCTGCCGAAGCCGCGAAAGCCATGGCCGTGAAAACCGTGTCCATGGAAGCCGCCGCCGAAGTGGCCGCCGTGGAAGTTGCCGCCATGGCCGCCATGGAAGTTGCCGCCGCCGTGGAAACCGCCGCCACCATGCCCGACGTCGGCGCTACGCGCCCATCGCGGCGAGACTCGTTCCGGCCGCGATTGCACAAGCGATCAAGATTTTGTTCATGATGCGTCTCCAGTATCCGCTAATCGTTGGAAACCTGCCAACAGGCGTCGTTCACGCGGAATTCCATGTCCCAACGCGTCGCGCGTGCCGGACGTTGACGCGGTAACGATTCGTTACGCGTGTCGCGGATCGAGCGCGTCGCGCAGCCCGTCACCGACGAGGTTGAACGACAGCACGAGCAGGAAAATGGAGAGTCCGGGCCAGATCGCCATCCAGGGCGCGTTGTCGATGTAGTTTTTCGCCGTGTTCAGCATGCTGCCCCAGCTCGGCTGCGGCGGCTGCTGACCGAGGCCGAGAAACGAAAGACTCGCTTCGGCGATCACCGCCGCCGCAATGGCGAGCGTCGCCTGCACGAGCAGCGGGGGCACGATGTTGGGCAAGACGTGGCGCAGCGCGATACGCCAGGGCGCGTTGCCGATCGCGCGGGCGGCGAGCACGAATTCCTCGGCCTTGATCGCGAGCGTCGTACCGCGCGTCAGGCGCACGAAGACGGGCGTGGCCGAAATACCGATCGCGATCATCGCATTGCCGAGACTGGGCCCCAGGAATGCCGCCAGCGCGATCGCGAGAATCAGGAACGGGCACGCGAGCAGCGCATCGGTGACGCGCGAAATCAGCATGTCGGTCGTGCCACCCGCATAACCGGCAAGCAGTCCCGCCGGAACGCCGATCGACAGCGAGATCAGCACCGAAACGACGCCGGCGAGCAACGACGCGCGGGCGCCGAAAATCACCCGTGACAGGACGTCGCGGCCGATCTCGTCGGTACCGAGCCAGTGCGCAGCGCTCGGCGCCTTGCGAACGGCTGCGAAGCTTGTCGCGATCGGATCGTACGGCGCGACGAGCGGCGCAAGCACGGCCATCGCAATGAATGCTGCGACGACGACGAGCCCGAACGCAGCGGCGCGCCGGCGCAACAGGCGGCGCAGCAAAGGCGCGCGCGAGGATGCGGGTCGCGCAGCGCGCGCGGCGACCGGAACGTCCGTAACCAGAGAACTCATGAAACGCGGATGCGCGGATTGACCACCGCGTAGGCGACATCGGCGACGAGGTTCAGCACGATGTAAGCGGTGGCGGTGAACAGCACGACGCCCTGGACGACCGCGTAGTCGCGGTTGAACACGGCGTCGACGATCAGCTTGCCGAAGCCGGGAATCGTGAAGACCTGCTCGGTCAGAACGGCGCCGGAGAGCAGCGTGCCGAACTCCAGCGCGCCGAGGGTGATGATCGGGATCAGCGCGTTGCGCAGCGCGTGCTTCAGCACGACGTCGCGCTCGCGCACGCCTTTCGCGCGCGCCGTGCGCACGTAGTCCGACGACAGCACCTGCAGCATCGCGCTTCTCGTATGCCGCATCAGCACCGCGGCGATCGCGTTGCCGAGCACGAACGCCGGCATCAGCATCGACGCGAGGTTTGCGCGCCAATTCTCGAAGGGGCTCACGTACCCCGACGCGGGAAGCCATCCGAGCGTCACCGAAAAGAGCAGGATCAGCATGATGCCCAGCCAGAAGTTCGGCGTCGACAATCCCCACAGCGCGACGATGTTCGCGCCGTAATCCCAGGCAGTCCCGCGCCGCACGGCGGACACGACCCCCGCCGGGATGCCGATCGCGAGCGCGATGACGATTGCGATGCACGCGAGCTCGAGGGTCACCGGCAGCTTCTCGGCGATCAACGCGCGCACCGGCTGCTGCATGCGCAGCGATTCGCCGAGATCGCCGTGGACGACGCCGCGCAGCCAGTAGAAATAGCGAACGGGAAACGGCTTGTCGAGGTGCAGCGTCTCGCGCAGATGCGCAATCACCGCCGGATCGCGCTCCTCCCCCGCGAGCACCATGGCCGGATCGCCGGGCAGCAGTTGCTGCAGGCCGAAGATCAGGATCGACACGAACACGAGCGTCGGAACGATCGTTGCGACCCGGCGGACGACGTACGTGAGCATCGCCGCGCGGTTTCCCGACCCTCGACGCTCGCTGCGTCGCTACTTGAAGCGCAGCCCGGTGACGCGAACGAGCCCGTCGGGGATCGCCTGCAGGCCGTCGAGCTTGCTGGTGTACGCCCACAGCCAGTGGCGGTGATAGAGGTAGATGATCGGCCGGTCCTTGAGCACGATCGCCGCGAGATCCGCATACAGCTTGCGGCGCTCGCTGGTGTCGAGCGTCGTGCGGGAACGGTTCAGGAGATCGTCGACTTCCGGCTTGCAATAGCCGGCATAGTTGAGCGGCTGCTTGCACGCGTCGAAGCTGAAGATGTTGCCGTCGGGATCCGCGCGTCCGCTCCACGCGAGCACGTAGGCGTCGAACTGGCCCTTGTCCGCGAGATCGAGCGACGTGGCGAACTCCGTCGACAGGATTTTGACGTCGAAGCCGGCTTCGCGCGCCATCGCCTGCACCACCTGGGCGATGCGCTGCGCGTCGGCGGTCGTCGGCGTCATCAGCGTGAACGACGGATTCGGCACGCCGGCCTCCTTCAGGAGCGCCTTGGCGCGCGCGACGTTGCGCGCCGGCATCGGGACATTCTTCGCGTAGAACGTGTTCGTCGCCGCGACCCATTGGTTGCCCGGGTCGGCTTCGCCATCCATCACGACCTGCACGATGCCATCGCGATCGAGCGCGAGCTCGAGCGCCTCGCGTACGCGCGGGTCGCGGCCGAGCGGATTTTTCTGCGCGAGCTCGCTCTTGCCGACGTTGATCGTGATGCCCTGGTAGCCGATTTCGGTGATCTTCGTCAGCCGGAAGCGTGCGTCGCCTTTCAGTTGCGGCACGTCGGAGGGTGCCAGGCGCTCGATGAAGTCGAGCTGTCCCGAGCGAAGGTTCGCGAGGCGAACGGTCGAGTCCGGAATCGGCAGGTAGACGATCCGGTCGAAGTGAACCGCCGCCTTGTTCCAGTACTCGGGGAACCGCTCGAGCACGATGCGATCCTGCGCGACGCGCTCGACGAATCGGAACGGACCGGCGCATACCGGCTTCGCGCCGAACTTGTCGCCCTCGGCCTGCGCCGGCCTTCGGGGAGATGATCATGCCGGCGCGGTCGGCAAGCTGCGCGAGCAGCGGAGAAAAGGGCGCGGACAGATTGAGCCGCACGGTGAGCGGATCGACGACGTCGACGCTCGCGAGCGGCGCGAGCTCGCCGCGCGCGGTTCGACCCGGGCATCGTCTTGTGACGCTCGAGGCTGTACTTCACCGCGGCGGCATCCATTTTTTCGCCGTCGTGGAACGTGACATTCGGCCGCAGCCTGATTGTCAGCGCCTTGTTGTCGGCCGACCATTGGTAGCCTGCCGCGAGCTGCGGCACGATGTCGAGGTTCTGGTTGATGTCGAAGAGCTTGTCGCACAGCGCCGAAAAGACGATGCGCCCGACGAAGCTTCGCGCGAGCGTCGGATCGAGAACGTCCGGATCCTCGGCGAGGCCGATGCGCAACGTCTGCGCCGCGGCACCCGTCGCGAGCATGAGCAGGCAAGTCAGAACCGGCAGCAAGCGACGCAACTGCGTAGGCATGGATCCTCCGTTGGCTTCGACATCGGGCGCGAACGCCGCCGTGCGCCGACCCGCGCAAATCAGCATAGCACGCGCCAACGCGGCGTCACGGACCCGGCGGGGGCGCGCAGGGCGCTTCTCAACTGGCGCTCCGGTCGCTTTTCCGGTAAAACCGGGCGGTGGACAATGTCGTCCACCAAGACGAGGACGTCCAACTTGGCCAAACCCAATTTCGAGTTCCAGAAACGCCAGAAAGAGCTGGAAAAGAAACGCAAGAAAGAAGAAAAGAAGCAGAAGAAGCTCGACCGCGCCGCTGCGCAGGCGCCGGCCGCCGACAGCGCGTCGACCCCGACAGAGTCCAGCTAGCGATCGGCGACCGGTTCAGTCCGCCTTTCGCCACACGCTCGCAAGCCACGGCTGCTGGTCGCGCGGCAGGCCGCTCGGCCGATAGTAGTGGTCGAGCATCGCGAATCCCGCCTCGCTCATGTAACGCGACCACGTGGGAAGGTCGTGATACGCGCCATAGCGCCCGCGATTCCAGCCCTCCTCGTTGTGTCCGTGCGGGTTCGACGCGAACAGCACGCCACGCGGCTTCAGCGTGTCATGCAGTTCGCGCAGCACGCGCGGCAGCGCCGAGCTCGGGACGTGAAAGAGCGACGCATTCGCGAACACGCCATCGAAGCGCGCCGTCGGTAGTGCCAGCGCGAGGAAATCCTGTTGCCAGACGTCGAAGCCGCCGGCTTCGCGCGCCATCGCGACGAAGCTCGGTGCGCCTTCGAGTCCGATCGCGACGTGGCCAAGCGCCGCAAACGCGCGCAGGTCGCGCCCCGGACCGCATCCGAAATCGAGGATCGTGAACGGTGGCGTCGCTTCGATTCGCGACAGCAGCGCATCGATGTTCTGGCGCACGTCGTGGTCGCGCGTGCCTTCGCGGAACGCCTCGGCCTGCCGCTCGTAATGCGCGAGCGTCGCGCGCGCAATCGCGGCGTGATCGGGATCGTCGGGAGCCGTCATCGCGGTTCTCGCGCGTCACGCCACGCTTGTCGTTCGAGCGCGCGCGCGAGGATGCGGATCGAATGCACGGCGTCGCGCGCGGCCGGTGCTGCGCGTGCCGTCGGCGATCTGGTGGCGGCAGCTCGTGCCGTCGGCGACGATCAGCGTGTCGTCGCCGGCGTCGCGCACCGACGGCAGCAGCGACAGCTCGGCCATGCGCATCGAGACGTCGTAGTGGCTCGGCTGCGTAGCCGAAGCGCCCGCCATGCCGCAGCAGCTCGATTCGATCGGCTCGACGTCGAGGTTCGGGATCCAGCGCAGCACGTCGACGGTGGCGCCGGCGGCGTCGAACGCCTTCTGGTGGCAATGGCCGTGCACGAGCGCGCGCCGCTCGGGCAGTGCCGCGAGCGGCAGCGTCGCCCTGCCGGCCGTCCGCTCGCGCACCAGGAATTCCTCGATCAGCCATGCGCGCTCGGCGAGCCGCGCGGCGGCGATCGCCGAGACCAAGCGCCAGGAACTCGTCGCGCAGCGACAGCAGGCACGACGGCTCGAGCCCGACGATCGCGGCACCCGCGGCCACGTACGGTGCGAGCGCGTCGACGACGCGCAACGCTTCGCGCTTCGCTTCGTCGACGAGCCCGTAGGCGAGAAACGTTCGGCCGCAGCACAACGGACGGGCGCGCGATCCCTCCTTCACGGGCGGTCGCGCGACGTCGACGCGATAGCCCGCCGCGCGCAGCACGCGCAGCGCCGCGTGCGCGTTTTCCGGCTCGAAGCTGTTCGTGAACGTGTCGACGAAAAGCACGACATCGACCGGCGCGAGGTCGGAGGCGGCGATTTCCCCGTAGCCGCGAAAGAACGTGTCGTAGCGCCAGCGCGGCAGCGATCGCCTCGCGGAGACCCCGGTCGCCCGCTCGAAGAGACGCGGCAGGCCCGGAAGCCGATCGCGCAGGTTGAGCAGCGGAGCGACCGACGATGCGAACGGCGCCCAGCGCGGCAGATACGCGATCAGCCGATCGCGCAACGGCACGCCGTGGCGGCGCTGCCACTGATACTGGAATTCGATCTTCATCCGCGCCATGTCGACGCCGGTCGGGCATTCGCGCCGGCATCCCTTGCAGCTCACGCAAAGGTCGAGCGCGTCGCGCACCGCGTCGGATGCGAACGTCGTCGCCGAGCTGGCCGCGACAACGCGAGACGCAGCGTGTTGGCGCGACCGCGCGTCAGGTGCATCTCGTCGCGCGTGACGCGATAGCTCGGACACATCGTGCCGGCGTCGAACTTGCGGCAATGGCCGTTGTTGTTGCACATCTCGACGGCCTTGGCGAAGCCCGTGCGCCGGGTCGCCGCCGCTGCCGGCGCGCGCTGATCGCGCCGGTCGACCGGATCGTTCTGCACGTTCCACGCCGACCAGTCGAGACCGGTCTCGAGCGCGCAGCGTCCGATACGTCGGGCGGAAAGCGGAAGAGCGTCGCGATCGTCCATCCGCGGCGCGCGCACGATCTTGCCGGGATTCATGAGGCCGGCCGGATCGAACAGCGTCCTTGATCGCTTCGAACGCCCGCGTGAGCCGCGGCCCGAACTGCCACGCCACCCATTCGCTGCGCACGAGTCCGTCGCCGTGCTCGCCCGAGAAGGCGCCCTTGTACTCGCGCACGATCGCGGCCGCCTCCTCGGCGATCGCGCGCATCTTCTCCGCGCCGTCGCGCCGCATGTCGAGAATCGGCCGCACGTGCAGCGTGCCGACCGACGCATGCGCGTACCACGTGCCGCGCGTGCCATGCCGGCGAAAGATTTCGCGTGAGTCGTTCGACGTAGGCGGCGAGATGCTCGAGCGGGACTGCGCAGTCTTCGATGAACGACACCGGCTTGCCGTCGCCGCGCAGGCTCATCATGATGTTGAGGCCGGCCTTGCGCACGTCCCACAGCGCCTTCTGCGCCGCACGCGTCCGACAGCTTGACGACGCTGTCCGGCAGGCCGATGTCGCCGATCAGCGCGGCCAGGTCGTCGAGCTTCCGCGTCACGGCTTGCATCGTCGTCGCCGATGAATTCGACGAGCAGGATCGCCTGCGGCTCGCCGATCAGCGCGCGCTCGATCACCGGGCGAAACGCCGGATTGTCGCGCGCAAGATCGATCATCGTGCGATCGACGAGCTCGACCGCCGAGGGCCCGAGCGTCGACGAGGTGGCGCGTCGCAGTCCATCGCGCGGTACAGCGATTCGAAGTTGACGACGCCGAGCGCGCGGTGACGCGGCAGCGGCGCGCATTGCAGCGTCAGCGCGCGCGTCCACGCGAGCGTGCCTTCGCTGCCGACGAGCAGGTGCGCGAAATTGACGCTGTCGTCGAGCGTGTACGGACGCACGCTTTGCGGATGGAAGATGTCGATGTTGTAGCCGCCGACGCGCCGCAGCACCTTGCGGGACGACGCGCTCGATCTCGTCGCGCTCGCGCAGCGCCGAGTTCGCGCAACGATGCGATCAGGTCGTGCACACGCGCCGGCGCCGTCGTGCATCGCGCGCTCGGGACCGAAGCGCGCCTCGGTGCCGTCGGCAAGCCGCGCGTCGATCGCGACGACGTTATGGACCATGTTGCCGTAGCGGAGCGAGCGCGAGCCGCAGGAGTTGTTGCCCGCCATGCCGCCGAGCGTGCATTGCGCGGACGTGCTGACGTCGACCGGGAACCACAGCGCGTGCCGGGACAGCCACGCGTTCAGCGCGTCGAGCACGATGCCGGGCTCGACGGTGATCGTCTGCGCGTCGGCGTCGAACGCGACGATGCGATTCAGGTGCTTGCTGTGGTCGATGACGAGCGCCGCGCCGACCGTCTGGCCGCACTGCGAGCTGCCGGCGCCGCGCGGCAGGATCGGCATGCGCAGCTCGCGCGCACACGTCGATCGCCGCGCGCACGTCGTCGTCGCTCTCCGGCACCAGCACGGCGAGCGGCTCGCACCTGGTAGATCGACGCGTCGGTCGCATAACGGCCGCGCGACGCGGCATCGGTCAGCAGCGCGCCCCTGACCGCGCCGCGCAGCCGCTGCCACTGCGGGTCATCGCCGCGCGGATGAAACACCAGCGGATGTACGTCGGTCGGGGTCATTGCACGTTCATCGCCGGCGAACGCTGCCCGGCGAACCGGATTATAGGAGCGGCCAAGCAATTCGCCTTGTGACCGGGCGGATACATTGTGTATCGTGTCGGCAGTGCCCTGGAGGAGAGTCGCATGAAAAGTCACATCCCGGCCGCGCTTCGCGCGACGCGCCGTGCAGCGCTCGTCATCATCGCCGGCGCGGGCGCGTGCCTCATCGCCGCGCCCGCCGTCGCGCAAACCGAAATCAAGCTCGGCCACGTCGGCGAGCCCGGCTCGCTGTTCCAGAAAAGCGCGGATGAATTCGCGAAGCGCGCCAACGCGAAGCTTGCCGGCAAGGCGAAGGTGATCGTCTACGGGTCGAGCCAGTTGGGCGGCGACAAGGAGATGATCCAGAAGCTCAAGCTCGGCACGCTCGACATGGCGCTGCCGTCGACGGTGATGAGCTCCGAGGTCGACATCGCCGGCATTTTCGAGATGCCGTACATCGTCAAGGATCGCGCGCACATGGGCCGCATCGAGAAGGACGTGTTCTGGCCGATGATCGAGCCCGCGATCGAGAAGAAGGGACTCAAGGTGCTCGCGGTCTGGGAAAACGGCGTGCGCCATATCACGAACAACAAGCGGCCGATCAAGGTCCCCGCCGATTTGCAGGGGATCAAGCTGCGCGTGCCCGAAGGCAAGTGGCGCGTCAAGATGTTCCAGGCGTATGGCGCCAATCCGAGCCCGATGAAGTTCTCGGAGCTTTTCACCGCGCTGCAGACCGGCGTGATGGACGGCGAGGAGAATCCGCTCACGCAGATCTATTCGGCGAAGCTGCAGGAAGTGCAGAAGTACCTGTCGCTGTCCGGCCACGTCTATACGCCGGCGTACCTCACCGTCGGGACGAAGCACTGGGAAACGCTGCCCGCCGACATTCGCAAGGTCCTCGAGGACACGGCGAAGGAAACGCAGGCGTTCGTCTACCAGGCCGCCGCGCACGACGAGGAGGATTTGCTCGGCAAGCTGAAGCAGGCGGGCATGCAGGTGAACGAGGTCGACAAGGACGCTTTCGTCGCGGCCAGCAAATCCATCTACGACGATTTCAGCAAGGAAGTCCCGGGAGCGAAAGCAGCGATCGACCGCGCGAACGCGCTGCGGCAATGATGCAGTCGCAGGCGCTCATCGCTTGCGGTGCGAAGCGATGAGCGCCCTGAAACGTCGCGGCCGCGAGCGTCGGAACCACGAACCGCATCGCCGCGTTCCGCGACCGCTATGGCCGCTTCCTCGAGTGGGTCGTGTCGGCGCTGATGCTCATTCTCTTCTTCGAGGTCACGCTCGGCGTCGTCTTTCGCGCGATCGGGCAGTCGCTGATCTGGTACGACGAGATCGCGTCGGTGCTGCTCGCGTGGCTCACCTTCTACGGCGCAGCGCTCGCGTCGGTCAAGCGCGCGCACATCGGCTGCCCCGAGCTCGTCGACGCGATGCCGTGGCCGGCGCGGCGCATCGTCAACATCATCGCGCAATTGCTCGTCATCGCGTTCTTCGTGCTGCTCGGCGGCGTCGGGGTCGCGATCATGCCGGTGCTCGCCACCGACGCGCTCGTCAGCGTGCCCGAAGTGCCGATGAGCATCGTCCAGTCGGTCATTCCGATCTCGTCGGCGCTGATCGTGATCGCCGAGCTGCTGCAGCTCGCCGAGCTGATCCGCGGCAGGGAGCCGCCCGCTGCGGGCGGCTTGTCGCTGTCCGAGGGGCTGCACTGAGCGTCGGATGCTGCCGCCATGACGATGCTGCTGCTGTTCGCGGCGGTGCTGGCACTCGTGCTGATCAACGTGCCGATCGCCGTGTCGCTCGGCATCGTCGCGCTGGTCGCGATGGTGTCGACGCACGGCATCGGCATCCTGCCGAACCTCGCCGTCGTCACGTACAACGGCGCGACGAGCTTTCCGCTGCTCGCGATACCGCTGTTCATTCTCGCGGGCTCGATCATGAACGCGTCGGGGATTTCGCGGCGGCTGATCGCGTTCGCGACGTCGCTGTTCGGCTGGATCCGCGGCGGGCTCGCGCACGTGTCGATCGGCGCGTCGCTGTTCTTCGCCGAGATTTCCGGATCGGCGGTGGCGGACGTCGCGGCCCTCGGCTCGATCCTGATCCCCGGCATGAAGGCGAGGGGTTACCCCGCGCCGCTCGCCGCCGCGGTAATGTCGTCGGCCGCGACGCTCGCGGTCATCATTCCGCCATCGATTCCGATGATCATCTACGCGGTGATGGCGGAAACGTCGGTCGTGCAGCTTTTCGTCGCCGGCATCGTGCCCGGCATCATCGGCGGCATCGGCCTGATGGCGATGGCGTACTGGATGGCGCGGCGCTACGACCTGCCGCGCGAAGCGAGGTTCTCGTGGGCGCGCGTCGGCGAGACGGCCCGCGACGCGCTGTGGGCTTTCCTGTTGCCGATCATCATCCTCGGCGGCATTTTCGGCGGCGTCGTCACGGCGACGGAAGGGGCGGCGCTGGCGGTGGTCGCGTCGCTCTTCGTCGGCCTCGTCATCTACCGCGAGCTCGATATCGCCGAGCTGCGGCGCGCGATCATCGAAGGCGGCGTGCAGACCGCGGTCGTCATGCTGCTCGTCGCATTGAGCTCGCTGCTCGGCACGTATCTGTCCGAAGTGCAGGCGCCGCAGCATCTGGCGCAGGCGGTGTCGGACTTCACGCAGAACAAGTACCTCGTGCTGGCGCTTTTGAACGTGCTGTTCCTGCTCCTCGGCATGTTCCTGCATTCGGCGGCGGCGATCATCCTCGTCGTGCCGGTCGTCATGCCGCTCGTGCGGGCGGTCGGCATCGACCCGGTGCATTTCGGTTTGATCGTCACGGTGAATCTCGGCATCGGCCAGCAGACGCCGCCCGTGGCGAGCGTGCTGATGGTCGCGAGCGCGATCGCCAAGGCATCGATCTGGGACGTGACGCGCATCAACGTCTGGTTCATCGCCGTGCTCGTGGCGGTGCTGCTGCTGGTAACGTACGTGCCGGTCACCGGCCTCGGACTCGTCCAACTCTTCTATCGATGACGGCGACCATGCGCGATGACACCATTCTGGTGACCCGCGAGGGTTACGTCGCGACGGTGATCGCTGAATCGGCCCGCGAAGCTCAACGCGCTCACGAAAGCGATGTGGCGGGAGCTGGGCGAGGCCATTCGCGGCTTGTCGGACGAAAGCGACCTGCGCTGCATCGTCATTCGCGGCGCGGGCGAGCGCGCGTTTTCGCCGGGCAACGACATCGGCGAGTTCGCCCGCGAGCGCTCGAACAAGGCGCAGGCGCGCGAGTACGGCGCCACGATGCATGCGACGGCGCACGCGCTCGACGCGTGCCCGATCCCGCTGGTGGCGCAGATCCACGGCATCTGTGTCGGCGGCGGTCTCGAGATCGCGGCGCTGTGCGATCTGCGCATCTGCGGCGCGTCGAGCCGCTTCGGCGCGCCGGTCAAGAATCTCGGACTCGTCATGGCGTACCCGGAGATGGCGCCGCTCGTGCGCCTCGTCGGCCCCGTCGTCGCGCTCGAGATCCTGCTCGAGGGTCGCATCTTCGACGCCGCGGAGGCGCTGGCCAAGGGACTCGTGACGCGCGTCGTCGCCGACGACCAGGTGGCGACTGAAGCGGCGGCCACCGCGGCGCGCATCGCGGAAGGCGCGCCGCTTGACCGCGCGCTGGCACAAGCAAGTTCGTGCGTCGCCTTGCCGATCCCGCGCCGATCACCGAGGCCGAGGCCGACGAATGCTTCGATTGCTTCGATACCGAGGACTTCCGCATCGGTTACACGGCGTTCCTCGCGAAGCGCAAGCCCGAGTTCAAGGGCCGATGACGTCGAGCGAAGCGGCGATGGAGCGAGCAGCGGCAGCGCCGCATCCGGGACCACTCTCCGGGATGCGCGTGCTGGAGCTCGCGCAGATCATGGCGGGGCCCACGTGCGGCATGCTGCTCGCCGACATGGGCGCCGATGTCGTCAAGGTCGAGAAACTGCCCGGCGGCGACGATGCGCGCGGCTACCGCGAGCCGTCGGTGAACGGCGTCTCCGCGCCGTTCATGATGCTGAACCGGAACAAGCGCGCGCTGGCGCTCAACCTCAAGCATCCGCGCGGCCGCGACGTGCTGCTGCGGATGGTGCGCGAGGCCGACGTGCTGACCGAGAACTTTCGCCGCGGGACGCTCGAAAAGCTGGGCTTGAGCTACGAGGTGCTCGCGGCCGTCAATCCGGGCCTCATCTACTGCGCCGTTTCGGGGTATGGGCGCAGCGGACCCGACGCCGACAAGGGCGGCTTCGATCTCATCGCACAGGGCTTCGCGGGCCTGATGTCGATCACCGGCGAGCCCGGCGGGCCGCCGGTGAAGACGGGCAATTCGGTCGCGGACATCAATGCGGGCATTCTCGCGGCGCTCGGCATCCTCGCCGCGTACGCGCACAAATTGAAAACCGGCGAGGGCCAGGTCGTCGACACGTCGCTGATGGAGGCCGCGCTGCAGCAGACGTACTGGCATGCGGCGATCTATTTTGCGACCGGCTCATCGCCCGGCCCGACCGGATCGGCGCACCTGCTTACCGCGCCGTATCAGGCGTTTCGCACGCGCGACGGCTGGATCAACATCGGCGGCGCGAATCAGGCGAACTGGGAGCGGATCGCCGAGGTGGTCGGGCATCCGGAGTGGCGCGACGACGCGCGTTTTGCCACGAACTCGGCGCGCGTGACGAACCGGTCGGCGCTGAGCGATGCGATGAACGCCGTGCTCGTCACGCGCAGCAAGGCCGAGTGGATCGCCGCGTTCGACGCGGCCGGCGTCCCGGTCGGGCCGGTGCACACGATCGGCGAGGCGCTCGAGCATCCGCAGACGATCGCGCGCGGCATGGTCGCCGAGGTCGCGCATCCGCAGGCAGGGCCGGTCAGGACGCTGGGTTGCCCGATCCATTTTTCGCGGACGCCGACGCGCATCACGCGGCCCGCGCCGATGCTGGGCGAGCACACGCGCGAGCTGCTGCGCGAATACGGTTACGGCGATGCGGAAATCGACGCGCTGATCGCGGACGGCGTCGTCGAATGAAATCGGTGTCGGAGGTGTAATTATTCGGAAGGCGCTGTTCCGAATAATTACACCTCCGACACCGATTTCTGCAACGAATAGACGCATTTGATCCCGTCCCAATGGTCGTATATGCGGCTCAAGTCGAGCTCGTATACGGGCGTCAAATCGTTCCCGAAACGCTTCACCTTTCCGAAGCGAAGGTATTCGCCCATCGGCGCCGGCGCGAACGCCATGCCGTGCCGCCTCAGGTAATCGCCAAACGGCAGCAGCGTGCCGTCCTGCCAGATCTCGAACAGCCGCGCATATTCGGTCGGCAGTCCAGGTCGCACTTCGTCGGCATCGATCTTCGCGAGCCCGTCGGGGCGGAGCACGCGGATGACCTCGCGGATGACGCCGAGCTTGTTGCCGAAGTAGAGCCAGGCGACCTGACTGTAGACGAGGTCGAACGTATCGTCCGCGAACGGCAGGCCTTCGGCGACGTCGCCATACGCCATCTGCGGCAACGCGACGTCGGCGGCGAGTCCGCGCTCCGTCGCGCTGCGCAGCAGTATCTCGGCGTTGCCGTCGTCGCGAAAGCGATTGAGCCCGTGCAGCTCCACCCGGCTGCCATACCGCGCGCGCAACTCGAGCAGCGCCGTGCCATACCCGCATCCGAGCTCCAGCACGCGCGCGATGCCTTGCCGCTCGACGCACGCGTCGATCTCGCGGCAGACGCCGTCCACGGTTCGCTCGAGATCGTCAACGCCGCGCGCTCGGTGAAGCTGCTTCGCGCGATAGTGCTCGTCGCGGATCATTCCGAGAGCGCCGCTTCGAGCGCGCGCGGCTTCCCGATCGCGTAATAGGTCACCGGCTCGCTGCGCCCGCGCACGCTGGACGTGTGTTGCGGGAACGCGGAAAGGTCGACGCCCGCGGCGTCGGCGCACGCGGCCGATATGACGAGCATGCATCGATGCTGCTTGGTCGCGGCCTCGAGCCGGGCTGCGACATTGACGGTATCGCCGAGCGCCGAAAGGAGCGGTGTCGCCGGCGGCCCCATCGTTCCGACGATCGCCTCGCCCGCATGGATGCTGATGCCGGCCTGCAGCGGCTCGCCGAGATCGGCCGCGAGCGCGGTGTTCATCCTTGCGAGCCGCTCGCTGATCGCGATCGCGCCGCGCATCGCGTCGCGGCACCCCCGCCGAACATCGGTTGCCGTTCCGTAGAGCGCCATCAGGCCGTCGCCGCTGAACGTCGAATAGTAGCCGCCGGTTTCGCGCAGCGCTTCGGCGAGCTCGGCGAAATAGCGGTTGAGAATGAAGAAGACGTCGTAGGGCATTCGCTGCTCGCCGAGCCGGCTCGACCCGCGCAAGTCGACGAACATCACTGCGACCATGCGCTCCCGGCCCGGCATCCGGAGGTTGCCGATCTCCGCCGCGCCGACATGCGGCGGCAGCAATGGCGTGATCTGGATGTCGAGCGTCGGCCGCAGCTGGCACGCGAGACGCACGTCGCTGTCGGCGCGGATGCGCTGCAACGCCGAGCGCTCGATCGGCTCGGGCGGCGGAAGACCGCCAAGGCCGCGGTCGACGCGCACGCGGCACGTCGTGCACCGCGCGCGTCCCCCGCATACCGCTGCGTGCGGAATGCCGGCGTCGCGCAGGGCCTCGAGCAGCGTATAGCCGATGGGCGCGGTGATCGTCCGTCCGTCGGCGTAACGCACGCGATAGGCGCCGCCGGCCGTCGGCACGATGCGGCGCAGGCCGCGGGCGAGCAGGACGATGCCCAGCAGCGCAATGTACACGGCGAGCGTCTGCTGCTCGCGCGCGTCCAGCAGCGCCACCGCCTGCGGATCCGGCGTTTCAACTGCGTGCGGCGCGCTGCCGCTTGCGCTCGCTGTCCGCAGCTCGATGCCCGCGCCCCAGAATCCGAGCAATGCGAGCACCGGCACCATGACCGCGATCGGATAAATGAACCGGAGACTTCGCCGGTAGCCCTCGCGCAGCCGCAGCCAGTAATGCAGCCCGATCACCAGGTGCGTCCAGACGATCACGACGAGGAGCGGCTGCCGGATCATCGCGCTCGGCTTCGCCCATATGCCGGCGATCACCGCGTGATAGGTCGTATGGGTCCCGACGATCCACGCCGAGATGCGGGTGCCGAATACGTGGGAAATGAGCAGCAGCGGTACGGCAAGGCCGAGCGTCAGTTGGAGAAGCTCCCAGAGCGGCATGCGCAGTGTCTGGCGCCGCCAAAGGGCGTACAGGCCGAGGAGCGCATGAAGGATCAGTGCCGTGTACAGCAGAACCGTCCCGGGGACGCTCTGCCAGACCCGCACGAGCACGTCGAGCAGCGCTTCCTGGGCGTCGATCGAGAAGACGCCGAGCGCGTGATTGCAAAGATGCGCCGTGACGTAGACCGCCAGAACCAGTCCGCTGCCGATACGCAGGGCGCGCAACGTCTTGCCGCGGTCACGAGCAGCATTGGACGCCGGAAGCGGGTGCGCCGCGTGCATGGCGCGGATTATCGGCTATCCTTGCACCTCGCTGCCGGCCGGGCGGTATGCGGCGACGGTTTGGCGAGGGAGGATCGGCATGGAAAGACTCGACAACGCACGCATCCTCATCTACAGCCATGACAGCTTCGGCCTCGGCCATCTGCGCCGATGCCGCGCGATCGCGCACGCGATCGTCGACCGGTTCAAGGGCGTCTCGGTCCTGATTCTCTCGGGCTCGCCGATCATCGGCAGCTTCGATTTCCTGCCGCGCGTCGATTTCGTCCGCATTCCCGGTGTCGTGAAGCTGCACAACGGCGAATACCAGTCGCTCGGCCTGCACATCGACCTCGACCAGACGATGGCGATCCGCGCCGCGATCATCGAGCAGACGGCCGAGACGTTCCGCCCGGACCTCTTCCTCGTCGACAAGGAGCCGCTCGGACTCAACGGCGAGGTCGCGCGGACGCTCAAGATGCTGAAGGCGCGCGGCACGACGCTCGTCCTGGGCTTGCGCGACATCATGGACGAGCCGGCTCTGCTGCTGCGCGAATGGAAGCGCAAGAAGGTCCTGCCGGCGCTCGAGCACCTCTACGACGAGATCTGGGTCTACGGGCTCTCCGGCTTCGCCGATCCGCTGCACGGGGTGGCTTGCCCGGCGAGCGTGCGCGCGAAAATGATTTACACCGGGTACCTGCGCCGCGCGGTACCGCACCTCGAGACGAGCGAACCGCCGGTCAGCCGCGACCCGTACGTGCTCGTCACCGTCGGCGGCGGCGACGACGGCATGGCGGTGCTCGATTGGGTGCTCGCTGCGTACGAGCACGACGCGACCATTCCGCTTGGCGCGGTCATCGTTACCGGCCCGTTCATGGCAGCCGAGCAACAGCGCCATTTTCGCGAGCGCGCCGAGCGCCTCGGACGCATCGAGGTCCTCACGTTCGACGCGCACCTCGAGATTCTCATGGAGCGCGCCGTCGGCGTCGTCGCAATGGCCGGTTACAACACGTTCTGCGAGATTCTTTCGCTCGACAAGCGGGCGATCCTCGTGCCGCGCGTGCTGCCGCGGCGCGAACAGGTGATGCGCGCGGTGCGTGCGGCCGCGTTCGAGCTCGCGCACACCCTCGATCCGGAGCGGCCGCACGAGCCGGCGCTGATGATCGCCGCACTGCACAAGCTGCGCGAGCAACCGGCGCCGTCGCAACGCGGCGCCGAGCGAATGCTGAATGGCCTCGATGTCATCACCGAGCTTGTCGCCGAAAGGGTCGGGCGTCCGGTGCCGCGGCGCGAGCGCGCACTGGCGAAATTCGGGTGACCTGATACCCGCGGTCCGCCTCGCCTTTTCGCTTCTACCGATCGCCATGCACAGCATCATGATCTACGTCCAGCATCTGCTGGGCATCGGCCACCTGATGCGGGCGCGACGGTTGGCCGAGGCGCTCGCCGCGCATGGGTTCGACGTGCATCTCGTCAGCGGCGGCATGCCGATCGGCGGCCGCCTGCCGCGCGGCGTGCGCAGCGTGCAGTTGCCGCCGATCCGCGTGTCGGATGCGAGCTTCACGCCGTTGCGCGACGCGGATTTCGAGCCGATCGACGACGCGTATCGCGATCGGCGGCGCGCATTGCTGCTCGCCGCGTACGAAGCCGCGCGCCCGTCGGCGGTGCTCTTCGAGACGTTTCCGTTCGGGCGCCGGTCGCTGCGCTTCGAGCTTTTTCCGCTGCTCGAGCGCATCGACGCGACGCGACCGCGGCCGCTCGTCATTGCGTCGATTCGCGAGATCCTGCAAGTGCAGCAGAAGCCGGCGCGCGAGCGCGAAATGCTCGAGTGGGCGACGCGCTTCGTCGATGCGATCTTCGTGCACGGTGATCCGCGCTTCGCGCGCTTCGAGGACACGTTCTCGTTCGCCGACGAGCTGACGCCGCCCGTGCACTACACCGGGTTCGTACTGGGCGATGGCGCTGACAACGCGGCGAACGACGGTCAATTGCGCGACGAGGTGGTGGTGTCGGCGGGCGGCGGCGGCGTCGGCATCGCGTTGCTCGCGACCGCGCTCGCGGCGCAGCAGCACTCGCGCTTCGGGCACCTGACCTGGCGCGTGCTCGCCGGCCCCAACATCCCGGAAGCGGGCCTTGCGCGATTGCGCGCGCATGCGGGGCCGAATGCCGTCGTCGAGCGATCGCGCGTCGACTTTGCCGAATTGCTGCGCCGCGCGTTCGTTTCGATCTCGCAGGCCGGCTACAACACGACGATGGACGTGATGACGAGCGGGACGCGTCCGGTCGTCGTCCCGTTCACCGGCAACGGCGAAACCGAGCAGCGCGCGCGCGGCGAGCGCTTGCGCGATTTCGGGCTCGCCGTCGTCGTCGACGACTGCACGCTGACGCCCGAAACGCTCGCCCGGGCGGTGGACGAAGCGGGGACGCGCGCCGGCTTCGCCGGCTGGAATTTCGATAGCGACGGCGCGACGCGCACGGCGGAACTCGTCGCCGGCATGCTCGGCATCGGCACGATCGACGCGAAGACGGCGGCGTGAGCGCCGAAGAGGGCGGCGCAGCGGCGCAGCCGCACGCGTCAGGGGACAATACAAGCGGCTGGCAGCGTCTCGACGGCGAACTCGACGCTTGGCGCGCGCGCGGACTTCGCGCGACACTATGGCTGCGCGACGACGATGCGTGCGCCGATTCACCGGCATTACGCCGATTGCTCGACCTTGCGCGCGGCTATCGCGTGCCTGTCGCGATCGCCGCGATCCCGGCGGCGTCCGACGCGACGCTCGTCGATGCGATCGCATGCTGCAACGGCGCGACGATCGTTCAGCACGGCTATGCGCATCGCAACCATGCCCGAGCGGGCGCGCGCAGCGCGGAGCTCGGTGACGAGCGGGAGCTTCGCGTTACGCTCGACGAGCTCGCGCGAGGCCGCGAACGGCTGGAGCGCGCCTTCGGGCAGCGGTTCATCCCGGTGCTCGTCCCTCCGTGGAACCGGATCGCCAACGATCTCGTGCCGCAGCTCGCACCCGCCGGATTCGCCGGCCTCTCGCGCTTCGGTCCGCGCAGGCAAGCGATGCCTGCGGCCGGCTTGCGCGAGGTCAACACGCACGTGGATCCCATCGCGTGGCGGCGTGACCGCCAATTCATCGGCGCAAAGGCGGCGATCGAGCGCATCGTCACGCATTTGCGCGCCCGCCGCGAGCGCGACTGCGACGCCGACGAGGCGACGGGATTCCTCACGCATCACCTCGCATGCGACGCCGCCGCGTGGGTGTTTCTGGAAGCGCTGTTTCAACACACCTGTCGGCATGACGCCGCGGCGTGGCTCGATGTCGCGCAGGCGTTCGATGCGCACGGAGAGCTCACTTCTCCCCGATCAGCATGAAGCGGACGTAGCGCTTCATCCTGCGCTCGCCGGCGAAGAGAAGGTCGCGCATCGGCGCCTGCGTCCGGAACGCGGCGAGATCCGTCACGCAATTCACGTGCTCGCGGCATGAAACGTAGTCGTTGGATTGCAACACCAGCCGCTGCCCGTCCGGAACGCGCGCGTACCAGCGATCGAACTCGGCGACGTGCTCGCAACTCGTGTTGATGACGAGATCGGCATGTTGCGCGGCGTAGTCGATCTCGAGCATGTCGGCGGTGCGAGTCGCGAATCGGCCCGTGCGCACGTGCGTGTCGTTCAGCGATTCTGCCACCGGCGCGCAACCTGGATCGATGTCGATGCTGAGAACGCGCTCGATGCGAAAGCGACCGTCGTGCAGCAGGACCGCGGCGAGCGCGCCGAACCATCCGCCGAGGATCATGACGCTGCCCAGATCCCCGCCGACGGCGGCGAACAGCGACTCGGCAAGCCAGCGCTTGCTCGCCATCTGGTTCCCGTTGAGCGCGACCGCAATCCCCGGCTGCTGGTGCCGTGAGAGCGTCCTCAGGATGTCCCGATGAAAGGCGCTGTCGGCGTGGACGGCGAGGCCGTCGAGGATGTCGCGATAGAACTCGTCGCCGAACGTCGTCACCGGGCCTTCCCCTTGCCGGCCGCGATGCCGTATTCTGTCGTCATCGCGTGGATTCGCGACGGCGCGGATCGGGCCCGATGACGGAGACTTGACGTGGACGTGACGCAGGAAGCGGAGATGCTGCGCAAAGTGCCGCTGTTCAGCGGCCTTTCTGCGTCCGAGTTGAAGCTGCTGGCGTTTACCAGCCAGCTCCACTGTTTCGCGCCCGGCGAAACGCTGATGCGCCAGGGCGATCCCGCCGATTGCGCGTACGTCATCCTCGAGGGCGAAGTCGAAGTGCTCGGCAGGACGAGCAGCGGCGACTTCGTCGTTGCCGTTCTCGGGCGCAACGCGGTGCCCGGCGAGATCGGCGTGCTCACCGATGCGCCGCGCACGGCGACCGTCCGCGCGAAGGGTCCGGTGAAAACGCTGCGGATTTCCCCCGAAGTCTTTCTGCGGCTCGCGTCCGGCCGGCCCGACCGCGCGCTGCACGTCATGCGCCAGCTTTCCGCGCACATTGCCAACGATCTGCGGGCCATGGCGGCGCTCAAGGAGGAACTGCAGCAGGCGCAGGCGGCAGCGGGGCAGAGCGTTCCGCACTGAACGCGGGAACGAGCGGCACGTTGCCCTCGAGCAGCGCAAGTCCGGGTCCGCGTGTCAGCGCAAAGCGATGCAGCATCGCGGGACGAAGCTTGATCGGCGGCTTGCCGGTCATGTCCCAGCCGGTTGCGGCCGCGAGCAAGGCGCGTAGCACGCCGTTGTGCGTGACCGCGACGACGGGGCGGCCGGCAGGCGCCAGCGCATCGAGCCACTGCATCACGCGATGCATGACATCGCGCGGGCTCTCGCCGCCCGGTGCGCGAAAGTCGAGGCCGCGCTGCTCGTTGCGCGCGAACTCGGTCCCGAAGCGCTCGCGCAACTCCTCCAGTCGATAGCCTTCCCACGCGCCCCAGTCCATTTCGGTGAGCGCCGGCTCGATGGAAGGCGCTCGACCGGCGAGGCGTTCCGCTGTCTCGAGCGCGCGCGAAAGCGGGCTCGATACCCACGCAACCGACGGGTCGGCGCCCTCCGGCAGCCGCCACCGTTCGAGTTCCGCACGACCGGCCGCGCCAAGCGGGATGTCGCGGCGTCCCTGCATGCGCGCCGCTTCGTTCCACGCGGTGCTCGCATGGCGCAGGAAAGAGACCATCAGCACGTTGTCAGGCTGCCCCGCATGACGGAGGAAGGCGTCGATCAACACGTTATTTCACTGTCTGCGAAACGATGACGACGAACGACGTCGCGCAGGATCGCATCGAGGTGCGCCGCGGCAGCAGGCAGATCATGGCGCTCGCGCACGTATTCGACCGCGCTGATGCGCATCCGATGCCGCAGCGCCGTATCGAGCATCAGCGAGCGGAGCGCCGCCGCAAACGCGTCGATATCGCCGTGCGGCGGCAGCAGTCCCGTTCGACCGGCGGCCACCACGCTGGCGACGCCGGGCGTATCGGCGCCGACGACCGGCACGCCGCACGCCTGCGCTTCGAGAAACGCGATCCCGAACGCCTCGTCGATCGCCGGCCATGCGAAAAGATCGCTGGCTGCAAGCAGCGACGCCACGTCGGCCGCGCAGCGCATGCCCACGAGCGACACGCGATTGCCAAGTGCTGCGAACGCGGCCGCGACACTCGCGCGCGCAGGTCCGTCGCCGACGATCGAGAGCGTCCACGGGATGTCGACCAGATGCGCGAGCGCGGCGGCAAGCGCGCGGTACGACGCGAGCTTCGCGCCTTCGCGCATCATCGCAACGGTGATGAGTCGCAGCGCCGGCGATGTCCGGTCGGGTGCCCGCGGCGCATCGCCCGCGAAGCGCGCGACATCGATGAACGGCGCGAGCATCGCGGATGCCGCACCGGCAGGCCGCGCGTCGCGCACGGCGGCGACGTCCGCGGGATTGAGGAAGATCACGCAGTCGGCCGCCCGAATCGCCGCGCACGCATGCGCATACCCTTCCGCCCACGGCCCCGTTCGCTGACGTGGCGCAATCGACGCTTCTGCGACGACGTACGGGATGCCGAGTGCGCGGCTTACCGGCGGCCCGAGGAAGTCGGGCGCCTTGTGATGAACGTGATACGTGAACCAGAGCTCGGGGCAGCCGGTCGCTGCGCCACCGCGCGACGAGTCGCTGCGCGATGCGTGATCCGATCCGGCCAAGCCGCGCTTGCCGGACGGCATCGCCGTGCGCATCGAAGCTGCGCAGCCGCGACGCGAGCGTGACGTCGTGACCGGCGATGCGCAGTGCCTGCAGCAGCCCGCGCGCGAGCTCGCGATCGCCCGACGCGACGGCGTGGTCCGGGGACTTGAGCGGCGCGTAGTAGGCGATTCTCATGATGCTGCGAGACTGAGCTCGAAGCGGTGCGCGAGCAGATCGGTGCCCGAATGCAGCGAGAACTGCTTCGTTGCGCGCTCGAAGCCGGCGTCCGCGAGCGTCACCCGCAGCGAAGGATCGGCGATGAGTCGCGCCAGCGCTGCGGCGAGCGCGGCAGGCGAGCGCGGCTCGACGAGGAGGCCGGTGACGCCGTCGACAATCAGCTCGGGAATCCCCGACACGCGCGTCGACAGACACGCGAGGCGCTGGCTCTGCGCTTCGAGCAGCACGTTCGGCAACCCGTCGCGGTCGCCGTCGCGGCTGACGCGGCAGGGCAGGACGAAGATATCGGCGTTGCGGTAGGCGTCGAGCACCGCGGCATGCGCCAGCGGGCCGCGCCACCGGATGCGCTCGTGCAGGCCGAGCCCGCGCGCGATGCGCGTCCAGCTTTGCCGCCAGCGGCCCGCCGCCGATGTGCTCGAAACGCCAATGCTGCCGGGGCGAGAGCAGCGCCAGCGCGTGCAGCAGGTCGTCGTAGCCCTTCTTGTCGACGGCGCGGCCGACGGAAAGGATCGTGACGGGCGATCCGGACGCGCTGCCGTCCGACGCGCGACCCGCGGCGCTCGGCGCGGGAAAACGGTTCGTGTCGATCCCGTGGTAGACGAGGTCGATCTGCGCCGTCGCGCCGGCGAGCGCGCGCAGGTGCTGCGCATTGCCGGCCGTGCACGTTGCCGTCCATGAACAGGCCGCGAGCTTCTCCCGCTTCTCCCAATCGGAAATCGTCCAGATATCCTTCGCGTGCGCCGAGCAGCTCCAGGCGATTCCGCGCAGCGTCGCCGCGTAGCGCGTGACCGACGCGGGCGTATGCAGGAAGTGCGCGTGCAGGTGCGCGACATCCGCGGGAAGCTCGGATGCCAGCACCAGCGCTTGTCCGAAGCGTCGCGCGCGGCTTCGCGTCGGATCCCGCCGGAGGTCCTTTATCCAGGCACCAAATGCCGTGCGATAGCCGGGCAGCTTTCGTGCATTGCGCCATGCGCGAAAGACGCGGCGCAAGTCATCGTGCAGGTATTCGGGGAGATACGTGACGGGCGCGGCGATCTCTGCGTGCACCGGATGCGTCGCGCGATCGGTGGGCCGGCGTAGCGAGAAGAGCGCCAGCGAGAAGCCTCGCTGCTCGAGCGCCAGCAGCTCCTGCGCGATGAAGGTTTCCGACAATCGCGGATAACCCTTGAGAACGACGCCGATCGACCGGCCTTTGCGCACGCCGGTCGTCGGTGTTGCAACCGGGTGTCCTGCCGTGGGCACGTAGTCGATCGAGGGGAGATTCCTGAAGCGGCAGATGCTACCATCACCAGCGAACCTCGCCCTCGGAATTCCGCGGGCGTTCCCTATTGCGCGAAGCATGGACCGGTCTCTCTTTCGCTACATCCTGCGGCACACCTGGCGCGATCAGGTGTTCCTGTTGCTGCTCACGGCAATCAGCTTTCCGCTGATCTACGTCAACCTCGAGATTCCCAAGCGCATCGTCAACGGCGCGATCCAGGGAAAGAAGATTCCGGAAACGTTCTTCGGCTTCCACGTCACGCAGATCTCGTACCTGATGGCGCTGTCGATCCTGCTGCTCGCGCTCATTACGATCAACGGCGGCCTCAAGTACTGGATCAACGTCTACTCCGGCGTGGTGGGCGAGCGGACGTTGCGGCGGTTGCGTCACGACCTCTACTGGCAGGTCATGCGCTTTCCGCTGCCGCAGTTCAAGACGATGTCGGCCGGCGAGATCATTCCGATGATCGTCGCCGAGACGGAGCCGGTCGGCGGCTTCATCGGCGATGCGATCGTGCTGCCGATTTTCCAGGGCGGCCTGCTGCTGACTTACGTCCTGTTCATTTTCAATCAGGACATGTGGCTGGGTCTCGCCGCGATTGCGCTGTGGCCGCCGCAGATGTACCTGATCCCGCGGCTGCAGCGGACGATCAACCTGCTCGCGAAGGAGCGCGTGCAGACGGCGCGCCAGCTCTCCGACCGCATCGGCGAATCGGTCGCGGGTTTCGCCGAGATTCGCGGCAACGACACGATGCAGCTCGAGCGCGCCGACATCAGCGAGCGCCTCGGGAAAATCTACGGCATCCGCTACGACATCTACCGGCGCAAGTTCTTCGTCAAGTTCCTCAACAACTTCCTGGCGCAGATCACGCCGTTCTTCTTCTATTCGGTCGGCGGATACCTGGTGATCCGGGGCAGCCTGTCGCTCGGCGCGCTCGTCGCCGTGCTCGCGGCGTACAAGGACATTCTCAGTCCCTGGAAAGAGCTTCTCAACTGGTACGCCACGAAAGAGGATGTGCGCATCAAGCACGAGCAGATCGTCGGGCAGTTCGAGCCGCCGGGACTGATCGACCGCAAGCTGCTCGAGGATGCGCCGGAGTCGATTCCTTCGCTCGCCGGCGACATCGCCGCCTCCGGACTCTCGTACAGCGAAAACGGGGTCACCAACCGGATCGACCGCATGACGTTTCGCGTGGCAACCGGCGAGCATGTCGCGCTCGTCGGCAACGGCTACAGCGGCAAGGACGATCTCGAGCAGCTGCTCGCGCGCCTCAACCTGCCAAGTGCGGGGCGGCTCAATGTCGCGGGCGTCAATTTCGGCGACGTGCACCAGGCGGTTCCCGGCCAGCGCATCGCGTATGCCGCGCAGAACGCGCACATCTTCTCGGGAACGCTCGCGCATAACCTGTATTACGGACTGAAGCATCGGCCCGTGCATCCCGCCGTGGAGGACGAGGCCCGCGAAAAGGTGTCGCGCCGGCGCGTGCGTGATGCGCTCGCCTCCGGCAACAGTGCATACGATGTTCGCGCCAACTGGATCGATTACGACGCAGCCGGCGTGGCCGACGGGGAAGAATTGACGGCCGCGGCCGTCAAGGTGCTGAAGCTCGTCGACATGGAGCGGGAAGTGATCGGATACGGATTCGCGAGCGCCGCCGATCCGAGCCGTTATCCGGAGCTGGCGGCCAAGGCAGTCGCGGCGCGGGCACGCATCCGCGAGCGCGTGGGGCGCGAGAAACTCGAAGCCTGCGTCGAGTTCTTCGACCGCGAAACCTACTTCTCGAACATGAGCATCGCGGAGAACATCCTGTTCGGCACGCCACGCGATCCGGGTTTCCGGCTCACGGTACTCGCGAACAATCCGGCGATGCTCGCCTTGCTGCGCGACGTCGGGTTGCTCGACGATCTCTACGCCGCCGGTGCCAAGGTAGCGGCGCTGATGGTCGAGCTGTTCGCCGATGTCGCACCCGACAGCAACCTGTTCGAGCAATACAGCTTCATCAGTCCGGAAGACCTTCCCGAATTCCGCGCGCTCGTCGCGAAGATGGGCCGGCGCGGGCTTGCAGCCGTATCCGAGCGCGACAAGGCGCGGCTCCTCGCGCTGACGTTCCGGCTCGTCAAGGCGCGGCACCGTCTCGGGATCATGGACGACACGATGCCGGAGCGCATCCTCGCCGCGCGCGCCGAGTTCAGGCATCGCTACGAAGGGCGCGACGACGTCTGCGAATTCTTCGATCCCGATCGCTTCAGCGCCGCGCTTTCGATCCAGGACAACATCCTGTTCGGCCGCGTCGCATTCGAGCAGGCAAGCGCGCAGGGACGAATCAGCGCGCTCGTGCGCGACATCGCGTCCGAGGAAGGCATGGCCGCCGATCTCGTACGGCTCGGCCTCGAGTTCGATGTCGGCAGCGGCGGCTCGCGCCTGTCGTATTCGGAGCGGCAGCGGCTCGCGATCGCGCGCGGGCTGCTGAAGAATCCCGATCTGCTGGTCTTCAACGAGCCGACGTCGGGGCTCGACCCGGGGACGGAAGTGCGCGTGCTGCGCGCCGTGCTCGCGTGGGCGAAGGGGCGTACCGTACTGTGGTCGCTTTCACGCGCGGAACTCGCGCGCGAGTTCGATCGCGTGCTCGTCTTCGCCGACGGGCAGCTCGTGGAGGAGGGGAAGTTCGAGGAGCTCGAGCGCGAAGGCAACGCGCTGGCGCAACTGGTTGCCTGATTCCGCCGGTCGATCGCCGGAGGCTGGAAAGAGAGGTCTACAAGCGTGGCAGCGCCAATTTCGCGATCGCCTTGGCCATATCGACCGCCGTGGGCCCCTTCGGCATGGTCACCCGCAAAATCAGATCCCCCTTCTTGACGTACAAGTCCGCGGAGCCTTCGAAATCGGGGTTCACGAACGCGCCTTTCCCGTATTCGGGCAGCGACACGGGATTCTGGCCGCCGTTTCTTTGCCTCCAGTACCCGAGGTCGCCATCATGCAAGCTGACGTTGATCCAGGCCGGCGCCTTGACGGGCGCGTACTCACAGGAGATTTCACCTGACGCGATATCGCCTGGCTTGGGGACTCCCTTCAGCCGACCCGTAATCTGTTCGAGCTCAGCCGCAGTAATGAGTTTGCACGGATCCGGAATGGCCGGCGCGGCCACTACGACAAGCGTCCAGCCTCCGCCAAGAACGGATGCCACACAGCACAAAAACAACCTCGACGACCACCGCATTGACAACTTCATTGGTTCTCCCCTCGGAATCCTGTGATGCGATCTTCCGATCGCGTTCGGCCATGTCGATCGACTACGTTACGCGATGCGAGGCATCGGCGCCATCCGCTGCCTCTTTTACTGCCGCTCGTCGAGGGAATCCCAGGGGAACGGGCGGCGCTGCGCCGCCTCACGCAGCCGCTTGCTGCTGGCTCGTGGCGCGCTGGAACGCCGGCCGCATCGAACGCCACGGCGGCGCACCGTAAACCGTGATCATTGCGAAGCCTCCGGTCACAAGCAGCGCAAATTTTCCGACTCGCCGCCAAGGTAGTCAACACGGCACGGCGCTCCGTGTTTCGTTGCGAATGCCGCCATCCGCCGTCACCGACCGACAAGTTGCTGCCGATCTGCCGAATACCGGTCGCCTTGCACGTTGATCTTCGCGACGGCGCCGTTGATGTCGTGGAGATCGTCGGGGGTCAGTTCCACCGCTGCCGCGCCGACGTTCTCCTTGAGGCGATGCAGCTTCGTCGTACCTGGAATGGGAACGATCCACGGTTTCTGCGCGAGGAGCCACGCGAGCGCAACCTGCGCAGGCGTCGCGTCTTTCCGAGAGGCGATTCGGCCGAGCAGCTCAACCAGCACCTGGTTCGCCTTGCGGGCTTCCGGCTTGAAGCGCGGAACGGTGTTGCGGAAGTCCGTGCTGTCAAACGTCGTGCGCTCGTTGATCGCCCCCGTCAGGAACCCCTTGCCCAGCGGGCTGAAGGGGACGAAGCCGATCCCGAGCTCCTCGATGGTCGGGAGGATCTCTTGTTCGGGCTCCCGCCACCACAGAGAGTATTCGCTCTGAAGCGCAGTGACAGCCTGGACCGAGTGCGCTCGCCGGATGGTCTGCGCGCCTGCTTCCGATAGTCCGAAGTGCTTGACCTTGCCCTGCTGGATCAGTTCTTTCACGGTGCCGGCCACGTCCTCGATCGGCACGCCGGGATCCACACGGTGCTGGTAGAACAGGTCAATGCGGTCGGTTCTCAGGCGCTTCAGCGCCGCATCGGCGACCTCCCTGATGTGCTCCGGTCGGCTGTCCAGGCCCGCGTTGGCGTCGCCGGATCGGAAGCCGAACTTGGTCGCGATCACCACGCGGTCGCGAAACGGCGTCAAGGCTTCGCCGACAAGTTCCTCGTTGGCAAACGGACCATACGCCTCGGCCGTGTCGAAGAAGGTCACGCCAAGCTCGACGGCCGACCGAATAAGCTTGATCCCGTCCTGCGTGCCTGTAGCGGGGCCATAGCCGTAGCTCAGCCCCATGCAACCAAGTCCGATTGCCGACACTTCGAGATTGCTCTTTCCAAGTTTGCGCTTCTGCATGTTGTCCTCTCGCGAAAAAGATTGAAGCTGAACCGAGCTGTATTGAGGATGATGCGACTCCGTACAGCGGGGATAAAGACATACAATCCGGATGGGGCATTGAAAAATTGTCAGCAATGGAGCGGGAAGACTGGGGCAGCCTTGCCGCGTTTGGCGTCGTGGCGGAGGAGCGGAGCTTTACGCGGGCCGCCGCAAGGCTCGGCGTCTCGCCGTCTGCGCTCAGCCATTCGATTCGTCGCGACCGGCCCTCGGGACACGTCCGAATTACCGCATCCCGAAGTGCCGCGCGAATGGTCGTGGCGCCCGTTCTGCCCCGGTTCATCCTGAGCTATCCCGATGTCGTCGTCGAATGCCTCATCAATCCAGCTTTGACGAACATCGTCGCGCAGCGGTTCGACGCCGGCATTCGCCTTGGCGAGTCTCTCGAGAAGGACGTCGTAGCCGTGCCAGTGACGGGACAACTTCGGATGGCAGTGGTCGGATCTCCCCAGTACTTCGCGTCACATTCGGCCCCGTCGACGCCTCACGAGCTGATTGCCCGCGCGGGTATGGAAGGTGGTGCGGTGTTGCAAACCTGACGACGGCCACAACATACAAGCCGATGACCGCAGTCGCTGCATTCCGCTTCGATAATTCTTTCGCGCGCGAACTCCAGGGGTTCTACGTTCCTCGACAGCCTGCGGTCGTGCCGGCACCGCGGTTGCTGTTTCTCAATGATTCGCTGGCCGAAGAGCTGGGCCTCGACCTCACCTCGCTCGATACCACCGCGAGCGCAGCGATATTCGCGGGAAACACACTGCCGGACGGCGCCGAACCGCTGGCTCAAGCCTACGCAGGCCACCAGTTCGGCGGATTCTCGCCCCAACTCGGGGACGGTCGTGCGCTGCTTCTCGGCGAGGTGATCGACCGGCAGGGACATCGTCGCGACATCGCCTTCAAAGGTTCCGGCCGAACGCCGTTCGCCCGCGGTGGCGACGGCAAGGCGGCCGTTGGCCCCATGCTTCGGGAGGTGCTGGTCAGCGAGGCCATGCACGCGCTGCGCATCCCCACAACGCGTGCCCTTGCGGTCGCAGCGACGGGCGAACCGGTGTACCGAGAGGACGTGCTGCCCGGCGCGGTGCTGACACGCGTTGCGGCAAGCCACATCCGCGTCGGCACCTTTCAGTTCCATGCGGCGCGCGGCGACGTGGAAAGCGTGCGCAAACTGGCCGAGTACACGATTGCGCGACACGACCCGGAACTCGTTAACTCACCGCAACGGTTCCTCGCGCTGCTGCAGAACGTGGCCGAGCGTCAGGCGGCTCTGGTTGCGCAGTGGATGAACGTGGGTTTCATCCATGGCGTGATGAACACCGACAACATGACGATATCCGGCGAGACGATCGATTACGGGCCGTGCGCCTTCATGGAGGCCTATGATCCCGCCGCGGTGTTCAGCTCAATCGACCTCCAGGGGCGCTACGCATTCGGCAACCAGCCCGACATCGCGTGCTGGAACCTTGCACGCCTGGCCGAGACGCTGCTTCCCCTTCTGTCGAACGATCCCGAGCAGGCGCTCGCGATGGCCACCGAGGTCATTGCTGGGTTCCCGACGAAGTACCGCAGGCATCTGCTTCGCGGACAGCGCGCGAAGCTCGGGTTGCGTCGAGCCGACCCGGACGATGACACTGCCGATACGGCGCTGGCAGAAGACTGGTTGGGTCTGCTTCACGCCGAGCGGGTGGATTTCACACTCGCGTGGCGGCGGCTCGCTGACGCCGCTGCCGGTGACGAAGTACCGCTGCGCGCGTTGTTTGCCGCTGCGCGCGCGCCCGATGCATGGCTGGCGCGCTGGCGAGCCCGCTGCGCCAGCGAGAGCGACAGCGCAGAGCATGGCTCGGCAATTCCAGGTATCGAGCGCGCGAAAGCGATGCGCAGCGTGAATCCCTATGTGATCGCGCGCAACCATCGCGTGGAAGAGGCACTTGTCGCCGCCTCGAACCAAGGTGATCTCGCGCCTTTTCAGCAATTGCTTGATGCCCTCAGACACCCGTACGACGAGACACGCGAGTTGGAGCTTTACGCCGAGCCGGCGCCAGCCGCGGTGACAGCGTGCTACCGAACTTTCTGCGGCACCTGATCACTGCGTAAGCGGCGCTCGGCTGATCGCTTTTGACGCGGTTGTCCATGGCGGTTGCAGTCACGCCGCGGGCTAGTCGACATTCGGGATCTTCACAATGCTGCCCTTCGCCTTCGGGTCGTTTGGATCCTTCACCACGGTTACGTACAGATCCTTCCCGCCTTCGCCGAAGGCCACGTTTGTCGTGCCTTCTCCAGCCGTGATCTCGAATACGTGCAAGAGCTTGCCCTCGGGGGATAGCTTCAAGACCTTGCCGCCGGTCCACTGGGCGACATAGATGTTGCCCTTGCCGTCAATCTTCATGCTGTCGGGGCCGAGCCACCATGACTCGACCTTGTTCTTCACGAGGAGATTGAGCAACGCGAAGTTCGACCTCTTGCCGAGCGAGCCGTCATCGTTGATCGAGAACTTCAGGATGCAGTTTCCGACGGTTTCACTGACGTAGAGCGTCTTCTGATCCGGGGAGACGCCTATGCCGTTGGCGTGATTAAGGTCCGCTGCAACCTCGACCCATTTCTGGCTGCCCGGTGCGAGATAGACGATTCTCCCGATCACCAACGTCGGGGGCTCGGTGTTGTTGGTGTATTTGCCGAAGATCGTGGCATATGCACCACCATTGGCGGCCACCACGATGTCATTGATGCCGCCGTCGAACGGCTTGCCGTTGCTGTCTGCGTCCCAGCGGCGCAACTGCTTGCCCTTCATGTCGACCTCGAGAATCGCACCGTGGTCGCTGCAGGCGATCAGGAAGGTCTTCTCCTTGGTCAGCGCCAGTCCGTTGTGACCGCATTCCGGGGTTTCGTTGAGAACGGTGCTCGTCTTGCCATCCCACTTGGACAACGTATTCGAGACCCATCCGACGTAGTAGAGATTGCCGTCAATGTACAACGGGCCCTCCGCACCGAGGACGTCGCTCACGACCGTAGTTTCGGCGGCATACACTGACGTGGCGACCATCAACGCGCCTGCGGCGAAGCAGAAGACTTTGATCGATCTCATGTGGATTTCCGTTTCATTGTTGACGGCGCATCGTGCCGAAATTCAGGCAGAAGAGCAAATTGATCGCAATTCGGGGAAAGGTCCGGCCGACTGTGCGCCGCACGTAGACGATACCGCGGACGTTCTCTGTCTACGCCGTGGTTGGCGTCGACTATCTGAACCGCAGGTTTTCGCGCGACAGTTCGCTGATCGACGCACATCCCATCAGCTTCATTCCTCGCTCAATCTCCGTCCGCATCAGGCCCAGTGCGCGCTCGACACCGGCCTGCCCGGCGGCGGCCAGGGGGAAAAGATAGAAGCGTCCGATGCCTACGGCTTTGGCGCCAAGCGAAAGCGCCTTCAGGACGTGCGTTCCACGCTGTATCCCGCCATCCATCATCACGTCCAACCGGTCACCGACCGCATCGACAATCTCGGCGAGCTGATCGAAGGCCGACCGCGAGCCATCGAGCTGCCGGCCGCCATGATTCGAAAGCACGATCCCGGTGCATCCGATCTCCGCGGCGCGCTTGGCGTCTCTCACCGACATGACCCCCTTCAGGCAGAACTGCCCCTTCCAGTTCCTGACCATGGCGGCCACGTCGTCCCAGTTCATCGAAGGGTCGAGCATTTCCGAAAAGTAGCGCCCGATCGACATCACGTCCCCACGCATGTCAACGTGCTCGTCGAGCTGCGGCAGACTGAAACGCTCGTGGGTGACGTAGTTGAGTCCCCACATCGGTTTGAGCGCGAATTGAAGCATTCCGCGGACCGTTAGCCTGAACGGAATGGAAAAACCGGTACGCAGGTCTCGCTCACGGTTTCCGCCGGTAATGCTGTCCACGGTCAGCATCATGACCTCGACACCCGCATCCTTTGCGCGTTGAAGCATCGCGCGATTCAAGCCGCGGTCCCGATGAAAATAGAACTGATACACCTGCGGCGTCGAGTACGCGTTGCGCAGCTCCTCCATGCTCACCGTGCCGAGCGAGGATACGCCGAACATCGTCCCGTACCTGGATGCGGCAGCCGCGACCGCGCGTTCGCCTCGATGGTGAAACAGGCGTTGAAGGGCAGTCGGAGAGCAATAGAAGGGCAGCGCAAGCTTCTGGCCCATTACGGTCACGGACAGGTCGACGCTTCCCACGCCCTGCAGGACATCGGGCACCAGATCGCAGTGGTCGAAGCTCGCCGTATTCCGGCGATACGTCACTTCGTCGTCTGCCCCGCCGTCGATGTAGTCGAAGATCGGACGAGGCAGCCGGCGCTTCGCCAGTTCACGGAAATCATGGAAGTTATGGCAATCCGTTAATCGCATGGCTTGTCAGCTCCGATGGCGCAATGCATCGACGATGCACGAATATCCGGACCGATGCGTACTGCAATCATGTCCCGTGGCCGAAGCCGGAACGTGTTAGATTTCGAAGAAAATTAATCGTAGCTTCAGGCTCAAGATGGCTTAGATGCAACGCCGCGACTTCATCACGTTGATCGGTGGTGCGGCGGTATTGCCGCTCGCCGCTGCGGTGCAGCAGCCGGATCGGGCGCGCAGGCTCGGCATCATCATCGCAGTGGGAAAGACTCCCGAGTACGTCGCCGCCCTTGCGGCGTTCGAACAGGTCCTGGGGTCGCTTGGCTGGAAGCAAGGTGACAATCTTCGGATCGACGATCGCTGGTCTGCCGGGGACCAAGAGAGCGCGCACTCCGCCGCTACGGACATCGTAGCGCTCAACCCGGACGTTATCCTCGGACAGTCGGCCGCGGTGGTTGAGGCCCTGCTATCCACGACCCGGACGACCCCGATCGTCTTCTTGCACGTCGCCGACCCCGTCTCCAGCGGTTTCGTCTTGAACCTGGCGCGACCCGGCGGGAACGTCACCGGCATCACTAACATCGAACCATCGATTGGCGGCAAGTGGCTCCAACTGCTCAAAGAGATGGCGCCAGCCGTGACGCGGGCGGCGTTGCTTATCAACCCCGATACGCAGCCAGGCCGCGGCGCAATCTTCCTCGATCCGTTCGAGAATGCCGCTCGCTCCCTGGGCGTGACGCCGATAAAGGGCGAGGTCCGGGATATGCAGGGTGTTGAGGCAGTAGCGGCCCGACTGGCAAAGGAGCCGGGTGGTGGTGTCGTTGTGACGCCCGACGCCTATTTTGCCAGCCATAGCACTCAAATCGTCGCCCTCGCCGAGCGTTTCCGGCTGCCCGCAGTCTATCCATACCGGTATTACGTCGCGCAGGGTGGGCTGCTGTGCTATGGGGTCAACAACGTCGATCTGTTCCGGCAGGCCGCGCCTTACGTCGATCGCATTCTGCGAGGAGCGAAGCCGGCCGATCTGCCGATCCAGCAACCTACTCGCTTCGAACCGGTCATCAACAAGAAAACAGCGAAGGCTCTCCGCTTGGCGATGCCGTCGTCACTGCTCGCCGGCGCTGACGAGGTGATCGAATGATCTTGCTGATGACTGCACGTCGCGCGTTTCGCGCACGGATTTCAAGCTTCGTGTGACCGAGCAATAGCGGAACAGTCTCCGTTTGATGCTCAATCAAAAAAGGAAATCCCGTGCGCACCATCCCCACAGGAGCTCAAGGCTCGTTCACGCTGGTCGTATCCCCTGAGCACCTTGCCAATCGGTTCAAGGATGCAACGCTTCCTGCAGTGCTCGCAACTCCAGTCATGATCATGGCGATGGAAAACGCGGCACTCAATGCGATCAAGCCGTACTTCGAAATCGGCGAGAGCGCTGTGGGTACGCACGTTGACGTGAGTCACCTGGGGGCGACTCCGGTCGGCCGTCGTATAACCGCCTTTGCCGAAGTTACCGGCACGGCCGGTCGTCACATCGATTTCCGTGTGCGGGCGATGGACGAAGCGGAGGAGATAGGCACTGGCACACACGCTCGGGTCGTCATCGAACTTGCCAGGTTCTCCGAGCGCCTGGCGGCGAAGTTCGCGATCAAAGGCGATTGAACGTCCCGGGCTGCGAGCACTCGATGCGAACTGCCATCCGCGCGATTGGCCGCCTATCTACTCCTTGTTCAGATAGTGCCTTTCCAGGAATTCGGACCTGAAATTTTGCGGCGGAGTGGGAATGTCTGGCCGACCCTCTGGCGTAAAGTCCATGAGATTCCAATACGGCCATACCGTGTCCATATGATTCGCTGACAGCTCGGTTCCCCAGAAATGAACGATCTTTCCACCCTGCCTCCTGAATACATGCATCACTGGCCATTGCATATCATCAGAGTCTCCCTGGCATTTGTAATCGGCCTGATACGGAGAGTCCGATCCGGAAACCAGCGCAATCTGCGACCATCCACGTTGTTTGGCCCACGCATTGATTCGATCGGCCGGGGCTTTGCCAATTGCGACAAACGCGGCGTCCTGAGCGACCTGATACCAGGTTCGATCAAACCCATCGACCAGCGACGTACACGAAGGACAGGGCTTGTCCCAGTTCGGACCGTACATGAATGAGTAAAGCAGCAGAGTGCTTTTGCCCGCAAACAGCTCGGAGAATTTCACACGCATTCCTACTTTCCCATCGTTGGCCCATTGGAAGACGTAGTCCTCTTTCAACGGCCCCCCGGGAGGGAGATTGCGGCGTCTTTCTGCCCCGGATTTTACTTTGTCGATAAGCTCCGGTCAGGCGTCCTCCAAAGCTGACCGTCAATAAGCGACAGACGAATGAACTGTGCGGTCAAGGCCGCATGGCTGGGTTGGTGGTAGATTGGCCCGCCGCAATTGTGGCCTGCCAGACCTTCGAGGAAAGGAGACAACATGAAATACGTGATCAGTTGGTTTGAACGCCCGCAGGGCTCGCCCATCGAGTACGAGAATGCCCAGAAGCGAATCCTTGAGGTATTCGGACAATGGAAGGCGCCCGCCAATTTCAAGATCGAGTTTTTCGTAATACGCGTCGGCGAGTGGGGCGGGCACATGTTGATGGAATGCGACGATCCGGTGACGATTCACAAGTTTTGTTCGATGCTGCCCGCGTTTGTATTCCAAGTGCACCCGGTAATCCCGGTCGAGGACGCAGTCCGGGGTGAACTTGAAGTCATCGCTTGGCGCGACGGACTGAAGAGCACGTAAAAGTCTTCGATCCTGAGACGTGCGCAGTTGGCCCAGCCGCCGTTGTAGAGCGATATCTTGCGGCGTAATTGTCGCGTGATCGGAAGGTACGAAATTCAAATGTGATCAGGGACGGCGCCTCTTGGCCGGTTGTTGACCCTCACGAACGTATCGCCGCTATCGACCCGTTGCCGTCAGTCGGGCTTCTCAATAGCGGACGTTCGCCCCGCGCTCGTACAGTGAATTCTCGCAACCGGATTACTCCGGCAACCCTGCCTTGCGCCATGCGGGAACAAACTTGCTCTCAAACCATTCGTCGAATTCTGGAGGCTTGAACGCTGTCAAATATTTTCTCATCGCTGATAGCGTTAGGTTCGGATTCAATCGGCGCGCGTCGGCGGCTGCGCCACGGTTTTGTCCTGGGACAAGGTATCGATCGGAGCCCCGAGCGCGGCGGCGAGCACCATCGCAAACAAGGCCTGGCTTGTTCTCATTGACTAAGCCCCTCGAGGAGCACCGCGGCGCCGATCAAAAACGGTCGACGTCGACTACCGCCTGGGCAAAGGCCTGAGGGGCCTCCTGAGGCAGATTGTGGCCGATGCCGCCGGAGATCGTCAGGTGCAAATACTTGCCCGTGAATTTGCCGGCGTAAGCACTGGGGTCCGCATGAGGCGCGCCATTGGCATCGCCTTCGAGCGTAATGGTGGGCACGGCAATGGCCGGTGCTTGCGCCAGCCGCTTATCCAGATCGGCTAGTTTCGGGTCGCCGTCCGCCAACGCGAGACGCCACCGATAATTGTGAACCACGATGGCGACGTGATCCGGATTGTCGAAGGATGCCGCGCTGCGATCGAACGTCGCGTCGTCGAAGTTCCACTTGGGCGACGCAAGGTGCCAGATGAGCTTCGCGAAGTCGTGCCGGTTCTCGTCGTAGCCTATCTTGCCGCGCTCGGTGGCAAAGTAGAACTGGTACCACCACTCGAATTCGGCCTGCGGCGGCAACGGCACCTTGCCGGCTTCCTGGCTGCCGATGAAATAACCGCTGACGGACACCATGCCCTTGCAGCGCTCGGGCCAAAGCGCGGCGACGATATTGGCGGTCCGCGCTCCCCAATCGAAGCCGGCGAGCGTCGCCCTCTGGATCTTCAGGGCGTCCATCAACGCGATGAGATCGACGGCCACCGCCGACGGCTGGCCATTGCGGAATGTTTCGCTCGACAGAAAGCGCGTCGAGCCATAGCCGCGCACATAGGGAACGATCACCCGGTAGCCCGCCGACGCCAACAACGGCGTGACATCGACGAAGCTGTAAATGTCGTAGGGCCAGCCATGCAACAGGATGACGACCGGTCCATTGGCGGGACCTGCTTCGGCGTATCCCACGTTCAAGACGCCGGCATCGACCTGCTTCAGCGGGGCAAAGGAGGTGTTCGTCCCCGGCCTGATGGGGCCTATCGTCGTCGTCGTTTGCGCGTCCGCCGGATTCGCGACGCCGAGCTCCGCGGCCGCGAGGCCCGCGACTGCGGCGGCCAGGAGGCGGCGGCGATCACGGTTGATTGGGTCGGTCATTTGTCCTTCCTCCATGGGCGAAACAATCCAGCGCTCGTGCGCCTCCTCAATAGTCCGGTTCGGCCAGTGCCTGTGCCTGCGTCTTTCCGTACGGATGGAAGCGCGCCTTCTCGCCGTTGGCCCAGGCGGTTCGCTGCGCCGCACTGCCGATGTCCCAATCGGGACGGCAACGCTGCAGCACGGCGCGCAGGTCGAGACGCAACTCCTCCACCGTGGGCCGGCCGAAAAACCAGTAGCCGTTGTAGATCTTGTAGACGCGCAGACCCGGCTCGAGCACCAGCGTATGCGGGATCATCGGATTGTGCGCAGGGTCGGTGTATTCCGCGATGTCGAGGTCCTTCTGCAGCTTGCGCGCGGGATCCGACAGGAACGTCCAGCGCGCGCCGACGCCGGCACGAAACTCATTCGTCTCGATCAGGTTGTCGGTCGAGATCGTCACGAGACGGCAATAGCCGACCTGCATCTCGCGGTGGAGCTGCAGCAGCCCTTCGTGTTGCCGCCGGTCCCTCGGACAAAAGCCGCCGCGGGACAGCACCAGCACGAGCGGATCGCCTTGCTGCAATTCCGAAAGCGTGCGGTGCTTGCCGCGTTGATCCGGAAGTTCGTAGTCGGGAAAATGCGCCGCGGCGACGATGTCGGGCCTCATTGACGCGGGCCTTCCACATGGAGCACCGCAGCCTTCGCGGCATCCCCGGGAGTGCTGCCGCGCTCGCGCGCGACAATGTACGCCGCATACCACGTCGACCAGTGGTGTTTCGGGGCGGTCGGCTCGTATTTCGCCGTGGCGCTCCTCTGCCTCGCGCAGAAGGTCGGTGAGCGTTGCGACATCGCTGTTACTCAAGCCTCGTCCGGGAAGCCGGGCGCTGATTTCCTGGAGCAGCCAGCTGTTGCCATCCGGGTCGCTGAACGTAGCGAACGAGTTGTAGCTGCTCCGCTGCGGGTCCGGACCGCCGAGCGACGGCGTTCCCGGACCGGCACGGTGGAACACCTCGCTCGCGGCGACGCCGCGGCCGACGAGTTCGGCGCGGGCCGCCACGATGTCGGACACGATGAGATACAGGTTGCGTGCCGAGCCCGGCGCGGACGGCGTGAGTCCCTTGCCGAAGTGGATCGAGCATGGCGACCCCGGCGGCGTGAACTGGACGACGCGATAGTCGTTGCCCACCGCGAAGTCGGCATCCTCCCGCCACCCCAGGCTTCCATAGAAGCGCTTGGCGCGATCGACGTCGGACACGGGGATGACGACGACCTCGAGCTTCATGTCGACATTTGCGGCGCTCATGGCGACCTCCATGGGTGGGTGGCTACTGTTGCGAGACGCGCGGCAATGACGGCGTCGAGGCTCCAGGGTCCCGGCCCGGCCAGCATCACGGCAGACAAACCGATGCAGTACAGCGCTTCGGGAAGGTAGAGGACGTCACCGATCCAATCGGCGCGATTGATCGGCTTCCATCCTTCTATGCGCTTGATGGCATCGAGCCGGAAGGCGAAAAGACAGATCACGAAAAGGCCGAACGCCGCGAGCGCGGACAACAAGCCGATGATGAGCGCGAATCCGGCGCTGAACTCGACGCCGGGCACCAGCCATTGCATGACCGGCACCAAGGGCACACGTGCTTCCTGCAGCGTATTTGCCAGCGTCGCGTGCCGGGTGGCGTTGGTCAGCTTGAGGTAGCCGCTGACCGAGAAAAACGCGCCCAGCGCCACGCGATTGAGCGTAATCGCGACCTCGGGCGCATTGGCGCCCATTGTGAGGAAGGATGCATCCATGGTTTCGAGGACCCGCGAGTCATTCGTGCGCGGCGACCGATACCCCCGATCAATGGCTCTGGCGGTTCAGCGCTTCTGGTACGGGTGGAAGATGTAATCCTTCGCCTTCACGGCCACGTGGCATGCGTGTCCGCAATCCGCAGGACTGGGATCGGCCGTGAACTTGTCGGGCGCGGCTTCATAGTTGAACAGCGCATATCCCCATCCGCCGGTACTCGGGAATCGCTTGCTGTCCATTTCCATGACGAAAGCCTGGGAGAAGACGTCAGGCACATCCACGGCGAAGGGAGCCTCGGTGCTCTTCTTGAACTTCCACTGCAGCTTCGCGATCTTGGAGCCCTCCGGAAACGGCTGGCCGTTGCCCGGAACGCCGGCCTTGTACGCCTTGATCATGATCGGATTGGCGACGATAACCTTGAGCACTTCGTCGGTGCGGGCGGAGGACACCACCGACCAGTCCTCGTATCCCTTGAAGTCGGCGAACGCGATTCCGCTCGGTGTTTTCAGCGTGTACTTGTCCTGCGCGTAAACGGCCGAGATGTTGAGGACGGCAAACACCGCCGTGGCTATCGCAATCATGAGCGTGTTCTTGCGCGTCATTGCCGATCTCCAGAGGGGCCGGAAGGGGAAACAATTCTAGGGGGCTTGTCCAAGTGACGTCAAACGCTGACAAATCGATCGTCCGCAAGCGTAAACCGCCACTTTCGCTTGGCCCAGTCCCCGGCATAATCCACGTTGATGCGAGCCCCGGCCCGGATTCCCTGGGCAGCGGCCAGACGGCGTCCAACCGGCGAGCGCCGAACCCACAGCGGCGCATGACATAGGTCCAGCCCGTTGGCCTGGCGATCGATTCCGAGTGCCTGCGCCAACCGTCCCGGGCCGGAGGTCAGCTGCCGCAGATTTGCCGGCACGCTTGCAAGACCACGGTTGTTTGCCATGACGTCCAGCCCGAACGTCGGCCGCAGCGCCCTAATCAATATTGCCGCGGGGACTCGCCCCGGCCCCACGACGATGTTGAAGCAGTAGTGCATGCCGTAGATCTGAAAGACGTAGGCGTGGCCGCGCGGACCAAACATGACTCCGGTACGAGCCGTTCTGCGCGCGTTCCAGGCGTGGGACGCGCGATCCTCCGGGCCAACATAGACCTCGGCTTCGACAATCAGTCCGCCGCAGCCCCGCGCGGACAAATCCGACACCAATTCCATACCGATCAGCGATCGGCCTACCTCGAGCGGCGCTCGCTCGAAGAAGCTGCGGCGAACTCCTGCGCTCCCCATTGCCTTGGCGGCGTTAGGTGTCGATCACCGCGTCGCCCTGTGGCCGGGCGCAGCAGAGGAGGACATTTCCTTCTGCAGGCAAGTCGAGCGGCTCGGGCTCGTAGGTGACGGCCCCATAGATCAATCCGCTCTCGCAGTTGTGACAGACGCCGGTGCGGCACGACCAGCGGACGGGCACGTCGCACGCCTCGGCCAGTTCCAAAATACTCTGGTAGGCGGAGGCGTTCCATTGCGCGGCGATGCCGCTCCGCGCGAACGACACCAGCGAACCCGTGTCGACCTCGTCCTTCGGCAGATGGGGTGCACGCGTCCGTGCTCCGACGACGCCGGGAGTCATCGCGAAATCAAGTTGGCCAGCAAGGACCGCGAGTCGGGCCAAAACCACGGGCGACCTGTGACCCTCCAATCAAGCCATCCTATCCGCACCAAGCGTTAACCGTACGTGAGCGTGGTGCTTTGTCCAACCTCGATGATATAACCGTCAGGATCGCGGATGTAGCAGCGAATCTCGCCGTACTTGGGTATAGGCTCCGTGATGAACTCGGCTCCTCGATTTTTCCACAATTTAAAGCACGCCTGAATATCCGCGACACGGAAATTCATAAAGCTGTTGATGTGATTCGGGTCGGGGACGCTGAGCGTTACCGTCGGCTTATCCGGCGTCGGGCCGCCCCCAACGTTCAGAATCATCCAGATATTCGCAAGCTGAAGGTACCCAGGCGCGTTACCGTCGCCCAGGCTCAGAATGCGGGCACCGAAGACCTTTTCGTAGTAGCGGGCCGATCGCTCGATGTCGGCGACGGTGAGAAACTGCGCGATACTGATCCCCTCCCGCGGGGGCATCTCATAGCTCTTCTCTTCCACTTGTACGGCGTTCAATGATGGCTCCTTTTCGCAAGGTTGCTCATTACCAATACGGTGTCCGGAGTCTCGGTCCATTCACAGAAAAGGACCGACGCCAGCTACTGCAACAGCGATTCCCAATTGGCTGGCACCCTTCCAGCAGGCCCCGGTACTGGCTGATCCTCCGGATGCGAATGCGGCGGAAGCAATTCCAGACCCTTGATCATCCCCTGCTTCTCGTAATCGTAGAACCAGTCTTCACCCGGCTCGAAGCTGGCAATGATCGGATGCCCTGTTGTCGCCGCATGCTTTGAGGCATGCTGACTCGGAGAACTGTCACAGCATCCGATGTGCCCACACTCCGCACACCGGCGGAGATGAAACCACCAACCTTTCGGCGACGCGAGACATTGCAAACAACCATCACCAGTTGGTCTCGAAGCTAGATTAATTCCGCGATGATCTTTCATTTCGATTTTCTTTTGGGCGTTGCATGTCCTTCAACGAATTTGAGCTACCAGCGAGACCTTCCCGCCACCACCCTTTTCTGCCGCTGCTTGAGTCTTGGTCGCTTCACTGAGCGGCGGTTTCTGGCCGAATCGGGATTACAAGCCTGCCATCTCGCACGGCTTCGGCCGTGAACTCGATTTCTTGTGCCTCGCCGTTCACCGTGATGCTTATTACGACCCCGCCGCCGGATCGGCCCACCTGGGGTCAAATTCTAGCGCGATGTTCGCTTTGGAGGAGATTCGCGACCGGCCGCTCCTGGCCGTTATGCATAGCTCTACATAACGGCCATTATGTGGAGTCGCCAATTATGCATAGGAACTTGGCGGCGAGCGTGCCTTGTTACTGTGATGATCCGATGCGAGCACGCTCGGGGACTCTGCATAATTACAGCGTGCTCAGGAACGCGAGCAAAGAGTCCGGTGCGCGGTAGCGTCGCATCTTCGTGTCGGGCTCCTGAAGGCGGGCGAGTGCGCGATCCTTCATCGCCAGGTCGGCCTCGACATAGTGATGCGTGGTGACGGGGCTTTCGTGGCCGAGCCACAGCGCGATCACGTTGATGTCGACGCCCGACTGCAGCAGGTGCATCGCTGTCGTGTGGCGGATCGTGTGTGGCGAGATGCGGCGCTTGGCCAGCGTGGGGTCAACCTTGGTGGCCGCTCGCACGGCCAACGCCAGGCGCTTGATCACGTTGGATCGCGTCATCGCCGTGCCGTTGCGGTTGGGCAGCAAGGTCGATGCAGGACGCAGTTGTGGATTCAGCTTCACCCAGCCCGCACCTCGTTCACCGTCGATCGCCACAGCGGTACTGACCGCTGCTTGCGCCCCTTGCCGTGCAGGTGCACACAGGCGGCGCCGTCGAGCACGACATCGGCGACGCGCACGCCGATGATCTCGGACACGCGCGCACCGGTGTTGTAGAGAAGGGCCAGCAGCAGATGGTCGCGCTGGCCGATCCAACTGGTGCCCGGCTGCCGAGGACCGCGAGCATCTCCTCGCGCGACAGAAACCCGAGCATCGGCCGCTCGAAACGCTTCATCGGCACGCCAAGGCGCGCTCGATGATGTGCAGCGAGGCCACGTCTCGGCGGGCGGCGAACTTCAGGAACGCTCGCAACGCTGCCAGGCGCGCGTTGCGGCTGCGGACCGTGTTGTGCCGCTCGTGCTCCAGATGATCGAGGAAGGCCAGGATCAGCTCCGGCGTAATGTCCGTCATGCGCATCGCCGCGGGAGCCTTGGGCATGGCGCCTGGGCGAAGCCGAGGAACAGCATCAACGCGTCCCGGTAGCAGCCACCGTCCGCGGGCTCACGGCCCGCTGTGCGTCAGGTACTCGGTGAAGAACGCCTGCACGAGTGCAGGGAACGAGGGTGCTGCTGCACACGTGGCGCTACTCATCGCCGGCTCCCGGGTGCTCGGCGAAGCGCTCGAACTGGTTCCCAGCCAACGCCATCAGCTCCGGCACGCCGGTGAGGTACCAGTAGGTGTTGGAGACCATCGCGTGACCGAGATAGGTCGACAGCGCCAGCATCGCCTGATCGATGTCGATGCCGCGCTCTGCCAGAGCATGATCCGGCGCACCGCGAAGGTGTGCCGCAGGTCGTGGATGCGTGGTCCGGCGTGAGCTCCTCGATCGATCCAGCCGAGTCGGTCACGTAACTCGGTGAACACCCGATGAACTTGGCGCTCGCTCAAGGTCTGGCCCAACCGCTTGCCCCGCGTGCCGACAAAGAACGGGGTCTCCGCGCTGGTGCGCACCTTCCGGCTACGCACTCGCCGGTAGCGGGCCAGGGCCTCGACAGTGCTCTGGGTGCAGCGGCAACTGGCGCGACTTGGCGAATTTGCTCCGCCCTACGGTTAGCGTGCCGGCCGACAGGTCGACATCGGCGTCGAGCAAAGCCAGCGCTTCCGACACCCGCAGGCCGGCCGCGGCGATCAGTCCGAACAGCGTCTCGAAGGTCATCGGGCGCAGACTGCCCGGCGAGTTGAGGCGTCGAGCGGGCCGCCAGCAACTCAACGATCTCGTCGTCGCGGTAGATGTGCGGTGTGGCCCGTCCCGGCACTGGCCCGAAGACCGCTTCGTCGGGGACCTCGGTGCGCGGTTCGAACTGCTGCAGCCAGCGGGTGAACGGCCGCAGCAGCTTGAGCCGTCGTGCCCAAGTTTCGGGAACGCCTCGCTGCCACCTGTCGTGGCGGGCCCAGTCGGCCATGTGCTCGACGGTCAGTGGCCCGGATTGATCCAAGCCGTCCGTATAGCGCGCGAAGCTGATCAGGGCATAGCGAGACTTGAGCGCCCGGAAGCCCAAGCGGCGCCGCTCGGCAAGGAATTCCTCAGCCCTCTGCATGGTAGTAAGAGAGCTCATGGCGCACTCCCCGGCCACGGCAACGCAACGGCCGCCAGCCGCCGGCTGTCGAGCTTCGCGTAGATGAGCGAAGTGTTTAGTGAACGGTGACGCAGAACGTCGGCCACTTCCTTGAGCGAACTGCCATGATCGAGCAGTTGACACGCCAGAGTGTGGCGCAGCGCATGCGTGCGGCGGTGCGTCAGGCCGATGCGCCGGTAGGCATCGCCGATCACGCGGCGGACAGCATCGACACCGATAGGCTGATCACGCGGCGCGTGGCGGCGAACGAACACTGCGGGGTTGGTGGTGGCGGGGCGTTCGTGGCGAATATAGTCGGCAAGCGCTTGGCCCGTGGATGCCGGCAACGGCACGATGTCCTGATGCCGTGACTTCGTACGCTTGAGCGTTACGGTGCCGGCGCGCCAATCGATATCGGCGAGCGCGAGCTTCGCAACTTCGCCGCTGCGCAGGCCCATGTCCAGCGCGCAGCGAACCATGGCGTAGCCGCGCCGCGGCGATGACAGAGCGGCGGTAAACGAAGCCAGCAAGTGTTCTGTCTCGGCGGGCTTCAGCGCACGCGGCAGCGATGCAAGATTCCAGTGGGCGGGCGTAGCGATCACGCCGAGCAAGCCATGCACCTGGTCGCCACAGGTCGTTCGGTAGCGGAAGTACGCTCGAAGCGCTGCGGCCAGGGTGACGGCATTGGACGCCGTACCGCGCAACTCCAGTTGCTCGGCAATGAACCCACGCACGTCGTCAGGCTGCAATTCATAGATCGCCACGGGACGACCGGCGCATTGGCGCAACAGCAGTCGTTGCACCGTGCGTAGTCGGCCGCGGCGCGTGCC
>CAVPMH010000011.1:0-93957 GCA_963706225.1 uncultured Pseudomonadota bacterium
AGAACTTGGTCGGCGTAGGTCCTGTCCTTAGCGATTACGCGTTCAACGCCCCCGGACTCCGTCATCTTGAAAATGTGCACGGTCTTCGCTACATCAAATGGCATTACGCCATGAGACATGTCGTGCACATGCTGCTGCCGAGTTTGCGCAATCACACTGCCGCAACTGATCAGGAGAAGAACGGCAATTGACGTTGCGAGCAAGTGCGAGAACTTCCCCATCCGAATCCTCCTGATTCTGGTTTTCAACCGTTCAGACTCCTGCAGCGTGCTGCTGCAGAGTGCGAAAATAGCGGCCTCACGCCATTTCACCGAAGCGATCTTCGATTAGCGCCACGATTGCGCCTAGTGCTTTCGTTTCTTCAGGCCCATCGGTTTCGAGCACGATGCGGGTGCCTTTGCCGGCCGCGAGCATCATCACTCCCATGAAGCTCTTGGCATTGACTCTGCGGCCATGGCGCGAGAGCGACACATCGCACGGGTAGCTCGCGGCGAGCTGAGCGAGCTTCGCGGATGCACTCGCGTTCATTCCCAGTGTGTTGACGATTTCAACCGCGCACTTTTCCATGATCATGCTCCTTGAAACCCGCGCTGTGTTGTCTTACCCCCCAACGTAGGGGACGTAGCTCGGCTCGTACATTTGTGCCTTCATGAATGCGAGCGGGTCGCTGCGTTCGGCACCGCGCGCCAACTTGCCAGGCGAACCGGGCTTCGGAGACCCTCACAAGCTGGGGCTCTCCTTTGCATATAGCTTCTCATACTCATACTGGCAGTCGAGCCAGCGATTGGCGGTCGGGTAGGGCTGCAACCGCGCGAAGTTAATCTGCTCTCCGAAAAGAGACGGCCGACCTAAGCAAGCCGACCGTGGACGAATGCACATTCTGGCTGGAACGCCAGCGTGCGCTGCAACTACTGCTCGAGGCTCTATATATCGCTACCAGGAAGCAACGGTGACATTGTTTTCAACCTTCGAGACGCCTGGTGCCGACCATGCTGCCTGCTCGGCCTCTTCTTTCTCTTGCCACGAATGGACGCTCCCGCGCAACACCACCTTGCTCTCGGTCGCCTCCACCTTGATATGGTTGGCATCGAGTTGAGCATGCCGAACAAACGCGCTCTCGATCTTCGCTTTCACATCTGCTGCATTGATCGTGGGTTTGACGGTAATGCGATTGGTGACGCCCTTCACCCCCATGATGTACTTGATCGCGTTTTGGGCGGCCGCTTTCTGAAACTGCCACTCCACCTCTCCGTCTAGCATTACCCAGCCGGTCTCGACCGTGACCTGAATCCGGTTATATGGAACAGAAACATTGAAACGCAGTGCGCTTAGCACCGATTGCGCAATATCGGTATCGCTGCGCTCCGCTGCGCCTGGCAATGTGATAACGAGGTCTTCTGCCACCGCCTTGACGCCTGCGACACGCTTTGCCGCGCGCTCGGCATTCCTCTTGTCGGCGTAACTACCTACGGATCCGGTCAGCGTAACCACGCCTTCCTTTGCCGCGACGCCGACACTCGACGCATCCAGGGAGGGTTCCCAATCGAGCTCGGCAAGCACTCTGCGCCGAAGCTCCGTGTCATCAATCTTAGTCATATGCAATCTCCTGTTTTTCAAAGTAATACTGCCCTCGCGCCACGTGATCGTTCGACTACCCCTCGGTCGGCATTTCCGGATGAGTCAAGCAGCCAGGTGAGCAGCTTGCGCGACGCGCTTAATGATCATATTCCGCCGATCGCGTGAACCGTTTGACGGAGCGCAAACTATCGTGCAAAACATTCATTTTTGCGTTGACCCGTGAATGCACCAGCCATCCTGCAACTGCGGCGCCCTCACCGGATGAGCGAAAGGCCCGCGTTGCCCACTCGAGAATCCATAGCGCTCTCCCATTGAGCGTTCAGGGCGCGAACATAGAGCCCGTGCCTTCGCGCAATCCTTGATGCGCGTCAACCGAGGGTCGCAGCGCGTCCGCAATACTTCGGCCGGATGATCTCGTTCCAGCGGTGCCGGAGAAGCTATGGCAAGAATTGCACTCGCAACCTGCGGCGCTCGTGGCATTGGCCGTGCTATCGCGATAGCGCTTAATGCAGATGGATGCGAGGTCGCCGCGGTCTATCGCGGCAATGATGAGGCCGCCAAGCAGCTTCAAACCGATCAAGGCACCCGCACCTGGAAGTGGGATGTCGGCGATTTCGATGCATGCGCTTCGGGCATTGCCCAAGTCGAGCGCGAGGTCGGACCTGTCGATGTTTTAGTCGGTGCGGTTCCGCCCGACGTCCTGAAAACGATCATTGCCGGCATCATGTCGGCAGGCTGCGTGTACCGTCAGATGTCGCTCGCACGGCAGTCTTCCTCGCCAAAGACGAGGCCGGGTTTGTCACGGGGGCGACGTTTTCGGTCAATGGAGGCCAGTACCTCAGTTGATTCACGATTCGCCGTGTGCGGCGAATCGTGGTCGGCACCTGGCGGGCCATCGATCGATCATGCACCGAGCGTACGATGACCGACGATCGCTCACCCATCGCCGCTGACATGGCGGCAGCGAGAGTTCCGGATCAGGTGCCGCCCGAATCATCCGAAAACGATGGCGCCGCAAATCCCGCGTGGTGGCTGCGGCCGGCGGCGTTACTCGCGAACGAGCTTTCCGGTACGGTAGACGGCCTATCCTCGAGCGAGGCGCGGTCCCGGCTGAAGCGCTATGGCCCGAATCAGGTGCGAGACCAGCGCCACACTCCGTTGGTGTGGCAGTTCCTGCGCCGCTTTCGCAATCCGCTGGTGTTGATCCTGGTCGCGGCGAGCATCGTATCGGCGTTGACCGGCGATATCCCAAGCTTTGGCATCATCGCCAGCATGATCTTGCTCAGCGTCACCCTCGACTTCGTTCAAGAGCACCGTGCGGGCCAGGCCGCGATGCGGCTGAGCCAGTCGGTGGCGTTGCTCGCGACGGTCGTACGTGACGGGACACAGAAGCGAATACGCGCCACGCAGGTCGTTCCCGGAGACATCGTGATCCTCGCCGCGGGCGCGTTGGTGCCCGCCGATGGGGTCCTTCTCGAGGCGCGCGACTTGCATGTCAACCAGGCGCTGCTCACCGGCGAACCGTTTCCGGTTCAAAAGGACACCGCGGTACATGCCGATGCGACCGACACCGTCGATGCGACCAACGCGCTATTCATGGGCACGTCCGTCGTCAGTGGAACGGCACGACTACTCGTCTACCGGACGGGTGTCGCCACCGCGATGGGAGATATTTCGCGCAGCTTGAGCGCGCAGTCACCGCCGACGGCGTTCGACTTGGGCATCCGCCGGTTCGGCATGTTGATCATGCGGCTGACGGTGCTGATGGTGCTGTTCGTGCTGATGGTCAACGCCGTCGAGCACAAGCCGCTGCTCGATTCGTTCCTGTTCGCGGTCGCGCTGGCGGTCGGCCTGACGCCGGAATTGCTGCCGATGGTCGTCTCGGTCACGCTGGCGCGCGGCGCGCTGCGCATGGCGGACAAGCATGTGATCGTCAAGCGTCTCGCGGCGATCGAGAACCTCGGCTCGATGGACGTTCTCTGCACTGACAAGACGGGCACATTGACCGAAGCCAAAATCCGTCTGGAACGCCACGTCGACGTACTCGGCCGAAACAGCGACCGTGTACTGAGCTTGCCTATCTCAACAGTCGCTTCGAGACCGGTATCAAGAGTCCGCTCGATGATGCGATTCTCGCCGCCAAAAGCGTCGACTCAGAGTGCCTGGAAAAAGATCGACGAGGTGCCCGTTCGACTTCGAGCGGCGCCGGGTGTCAGTGCTGGTCGACGACGGCGTATCGCGCATGCTGGTCGTCAAGGGCGCGCCGGAGGACATTCTCCGGCTATCGACACGATTCGGTCGGGCGCAACGCCGGAAGGCATCGCATGGGATGACGTCACCCGTCAAAGCGCACAGACGCAATTGGAGACGCTGAAGCGGGAAGGGCTTGCGCGTGCTTGGCGTGGCGGTCGGACCATGGATCGCGACTCGATAATCGCATCGACGCGCGGTGACGAGAGCGAAATTGGTGTTCGTCGGATTTGCCGGGTTTCTCGATCCGCCCAAGGCGAGTGCCGAGCCGCGCGTCGAGGCTCTCGTCGACGAGCGGCGTCGCGGTCAAGATCGTGACCGGCGACAGCGAACTGGTGACCCAACACGTCTGCGCGAAGCTCGGCATGCCGGTGACCGGCGTCCTCAGCGGCGCCGAGATCGCGCAACTCGACGATCAGGCGCTGCAGGCGCGCGTCGAACCGGCCAACCTGTTCTGCCGGGTTAACCCGGCCCAGAAGAACCGGATCATCCTTGGCGCTGAAGCGCGCGGCCACGTCGTCGGCTATCTCGGCGACGGCATCAACGATGCGCCGTCGCTGCATTCCGCCGATGTCGGCATCTCGGTCGAGACCGCCGTGGACGTCGCGAAGGAAGCCGCCGACATCATCCTGCTGCGAGCGGGACCTGCGGGTCCTGCACGACGGCGTGCTCGAAGGCCGGCGCACCTTCGCCAACATCTGAAGTACATCATGATGGGCACGAGCTCCAACTTCGGCAACATGTTCAGCATGGCGGCCGCCTCGGTGTTCCTGCCCTTCCTGCCGATGCTGCCGACGCAGATCCTGCTCAACAACGTGCTCTACGACCTCTCCGAGGTAGCGATTCCGCTCGACCACGTCGACGGCGAGGAAGTCCGCGGCCCGCAGGCCTGGGACATGAACTTCATCCGCAACTTCATGTGGATGATCGGGCCGGTCAGCTCGCTGTTCGACTTCCTCACTTTCTACGTGCTGCTCGCGGTGTTGAAGGCCGAACGAGGCGCTGTTCCAGACCGGCTGGTTCGTCGAATCGCTGGCCACCCAGGTGCTCGTGATCTTCGTCATTCGCACACGGCGCAACCCGTTTACCAGCCGACCCCACGCCGCGCTCGCAGCAACCTCAGTGGCTGTCGTGCTCGCAGCGCTGACACTTCCGTTCACGGGGCTGGGGCAGATACTTTGGTTTCCATCCACCGCCACTTGAGTTCCTGGCGATTCTCGCGGTATTGGTCGTAGCCTATCTTGGCATTGTCGAAGTTGCGAAGCGCACGTTCTACCGCCGCCTGACGACCAGGCCGAAATGAATGGCCGCATTCCAGAGCGGTGCGATCCAGGTTCTCGAGTCCCCGGCAGACAGCTGGCTCGACGATCCGCCAATGACGTACTCGTGCGCCTATTGGCGCTCGCCGAAACCGCAAGCTCGAAGAGCAGCACTTGCCCGCGCGCCGCACCCATGGCCCGCAGCCGCGCGAACATCGGTTTTTGCGTTGACCCGGAATGCACCAGCCATCGTCTGTCGGCGCCGCGCAATCGCTCGCCGTCATTTGTTCAGCGACATGATGTAGCGCGCCATCGCTCTCGCTTCAGCGGGCGACACTTCGGGGTGCGGAGGCATGTGCCACGGCCCGCCGCGACGAAGCCCCCGCCGGATCTCGCCGGCGATTGTGGACGCGGCGTCCCGCTCGCCACGGAAATGCGCCGCGACATCCACGTACGCCGGACCCGCCTTCGTCTCGCGGTCAGCGTGACAGATGTAGCACTTGTACTGCGTCAACAGGGTGCGCGGATCGACCGGCACAGGATCCCCGGCGGAGGCACCGGACGACATCGCGGCGATGAATGCGGCGAACGCAGTGATTGCACTGAAGGTCACGCGCCTTCGCGGCCGAGCTGGGCGCGCCGAAGTGCCGAAAGAACCGCAGTGAGTGAAAGTTGCCATGAGGATCCATCCGACAAGTGAATCTGTTTGGATGCCGCTTTAAGCGGCGATCAGGCGATTTCTGACTGTCGCTGCATCCTACGGGACCGCGCGAAAGCGATATTGACGTCCGTCAAAGACGCTCAAGGCCGGTTTACGTAGCATGGCCTGGACAGCGCCGTGAGGCCGGCCGAGTCGGGTGCATGGAGACGATGCTGCAAAAACGTGATCAAGCAACCTCCGATGGAGTTCGCGCGTCGGTCGAATGGTGGAACGTGCTGTCGCGAGCATGGGGAATCTGGTGGACGCGGAATGCCGGAGGCGTTGCCGCCGCGGCTTCGCTGCGTACGACTGAGCTGATCGAATTCGCGCGAGCGAAATCGGCGTTCTATCGCGATGCATGGAAGGCGCTGCCCGCGGCGGCATTTCGTTACAGGATCTGCCGGTTGTCACGAAGCGCGAGTTGATGAGGCGTTTCGACGACTGGGTGACCGATCGCAGCGTCCATCGCCGCGGGGTCGAGCGCTTTCTCGAAGATAGGCGCCACATCGGCGAACCTTTTCTCGGCCGGTTCGTCGTCTGGAAGAGTTCCGGCAGTACGGGGGAACCGGGCATCTTCGTGCAGGATCGAGCAGCGCTTGCGACGTACGATGCGTTGCTTGCGGTGCAGCTCCAATCATCGCGGCTGGCAGGTAGCTACGCGTGGGGTCTGCTTGCTCAAGGTGGACGTGCTGCGCTCATCGCTGCCACCGGGGACCACTTCGCGAGCATCGCGTCCTGGCAGCGGGTGTGCCGTGGTACGCCATGGCCAAACGCCCACGCGTTCTCGGTCATGGATCCCCTACCGAAGCTCGTCACAGCGCTCAATGAATATCAGCCGACCTTCGTCGCGAGCTATCCGACGACGCTGGCATTGCTCGCGGCAGAGCAGCGGGACGGACGCTTGCGTATCGCACCATCGTGCGTCTGGTCGGGTGGCGAGTATCTTTCGCCTGCGACCCACGTCGCGATCGAGCACGCCTTCGACGCCGTGATGGTCAACGAATATGGCGCTTCGGAATGCATGAGCATCGCGTTCTCGTGCGCCACGGGTAACTTGCATGTGAACGCGGATTGGGTCGTGCTCGAGCCGGTGGATCGCAATTACCGCCCGACGCCGCCTGGCGAGCCGTCGCATACGGTCCTGATCACCAATCTCGCCAATCGCATTCAACCGGTCATTCGCTACGACTTGGGTGACAGCGTCACCGCGAGCGCGACGCCGTGCGCCTGTGGCAACCCTTTGCCCGCCATCCGTGCCGAAGGCCGGCGTGATGATGTTCTGGCGCTCCAGGCGAAGGATGGCAGCATCGTTCAACTGTCGCCGCTCGCCCTGACGACAGTGATCGAGGAGGCAACCGCAAACCATCGCTTCCAGTTGGTGCAGACGGCACCCGACCGCATTGCTGTACGGCTTGGCGCGGAAGATGCCGGCGAGCGAAGCGGCGAATGGCGCGAGGCGCAACGCGCGCTGCATGCGTACCTGACGCACCAGTCACTCGGGAATGTGCACCTCAATCTCGATGCGCGAGCGCCGGTGCCCGATGCGCGAAGCGGCAAGCTTCGGGAAGTCCTTGCTGCCATGCGCAACGGCAGGGCGCCAGATGAGTGACGCTGCACGCTTTACGGGGGCGCCTCGGGGAACCTGGCGTGTCCAAGAGGACTCGCTCGCTGCTGCTCTGCCCGCGGCGCACGCCGGATACCGCAGTGGTTGGCGATTCCGACGCACGCGCACCAGCGCCATGGTTGATCTGCGTCAAGGCGGAGTGGCGTTCGTAACGTGAAAATCCGGCCTCATGCAAACTGAGTTCGCTGCCGCGCCCGTCGCGCCACTTCCGTTCGATCCGCGCCTCATCGCGAAGTACGACGGCTTTGGCCCCCGTTACACATCGTACCCGACCGCCGATCGTTTCAACGACGATTTTCGCGCCAGCCAATACGTCAGCGTCCTGCAATCACGCAACGAGTCGCGGTCCGCGCAGCCGCTGTCGCTGTACATCCATCTCCCGTTCTGCGACACGATCTGCTATTACTGCGCGTGCAACAAGATCATTACTCGAAACCGGGGTCGTTCGGCGCAGTACGTGCGCTATCTGGAGCGCGAGATCGCAATCGTCGGCGCGCTGACCGACGGTGATGCGCCGGTGTCGCAACTCCATTGCGGAGGCGGCACGCCCACGTTCCTCGCGCGTGACGAAATGAGCGCGCTGATGCGCAGCCTCCGGCGCAGCTTCCGTTTTGCACCTGACGCTGAGATCTCCATAGAGGTGGATCCGCGCAAAGTCGAAGGCGATACGATCGCGTTTCTTGCCGAACTCGGCTTCAACCGAATCTCGGTGGGTATCCAGGACTTCGATCCTGCGGTCCAGAGGGCTGTGAACCGCATTCAGAGCGAAGCCGAAACGCGCACGGTGATCGACGCCGCGCGCGCGCATGGCTTCGTATCAGTCAACGCCGACCTGATCTACGGCCTGCCGCGCCAGTCGGTGCACGGATTTGCGGCGACATTGGACAGGGTTATTGCGGCGTCGCCCGACCGGATCGCGCTTTACAGCTACGCACACGTACCCCATCTTTTCAAGACCCAGCGACAGATTGCGAGTGAAGAGCTTCCCACGCCGGCGGTCAAGCTCGAGATCCTTGCACTCTCCATTGCTCGGTTCGCCGAGGCCGGATTTGTTTACATCGGCATGGACCATTTCGCCAAGCCGCACGACGAGCTCGCGGTCGCGCAGCGCAAGCGCAAGCTGCATCGCAATTTTCAGGGCTACTCGACGCGGCCCGATTGCGATCTGCTCGCCCTCGGCATCTCCGGCATCGGCAAGGTGGGGGATGCCTACGTGCAGAACGTGAAGATGTTAGACGCGTACTACGATCTGCTCGATGCTGGGACGCTGCCGATCATGAGGGGCGTAGCGCTCACGCCGGACGACGACCTGCGCCGCGACGTAATCCAGCAGCTCATGTGTCACTTCCATCTCGAGTTCCGGCCTATCGAGGCGGCGCACGGAGTCCACTTCACCGAATACTTCGCGCACGAGCTCGCAGCATTGGCGTCGTACGTCGATGACGGAATCGTAACGATTTCGAACGAGGCGCTTGCCGTGAAGCCGATTGGGCGTCTTCTGGTCCGCGCGGTTGTGATGCAGTTCGATCGTTACGCAAGCGAGGCGCGTGAACGCGCGCGGTATTCTCGAATCATCTAGCGGACGATGCTCGCACTTCTGCACCGGACAAACTGAGTAGCGCAGAAAAAGTGGGTGCTTGATCCCACGGCCATACATTCCAAACCGACCTCGGAGGTACCCTAAATGAACCGACATGTTTTCCAAGTCAGCCGGCGACGTTTCATCAAGATCGGCGCTGCCGGATTTGCTGCGGCGCCATTCGCCACCGCACTGGTGAGTGGGACCGCCGAGGCAGTCGACAAGGTCAGCGAATCCGATCCCACCGCGGTCGCACTCGGTTACAAGATGGACGCGAACAAGGCGAGCAATCGAAAGGACAGCAACGCGGTGTGCGGCAACTGTAATTTGTATTCTGGAAAACCTGGCGAGGCTGAAGGTTCCTGTAGCCTCTTCGGTGGCAAGCTCGTCAACGCGAGAGGTTGGTGTAGCGCCTGGGTCAAGAAAGCTTGAATGATAACCGTCAGCCGGCGAGGCTTTGGCGCGGGGAAATCTTCTGGCCCGCGATTTCCCAACGTGGCAGCCCAATCGCGCAGTTGGCCCCAGGAAGGGAGTGAAGATGGATGCTATCCGAATCATCTACGACGAACATCGATCGCTCGCCGCAGTATTGCACGGCATGCTTTACCTCGTGCGCGATACGCGGCTGCGCGCCAGTGCGCCGAGATTCGATGTGCTCGGTGCGATGGTTTACTACATTGACGCGTTTCCCGAACGCTTCCATCATCCCAAGGAAGACGCATACTTGTTCAAATTCCTCAGAATGCGCAATCCGGAAGCCGGTCCGCTCGTCACTCGGCTTGAAAGCGAACATCGGGCGGGCGCAGAGAAGATACGTGTTCTTGAACAGGCGCTCGGGCGGTACGAACACGGTGGAGCGCGCGAATTTCCTGCCTTTGCTGAAGCCGTTCAGGCTTACGCCGCCTTCCATTGGGACCACATGCGCACCGAAGAGGATAAGCTCCTGCCGCTCGCGCGACTTCATCTGACGACTGCAGACTGGGCGGAGATTGACTCGGCATTCCTCGGGCACACGGACCCTTTGTTCGGGCCTGCAGCCGGCGACGAATACGACGCGTTATTCCGCCGCATCGTTAACCTCGCTCCGCCGCCAATCGGCGTGGGGCCGACGCGCTGAGCCGCGGGCACCAACTCTTGCTACCCGTGAGCATCATGAGCGAACAGTTCACAGCTTGGCAGTGCATCGGCTGCGGGAGAATCGAGGCGCCGGAGACGTGCATCGGCATTTGTCAGGACCGCAAGGTCGAGCTCGTTTATGCGTTCGAACATCAGAAGGCGTTGGAACAGTTGACCGAAGCAAGGCTTGAGCGGGAGCGCTTGGTGGCCCTGCTGCGCCGGCTCGCGTTCACGACGCCGCGAAACGATGACTGGAAAGGCGCGTTCCGGAAGTTTCAGGAGGAGGCGCGCAGTCGCCTCGCCGAAATGCGCGGCGATGCGGTACGTACGTCGTCGGCGGCAATAGACGGGCGATAACGTGAAGAATAGTACGCAGGACTACGTTTGCACCAAAGCCTTGCCGTGGTGTGTCTCACGTCCGTACGCGTACCCGCCATCACGGTGTCAATCCGAATTGTTCCGCCACGAAGCAGGTTGCCGGCATCGTGCGTCGCATCGCTACGACGCCGTCATCGCCAATCGACTCTCATCCCAATCCATCGGCACATTAGCGAGCATGTCGCTCGTGAGGCGCACAAGATCAAAGCGTGGCTCCCACCCCCAGTCACGCCGTGCCTCCGAATCGTCGATGGTGCGCGGCCACGTTTGCGCGATGGCCTCCCTGAAGTCGGGTGCATAGCTGACCTCGAAGCCTGGAACGTGCCTTCGGATGGCGGCGGCAAGCTCACGCGGGTTGAAACTCAATCCGGCGATGTTGTACGAAGAGCGGATGCGCAAGCGGTTGGACGCGACATTCATGATGTCCATGGTGGCGCGCAGCGCGTCGGGCATGTAGATCATCGGCAGGGTCGTGTTGTCCTCCAGGAAGCATCTGATAGCGCTCGCGTCGTTTCGCTGCCTGGAATATCGCAATCGCGTAGTCGGTCGTTCCGCCGCCCGCCGGGGTCCGATAGCCGATCACGCCGGGGTAGCGGATGCTGCGCACGTCGACCGCGAATTTCGCGAAGTAGTACTCGCACAGGCGCTCGCCTGCCAGCTTGCTGGCGCCGTAGATCGTCGTCGGATCCATGATCGCCCACTGCGGAGTCGCGTCCGACGGGCTGTGCGGACCGAATGCCGCTATCGAGGACGGCCAGAAGACGCGGGCGATTTTTTTCTCCCGCGCGAGCTCGAGCACGTTGAGGAGCCCGTTGACGTTGAGCGTCCAGGTGGCGAGCGGGGCGGCCTCGCCTTTCGCGGACAGCACGGCGGCCAGCAGGTAGACGTCGCCGATGGAATGGCGATCGACAATCTCCCCGAGTCTTCGCGCAGTCGAGGACATCGAGGCAGACGAACTGCACGCGATGCGGATGCCGCGGATGCACGATGTCGGCGGCGATGACGTTCGCTTCGCCGTGGACGTGAGCGAGCGCATCCGTGAGCTCACTGCCGATCTGGCCGTTGGCGCCGATGACGAGAATCCTGCTCACGCATTTCCCTTCGGGCGCGACAGAAGACCGAGATCACGGCCGGCCGTGGCGAATGCGTCCAGCGCGCGATCGAGCTGCTCGCGCGTATGCGCAGCCGACAATTGGACGCGCACCCGGGCTTTACCTTGCGGGACGACCGGATAGAAGAAGCCGGTCACGAGAATGCCGCGTTCATAAAGACGCTGCGCGAGCGCTTGCGCCAGCGGCGCCTCGTACACCATCACCGGAATGATCGGGTGGATCCCCGGCGCGATCGCGAAGCCGCGGCTTGCGAGCCCGGCTCTCATGTATTCGGCATTGCGGAATAGCGCATCGCGCAGGCTCGTCGACGATGTCAGCGTATCGAGGACGTCCAACGTCGTTCCGGCGATCACCGGCGCGAGGGTGTTGGAAAAAAGGTAGGGTCGCGATCTTTGCCGCAGCGTCTCGATCAACGGGCGACGGCCCGCGGTGAAGCCCCCCATGGCGCCGCCGAGCGCCTTTCCGAACGTGCCGGTGATGACGTCGACGCGACCCATGACACCGTGATGCTCGTGCGTGCCGCGCCCGGTCTTCCCCATGAATCCTGTCGCGTGGCAATCGTCGATCATCACCAGCGCGCCGTGGCGATCGGCGAGATCGCAGATCCGGTCGAGCTGCGCGATCGTCCCGTCCATCGAAAATACGCCGTCGGTGGCGATGATCCGGTAGCGGTGCGACGAGCATGCATCGAGCTGCCGCTCGAGATCGGCCATGTCGTCGTGCCGGTACCGGAACGTCTTCGCGCGACAAAGCCGGATGCCATCGATGATCGATGCGTGGTTGAGCTCGTCGGAGACGATCGCATCCTCGGCATCGAAAAGCGGCTCGAACAGGCCGCCGTTCGCGTCGAACGCGGACGCGTACAGGATCGCGTCTTCCATGCCCAGGAATTGCGCCACGCGCGTCTCCAGCGTCTTGTGCACGGTCTGGGTGCCGCAAATGAACCGTACGGAAGACAGGCCGTAGCCGAAGCTGCGAAGCGCTTGCGTCGCGGCATCGACAAGCGCCTGCGTTCCGGAAAGACCGAGGTAGTTGTTGGCGCAGAGATTGAGTCGCGTCACGCCGTCATCGCATGTCACCTCGGTGCCCTGTGGCGACACGATCACGCGCTCGGACTTCGAGAGGCCTGCTTCCCGCGCAGCATCGAGCCGGCTCGCCAGGTTCTCGTAGAACGGCTGCACGTCGGAACGAGTCATCAAGGCTTCCTTTCGGCGATGCTTCATCGACGCGGTTGGGGCGGCCGCTCCGCTCTGCTACCATCGATCGCCATTCCGCACGTCAGGCGCATTAATGGAAACAGGTTCGATATACCGAACAATTCTAGTATAGGAATTTCACGATGGCAAATCGTCCCGGCGCCACGCGCTCCGCGTCCGTGCCGCCGCGCGTCGGCGAGACGCTCCAGCGGCTTCGACTGGCGCGCAAGCTGACGCTCGAGCAGCTTTCGCGCGCGGCGGGCGTCTCCAAGTCGATGCTGTCGGAAATCGAGCGCGACAAGGCCAATCCCACCATCGCCGTGGCCTGGCGCCTCGCCAATGCGCTCGGTCTCGGACTGAACCAGCTCTTTGCGCCCGGTCAGCGCGAACACGAAACGGTGCGTGTGCTGGGCAGGCACGAGCTGCCGTCCCTCACCGGCAACGACGAGCAGCATGTCCTGAAGATACTGGGTCCGATGGAGCTGGCCGGCCGCTTCGAGTGGTACGACTTGGCACTCGCGCCGTCCGGCGCGCTGAAATCGGAGGGGCACGACCCCGGAACGATGGAGCATCTGACCGTGCTGAGCGGCGCGATGGAAGTGGCTGTCGGCGCCACGTCGAAGCGCGTGAGAAGCGGCGAGACGGCCCGCTACCCGGCCGACCACACGCACGCGATCAGCAATCCCGGGTCGACCGCCGCGCACGGGCTGCTCGTCGTGGTCCATGGCGGCCACGTCTGATCCTATATAGGGATTCTTGACATCGTTTTGGCTTCGGGCGTAGCTTTCGCCTGATGTCGAGTGGTACGCCAGCAATCGCCGCCCGGTAAACCGCGAAGAACCTCTATAGGAGTGCGCCGTGAGCAGCGTCGTTCAACTCTCCCGCGAGCTCGCGCGCCGGGGTCGCGATGTCGGCGACCGGCCGCCGAAATACCTGCAAATCGCCGACCTGCTGCTGGCGAGAATCGAGAAGGGGCACTGGAAGCCCGGCGAATTGCTGCCCTCCGAAGCCGATCTCGCGCAGGTGCTGCCGGCAAGCCTCGGCACCATTCAGAAAGCGCTCAATCATCTCGCGAGTCGGGGCATCGTCGTGCGCGAGCAGGGCAAAGGCACGTTCGTCATCCGGGCGCGCACGCCCGATCGCTACCTGCGTCACTTTCGATTTCTCGCCGAAGACGGCAAGACGCTGCTGCCGGCGTACATGCGAATGCTGTCCGTGAATCTCGTTCGCGAGCACGGTCCCTGGGCAACGTTTCTGGGCGCCGAGGCGGACTACGTTCACGTTCGGCGGTTGATGAACATCAACGGGGAATTCGACATCTTCAGCGAGGTTTACCTGTCGGGAAGCCGCTTCCGCGCGCTCGCGGGCATGGAGCTTAAGGAACTGGAAGGCGCATCGATTCGCGACCTGTTGAGCGATCGGTTCAACGCGCCGACACTCGGCATCGAGCAGACCTTTCGCTGCCTGACGCTGCCGCCGCGCGTTTGCAGGGAGATCGATATTCCGCTGGGAACGGTCGGCATCCTGTGGGAGATCTCCGGACGAAGCTACCGCGACGTTCCGGTCACCTTTCAGCGTGCTTTCGTGCCGCCCGTCGACCGGCCGTTCCAGGTCCTCGCGCGGTTCGGTTGAGGCGTCGACCAGCATGGAGCGCAGATAGCATGAACAATCCGGTCAGCGCCGCCGGCCAGGTCGACGTTCCGTTCGCGTTCGTCGAGTTGCCGCCTGAACGCTCGCAAGTCAAGCCGCGCCGCAAGGGCCTGACGATGGTCGTCGATTTCGGATTGCCGTATCGCCATGCCGAGGACGTCCTCGACACTTCCGGCGCCTATATCGACCTGATGAAGATTGCCGTGGGCACTTCTCGCCTCTACCAATTGGACAAGCTGCGGCGAAAGTTGGACCTGTATGAAAAATATGGCGCAAAGCCGTTTCTGGGCGGTCAATTCCAGGAGTACGTCTATGCGATGCTTGGCGCAAAGGCCTTGCCCGCCTTCCTTCGCGAAGCCAGGCGCGTGGGCTTCGAGGCCGTCGAGGTTTCCGACAACTGCGTCCCGCTCAGCGACGCGCAACGCAGCGACCAGATCAGGCTTGCGCGCGATTGCGGCCTTGCCGTCTTCGGCGAGGTGGGATCGAAGGATATGAAGACGAACGCATCGGTGCTGATCGCGCAGGCGGAGACGTGTTTTCGGGCCGGCTGCGAGCTCGTGCTGGTCGAGGCAGCCGAGCTGATGCACAACGGCCGGCCGAAGCTCGCGCTGATCAAGAGCCTGCGCAACGCATTGGACCTTGCGAAGGTGCTGATCGAGCTGCCGGGACCCTGGATATCCGGCATTACGCTCTCGGCAATCGAGGACATGAAGAAATTCCTCGTTCGCGAATTCGGGCCCGACGTGAATATCGCCAACGTGATGCCGCACGATGTCATGGAGACGGAAGCGCTGCGCGTGGGCCTCGGCGTCGTCGGCCCCACACGATTGCATCACGCGGAGGATAGGATATGAAACGACGAACGCGCGGAGCGCCGCGCGCTGCCGCAGCGGTCATCTGCGCCCTCATCGCATTCGTGCTTTGCGGCACCGCGGCCGGCGAAGCGACCGAAGTCCGGATCGGCCGCCAGCTCGGCGTCGGTTACCTGCAGGTCTACGTCATGCAGGAGCAGAAGCTGCTCGAAAAATACGCGAAGGAGGAGGGGATCGATGGCCTCGACGTCACGTATCAGCCCATCGGCAGCCCGGCATTGCTGAACGACGGACTGCTTGCCGGCAAGCTCGATATCGTGGTTGCCGGTCCCACGAGCTTCCTCGTGCTATGGGACCGTACGCGCAATTCGGCCAACCCGGTGAAGATGATCGCGGGATTGAGCGAGCAGCCGGTGTACCTGATCGCAAATACGCCGCGCATCAAGTCGCTCAAGGATTTCACCGATTCGGATCGCATCGCGGTGCCGGCGATCAAGACGTCGACGCAGGCGATCCTGCTCGGGATCGCGGCCGAGAAGCTCTACGGGCCCGAGCAGCGCTCGCATTTCGACAAGATGGAGATTTCCTTTTCGCATCCGGACGCCGTCACCGCGCTGTTGTCGGGATCGGTGATCACCGCGCATTTTGCGAGCATCCCGTTCTACGATCAGGAGCTCGCGCACGGCGGAACGCACAAGGTCACGAGCTCCTACGACATTCTCGGCGGACCCGCGACACTGTTCTGCCTGTGGGGAACGAGCCAGTTCCGCACGGAAAATCCGAAAATCATCCGGGCGTTGTGGAAGGCATTGACCGACGCGACGGATTTCATCAGGCAGCATCCGGCGGAAGCGGCGGAAATCTACATCAAGCTCGACCATTCGAAATTCTCGGTCGACGCCATTGCGAAAATACTCACCGACCCGCAGGTCGTCTATTCGCTGACGCCGACCAACATCATGCCGATCGCCGACTACATGGCGAAGCTCGGCATGCTTCACAACAAGCCCGGAAGCTGGAAGGAACTGGTGTTTCCGGAGGCCTACGCGCTTCCGGGAAGCTGATGCCTGCGCCGGCGACCGCACGCGAGGTTTCGCATCGCGGCGCCGCGCTTCGAAATCACGGACAGGTGCACTGATGCCGCATTCGACCTATTTCGCCGAGCGCATGGGACACGCGACGATCGACCCTCAGGGCGCGTTCGAAGCGGGAAGCTTCCAGTCGCTGACGCTCACGTACACCGCGGGCTACTTCGGCATCGACGACACCGGCTCGATCAAGATCGTCCATCGCTTCGCGAGCGATATGGGGCGCCCGCAGTTCAACGACCCGAAGGGCTGGAATTACACGACGGTCGAGGCGAGCAACGGCGCGGTGCTGGATGTCCAGTACGACGCGAAGCGCAACATCCGGCCCTGGGACAAGACGCTGTTCATCCGCGTGGTGCGCGGCTTCCTGCGTGAAGGCGACCGGATCATCGTTCGCTTCGGCGACCGGCGGCAGGGCTCGCCCGGCATCCGGATGCAGACGTTCAACGAGCCCACGTTCGAGTTCCGCGTGCTCGTCGACGCGTGGGCAACCTACAACTACATCGAGTTGCCGCAGCAGCCGTGGGTCTCCGTCGTCGCCGGTCCCCCCGCCAGCTATCAGGCGATTGTTCCGACGATGCGCCGCGTGGGCGAGGCGTTTCGACTGGGCTTCAAGGGCGTCGACAAGTGGGGCAATCCGTCGCCGAGGTCGGAGGGGGCGTATCGCCTCTCCGCCACCGGGCCGGTTTCGGGATTGCCGGAAGCCATCGCGCTGAACGCAGGCGAGTATGCGACGTCGGTGGAAGGACTGAGCATTTCCAGGCCGGGCGACTATGTGATCCACGTGCTGGCCGATGACGGCAAGCCTCTTTGCGCGAGCAACCCGATCACGATCGTCGAGCAGGCGGAATTGCTGCCGTTCTGGGGCGATCTGCACGGTCAATCGGAGGAGACGATCGGCACCAATTCGGCACGCGAGCTGATCGAGTTCGCGCGCGATCGTGCGTTCGTCGACGTCATGAGCCATCAGGCGAACGACTTTCAGATCACCACGCCGTTCTGGAACGAGCTGAACGCGCTCACGAAGGCGTACAACCGGGACGGACGAGTTCGTCATCTTTCCCGGCTACGAATGGTCCGGCAATACCGGACTCGGCGGCGATCGCAACGTGATGTTCATGAACGAGGGCGAGCAGATTCATCGCTCGTCGCACGCATTGCTGGACGACCTTTCCGATGTGCGGACCGACGCCAACAGCGCGCAGGACCTGTTTCACGCGCTGAAGGATCGCGACTGCGTCGTGTTTGCGCATATCGGCGGCCGCTACGCCGACATCCGGATGGCGCACGACGTGCGCCTCGAGCGCGCGGTGGAAGTGCATTCGGATTGGGGCACGTTCGAGTGGCTCATCGAAGACGCGCTCGAACAGGGCTATCGCGTCGGCATCCTCGCCAACAGCGACGGGCACAAGGGACGCCACGGCGCGAGCCATCCGGGCGCTTCGCTGTTTGGCGCCTATGGCGGATTGTCGTGCGTGCTTGCCACCGATCTCAGCCGGCAGGGGATTTTTGCGGCATTGCGGAAGCGCCATCACTACGCCACCAGCGGCTGCCGGATGATCCTCGACACGCGCGTGCGATTCGACGCGGACGCCGAGCGCTTCGCCGACGATCCCAATCTCGGCCCGACCACTTCCACGCGCACGCGCGAAGCGATGATGGGCGATATCCTGCAGAGCGACGCCCGCATCGCGAAGTTTCGCATCCACGCGATCGGGTCGGCGCCGATCGAGCGTGTGGAAATCCGCAATGGCCTGAAGACACTGGAAGTCTATCGACCGTTCGCCGAGAAGGAGCTCGGGCGACGCATCCGCGTCATCTGGGAAGGCTCGGAGTACCGGGGGAGGGGACGGCAGACGATCTGGGACGGCGGGTGCACGCTGACGGGCAATCGCTTCACGCGTGTCGGCCCGATCAACTTCTGGAATCTCGATCGCAGGCTCGAGCAGTTGAGTCCGACCGAGCTCAAATGGTCGGCGTTGACCACAGGCTGCTTCGGCGGATTCGATGCGTGGCTCGATGATGCGCATGCCGGCACGCTGAAAATCGATACTGCGCTCGTCAAGGCCGAAATCAACGTGGCGGACATCGGACTCGACGATCGCGTGTTCGACGCGGGCGGCATCAAGCGGCGCATTCGCGTGTTTCGGATGCCAGACGAGAATCCGCACGTATCGCGTGGACGTCGAGCGCGACATCGAGCTTACCGATGCGCATGACAACGCGCTGTACGTATGCCTCGTGCAGGAGGACGGCAATCTCGCCTGGTCGAGTCCGATCTACGTCTTTGGCAGATAAATGGGGTCAGAGCGAATTACTTCCGGCGAAGGCGGGAGTAATTCGCTCTGACCCCATTGTGACGCCTCAGGCCGCGCGGTCCGGCAGCGCCTTCGGATCGTTGTAGCTCGTAACTCCGGTGCCGCGGTAGAGGATCTGCGCGTTGCGCTCGGCGATCCGCTTGTGGAGCGCGACGAATTCGGGGTCCATGTCGCGCGCCGGACGCGGCTCGAGCTCGAAGTGATGGTGCAGGTCGACACCGCGCACGAGGGTGGCACTGTCCTCGCCGGCGACCTGCGACACGCTCGTCGGGATGTAGCGAATCGCGAAGCCGATGCGCCGGTCGTTCGCCGGATTCGGCGGCGAGCCGTGGACGAGGCGCACGTGATGCAGCGACATCTCGCCCGGCTGCAGTTCGATCACGACGGCCTTCGACCGGTCGACCTCGACGGCGACTTCCTGGCCGCGCGTCAGCAGGTTGTTGCGCGAAAAGGTGTCGCGATGCGGAATCTGGTCGGACGTGTGCGTGCCGGGGATGAATTCCATCGCGCCGTTCGCGCGGTTGCTCGGCGTGAACGCGACCCAGGCGGTGACGACATCCGGCCTGCTCAGGCCCCAATACGTCGAGTCCTGGTGCCACGAGACGAACGCGGGGTTGTTTGCTTCCTTGATGAAGAAGTTCGTCGTCCAGCACAGGAGATCCGGTCCGTACAGTTGCGAAACGGCATCGACGATGCGGCTTTCGCGGACGAGATCTCCGAGCCACTCGAACAGCAGGTGCGACTTGTGGCGCAGATCACCGCCGAGCGGCGCGCCGGTCGTCGCTTCAAAATCTTCGAGCCGGTGCCGCAACTCCAACGCGTCCGCTTCCGCCATGACGCGAACCGGAAAGACGCAGCCATCGCGCCAGAACGTGTCGACTTGCGATTGAGTGAGAACGTTGGGCATATACAATCTCCGAGCTTCGAGGTCGGCAACGTCGAGTATAAACTTCGCATGCGCCACTTCCCCCTCGATCCCTTGCGTCGCGACCAATTCCCGACATGAAGCCGGCGGCATCGCCTCCGCAGCACGGCGATCTGTCGGCCGAGGGAGACGTCAACCTTTCGCCGCTGCGCAAGCGCTGGGAGGCGGAGAACCTTGCGCCGGCAACGCGCGACCTCCTCGCCGAGGACGCGAAGTACTTCCTGCACCAGTCGCTTTCGACACCGTGCTTCAACGCGCTCGCATCGGCTTCCGGCATCTGGCTCGAAGACGTCGAGGGTCGCCGTTACATGGATTTCCACGGCAACAGCGTTCACCAGGTCGGGTATGGGCACCCGCGTGTCGTGCAGGCGATCAGGCACGCGCTCGACACGCTGCCGTTCTCGCCGCGGCGATTCACCAACGAAGCGGCCGTCGCGCTCGCACGCCGCCTCGTCGAGCTCGCGCCCGGCGACCTCGCGAAGGTCCTCTTTGCGCCCGGCGGCACCAGCGCGATCGGCATGGCCCTGAAGCTCGCGCGGCTTGCCACCGGAAGGCACAAGACGATCTCGATGTGGGATGCATTCCACGGCGCGTCGCTCGATGCGATTTCGATCGGCGGCGAAGCGTTGTTCCGCCGCGACATCGGGCCGCTCCTTCCCGGCACCGAGCATGTGCCGCCCTGCGATCCGCGCGGTTGCCGCTTCGGCTGCGGCGGGACTTGCGATGCGCGCTGCGCCGACTACGTCGAATACGTGCTCGACAAGGAAGAGGACGTCGCCGCGGTGGTGGTGGAGACCGTGCGCTCGACCGACGTGCAGATCCCGCCGCGCGCCTACTACGAGACGCTGCGCCGCGCGTGCGACCGGCACGGCGCGCTGCTCATTCTCGACGAGATTCCGATCTGCCTCGGCCGCACCGGCACGATGTTCGCGTTCGAGCATTACGGAATCGTTCCCGACATGGTGGTGCTCGGCAAGGGGCTGGGCGGCGGCGTGTTTCCGATGGCCGCGCTCATCGCGCGCGAGGGACTCGATGTCGCGGCCGAGCGGGCGCTCGGCCACTATACGCACGAGAAAAGCTCGGTCGGATGCGCTGCCGCGCTCGCCACCCTCGCGGTGATCGAGGACGAGCATCTGCTCGACCGCGCAGCGCAACTGGGCGCACGGGCGCTCGAACGGATGCAGGATATGCGGCGGCGCCTGCCCCTCATCGGCGATGTGCGCGGCATCGGCTTGCTGCTCGGCATGGAGCTCGTCGATCCTCTGACCGGTGCACCGGCGCGCGAAGCAGCGGAACGCGTCCTTTACCACTGCCTCGGCGCCGGGCTGTCGTTCAAGATCGGGCAGGGGAACGTGCTCGTGCTTTCGCCGCCGCTCGTCATCGGCGAGGAGGACCTGGACCGCGCGCTCGCCATCGTCGAAGCGGCGATCAAGGCTGTCGGGTGATGCGGCGCCGAGATTCCAGGAGCGCGGTCGCCGGTGTGACGAGCGCGTGCCGATGAAAGTCGTGCGCACCGACGCCGAGCTCGAGCTGCCCCGCGTGGACCAGGCGTTGCGCGACCGGGGTGCGACGCTTGTGCTGCTTCCCGAATCCGTCAAAGGCGACGACCTCGCACGCGAGTTGCGCGACGCAGACCTGCTCCTTACGTGCTACGCGCACATCACCGCGCGGATCATCGACGATGCGCCGCGGCTGAAAGGGATCGTCAAGTACGGCGTCGGCATCGACGCGATCGACATCGAGGCGGCAAAGCGCAGGCGAATTCCCGTGGTCAACATTCCCGAGTACGCCGAGGAAACCGTGGCCGAGGGCGCGCTCGCGCTGATGCTTGCGCTGGCCCGGAAATTCAAGCCGCTGCAGCGCGAGATGGAAGCGAGCGGTTGGGCATGGCCGACGGCCAGGTGGCTGGCAGCCGATCTCGCGGGCAAGACACTCGGCCTCGTCGGCGTGGGCAGGATCGGCGCGAACGTCGCCCGGATGGCAGGACAGGGCTTTCGCATGAAGGTATTGGGGTTCGATCCCTACGTCGGCTCATGAGCAGATGGCGCGCCTCGGCGTGGAAAAACGCGACGATCTGCATGACATGCTCGCGGTTTGCGATATCGTCTCCGTGCACGCGGTGCTGACGCCGGAGACGCGGCACGTCATCGGCGAACGCGAGCTGTCCCGCATGAAGCCGAGTGCGTTCCTCGTCAACGTGTCGCGTGGCGAGCTCGTCGACGAGGAAGCGCTGGTGCGCGCGCTCCAGGCCCATCGCATCGCGGGTGCCGCGCTCGACGTCTACGGGGACGAACCGCTCGCGAAGTCCGCGCACCCGCTTTCGCCGCTCTACGCGATGGACAACGTGATGCTATGGCCGCATCTGACGTTCTACACCGCCGAAGCGATGCGCCGCCTGGAAGACGAGACGCTCGAGCGCTGCGTCGAGATCCTGGAGGGACGCCCTGTGCTGGTGAAATCGCGCGACCCGCGGCTGCTTTCGCAAAGCGCCGGCGTGCGTTTTCCCGCGTAGCGCGGCGCCTCGCGTGCCGGGATAGTTTCGGCGCACCGGCGTCGCCGCCGCCCGCGCGCATTCAGCGACGAACGACCGGCGTGTAGGACCGCAGGTGAGCGAGCTTCGCGGCGTACAGGTCGTGGTCCTTGCGCGTCGTGCTGTTCTCGACCGCGATCTCCAGGTGGGTGCGGGCCTGGTCCATTTCGCCGAGACCGACATCCGCGAGCGCCAGCCAGAACTGGAATTCGTGGTAGTAGGCAGCGCGGTCGACTTCCCGCGTGAACATGTCTTTCGCGAGCTTGTAGTTGCCCTCGCGCATCGCGGCGATGCCGCGCTTGAAATATCCGAACGGCGGATTCGGCTCCATCCGCGCGAGCTTGCGATCGAGCTCGTCCGCCTGCGCGATCTGGCCGCGGGCGCGCAGCACCGACGCGAGGTTCGACATCGCGGACGTGTCCGCCGGCTCTTGCTGCAGCACGTATGCGAACGCCCGCTGTGCCTGCGGCAGGTCGCCGTGGCTCTGGTAGACGGCGCCGAGCGTGTTGTAGGCAGAGAGAAAGTGCGGTTCCTGAACAATGGCCTGCCGCGCCCACCAATAGGCGTCGTTCGTGTCGCCCGACGTCAGCGACTCCACGGCCCGGTTGTTCATGTACATCGCGACGATCGTGGCTTCGCTGATCGACCAGCTATTCAGGCTGCGGATGTCGCGCGGAGGAAGGAAGTCGATCGTCAGCGCGGTTTCGTTGTGGTCGACCGCGGTCTTCCGCCGGCCGAGCGTCAGGTTGACATGGCCGATCGACAGATAGTAGTTGCCGCTGCGGCTCCACGTCTCGTCGGCGAACACGTTCTGATAGAAAACCGGTATGCCCATGGCCTTTGCGAACGCGGCGGTCATGATGACGAGCGACAGGCAATTGCCGGCGCGGCCGGAAAACGCCTGCGACGCGTTGCGCGTGATCGCGGTGTCGTACTCGAGCGCGAGTTGGCTCCTGTCGTGGATTGCGTCGAACAGCCCCTGCTGGCTGCCCTTGTGCCTCACGAGCTCGGCAATGTCCTTGTCGAGGAACTCGCGCATCTCGGGGCTTACGGCAAACACGTCCGCGGCGTCGATGCGCTCGGACGCCGGTCGGAACAGAGCGTCTTCGAAGAACGTCTCGCCGCCCTGCGGCGGCGCGGTCGCACAGGCTGCGAGCAGCACACTAAACGCGATGGCGATCCAGGGCTTCATGCCGCATCTCCGGAGGTGCCGGACGCACCGGAATACGCGACGTAGTATCGTGAGTCGAGCGGGCGCAGTCAACGCGCGATCAGGCGGTGGCGCAGAAGCCGGCCATGCGCGGTATCCCGAAAACGTTCACAAGGTGCCGCAAATTGCGCGCTCGCCGTGAGGACTGGAAACCGCGTGGGGCGCGGCTCGCGGCCGCAGCCGCGCGTTTGCGCGGTGATCGCGCGCGCCGGAACGGCGTTGGTACACGGCCTGCTTCTGCCGGATGCGTTACGCGAAAGGTCGTGGCGCATTCGTTTCGGCAGGAGAAGCAGGATGGCAGCGAAGGACGAACACGAACATCGCGCGCGCGTCGTGTGGACGCTGCCGTGGGCGATCGTCCGCTTCGTCGGCCGGCTGCTCCGTCACCTCTTCGTCACGGTCGGAGTGCTCGCGGCGCTGGCTGTCGCGGGCTACGTCGCCTTCGAGCCGATCGTCGAGTCGATCGACGCCCGCTACGCCGACGTCATCGATGCCCGCCTCGGCATCGACCGGCATGCGATCGCGCGGCTGAACGACCCGACCTACTTCGCGCGGCAATCGGTGCTGGTCACCGAGGATCGGAAGACCGTCGCGTGCATTTCATCGCCCGAGCATCGAATCCTGATCGCCGAGCCCGCGGACATCCCGCCGCTGTTCATCAAGACGATCCTCGCCTCCGAGGACAAGAACTTCTTCAGCCACGAGGGTATCGACAAGGAAGCGATCCTGCGGGCGCTCGCCAGGCGCATGCTGCAGGAGAGCCGCTCGGGCGCCTCGACGCTGACGATGCAGATCGCCAAGCATCTGCGCGGCGGCACCGGCCGCCCGTCGACGGAGATCGAGAAGGTCGGCGACATTGTCATGGCGCTGCGGATAGAGCGCGCGTTTTCGCGCGAGCAGCTCCTGCTCAAGTACGTCAACATGCCGTATTTCGGCCGCGGACAGTACGGGATCGAGGCCGCGAGCCGCGCGTACTTCGGGAAGTCCGCGAAAGACCTCGCGCTGCATCAGGCGGCATTCATCGTGGCGCTGATCAACAAGCCGGCGCTGCCCGACCGCCCGTTCGCGACGGATCCGCTGCTGACCCGGCCCGACGAGATCCGTGCGGCGAACTGGGCGGAAGCGGTGCGCGGCACCACGCGCGTGCTCGCGCTGATGCGCGACCAGGGCGTGATCTCCGACGTCGAGTTCGCGCGTGCGGCGCACCACGTCGAGACGCTGCTTGCGAAGGAGATCGTGCCGCCGGGCACCGGCTGCGGCACGCACGATTACTTCCTCGAGCGCGTTCGCGTGCTCTACAAGGACCGCTTTCCGCTGACCAGGGGCGGCCTCACGATCTCGATCACGCGCGATGACGCACTGCAGGACGTCCTCGCGCACGCCGTTGCGCAGACGATCGAGACCTATCGGGCGCGTCATCCGAACGACGCCGACAACGACGAACTGCGCGCGGGCGCGTTCGCTGTCGATTTCACCGGCGACGTACTGGCCGAGGTCGGCAACGTCGCGTTCAGTCGCTACAAATACGACGTGATCGCCAGCGGCTGGCGCCAGCCGGGATCGACGTTCAAGATCTTCACCTACGGCGGCCTCGTCGAGCAGATCACCCGCGAAGTGCTCGCTGCGAAACCGCCGCCGGAAACGGTCGAGGCTGTTGCCGCGGAGGTTCTCGATCGCTGCACCGTGCTCGACGCGCCGGTCTACGTGTCGCTCGGCCGCGGTCGCGGCGCGAAGAAGATCGAGAACTTCCACTCGCGATCGGAGCCGGAATATCGCGGCAACGTGAGCTGCCGGATCGCGCTGGGCGAGTCACGCAACACGGCAGCGATGCGTGCGGGCGCGCGCGCCGGGATCAGGCACGTGATCGAGCTCGCCTATCGCCTCGGCATGCCGAAGGACGCGAGGCATCCGCTGCAACCGTACCCGACGACGGCGATCGGCGCGTCGGAGGTCAATCCGCTGGCGATGGCGTCAACGGCCGCGTTCGTGAACGGCGGCCTGCGCGTGACGCCGCGCTTCGCGAACGACGTCTGCCGCGACGGCACGTCGCTGCTGTACAACGATGCCGAGGGACGGCCGAGAGCGTGCGACATCAAGGGCGAGAATCGCCCGCCGCCGGAGCGGCTCATGCATCCCGCGGTGTCGGCGGCGATGATCGAGCTCCTGAAGGCGCCGCTCGACATCGGCCCGACGGGCACGGCGTCCGGGTTGCGGAGCGGTGTCATTCCCGGCATCGATCCGTTGAGCGATGCGATCTGGAAGCTGTCGCCGGAAGAGCGCAGGCAACGCTCACTCGCCTTTCCGTTCGACAAGGCGGGTGAGATCGCCGGGAAGACCGGCACGGCAACCAATGCGGACGGCAAGACGTCGGACGTGTGGCTGCTCGTGTTCGTTCCCGGGCCGCCCGAGCATCCGGAACACGGCATGGTGCTCGGCTTCTGGATGGGGAAGGACTCGAAGGATCATCCGCTCGGCGAGCGCGGCTCGACCGGCGGTCCCGGATTCGCCGAAACCGGGGCGCGCAACTGGCTGCCGTCGGCGGCGACGGTGCTTGCCTTCCTGCAGAAGGAGCGCGGATTGCTGCAGCCGGGATACAAGTTCCGGCCGATCGTCCCCGACGCGTCGCCCGCTGGGGCAGAAGCGCGCATTGCGCCGGCCGCGGCAGTCGCCCGCGGCGGCGACTGATAATTAATTCCCGAGGTGCGTCAGGTCCCGAGATAGTTTCGCCGCACCGCCTCGTCGCCGGCGAGTGCGGCGCCGGTGCCTTCGAGCGATACGCGCCCGGTCTCGAGCACGTACGCGCGGTCGGCCACGCCGAGGGCCATCGCCGCGTTCTGCTCGGCGAGCAGAATCGTCATGCCGTCGCGCGCAAGCTTGCGGATGATGTCGCTGATTTCCTGCACGATGATCGGCGCGAGCCCGAGCGTGGGCTCGTCGAGCAGCAGGCATTTCGGCTGCGCGATCAATCCTCGCGCGATTGCGAGCATCTGCTGCTCGCCGCCCGACATCGAGCCTGCCGCCTGTCTGCGCCGCTCGGCCAGGCGCGGAAACATGCCGAACAGCGCGTCGAAATCGCCGGCGATATCGTTGCGGTCACGCCGGTGATACGCGCCCATCAGGAGGTTTTCCGTCACGGTGAACCGGGGGAAAATCTGCCGGCCTTCCGGCACGAGCACGAGGCCACGGTGCACGCGCTCGTCGGTCGGCACGTTCGCAAGCGGCTTGCCCTCGAACACGACCGTGCCGGCCGTGGGCGCCTTCAGGCCCATGATCGTGCGCAGTGTGGTCGTCTTGCCGGCCGCGTTCGCGCCGACGAGCGATACGATTTCACGTTCGTTGACCGCGAGCGTCACGCGTTTCAGCACGTGATTCTTCGCGTAATGGACGTCGATGCCGGAAAGCTCAAGCATGGCCGCGTCCGAGATACGCGTCGATCACCGCGCGGTCGCGCAGCACTTCGTCCGGGCGGCCTTCGGCGATCTTGGCGCCGTGGTGGATGACGATCGCGCGATCGGCGAGCTTGCCGAGAAATCCCACGCGATGATCGATGACGCACAACGTGGTGCCCTGCTGCCGCAAGTCGCGAAGCACCGTGTCGAGATTGCGGACCTCGTCGTGGCCAAGGCCGCTGGCGGGCTCGTCGAGCAGCAGAACCTTCGGCTCGCACATCAGCGCCATCGCGACGCCGAGCATCTTTTCGCCGCCGTAGGAGAGGCTCGCCGCCGGCTGATCACCGAACGGCTCGAGCCGGCATAGCCGCAGGATTTCCCGGATGCGATGCTCGAAATCCGCGCTGGTGCGCCGGCGCAGCGGAAAAAGCGTGGCGACGCGGCGCCACCCCGAGTGGCGCTTCAGCCGAAGATGTCCGGCGATTGCGACGTTGTCGAACACCGACAGCTCGCCGAAGAGCTGCGGGTTCTGAAACGTCTTCACGATGCCGGTTTCGGCGATCTCGTGCGGCTTGCGGCCGACGAGCTCCTCACCCTTCCACAGCAACTGCCCATCGCTTGGTGGATAGACGCCGGAAATGAGATTGAGCAGCGTCGTCTTGCCCGAGCCGTTCGGGCCGAACACGCCGACGATGTTGCCTTCGTCGAGGCCGAATGAAATATCCGACACCGCGGTGAGGCCGCCGAAGCGCTTGGTGAGATGCCGTACCTCAAGCAGCACGCCGGCGCCTCGCAGCGAGGCCCACGATGCCGCGCGGCATCAGCAGGATGGTGAGAATCAGGATGAGGCCGTAGACGAGCAGCCTCGCCTCGGCGTTGACGTTGATCACGTGCGGCAGCGCGGTCAGCACGAGCGCGCCGACGATCGGTGCCGCGACGAATTCGCGGCCGCCAAGCAATGCCATCGCGATGATCGCGAGCGACTGGTCGAGCGAGAAATAATTCGGATCGATGTAGCCGATGTAGAACGCGTACAGGCTGCCGGCGACGGCTGCGCCGATGTTGCCGGCGACAAAGCTGATGAGCTTGTAGCGGAAGACGTTGATCCCCAGCGTATCGGCGAGCTCGTCGTTCAGCCGGATCGACGCGAAGCAGCGGCCCATCCATGAGTGCACGATCCGCGTGTAGAAAACGACGGCAAGCACGACGGCAGCAAGGGAGAGGTAGTACCACATCAGCGTGCCGGCGACCGGTATCACGCCGCGACCCGGTACCCAGACGGTCGGTGTCAGCGTGAAGTTGATGCCGAGCGAGCCGTTCGTGAACCCGTTCCAGTTCAGGATGACGAGGCGGGCGAGCTCCGAGAAGGCGAGCGTCACGATCGCGAAATACAATTCCCGCAGCTTGAAGCGAAAGCAGATCGCGCCGATCACGATCGAGATCAGCGTGACGAACACGATGCCGACAAGGGCGCCGAGCCAGAACGAGATTCCCCAGTGCGCCATCGACAGATACGTCGCGTACGCGGACAGGCCGAACGCGGCGGCGTGGAACAGCGACAACTGGCCCGTGAAGCCGAAGATGAGGTTGAAGCTGACGGCGAGGATGCCGAGGATGAACGTGAAGATCAGGATCGTCAGGACGACGTTGCTGTGCACGACGGCCGGCACGAAAAGCAGCGGTATCCAGAGCAGCAGCAATTTCATCGGTTCGCGGCGAAGAGCCCGGCCGGCTTGAACAGCAGGATCAGCACCAGGAAGACGAGCCCGTACGCATCGTTGTATGCGGAGGGCAGGAAGATCGAGCCGACACCCTCCGCGACGCCGATGATGATGCCGCCCGCGAACGAGCCCATCACGCTGCCGATGCCGGCGAGGATCGCGGCCTCGACGCCCTTCAGGATGTAGCCGCTGCCGATCTCCGGCGTGATCGAGTAGAGGCTTGCGTAAAGCGCGCCGCCCAGCCCCGCGAGCGCCGCCGAGTAGGCCGCGACACCCGCCTGCAACACGTTCGTGCGCACGCCCATCAGCGCCGCGGCCTCGGGATTCTGCGCGTAAGCATAGGCGGCGCGACCGGCCCAGGTGCGCGTCAGTGCACCGTACGTGAACAGGATCACGAGCAGCAGGACGACGAACACGACAGGCCTTCATCCGGGGCACGATGACGCCGCCGATCCTGAACACGCCGGGCAGAACGTAATGCATGTTCTGCGGCGTCGTCGTCCAGATCATCAGCACCACCGCGACGATCACGGAAATGAGACCGATCGACACGATCAGGCCGTTGATCAGGTTGTTGCGCGTGAAGCGGAACAGCGCCTGATCGACGACGAGCCCGAAGAGCGCGATGAAAATGACCGCGAGCGCAACGGCGAGCGGATAGGGGATGCCGATACCGTCGGTCAGGTACCACGTGACGTACGCCCCCAGCATCATGAACGCGCCGAGGGCGAAGTTCACGATGCCGGTGATGCCGAACGTCAGCGTGACGCCGAGGGCGATGATGGCATAGAGCGTACCGACGATGATGCCGTTGAGAAGCTGCCCGACAACGAGCTGCAGCATGCGTTACGGGCCGTTCGCATTGGCCGACATGGTGCTTGACGAGATTGCTATTTCGGCTGCACGTGCGTCACGGCGATCTTGCCGCCCTTTTGCACATCGACGATGTCGAAGTTGAAGATCTCCTCGCCGGTCTTGTCGAAGCGGATCTTCCACAGGCCGTCGTACGTGAACTCCTCCAGCGCGGCGCGCACCTTCGCGACGTCGTCGACGGTCCCGGCCTTTTTCATCGCGTCGACCAGCATGTAGACGTGGTCGTAGCACGACGACGAGCAAAGCGGCGCCTGATCGTACGGAAAGTCCTTCGTCTTGTAGAAGGCCTTGTAGGCGGCGACGAACTTGCCGATCTTCGGCTCGGTCTTTTCCGCCTCCTCGAAGTACTTCGGGATGTACGCGACGTAATCGTCGATGTAGTCCTTGTTCTTGAGCGCGGGCCCAAGCGATCCGCGCACGAGCCAGAACTTCGTGAGCCCGAGCTGGGTGGCCTGCTGCACGATGTCGTACAGCACGGCGTCGGTGTAGCCGGGGAACAGGTAATCGGGCTTGCCGGCGGCAATCTTCGCCAGGACCGCCGAGTAATCCTTGCTGCCGGGCTCGAACCAGTTCTCCTCGAATTCGATGCCCGCGCCCTTGAACGCTTCCCGGTAGATGTCGCCGGCGACGTGGCCGAACGCGTCGTTCTGCATGAGCATCGCGACCTTCTTCACACCCTTCTTCTTGAGGTAGTCGACCATCAGCGTGCCGAATCCGCTCGGGCCCGCGTCCCAGTTCCACGTGCGAATCAGGTAGCCGTTGCCCGGCTTGCCGAGCTCGTAATGGATCTGCGTCGCGCCGCCCATCAGCAGGAACTGGCCGTCGTGCTGCTTCGCGTAGCCCTCGATGCCCTTGAACACGTTGGTCAGGAACGGTCCGAACACGTACTTGACCTTGTCCTCCTCGAGCATCTTCTTCAACTGGATCAGCGCCTGCTGCGGATTGCCCTGCGTATCGGGATTGACGAGCTCGAGCGTGTACTTCTTGCCCGCCACCTCGAAGCCGCCGGCCTTGTTGATCTCGTCGACCGCCATCCGCATGCCCTGCGACGACATCCAGCCGTAGGTGTTGAGCGACCCGGTCTGCGCCTCGATTTCCCCGATCTTCACGACGTTCTGCGCGCAGGCGGTGAACGTCCACGCGGCGAATCCCAACGACACGGCAAAGACCTTCAGTGAACGCTTCATGCTTCCTCCCATTAGGCACTGCGTGACGCGAAGCCTGCTGTCTTCAATCTACATCATCGCCGCGCTCGCCTGCGCATTTTCCTGCTGCTGCAGCGCGAAAATCGACGTGTAGCCGTGCGACCAGTCGGGCGGCACTTCGCACGGCTGCGGATCGATCTGCGCGTAGCGCGCAGCCGTGCCGCGAATCATCGCGGCGCCGTACCGCGTGGAAGGAATCGGATTAGGCGTGTAGGGAAACGCATCGGCGGAGGTGAGAACGTACAGCAGCAGCGGCCTGCCCTTGTCCGAAGTATTGACCGGCGAGCCGTGCAGCGTGCGGCAGTTGTGGATCGTCACGGAGCCGGCCGGACCGACCATGTACTTCGCCTTCGAAAGATCGATCGCAGCGACGTCGCGCTCGGACAGGCAGCCGGTCCACCGGCCATTGGCATCGTACTGGCTCGGCATCGGCCAGCGATGGCTGCCCGGCACGAATCCCACGGGCCCCTGGTCCATCTCGCAATCGTAAAGATAGGTGCCGACCGTCAGCGGCGAATAGTTGGTGTGCGGCCAGAACGGGATGTCGTAGTGCCACTTCACCTCTTCGCCGCCCTTCGCCCATTTGAAGTTGAGCTTCGACTGGTGATACTTGACGTCGGGACCGACGAGATCGGCGACGATGTCGCCGATCTTCGACTGCGCAACGTAGTCCCAGAAAGCCGGATGCTGGTCGACGGGACTCGAAACCCGGCGCAGCCGCGGGTTCTGCGGCGTGTGGTCGGGCTCGAGATCGAACACCGCATCCGATTTCGCGACCGCGCGGCTGCGTTCGACGAGATCCTGCGTCGCCGCACGCAGCTTCGCGAGCCAGTCGTCGGGCACGATGCGTTCGAGCAGGAGGAAGCCGTCCTCGAAGTAGCGTTCGCGTTGGCGCTGCGAGAGCACTCGCGGCGGGATCGAAAGGATTTGCTCGGGTGTCATGGCAAGCCTTGCTGATTGTCAATGGGGCGCGCATCGGTGTCGGAGGTGTAATTATTCGGAAATGGGGCAGCGCGAGATGATCGCGTTTCCGAATAATTGCACCTCCGACACCGATCCTCACGTGTCGGCACCCACGGTTGCGCGCGTGAATTTCTCGATTTCGTCGATCAGGCGATCGAGCGCGCGCGCCGCGCCGTCTTCGTCGCCTCTGGCAATCGCACGCGCGATGTTCGCGTGCAGTTTCGCCGTGGCCGGCATATCGGCCGCCTGCTGGTAATGGATGTACCAGAAGCGGCGCGACAGCGAGTGCATCAGCGACATCGCGCCGGCGCCGAACTCGTTGCGCGCGGCCGCTGCGCAGAGCTCGTTGAACTCGCGGTCGACGCGCATGAATGTCGTCTCGTCGTTCGTCTTCGCCGACTGCTCGAAGATGCCCGCGATCTTCGCGAACCGCGCGCGCTCCTCGGGAAGCGCGCGGCGCGCGGCGCTGCGCGCAATCAGCCGCTCGACCTCGCGCCGCACTTCGAGCAGGCGCAACTGGCTCTTGACGTTGATCTCCGACACGATGATGCCGCGCCGGGGCAGGATCGTCACCAGCCGCTCGCGCGCAAGGCGCTGCAACGCCTCGCGAATGGGCGTGCGGCCGATGCCGAGAACCTCGCAGAGCTGCGCTTCCGAAACCGAGGCGCCCGGACGAAGCTTCAGCGTGACGATCATTTCCTCGAGCGTCGAATAGGCCTGTTCGCCGAGACTCGGCTCGTTGTCGCGAAACAACGTCGCTTCGCCGCCGCCAACGGCGCCGCCTGCGGATCTCATGGCGCGCTTCATCACGCGTGCTTGCGCCGTTCGACGAGCGTGCAGAATTCCTCGTACTCCTTCGGATCGACCGAGTAACTGTGGTCGTCGTCGGGAAACTGGCCCGCCTTGACTTCGGCGACGTATTTCGTCAGTCCCGCGACCGCCACTTCGGTCAGGTTTGCATACCGCTTCGTGAACTTCGGCTTGAAATCGGTGAAAACGCCCAGCAGGTCATAGCTGAGCAGGATCTGGCCGTCGGTGCCTGCACCCGCGCCGATGCCGATCGTCGGAATCTCGAGCTGCTGCGAAATGACGCGCGCGATCGCGGCCGGCACCGCTTCGAACTCGAGCATGAAGCAGCCGGCGTCCTGGATCGCGAGCGCGTCGGCCAGGATCTTCATCGCCGCCGCGGCCGTGCGTCCCTGAATCTTGAAGCCGCCGAAGACCGCGATCGTGTGCGGCGTCAGTCCGATGTGCGAGGCCGTGGGAATGCCGGCGTCGACGAGCGCCTTCAGGATGTGCGCCTGCGACTGCCCGCCCTGCGGCTTGACCGCATCGCAGCCCGCGTCCTGCATGAAGCGCGTCGCATTGACGAGCGCGCGATCGACGGTGTTGTAGCTCTGATACGGCATGCAGCCGAGCACGAACGTGTTCGGCGCACCGCGCCGTACCGCGGCCGCGTGCAGCACCATCATGTCCATCGTCGCCGGAATCGTGTTCGGGTGGCCGTGCGCGACCATCGCAAGGCTGTCGCCGACGACCGCCACATCGATGCCCGCCATCTCGGCCCAGCGCGCCGACGTGTAGTCGGGCACCGACGTGTACACCATCTTCTCGCCGGATTTCTTGGACTCCCGGATTTCGCCGATCGTCCGCTTCTTGCGCTTCGGTGGTTCCATCTCTCCGGCTCCCAATGGCGATTGACAAGCGAGCTGATCGACGACTAATATATCAGCCAATCTCAAGGCAACGTGCAAGCCGGAGGCCGATCATGATGACCGAGCGCCAGCGCAGGTTCCGCGAGCAGTACATCTCCAACGTCAGTCCGCTCTACAACGGCCTGGTGCACATCGGCGTCATGTACGCGGCCGGCATCGCCGCGATCGCGTACTGCGCGACGCGGCTTTCGGGCGCGACATGGGAATGGCTGTTCGTCATCCCGACATTCATCGGCGGCAATCTCGTCGAATGGACGATGCACCGATACGTGATGCACCGGAAGATCGACGTCTACGCGCTACGCGCGATCTACGATCGCCACACGCGGCAGCACCATCAGTACTTCACCGACAACGATGTGACGCACGACACGACGCGCGAGTTCCGCATCGTGTTCTTTCCCTGGCGCGTGCTGATGGTGCTCGGCGTGTTCGGCACGATTCTCGGCGCGTTGACCGCGCTTATCGTCAACGCCAACGCCGGGTACATCGTATTCATGACGATGGTCGGCTACTACATGACGTACGAGACGTTCCATTACTGCTGCCACGTCCACGACAACGCGTTCGTCCGCAACGTGCCGTTCATCAACACGATCCGCCGGCACCATGCGGCGCACCACAACATGGGGATCATGATGCATTTCAACATGAACCTCACGTTCCCGATCGCCGACTGGCTGCTCAATACCAGCGACCTCAACCGCGGGCTGCTCGGCCATCTTTTCAACGGCTACAGCGACGCGCACGTCAAGCCGGAGCTGAAGCCGATCATGGCGCGCTTTCGCACGAACGACACGCAGGAGCGGCGCTGCACGCTCGACGGCCCGAAGCTCGAGGCCGACGAGCTACGCATGATGGCGAGCGTCGGCAGCCACGTCTGACGCGGCTCGCGCTCGATTACTTTTGTGCCCGCTGCGAGCGTCGACGATGTCGTCGGTCCAGAACGCGTGCGGCCCGGGCGCAGGATCGAGCGGCTTCGCGAGCGTCTCGCCCGATTCGACCGTGAACTCGAGCACCTGCGCAATGCCGGTGGTCGTCATCCTGCCGCCATCGCGTATGCCCGGCGCCATCGCCGAGATCGCCGACTTCACCACGTCGGCGGCAAGCTTCGGATAGAACTGCCGGCGGATTTCATCTGCCGCGCGGGCCGGATCGTCCTGCACCGAGCGGCTCGCGGCCTGAAGCGCGCGGGCGGTCCTCACCGCGAGCTCCCGTTGCCTGTCGTCCAGTGGCGTCTTCGCGACGAGCACCAGATACGGCACGCTCGCAAGCTGCGGGAACTCGCTGCCGAGCCGGATGAACGTCTTGCCCGTACCCGCCTGCTCGCTCAGCGTTCCTTCGGGCGGTGAGAGGATGTAGCCATCGATCTGCCCATGGTCGAGCGCGGCCTGGATCGCGGGCGGAGGACCGATCAGCGCGATCTTCACGTCATGCTGCCGGTCGAGCCCGCCCTTCGCGATGAGCCAGCGCACCGCGCGGTCCTGCGCGCCGCCGACGGCGCTGACACCGATCGTCGCATCCTTCAACGCCTTGATGCGCTGCTGCAGTGGATCGCCCGGGCTCACGTGCATCCGCTTCAGGAAATCGTTCGATACCACGAGATCGAGCGTCACCTGCGACATCAGCGAATAGACGAGCTCGAACGGTTGCCCCTTCGCAATCGCGGCGAGCGCCGTGTCGGATCCGACTGCCGCGAAATCGATGTTTCCCGAATCGAGCGCCGCGAGCGCCGCGGATCGCCGCCGCGAATCTGCGTGAACTCGAGCTTGAGTTGCTGCGCGTCGAAGCTCCCGAGCGCGCGCGCCGCCAGTATGGGGAGGAAGCTCATCGTCGGCACGGCCTGGCCGATGCGCACGCTCGCCGGTTGAGCCGCGGCAAGGTGCGCAAAGGCGCCTATCGCGGCAGCGGCCAGCACCACCGTTACGATTCGCAAACGCTTCATACATCTCTCCTGGTGAAGGACGGATTCATCGAGCGCTATATCTCCTGATGCTGCGTCCCCGACGGCGATGGCCGCCAGCGCAGCAGTCGCCGCTCCAGCCGGCTCGCGCCGGCGTTGGCCGCGATCACGAACGCAAGCAGGATGGCAATGCCGGCAAACACACCCGCCGGATCGTAGTTCGACGATGCCTGGACGATGAAGAGGCCGAGACCGCGCGTCGAAGACGTGAACTCGCCGACGATGACGCCGATCACGCTGTAGGGGATCGCCATGCGCATGCCCATGATCACGAACGGCGCGGCCGCGGGAAGATACACGTGCCGGGTGAGCTGGCGCTCGCTCGCGCCGAGGATCATGGTCATGTTCACCACGTCGCGATCGACCGAGCGCACGCCCATGTACACGTTATAGAACACGAGGAAGAACACCATCAGCGCCGCCAGCGCAACTTTGGACCAGAGGCCAATGCCGAACCAGATGATGAAGAGCGGCGCCAGCGCGATTTTCGGGATGCCGTAGAAGGCCATCAGGTACGGCTCGAAAATGCTCGCGAGACGCGGCGAGCGCGCGAGCAGATAGCCGGTCGTCACGCCAACCGCCGCGCCGATCGCATAGCCGAGCACGAGCTCCTGCGCCGTCGTCAGGAGATCGGGATAGATCTCGCCGCTGGCGAAGATCTGATAGAGCCGGTAGGCGATATCGGTGGGCCTGCTGACGTAGATCGTGCGAATGACGCGACCGGACGCCCATTGCCAAATGACAAGGAGCGCGATCCCGGGCAAAAGGCGCAGCACGATGCCGAGAACGTGCGAGCGCGCGGAGCCGCGAAGGGTGTCAGGCATCGGCATTTGCAGCGACGGTTTCGGCCGCCGGCCGCGCGAGCTCCGACTGGAAGATCGCCCAGACGCGATCGTAAAACTCGGCGAAACGATTCGTGTGGAACGGCTGGAACACGTTGCGCGGTCGCGCGAGCTCGATGGCGACATTCGCCTTGAGCCTTGTCGGCTGGCTGCCGAGCAACACGATGTTGTCGGCCAGGATGACGGCCTCCGTCAGATCATGCGTCACGAAGACGATCGTCGCACTGTAGCGGCTCCACAGCGATTGCAGGTCGTCCTGCATCACCATGCGCGTCTGCGCGTCGAGCGAGCCGAACGGCTCGTCCATCAGGATGGTCGCAGGCCGATAGACGAGCGTGCGCGCAATCGACGCGCGCTTCTGCATCCCGCCCGAGAGCTGATGCGGATAGTGATCCTCGAACCCGGCAAGGCCCGCTGCGACCAGGACTTCGCGCACGCGCTCGGCGCGCTCATCGCGCGGCACCTGACGCAGCAGAAGCGGCAATTCGACGTTTTCCCGCAGCGTCTTCCATGCCAGAAGCTGCGCCTGCTGCGGCACGAATCCGATCGCGCGATTGACCGAGGTGATCGCGACACCGTCCTGGCGCACCGCGCCGGACGTCGGCGCGAGGAGTCCGGCGGCCATGTGCAGCAGCGTGCTCTTGCCGCACCCGCTGGGCCCTACGATCGCCGTGAACTGGCCGCGCCGCACGGCGAACGAGATCGTGTCGAGCACGCGCCGGCTCCCCTTGCCCGAGGGCAGGCGAAAGTCCTGCACGACGCGGTCGAATTCGAGAGCCGGCGCGTATGTGTCGCGCTGCTCCGTCGCGTTCGCAACGGCGTTCGTTTCATCGACGCGCATTCGGCGAGCCTCGTGTCACCACGCGTCGGGATACCGCGTGGCCGCGTCGAGGACCGAAGCGAGCGCGTCGTAATCGGACTCGGCAGGTACGGTGAAGCGATCGAGCAGCAACGCAGCGCGCTGTGCCGCGAGCTCGGGCGCGGTGCTTGCCGCGTCCAACGCGCCGCGTAGCCGTGCAAGATCGGCGTTCGCAACCATGCCGGTTGCGACAAACGGCGGAATCGGCGCAGCAGCGGTCGACGCGATCGTCTTCACTTTCGCCGCGAGCTCCGGGGCGCCGCACTGCAAAAGATCATGCGAGTAGCTGTCGAGCGGGCCGACGTCGATCGTGCCCGCCGCGAGCGCTTCGATGATGCTTCGCGCGTTGACGAACCCGCCGATCGCTTTGGCGTACAGCGGCGAGCCCGCCGCCTCGCGGTAGCGGAGCAGGTGAGCGCGAAGCGCCACGTAACCGGACATCGAGTCGCGCAACGTGTAACCGACGACGCCGCCGAACGTGTCCTCGAGACTCTCGAACGGCGCATCCGCGCGCACGGCGATGTCGGTGAAATAGGTCGGTTTGCCGCCGTAGCGAACGGGGCTCGGCACGGGTGCTGCCACGAGGATCGGCCGCGGGCGGCGCTGCGACCAGGGAAGGCCGCACATCATCGCGCAACCCAGATCGTCTCTTTCCCAAAGCGCTCCAAGCGGCGCCGGTGCGGCGTGCTCGACGATCTCCCAGCCGAGTTCCGCGCGCTCGAGCACCCAGCCGAGCAGTTCGCTCCACGCCTGCTCCGCGGCAGGCGTTGCCGAATACATCCGCGCGTTGACGATCACGTGGGTAGTCTAGCGGTAGCGGAGCCGCTGCCCGATCCCGTTGCGCTTCGCCTTGTCGAGCATCGCCGCGCCCACGGCGATGTCGGACAGCGCGAGGCCGCGGTGCCAGAAGAGATTCGTCTCCGCATCGCTTTCGCGGCCGCGCTTGACGCCCGCGACGATCTGGCCGAGTTCCGCGTGGAGATTCGCCTCGGACAGCCGCCCCGAATCGACATGTGCGCGCAGCGATCCAAAGGGACCGGCGCCCGCCTGTCCCCAGTCGTCGACGACGATCTTGTCCATGATGTCGGTCAGCGTGAGCTCGACCGCGCTCATCGTGCCATAGGGAATCACGCACGCGCCTTTGGCGATCCAGGCGGTCATCAGCAGCGGCGCCGGCCTTTCCAGGCGCGACGCTTCGACGACGATGTCGGCGCCGCGAACGCAGGACTCCCAGTTTTCCGTCACCGTAATCGGCTTGCGAAGATCGCGCTCCAATTGCGCCGCAAACGCGTTACGGCTCTCGGGACGCCGCGAATGCACGCGAATTTCCTTGAAATCGAAGAGCGAATCGAGCAGCCGCACGTTCCAGTACGACGTGCCGCGTGCGCCGATGTGGCCGAGCACTTTCGAATCGCGCCGCGCGAGATGCCTGGCACCGATCGCCGTGACGGCGCCGGTGCGCATGTCGGTGATGTCGGACGCATCGATCACCGCCACCGGCGCGCCCGTCGCCGGATCGAGCAGCGTCAGCAGCGCAAGCTCCGAAGGCAATCCTCGCTCGTAATTGCGGTAGAAGTCGCCCACGACCTTGACACCGGCAACGCCAAGCGGCCGGACGTAGCCCCGGAGCACGTTGAAATGGCCCGGATAATCCTTCTCGGGAACGAGATGCACGCGCGGCTCGACCCTCGCTTCGCCGCGGCCCTGCGCCATCAATCCCGCTTCGACGGCCGCGAGGATTTCATCGTCGCCCATCGCGAGTGCTGCGACGTCGTCGTGGTTCAGATAATGGATGAAGAGCTCAGCCATCCCGGGTGGGGTCCGTCGCGGAAACCGCCGCGGCGCGCGTGCGGGAGTCGTCGATGGGCGCCGTCGTCCGCGTCGAAAGTCGATCGCCAAGCATCGCCGGGTCGAGATCGTCGTACACCTCGAACGGCTGGCGAATCCACGGGCTGTCCGCGAGGTAGTCCACCCAGTAGTCGGGCTTGAACTCCGAGCACGCCTTCCACCACAGCACGGCGGTGCGCAGCTCGACGATGTGCGGGAAGCGGCGCGGCAGCTCGTCGTGAACCGCCGCGAGCGTATGGCCGGAATCGACCATGTCGTCGACGAGCAGCACGCGATCGCCGAGCCGCGGCTTGGTCATCGTCATGTGCTCGGCGATGACGAGCTCGCCGCGAATCGTGCCGCCTTCCGCCGTGTACGAGTGCGTCGAGAGGATTGCGAGCGGCTGATCGAAGATCCGCGACAGCACGTCGCCGACGCGCAGTCCTCCGCGCGCGATGCAGATGATCTGGTTGAACCGGAAGCCCGACGCGTGGACCTTGTACGCGAGCCGCTCGACGAGCGTGTTGTATTGCGGCCAATCGATGTCGAGCGTCATCGCCGCCCCGTTCTTTTTCGTCGAAGTTTCCACCTCGAATCGTCTGGCTTTGCCAGCGATTCGAGGGTCACTTATCCGGACGAAAGTAGGTTTCCACTTTCGTCCGCCTGACTAAACGGGTGGTGGACGAGGATCGTCTCGTCGCGGTCGGCGCCCGTCGACACCATCGCGATGGGTACGCCGGTCAGGACCTCGATGCGCTCGAGATACGCGCGCGCCGCATCCGGCAGCGCGGCGAACGACTTCGCGCCGACGGTGCTCTCGTTCCATCCCGGCAGCGTCTCGTAGATCGGCTTGCAGCGCTCGACGTCGTCGGCGCCGGTGGGCATCAGCTCGGCGGTTTCGTCGCCGATCGTGTAGCGCGTGCAGATGCGGATTTCCGGCAGGCCGTCGAGGACGTCGAGCTTGGTGATGCACTGGCCGTTCACGCCGTTCAACTGGAACGAGCGACGCAGCGCCGGAATGTCGAGCCAGCCGCAGCGCCGCGGGCGCCCCGTGACGGAGCCGAATTCGTTGCCGCGCTTCGCGAGCGCCGCGCCAACGTCGTCGATCAATTCGGTGGGGAAGGGACCGGTACCCACGCGCGTCGTATACGCCTTCACGATGCCAAGCACGTAATCGATCATCCCGGGGCCGATGCCCGTACCGGGCGCCGCGGCGCCCGCGACGCAGTTCGAGCTCGTCACGTACGGATAGGTGCCGTGGTCGACATCGAGCAGCGCGCCTTGCGCACCTTCGAACAGCAGGGACTTCGCCGCGTGCGCGCGCCTGCTGGATCAACGCGGCGACATCGGCGATCATCGGCACGATCTCCGTCGCCATCGCGAGGAGCTCGTCGCGCATCGGCGCGAACGGCAACGCATCGCGCTTGTAGTAGTGCACGAGCATGAAATTGTGCAGGTCGAGCACGCGCTCGAGCTTCGCGGCGAAGCGCGCGGGATCGCGCAGGTCCTGCACGCGGAGCGCGCGCCGGCCCACCTTGTCCTCGTACGCGGGACCGATGCCGCGCCCCGTCGTGCCGATCTTCACGTCGCCGAGCGCGTCCTCGCGCGCCTGGTCGAGCGCCACGTGGATGGGCAGCACCAGCGGGCAGGCGGGCGAGATGCGCAGCCGCGAGCGGACGCGGACACCGGCCGCTTCGAGCTCGCCGATCTCCTGCAACAGCGCCGACGGGGACAGCACGACGCCGTTGCCGATGAGGATCGGCACGTCCTCGTGCAGCACGCCCGACGGGATCAGCCGCAGCACCGTCTTGCGCCCGCCGATGACGAGCGTATGCCCGGCGTTGTGGCCGCCCTGAAAGCGCACGACGCCGCGCGCGCTTTCGGTCAGCCAGTCGACGATCTTGCCTTTGCCCTCGTCACCCCACTGGGCGCCGATGACGACGACGTTCTTGCCCATGCGTTTCTCGTCTAGCGGGACAGCAGGTCCGCGAGTTGGCGAAGATAAAGCGTGAAGCCGGTGGCCGGACGCGCGCGTCCGAATGCCTTGCCGATCCCATCATAGCGGCCGCCGTTGGCGATCGCGTTGGGTGCTCCGGCGGTGAACACCGAGAAGATGGCGCCGTTGTGATAATGATAGCCGCGCAGGTCGGCGAGATCGATGTGCAGTGCTTCGACGAGCGGCGCCGCGGCCGCCGACAGCGCGTCGAGCGAGGCGAGCGCGTTGGCGATCGAAGGAATATCGGGCAACCGCGCGCGCGCCGCACGCAGCACTTCCGTGGCGGGCCCGTACAGCGTGGGCAGCGCTTCCAGCGCGCTGCGCCACGCGGCAGGCAGGCGCTTCGTCAACGCACGCACGCCGGGCTGATCCTTCGTGCGCAGTGCATCGAAGAGCGCGGTGTCGTCGCCATTGGCGCCGATTCCCGCGGCGCGCTCGAGCGCGCGATAAACGCCCATGTGGCCGAGATCGAGGTGCAGGCCGCGAACGCCGGCCGTCGTGAGCGAGGACACGAGGAGCTCGATCACTTCGCGATCGCCGTCGGTGCCGGGAACGCCGAACAGCTCCGCGCCGACCTGCATGATTTCACGCGTGGCACCCGGACCTTCGGCGACCGCGCGCAGCACGCTGCCCGCGTAGCAAAGCCGCGTCGCGCCGGGCTCGTTCAGGAGGTGCGCATCGATGCGCGCGATCTGCGGCGTGATGTCGGCGCGCACGCCGACGAGGCGGCCCGACATCGGATCGACGACCTTGAAGGTCAGCAGATCGAGGTCACGCCCGCTTCCGGTCAACAGCGACTCGAGATGCTCGATCAGCGGCGGACGCACGAGGCGATAGCCGTGATCGGCGAAGTGATCGAGCAGCGTGCGGCGCAGCGCTTCCTGCGCCGCCGCTTCCGCGGGCAGGACGTCGTCGATCGATTCGGGCAGCAGCCAGTTGCGCATGGTGCGGATCATCCGCCTTGCGTGAGATAGAGGCCGAGCAACCCGACGCAAACCGAAATCATGCCGATGAAGCGCAATTGGCCGTCGGTCAGCTCCGTGAGGCGGCGGAAGCCATCGCGCCAGATGCGGGGTGCGGCGAACGGCAGCAGACCCTCGAGAATCAGCAGCAGCGCGAGCGCGGTCCACAGCGAATCCGGCACGCGTTGTCCTCTCTACTTCGCCGGCGCTCGCGCCGGTATTTTGCCGGCGCCGGGGTCCTTGAAGTACTGGAAGAATTCGGAGCTCGGGTCGAGCACCATCAGGTCGCTCTTGTTGTGGAATGCCGTCTTGTACGCCTCGAGGCTGCGGTAGAACGCGTAGAACTCGGGATTCTGGCTGTACGCCTGCGCGTACGTCACCGAGGATTTCGCGTCGCCGTCGCCCTTGATCTTCTGCGCCTGCCGATACGCATCGGCGAGGATCACCTGGCGCTGCCGGTCGGCGTCCGCGCGGATCTTCTCGGATTCGGCGCCGCCGAGCGATCGCAGCTCGTTGGCGACCCGCCTGCGCTCGGACTCCATCCGCTGGTAGACGGGTCCGGTGACGTCCGGCGGCAGCTCCACACGGCGCAACCGCACGTCGATCACTTCGACGCCGATCGACTTCGCATCGGCATTCGCCTTCTGCTGCGTGACGGAGGTGATCTTGTCGCGCGCCGACGAGATCGCCTCGTGCACGTCGTGCTTGTTGAATTCCTCGGCGAGATTCGCGCGCACCGTCTGCGAGAGGCGCCGACGCGCCGCTTCCTCGTCGCCCTGCACGGAAATGTAGTACTGCCGCACGTCGGTGATCCGCCACAGGACGACGAAGTCGACGAGCAGCGGCTTCTTCTCGGACGTCGTCACGCGGTCGGGTTCGGGATTGTCGAGCGTGAGATTGATCTTGTCGAAGAACTTGACGTTCTGGACGAGCGGAATCTTGAAATAGAGACCCGCGGTGGTCTTCGTCTCGATGACCTCGCCCAACTGGAACTTGATCGCGAACTTGCGCTGGTCGACCGTGTAGACCGACTGCGACGCGACGAACAGCAGCGCGACGATCGCAGCGAGGATCGGCATCGAGAACTTCATCTATCGCGGCCCTCGCGGTTGCGCAGCGCGTCGCGCGAGCGCGACGGGTCGAGTGTCAGCGACGTGTCCGCCGAGCCCGACGCGCGCGGCTGCGTCCCCGTCACGTCGGGTGTCGCGGGACCCGGCACGGCAGGCGCTGCAGCCGACTGCTGGATCAGCTTGTCGAGCGGCAGATACAGGAGGCTGCCGCTCTTCTGCTCGACCAGCACCTTGCTCGTATTGCCGAGCACCGACTGCATCATGTCGAGATACAGCCGCTGGCGCGTGACGCCCGGCGCTTTCTGGTATTCGACGAGGATCTGGTTGAAGCGCTGCGCATCGCCCTGCGCGCGCTGCTCGACTTCCGACGTGTAGCCGTTCGCCTCCTCGATGAGCCGCGCCGCCATGCCCTGCGCGCCCGGAATGACGTTGTTCGCGTACGCCTGGCCTTCGTTCTTCAGACGCTCGCGATCCTGGCCGGCCTTGACCGCGTCGTCGAACGCCGCCTGCACCTTGTCGGGCGGCTGCACGTTCTGCAGCGTCACCTTCTGCACGAACACGCCGGTCCCGTAGCGATCGAGGTTCAGCTGCATCAGCTGCTCGGTCTGCTTCGCGATCTGCTCGCGCCCCTCGTAGAGCGCGAAGTCCATCTTGGCCTTGCCGACGACCTCGCGGATCGCCGATTCGGCGACATAGGCGACGATCTGATCGGGGCGCCGGTTGTTGAAGACGTAATCCTCGGCGCTCTTCAGGTTGTATTGCACGGCGAACTGGATGTCGATGATGTTCTCGTCATCGGTCAGCATCACCGCTTCCTTGTCGATCTTGTTCTTCGGCGTGTTGCGGTAGCCGACCTCGATCGTCTTCACCTGCGAGAAGTCGACGAGCTCCACGGCCTCGACGGGGAAGGGCAGGTGCCAGCGAGGACCCGGTTGCGTGGTCTCGGTATATTTGCCGAAGCGCGTGACGACGCCGCGGCGTCCCTCGTCGACGATGTAGAAGCCGCTCGCGAGCCAGATGACGACGACGAGCGCGATCAGCATGCCGGCGCCGCCGAGCGGCAGATGCATGCCGGGACGCCCGCCGTCGCCGCCGTCCGGCGGCTCGCGCTTGCGCCCGAACAGCTCGTTCATCCGGCGGTTGACGTTGCGCCAGATTTCGTCGAGATCGGGCGGCCCGCTGTTGTTGCCTCGCTTGCCCCACTGCGGGTCGTTCAGCGACATACGGATTCCACCAGGGTTCTCACGATCGGCACGGAAGTTCGGCGCAGGAAGCGCCCAGGAAACCCGGAGGTTCCGTCAGCCGGGACGTGCCGGCGTCTCAATGGTTTCGGATAATGGGGCAGGCGCCGGGAAGCGTTCGGCCAGCGCGGCGCGCAACTCGGCGAGGCCGGCGCCGGTGACCGCACTCACGCGGACCGACGAGATGGTATCACAGCCGTCGCGCTCGATACCGGTTGCGATCCCGGCAACGTCGCACTTGTTGAGCACGCGGATTTGCGGCACGTCGCCGGCCCCGATTTCGGCGAGGAGCTTGTCGACGGACTCGATCTGCTCGTCGCGGTTGTCGGCGCCCGCGTCGATGACATGCAGCAGCAGATCGGCGTCGGCGGCTTCGGCGAGCGTCGCGCGAAACGCCGCGACGAGATCGTGCGGCAGATCGCGGATGAAGCCGACGGTGTCCGACAGGACGATGTTGGCAGCACCCGCGACATGCAGCCGGCGCAGCGTCGTGTCGAGCGTCGCGAAGAGCTGGTCGGCCGCATAGACCTTGGCGGCGGTCAGGCGATTGAAGAGCGTCGACTTGCCGGTGTTCGTGTAGCCGACGATGGCCACGGTCCGAATCGCGGCGCGGCGACGGGCGCGGTTCTGCGTGGCGCGGCTGCGCGCAACACGTCGCAGGCGCTCGCGCAGCAGCTTGACGCGCTGCGTGATGAGCCGCCGGTCGGTCTCGAGCTGCGTCTCGCCCGGGCCGCGCATGCCGATGCCGCCCTTCTGCCGCTCGAGGTGGGTCCAGCCGCCGACGAGGCGCGTGGCCATGTGGTTGAGTTGCGCGAGCTCGACCTGCAGCTTGCCTTCGGCGCTGCGCGCGCGCTGCGCGAAGATGTCGAGGATCAGGCTCACGCGATCGACGACGCGACACTCGAGCGCCTGCTCCAGGTTGCGTTGCTGCACGCCGGAAAGCGCATGATCGAAGATGACGAGATCGGCGTCGGATGCGCGGCACTGCATCGCGATTTCGTCGACCTTGCCGCGGCCCGCGAAGTACGCGGGATCCGGGCGTGCGCGGCGGCCGCCGAGGTTGGCGACGACCGTGGCGCCGGCCGATGCCGCGAGCGCCGAAATTTCCGCGAGCCGCTCGGAATGGCCGCCGCGCCCGAAATCGAGCGCGACGACGAGCGCCTTGTCGCCGGGGGTGGGACGTTCGAACATCGTGTCATCTCACGGCGAGCGAAAGCGGCGCCCGCGACGCGGCGCGCCGGCGCCGTGCGCGGTCCCGGATGCATCCGAGACCCGGCGCAGGCGATATCAGGCTTCGGCTTCGTGGTGATTCTGGTGCGGCATCGCGACCGGGCGCGACGGCACGACCGTCGAGATCGCGTGCTTGTAGACCATCTGAGTGACGGTGTTCTTCAGCAACACGACGTACTGATCGAACGATTCGATCTGCCCCTGCAGCTTGATGCCGTTCACGAGATAGATGGAAACCTGCACATGTTCCTTGCGCAGGGTGTTGAGAAACGGGTCTTGTAGCATTTGCCCTTTATTGCTCATCGGTGAGCTCCGCGCTTGTTATTCCGCATCTTTGGCTCTCGACCCGCGGCCGGATGAGGAGCGGGTCTCGCGAGGTCGGGGGTGGGTCGCCTCGCTAGCGGCGTGCGGTGGAATCCGCGTAGGGATTGACGCCTGTCTTGAATTGTATCCTAAGGGGCGTGCCCCGCAGTTGGAACGCGTCGCTGAAAAAATGTTCCAGGTAGCGGCGATAGGCGTCGGGCACGTGCGACAGCGCCGAGCCGTGGATGATGACGAGCGGCGGATTGACGCCGCCCTGATGGGCATAGCGCAGCTTCGGGCGCACGTAGCCGGCACGCGGCGGCTGCTGTCGCGCCACGGCGAGCTGCAGCGCGCGCGTGAGTCGCGGCGTGGGCAGCCGTGCGGTGGCCGCCGCATACGCGTGATCCACCGAGCGCAGCAGCGCGTCGACACCCTGGCCTTCGCGCGCCGAAATGTAGTGCTGCTCGGCGAACGCGAGGAAGGCGAGCTTGCGATCGAGCTCGCGCCTGACTTCCGCGCGCTGTTCGGTATCGGCGGCGTCCCACTTGTTGATGCCGACGGCGAGCGCGCGGCCGGCCTCGAGGATGTGCCCGGCAAGATGCGCATCCTGCTCGGTGATGCCGTCGGCAGCGTCGAGCAGCAGGATCACGACGTTGCAATCCTCGATCGCCTGCAGCGTCTTGATGACCGAGAATTTCTCCACCGTTTCGTTCACCTTGCCGCGGCGGCGCACGCCGGCCGTGTCGATCAGCGTATAACGCCGCTCACCGCGCTCGAAATCGAGGTGAATCGCATCGCGCGTCGTGCCGGGCTCGTCGAACGCGATCACGCGCTCTTCGCCAAGCAGCGTGTTGACGAGCGTGGACTTGCCGACGTTCGGGCGCCCCACCACCGCGACCTTGATCCGCCGCTCGCCTTCGTCGGGCGGTTCGTCGGCGTCGGCGCGGAGAGGGCAGTGCTCGAGCGCGATGTCGATGAGGTCGCGCACGTTTTCTCCGTGCGCCGCCGAGATCGGCAGCGGCTCGCTCAAGCCCAGCTCGTGGAATTCGACGACGCTGCGCTCGGGCGGCTGCCCTTCCGCCTTGTTGACGGCGAGGACGATGGGACGGCCCGATTTGCGCAGCAGCGATGCGATCGCCTGGTCCTGCGGCGTAATGCCTTCGCGTGCATCGACGATGAAGACGATGACGTCCGATTCGGCAATCGCGGCGCGCGCCTGCTTGGCCATTTCGAAGAGGATGCCCGACGTCGCGACCGGCTCGAAGCCGCCGGTATCGACGACGAGGAATTCACGGTCGCCCGCGCGCGCGCGGCCGTAATGACGGTCGCGCGTGAGCCCCGGAAAATCATGGACGAGCGCGTTGCGCGTTTTCGTGAGCCGATTGAAGAGCGTCGACTTGCCGACGTTCGGACGACCGACGAGCGCGATCGTGGGGAGCAATCAGCGCGCGGACACGGCAAACAGCGTGCCCTTCTCCGATTGCCACAGCATGCCGCCGGCGAGCGGCGCCGGCTGCGTCGTGGCGAAGCTGCCGTCCGTCGCGATTCGGCCGACATACTTGCCGTCCGCGCGCGCAAGCAGATGCAGATAGCCTTCGACGTCGACGACGCCCAATTCGTCGCCGATCAGTTGCGGGCCGCCGATGCGCCGCTTCGACAACACGTCCTGCTTCCAGATCGACGCGCCGTTGCTGCGATCGAAAGCCTGCACGACGCCCTTGTCGTCGACCGCATAGAGGCGATTCGCATCGGCGGTGACTCCGGCGAGGCTCGAGATGTCACGCGTCCAGATGACCGAGCCGCGCACGACGTCGAAGCAGGCGACGCGGCCCTGATAGGCGGCCGCGCAGGCTTCCTTGTCGTCGACGTACGGCAGGCTCGTCACATCGGCGATCCGCTCGAGCTCCGTCGCGCCCTTCGGCGTCGCCACGGTGCCGTCCCAGGCGATCGCGCCGGTCTGCGCGTCGATCGCGAGCAACCGGCCGCCGGCGGTGCCGACGAACAATCCGCCGCGCGATACGACGCCGCCGGCGGCATTGCGCACGGTCAGCGGCGGATTCGCGTGCGGATCGACCCAGACCGTCTTGCCGTCGTTCGTGGACAGGCCGTAGATGCGGCCGTCGCCGGAGAAAACGATGACGATGCTTTCCGTGACGCGCGGCGGTGCGATGACTTCGCTCGATACCCGCGCGGACCAGCGCGGCTTCCCTTGCGTATCGAACGCGAGCACGTCGCCCTTGTCGGTGCCGACGACGACGAGCGATGCGCCCGCCCCCGGCCCCGCCGACAACACGTGACCCGCCGCGACTTTCCACTCCACGCGTCCCGTTGCCGGATCGACGCGCACGAGCGTGCCGTCGGTGGCCGCGGCATAGATCGCGGACGGCGTGATCGCCGGCGCGAATCCGGGTCCCGCCTTGCCCACGCTCTGTTGCCAATCGACGTGCGGCGGTTGACCGTCGCATCGAGCGTGGGCAACGGTCCCGGCTTGTGGCTTCCACCGGTGAGCCACGCGAACGAGGGCGCGGGTATCGACGTCATCCATGACGTGAGCGGCGATTGCGACAGGCTCGCGCATCCCGCGCCAATCGCCGCGGCGAGCAGCGCGCATGCGACGCTGCGCAGCGTTCGCGTCATTTCGCCGCTCCATGATCTGCCGGCGCCGCCGTCGTCGCTTCACTCGCCACCGCGGCAGGTGCCGCACCCGGCGCGGCGCCGCCTGCCGGCTTGCCCGATCCCGCGGACGAGACGGCCGGCTGCGTCGGTTCGCCGAGCGCGTCGTGCTTCACCTGCACGAAATTGCGATAAGGCGACTTCGCATCGAGCTTCGCGAGCGCGTTTTCGTACGCGCTTCGCGCATCGGCCACGCGTCCGGCGGCAGCGAGCGCGTCGCCGCGCAGGTCGGCGAACATCCCGTCGAACGATGCCGGATGCTTCGCATCGAGCGTCGCCAGCGCCGCGTCGTACTGCTTGTCGTCGATCTGCACCTGTGCGAGCCGATAGCGCCCGATCGCCTTCACTTCCTCCTCCGGCGCATGCTCGACGACCCACGCGTACTGCGCCTTGGCGCCGTTGCGATCGCCGGCGTCGTAGAGCATCTTCGCGTAAAGCAGCGCGGCGCGCGGCGCATAGGCGGTTGACGCGTAGCGATCGGTGATCTGTGCAATCGCATCCTTCGCTTTCGCCGTGTCCTTGGTGCGCGCCGCTTCGCTGACCGCGCCATAGAGCACCGATGCGTTTTCCGCGCGCTTCCCGGCGTACCAGCGCCAGCCCTGAACGCCGGCGATCACGAGGCAGCCGAGCACCAGTGCCACGGTGACCGTACCGCCGTATCGCGTCCACCAGGCCTTCAGATCGTCGATCTGGTCCTGTTCTTCGAGGTCATACAACGCCATATTCGTCCTTCGATGTATTGAGCGCGGCGAAGCGCGCCGCGATGTCGCGCACCGGCACGGCAACCTGGTCGCCGCCTTCGCGCAAATGCTTGATCGTCACCGTGCCGGCTGCCGCCTCGTCGTCGCCGATGATCACCGCGAGGCGTGCGCCGCTCGCGTCGGCGCGCTTCATCTGCGACTTGAAGCTGCCGCCGCCGGCGTTCTGCACGACCGCTGCGCCATGATCGCGCAGCGTTTCCGCGACATGGCGCGCGACGGCCGCCGCGCGCTCGCCTGCGTGCACGATATAGGCGTCGGGAGCGGAAGGCTTGATGCTTCGCTGCGCCGTGAGCAGCAGGATCATCCGCTCGACGCCGATCGCGAAACCGCAGGCCGGCGTCGGCTTGCCGCCCAGTTCCGCGAACAATCCGTCGTAGCGCCCACCGCCGGCGACCGTGCCCTGCGCGCCGAGCGCGTCGGTGGTCCACTCGAAAACGGTGCGATTGTAGTAGTCGAGCCCGCGCACGAGCCGGGGATTGACCGTGTACGGGATGCGCGCTTCGTCGAGCAGCGATCTGCAGGCCGTCGAAATGCGCGCGTGACGCGTCGCCCAGGCGATCGACGAGGCGCGGCGCCGCGATGATCACGTCCTGCAGCGCCGGATGCTTGCTGTCGAGAAGGCGCAGCGGGTTCGCGTGCAGCCGGCGCTTCGCGTCGGCATCGAGCGCGTCGGCATGCCGCTCGAAGTGCTCGATCAGTGCCTCGCGATGCGCGCGGCGCTCGTCGGCATCGCCGATCGAATTGATCGCGAGCGCGATACCGTCGAGCCCGAGCGCACGCCAGAGCCGCGCCAGCATGACGATCTGCTCGGCGTCGACATCCGGGCCCGGGAAGCCGAGCGCCTCGACGTCGAGCTGATGGAACTGCCGATAGCGACCCTTCTGCGGGCGCTCGTGCCGGAACATCGGACCGCTGGTCCATGCGCGCAGCGGCCGCTCGTGGAGGATGCTGTGCTCGATCGCCGCGCGCACGATGCCGGCCGTCGCTTCCGGCCGCAGCGTCAGGCTCTCGCCGTTCAGCTTGTCCTCGAACGTGTACATCTCGTGCTCGACGACGTCGGTGTGCGCGCCGATGCCGCGCACGAATAGCGGCGTCGGCTCGACGACGGGCACGCGCAGGTTGCGATAGCCGTAGCGCTCGAAAACATTGCGCGACGTGTCCTCGAAGCGCTGCCACAGCGCCGCCTCGTCCGGAAGCACGTCGTTCATGCCGCGCACGGCCTGCAGTGCCGCTGCCATTGTCTTCCCCGGTGGTTTCAGCGCGAATCAGCGACGAGCCGCATCGCTGATTCGGTCTGAAGCCACTGCCTTGACGGCGATCGTCTTGTGCTGCGGTACGAGCGCCGGCGCTTTCGCTTCGCCGCCATACGTCGCACGCACGTAATCGACCACGATGCGCTCGAATTCCTCGGCGATCCGCTCGCCCTTCAGCGTCACGGTCTTCTGTCCGTCGACGTACACGGGCGCGACGGGCGTCTCGCCGGTGCCGGGCAGCGAAATGCCGAGGTTGGCGAGCTTCGACTCGCCGGGTCCGTTGACGACACAGCCCATGACCGCGACGTGCATCGCCTCGACGCCGGGGTACTGCTCGCGCCACGCCGGCATCGACGTGCGCAGGAACGTCTGGATGCGGTCGGCGAGCTCCTGGAAATAGCTGCTCGTCGTGCGCCCGCATCCGGGACACGCGGTGACCATCGGCGTGAACGAGCGCAGTCCCATCGTCTGCAGCAACTCCTGCGCGACGATCACTTCACGCGTGCGCTCGCCATTGGGTTCGGGCGTGAGCGACACGCGCAGCGTGTCGCCGATGCCCTGCTGCAGCAGCACCGCCATCGCCGCGGTCGACGCGACGATGCCCTTGCTGCCCATGCCCGCCTCGGTGAGACCGAGGTGCAGCGCGTAGTCGCAGCGGCGCGCGAGCTCCGAGTAGACGGCGATCAGGTCCTGCACGTTCGAGACCTTGCACGACAGGATGATCCGGTCGCCCGGCAGGCCCAGCGACTCGGCATGCGCGGCGCTTTCGAGCGCCGACGTGATGAGCGCCTCGCGCATGACGGCGCCGGCATCGGCAGGCTCGGCTGCGCGCGCGTTCTCGTCCATCATCCGCGCGAGCAGCGCCTGGTCGAGGCTGCCCCAGTTGACGCCGATGCGCACCGGCTTGCCGTAGTCGATTGCCAGCTCGATCAGTGTCGCGAACTGCGAATCGCGCTTGGCGCCCTTGCCGACGTTGCCGGGATTGATCCGGTACTTGGCGAGCGCGCGCGCGCACGCCGGCTGCTCCGTCAGAAGCTTGTGGCCGTTGTAATGAAAATCGCCGATCAGCGGCACGGTGCAGCCGATGTCGTCGAGTTGGCGGCGAATCTCCGGCAGCGCAGCCGCCGCTTCCGACGTGTTGATCGTCACGCGCACGAGCTCGGAGCCGGCCGTAGCCAGCGCGCGGACCTGCGCGACCGTTGCGGCGACGTCGGCGGTGTCGGTGTTCGTCATCGACTGGACGACGATCGGCGCGCCGCCGCCGACGCGCACGCCGGCGACATCGACGCCGCGGCTCGCGCGCCGCGCGATCACCGCTTGCTCGATACCGCTCATCTTGAGCTCATCTCAGTGCCACGCGCGCGACGCCGCCCCGGACGTACGGCGAAAGGTCGAGCGGCTGGCCGCGGAAGGTGACGTCGACATCGGGTGCATTGCCGAGCGACGAGCTCGATCGGCGGCACGGCGGAAACCGTCTGCGTCATGCCCGAGCCGCCCGTCATCTGCACGACGACGCGTCCATTCGCGTCCTTGACTTCGACCCACGACGTACCCCGGAACTTCAGGACGAGCGATGCTTCGGGTGCCGGCGCGCCAACGGCCGGCGCACCGGCACCGGGTGCGCCGGCAGCCGCCGGCGCAGGCTGCGCCATGGCGCTGTCCTTCGCTGCGCTCGCCGCGGGCGGCGGCGCGATCGAGGCGCCCGCCATCGGATTGGGCAGGACCGTCGTGGCGGTGCCGGACGCTGAAGGCGTTGTCGTGGCCGCCGGGGGCGGCGTCGCCGGCGAAACGGCCGACCGATGCGACACGGCTGACGACATCATGTCGGGAAGCAAGCGCAGCTTCGAGCGCGAAAACTCGTAGTAGGCGATGGCGGCGACGACGCCGACGAGCAGAAGCGGAATCAGCCACCGCAGCATCGAGGGCTTCGAAACGCGCTCGATCGGGATTTCCCCCATCGGGCGGCGCGACGCCGCGAGCGCCGGACGCTCGAGCGCTGGCGTGGTGTCGGGCCCGGGAAGCAGCGCCAGCACCGCGTCGGGATCGAGCCGCACGAACCGCGCGTAGTTGCGCGCAAAACCGCGCGCGAACGTGCGGCCCGGGAGGCGCTGCCAATCGTCGTCTTCGAGCGCCTTCACCTGCCTCGGCGCGAGCTTCAGTTGCTGGGCCACCGCGTCGAGCGACAGTCCCGCCGCTTCGCGCGCGGCCTTCAGTTTCGAGCCGGCCGTCGTCTGGCGGGGTCCGGCGCTGGCCGGCGTCGTTTCGCTGTCGATGGTGTTGCTCACCGGCATTCTCCGCCGGCGATGGCCTTCGCTTCCGGCGAGTTGGGCCAGCGGTTGCGCAGCTGCGACTCGTACGATCGCGCAGCCTCGCGATCGCCCTGCTTGCGCTCGATGCAGACGCCGAGATAGAGCGCTTCGGCCGGGGGCGATGGCTGCTGCATCACGGGTCGCATCCATGCGCGCGCTTCGCCGACGCGCGACTCGTGATACGCGAGCAGCGCCAGGTTGTACGCGGCGATCGGATTGCCGGGCGACGCGCCGAGCGCACGCCGCAGGTAGTCCTCGGCCTCTTTGGTCTGACCGATCTCCGCGCTGCACTTGCCTGCGTTGATCAGCGCAATCTCCGGCGTCTTGTACAGCGGGTCTTTCAGCACCTGCTCGAATTCGGGGATCGCCTCGCGTGCCCGGCCGGTTCCGCAGAGGTACGCGCCCCAGTTCTCGCGAATTTCGGAGTCGTTGGGCGCGAGCGCCAGGCCCTGCCGGAAATTTTCCTCGGCCTTCGCGCGCTCGCCCAGCATCGCGTAGACGAGGCCGTAAATGTCGTAGAGCTTCGGGTACGTCGGGTCGAGCGACTTCGCCGTGCCGAGCTCCTCGAGCGCGACATCCATCTGGCCGCGCTGGTAATAGCCGGCGGCAAGCTCGGTGCGGATCTGCGCGCGCTGCAGCGGTGTCGCGTGCTGGGCCTGCACCGGCGGCTGTTCGGCCGGCGTCGGCTGTACCGGGGTTGCGGGCTTCGACGCGCAGCCGGCGAGCGCGCCGGCGATGAGCAGGGACCATGCAAGACATTTCATGCGGACAATTCCCGAGTGAGCGGCTTTTAGCGCGCGACCGCGAGCGGAATGCGTGTGGCGAGCCGATGCTTCGTGCGGTCGTTTACCTGCCCGGCGAGCTGGCCGCAGGCCGCATCGATGTCCTGGCCGCGCGTCTTGCGGATTGTCGCCACGATCCCGGCATCCTGCAATGCGTGCGCGAAGCCGCGGATGCGCTCGCGCGGACTCGTCGTGAAGCCGCTGCCGGGGAAGGGATTGAACGGGATGAGGTTGAGCTTGCACGGCACGTCGCGCACGAGCGCGATCAGCGCGGCCGCGTGCGCGGGCTGATCGTTGACGCCGTCGAGCATCACGTATTCGAATGTCAGGAAATCGCGCGGCGCGCGGTCGAGGTAGCGCAGGCACGCGGCCATCAGCGTCGACAGCGGATGCCTGCGATTGATCGGCACGAGGCGATCGCGCAGCGCATCGTCGGGTGCATGCAGCGATACGGCGAGCGCCACCGGGCATTCGTCGCGCAGCCGATCGATCCAGGGCACGAGTCCCGACGTCGACAACGTGACGCGCCGGCGCGACAGGCCGTACGCGTTGTCGTCCAGGAAGAGCCGCAGCGCGGGAACGACGTTGTCGAAATTGGCGAGCGGCTCGCCCATGCCCATCATGACGACGTTCGTGATCGGCGCGCGGTGGCCCGCTTGCGGCTTCGCCGCTGCTGCCCCAGGGCGAATCGCGCCTCGGAGCCCTTCGCCCGATCTCCGCGAGCAGCGTGCGGTTCGCGTGCCACAGCTGGCCGACGATTTCGCCGGTCGTGAGGTTGCGGTTGAAGCCCTGCCTGCCGGTCGAGCAGAACGCGCAGTCGAGCGCGCATCCGGCCTGCGACGATATGCACAGCGTGCCGCGGTCGTCCTCGGGAATGTAGACCGCTTCGACCGCGTTGCCGTTGCCGGCATCGAGCAGCCATTTGCGCGTGCCGTCACTCGCGGTCGTGTCGCGCAGCACGCCCGGCGCACGAATTTCGGCATCGCCGGCAAGTGACGTGCGCAGCGACTTCGCGAGATCGGTCATCGACGCGATGTCGGCGGCGTAGCGCTGGTGAACCCAGCGCGAGACCTGTCGCGCGCGAAACGGCTTTTCGCCGCGTTCGGCGAACCAGTGGGCGAGGCTTGCGGGATCGAGATCGAGCAGGTTCTGCATCGGGTACGGCATCAGGGCCCGTTCACGCCCCTGACTTCCCTCATCGGTCGTAGACGCTCTGCGACGGGAAGAAGTAGGCAATTTCCAATGCGGCGGTTTCGGGCCCATCGGACCCATGGACAGCGTTCGCGTCGATCGATTGCGCGAGGTCGGCGCGAATGGTGCCGGGCGCCGCCTTCGCAGGATCGGTCGCGCCCATGAGTTCGCGATTCCTGGCGATCGCGTTTTCGCCTTCGAGGACCTGGATCATCACCGGGCCCGTGGTCATGAATTCGACCAGGTCGCGGAAGAACGGACGCTCCCGGTGCACGGCGTAGAAGCCTTCCGCATCCCTTCGGGACAGCCAGACCATGCGCGCGGCGGCGATCTTCAGCCCGGCTTTTTCGAACCGGCTGTAGATGTCGCCGATGGCGTTCTTCGCCACGGCATCGGGTTTGATGATCGAAAGGGTACGCTCAACCGCCATATTTCGACTCCGACAAAATAAAAGCGAGCAAATTCAAAATTCTAACATGCGAACGATGTGCGAGGACAGCGTTCGGGCGCTCGGGATCGTGTGGTCAAACTTCGCGTCCCTGCGGTCGCCAATCGAGCGCGAACGCGGGCTCGTCGCGCGCCGCGGCGAACCGCGCATCGACACCCGCGCACGCCACCGCGGCCAGCGCTTCATCGCAGTAGACGCGCGGCAATCCGGTGCGATTCCATTCGGGAATGCCGGCCTCGCGCAGCAGGTCGGCGACGTGCCGTGCCGATGCGCGACCGGCCAGCCGCAGCCGTTCGCCCGGTGCGCCGGCGCGGATGGTGACGCACGCCGAGGCAAGGCGGCGCGCGGCGATCCCTTCGCCCCGCGCCGGCGCGAAGACCAGCGTGCCGTGCGGCAGCTCGACGGCGGACCTGCCATCCCACTCGCGCACGTAGCGCGGCGATGCCGGACGATGCAGGATGATGCGGCCACGATGCAGGCCGAGCTCGACGCCGCCTTGCGCAATGTGCGACGTGACTGTCGTCGCGCGCCGTCGTCAGTTGCCGCAGCATGTCGGCAAGCCGCGCGGACGACGGCGCGCGCGCCTCCTGCTGGCGCAGGAACCAGCGCAACAGATTGCGCGCGCGCGGCGCGTCGAGCGCGCGAAGGGCGGCGCGGTCGAGCGTGCTGCCGTCGAAGGCGGGTCCCGCGTCGATCCGGGCGAGTTCGTCGAGCAGCGCAGCCGCTTCCGCCTGGTGGCTGGCCGCGCGCACCAGTACGCCGGGATAGCCTGGCGCGATCGTCCGGAGCGCCGGAACGAGATTCGCGCGAAGCGCATTGCGGCGATAGCGATGGTCGGCATTGCTTTCGTCGTCGACGTAGTTCAGGCGATGCTGCGCGAGGTAAGCGTCGAGCGATGCGCGCGAAACGGCGAGAAACGGCCGCAGCCACCGGATGCCGCGCACAAGCCGCGCCGACGGCATGGCGGCCAGGCCGCGGGGGCCGGCGCCGCGCAGCAGTTGCAGCAGCAGCGTCTCGGCCTGGTCGTCGGCGTGATGCGCCAGCAGCACCGCGGATGCGCTCCGCTCGCGCGCGAGCGCTTCGAGCGCCTCGTAACGCGCCGCTCGCGCAGCAGCCTCGATGCCGATGCGCGCGCCGCGCGCAATACGCACCTCGCGCGTCGCGCAAGCAACCCCGTGCGCCGCGCACAACGCGGCGCAGAAGCTCGACCAGGCGTCGGCGTTGCCGGACAGCCCATGATGGACGTGCAAGGCGACGACCTCGCAGCGCGCGGCGGCGGCGACGCTTGCCGTCGCGTCGAACAGCGCGACGGAATCGCGACCGCCCGACAGCGCAACGCCGATGCGCCCGCCGTCGGGCAACGCCTGCGCGAGCAGATTCGCGACGGCCGACCCGCAGATCGGGGCGCGTCGGCGACTCAGCCGGCCGGGATCTCCTTGAATCGGCCATAGGCGAGGATCTTGTCTTCGCGCGCCTCGAGCAGACCCTCGATCGTCTGCTCCTGCAACTGGCGCAGCGCCTCGGTCAGCGCTTTCTTCAACGTGACCATGATCGCCGCGTGGTCGCGATGCGCGCCGCCGAGCGGCTCGTTCACGACCTTGTCGATCAATCCCAGTTGCTTCAGGCGCGCGGCGGTGATGCCGAGCGTTTCGGCGGCCTGCGACGCGTGCTCGGGCGATTTCCAGAGAATGGACGCGCAGCCCTCGGGCGAGATGACCGAATAGGTCGCGTACTGCAGCATGAACGTGAGATCGCCCACCGCGATGGCGAGCGCGCCGCCGGAGCCGCCTTCGCCGATGACCGTCGCGATGATCGGGATGCGAAGCCCCGCCATCTCGTACAGGTTGCGTCCGATCGCCTCGGACTGCCCGCGCTCCTCGGCGCCGATGCCGGGATACGCGCCCGGCGTGTCGACGAACGTGAACAGCGGCAGTCCGAACTTTTCCGCGAGCTTCATGAGGCGCAGCGCCTTGCGATAGCCCTCCGGGCGCGGCATGCCGAAATTGCGATAGATCTTCTCCTTGGTGTCGCGGCCCTTCTGCTGTCCGAGCACCATGCACGGAATGCCATTGAAGCGCGCGAGCCCGCCGATGATCGCCGGGTCGTCGGCGTAGCTGCGGTCGCCATGCAGCTCGCGAAACTCGCCGAACATCCCGTTGATGTAATCCTGCGTGTACGGGCGCTGCGGATGGCGGGCGACCTGCGCGATCTGCCACGCCGACAGCTTGCTGTAGATATCCTTGGTGAGCTGCTGGCTTTTTCTGGTGAGGCGCGTGATTTCGTCGGAAATGTCGACGGCCGAATCCTCGTGCACGTAACGCAGCTCGTCGATCTGCTGCTGCATTTCGGCGATCGGCTGCTCGAAATCGAGAAAGGTCTGCTTCATCGTGTTGGCATGCGCATGGCGGGGCGCCGGCATCATAGCGCAGCCGGCGCTGCAGCGAGCGGCGCACGCGCGCCGTCGCCACGTCGCGGTTACCGGCGTCGTCGATCACGCAGCCGCGCGCCGCATCCCGCATCACGCGAAATCGACATCGGGATCGCGACCCATTGCCGCCGCAATCGCCGCGAAGTCGTCGCGCGGCACGCGCACGACGCCGAAGCGGAACGCCGCGCCCCAATGCGCCTTGTTGCGGATGAACGAGAGCCGCTCGAGCAGCGGCTTGATCGGAACCGGCGTCGCGTCGAAATACAAGGCGCTGCGCCGAAACGCCGGCGCCGGATCGACCGCCTCGGCCTCGAAGATCGGGCCTTCGCCGACTCGCCCGATTGCCGTGAACGCCTGCAGCGGCGCGCCATCGGGCCAGGTGGCTCGCGGCGAATAGAATGCGACGCCGTCGCCGGGCTGCATGCGCTCGAGCGGCCCCGCCTTGCCGTAATTGAGTTGCACGAAGCCGTGCGCGACGGCAGCCTCGACGTGATCCTGCGCAACGACTCCGATCCAGTAACGACGTTCGCTCATGACGCTTTCCTTTCCGAGGGCCGCGGGTACTCGCGCCAACACGGTAGGGCGGGCGTTGGCGTCACGCCATCGGACAAACGGCCGAGTCGCGCGTCGCGCCGCGTGCGGCGCTGCCGACCCCTATAATCGTCGTTCGACGGAGGAGACACGCATGCATCGGATCGCGGTGATTCCGGGGGATGGCATCGGCAAGGAAGTCGTTCCCGAGGGACTGCGCGTTGTCGAGAAGACGGCGGCGAAATTCGGCGTTGCATTCGAGTTCGTGCATTTCGACTGGAACTCGCACTATTACGCGCGAACCGGCCGCATGATGCCGGAGGACTGGTTCGAGACGCTGTCGCCGTTCGAGGCGATCTTCTACGGCGCCGTCGGCTGGCCCGCGATCGTGCCGGACCACGTGTCGCTGTGGGGCTCGCTGATCCAGTTCCGGCGCCGCTTCGACCAGTACGTCAATCTGCGGCCCTGCCGCCTGATGCCCGGCATCGCGACGCCGCTTGCCAACCGCACGCCCGGCGACATCGACTTCATCGTCGTGCGCGAAAACACGGAGGGCGAATATTCGTCGGTCGGCGGCCGTCTCTTCGACGGCACCGAGCGCGAGATCGTATTCCAGGAATCCGTGTTCACGCGCAAGGGCGTCGATCGCATCCTCAAGTACGCGTTCGAGCTCGCCGGCACGCGGCCCGCGCGACATCTCACGTCGGCGACGAAGTCGAACGGCATCTCGATCACGATGCCGTACTGGGACGAGCGCTTTCGCGCGATGGCAGCGCGCTATCCGGACATTCGCGTCGACCAGTTCCACATCGACATCCTCTGCGCGCATTTCGTGCAGCGCCCGCAGATGTTCGATGTGGTCGTGGGCTCGAACCTGTTCGGCGACATCCTTTCGGACCTCGGTCCCGCGGTGTGCGGGACGATCGGCATCGCACCTTCGGGGAACATCAATCCCGAGCGCACGTCGCCGTCGCTGTTCGAGCCCGTGCACGGATCGGCGCCCGACATCGCCGGCAAGGGCGTGGCGAATCCGATCGGCCAGATCTGGTCGGCGGCGCTGATGCTCGATTTTCTCGGCCATCCCGACGCGGCGCGCGAAATCGTCGCGGCGATCGAACGCGTGCTCGCCGATCCGAAGGCGCCGCGTACGCCGGACATCGGCGGCAAGTCGAGCACGTCCGATGTCGGCAAGGCGATCGCCGCGGCGATCTGATGCCGCGTCCGATTCATCACGAGTAATGCGGCGGCGCTGCCTGCCGCCGGTTCTATGGCACGATAGCGGCCCGACGGGCCGGGCGACGCCGCTCGCGAGCGACTGAAAGGCTGGCAACGACAAGATGCTGATCGGCATTCCCCGCGAGACGCGGCCCGGAGAGACGCGGGTGGCCGCGACGCCGGAAACCATCCGGAAGCTCATCGCGAGCGGCAAGCACGCGGCGATCGTCGCCTCCGGCGCGGGCGCGGCGAGCAGCATTCCGGATGCGGCGTACGAAGCGGCCGGCGCCCGCATCGGCGACGCACGCGAAGCGCTTCGCGCCGACCTGGTGCTGAAGGTGCGCGCGCCGGTCGGCGACGAGCTGGCGTCGCTCGCGCGTGGATCGGCGCTCGTCGGCCTGCTCGACCCGTTCGACGCCGCCGGCATCGAAGCGCTCGCGCATGCCGGCGTCACCGGCTTCGCGCTCGAGCGCCTGCCGCGCATCACGCGCGCGCAATCGATGGACGTGCTGTCGTCGCAGGCGAATATCGCCGGGTACAAGGCGATCATCCTCGCGGCGAATGAATACGGACGCTTCATGCCGATGCTGATGACGGCGGCCGGCACGGTCAAGGCGGCGCGCGTGCTGGTCCTCGGTGTCGGCGTTGCGGGATTGCAGGCGATCGCCACCGCGAAGCGCCTTGGCGCCGTCATCGAGGCGTCGGATGTGCGTCCTTCCGTGAAGGACCAGGTCGAATCGCTCGGCGGCAAGTGGGTCGACGTGCCGTACGAAACCGACGAGGAGCGCGAGATCGCCGAAGGCGTCGGCGGCTATGCGCGGCCGATGCCGCCCGCCTGGATGCAGCGGCAGGGCGCGATCATCGCCGAGCGCTGCAAGCAGATGGACATCGTCGTGACGACCGCGCTCATCCCCGGACGCGCAGCGCCCAAGCTCGTCAAGGCCGAGACAGTCGCATTGATGAAGCCGGGCGCGATCATCGTCGATCTCGCCGTCGAGCAGGGCGGCAACGTCGAGGGCGCCGAAGCGGGCCGCATCGTCGAGCGCAACGGCGTGAAGATCGTGGGATTCACGAACCTGCCGGCGCTCGTTCCCGCCGACGCGTCGGCGCTCTATGCGCGCAACGTGCTGAACTTCGTCGCGCTGTCGCTGAACCTCAAGTCCGGCGAGTATGCGATCGCGCGCGACGACGAGATCGTGCAGGCGACGCTGGTGTGCGACAACGGGCAGGTCGTGGCGCAAAAATGAGCGCAGACGCGCAATGATGCCGGCAACGCGCGAGCGCACCGCCACGGCGCGCAGTCGCGTTGAGCGCCGGCGCGCTCCGGCGATTGTCGCAGCCGCCCGCTTCCAATCGCGACGACGTTCCAACGCGATTGCGCGCCGGTCCCCCGGCGCCAGCATTACGCTGCATCACCAAGGAAGGCCATGGCCGCCACCATCTCTCCAATCGTCTTTCATCTGATCATCTTCGTTCTCGCAATCTTCGTCGGCTACCACGTTGTCTGGAGCGTGACGCCCGCGCTGCATACGCCGCTGATGTCGGTCACCAACGCGATCTCGGCGATCATCCTCGTCGGTGCGATGCTCGCCGCGGGGCCCGCGGCGTTCGACTGGGGCGGCTATGTCGGCGTGGTCGCCGTCGTCCTGGCTTCGATCAACGCCTTCGGCGGCTTTCTCGTCACGCAACGGATGCTCGAAATGTTCAAGCGCAGGGAGCCGGCCGCGAAGCCGGCGGCGAAGCCTTGAGAGCCCGACGCGTGGCGATCCGCGAGCTCGCCCTGAGCGCCGCCGGGCCGCCCCAAGGCGCGAATAGCACCCCCCTTGGGGGCAGCGCAGCGGCGACAGCCGCAAGCGTGGGGGTCCAATGAGCGCCAATCAGGTTGCGCTGTGGTACCTGCTCGCATCGGTGTGCTTCATCCTCGCGCTGAAGGGCCTGTCGCATCCATCGACGGCGCGCCGCGGCAATCTGCTCGGCATCATCGGCATGGCGATCGCCGTCGTCGTCACGCTGGCGCTCGTCTACTCGCACACGAAGAACGTCGGGCTGATCCTCGCCGGCATCGCCGTCGGCGGCGCGATCGGCGCGGTGATCGCGCGGCGCGTGCAGATGACCCAGATGCCGGAGCTCGTTGCCGCGTTCCACTCGCTCGTCGGCCTTGCGGCGGTGCTGATCGCGATCTCGGCGATTCACGATCCGCAGGCATTCGGATTGCCCGCACCCATTCCCACCGGCAACAAGCTCGAGCTCTTCATCGGCACGTTCATCGGCGCCATCACGTTCTCGGGGTCGGTGATCGCGTTCGGCAAATTGTCCGGGCGCATCCGCAGCGCGCCGGTCGCGTTCGCCGGCCAGCATCTGCTCAACCTCGCACTTGCGCTCGCGATGATCGGCTTCGGCATCGGGTTCTTTCTCGCCGCCGACGACGCGAAGTGGCTGCCGTACATCGTGATGACGGCGATCGCGTTCCTGCTCGGCGTGCTGATCATCATTCCGATCGGCGGCGCCGACATGCCGGTCGTGATCTCGATGCTGAACAGCTATTCGGGATGGGCGGCGGCCGGCATCGGCTTCTCGCTCGACAACCCGATGCTCATCATCGCCGGCTCGCTCGTCGGCAGCTCCGGCGCAATCCTGTCGTACATCATGTGCCGCGCGATGAACCGGTCGTTCTTCAGCGTGATCCTCGGCGGCTTCGGCGCCGAGGGCGGCACGGTATCGGCAGGCTCGGAGCAGAAGACGGTCAAGTCAGGCAGCGCGGACGACGCGGCGTTCATCATGGAGAACGCCGAGACGGTGATCATCGTTCCGGGCTACGGCCTGGCGGTCGCGCGCGCGCAGCATGCGGTGAAGGAGCTCGCCACGAAGCTTCGCGACAAGGGCGTCACGGTCAAGTACGCGATCCATCCGGTGGCCGGTCGCATGCCGGGACACATGAACGTGCTGCTCGCCGAGGCCGAGGTGCCGTACGACCAGGTGTTCGAGATGGACGACATCAACGGCGAGTTCGGCACCGCGGACGTGGCGCTCATCCTCGGCGCGAACGACGTCGTCAATCCGCTCGCCGAGCAGAAGGGCAGCCCGATCTACGGCATGCCGATCCTCGAGGCGTACAAGGCGAAGACGGTGATCGTCAACAAGCGCTCGATGGCCTCGGGCTACGCAGGCCTCGACAATCCGCTGTTCTACATGGACAAGACGATGATGGTGTTCGGCGACGCGAAGAAGGTCGTCGACGAGATGATCAAGGCGGTCCACTGACTGTCGCAATGTCGTTCCCTGCGTGATGCCGCATTGATCAGCCCACACCCGTGCCCGGTCCGCTCGCCCACCTCACGATCCTCGACCTGTCGCGCGTGCTCGCCGGTCCCTGGTGCACGCAATTGCTCGCGGACCTCGGCGCGACGGTGCTGAAGATCGAGCGGCCGGGAACGGGCGACGACACGCGCGCCTGGGGCCCGCCGTTCCTGCAGGATCGCGACGGGAACGACACCGGCGAAGCGGCGTACTACCTCGCCTGCAATCGCGGCAAGCAATCGCTCGCGATCGATTTCACGAAGCCGGACGGGCGCGATCTCGTGCTCGCGCTGGCGGCGCAATCCGACGCGCTGATCGAGAACTTCAAGGTCGGGGGACTCGCGAAATATGGTCTCGACTACCCGCGCGTCGCGGCAATCAATCCGCGGCTCGTCTACGCGTCGATCACCGGTTTCGGCCAGGATGGCCCCTATGCCGATCGCGCGGGCTACGATTTCATCATTCAGGGCATGTGCGGCTTCATGAGCGTGACCGGCGAGCGCGATGACCTGCCCGGTGGCGGCCCGCAGAAAGCGGGCATCGCGATCACCGATCTGATGACCGGGATGTATGCATCGGTCGCGCTGCTGGCAGCGCTCGCGCATCGCGATCGCACCGGGCAGGGACAATGGATCGACGCGTGCCTGTTCGATTCGTCGGTGGCGATGATGGCAGTGATCGACATGAATTATCTCGTGAGCGGTGCCGTTCCCGCACGTGCCGGCAACGCGCATCAGAACATCGTGCCGTACCAGGTATTCGCATGCGCCGACGGGCACGTCATTCTCGCCGTCGGCAACGACGGCCAGTTTCGCAGGTTCTGCGACGTCGCGGGCACGCCGGGATGGGCCGGCGATCTCCGCTACGCGACGAATGCCGCGCGCGTTCGCAACCGCGACATACTGGTGCCGATGATCGATGCCCTGATGCGCACACGCGTGCAGCGCGAGTGGCTGGAAGCGCTGGAGCGCGCCGGCGTTCCGTGCGGGCCGATCAATCGCCTCGATCAGGTGTTTGCCGATCCTCAGCTGCAGGCGCGCACGATGAAGCTCGACCTTCCGCACCCGCTTGCCGGCACCGTGCCGCAGGTTCGCGCGCCGCTGCGCCTGTCGGGCACGCCGATGACCTATGCGCTTGCGCCGCCGCTCCTCGGCGAGCACACGGCGAATGTCCTTCGCGAGCGCCTCGGACTCGATGATGCGATGCTGCGCGATCTTGCCGCGCGCGGCGTGATCGGCACCGGTGCTGCAATGGCGCATCCTCCCGCGCGCGCGCCGGCCGGCCTGACAACCCCTTGAGCGGCGTCATGCGCAAGCCGGCGTTCTGGATCGCCTATGCGATCGCGGCGTTGCTCGCACTCGCCATCGCGGCGCGCCTGTTTCCGCTCGCGATCCCGATCGTGAACCTCGATGTCAAGGTGTCGCGCACCGAGGCCATCGCGTCGGCGCGCGCGCTTGCGACGAAGCTGCACATCGCGCCGGCGGGCGCACGTGTCGCCGCACGATTCGCGCACGACGGCACGACCCAGAACTACGTCGAGCTCGAGGGAGGCGGGAAGGCCGCGTTCGCCGATCTGACGCGCGGCGACCGATACTCGCCGTACTGGTGGGAAGTGCGGCTCTTCACGCTCGGCGCGATCGAGGAAACGATCATCCGGCTTTCGCCAAACGGCGCGCCCGCCGGTTTCGCTCGCCGGCTGCCGGAGACCTACGTTCGCGACGCGGCGCGAAAGGCGCTCGATGCGGCGAGCGCGCGGGCGATCGCCGAGACGCGGGCGCGCGACGACTGGGGCATCGACCTTCGCGCCGTATCGCCTGCTCGAGCAATCGCAGCAAACGCAGCTTTCCGGCCGCGTCGATCACAGCTTTACCTACGAGCGCCCCGAGCCGCTCGGAGACGCGCGAATCAGGTTGCTGCTGACGGTCGCCGGCGACGAATTGACCGGCGTCGCGCCGTTCGTGCACATTCCCGAATCGTTCGATCGCCGCTACGACGCCCTGCGCAGCGCCAACAACCTGATCGCGAATCTCGCGACGGTATCGGCAGGCCTTCTTTACGGCATCGGCGGATGCATCCTCGCGGTGCTGTGGCTCGCGCGCAAGCACTGGCTGCTCTGGCGTCCCGCGATTGTCGCCGGCCTTGTCGTCGGCAGCCTGCTCGCGTGCGCGTCGCTGGCCTCGGCCGACACGTCATGGTTCGGCGCGGACACGACGGAAACCGCCGCGACGTTCTGGTCGAAGCAGGGCGGCGTCGCCGTGCTGATCGCCGTCGCGGGCGGTCTCGCCTACGCGCTCGTGTTCATGGCCGCCGAAAGCCTCTCGCGGCGCGCATTCCCGCATCAGCCGCAATTGTGGCGCCTGTGGTCGCGCGACGCCGCGGCTTCGCCGCAGGTCGCGGGCCGCACGCTGGGCGGCTATCTGTTCGTGCCGATCGAGCTGGCGCTCGTCGCTGCGTTCTATTACGCAACGAATCGCTGGCTGGGCTGGTGGCAACCGTCGGAGGTGCTGACCGATCCCAACATTCTCGGCTCGGCGGTGCCCGCACTCACGCCGATCGCCATTTCGCTGCAGGCCGGCTTCATGGAAGAGAGCGTCTTTCGCGCGATTCCGTTGTCGCTCGGCGCGTTGATCGGCGCGCGCTACGGCCACCGCACGCTCGGCGTCGTGCTGGCCGTGCTGTTGCAGGCGTTGATCTTTGGCGGCGCGCATGCGAACTATCCGGGGTTTCCCGCGTATTCGCGGCCGGTCGAGTTGTTCCTGCCCGCGATCGTCTGGGCGCTCATCTTCCTGCGCTTCGGCCTCTTGCCGACGATCCTGCTGCACGCGACGTTCGATCTCACGCTGTTCGCGATTCCGGTCTTCCTCGTCGATGCGCCCGGCGCACGCCTGCAACAGGCGCTGGTGATCGCCGCGGCGTTGGTGCCGCTGGCTGTCATCGCCGTTCGGCGGGCGCAGGCCGGCCGTTGGCAGGAGCTGCCGGCGGCGCTGCGTAACGGCGCATGGCATCCCGGGACGCTGCTGGCCGAAGCGCATGCGCGCGCCGTCGGCAGCGCTCACGATCGGACGCGCGTCGCATGCATTCCAGCGTGCGCTGCCGGTGCTCGGGATCGCGGGCGTGATCGCATGGGCGTTCGCAGCGCCGTTTCGCACCGACGTCCCGCCGCTCTCCATCGACCGCGCGCAGGCGATCGCGGCCGCCGATGCCGCGCTGTCCGCGCAAGGTGTAGCACTCGGCCCCGAGTGGCATCGCTTTGCCGCCGTCAAGCTCGCGAGCGACGATGCGCAGCAATGGGCATGGCACAAGTTCGTCTGGCGGGAAGCGGGCGCCGAGGCGTATCGGCGCCTCGTCGGCACGATCCTCGCGCCGCCGGTGTGGGAAGTGCGCTACGCGACATTCGGCGGCGACGTCGTCGAACGCGCCGAGGAATGGCGCGTCGCGATCACCAACGAGGGCACGGTGCGCGCGATGAGCCACACGTTGCCCGAGGCGCGGCCGGGTGCGCGCCTGACGCGCGACGCGGCGCTCGCCCTTGCGCAAACCGCGTTGAAGACGCGCTTCGGCGTCGATGCCGCACCACTCACGCTCGTCGCCGCCGACGAGCAGCAGCGACCCGCGCGCACCGACTGGTCGTTCGTCTTCGGCGATCCGCATATCGTCGTCGGCGCGGGCGGCGAGGCGCGCTACGTCGTCGCCGTGTCGGGCGACCAGGTGTCAGGCGCCGGACGCTTCGTGCACGTTCCGGAAATCTGGACACGGAGCGAACGCGAGCTTGACAATCGGCTGCAGATCGTCGCGCTTGCGGGCGGCGCCATCTTTTTTGCCGCAGGCCTCGCGGCACTCGTCGTCGGCATCCTCGGCTGGATCAGGCATCGCGTCGATACCCGCGCGCTGGCGATCGTGTTCGCCGCCACGTTCGTCATTGCGGTGCTGTCGGCCGCGAATGCCTGGCCCGGGCGTCGCGATGGCGCTTTCGACGACGGAGCCGCTCGCGTCGCAGCTCACGATGAAAGTGCTGGGCGGTATCGCCTCGGCGCTGATCGGCGCGCTGGTGGCCGGTCTTTGCGCCGGTGTCGGCGCGTTCGGGGCGCGGATGTCGCCGCCGCTGTTCCACATCGGTCGCTGGCCGGCGATGCTTGCTGCCGTTGCCGCCGGCGCGTTCGTCGTCGGATTGCAGGTGACGCTGACCGCGCTCGCGACGCCGGATGCGCCGACGTGGCCCGGTGCGCCGTGGGCATCGCTCGGCCTGCCGCTGGCCGGCGCCGCGCTGTCGGGGTTCGGCTTCATCGCCGTTGCCAGCGTCGAGCTGTTCGTCGTGTACGTGGTGTCGCGGTTGACGCACGGATTCACCCGGCGCCTGTGGCTTGCCGTGGCCGTGGTTCTGGCACTCGAGTGCGCGTCGGCGCTCGCGCAGGGCCGCAGCAATCTTTCCGGTGCGCTGATCGGCGGGATGATCGCGGGCATTGTCGCGTCGGGCGTGCTGTTGCTGCTGCTCCGTTACGATCCCCGGCTCGTTCCCACTTTCGCCGCGACGATCGTGCTGATGGCCGGCGCCATCAAGGCCGCGCAGGCGCTGGCGTGGCTGCCGTTTACGATCGACGCGATCGCAACGATTGCCGTCGCGGTGTGGTTGACGCGCTTTCTGCGCCGCGAGCCGGATCAAGCGGCCACGGATCAAGGGGTCGGAGTCGTTGAAACGTGACGCGGGTTGCAACGACTCCGACCCCTTGATCCGCCTCGATCCGAAGGGCGTGACCACCGCCCTGCGGCTGCTGTCCCGCGCGCACGAAGCGATGGCGGCAGACGCGAGCCGCTTGCGCTCGCGCATCGAGCGCGCGCGCAACCGCGGTGCGACACCGGACGCATGGCAAAAGCTCGCCGGCGACGTCGAGCGTTCGGTCGCGGTGCACGCGGCGCGTGCGGCAGGCAAGCCGCAGTTCAGCTATCCCGCCGAGCTGCCCGTCGCGCAGCGCGCCGGCGACATCGAGGCGGCGATCCGCGCGCATCCGGTCGTCATCGTCTCCGGCGAAACGGGGTCGGGCAAGACGACGCAGCTCCCGAAGATCTGCCTTGCCGCGGGGCGCGGCGAGCGCGGGTTGATCGGACACACGCAACCGCGCAGGATCGCCGCGCGTGCCGTCGCCGCGCGCATCGCACAGGAGCTCGGCACGCGAGTCGGCGATGCCGTCGGCTACAAGGTCCGCTTCACCGATCGCACGCGCCCCGAGGCGTACGTCAAGCTGATGACGGACGGCATCCTGCTCGCCGAGACGCACGGCGATCCGCAATTGCTGCGCTACGACACGATCATCGTCGACGAGGCGCACGAGCGCAGCCTCAACATCGATTTCCTGCTGGGCTATCTCAAGCGCCTACTCGAGCGCCGGCCGGATCTCAAGGTGATCATCACGTCGGCGACGATCGACGCTGCGCGCTTCGCGCGGCATTTCGCGCGCGGGGACCGGCCGGCGCCGATCATCACCGTTACCGGCCGCGCGTATCCGGTCGAAGTCCGTTACCGGCCGCTCCAGTCGGGCGACGAGGAAGCCGATGACGAAGAGGAACTCGAGGAGGCGATTGCAGCAACCGCCGAAGACCTGTGGCGCGAAGGTCCAGGCGACATGCTCGTGTTCCTGCCTGGTGAACGCGAGATTCGCGAGACCGCCGACGTGCTGCATCGAGCGCTTGCGCGCCGGCCGTATGCGAACGCGGTCGAGATCCTTCCGCTCTACGCGCGCCTGACCGTGGAGGAGCAGCAGCGGATCTTCGCGCCGTCGCGCGGCCGGCGGATCGTGCTCGCGACGAACGTCGCCGAGACGTCGCTGACGGTTCCTGGCATCCGCTACGTGATCGACAGCGGCCTTGCGCGCATCAAGCGCTATTCGGTGCGCAACAGGACGACGCTGCTGCTGATCGAGAAGGTCTCGCAGGCCGCGGCGAACCAGCGCGCAGGGCGATCGGGCCGCCTGCAGAACGGCGTCTGCGTGCGGCTCTACGACGCGGACGACTTTGCCGCACGGCCGCTTTACACCGATCCGGAGATTCTGCGCAGCTCGCTCGCGGCGGTGATCCTGCGAATGGCGGCGCTCGAACTTGGCGAAGTTGCCGCGTTTCCGTTCCTGGACCCGCCGTCGCCACGGGCGATCGCCGATGGCTACCAGTTGCTGCAGGAGCTCGATGCGGTCGACGCCGATCGCGCGCTGACTCTGCGTGGACGCGAGCTCGCGCAACTGCCGCTCGATCCGCGCGTTGGCCGCATCGTGCTCGCCGCGCGCGAAAATGGCTGCCTTGCCGAAGCGCTCGTGATCGCGAGTGCCCTGTCCGTGCGCGACCCGCGCGAGCGGCCGCTCGAGCGTGCGCAGGCCGCCGATCAGGCGCACCTGCGCTTTCGCGACGAGCGCTCCGACTTCCTGTCGTTGATCGCGCTGTGGGAATTCTTCGATGGCGTGCAGTCGCTGTCGCATCGCAAGCGCGTGGACGCGTGCCGGGCACGCTTCGTATCGCTTCTGCGCCTCACCGAATGGCGCGACGTGCACGCGCAGGTGAAGGCGGTGCTCGGCGAATCGGGGTGGACGCTCGACACGGCGCTGCCGGCGAAAATCGATGCGCCGCGTTATGCCGCGATCCACCGCGCGCTGCTCGCGGGACTGCTCGGCAACATTGGTGTGAAATCGGAGCCCGCCGTTACGATGGGCGGCCAATACGACGGCGCGCGCGGCATCCGGTTCTTCCTGCATCCGGGATCGGGCCTCGCGAAGAAGGCGCCGAAATGGATCGTCGCCGCCGAGCTCACGCAGACGACACGCCTTTTCGCGCGCTGCGCCGCGCGCATCGAGCCGGAATGGATCGAGGCAGTGGCGGGCGAGCGCGTCACGCGCGACTACTTCGACGCACGCTGGGACAAGGCGCGCGGCGACGTCGTTGCCAGCGAGCGGGTACGGCTTTACGGCCTGACGTTGATCCCGCGCCGGCCGGTCGCCTACGGGGGCGTTGCGCCGAAGGACGCGCGGGATGTCTTCATCCGCGAAGCACTGGCCGGCGGCGAGCTCGGCGTCGCTGCGCCGTTTGCCGATCACAATCGTGCGTTGATCGCGGAAGTGTCCGATCTCGAGCACAAGGCGCGCCGCGAAGACGTGCTCGTCGACGAGGAAGCGATCGCGGCGTTCTTTGCTGCGCGAATTCCCGGCGACGTGCACTCGCGAGCGACGTTCGAGCAATGGCGAAAGCAGGAGGAGCGGCGCGATCCGAAGCGGCTTTACCTGACGCGCGAGGCGCTGATGCGCCATGCCGCGTCGGCGGTGACCGAGGCGTTGTTTCCCGACACGCTGTCGATCGCGGGGACGGTGCTGCCGCTGAAGTACCGCTTCGCGCCGGATCATCCGCTCGACGGGCTGACGTTGACGGCGCCGCTCGCGCTGCTGAATCGGATCGACGACGCGACGCTCTCCTGGCTCGTGCCCGGAATGATTCGCGAAAAGGTCACGCATTACCTGAAGTCGCTGCCGAAAGCGTGGCGGAACCGACTGATTCCGTTGCCCGATACGGTGACGGCGCTGCTGGAGCAGACGCCGCACCGTGATTCGTCCGTCGTCGACGCGGTGCTCGCGTATGTCGAGAAGCGATTGGGCGATGCGCCTCCGCGGGACGCGCTGCGAGACGTCGCGCTGCCGGCGCACCTCGCGATCAATATCGAGGTCGTCGACGCGTCCGGTCGCGAGCTTGCGATGGACCGTGACCTCGGCGCGCTGCGCGAGCGGCTTCGCGATGCCGCCCGCCTGGAGTTCGCCGCCGAGCGTCCCGCGTTCGAGCGCCGCGGTCTTCGCCAGTGGGACTTCGGAGAGCTGCCGGAGACGTTGACGATACAGCGCGACGGCCAGCGCCTGACCGCATATCCGGCGCTCATCGACGAGCCCGACGGCGTCGCGCTCGCGCTGCTCGACACGCACGAAGCGGCGCTCGCGGCGACGCGCCGGGGCATCGTACGCCTGATCGGCTTCGATCTTGGCGATGAACTGGCCCGGAGGGTGAAGGCGGCGAGCGTCTGGACGACGATCGGCATGCAGTTGCGCGCCGCGGTGTCGGTCGAAGCGCTGCAGGACGATCTGCGCGGTGCGGTCGCCGACCGCGCGTTCATCGGCGACGATCCGCTGCCGCGCGAGCGCGGCGCATTCAGTGCCCAGGTCAAGCGCGCGCGCGCCCGTCTTCCGGCGGTTACCGAGAGCGCGCTGCGATTGCTCGTTGACATCTCGACCGAGCATCAGGCATTGACGCAGCGCATTGGCGCCTTGCCCGCGTCGCAGCGAAGGCTGGCGGCGGAAGCGAAGGCGCAACGCGACGCGCTGGTCTATCCCGGATTCCTGGCCGCGACACCGTGGGCGCAACTGACGCACCTGCCGCGCTATCTGCAGGCGCTGTCGCGCCGGATCGTGCGCCATGCGCAGAATCCCGAGCGCGACCTGCGCCACGCGGCACAGCTTGCGGAGTGGCGGGAACGCTATCGCGAGCGGGCGGAGGAGGAGCGGCGGACAGGCGGCGTTTCGCCCGCGCTCGAGGCGTTTCGCTGGATGCTCGAGGAGCTCTCCGTGTCGTTGTTCGCGCAGGAATTGCGCACGCCCGCTCCCATCTCGTTCAAGCGTGTCGAAAAAGCATGGCAGGCGCTCTCGCGGCGCCGCTAGCAGCGCCGGGCAGTGGCATACAATGCACCCCCGTGCTAGAGTCAATCGGCTAACGAGGCCCATAACACATCGAAGCCGCTGGCAGCGCACTGGTCACCCAATGCCGATTCCGCTCAGCCTGTGCCTCAGAACGTAACGACCCACGCCGCGGCGCGCCGCCCGATTCCGCGCGAGCTCGCGAAAATCCTCGCCGACTGCCGCGACATCACCGTCCATCGGCTGCTGCTGTCGTTCACCGCGCTGCTGGATCGCGTGTGCGACATGCTGATCGAGCGCGCCGGAAAATCGGACGTGCGCGACGAGCAGCAGCTCTTTCTCGAAGCGCGCCAGGTGCTGATCACCGACCGCGCCGCGCTGATGGCGGAATTCGAGAAGCGGCTGCGTACACGCATCGAGGATCACGTCTCCGGCCGGGCCGACGAGAAGGCTGATTTTTCGAAAGCCGATGCGAGCAAGCTGGCGCTCATCGACCTCGACACCATCGATGAATCGGTGATCATCGGCAACATCGTTCGCGTCGTCGAGAACGCCTGCCACGAAGAGCTGATCACGCTGAACCGCGGCATCGGCCATCTGCTCGGCAAGTCGGTGCTGGAAAGTGCTGCGAATCCGCTCGGTCCGACGACGATCGTCGGTGCATTCGCCGAGGCGCTCGGCGCGTTGAAAGCGGATGGCCGCGTCAAGTTCCAGATCCTCAAGGAACTGAATCAGGCGCCGCTCGGCGAGGTCGCCGCGATCTATGCCGACGTCAATCGACATCTTGCAAACCTGCGCATCATTCCGGCCGGCAGCGTGCGCGCGACGAATCCGCGCGGGCCGGCGGCGCAGCGCAAGCGCGCCGCCGAGAACAAGCCCGACACGTCGCAGCCGACGCCGGAAATGGACATGATGGCGATGTTCCGGCGTGCCGCGTCGCACGGTGGATTTCCGCTGTCGGGCCATCCCGCGCCGCCGACGCGCGTCTATCCGCCGCTGCCGCCCACGCCATCCGGCTACATACCGGGCTCGCCGATCGTCGCCACGCCCGGATTGCGCGAAGGGCTGACGCGCCTTCAGGCAGGGCAGACCGGGTTCGACGTCGAAGGCATGCAGGTGGCTTTCTCCGGCATCCCGGAGGGCACGCACAACGTGCTGCGCGACCTGCAGGAATCGCCGCTCGGGCAGCGCGCGAACCAGCTCGAGGCGATGACGATCGAGATGGTCGCGATGCTGTTCGACTTCATCTTCGACACGCGCGACCTTCCCGATGGCATCAAGGCCCTGCTTGCGCGGCTGCAGATCCCGGTGCTGAAGGTTGCGATGCTGGACGGCGCGTTTTTCGCGAGAAAGACGCATCCGTCGCGGCTGCTTGTCAACGCGCTCGCCGCGGCCGGTCTCGGCTGGTCGCCCGCGATGGGCCAGGACGATCCGCTGTACCGGACGATCGACCGGATCGTGCACCGGATCATCGACGGCTTCGGCGACAACCTCGGCATCTTCGACGAGCTCCGCGCGGAGCTCGAAGCGTTCCTCGCGTCGGAAGAGCAGGCGGCGGAGGCCAATTTCTCGACGACGGCCGAGGCGATCAACGAAGGCGACCGCAAGGATCTCGCCAACGTCATCGCCAAATCGGAAATCGAGCGGCGGGTCGAGAGTTATCCGATCCCGCGCTTTCTCGCGCAGTTCCTGCGACAGAAATGGCAAGTCACGCTCGAGGGCATTTACCTGCGCGACGGAGACGACAGCGACGCATGGAGCTCGAGTGTGGCCACACTCGAGGATCTCGTCTGGAGCGTGCAGCCGAAGAAGACGCCCGAAGATCGCAAGCATCTGGTCGCGTTGCTGCCGTCGCTGTTGAAGCGGCTCGCCGCCGGTGTGCCGCCGGCGCAATGGGGCGCGGGCGAGCGCGAAGCATTCATGGCGAACCTTGTCGAAGCGCATGCGGCGGCCGTGAAGCCGTCGCTCGCCTCGGTGCGGTCGCCCACGACAGCGATCGCCGAGGCCGCGCGCGCCGAAGCGGAAGTCGCGAAGGCGTCCGGTGATGCCGAAGCGGCCGCGCGCGCCGAAGCGCTGGCGGTCGCGATGGAGCCGGCCGAGCCAGCCGAGCTCGACTTCGGACCGGCGATTCTCGAGGACGAGTATCTCGAAATCGCCCGCAGCCTGGACCGCGGGATGTGGGTCGAATTCGAGGATCCCGACGCGCAGCTCTCGTTTGCCAAGCTCGCGTGGATCAGCCCGCTGCGCGGTACGTATCTGTTCACGAACCGCCAGGGCCAGAAGGCGCTTTCGATGACCGCCGAGGAGCTCGCCGATCAGTTCCGCGCGAATCGCGCGCGGCTCGTCGAAGCCGAGCCGCTGATCGATCGCGCATTCACCAGCGTCATTTCCGAGCTCACCGACCGGTTCGAGCTCGAAACCGCGTCGGTTTGAATCGTCCGGAGTCGGCCACTGGGTGCCATTCTCGCCGCGCTCCGGCGCGCGCTGCCTATCCTCCTCTGCGCGCGCATCGTCGGCCTCACGATCCTTCCGCTCGTGATTGCGGCGATCGTGTGGATCGGGATCGCGATCGCGGCGTGGCATCCACTGACCGATGCGCTCGCGGATGTCTTCGGCGCATCCGGCGGCGCGTCGCTGCTGCAACGAATCGCTGCGCAGATCATTGCCGTGCTGATCTTCGCCGCACTCGCCGCGGCGACCGCGTTGACGACGATCGCGGTGCTGGCGATGCCGGTGATCGTGCGCACGGTAGCCGCGCGGGATTTTCCGGTGCTGATCGCGCGTCGCGGCGGCACATTCGCGGGAAGTGTCGGGAACGCGGCGCTCGCGCTGCTGATCTTCGTCCCGCTATGGCTGGTGTCGCTGCCGCTGCTGGTCTTCCCGCCGCTCTACGCGGTCGTGTCGCTGCTGCTCAACGCGTGGCTTTCGCAGCGGATGTTCCGCTATGACGCGCTCGCCGAGCACGCCGATCGCGCCGAGATCGCGGCTGTGCTTGCGCGCTGCCGCATGCGCCTGATGGGCCTCGGTCTCGTGCTTTCTCCGCTGTCGCTGATTCCGCTTGTCAACATCCTCGTGCTGCCGATCGTCGCCGGCATCGCGTTTACCGAGCTGTGCCTCGCCGAGCTCGTGGTGTTGCGCGCACGCTCGTCCACCGCCGTCCGCGGATGAACGGACTCGTCGGCAGCGGCAAATGGTTCGAGAGGTGCGCGTCGGCGATACGTTCGCGAGCGCCCTGACCATCACCGAGACGCATATCGTCGTGGGCGGCGGATTGATCGGCGACTCGAATCCGCATCACCTGAACGCCGAATACGCGAAGACCTCGCGCTTCGGCACGCCGATCCTGCACGGGATGCTGACGTCATCGATCATGGGCGCCGCCGTGGGCATGTACTTTCACGGCACGGCGATCGCGTATCTCGAGCATCGCGCGCGTTTTCTCGCGCCGGTGCGCGCGGGCGACACGCTGACGACGACGTGGACGATTACCGATCTGATCGACAAGCCGAAGCGCGACGGCGGCATCGTCGTGCTCACCGGCGCGGCGATGAATCAGGCAGCGGTTGCGGTGGCCGACGCCGACGCCAGGATCCTTGTCAGCCGGCGCTCGCGCTGACGGGCAGGCCTCATTCCATCGCCGCGCCGACGGTTTGCCGCACGGGAATGCCGGTGGGATCAAAAGCGTCGAGACAGAAGACATTGATGCCGAAATAGTCCGGTGTGACGCGCTTGCGGTGGAAGGGATAGATGCCGCAGGTCCTGCAGAAGAAGTGACTTCGCACGGGTCGCTTGTCCACGGGTCACCTTGCCGTGAATCCGATGTCGCCATCGAGCGCGAGTCGGACGCAATGATCACAGTCTACGGCAGGCGGTGCCGAGGGATCGCTCAGGGAATCTCGTACACCGTGACCTGATCGGCGATGCCGCGCAGCAATGCCTGTTGCGGCACCGGCGTCAGCCCGGCGGCGGCAAGTAGCCGGGCCGTCTGCTCGTTCGCAACCACCGGCTTGGTGACGAAGATCGAGCGCGAGACGGCCAGGCCCTGCACGCGCGCGGCGATATTCACGGTCTGCCCGAAGTAGTCGAGTCGGTCGTTCAGCATCACGGCGAGACAAGGCCCTTCGTGCATCCCGATCTTGAGCAGCAGGTCTTCGTGCTCTCGCTCAGCGTTCAGGGCGCGCATCGCAGCGCGCATCTTGAGCGCCGCCGCGACCGCCCGATCGGGCGTGGCGAATGTCGCCATCACGGCATCGCCGATCGTCTTTACCACGGCCCCCGCTTCCGAAGCGACCACCTCGTGCAGCACGCGGAAGTGCGCGCGCACCATGTCGTAGGCAACGAGGTCGCCGACACGCTCGTAGAGATCGGTGGACCCCTTGAGATCGGTGAACAGGAACGTGAGGCTGGTGATCTTGAGCCGCTGGTCGACGTCGAGTGCGTCGGTGCGATAGATGTCGCGGAAGGTCTGGTTGGTGAGGAGGCGCTTCGCCGTCAGGAACCGTTTGCGCTTGCCGAGGAGGTCGTGCATCTCCTCTCCTGCGACCCATACCCCCGGCAGTACGCGCACGTCGGTGCGGTTCTCGAGGACGAGACGGATCGGCCCGGGCCGCATCTTCACTCTTCCGGTGGGCGCCTGCAGCTTGTTGAATACCACGGTAAGGTTCTGGCGCTCGCGCGTGGCGTCGCCCTGGACGTCGAGAAACTGCGTCGAATGCGTCACCGGGTCGAACAGGATGCAGAATTGCGCCGGCAGGTGCAGGGACAGGATCGCCTTCTCTCCCGGCGCGAGCTCGACCGTATCGATCACGATTTCCTCGAGCAGCCGCTCGTACGCGTCGTCCTCGGGAAGGTCGACGCCTGAGCTCCAGAAGATCTGCCGCAAGTATTCCGAAAAGGGCAGCGTGTCAGGGTCGTGCGCCTCGATGCGACGCACGCGCGGACTCACGGTGAACGCCACCTCGACCATCTCGTCGAGCGTGGCCTCGTAACCCGCTGCGCACAGCGCGCAGGCGTATTCGTCATGGCGCATGCTTTTGAGCGTGGCATTCGAGTCCAGCACGCCGCCGCAGCCGGGGCAGAGCACGTTCCACGACAGCTCGAACAACCCGAGTCTCGCGCCATGCAGAAATGCGCCGACGGCACGCTCCTCGTCGACGCCGTAGCGTGCCGCGAAATCCAGGACATTGATGCGACTGAGCTCGCGGTCCGGCGCCTGCTTGACGTGTTGCTCGATGGCGGCCGCAGCAACCGGGTCGGCCGACTGCCCGAGGACCTTGAACAGCGCTTGTGCTTCGCTCACCGGCCAAGCTTACCGCAACGGGGTGCGGTACTTACGGGTACTTACCGGATCAAGGACTGCATCGCGATGCGCCCCGGCTCTTGCAGGTCGCCAGCCCGCGATCAGATCGCCGCCAACGCCCGAACGCACTCGGCAACGAGGTCCGGTCCCCGATAGATCATTCCGGTGTAGAGCTGCACCAGTGTTGCGCCGGCCTTGATTCTCTCGACGGCTTCGTCACTCGACATGATGCCCCCCGCCGCGATGATCGGGAGCGCGCCATCGAGCGCCGCGGCAAGCGTTCGCAACACCGCCATCGCACGATCGCGTAGCGGCGCGCCGGAAAGGCCGCCCTGTTCGGCGGCATGCGGCAATCGTTCGACGCCATTCCGCGCGAGCGTCGTGTTCGTCGCGATCAAACCGTCGATGCGATGCCCGATCAGCAGCCGGGCAATGGCACGCATCGCATCGCCTTCGAGGTCCGGTGCAATCTTGACGACCAGCGGCACGCGCCTGCCATGCTGCTGCGCAAGCGCGTCGCGCTCGAGTACGAGCCGCGCGAGGAGGGCGTCGAGCGCCTCTTCGTCCTGCAGGTCGCGCAGTCCCTTCGTATTCGGCGACGAGACGTTGATCGTCACGTAGCTCGCGCGCGCGTGCACCGCGCGAAGGCAGGCGACGTAGTCGTCGCCGGCGCGCGCATTCGGTGTATCGGAGTTCTTGCCGATGTTGATGCCGAGGATGCCACGGTAGCCCGCGCGGTCGACGTTCGCGACGAATCGCTCGACGCCCGCGTTGTTGAAGCCGAGGCGGTTGACGAGCGCCTGCGCTTCGACGATGCGAAACATCCGCGGTCGCGGATTGCCCGGCTGCGGACGCGGCGTCACCGTGCCCGCCTCGAGGAATCCGAAGCCCAGCGTCGCGAGGCCGGGCAGATGCTCGGCGTTCTTGTCGAGACCCGCCGCGAGACCCACGCGATTGGGAAACCGCAGCCCCATTGCGTCGACCGGTGCGATCGGCAGGCTTGGCGCAGCCAGGCGCGCAAGACCGATTCTGGCCGCCGCATCGAGCCCGGCGAGCGCGAGCGCGTGCGCATGCTCCGGATCGGCGGCGAAAAGCAACGGTCGAAACAACGGATAGAGGCTGTGCATCTTTGCGAAGCGCGCTCGTGATCGACTTGCGGCGCGTGCGACGATACCATTGACGCTCGCCGGGAGCCTCATGATTCCGCAGTACCGCTTGCTCGCCGCATTCGCGGCCGCCATCAGCCTCGTTGCAACGGCCCCCGACGCCGCGCCGCGCGGCAAGCCAGCCGCCGGGACCGCATCCGCGTCGGGCTATGAACGGCGCGCCGACGTGCGTTCGTTCATCGACGAGCTCGCGCGCGAGCACGGTTTTCCACGCGCGGTGCTGCGGCGCTGGTTCCGCGACGTCCGGTATCAGCCGAGGATCATCGAGGCGATGCAGCGGCCACTCGTCGAGCCGCCGAAGTGGTTCGAATACGCGCCGCAGTTTCTTTCCGAGGCACGCATCGACGGCGGCGTTGCATTCTGGCGCGAGCATGCGGCAGCGCTCGCGCGCGCCGAAGCCGAGTTCGGCGTACCGGCCGAGATCATCGTCGCGATCATCGGCGTGGAGACGTTCTACGGCCGCAATGTCGGTCGATATCGCGTGATCGACGCGCTCACGACGCTCGCGTTCGACTACCCGCGGCGCGGGAGTTTTTTCCGCGGCGAGTTGCGCGAATTCCTGCTGCTGGCCCGCGACGAGGGTTTCTCGCCGCTGGTTGCGAAGGGCTCGTTCGCGGGTGCGTTCGGCGTGCCGCAATTCATGCCCGGCAGCGTGCGCCGCTACGCAATCGATTACGACGGCGACGGCCACATCGATCTATGGGAGAGTGGCGACGATGCGATCGGCAGCGTCGCGAATTACCTCGCCCGCCACGACTGGCTGCGCGGCCAGCCGATATGGTCGCCGGCGACAATCGCGCCGTCGCAGCGCGACACAGCGCTTGCCAGGCTCGACGGCGGGATCAGCGAGCGGCGCCCGCTCGCGGCCTGGAACGCGGACGGCGTGGCGGCCGAGCGGCTGCCCGATCCGATGTCGCCAGAGCCGGTTGGATTGCTCGCACTCGAGGAGCCACCCGACGGGGACGGCGAGCCATTGCGGCTGCTGGTCGTATTTCCGAATTTCTACGTGATCACCCGCTACAACAAGAGCAGGCTGTATGCGGCGGCCGTCACGTCGCTCGCCGAAGCGATTCGCGCACGATTCGAGGCGCCGGCGGATTCAGCGTTGCGCTGACGCGAGTGTGCGCGCATACGCGATCAGCGCGCGTGTCGACGCATCGGTGTCTTCCGGCAGCGGCGTGTTTTCGGCAAGCGCCGCGACGATCGGCTTCGCGAGCGTCTTGCCCAATTCGACGCCCCACTGGTCGAACGAATTGATGCCGTCGAGCACGCCCTCGACGAACGTACGGTGCTCGTAGAGCGCGAGCAGCGCGCCGAGCGAGCGCGCATCGAGTGCCGGCAGGAGCAGCGTCGTCGATGCGCGATTGCCGGGGCATCGTCGCGCAGCGACCGCCGCATCGAGCGCAGCACCCGCGAGTCCCTGCGCCGACAGCTCGGCGCGCAATGCAGCATCCCCGCGTCCCACCATCAGCGCCTGCGCCTGCGCGAGCGCGTTGGCGACGAGCAGCGTCTGCTGGTCGCGCAGCGGATGCGCGGCGCGCACCGGAACGATGAATTCGACCGGCACCTCCTGGGTTCCCTGGTGCAGCCACTGGAAGAACGCGTGCTGGCTGTTGGTGCCGACGTCTCCCCACAGCGCGGCCGCCGTGGGTCCGGTGACCGGCGATCCGTCGCGCTGCACGCACTTGCCGTTGCTTTCGAGCGCCAGTTGCTGCAGGTACGCCGGAAGACGCGCGAGCGCCTGCGCGTACGGCACCACGATCCGCTGCCGGTGTCCCAGCCAGCGCGCATTCCAGTAAGCGAGGAGTCCGAGAATCACCGGAAGATTGCGCTCGGGCGGCGCCATCCGGAAGTGCGTATCCATCGCCTGCGCGCCGTCGAGCAGATCGACGAACGACTGCCATCCTGCGCGAACCGCGATCACGAAGCCGACGGCCGACCACAGCGAATAGCGGCCACCAACGCCTTCGGGCATCGGCAGGATGTCGTCGTCGCGAACGCCGAAGCGGCGCGCGGCGTCGACATTGGACGTCACCGCGATGAAGTGCGGCGACAGATCGCGCTCCGCGCCCAGTCCCCGTGCGAGCCATTCGCGCGCGCTGTGCGCATTGGTCAGCGTTTCCTGCGTCGTGAACGACTTCGAGGTCACGATGAAGAGCGTCGTGACGGGATCGCGGTTCGCGAGCACTCGGGTCAGTTGCTCGGGATCGACGTTCGAGACGAACGCGACGTCCGGTGCACCGCTACGCGCGCTGTCGGCGGCGAGCGCTTCGCATACGAGGCGCGGACCGAGGTCCGAGCCGCCGATCCCGATGTTGACGACGGAGCGCAGCGGTCGCCCGGATGCGCCTTTGCGCCGCCCTTCGCGAATCGCGCCCGCCAGCGTGGACATCCGTTCGCGCGTCGCGCGCATTTCTGCGGTCACGTCGACGCCGTCGACGATCAGCTTGGCCGATGCCGATGCGCGCAACGCCGGATGCAGGACCGGGCGCTGCTCCGAAATGTTGATCTTTTCGCCTGCGAAGAGCGCTGCGATCCAGTGCGGCAGGTTCGCGGCCTGCGCCGCGCCGAGCAGTGCGGCGAGCGCGTCCGGAGTCAACGCGCTCCTTCGCGATGTCGACGCGCCAGTCATTCCACTCGAAGCTGAGCGCCTTCGCCCGATCCGGGTCGCGCGCGAACAGCTCGTGCAGCGACGTCGCCTGCAGGCGGCGCGCGTTGCTCGCGAGGTCGACGAAAGCGGGGTCGGAATCGACGTGCATGACGGGGATCACAGGCGCGTAACGTGATGCCATTGCAATGCTAGCAGGCAGATGGGCGGCAGGACCAGCGCGGGGCTAGAATGCTGGCCACGCGACGCTCGCGTCCGCGCCCGGGGATTGTCGCATCATCCGTTTTCCCATTCGGAGACCACAATGACCAGACGTGCCGTATTTCGTTCCATCGCCGTGATCGGCGCGCTCCTGTTGGGAACGGCGCTCGGCGCGCCGGCTGCGCTGGCGCAGGGCCAGAAGGTGCTCAAGTTCATTCCGCAGGCCGATCTGCGAATCCTCGACCCGATCACGACGACGGCGTACATCACCCGCAACCACGGGTACATGATCTACGACACGCTGTTCGCCATCGACGCGAAGTTCAAGGTCCAGCCGCAGATGGTGGACAAGTACGAAATGAGCAAGGACCAGCTCACGTACACGTTCACGCTGCGCGATGGTCTCAAGTTCCACGACGGCCAGCCGGTGCGGCCGAACGATTGCATCGCGTCGATCGAACGCTGGGCGAAGCGCGACGCGCTGGGCCAGAAGCTGGCGGAGGTAACGCAAGCGTGGAAGGCGGTCGACGACAAGACGTTCACGCTGACGCTCAAGCGCCCGTTTCCGCTGACGCTCGAGGCGCTCGCGAAGCCTTCGTCGAACGTCCCGTTCATCATGCCCGAGCGCATCGCGAAGACCGACGCATCGACGAACATCACCGAAGCGATCGGCTCCGGCCCCTTCAAGTTCGTGAAGGAGGAATGGGTGCCGGGCAGCAAGGTCGTCTATGTGAAGAACACCGACTACGTGCCGCGCAAGGAACCGCCGTCGTGGGCGGCCGGCGGCAAGGTCGTCAAGGTCGATCGCGTCGAGTGGATATACATCCCCGATTCGGCCACCGCCGCGGCGGCGCTCAACGCCGGAGAGGTCGACTGGTGGGAGCAAATGCCGCCCGACCTCATTCCGCTGCTCGCGAAGAACAAGAGCGTCAAGGTCGAGAACATCGATCCGCTCGGCTCGATGGGCCTGCTGCGCTTCAATTTCCTGTACCCGCCGTTCAACAACGTGAAGATGCGCCAGGCGCTGCTCTACGCGATCGATCAGAACGATTACGTGCTCGGCATCGCGGGCAGCATGAAGAATGGCCGCACCTGCTACTCCTATTTCACCTGCGGCACGCCGCTGTCGAGCGAGGTGGGCGCCGCGCCGATGAAGGGCAAGCGCGACTTCGAGAAGGCAAAGCAGCTCATCAAGGAGTCTGGCTACAAGGGCGAGAAGATCGTCATCATCGACGCCACCGACCAGCCGATCGTGCACTCGCAGTCGCTGCTGACCGGGGAGACGCTGCGCAAGCTCGGGCTCAACGTCGAGGTGCAAGCGGGCGACTGGGGCACACTCATCACGCGCCGCTCGTCGAAGGAACCGATCGACAAAGGCGGCTGGTCGATCTTCCACACCTGGCTCGTCGGGCCCGATCTCACGAACCCCGCGGTGAATTTCGCTATCCGCGGCTCCGGCGAGAAGGCGTGGTTCGGCTGGCCGACCGACGCGAAGCTCGAGGAGCTGCGCGATGCATGGTTTGCCGCCACCGATGCGGCGTCGTCGAAGAAGGCCGCGGACGCCGTGCAGGCGCGCGCATTCGAGTTCGTGCCCTATATTCCGACCGCGCAGTTCATCCTGCCCACCGCGTATCGCACGAACCTCAGCGGCGTGATCATTGCGCCGATGACACTGATGTGGAACGTCGAGAAGCGCTGATCGTCCTCGACCCGCTGCACCGCGCCTGACGACGGATGATCGCGTACGTCATCCGTCGCCTGCTCTCGACTGTCGTCGTCATGGCGGTCGTGGCGTTCGTCGTGTTCTCGCTGCTGTATCTCACGCCCGGCGATCCCGCCGCCGTCATTGCCGGAGACATCGCCACCGACGAGGACATCCATCGCATTCACGAGCGGCTCGGTCTCGACGATCCGTTCGTCGTGCAGTTCGGCCGCTGGGTCGCGGCACTCGCGCATGGCGATCTCGGCACGTCGATCTTCACCAATCTGCCGGTCACGCAGTTGATCGGCCAGCGCATCGAGCCTACGGTTTCGCTGACGCTTTGCACGCTCGTCGTGTCGATCGCGGTGGCGTTACCGCTCGGCGTTCTCGCGGCGGCCAAGGCCGGCACGTGGCTCGATCGCGCGGTCATGGCGTTCTCGGTGCTCGGCTTCTCGGTGCCGGTGTTCGTGCTGGCCTATATCCTGATCCTCACGTTTTCGGTGCAGCTCGACTGGCTGCCGGTGCAGGGTTATCGCAATTTTCGCGACGGCGCGTGGGAGTGGCTGCGCCACCTGATCCTGCCGAGCATCGCGCTCGGCACCGTCTACGTCGCGCTCATCACGCGCATCACCCGCGCCAGCATGCTCGAAGTGCTCGCGCAGGACTACGTGCGCACCGCGCAGGCGAAGGGGTTGGCCCCCGACGAGGTGCTGATCGGCCACGCGCTGAAGAACGCCGCCATCCCGGTGATGACGATCATCGGCATCGGCGTCGCGCTGCTGATCAGCGGCGCGATCGTGACCGAAACGGTGTTCGCGCTGCCCGGCATCGGCCGGCTGACCGTCGATGCGATCCTGCGCCGCGACTACCCGATCATCCAGGGCGTCACGCTGATCTTTTCCGCGGTCTACGTGCTGGTCAATCTCGCCGTCGATCTGTCGTACGCACTGTTCGATCCGCGCATCAGATATTGACGATGGCAACCGCGCTTCCTGCCGCGCCGATCGTTGCCGGCAAGTCGGTGTCGCCGACCTGGCGGCGCTTCCGCGAAGCGTTCCGCCGCCATCCGATGGCGCTCGTCGGCGGCGCAATCCTCGCCGGCATGATCCTGGTCGCGCTCCTCGCCCCGTGGCTTGCAACGATCGATCCCGAAGCCGTCTCGCCGATCAAGCGCCTGCGGCCGCCGTCGGCGGCGTACTGGTTCGGCACCGACATGCTCGGGCGCGACGTCTACAGCCGCGTCGTCTATGGCGCGCGCGTGTCGCTCGTCGTGGGCCTCGCGGTCGCGCTCGTGTCCACCCTGCTCGGCGTGGCGATCGGACTCGTCACCGGCTACATTCGCTGGCTCGATGCCATCGTGATGCGGGTGATGGACGGACTGATGTCGATTCCCTCGGTGCTGCTCGCCATCGCGCTGATGGCGCTCACGAAGGCGAGTGTCGGCAACGTGATCGCCGCGATCACGCTCGCCGAAGTCCCGCGCGTCGTGCGCCTGGTGCGCAGCCTCGTGCTCACGCTGCGCGAGCAGACGTACGTGGAAGCGGCGATTGCTGCCGGCACGACGCTGCCGCGCATCCTGGCGCGCCACATCCTGCCCAACATCGTCGCGCCGCTGCTGGTGCAGGGAACGTATGTCTGCGGCTCGGCGATGATCACCGAGGCGATTCTCTCGTTCATCGGCGCCGGCACGCCGCCCAACATTCCGAGCTGGGGCAATATCATGGCCGAGGGACGCAGCCTCTTCCAGATCGCGGGCTACCTCATCGTGTTTCCCGGCATCTGCCTGTCGCTGACGGTGCTCGCCGTCAATCTGCTCGGCGACGGCATGCGCGATGCGCTCGATCCCCGGCTCGCCCGGCGCATGTGATGAGTGCGGCGCAAGGCTGATGCACTGCTCGAGGTCGACGAGCTCACGACGCATTTCTTCACGCGCGACGGCGTCGTGCGTGCGGTGGACGGCCTTTCGTTCCATGTCATGCGCGGCGAGGTGCTGGCGATCGTCGGCGAATCCGGCTGCGGCAAGAGCGTCACGTCGCTGTCGATCATGCGCCTGATCGCGTCCCCGCCGGGAAGAACCGTCAGGGGACGCGTGCTGTTCGAGGGGCGCGACCTGCTCGAGTTGCCCGAGCCGGAGATGCGGAAGATCCGCGGCAACGCGATCTCGATGATCTTCCAGGAGCCGATGACCTCGCTCAATCCCGTGCTGACGATCGGCCGGCAGATCGCGGAGGCGCTCGTCCTGCATCGCGGGATGTCGAGCGGAGAGGCGCTGGCGCGTTCGATCGAGACTGCTGAAAGAAGTCAGGATCCCGGCGCCGGAGCGCCGTGCGACGCAATATCCGCATCAGCTTTCGGGCGGCATGCGCCAGCGCGTGATGATCGCGATGGCGCTCGCCTGCAAGCCGCGCCTGCTGATTGCCGACGAGCCGACCACCGCGCTCGATGTGACGATCCAGGCGCAGATCCTCGACCTGATGCGCGAATTGAAGCAGAAGACCGGCGCGGCGATCATGCTCATCACGCACGATCTCGGCGTGGTCGCCGAGATGGCCGAGCGCGTGGTCGTCATGTATGCGGGTCGCAAGGTCGAGGAAGCATCGGTGGCCGACCTGTTCGCGCGACCCCGGCATCCCTATACGCGAGGCCTGCTCGATTCGATTCCGAAGCTTGGCGCTGTCGGGGACGCGAATGTCGAGCTCGAGCCGCAGGCGCAAGCGGCTTGCGGAAATCGCGGGCACCGTGCCGTCCCTTTCCGAGCCGATCGTCGGCTGCGCGTTTGCCCCGCGATGCGGTTTCACGACCGCGCGATTGCCGCATCGAATCGCCGCCGCTCGAGGAGAAGGCGGCGGCGCACTTCGCGGCGTGCTGGGAAGCCGATCGCGTGGTGGCCATGCATGAGTAATGCCGACGCCGCCGTGCCGCTGCTCGCCGTGACGCACCTCACCAAGCACTACCCGATGCGCAGCGGCCTCTTCGGTCGCGGGGGCGGCGTGGTGCACGCCGTCGATGACGTGAGCTTCACGATCGCCGAGGGCGAGACGCTCGGCCTCGTCGGCGAAAGCGGCTGCGGCAAGTCGACGATCGCAAGGACCGTGCTCGGGCTCGACTGCGCCGACGGCCGGCGCGATCGCGTGGCGGGGCGAGCGGATCGATCGACTTGCCGCCGGCATGATGCGACCCTATCGGCAAGCGCTTCAGGCCGTTTTCCAGGATCCCTACGCGTCGCTCAATCCGCGCATGCGCGCCGCCGACATCGTGGCCGAGCCGATCCGCAACTTCGAAACGGCCTCGGCCGGCGATATTGCAGCGCGCGTGCTGTCGCTCTTCCAGCGCGTCGGCCTGCGCGCCGACCAGATGCCGCGCTATCCGTACGAATTCTCGGGCGGACAGCGGCAGCGCCTCGGCATCGCGCGCGCGCTCGCGCCGCGCCCGAAGCTGATCGTCTGCGACGAGCCGGTGTCGGCGCTCGACGTGTCGGTGCAGGCGCAGGTCATCAACCTGCTCGCCGATCTGCAGGACGAATTCGGCTTGTCGTATCTTTTCGTCGCGCACGACCTGGCGGTCGTCGAGCACATCAGCCATCGCGTGGCCGTCATGTATCTCGGGCGCCTCGTCGAATTGACGACGACGCACGAGCTGTTCGCCCATCCGTTGCATCCGTATACCGAGGCCTTGCTGTCGGCGGTGCCCGTGCCCGACCCGACCATGCGGCGCAAGCGACTGATCCTGGCCGGAGACGTTCCGAGCCCCACCGAGCTGCCCTCCGGTTGCCGCTTTCATACGCGTTGCCCGTACGCGTTCGATCGTTGCCGCGTCGAAGACCCGGCGCTCGTCGAAGCAGCGCCTGCGCATCTTGTCGCGTGCCATTTGCGCGAGCCCGCCGCGGCGCCCGCGCCATCCATTTCGCACTGAAAGGCCATACGATGATCGAATATCCCGACGAGGAGTGCTTCTGAAATGAACAACCTCAATCACCTGAGCGCAACCGCCGCCGCACGCAAGCTCGCGACACGGGAAATCACCGCGGAGTCGCTGCTCGCCGACTGCATCGAGCGAATCAGCGAGCGCGAACCGGTCGTCCAGGCATGGACGGTTCTCGATGTCGACGCGGCGATGCGCCGCGCGCGGGAGCTCGATTCGCGGCCCGCGTCCGGTCTGTTGCACGGGCTTCCGATCGCGGTCAAGGATTTGTTCGACACGTTCGACATGCCCACCGGCTACGGCTCGCCGATCTACGCCGGGCATCGACCCGCGAGCGATGCCGTGTCCGTCGCGCTCGCGCGAGAGGCGGGCGCCATCGTCGTCGGCAAAACGGTCACGACCGAATTCGCGACGTTTCATCCCGGTCCGACGTGCAATCCGCACAATGCGCTGCATACGCCCGGCGGCTCGTCGTCGGGCTCGGCGGCTGCGGTCGCGGACTGGATGGTTCCGCTGGCGTTCGGCTCGCAGACCGCGGGCTCGATCGTGCGGCCCGCGGCGTACTGCGGCGTCGTTGGCTACAAGCCGACCTTCGGCACGGTGAGCCGCGTCGGCGTCAAGACGATTTCCGATACGCTGGACACGATTGGCGGCTTTGCCCGGAGCGTGTCCGACGTGGCGCTCTTCGTCGCCGCGCTCACCGGACGCCGCGAGCTCGTGATCGACGAGCCGACCACCGATGCGCCGCGCATCGGTCTCACCACGACCCACGAATGGAATCACGCAGAACCGGAAACAGTCGCCCTGTTCGAGGATGCGCGGACGCGACTCCGCGCTTGCGGCGCAAGCGTTCGCGACATCACGCTGCCGCCGCCGTTCGCCGGTCTCGCGCGCGCGCAGACGGCGATCATGGTGCGCGAGGTGGCGCAGTCGCTGTCGTACGAGCGGCTCGCGCACCGCGAAGCGCTGAGTGCAGAGATGATCGCGATGATCGACGCGGGGCTCGCGGTTTCGCTCGAGGAATACGACGCCGCGCGTTCGTTGGCACGAACATGCCGGGCGATGCTGCCGGAGGTCTTCGCCGATGTCGACGTGCTCATGGCCCCGAGTACGACGGGAGAGGCGCCACCCGGAACGGCGGCAACCGGCGACCCGCTGTTCAACCGCATCTGGACGCTGTTGCACGTGCCCTGCGTGCATGTGCCGCTCGCGCGCGGCCCGCGCGCATTGCCGATCGGCGCGACCGTCGTGGGCAATCTCGACTGCGACCGCACGACGCTGCTCGCGGCCGCCTGGATCCATGAACATCTCGGCGGCGGTTGAAACGATGAGCGCGCCGGGTGAAGGCGCGAATCGCCCGGGGGCAGCGCAGCGGCGCAGCGCGCGTGGGCCCCGAGCGCCATCGACAAGGATCTGCCGCTCAAGGAGGACACGCGCCTCCTCGGCCGCGTGCTCGGCGACGTGCTGCGCGCGCAGACCGGCGACGCGGGCTTCGCGCGCATCGAGGCGATCCGCCAGACGGCGATCCGCTTTCGCCGCGCCGACCGGCGACGAGCGGCGCGCTCGCGCGACGAGCTCGCCGGCGCTGCTGAACCCGCTGCCGATCGCCGCGGTGCTCGACGTCGTGCGCGCGTTCAGCTATTTCTCGCATCTCGCGAACATCGCCGAGGACGTGCACCAGAATCGCCGCCGCCGCGCGCACGCGCTGGCGGGCTCGCCGCCGCAGCGCGGCAGCATCGCGCGACGCGCTCGAGCGCATTGCCGCAGGCGGGCGTGGACGGCGCCACGCTGCAGCGCTGGCTCGCCGAGGCGCTGGTGTAGCCCGGTGCTGACCGCGCATCCCACCGAGGTGCAGCGCAAGAGCATCCTCGACTGCGAGCGCGAGATCGCGCGCCTGCTGACGTGGCGCGATCGCACCGCGCTCACGCCGGAGGAAGCGGCCGACTTCGCGGCGCGGCTGCACCGCCAGGTGCTCGCGCTGTGGCAGACGGCGATGCTGCGCCTGTCGCAGCTGCAGGTGAACGACGAGATCGACAACGGCCTCGCCTACTACCGCTACACGTTCCTCGAGCGAGATTCCGACGCTGTACGCGGCGCTCGAGGCGGCGTCGCCGCGCGATTCGGCATCGACGCGCGAGCGCGTGCCGCCGTTCCTGCGGATCGGCTCGTGGATCGGCGGCGATCGCGACGGCAATCCGTTCGTGACCGCCGACACGCTCGACGTACGCGATCCGCGCGCAGGCGGCGCGTCGCGTTCGAGCACTATCTCGACGAAGTGCATCGGCTCGGCGCCGAGCTGTCGCTGTCGACGCGCCTCGTCACGCCCACCGCCGGCGCTGCTGGCGCTCGCCGGCGCCGCGCACGACACCAATCCGCATCGCCAGGACGAGCCGTATCGGCAGGCGCTCGTCGGCATCTACGCGCGGCTCGCCGCGACCGCGCGCGCGCTGTCCGGGCTACGCGCCGCGCGCGCGCCGCACGTGCCGACGCGGCGCCGTACGCGACGCCGCGCAGGCGTTTCGCGCCGATCTCGACGTGATCGCGCGCTCGCTCGCGACGCACGGCGCGGCGCCGCTCGCGGCGCGGCGGCTCGATCCGCTGCGCCGCGCCGTCGACGTGTTCGGCTTCCATCTGGCCGCGCTCGACCTGCGCCAGAACAGCGACGTGCACGAGGCGGTCGTCGCCGAGCTGCTCGCGCGCGCGCGCGTTGCCGCCGACTATGCCGCGCTCGACGAGGCGGCGCGCGTCGCGCTGCTCGCGCGCGAGCTCGGCGAGCCCGCGTCTGCTGCGTTCGCCGCATCTCGACTACTCCGAGCGCGTCGGAGCCGAGCTCGCGATCGCTGCGCGACGCCGCCGACATCCACGCCCGCTACGGCGCGGCGGCGTTGCCGAACTACGTGATCTCGAAGTGCCAGTCGGTGTCCGACCTGCTCGAGGTCGCGGTGCTGCTGAAGGAAGTCGGGCTGCTGCGCGGCAGCGGCGCTCGCCGTGAACATCGTGCCGCTGTTCGAGACGATCGACGATCTCGAGCGCTGCGGCGCGATCATGCGCGCGGCGTTCGCGCTGCCGCTGTATCGCGCGCTCGTGGCCAGCGCGAGGCGACTGGCAGGAAGTGATGCTCGGCTATTCGGACAGCAACAAGGACGGCGGCTACCTCACGGCCAACTGGGCGCTCTATCGCGCCGAGCGCGCGCTGGTCGAGGCGTTCGCGGCGCAGCGGTGCGAGCTGCGGCTCTTCCACGGCCGCGGCGGCACCGTCGGCCGCGGCGGCGGACCGAGCTACGAGGCGATCCTCGCGCAGCCGGCCGGCAGCGTCACCGGCGGCCTGCGCGTCACCGAGCAGGGCGAGATCATCGCGAGCAAGTATTCCGATCCGGAGCTCGGGCGCCGCAATCTCGAGACGCTGGTCGCGGCGACGCTCGAGGCGAGCCTCGCTCGACACCGAGCAGCTCGGCGAGCGCGCGCAGCGCTACTTCGCCGTCCTGGATGCGCTGTCGCGCGCATCGCGTATCGCGCGTATCGCGCGCTCGTGTACGAGACGCCGGCAATTCGCGGCGTATTTCCGCGCGTCGACGCCGATCGCCGAGATCGCCGAGCTCAACATCGGCAGCCGGCCGGCGTCGCGCACGGCGTCGCCGCGCATCGAGGACCTGCGCGCGATTCCGTGGGTGTTCAGCTGGGGCCAGTGCCGCCTGATGCTGCCCGGCTGGTACGGCTTCGGCAGCGGCGGTCGACGCGTGGCTCGCGACGACATCCGACGGCCTCGCGCTGCTCGCCGAGATGCACGAGCGCTGGCCGTTCTTCCGCAGCGTGCTGTCGAACATGGCGATGGTGCTCGCCAAGACCGATCTCGCGATCGCGTCGCGCTACGCCGAGCTCGTCCCCGACGCCGCAGTGCGCGACGCGATCTTCGCGCGCATCGCGCGACGAGCACGGCGCACGCGTGCGCCACTTCCTCGCGATCACGCGGCAGGCGGCGCTGCTCGACGACAATCCGACGCTCGCGCGCAGCATCCGCAACCGCTTTCCCTACCTCGATCCGCTCAATCACCTGCAGGTCGAGCTGCTGCGCCGCTATCGCGCCGGCGAGACCGACGAGCGCACGCAGCGCGCGATCCATCTGACGATCAACGGGCTCGCCGCCGGATTGCGCAACAGCGGCTGAGGCGAGCGCGCGTTCGATGGCGCCGGCGATACTGCTGGCCGCGGACCGGCCAGCGCGTTATAATCCGGCGATCGCGGTGCGCGGCTTCGCGCACACGCCGAGTTACACGACGCGAACCGCGCCGATGCGCATCCTGCTCTCCAACGACGACGGCTACTTCGCGCCGGGCCTCGAGCATCTCGCCGCCGCGCTCGCGCCGCACGCCGAGATCACCGTCGTCGCGCCCGAGCGCGACCGCAGCGGCGCGTCCAATTCGCTGACGCTCGACCGGCCGCTGACCGTGCGGCGCGCGCCGAACGGCTTCCTGTTCGTCAACGGCACGCCGACCGATTGCGTGCATCTCGCGGTCACCGGGCTGCTCGACGAGCTGCCCGACATGGTGATCTCCGGCATCAACCTCGGCGCCAACATGGGCGACGACACGATCTACTCGGGCACCGTCGCCGCGGCGACCGAGGGCTACCTGCTCGGCATGCCGTCGATCGCGATCTCGCTCGCGTCGAAGACCGCGGCGCACTTCGAGACCGCCGCGCAGGTGGCCGTCGAATCGTCGAGCGCCACGCGCGGCACGCCGCGGGGCCGTGGCTGCTCAACGTCAACGTGCCGGACATCCCGCGCAGCCGACGTGCGCGGCTACGCGGGTCACGCGCCTCGGCCGCCGGCACAAGGCGGAGGACGTGATCCGCGACGCAGAATCCGCGCGGCGAGACCGTGTACTGGGTCGGCGCGGCAGGTGCCGCGGCCGATGCCGGCGAGGGCACCGACTTCCACGCGGTCGACGAACGGCTACGTGTCGGTGACGCCGCTGCAGATCGACCTCACGCAATCGCGACCAGATGCGCGGGTGGCCTCGACCGCGCTGGCTCGCGCCATGACCAGCCGACAGGAGACGGGCGATGGGGACGCTCGGCGGCAGGCAGGCGACGCGGCACGACCGGCATCGGCATGACGTCGGAGCGCACGCGCACGCGCATGGTCGAGCGCCTGCGCGCGGAGGGCATCCGCGACGAGGTCGTGCTTGGCCGCGATGAACGCCGTGCCGCGCCACATCTTCGTCGACGAGGCGCTCGCCATCCGCGCCTACGACGACGTGCCGCTGCCGATCGGCCACGGCCAGACCATCTCGCAGCCGTGGGTCGTCGCGCGCATGACCGAGCTCGCGCGCAACGGCCGCGACGCTCGACGACGTGCTCGAGATCGGCACCGGCTGCGGCTACCAGACGGCGGTGCTCGCGCACCTCGCGAAGACCGTCTACACGGTCGAGCGCATCGGCGCGCTCGTCGCCAAGGCGCGGCGCCACCTGCAGTCGCTCAAGATCAGCAACGTGCGCTGCAGCACGGCGACGGCAGCGCCGATCTCGGCGAGGATCTCGCGGTCGACGCGATCGTCGTCACCGCGGGCGCCACGCACGTGCCCACCGCGCTGCTGCGGTACCTGAAGCCCGGCGGGCGCATGGTGCTGCCGCTCGCGAGCCGGAGCGGACGAGCGCGGCGTGCAGCGGCTCACCGTGATCGACACGACGCCGGGCGGCATCCGGGAGCAGACGCTCGATGCGGTAAGATTCGTGCCGTTGCTGCCGGGCCTGGCGTGAACTTTGCGCGGCTCCGTCTGTCGCTTCGATCGATGCTTCGCCTTCGCTCGTACTCGTCCCGTCGACCGTCGCGCTGTCGCTTTCCGCTCGCGCTCGTCGCCGATCGCGCTGCTCGTCGCCGGCTGCGCGACGCGCCGGCCCGCGCCCGTCGAGGATCGCGTCGCCGCGCGCGCGCCGCCGGCCGCGGCGCGCCGCGCCGCGCGGTCGCCGCGCCGGCGACGCCGCGGAGCCGACACGGCCCGACGTACACGGTGAAGCGCGGCGACACGCTGTACCAGATCGCGCTCGACAACGGGCTCGACTACCGCGAGCTCGCGGCGTGGAACAACATCGAGAACGTCAACCTGATCCGCGTCGGCCAGGTGCTGCGGCTGACGGCGCCCGGCGCGCCGGCGCCGGCCGACGCAGGCGGCGAGCGATGGCGTCACGACCACGCCGCTGCGCAGCGCGCCGGCGGTCGTCGAAGGCGCGCCGGCCGCGCCGGCGGTCCGCCAGCGCCGCTGCCGTCGCCATCGGCGGCCGCACCGTCGCGCAGCGCAGCGCGGCCGCGCGCGTCGAACGCTCAAGACGTCGCCGAAGGCGATTCAAGGAGCCGTACTCCGAGCCAGGCCGCTGAGCGATGCCGCGACGTCCCGCCCGCCGGAGCGCGGCGCTCGTCGCCTCGCGCCGTCGCCACGCTCGCAGCGCCGGCTGCGTCGCGCCGTGCGCCGCCGGCGGCCATCGTCGCCGGCCGTGCCCGCCGCCGATGCGCCAGGTCCGACGCCAAGGCGGACTCGCCGCGACCGCCCGAGCGACCGGCGAGCGACGACAAGCTCGACTGGGTGTGGCCCGCGAAGGGCAAGGTCGTCGGCGGCCTTCTCCGAGACCGCGAACCTCAAGGGCATCGACATCGCCGGCACGGCGGGCCAGCCGGTGCTCGCGAGCGCCGCGGGCCGCGTCGTGTACGCGGGCAGCGGGCTTGCGCGGCTACGGCAAGCTCATCATCATCAAGCACAACAAGACGTACCTGTCGGCGTACGCGCACAACCGCGAGATCCTCGTGAAGGAAGGCGAGCAGGTGACGCAGGGCCAGAAGATCGCCGAGATGGGCAACACCGATGCCGACCAGGTGAAGCTGCACTTCGAGATCCGCCGCATGGGCAAGCCGATGGATCCGGCGAAGTACCTGCCGCCGGCATGAAACTGGCGCGGCGACGACGCCACGCATGCCGCATTAGCAGATCGTTCGAGCGGGCCCGGCCAAGGCAGCACGTCGATCGCAAGGCTCAGCGTCGCCATCAGGGCGAGGCGCTCGCTGTCGTGGTGCTCGTCGGTCCGTAGCGCAGCGGCGCACGATTCGCCAATCGCGCGAACCGCGATCTCGACCTGCGGCCAGCGAAGCGAGCGCGTCCAGCGTACGCGATCGGTCCTTCGTAGTGTGAGACGCGGCAACCCGCGCGCGCGAGCCGACGACACACGTCTTCCACAGCGTCAGCGCGCGCTCTGCCGGTTCGTCTCGCGGCGAACCACGGGCACACCGCCACCGCCCAGCGCGACGCGGCCCGACGCTCGCGACCATCTGCCATGTGACTGATCGAGCTTCCATTCACGCCACAAGGCGCGCCGCCGGTCGCGATCGAACTGGATGACGTTGCGCCGCCATTGATGATTGATCGCATCGACGCGAGCTGCAGGCCCTTCAGCCATCCGCCATCCTGACGGGCGAACAGCGGCACCGGATCGCCCGCCGGCACCGAGCCGAACAGGCCGCGCTCGACGCGCGAAGGGGCGACAGCGGCCGTCGGATCGAATCGCTGCCAGCGCCCGTCGACGATCGCTTCGGCCCAGGCGTGCGCGTCGGATTGCCGCACGATCATGTAGCCGCCGCGCGGATTGATCTCGCCGCCCTGGTAGCCGGTGACGACGCGCGCGGGGATGCCGGCGGCGCGCAGCATGACGACGAACGCGCTCGCGTAATGCTCGCAAAAGCCGCGCCGCGTGTCGAACAGGAACTCGTCGACGGGCGCGCCCTCCTCGAGCAGCGGCGGCGCCAGCGTGTAGAAGAACGGCTCGCTGCGAAACCATTGCAGCACGGCGCTGATGAAACGGCGATCGTCCGGATATCGCTCGCGCATCGCGTGCACGAAATCGACGGTGCGCGGGTTGCCGGGCGGCGGCCGCGCATCGATCTGCGCTTCGCGCATCGACGCCACCGGATAGCTGTCGACGAGCAGCGACTGCACCGAGTAGCGCAGCGATTGCGTGATCGGCGCGCGCGTGATGAATTGCTGCTCGCGCGAGTAG
>CAVPMH010000012.1:0-86486 GCA_963706225.1 uncultured Pseudomonadota bacterium
CGGTTGCCAAGCCACGCGTGCATCACCGGGTCCTGCAGCGCGCGCGCGAACGAGAACGACAGCACCCACGGTGCACGCGAATCGGCCGCGTTCATCGCATTGAGATTCGCGGTCGCCTCCTCGGCGCCCTGACCGCCCGAGAGGAAGTTGATCGTCGGCACGCTGGCCGGAACCGTTCTGCGCAGTACCTCGAGTGTCGCGGCCGCGACCTCTTCCGGCTTCGCCTTGCGCGGATGATCCTTGCCCGGAACGACCATGTTCGGCTTCAGCACGATGCATTCGGTGGCGACGCGATGCCGGTACAGCGCGTCGAACACCGCGTGCAGCACCGCTTCGGTCACCTCGCGGCAGCGCTCCAGCGTGTGGTCGCCGTCGATCAGCACTTCGGGCTCGACGATCGGCACGAGGCCCGCCGCCTGACAGATCGCCGCGTAGCGCGCGAGCACCTCGGCGTTCGCCGCGATGCCGAGCGGCGTCGGATTGCGATCGGTCACGCCGTAGACTTCGCGCCACTTGGTGAAGCGCGCGCCCTGCGCCTTGTACGTCGCGAGGCGCTCGGCCAGTCCGTCGAGTCCCTGCGTGATCAGATCGCCCGGCGCACCGGCGAGCGGCGTCGTCCCCTTGTCGACCTTGATGCCGGGCAAGATGCCGCGCTTCGCGAGCACCTGCGGCAGCGGCGTTCCGTCGTCGGCCGCCTGCCCGAGCGTCTCCTCGAACAGGATCACGCCGCTCAGGTATTCGTCGGCGCCGCGCGTCGTCGTCAACAGCGCGCGATACGCGCGGCGCGATTCGGCGCTCGATTCGATGCTCAGCGCGTTGAAGCGCTTGGTGATCGTGGGGATGCTCTCGTCGGCGGCGAGAATGCCCTTGCCGGGCTCGACGATCTTCGCGATCGTCGCCTGCAGTTCGGTCTCGTTGCTCATCATCCACTCCTGCGTTGGTTTGTATGATCCCCGTCAGTTTACCGCGCCTCGCGCATCGGGCTCGCCGGCGGCGCGGCGAACCAGCGCGAACGACGCCCCACGCTACACTTCCTTTCGTGGCCGCGCGCTTGCCCTCCTTCGTGTCCCGCTCGTTCGCGTCTTCGCCGCTGCGCAACGCGGCATTCCGCAACTTCTATTTCGGCTCGATCGGCGCGGCGCTCGGCTACACGATGCAGGCGACGATCTCGGCGTGGCTCATGGCGACGCTCACGACGTCGGCGCTGATGGTCGCGCTGGTGCAGAGCGCCAGCACGACGCCGACGCTGCTGTTCGGGCTTCATCGCCGGGACGCTCGCGGACATCGTCGACCGCCGGCGCGTCATCCTGATCACCCAGGTGCTGCTTTTCAGCGCGAGCCTGCTGCTCGGCACCGCGGCGCTGATCGGCGTCGTCGGACCGATGTCGCTGCTGTTCCTGACGTTCCTCGTCGGCGCCGGATTCACGTTCTACCTGCCGGCGCAGCAGGCGAGCATCAACGAAATGGTTCCGCGCAGCGAGCTTGCGCGCGCCGTCGCGCTCGGCTCGGTCGCGTTCAACGTCGCGCGTGCGGTGGGACCCGCCGCGGCCGGCGCGATCGCGGCGGGCGTTGAGCTCGGGCACCGCGCTCGTCGTCGGCGCGTTCTTCTTCGTGCCGATGTTCGTCGCGATGCGGCGCACGGCTCCGCGGGAGCTGGCGCTGCCGGGCGTTCCGGAGCGGCTGCTCTCCGGCGTGATGAGCGGGCTGCGCTACGTGCGGCACTCGGCGCCGATGCGCGCGCTCGTCGTGCGCAACCTCGCGTTCAGCGTATGCGCGAGCGCGTTCTGGGCGTTGCTGCCGGTGATCGCGCGCGATCAGCTCGGCCTCGGCGCCGGCGGCTTCGGCCTGCTGTCCGCGAGCTTCGGCATCGGCGCGATCGTCGGTGCGATTTCGATCCCCGGGCTGCTGCACCGGCAATCGATGAACAGGGTCGTCACGTCCGGCGTGCAACTGTGGGCGGTCGCGACGCTTCTCGTGGCGCTGACCGGCATCACCGCGCTCGCGCTCGTCGGCGCATTTTGCGCGGGGATGGCGTGGGTGTACGTGTTCGCGAGCCTGTCGGCGGGCACGCAGAGCAGCGCGCCGGCGTGGGTGCGCGCGCGCGCGGTGTCGATGAACCTCGTCGCGACGCAGGGTTGCCTCGCCATCGGCAGCGCCGTCTGGGGCGCGCTCGCGTCCGGCGTCGGCACGCAATGGGCGCTCGGCGCGTCGGCGGCGGCGGTCATCGTGCTGCAATGGGTCTATCGCCGCGTGCGCGTCGAGATGGGACAGGAGGCCGACGTCGTCCCGGGCGTCCGCTTGCCGGAGCTCGCCATCGCCGCCGAGCCGCTGCCCGACGATGGACCGGTGCTGATCCAGCTCGAATACCGGATCGATCCCGATCAGCGCGACGCCTTCCTCAAGGCGATCCAGAAGCGTCGGACCGACGCGCCGGCGCAACGGCGCGACGAGCTGGCGCGTGTTTCGCGATCTCGGCGAGGAGGGCCGGTTCGTCGAGCGCTACGTCATCGCGTCGTGGGCGGAATACGTGCGGCTGCGCGCGCGCATGACGATGGCGGACAGCCGGTTGCAGCAGCGCGTTGCCGAGCTGCAGCGTGCCGACGTGCCGATTCGCGTCTCGCGGCTGATCGGCCTCACGCCGGAGAGCGGATTGTCCGGACGATGACGCGCCATGCACGGCGTTCGCGGCGTGCGGACCCGGCGACATCGTCGACGTGTCGATGAGCCTGCCCGAGATTGCCGCGCTGCTCGCGTTCCTGCTCGGCGGCTGGGTCGCTCTGGGACACGCTGAAGGCGCGCGAGACGGCGAACGCCGCGATGCGCGCCGCGTGCGCGGAACGCGGATTCCTGTTCCTCGACGACACGGTTTCGCTGCGGTCCGTTCGTCCTGCGCGTGATGACGAAGGTCACGTGCGGCTGCAGCGCGCCTACCGCTTCCAGTACAGCGACACCGGACACAACCGGCGCGATGGATCGATCACGTTGCTCGGCGACGCCGTCGTCGCGCTGAACCTCGTCGCCGGTGCGCCGCCGCGCGACGCATTGCATTGACGCCGCTCAGATCGGCGGCACCGATCCATTCTTTCCGACGCTGATACGGCTGGCGGCGAGCTGGCCGTCGGCGCCGCGCTGCGCGGTCACGATCACGTGCTCGCCGGCGGACAGCGATGAGCGGTTGCCCGATTCAGTGGTGACGACCGGCACGCCGTCGGGCACGACGATGGTCTGCTCGCCGCCCGCGTACGTGAGCTGCAGCGTGCGCCCGTTGCCCGCCGTACCGACTTTCGCGACGGTGGCGTTCGTCATCGTGCTTCGTGACGCCGATTTCGCCGGCGACACGCGCGCGACGGTGGCATTCGTCATCGTGCTGCCGGGCAGTGCGGCCATCGGCCGATGACCCTCCCCGGTGCCGCGCATCGATTCGGGAAAGATGTGAACTTCGCTTGCGAGCAGCGTGCCATCGGGCTGGCGGCTTGCCGTCACGCCGACATAGCTGCCGGCCTTGATCGCGTCGAGCGTGGCGGGCGCGCGCACACTCACGCGCACATCGTCGGGAACCCGAACGATGCTTTCCTGCCCGGTAGGCGATTTCACGCGCAACGCCGAAGGCTCGACGGCCGCCACGTCGCCCCGGATCACCTGGGTCGTCGTCGTTTTCGCGAGCGCCGCGCTACTCGCGACGCCGGCGCACAGAAGTGCTGCAAGGCACGGGACAATGCGGTTCATTGCGATCTCTCCTGTTCGTAGCGCTCTCGGCTGATCCGGTTCGACCCGCCGCTTTCGTCATTCGTTCGCTTTCCATTGCGCTATGCCGACGCCAAGGGGGAGCAGCGACATCGCCAGCGCCACGGCGAGCACCCCGCGCCAGCCAAACCGCGTGTAGAGATCGCCGCCGACCGCGATGCCGGCCGCGCCGCCGACGTAATAGAAGAGCGTGTAGAGCGCGTTCGCCTTGCCGCGATCGCCGGACAGGTTCCGATTGAGCGCACCGACGGCCGACGCATGGATCGCGAAGAAGCCGGCGCAAAGACCGATCAGGCTGACGATCAGGACCGGTATCGCGACGATCACGGTGAAGAGGAGCGCGACGGCGAGCAACAGTGCGCCGCCGACCATGACCGCGCCATTGCCGAAGCGGTTGCCGAGCTTCCCGGCGAGCGGGCCGGTTACGAGGCCCGCGACATAGACGAGGTACAGCGACGTGATCGTCGCCGTCGAAATGCTCCACGGCGGCTGCGAGAGGTAGAACGGAAAATAATTGAAGATCGTCGAGAAGGCGCCGAACGCGCCGAACGCCGCGATTTGCGCCAGCATCTGCGAACGCTTCACGATGAGCGCGCGCACGCGAACCGAAGCGCCAGGCAGCCGCGCGGGCGGCGCCGAATGCCGCAACCGCCACGTCACGAGCAGCGTGACGCCGAGGAGCGCAAGCCCCGCGCTGACGAACGCATAGCGCCAGTGCAGCGGCGGGTGCACCCACCCGCCCAGCAGCCGGCCGCCCAATCCGCCGGCGACGGTCGCGGCAACGTACATTCCCATGGCGACGTTCAGCGCATTCGGCGGCAGCGTGCGCGACAGCCACGCCGCCGTGCACGTCGTCAGCGCCGGGATGAACGCGCCCTGGATCAGCCGCATCGCGACCAGCATGGCGAAGCTTCCGGTTGTCGCGCACACGATGCTGGCGCCGGCGACCACGCAACCACCGGTCAGGATCAGGCGTCGTACCGGATACCGGTCGGCGAGCATGCCGATCGGCAGCGTCGTCATCGCCATGCCGAGTATGACGATGGATACCGACAGCGATGCCATCGCCGGCGTGACCCCGAACTCGGTCTGCAGGATCGGCAGGACCGGCTGCGTGATGTAGACGGTGGTGAACGCGCATGCGACGAGCACGAAAACGAGCGCGAGCAGCGCCCGACTCGGCGGGTCCGGGGAAGGGTTCGCGTCCGCTGCCTTATCGCCTGGAATGATGGGCGCTATACTGGATTGTGAACAAAGGAGCAAAAATGAGGCTATGTACGCACTATGCGCTGGCGTTGGCGCTGTCGACGCTCAGCACGGCCGCGCTCGCCGACGCGCGATCGGACTATTACCAGCGGGCGGCGACGACCGACATGGCGTCGTTCCACGCGCTCGATACCGATCATGACAACAGCTTGACGCGCACCGAAGTCGAGGGCGACAACGATTTCGGTCCCCGCTTCAACGACATGGACATCAACCGCGACGGCATCGTCACGCTGGACGAGCTGCAGCGTTACATCGAGCAGCACTACGGCGTGGCGGCGCCGGCAAGCGGGAAGTAAGCCGTTGCGCGCCGTGCGGATGCATCGCAGGCGCCGCGCTGCGCCCTACGCCGGCGGCACTGAATCCGTCGCATTCTCGGCGGGCGGCGCCATCGCGCCCTCGAGCTTCGGCGCGGGCGGAAGTCCGGTCACCTCCAGGATCTCCTGCTCGTTGAGCGTCTCGCGCGACAGCAGCGCCTGCGCGAGCGCTTCGAGTGCGCTTCGATGCCGTGTCAGCAGCCGCGTGGCTTCTTCGTGGCTGTCGCCGATGATCTTGCGCACCTCGGCGTCGATGGCTTCGGCCGTTTCCTCGCTGAACGGCTTGGCGCCGGGGTAATAGCCTTCGGGCCCGTTCAGATACGGATTTTCGCGCGGGGCGAGCTGCACCATGCCGATGCGATCGCTCATCCCCCAGCGGGTGACCATCCGGCGCGCGAGGCCGGTCGCCTGCTCGATGTCGCTCTCCGCACCGGTCGTCTTCGTGCCGTAGATGATTTCCTCGGCGGCGCGGCCGCCCAGCATGCCGACGATGCGCGCGCGCAGATACGATTCGGGATAGTTGTAGCGGTCGCTGTCCGGGCGCTGGTAGGTGACACCGAGCGCCTGCCCGCGCGGCACGATCGTCACCCGGTGCACCGGATCGGCGCCGGGCACGACGAGTCCGAGAATGGCATGGCCGCCTTCGTGATACGCGATCCGCTCGCGGTCGGCGCGGGACAGCAGAATCGGCCGGGCGGGACCGAGCACGATCTTCTCCAGCGCGTCCAGGAAATCGGTCTGCCCGACCGCGTTCTCGTTGCGTCTCGCCGCGAGCAGCGCCGCCTCGTTGACGAGGTTCTTGAGCTCCGCACCCGAGAAGCCGGGGGTCGCCGCCGCGAGCTCCGCGAGGCTCGCGTCCGCCGCGATCGGCACCTGCCGCGTGTGGACCGCGAGGATCGCCTCGCGACCGTTCTTGTCGGGAAGGTTGACGATGACGCGCCGGTCGAATCGTCCCGGCCGCAGCAGCGCGCGGTCGAGCACGTCCGGCTGGTTCGTCGCGGCGAGCACGATGATGCCCTCGCGACTCGAGAAGCCGTCCATTTCGGTGAGGATCTGGTTCAGCGTCTGCTCCTGCTCGCTCGATCCGCCGATCGTCGTCGGTCCGCGTGCGCGGCCGATCGCGTCCAGCTCGTCGATGAAGATGATGGCCGGCGCGTTCTCGCGCGCCTGCTTGAAGAGATCGCGCACGCGCGCGGCGCCCACACCGACGATCATCTCGACGAACTCGGCGGCGCTCATCGAGAAGAACGGCACGCCCGCCTCGCCTGCCACCGCCTTCGCGAGCAACGTCTTGCCCGTGCCCGGTGCGCCGATCAGCAGCACGCCTTTGGGCGCCGTGCCGCCGAGGCGCGTGTACTTCGGCGGATCGCGCAGGAAATCGACGATTTCGATCAATTCGTTCTCGGCTTCGTCGATGCCGGCGACATCGTTGAACGTGACCTTCGCGTCCTTCTCCTGGTCGTAGCGGCGTGCCCTGCTCTTGCCGATGCCGAGCAGCCCGCCGCCGAGGCCGCCGCCCTGCTGTCCGGCGCGCCGAAAGAGCCAGACGTAAAAACCGATCAGCAGCAGCGCCGGGCCGAATCCGAACAGCAGCGTCGACAGCGGACTGCTGCCCTGCGCGATCGGCTCGGCGCTGATCTCGACGTGATTGCTGATCAGGAACTGCTCGAGCCCCGGCCCGACGAACGCCGGCAACGTCGTTGCAAACGTCGAAGCCGTTCTCGGCGGACCGGTGCGCGGCGCGCCGCGTACGGCCGGCGCCTTCATCGGGTTGGACGCGCCGGCCGCCTTGTCCTCGGGCGGCGGGTAGGTCACCGGCGCCGCGAACAGGCCCGTGAGGGTCTCGCCCCGGCTGTAGATCGCCTTGACGTTGCCCTTGCTGACCTCATCCTTGAACAATGTGTACGGGATCGTGAGCGGCGCCTCGCCGCCTGGCACCAGATACCGCGCCAGCACGAAGTTGAGGAGCAACGCGATCGCGAACCATAGCCAGGCCCGGCCCGGCGGTATCCGGGTCGGGCCGCCGCCGGGCGGGGCGCCGGCCGGAGTCCGCTGCATCCGTCCGGATGCCGAGGCATCGGCTTTGCGCGTCGTGAGCTTTCCGTCCGTTCCGTTCATCGCCTCTCCTCGGCTGGCCGGCCCGTACCGCGGCCGCAGCGTGTTGGCCGCATTTGCAGCGGGTCATTCATGCAGACCTTCGCGAGCCGGCGTCGTTGCAGCATGTATCCCCGAAGCGGAAGGTCGTTGCGACCGGTCATGCATAATTGCGCCACCAGCACAAGGAACGATAACCATGAAGAATCCGTCCTCGAAATCCCCGGATCTCAAGCGCGTACGCCATGCGGCGCTCGCGACGCCCACCGATCTCACCGCGGCGGCGACCCGGGACATCACCGGCGCGTTGAATGCGCTGCTCGCCGATACATTCGCGCTTTACATGAAGACGAAGAACTTCCACTGGCACATGAGCGGACCGCATTTCCGCGATTACCATCTGCTGCTCGACGAGCAGGCCGATCAGCTCTACGCGATCACCGATCCGATCGCCGAGCGCGTCCGCAAGCTCGGCGGCGAGACGGTGAAATCGATCGGCCATATCGCGAGACTCCAGCGCGTGCTGGACAATGATGCCGAATACGTCGAGCCGTCCGACATGCTGGCCGAATTGCGCGACGACAACAAGACGCTCGCGTCGCGCATGCGCGAAGCGCACAACGTCTGCGAAGAGCACCGCGACGTCGCGACCGCGAGCCTCATCGAGATCTGGATCGACGAGGCCGAGCGGCGCACCTGGTTCCTGTTCGAGGCGGGCCGCGAGCGCGACGCGTCGGGCCGCTGAGCGGAGTGCCGGCATGCCCGATGTCCTGATGACCGCCAGACGCGCCGAGGGAACGACCCGATCGGACGTCGCGAAACTGCTGTTGCGACTGATCCTCGGCTCGCTCATCCTCGTACACGGGATCGGCAAGATCACGGGCGGTCCGGGTATCGTGCTCGACGTCGTCCACCAGGCCGGGTTGCCCGCGAGCTTCGGCTACCTCGTCTACATTGGCGAAGTCGTGGCGCCACTGCTCCTGATCATCGGCCTCTGGACACGCCTCGCGGCGATCGTCATCGCGGTCAACATGCTCGTGGCCGTGCTGCTCGTGCACGCGGGGCAGTTTTTCCAGCTCGGCGATTCGGGTGGCTGGGCGCTCGAGTTGCAGGGCATGTATCTCATCGTCGCACTGTCGATCGCGCTGCTCGGCGCGGGCCGCTACAGCCTCGGCGGAACGGGCGGCCGCTGGAACTGATTCCGGCCGGCCATCGAGCCGAAGTCGTCCGCATTGCGGGTGGTCAGTACTCCGGATCGTCGGCGACGGACCACGGATCGATCACCGGCACCTCGAGGTCTCGAAAATGCCGCACGTTGCGCGTGGCAAGGCTTGCCCGGCGCGCGAGTGCGATACCGGCGATTTGTGTGTCACGAATGTCGACCGGCCTTCCCGACTTCTGGCGCTTCGCCGCCAACGCAGCCGCTTCGGTCGCAGCCGCATTGTCGAAGTCCAATATCCGGTTTTCGAGGTCCTCCTCCAGCAACCGCGCGAACGCTGCTTCAAGCGTCTGCCGCCGGCGCCCGTTCGGGAGCAGCGCGAGACCCAGGCGAGCCTCGAACAGCGTGATGCTCGTGATCCAGACGGATTCGGCCGGCTGGCGATCGAGCCACGCTACGACCGATGCCTCGGGCGTGGTGCGCATCAACGCCGAAAGCACGTTCGTATCGAGGATGATCACACGACGAAGTCGGCCGAACGCGGACGCTGACCGCGTAGCTCCGGCAAATCCACGGTGAGGCCGGTCTTCGCGAAGCGAGCCGCAATGCGCGAGCCGAGCTTTGGCATTGGCCGGTTTTCTGCTTTGGCCGCATTGCGCAGGATGTCGCGGACTTCCTCTTCCATGCTCCGTCCGTGGCGGTCTGCCAAGCGCTTAAGGCGCGCCTTGACGTCATCTTCCAGGTCGCGAACGATTATCTGCGCCACGACTACCTCATGTCTGTCATTCTGCTATCATGATAGCAGAAGCCATTCGCCGGCGCAATACGAAACCCGGTTGGGGCGGTTCGACCCGCGCCTTTGCAGGGGCGTCGTCGACCGCGGCGAACGCGACTTACGGTACGTCTGCCGTCAACTGGCTCAACGCGGCGTCGAGGCTTTTCACCGTGCGCTCGACGTTGCGCAGCTTGTCGAGCCCGAAGAGACCGATGCGAAAGGTCTGGAAGTCGGGCGGCTCGTCGCACTGCAGCGGCACGCCCGGCCGCCGTCTGCAGCCCGACGCCGATGAATTTGCTGCCCGACTGCACGTCCTTGTCGTCGGTGTAGCTGACGACGACCGTCGGCGCCTGGAAGCCCGGCGCCGCGACGCTCGGCATGCCTTTGGCGACGAGGATGCGCCGCACCTTGTCGCCCAGCTCCTGTTGCGCGGCCTTGGCCTTGTCGAAGCCGAAGCGCTCGAGCTCCGTCATCGCGTCGCGCAGGCGCGCGAGCGAATCGGTAGGCATCGTCGCGTGGTACGCGTGGCTGCCGCGCTGATAGGTTTCCATGATCTGCAGCCACTTGCGCAGATCGCACGCGAAGCTCGTGCTGCTCGTCTCGTCGATCGCCGCGCGCGCACGCTCGCTCAGCATGACGAGCGCCGCGCAGGCTGAACTGCTCCAGCCCTTCTGCGGCGCGCTGATCAGGACGTCGACGCCCAGTGCCGTCATGTCGACCCACAGCGCGCCGGACGCGATGCAATCGAGCACGAGCAACCCGCCCGCCGCGTGCACGGCATCCGCCATCGCGCGCAAATAGCCGTCGGGCAGGATGATTCCGGACGCGGTCTCGACATGCGGCGCGAACACGACGTCGGGTCGCTTTTCCCGGATCGCGGCGACGACGTCGCCGATCGGCGGCGGCGCATAAGGCGCCTGCGTGCCGGCCTCGGACCGGCGCGCCTTCAGCACCGTCGTCTCGGACGGGATGCGGCCCATGTCGAAGATCTGCGACCAGCGATAGCTGAACCATCCGTTGCGGATCACGAGGCAGCGCTTGCCCGTCGCGAACTGGCGCGCGACGGCTTCCATGCCGAACGTGCCGCTGCCGGGAACGACGATCGCGGAGCGCGCGTGGTAGACATCCTGCAGCGTGCGCGCGATGCCCTTCATCACGTCCTGGAACGTCGCGCGACATGTGGTTCAGCGCGCGGTCGGAGAAGACGACGGAATATTCGAGCAGACCGTCGGGATCGACATTCGGAAGCAGGCCGGGCACGATCGACTCCTGCAAAGGTGTGAATCCGGAGGATACCGGACTCGCGAACGACGCTTACGTCGCCGTCGCCACCGCCTGCGGCTTGCGATTGCGTGCAAGCCATTCGTCGACGAGTGCAACGATGCGATCGACGGCCGCGAGATGCATGCCCTTCTGCGCCGCCGCCGTCTGCACGAGACGATCGACGCGCTCGATGTTCGCAGCGCCCGCGGCGAGTGCGCGCGCCGCGGACGAAGGCTTCGTCAACCCGAGCGCGGCATTCGCGTACTTTTCGAACGGCACGAGATCGCGCGTCGCTGGCGCCGAGCGCCTTGCACACCTGCACCGACCCATGCATAGACGGCGCGCGACGCATCGATGTCGCCGTGCACGGCATCGCGGATCGACCGCATCGCGTCGCGCTGCACGCAGCGATAGTTGCCGGTCAGCAGCATGCTCCACTTGGCAAGCGGCACGAATACCGAATCGTGCACCTTGAGCTTCACCGGCAGCTCGACCGGGCCGCGCGACGTTTCGAATCGGATCGCATCGATGTCGGATTCGAGCCGGCGCAGGATTGCCGTGTGGGCATCGGACGCAAAGCGCGCCGCCTTGAAGTTGGTCGGCAGGCTGACCTGCAGCACGTTGACCTTTTCGTCCGGCGGGCGAAACGCCTGCGGATCGGGACTGCACAACGTCATCAGCGCGGGGTCGAACGCGTCCCAGACGCCCGGATCGGTGTAACAGTCGCGCAACGCGGTGACGTCGAGCCCCGGGATGCGCGCCAGATACGGCAGCGGCGGCATGTTCATGATCGACATGCACGGCACCTTCGCGGTTGCTACCGCGTGCAACAGCGCGCGCACGCCGGGCGACGCGTATTGAGGCTCCTGCATCGCCAGCGCGACGAGATCGTAGCCGGCCGGGTCGACGCCGCCTGCTCCGCGACGCCGATACCTTGCCGGGCAGGCGCCGCGAGTCGATTTCGACGAGCTCGTTCGATCCCTTGATCGGGAGCCGGACGCGAAAGCCCTCGCTGTTGATGAGATCCGCCTCGGCGGGAAGGCAGACGAGCTTGACGGCATGACCCGCGAGCAGCAGCTTCGCGCCGAGCAGCGAGCCATACGACGCGCCCATGATGAGAATGCGGTACTTCTTCTGCTGCATTGCTTTCCTCCTTCTCGTTTCTGTCAACTGAGACCCGTCACCGGAATCGATGCGCCGTGAATCGCACGCGCGGCCGACGAGGCAAGAAAGACGATTATGCGCGCGAGGTCCGCGGGCGCTACCCACCGCGCAGGATCGGCGTCCGGCATCGCGCGCCGGTTTTCCGGCGTGTCGATGACGGTTGGCAGCACGCAATTGACGTTGATGCCGCGCTCGCGCAACTCGGCCGCCATCGCTTCCGTCAGGCGCATCACCACTGACTTGGACGCACAGTAGGCGCCCATGTTCGCAACGCCTTTTTGTGCCGCCTGCGCGCCGACGTTGACGATCTTTCCGCCGCCGCTCGCGAGCATCCGCGGGACGACGGCGCGCGCCATGTGCAGCAGGCTGCGTGCGTTCAGATCGAACAGGAAGTTCCACGTTTCATCCGACGTCTCGTGAACGCGCTCGCCCATCCTGAATCCGCCGGCCAGATTGCACAGCACGTCGATGTGCGCGAAGCGCCCGATCGCGGCATCCGCCACCGCGCTCGCCTGCGCCTGCTCGCGCAGATCGGCGGCCACGAACAGGCGCCGATCGGTTTCTTGCCCGAAATGCTCGACAAGGCCTTCGCGGCGGGTGCCGACGAGCACGAGGTTCGCGCCGGCGCCGGCAAACGCGTCGACCACCGCGCGTCCGAGGTTGCCGGTTGCGCCGGTCACGACCACCGTCTGGTTCTCGAATTCCATGGCATCTTTCTCCTGCGGCAGCGATAATTTTGCTATCGTCCGCGAGTCGGCGGATCGCTTCTCGCGAAATAGCGCTTGCGCCGACTCCCATCATGCCCATGGAAGCCGCTTCGCCGCGCCGCCCTGATGTGTTGGGCGTTCATTCGCTCGATCGGTTCGTGTTCAGCGTACCCGATCCTGGCGAGGCCGAGCGCTTCTACCGCGCGTTCGGGCTCGATGCGCGCAGGCAAGGCAGCCGCCTCGACCTGTACACCGAAGGCCATCCGCATTGCTGGGCACGCGTCTACGGGAATGGCAAGCCCAAGCAGCTCCAGTATCTGGCCTTCGGCGCGTACGGAGACGATTTCGACGCGCTCGCGCAGCGATTCCGCGCCAACGGTACGGCAGAGCCACATCCGTTTTCGGATGGGAGCGGCATCTGGACGCGCGACCCCGACGGTACGCCGGTACAGCTTGTCGTCGGTCCGAAAGTCTCGCCGTCAGCCAAGGCGCGCTCTGCCGCATCCCCGAGCGTCGCTCCCGGCAAGGGCGCGGCGCCCAGTCGCAACGCGGCGTCCCCGGTGCGGCCGCGTCACCTGTCGCACGTGTTGCTGTTCACACCGGACGTGCAAAGACAAATCGCTTTTTACACCGATACGCTCGGGCTGCGGCTTTCCGATCGCTCGGGCGACGTCATCGCGTTCCTGCATGGGCCGCATGCCAGCGATCATCATCTCGTCGCGTTCGCGAAATCCGATGCGCGGGGATTGCATCATTCGAGCTGGGATGTCGGAAGCTTCGACGACGTGGGCCTCGGGGCCGAGCTGATGAAAACGCATGGCTACGCGAAGGGCTGGGGCGTCGGGCGCCACGTGCTCGGCTCGAACTACTTCTACTACGTGCAGGATCCGTGGGGAAGCTGGGCCGAGTATTCGTTCGACATCGATTTCGTGCCGGCCACGCTCGATTGGCCGGCGGCCGATCATCCGCCCGAGGACTCGTTCTACATCTGGGGACCGACGGTCCCCGACGACTTCGTGGTCAATTACGAGCAGCACCCACACGCGTGACGCGTGGGACCCGGCCGTGGTCGAGCGGTACGTGGCGCCGGCACAATGAATGAATCGGCGCGAGACACGGACGTGCTGATTGTCGGCGCCGGACCGACCGGCCTCGTCCTGGCGTTGTGGCTCACGCGCCTTCGCATTCGCGTACGCGTGATCGACAAGACGACCGACCCGGGAACGACGTCGCGCGCCGTCGTCGTGCAGGCGCGCATCCTCGAGCAATACGATCAGCTCGGCCTCGCCGGCGCGGTGGTCGCGGATGGCCTTCCGATGACGGCCGTCAACCTCTGGGTCGCCGGCAGGAAGGCCGCGCGGGCGCCGTTCGGCGATCTTGGCGCGGGCCTCAGTCCCTTTCCTTATGCGCTGATCTATCCGCAGGACGAGCACGAGCGCTTCCTGATCGCGCATCTGCGCGCCGCGGGCGTCGAGGTCGAGCGGCGCACGGAGCTCGTCGGCTTCGACGACACCGGCAGCGGCGTGCGCGCCACGACTGCGTGGGCCCGATGGATCGGAACAAACGTGCGAGGCGGCCTACATCGCCGGCTGCGACGGCGCGCATTCGCGCGTACGCGAAGTGCTCGCTGCCGGCTTTCCCGGCGGAACGTACGCGCATGTGTTTTACGTTGCCGATGTCGAGGCGACCGGCCCGGTGATGAATCGCGAGCTGCATGTCGCGCTCGACGCGGCCGATTTCCTCGCGGTGTTTCCGCTGAAGGCGTCGGGTCGTGCACGACTGATCGGGACCGTGCGACGCGACGCAGCCGACCTGCACCGCGAGCTCGCGTGGGAAGACGTGAGCAAGCGCATCGTCGAGCGGATGCACATCTCGGTTTCGCGCGTCAACTGGTTCTCGACGTACCACGTTCACCACCGCGTCGCGTCCCGCTTCCGGAAGGGCCGGGCGTTCCTGCTCGGCGATGCCGCGCACATCCACAGTCCGGTCGGCGGCCAGGGCATGAATACCGGCATCGGCGACGCGATCAACCTCGCGTGGAAACTCGCGGCCGTGCTTGGCGAGGCGGCGGCTCCCGAGCTGCTCGACAGCTACGAGCCGGAGCGCATCCGATTCGCGCGCCGGCTGGTGGCGACGACCGATCGCGCCTTCACCTTCGTGACCCGCGACGGCGCGATCGCGCGCTTCGTGCGATTGCATGTGGCGCCGCGCGTGATCCCCGCCGCGTTCGCCCTGCGCGCTTCGCGTCGCTACCTGTTCCGGGCGATCTCGCAGATCGTCGTCAACTACGAGGACTCCCCGCTGAGCGAAGGGACGGCCGGCGACGTGAAGGGCGGCGACCGGCTGCCCTGGATACCGCTCGATCGCGAACGAGAATCGGCATCGCGACAACTTCGCGCCGCTCGCCACGCTCGACTGGCAAGTCCACGTCTATGGCGAGCCCGCGCCCGATGTCGCGGAGCTTTGCAACGAGCGACGATTGCCGCTGCACACGTTCGATTGGCGTCCCGAGATGCGACACGCCGGGGTTGCGCGCAATGCGCTCTACCTCGTGCGTCCCGACGGTTACGTCGCGCTCGCCGATCGTCACGCGCGTGCGGCGACGCTGCGTTCGTATCTCGACAGCAGGCGCTTGCGGCCGCTCGCAGTGTCACGCGCGCTTGCGGATCTGACCGACATCGCACTCCCTTCCGGCGAATCCGCTGAACGCGGCGCAATCGGCCATGAAGCGGGCCGCGGCTGACTACGCCTATTGCGCCACCGCGGGCCGACGCAACGCCGGGCGCGTTCCGAGCGCGACCTCCACGATGCGTCGCTTGCCGTCGCGCACGATTTCCAGCGGAACGCGCGTTCCCGGATCGAGCTCGAGCGTCGCGCCACCGAGGTCTTCCGGCTGCTCGATGGCGTGCTCGCCGAAGCGCACGATGACATCGCCCGGTTGAACGCCTGCGCGATCCGCCGGCCCACCTTTCTGCACCGCGATGATCAGCGCGCCCGATTCGCCGCGTCCCGCCGCGGTCGTCGACACGCCGAGCCAGCCGCGCGCGACGCGCCCGTTCTTCTTGAGACTCGCGATCACCTTCTGTGCGAGGTCGATCGGAATCGCAAAGCCGATGCCTTCCGATCCGCCGCCGTGCGACAGGATGGCCGAATTGATGCCGATCAAGCGACCCGACGTATCGACCAGCGCTCCGCCGGAATTGCCGGGATTGATCGCCGCGTCGGTCTGGATGAAATTCTCGATCGGATTGATCCCGATGCCCTTGCGGCCGAGCGCGCTGATGACGCCTTGCGTCACCGTCTGGCCGACGCCGAACGGGTTCCCGACCGCCAGCACGACGTCGCCGACCGCCATGCTCTTGAGATCGCCGAACATGATCGGATGGAGTCCGCTCGCCTCGATTTTGAGCAAGGCGAGATCGGAATCCGGATCGACGCCGATGAGCCGCGTCGGCCGGATCGATCCATCGGGAAGCGCGACGGCAAGCTCGTTCGCGCCTTCGACGACATGGTTGTTGGTGACGACGTAACCGTCATTGTCGACGAGGACGCCGGATCCGAGTCCCTCACTCAACAAGACGCGACCGCCCAAACCGAGCGGACCGCGTGCCATCGTGCGCGCGGAGTGCACGGTCAGCACCGATGGCGCAGCGCGCTGCACCGCGCTGCGAAAGCTGATGCTGAGCGCCGTCCCTGCTGCGTTTTCCGGTGCGGCCGGCGCGGGCACGGTGGTCGTCGACGGCGCGGCGGGTAGCGCCTGCGGGAGTGGCGGCGACGCAGGTTGCATTTGCGCGAAACGTCCGCCCGCGTAACCGACGAGCGCCGCAAGCAACAACTGGATCAGCACGAGCGAGAATCGATTCATGGTTCCCCGGTTTCGTTGTGCGTCGCATGTCTCGGGGACACGACGACCTCTGCGATCAGCGGCAGATGGTCGGACGCGATGCGCGCAAGCGCGCTGGAATGATTGGCGAGCCGGCGCACCGAGGCGCCCGGCGATACCCAGATCCGGTCGAGCGCGAACACCGGCCGCCGCGACGGAAACGTGCGCGGCGCAACGGGCATCGCGCGAAAGTGCGAGCGCAGCCAGCGCAACGGACGCCCCCACAGATACCACTCGTTGAGATCGCCCATCAGCATCGTCGGATGCGGCGGCTCACGCTCGAGCACGGCAAGAATTCTTCGCACCTGCTCGCGCCGCTCGCCGGGACGCAAGCCGAGGTGCGTCGCGACGACGCGTATCGGCAACGGCAGGCCGATGTCGAGGCATACGTCGAGCGCGCCGCGCGGCTCGTAATCATCGATGGCAAGATCGAGACGCTCGACGCTGCTCACGGGGAATCGGGACAGCACCGCGTTGCCGAAGTCCGAGCCACGTCGCTGGCGCAGCAGGCCGGCGACGACGTGGTAGCCGGTCTCGTGCTCGAGGCCGGCGAGGAAATCGCTGTGCGCCTGCGCTGAGGCGACCTCCTGCAGCGCCACGACGTCGGCGTCGATTTCGCCGAGGACGTCGACAATGCGCGCGGGCGCATAACGTCCGTCGCAGCCGATCGCACCGTGGATGTTCCACGTTGCGACGGTGAGCGTTGCGGCGGATGCGGCGCGCTGCCGTGCCTCGCCTCGGCCAGCGTTTCAGCTTCCATGCGGAGTCGGCGGCGGCGGCGCTTCGTCCGGCTGGCTGGCGCGAAGCATGCGCCGCAGCACGCAGACGAGCGCGATCACGAGCGCCACGGCAACGCCGAGGAGCGCGAGCGAGCCCAGGTCCGGCTCCCGAACGGCGGCGATCGCGCGGTCGATGAAGAACGTCATCGTCACGACGCCGGGGACGAGCCCGATGAGCGTCCCGAGCAGGAAATCGCTCCAGCGAATGTGCGATGCGCCGGCCACGACGTTGACGATGGAGAACGGCGCGATCGGCAGCATGCGCACGAAGGCGATGGTGATCAGACCGCGCCGGGCCAGGCGGCGCGAAAGATCGTTCACGCGCTGGCCCGCGAGCCTGCGCACGGTCTCGCGGCCGAGCTTGCGGCCGATCGCGAACGTGAGCGCAGCGCGAGAGCGTCGCGCCGACCAGCGTGTAGAGCGGCCCCACCAGCGGGCCGAACACCATCGCCGTCACCGCGACAAGCACGAGGAGCGGAAATGCGACGAGGCCGGCGCCGACGAACGCCAGCAGCACCGCGATCGGCGCCCATGGCTGTTCGCGCAAGCCGATCGCGAAATCGACGAGCCGGTCGAGCGCCAGCCATTCGCGAGAGCGGCGTGAATCGCCATGCCAGCGCCATGCCGGCGAGCATCGCCACGCCAATGGCGATGCCGATGAGCCGCACGCGGGTGCCGCTGCGCTCATGTCCCTGTGGCGCGAGATCGGCGACGATGCGGTCGGGATCGATCGGCTGCTCCGGATCGAACACGTCGCGGTCGGGCACGAGCGCGTCGAGCGCGGGATCGAACCTCGCCTCGACGGCCATCAGCGAGCGCGCATCTTCGTGCCCGAGCGCCGCGATGGCGCGATGCAGGCCGCCTTCGCGCACGAGCGCGGCGGCGACATCGTCGGGCGCGCATCCCAGATGTTCGGCGAGAAGCCGGTTGCGAAGGCCGGCGATCAGGTCGCGAAGCCTCGGTTCGCCGCGCGCTTCGATCGCGAGGTTGCATTCGGTGTCGATGCCGAGCGAGCGCTCGGACAGGTTCGCCGAGCCGAGCATCAGCAGCGTGTCGTCGACGATCAGCACCTTGCTGTGGACGTTGAGACAGCCGTTGCGGTGATCGAGCCACGGGAGCGTCGGGCAATACAGGCGATAGCGCGCGTGGCGATCCGCGGCCCGCAACGCGCGATGGATGCGCGCGCGCAGCACGCCCATCGTCGACATTTCGAGCCATCCGCTTTGCGTAAACGGCGAAACGACGGCGATTTCGGGTCCGTCGTCTTCTTCGAGCCGGCCCGAAAACGCGTCGGCAATCGTTCGCGACGTGAAATACTGGTTCTCCGCGAAGATGTGCCGCTTCGCCGCGGCGATCGCATCGAGGTGCAGCGCGCGGATTTCCGCGACCCCCGGTCGGCCGTCGAACGCCGGCTCGGTGCGCGCGATCGCGACATCGACGTCGGTGGCCGCGACCGCGACGTTTTCCGGCCACAGGTCGTCGATCGTGCGCATCGGCGGCCGGCACGGCGCTGTTGCCGGTCGCTCGCTGCCAGCGTTCGCGCGCAAGCTCGCCGAGCGCGCGCGCACAGTCGCCGCCGACGACGATGCCGACGTCGTGGAACGGCGGATACGGTTCGCGCGCGATGGTCGACGCGACGCGGCATCGTTGCAACGATGCGCGCTCGTGTCCCAGCGGCAGCGCGTCAGGTCGTAGCCGCTGACGAACGCGAGCGCGTCGTCGATGACGATGACTTTCTGATGGTGCGACGCGCCGACCGGATGCCGGTCGTCGAGACGGAACGACAGGCGCCGGTGCGTGCGCCAGTCGAGCTTGTAGATCGGCAGCCACTCGCGCTCCATCGCGTAGAGCATCGCGAAGTCCCACGACAGCACGTACCCGTGCAGATCGGGGCGGCTCGCGACGATGGCATTCAGGAATTCGCCGAGCGGCTCGGGAAGGCCGTCGTGCGCGCCGTCGGGAACGAGGCGCATCCGGCTGTCGATGTCCCAGCCGAGGATGAATATCGAGTGGCGGGCCTGCGCGAGTGCTGCACGCACCGCCCCGAAGTACTCCTCGCCGTCGACCAGAAACGCCAGTCGCGCCGCACGCTCGATCCGCCAGCAATTGCGCCCGGGCACGAGCATCGGCGCGAAGCGGCGGGATGCATCGACGGTTGCTTCGGCCGGTGGGGCGAAAAGGGCGCAGCGCTCGGTATGCACGCGTGGGGTCCGGCCCGCAGGCGAGAGGGGCCTTTACGCATTGTGGGCGCGGGCGGCCCGCTCGTCTGTCGGCTTTGTCCGACACCGGAAGTTCCGGCGCGCGGCGTACGATGGGAAGCATTGCACAGCGGCTTCGGAGGCCTGATGTCATTCAAGAGCATTCTCGTTCACATCGACGACGGCGAGTCCTGCAAGCCGCGTCTCGATGCCGGCATTCGGCTCGCGCGCGATTTCGAGGCGCAACTCGTCGGCCTCTATCTGGTCCCCGGCTCGGACGTGACGCCATCGGTGGCCGCCATGCTGCCGGCGGACGTCGTCCAACAACGACTTGCGCAATTCACGGATGCGCAGCACGCCGCCGAAGCGATGTTTCGCGCGCGCGCCGCGGCGTCGGGACTCGCGGCGATCGACTGGCGTGCCCCGGCCGGATCACCGATCGACACCGCGGTTGCCCACGGCCGCTGCAGCGATCTCGTCATCATGGGTCAGCGCGATCCGTCCGGTCCGATCTTTGCCGAAGAGCTCGTCACGAGCGTCATGCTGGCGTGCGGGCGCCCCGTGCTGGTGGTGCCCTACATCGGCGCAGCGCCGACGATGGGCGAAAACGTGCTCATCGCGTGGAATGGCGGGCGCGAGGCGTCGCGCGCGATCGGCGATGCGCTGCCGCTGCTCGAGCGCGCGAAGCGCGTCACCGCGATCATGGTCTCGGCGAACGGCGACGACGACGTCGGCGAGCACCTCGCCAAAGCGCGCCTTTCTGCATGGCTGCATGCGCATGGCGTGGACGCCGATGTGGTCCGCGACGAAGCCCCCGATATCCCGACGGGCCAGTGGCTGTTGTCGCGCGCCGCGGATCTCGGAAGCGACCTCGTCGTGATGGGCGCCTACGGCCATGCGCGGATGCGCGAGCTCGTTCTGGGCGGCGTCACGCGAACGATGCTGCAGGCGATGACCATCCCGGTGCTCATGTCGCACTGACGCTTCCGTACGGCCATTTCCAGTTCCGGATCTCCGGCATGTCCTCGCCATGCCGGACGATGTAGCGCTTGTGCTCGGTGCGCTTGTCGCGCATCCGCTGCTTGAGATACGCGGCCCTGTCGGCGAGTGCGGGCACGCGATCGGCGGCGTCCATCACGAGATGGAAGCGATCGAGATCGTTCAGCACGACCATGTCGAACGGTGTCGTCGTCGTGCCCTCCTCCTTGTATCCGCGCACGTGCACGTTGTCGTGGTTCCTGCGCCGATACGTGAGGCGATGGATCAGCCACGGATAGCCGTGGTACGCGAAGATGACCGGCTTGTCGGTCGTGAAGATCTCGTCGAAATCGCGGTCCGACAGCCCGTGCGGATGCTCCTCGCGCGGTTGCAGCGTCATGAGGTCGACAATGTTGACGACGCGTACGCGCAACTGTGGCGCGTGCTGGCGCAACAGGTCGACGGCCGCGAGCGTCTCGATCGTCGGCACGTCGCCGGCGCAGGCCATGACGAGATCCGGCGCGCCGTCCTGGTCGCTGCTCGCCCATTTCCAGATGCCGATGCCGCTTGCGCAGTGCGTGATCGCCGAATCGATGTCGAGCCACTGCGGCTGCTCGTTCTTGCCCGCCACGATGACGTTCACGAGATTGCGCGAGCGCAGGCAACCGTCGAGAACGCACAGCAGCGTGTTGGCGTCCGGCGGCAGGTAGACGCGGATGATCTCGGCCTTCTTGTTCATGACATGGTCGATGAAGCCCGGGTCCTGGTGCGAGAAGCCGTTGTGGTCCTGGCGCCAGACGTGCGAGGACAGCAGGTAGTTGAGCGAGGCGATCGGTCGTCGCCATGGAATTCCGCGCGAGACCTTGAGCCACTTGGCGTGCTGGTTGAACATCGAATCGACGATGTGGATGAACGCCTCGTAGCAGTTGAAGAGTCCATGACGTCCCGTGAGCAGATACCCTTCGAGCCAGCCTTCGCACAGGTGCTCGCTCAGGACCTCCATCACGCGGCCGTCGTGCGCGAGGTGGTCGTCGCCCGGGACGCGCTCGCCCATCCATGCGCGATTCGTGACGTCGAAGAGCGCGCCGAGGCGATTGGACGTCGTCTCGTCGGGCCCGACGACGCGGAAATTGCGCGCATCGAGATTGAGCTTCATCACGTCGCGCAACAGCGTGCCGCCGACACGCGTGGCTTCGGCGTCGGCGCCGCCGGGCTTCTCCACCGCCACCGCGTAAGCGCGAAGATCGGGCAGCTCCAGGTCCTTCAGCAGCAGGCCGCCGTTCGCGTGCGGATTCGCACCCATGCGCCGATTCCCCGCGGGCGCCAGGGCCGCGAGCTCCGGCTTCAGCGTCCCGTTTTCGTCGAAGAGCTCGTCGGGCCGGTAGCTCTTCATCCAGGCTTCGAGCAGCGTGAGATGCGCCGGGTTGGCGAGATCGCCGAACGGCACCTGGTGCGAGCGCCACGAGCCTTCCGTTTGCAGGCCGTCGACCTCCTTCGGCCCGGTCCAGCCCTTGGGCGAGCGAAGAACGATCATCGGCCACGTCGGGCGTTGATCGAAGCCCCCGTTACGCGCGAGGAACTGGATCTCGCGAATCTCCTCGACGACCCGGTCGAGCGTTGCCGCCATCGCGCGATGCATGACTTCCGGATCGTCGCCCTCGACGAAATGCGGCTTGTAGCCGTAACCGCGGAACAGCGCGTCGAGCTCGCGGTGCGGGATGCGCGCGAGGATCGTCGGATTGGCGATCTTGTAGCCGTTGAGGTGCAGGATCGGCAACACCGCGCCGTCGCCCGCGGGATCGAGGAACTTGTTCGAATGCCAGCTCGCGGCAAGCGGGCCGGTTTCCGCTTCGCCATCGCCGACGACGCACGCGACGATCAGGCCGGGGTTGTCGAACGCGGCGCCGTACGCATGCGCCAGCGAATAGCCGAGCTCGCCGCCTTCGTTGATCGACCCCGGCGTTTCCGCGGCCGTGTGGCTCGGAATGCCGCCGGGAAACGAGAATTGCGTGAACAACCGCTTCATGCCCCGCTCGTCCCGGGAGACGTCGGGATACAGCTCGCTGTACGTGCCTTCGAGGTACGTGTTCGCCACGATGCCGGGGCCGCCATGGCCCGGCCCGGTGATGAAGATCATGTCGAGGTCGTACTGGCGAATGATCCGGTTGAGATGCACGTAGATGAAGTTGAGTCCGGGCGTGGTGCCCCAGTGACCGAGCAGGCGCGCCTTGATGTCCGCAAGCGTCAGGGGTTTGCGGAGCAGCGGGTTGTCCACCAGATAAATCTGGCCGACTGTCAGGTAGTTGGCGGCGCGCCAGTACGCGTTCATCCGAGCGAGAAGCTCGGGAGATATCGCTTCGCTCATGCTCATTCCTTGGTCGGCTTTGTCGGCGTCATTTCGGAAAGACCCAGAACCTGGGCGGTGGTTTTCGCGATCATGATCTCCTCGTTCGTGCGCATGACGCGCACTGCAACACGGCTCGCTTCCGACGATATGACGGGCTCGCCCGCCGCGTTTCTGCCGTCATCGAGTTCGAGCCCGAGGAAGGCGAGGCGTTCACAGATGCGCGCGCGTATCGCACTCGCGTTTTCGCCGATGCCGCCGGCGAAGACCAGCGTATCGAGGCCGCCCAGCGCCGCCGCATACGCGCCGATCCGCTTTTTCACTTCGTAGCAGAACAACGCGAGCGCTTCGGCGGCACGCGTATCGTTCGCTTCGCGCGCGAGCAGGTCGCGCACGTCGCCACTCGTTTCCGAGACGCCGAGGAGCCCCGACTGGCGATTGACCATGTCGTTGAACGCTTCCGCCGTCATGCCTTCGGTGTGCGCCAGATACCCCACGAGACCCGGATCGAGGTCGCCCGGAGCGACGGCTCATCGGCACGCCGGACGCCGGCGTGAACGCCATCGTGGTGTCGATGCTCTTGCCGCGATGAACCGCGGCCAGGCTCGCGCCGTTGCCGAGATGCGCCAGGATCACGCGGCCTTGCGCCGCCTCGGGTCCCGCTTCGCGCGAAAGCGTTTCCATCAGGTACGCGTACGAGAGTCCGTGGAAGCCGAAGCGCGCGATCCCCTTGGCGTGCAGGCGTCGCGGGATCGGCAGAATGCGGGCGACCGCGGCATGTGCGGGAAAGGGGACCGCCGGCATGTCGCGGTGAAACGTCGTGTCGAAGCAGACGACGTGCGGCCGATCGGGAACGCGCGCGCGAAAGCGGTCGATGAGCGCGATCTCGAACGGCAGATGCTCGGGCGCGAAGGCACTGATGCGGCGCAGTTCGTCGAGCAATTCATCGGTGACACGCTGCGGGTCGACGTAGTGCACACCGCCGGTCGCCACCCGGTGCCCGAAGCGCATCGATCGACGCGAAGCCAAGGCGATCCTCGAGCCAATCGATCAGGAAATCGGCGGCCTGTTCCTGGCCGATGTCACCAAGGTCGCGGCTTTCCTGCGCTTGCGGACCGAGTCGTCGACAACGAACTTCGCTTCGCGCGTGCCGATGCGATCGACGCTGCCGTGCAGTCGCCGCTCGGGCGGGTCGCTCATTGCATACATGGCGAACTTGATGCTCGACGAGCCGCCGTTGATCGCCAGTACAGATGCTTCGTCCTTCGCCATCGATCCTCTCCCTCGGCGGCCTCCGCGGTTGCGTCCGAGTGCCAATTCGTACTAGAATGGTACACATTATCCGGCTGGGGAAACAATGCCATGTTGCGCGTGAGCAAGCTGGCCGATTACGGCACGATCGTCATGGCCTCGATGGCGCGCGACCCTGACCGGATCCATAGCGCGGCGGAGGTTGCCGCGCGCATCGGGCTGCAGGCGCCGACGGTGAGCAAGATCCTGAAGACGCTCGCGCGCAAAGGACTTGATCGTATCGCTGCGCGGCGCCAAGGGCGGCTATCGGCTGCTTCGTTCGCCGGCGACGATCTCGGTGGCGCAGATCATCGGCGCGATGGATGGTCCGTTCGGCATGACGGAGTGCAGCGCGATGCCGGGCCTGTGCGCGCAGGAATCGGCCTGCACGGTACGCGCCAACTGGCAGACGATCAACCAGATCGTGCTCGACGCGCTTTCACGGGTCACGCTCGAACAGATGATGAAGCCGATCCCGCAAAACGTGCCGTTGGGCGCAATCAGGCGCAAGCCCGCCGGCGCCGTAGCGTGAGCGAACTGGCGTTCGCCATGATCAAAGCTGGAAGACAGACAGCATGACAGACACCATGACATCGGCAGCAACCGAGCTCGACGACCTCATCAGCCGCGAATATCAGCATGGCTTCGTCACCGACGTGGCGGCTGACGCCCTGCCGCGCGGCCTCTCCGAGGATGTGGTTCGCCTCATCTCCGCGAAAAAGAACGAGCCGCCGTTCATGCTCGAATGGCGCCTGGCCGCGTTCCGCCACTGGCTGACGATGACCGAGCCGAACTGGGCGACGGTGCGCCATCCGCCGATCGACTATCAGGACATCATCTACTACTCGGCGCCGAAGTCGCAGAAGGACGGTCCGAAGAGCCTCGACGACGTCGATCCGGAGCTGCTGCGCGTCTACGAGAAGCTCGGCGTGCCGCTGAAGGAGCGCGAGATGCTCGCCGGCGTCGCGGTCGACGCGGTCTTCGACAGCGTGTCGGTCGGCACGACGTTCAAGGCGAAGCTCGGCGAGCTCGGCATCATTTTCTGCTCGTTCTCCGAAGCCGTGCAGGAACATCCGGACCTCGTGAAGCAATATCTCGGGTCGGTCGTTCCCTACACCGACAACTTCTTCGCCGCCCTCAACTCGGCGGTGTTCAGCGACGGCTCGTTCTGCTACATCCCGCGCGGCGTGCGCTGCCCGATGGAGCTGTCGACCTACTTCCGGATCAATGCGCAAGGACACCGGCCAGTTCGAGCGCACGCTGATCATCGCCGACGAAGGTGCGTCCGTCAGCTATCTCGAAGGCTGCACCGCGCCGATGCGCGACGAGAACCAGCTCCACGCGGCGGTCGTCGAGCTGATCGCCCTCGACCGCGCGCGCATCAAGTATTCGACGGTGCAGAACTGGTATCCGGGCGACAAGGAAGGCAAGGGCGGCATCTACAACTTCGTCACCAAGCGCGGCGACTGCCGCGGCGCCGATTCGCGCATCTCCTGGACGCAGGTCGAGACGGGCTCGGCCATCACGTGGAAGTATCCCGAGCTGCATCCTGCGCGGCGACAATTCCGTTGGCGAGTTCTATTCGGTCGCGCTGACCAATCACTACCAGCAGGCGGATACCGGCACGAAGATGATCCACATCGGCCGCAATACGCGCAGCACGATCGTGTCGAAGGGCATTTCGGCCGGGCACGGGCAGAACGCGTATCGCGGCCTCGTGAAGATCCTGAAGTCGGCCGACGGCGCGCGCAACTATTCGCAGTGCGACTCGCTGCTGCTCGGCGACCGCTGCGGCGCGCACACGTTTCCGTACATCGAAGTGAAGAATGCGACGGCCAAGGTCGAGCACGAGGCGTCGACGTCGCGCATCGGCGAGGACCAGCTCTTCTATTGCCGCCAGCGCGGCCTCTCGGCGGAAGACGCCGTGTCGATGATCGTCAACGGCTTCTGCAAGGAAGTGTTCAAGGAATTGCCGATGGAATTCGCCGTGGAGGCGCAAAAGCTGCTCGGCGTGAGCCTCGAGGGCAGCGTCGGCTAAGCCATCACCACGAAGGAATGCAAACGATGCTGGAAATCCGCAATCTGCAGGTTCGCGTCGACGACAAGCCGATCCTGCGCGGGATCGATCTCACGGTGAACGCCGGCGAGGTGCACGCGATCATGGGCCCGAACGGCTCGGGCAAGAGCACGCTCGCGCAGGTGCTCGCCGGCCGCGAAGCGTTCACCGTGACCGGCGGCGACGTGCGTTATCGCGGGCGCGATCTGCTGGCGATGCCGCCCGAGGAGCGCGCGCGCGAAGGCGTGTTCCTGGCGTTCCAGTATCCGGTCGAGATTCCCGGCGTCAGCAACGTGTATCTGCTGAAGGCGGCGCTCAACAGCATCCGCAAGCACCGCGGCCTGCCCGAGGTCGATGCGATGGAATTCCTGGCGCTGATCCGCGAGAAGATGAAGCTGATGGAAATGACCGACGAGCTGCTGTTCCGCTCGGTCAACGAAGGCTTTTCCGGCGGCGAGAAGAAGCGCAACGAGATCCTGCAGATGGCGATGCTCGAGCCTGCGCTCGCGATCCTCGACGAAACCGATTCGGGACTCGACATCGACGCGCTGCAGGTCGTCGCGAAGGGCATCAATTCGCTGCGCAGCCCGGAGCGCGCGATGATCCTGGTCACCCACTACCAGCGGCTGCTCGATTACGTCGTCCCCGATTACGTGCACGTGCTGTCGCAGGGCCGCATCGTCAAATCGGGCGGCAAGGAGCTGGCGCTCGAGCTCGAAGCGCGCGGCTACGGCTGGCTCGAGGCGGAAGCGGCAAGCGGCGTCGGCTGCGCGGAGGCGGCGGTCCGATGACGACGGAAAGCCGCGATCGCTTCGTCGCCGACTTCGCGCGCGTGGCGGCGACGCTTCCCGGCGCCGCGGCGCCGTGGCTCGCCCGCCTGCGCCGCCGCGCGCTCGACCGGTTTGCGCAGAGCGGCTTGCCGACGCCGCGCGACGAGGACTGGAAATACACGAGCGTCGCCGCGGTTGCGAAACGCCCGTTCGCCGTCCTGCCGGCCGGGAGCGCCGCGCGGTCTCGTCACGGCGCATGAGATTGAAGCGCTCCGTTTCGGCAGCAACGCGCATCACCTGCTGGTGTTCGTCGATGGCCGTTACGCGCCCGCACTCTCCGCTGTCGGTGAATTGCCCGGCGGCGTAACGCTGGGAAGCTGGCGCGAGGCGCTGGATCGCACCCCGGCGACGCTCGAACCGTTCTGCGCGACGACCGGCACCACACGGTATTCGCCGCACTCAACACGGCGTTCATGGCCGACGGGCTTTACCTGCATCTTCCGCGCGGCGACGTCGCTCGCGGAGCCGATCCACGCGCTGTTCATCTCGACGGCAGACGACGCCGTGCGCCCATCCGCGCAACGTGATCGTCGCCGAGGAAGGCACGCAGGCCTGCATCGTCGAGCATTACGTCGGATTGAACGACGCCGGCTACCTGACGAACGCCGTCACGCAGATCTTCGCGGCCGGCAACGCAGCGATCGCGCATTACAAGCTGCAGCAGGAGACGCCGCGGGCGTTCCATGTCGCCGGCATCCACGCTGCGCAGAGCGCGCGCGAGCCGGCTCGAATCGCATTCGATCGCGCTCGGTGCGGCGCTCGCGCGCAACGACATCACGACGGCGTTCGACGCCGAAGGTTGCGAGGCGACGCTGAACGGCCTTTATCTCGTCGGCGGCCGCCAGCACGTCGACCACCACACGCGAATCGATCACGCGCAGCCGCATGGCACGAGCCGCGAGTACTACAAGGGCATTCTCGACGGCGCCTCGCGCGGCGTGTTCAACGGCAAGGTGATCGTGCATGCCGGATGCGCAGCGGACCGACGCGCAGCCGCGAACCACAACCTGCTGCTGTCGAAGGCGGCGGAAATCGACACGAAGCCGCAGCTCGAGATCTATGCGGACGACGTGAAGTGCACGCATGGCGCGACGGTCGGCCAGCTCGACGACGCGCAGATCTTCTACCTGCGCTCGCGCGGCATCGACGAGGCGATGGCGCGGAGCCTGCTCACGTACGCGTTCGCGCACGACGTCATCGAGCGCGATCCGCATCGCGCCGCTGCGCGCGCGGCTCGAACAGGTGCTGCTTCGCGCGCGCTGCCGCAGGGCGAGCGCATCCGGGAGCTCGCATGAAGATGGAGCGCGAGGTCTTCGGCGTCCCGGCGCGCGCCGTGTTCGACGTCGCCCGGTGGCGCGCCGACTTCCCGATCCTGCGCGAGCGGGTGCACGGCAAGCCGCTCGTCTATCTCGACAACGCCGCCACGACGCAGAAGCCGCAAAGCGTGATCGACGCGCTCGCCGCTACTACGCGCGCGACAACGCCAACGTGCACCGCGGCGTGCACACGCTGAGCCAGCGCGCGACCGACGCGTACGAAGCGGCGCGCGCGCAAGGTGCAGCGCTTCATCAACGCGGCCGCGCCGGAGGAGATCATCTTCGTGCGCGGCACGACCGAGGCGATCAACCTCGTCGCGCAGAGCTTCGGCGCGGCCGAACCTCGCGCGCCGGCGACGAGATCCTCATCACCGCGATGGAGCACCACTCCAACATCGTGCCGTGGCAGATGCGTCTGCGAGCAGACCGGCGCGCCGCTGCGGGTCGTGCCGATCAACGACGCGCGGCGAGCTCGATGCTCGACGAGTTCGAGCAGCTGCTCGGCGCCGCGCACGCGGCTCGTGGCGGTCGACGCACGTCTCCAACGCGCTCGGCACCGTCAACCCGGTCGAGCGCGATCATCGCAGCTGGCGCACGCGCGCGGCGTGCCGGTGCTGGTCGACGGCGCGCAGGCGGTCCGCATCTGCCGTCGACGTGCGCGACGCTCGACTGCGACTTCTACGCCTTCTCCGGGCACAAGATCTTCGGGCCGACCGGCATCGGCGTGCTCTACGGCAAGGCGGCGCTGCTCGACGCGATGCCGCCGTACCAGGGCGGCGGCGACATGATCCGCTCGGTCACCTTCGAGAAGACCGACGTACAACGACGCTGCCGTACAAGTTCGAGGCCGGCACGCCGAACATCGCCGGCGCGATCGGCCTCGGCGCGGCGCTCGACTACGTCGACGTCGATCGGCATCGACGCCATCGCCGCGCACGAGCACGACCTGCTCGCACTACGCGACGGACGCAGCTGTCGGCGATCCCGGGCCTGCGCATCATCGGCACGGCGCACGGAGAAGGCGAGCGATCGCTGTCCTTCGTGCTCGACGGCGTGCACCCGCACGACATCGGCACGATCCTCGATCACGAAGGCATCGCCGTCCGCACCGGCCATCACTGCGCGCAGCCGGTGATGGAGCGCTTCGGCGTGCCGGCCACCGCGCGCGCGTCGTTCGCGCTCTACAACACGCGCGAGGAGATCGACGCGCTCGTCGCCGGCACTCGACCACGTGCAAGGAGGTGTTTCGCATGATGAGCGATCTGCGCGAGCTGTACCAGGAGGTCATCCTCGACCACTACAAGAAGCCGCGGAACTGTCGTGGCGCTGATGGACGCCAACCACCAGGCCGAGGGCTACAACCCGCTCTGCGGCGACAAGGTCACGCGTCTACCTGAAGGTCGACGACGGCGATCATCGAGGACGTCGCGTTCGACGGCGCCGGCTGCGCGATCTCCACGGCGTCGGCGTCGCTGATGACCGAGGCGCTGAAGGGCAAGACGCTCGCCGAGGCGAAGCACTCTTCGACGACTTCCACGACATGGTGCACCGACGCGCCGAACGCCGTCGCCAGCAAGCGCTCGGCAAGCTCGAGGTGCTCGCCGGCGTGCGCGAATTTCCCGCGCGCGTGAAGTGCGCGACGCTTGCCTGGCACACGCTGCACGCGGCGCTGAGGATCGGCAGCAGCCGGTCTCGACGGAGTAAAACGCATGAGGACGACGAACACACCGGCGGCGACTTCGGGCGAAGCTCCGCATGACGACCGAACAGGTGACGAGAACGTCGTCGCGGCACTGCGCACGATCTTCGATCCGGAGATCCCGGTGAACATCTACGACCTCGGACTGATCTACGGGCTCGACGTCGACGACGAAGGCAAGGTCCACATTCGCATGACGCTGACCGCGCCGGCCTGTCCGGTCGCCGGTACGTTTCCGGACACCGTCGAGTCGCAACTGTACGAGGTCCCCGGTGTCATCGACGTGCGTGTCGACCTCGTGTGGGAGCCGCCGTGGACGATGAGCAACCTGTCCGAGGACGTGAAGCTGCAGCTCGGTCTGCTGTAGCCGCGATGTAGACCTGGATCGATGTCGCGCCGGAGAACGCGATTCCCCCGGGCACGTGGCGCACGGTCGACGTGGACGGGATCGACGTTGCGGTCTTCAATCTCGACGGCGCGTACTTCGCGATCGAGGACGTCTGCACGCACGACGGCGGCATCCTGACCGGCGGTGCGGTGGAAGGGGACGTGATCGTGTGCCCGCGCCATGGCGCACGCTTTTCGATTCGCACCGGCGAGGTGCTTGCGCCACCCGCCTACGAGGATGTCGCGACGTATCCGGTGCGCGTCGAGGACGGTGTCGTGCAGGTTCGCGACGCGCGGTGGGAATGACCGCATGCGAATCTCCGACGCCGATTTGCTGGTTGCGCGTCTGATTCACGTTCCCGCATCGCCCCGCGCGAGCTGTCCGTCGTAGATCGCCCGCACCGTTTCCATCGTGTCCGCGTCCTCGGCACGCTTGTCGCCGCGGTAGCGCTTGACGCGCGCGAACCGTAGCGCAAGCCCGCCCGGATAGCGCGGACTCGCTTGAAGGTCGTTGAACGCGACTTCGACGACGAGCTCGGGTCGCAGGTACACGGCCCACGCGTCGCGACGCGTTTCCAGCGCGAGCATCGCCTGCGTCTGCCATGCGAGCATGTCGTCGGTCATGCCCTTGAATGTCTTGCCGAGCATCACGAATTCGCCGGCATCGTCGCGCGCGCGCCAAGATGCAGGTTCGACAGCCAGCCCTTGCGGCGACCATGACCCCACTCGGCGGCGAGCACGACGAGATCGAGCGTGTGCAGGCGCTTGATCTTGAGCCACGACGGCGCGCGTCTGCCCGCCTCGTACGGCGCCGACAACGATTTCGCCATGACGCCTTCGTGCCCGCGTCGCAGCGCGTCGTCGTAGAACGCCTCGGCTGCCGCCACGTCGCTCGTGACGATGCGCGGCATGATCAATCCGGAAGGCAGGGCACGCGACAGTGCCTCGAAACGCTCCGACGCCGGCGCAGCGACGATCGCCTCGCCGTCGGCTCGCAGGCAGTCGAAGAAGAAGACCGACAGCGGCAGCGATGCCTGCATCGCCGGCACGTCGAGCGTGCGGCCGAACCGGCGCATCGTGACCTGAAACGGCTGGGGTGCTCCGTTGGCCTGCAGCGCGATTGCCTCACCGTCGAGGATCAGCTCGGCCGGGCACGGCGCGCAGCGCAGCGACGATTTCCGGCGCCGATCCCGTCACGTCGTTGCGATTGCGCGTGAAGATGCGGACATCGTCATGCCGCTTGTGAACCTGCACCCGCGCGCCGTCGAGCTTCCACTCGAAGGCCGCGGTCCCGAACGCACGCAGCGCATCCGCGATGTCGTCCGCGGGCTGCGCGAGCATGGGCGCCACCGGCTGCATGGGCAGCAATGCGTATTGGGCGAGACCGCTCGCGCCGCCGGTGAGTGCGGCGTGCGGCGACGCTCGCGATGCCGTCAGCGACCATCGCCGCCTTGCGCACCGTCGCGACCGGCAACGATGCGGCTTCCGCGACGGCGTCGGTCACCAGCGACTCGAGCGCGCCCTGACGCAACTCCCCGACCAGCAGGCGGAGGAGAAAGTCGCGCTCGTCGGCGGTCGCGCGTGCGAGCAGCGCGGACAGGAGGGCCGTGCGCTCCACCTTCGAGCCGCCTCCCGACGTCGCCGCGATGCGCGCGAGTGCGGCATCGACATCCAGGATCGTCAGCGACGGCGCTTCGCTGACGGCGTCGGACTGTGCGTCGCGAATCAACGCATGGCCGATCCCGCTTCGTCCCTGACGCGTTTCGCCCGCGAGATACGCGGCGCCGATCGCGATTTCCGCGGGTTCCAGCTTGCGCAGACAAGCCGCGAGGCCGGTGACCTTGGCGTTGCGACTGCGCGTTTGCGAAACCCGGCGGGAGGTGCCCGCGATCTCGGCGAAGAGCGTCATCACGATATTCCAGTTCGCCCGTCGCCGACTTCGCGTCGTTACGCGAAATGCGCGACCATCGTGTCGAGACCGGCGGTTGCCGGTCCCGACTCATTCACTGCTGCTCGGCGCGAGCCTGCTGCGAACCGACGCGAGTGCCGCCGCGGTTGCCCTGCGCGCGCGCGACGGTCGGTGTGCGCGTTCGACCTCTGGTGAAGGTGCCGTTGCGCGTGCTCGACGATGCGCTGCGCGTTGCCATCCGAGGCCGGGAATACGAACGGGCGAAGCTGCGGCTGCCGAAGTGGCGGCGACCGGCCGTTCATGGCCAACGCGATCCCGAAATTCGAAATTGAGTCCCACGGTCGGCGGGCCCACGTAATAGCCCGGGCCGTAGTAGGGACCGTAATCGTAGTAGTAGGGACCGTAGTCGTATCCATAACCGTAATAGGGCTGCGAATACCCGTAGCCATAGTCGTAGGTTGCGCACCCGGCCAACAATCCCATGGCGGCGATCGATGCCAGCAACGATTTGGTCAATGTATTCATGCGGCTCTCCATCCGACTCATGCAGGTGAGGCCAGCGCCCTCACCAGAGGTTCCGCGCATCTGGATGCGTATACTGTCGCGGTCCGTCCTACTGGAGCAAATGAATGGCCGGAGCCCAGCATCGCGCGCGCACATTCCACGCGCTCGCCGTTGTGTCGCTGCTGTTGGTCTGTACGACAACTTTCGCGGCAGACGTGAACGTTGCCACGGCGCGCTACGAAAGCGTGATCGCGAGTCCGGTTCGCACGGACCAGGATCGGCGCATGGATGCCGAGCGCAAGCCGGCCGAGTTCCTGCCGTTCACCCAGGTGAAGCCGGGCATGCACGTGCTCGACGTTTCGACGGGCGCGGGCTACACGTCGCAACTGCTCGCGCTGGCAGTCGGCCCCGGCGGAACGCTGTGGGCGCAGACGCCGAAACCGGGAGCGACGCTCGTGAAGCGCCTGGCCGACCATCCGCAAGCCAACTTCATCGTCGTCGAACGTCCCTTCGAGGACCCGATACCCGATCAGGCGGGAAAGCTCGACCTGATCACGCTCGTCCTCAATTACCACGACATCACCTACCTTCCCGTCGATCGCGCGAAGATGAACGCGCGGCTGTTCGCCGCACTCGCGCCGGGCGGCCACTTCGTCGTCATCGATCATTCGAGCCGAAGCGGCAAGGGCATTTCGGAAGGAAAAACGTTGCATCGCATCGACGAGGCGGTCGTGCTCGACGAAGTTCGCAAGGCCGGCTTCGTGCTCGAAGCCGAGGGCGATTTCCTGCGCAATCCCGCCGATGCGCGCGACGAGCTGTCGAGCAATCCGAAAGTCCCCACTGACAAGTTCGCGTTGCGCTTCGTCAAGCCGCGCTAGCTTTTCGCTGACGCACATTGGCGTTCGTTTTCAGGGCATCAGGCAACCTGCCCCGCCGCGTACCCGAAGCCCACGCCCACTGGAAGTTGTAGCCGCCGAGCCAGCCGGTCACGTCGACGACCTCGCCGATGAAGTAGAGCCCGGGCACCGCCGCCGCCTCCATCGTCTTCGACGACAGATCGCGCGTGTCGACGCCGCCCAGCGTCACTTCGGCCTTGTTGTAGCCGAGCGTGCCCGACGGCAGCACCTCCCAGCCGATGCAGTTGCGCGCCGATCGCGACGAGGCGCTCGTCGGCGAGCTGCACGCATCGGCTGCTGCGAGGCCGTGCGCCGCGCACCACTGCTGCGCGAAGCGCTTCGGCAGACGCTCGGCGAGCACGCTGTCGAGGCGCGCGCCGCGATCGCGCGCGCGCGCGCCAGCCACGGCGCGACGTCGACGCCCGGCAGCAGGTCGATCGCGATCGGCTCGCGCCCCGTCTGCCAGTACGACGAGATCTGCAGGATCGCGGGGCCGGACAGGCCGCGGTGCGTGAACAGCAGGTTCTCGCGGAACCGGCCCGCGCCGCAGCGCGACTTCGACGTCGATCGAGACGCCGGACAGGTCGCCATAGCGCGCGAGCACGTCCGGCGCGAATGCGAGCGGCACGAGCGCCGGCCTCGGCGGCACGATCGCGCAGTCCGAACTGCTCGGCGATCCGGTAGCCGAACGGCGTCGCGCCGATCTTCGGCACCGTGAGGCCGCCCGTGGCGATGACCAGCGACGCGCAGCGCGCACCCGGCCCTGCGATCGTCGCGACGGCGAAGCCGACTCCGCCGCGTCGACGACGCGTCGACCGCGCACGGCATGCCACCACTGCGACGCCTCGCCTGCGCGCATTCCGCGCTTCAGCATCTCGATGATGTCGCTGCGCCGAGTCGTCGCAGAAGAGCTGTCCGAGCTTCTTCTCGTGGTAGGCGATGCCGTAGCGCTCGACGAGCGCGATGAAATCGCGCGGCGTGTAGCGCGCGAGCGCCGAGCGGCAGAAGTCGGGGTTGCGCGACAGGTAATTCGCCGGCTCCGCGTGGATGTTCGTGAAGTTGCACCGGCCGCCGCCCGAGATGCGGATCTTCTCGCCGACGACGTCGGTAATGCTCGATGAGGAGCACGCGACGACCGCGCTGTCCCGCCTGCGCGGCGCACATCATGCCGGCCGCACCGGCGCCGATGACGACGACGTCGAAGATGATGGTCAATGCGGCGGCCCGACGGTTGCGTCAGCACGAGACGGGCGCGAACGAACCGTTATCATCGCGTCCATGTCCAAACAGTCGCTGCGGGAAGGATTGCGTGGCTGCGGTTCGAGCGATGCCTGCTCGCGATAACCGGGCACGGAGCGGCAAGCGTCATCACGATCATCGAGGTGAGTCATGGAAACAAGAAAATTGGGCCAGGGATTGGAAGTGTCGGCAATGGGCCTGGGTTGCATGGGCATGTCGGACTTCTACGGCGGGCGCGACGAAAGCGAAGCCATTGCAACGGTCCATCGCGCGCTCGAGCTTGGCGTCACGCTCCTCGACACGGCCGACATATACGGCATGGGCCGCAACGAGGAGCTCGTGGGCCGCGCGATCCGCGGACAACGCGATCGCGTGGTCATTGCGACGAAGTTCGGCAACGTGCGTAATCCGGACGGCACTTTCAAAGGTGTCAACGGTAAACCCGAATACGTTCGCCAATCGTGCGATGCGAGTCTCCGCCGCCTCGGTGTCGACGTGATCGACCTCTACTACCAGCATCGCGTCGATCCCGACACCCCGATCGAGGACACCGTCGGCGCGATGGCGGCGCTGGTGCGCGAAGGCAAGGTGCGCTGGCTCGGCCTGTCCGAGGCCGCGCCGCAAACGATACGCCGTGCGCACGCGGTGCATCCGATCGCTGCGTTGCAGACCGAGTATTCGTTGTGGAGCCGCGAGCCGGAAGACGACATCCTGCCGACGGTGCGCGAGCTCGGCATCGGCTTTGTCGCGTACAGCCCCCTCGGCCGCGGCTTTCTCACCGGCCGGATCAAGCGCATCGACGATCTGGAAGCCGACGATTACCGGCGCACGTCGCCACGGTTCCAGGGGGACAATTTCCAGCATAACCTTCGCCTCGCCGACGAGATCAACGCCATGGCGTCGGAGCAACGCTGCGCGCCATCACAACTCGCGCTCGCGTGGGTGCTGGCGCAGGGAAACGACATCGTGCCGATCCCGGGGACGAAGCGACGCAATTATCTCGAGGAGAATGTCGGCGCGCTGGACCTGAAGCTCGCCGCCGGTGACGTCGCGCGGATTGATCGCGCGATTCCACCGGGTGCCGCGTCGGGCGAGCGTTACGCGCCGCACGCGTTACGCGCCGTAAGCCGTTGAGATGCATATAGGCAATCATCAGCGAGGCTCAGTGACGCCCGTAGCCGGGAAAGCGGTCGATCCGGTCTGCGGCATGCAGGTCGATGCCGATTCGCCTCATCGGTATGCCTTCCAGGGGCGCGAGTTTCGCTTTTGCTGCGCGCGCTGTCGCGATCGGTTTTCGGCGGAACCGGGCAAATACGCGCAGGCCGGCGTGCAGCCCGCGCACGGCCACGGTGCCGAAAACGCGCGTGCGATCGAAGCACTGCCGCCGCCGGCGCCGGCCGAAGCGGCAGCGCCTGCGGGCACGATCTATGTCTGTCCGATGCATCCGCAGATCCGCCGGCCGTCGCCGGGTACCTGCCCGATCTGCGGTATGGCGCTCGAACCCGAGATGCCGTCGCTCGAAGAGGAAAGGAATCCGGAGCTCGAAAGCTTCACGCGTCGCTTCTGGTGGACACTGCCGCTCAGCATTGTCGGCGTCGTGCTCGCGATGGGCGGCCACCGATTCATGCCGCTCGCGCTGCCATCGATGTCGTGGCTCGAGCTCGGGTTGGCGACACCCGTCGTGCTGTGGGGCGGGTGGCCGTTCTTCGTTCGCTGTGTCGACTCGATCCGCAATCGCAGTCCGAACATGTGGACGCTGATCGGCATCGGCGTTGCGGCCGCCTACGTGTACAGCTTTCTCGCGACCATCGCGCCGGAACTCTTTCCGGACGCGTTTCGGCAAGGCGGCCGGGTCGCCGTGTATTTCGAGGCGGCGTCGGTCATCGTCTCGTTGACGCTGCTGGGACAAATGCTGGAGCTGCGTGCTCGCGCGCGGACATCGGGTGCGATTCGGTCGCTGCTCGGATTGCAACCGAAGACCGCACGCCGCATCGCGCACGACGGTAGCGAGGAAGACATTCCGCTGACGCACGTTCACATTGGCGACATCCTGCGCGTGCGGCCCGGTGAAAAGGTGCCCGTCGACGGCGTGGTGACCGAAGGCCGCTCGAGCGTCGACGAATCGATGTTGACCGGCGAGCCGATACCGGTTGAAAAAGTCGCCGGCGCGCGCCTGATCGGCGCGACGATCAACGGGACGGGCAGTCTCGTCATGCGCGCCGAGAAGATCGGATCACGGACCGTTCTCGCCCAGATCGTGCAGATGGTCGCGCAGGCGCAGCGCAGCCGCGCGCCTATGCAACGTCTCGCCGACCGGGTCGCGCGTTATTTCGTGCTGATCGTGCTGGGCGTGGCGGTCATAACCGCCCTCGTTTGGTGGCTCGTCGGGCCTGAGCCGCGCGGTGCGTACGCGGTGCTCAACGCGGTCGCCGTATTGATCATCGCCTGTCCCTGCGCGCTCGGACTGGCGACGCCGATGTCGGTCATGGTGGCAAGCGGCCGCGCGGCGACGAGCGGCGTCCTGTTCCGCGACGCCGAGGCACTCGAGACATTACGCCGCATCGACACGCTGATCGTCGACAAGACCGGTACGCTGACGCTCGGCCGGCCCGTTTTCGCAACGGCAGTCGCGGTGGCGCCCTTCAGCGAAGACGAAGTGCTCCGTCTCGCCGCCAGCATCGATCAGGGGAGCGAGCATCCGCTGGCTAATGCGATCGTCGACGCGGCGCGCGGCCGCAAGCTGACGCTCGCCAAAGCGGAGTCATTCGAATCCGCCACCGGCATGGGCGTGCGGGGCAAGATCGCGGGACACGACGTGGCGCTTGGCAATGCCGCGCTCCTGCGCGACATCGGCGCCGATCCTGCGCCCGTTGCCTCCGATGCCGATCGACTGCGTGCGGGAGGTGCCAGTGTCGTCTACCTTGCGGTCGACGGCCATCTGGCCGGATCGCTCGCGGTGAACGACCCGATCAAGGAGTCGACAGCAGGTGCCATCGCAGCGCTGCATCAGGCGGGCATTCGCATCGTCATGGCGACCGGCGACGGGATGGCCACCGCGCAGGCTGTCGCGCGTCAGCTCGGCATCGACGAGGTTCATGGCGAACTCCGTCCGCAGGACAAGAGCGATCTCGTAGCGCGGCTTCAGTCCGAGGGACGACGCGTAGCCATGGCCGGCGACGGAATCAACGATGCGCCAGCACTTGCCCGCGCCAACGTCGGCATCGCCATGGGCACCGGAACCGATGTCGCGATGCACAGCGCGCAGGTCACGCTCGTCAAAGGCGATCTGCGCGGCATCGCCGCGCGCGGCAACTTTCGGAAGCCACCGTTCGCAACATGTACCAGAACCTGCTGTTCGCGCTGGTCTATAACTCGATCGGCGTGCCGATCGCGGCGGGCGTGCTCTACCCGTTCTTCGGAATCCTGCTGTCGCCGCTCATCGCCGCCGCGGCGATGTCGTTGAGCTCGTTCTCGGTCGTGAGCAATGCGCTTCGTTTGCGGAGCGCATGATTGGATTGACCTGGCCGGCAATTCTCTCGGGGAGAACACGCATGGATTCCAGATGCAACCGCCGTTGGGCGGCAGCCGCCGCAGTCGCGTTGTCATCGCTGGCGTGGAGCGGGACCGGGTGGAGCGCAGGCGACCCGGCGCGCGGGACAACCCTCTTCCAGGCGTGCCGTGCCTGCCACTCGACGACGCCCGGCGAGCAGATGACGGGACCGAGCCTCGCAAAGATATGGCAGCAAAAAGCAGGAACGGTCCAGGGCTTCGACCGCTATTCGGACGCAATGAAGCGCAGCGACATCATTTGGAGCGAAGCGACGCTCGACCCATGGCTCACCGATCCGGAACGGTTCATTCCGGGCACGAGCATGACGTTCGCCGGCTTGCGCGAGCGCCAGGGCCGGCAGGATGTCATCGCCTATTTGAAGGCTGTCTCCGAAGGCAAGGCCCCTTCTGCCGTCAAAGGCGGTGGCGGAATGATGATGAGCATGCAGCCCGCCCGGGACGATCTGAAAAAGGCGCCGCCGCAAGGACAGGTGACCGCGATCACCCATTGCCGCGATACGTACACGGTCAAGACCGCGGACGGCAAGGTCAACAAGGCATGGGAGTTCAATCTGCGCTTCAAGACGGATTCGAGCGCACTCGGACCCGCGCCGGGAAAGCCGGTTATCGTGGGTGCTGGCATGCAGGGCGATCGTGCGTCGGTCGTGTTCGCGAAACCCGCGGAGATCAGCGCGTTCGTCAGGGACTCGTGCCCATGACGGTGAATGCAATCGCGAACGTGAAACCTCGATGAACCCGATCTACGCTGGCGTTGCGATCGCCGGTTGGTTCCTGGTCCTGTTTTTCATCGAACGCAAGCTACCGTTGCGCGAGCGTCGGCAGGCCTTGCCGCGACGCCTCGTCGTCAACCTGATCGTATCCGCGCTTGCGATCGGCGTCGCCGTTGCCGTGGTCCGGCCGGCGGCCACCCTGGCGATGCAAACGGTCGAAGGCTCCCGCTTCGGCTTGCTGCAATGGGTTGCGCTGCCGCCCATGGTTGCATTCATCGTCGGTGTATTGCTGCTGGACCTGAGTTTCTATGGCTGGCACCTGGCCAATCATCGACTGCCGTTCCTCTGGCGTTTTCACGTGGTGCATCACATCGATCCGGATCTCGATGTGTCGAGTGCATTCCGCTTTCATTTCGGCGAGGTTGCGCTGTCGGCGGGATTTCGCGTCGTGCAGATCCTGCTGATCGGCGCATCACCGCTGACCATCGCCATCTACGAGCTCGTGTTTCAGGCGAACACGCTCTTTCAGCACGGCAATGTGCGCCTGCCGATTCGCGTCGAGCGCTTCCTGAATCACGTGCTCGTCACGCCACGCATGCACGGCATCCACCACTCGATCGTCCGCCGCGAGGACATGTCGAATTTCTCGGTCGTCTTTGCATGGTGGGACCGGCTTCTTCGGACATTGCGCCTCAATGTTCCGCAGCAAAGCATCGTCATCGGCATTCCGGCCTATGATGCCGGCCGGGACAACGCGACGGCTGCGCTGTTGCTTCTGCCGTTCCGTGCGCAGCCCGACGCCTGGCGCCGGCCCGATGGAACGCATCCGGCAAGGGACGAGCGAACGGTCAGCGCGCCGTTGACGTTCCTCGCGGCATGATGGACGCATCGAGCATCGGCCTCGCCACCGCGTTCGTCGCCGGCATCGTGTCGTTTCTGTCGCCGTGCGTGCTTCCCGTGGTGCCCGGATACGTTTCGTACATCGCCGGACAGGCGGGACAGGGCATGGACACCGCGATCGACATGCGTCGCCGTATCACCGCGCTGACGCTGAGCGCGTTTTTCGTGCTCGGGTTCGGCACGGTGTTCGTGATTCTCGGCGCCAGCGCGACGGCGCTCGGCCAGCTCTTCCTGCGCTATCGCTACGAGGCGAATATCGTCGGCGGGATCATCGTCATCGCGTTCGGGCTCGCGATGCTCGGGCTGCTGCACGTGAACTGGATGCAGCGCGACTTTCGCCTCCATCCCCGCCTCGCCGGTGGCCACCCGGTGACGGCGTTCGTGCTTGGCATCGCGTTCGGCTTCGGCTGGACGCCGTGCATCGGCCCCGTCCTCGGCGCCATTCTCACCGTGAGCGCCGTGCAGACGTCGCTGCAGGGAAGCATCGGCCTGCTCACGGCGTATGCGCTCGGTCTTGGCGTCCCGTTCCTGCTGGCCGCGCTCTTCATGCGCGAGCTGCTCGAGCGCACCAGGGCGTTGCGCCGCGCCGGCCGATCGCTGCAGTTCGCGGCGGGCATCGTCATGATCCTGTTCGGCATTGCGATGGTGACCGGCGAGGTGACGACTTTTTCGTACTGGTTGCTGGAGAAGTTTCCGGTATTGGGCCGGATCGGTTGACGCGACGTTAGCTGCCGGCGTCGCGGCTCACCTCAATTCCCAATGCGTCATCGACCAGTCGATTCACCTCGGCCGCTTCGCGCGAGGGATCGAACAGCACTGCCCGCGTCTCGCACTGGCTGCGCAGTTGCGCGAGCAAGGCCGCGTCGCGTGAAAGACGTTCGAGTAGCTGCGCAAGCTCCCGGTCGTCTCCCGGCGTGAAGTAGCCCGCATAATCGCGGCCGAGCATGCCGACGTTGCCGTCGATTCGACTCGCGACGACCGGCACGCCGCAGGTCAGCGCCTCGGCGATCACATTGGCGCCGCCCTCGATGACGCTCGAGACGAGCATCGCTTCCGCATCACGAATGCGGCGCCGCGTTTCGCCATGCGGCCGGCCGCCGAGCCAGCGATAACGTTGCACCGAAGGCCACGCGCGGTTCTGCAGCGCATTGGCGGAGCGCGCGTACTCGTCGCTCAACGCTTCGCCGACGTGGATGACGCGCACGCGCGAATCCGCCGGCAGCCGTTCGAGCGCGCGCATCGGCGTCAGCGGATCCTTTTCCGCCCGCATGTGACCCACGAGGATGACGTCGAACGTTCGCCGGCGTGCGACACCGGGCTCGAGCGGCGGCGCCGACTGGTAGATCACGCGGCATTTGCGCCGATATTGCGGATCGAGCACGTCGAGCGCCGCTTCCTGCAGCACGACGAGATGCGTCGCCAAATCGAGGGAATGCTGGGCTGCCGCATCGCTGCCGATGTCGCGATAAAGATCGGTGCCGGTCAGCACGAGCACGCGAGCACGCTCCGGATACGCTTGGGCAAACGCCTCGATGGCGACGGCCGAGCGCCGCGCGTGCAGCGCGATCAGCACCGCGGGCGGCGACCGGATACTCCATTCGGCGCAGATCGTCGGCGTCGAATCGAGGCCGCAGGAAGCGCGACCAGCGCTGCGCCGTGCGCCAGTTGCCGTTGTTCGCGCCGCGCAGCGCCGGGCTGATAATGACTACCTTGGTCCGGGAGGCACGCATCGATGCACACGGAAGGGATCGCCGCGAGAAGCGCCGGCAAGGCCGATCTCGAACGCGCGCTGATCGATGCGCGCGAATACACGTTGTCGGTTCTGGCGGACCTCACACCCGAGCAATGGCAGGTGCCGCATCACCCCGGGATCAACCCGCCGCGCTGGGAATTCGCCCATATCGCCTGGTTCACCGAATGGTGGGTGCTGCGCGAGGCGCACTGGAACGCTCGCGACGAGCTGGTCACGCCCTTGCCATCCCTCCTCGCGGGCGCGGATCAATGGTTCGACTCGGGCCGCATTGCGCACGCCGACCGCTGGACGCTCGATTATCCGCCGTTGCCCGAGTTGCGCGATTATGCGCGGGCGGTGCTCGAGGCTGTGCTCGCCAGGCTCTCCGCCAGCGATGACCGCGAGCTGTACGCCTTCCGCCTGGCGCTGTTCCACGAGGACATGCATGCAGAGGCGCTGATCTACATGCATCAGACGCTCGATTATCCGCCGCCGTTCACGCTCAGCGTTCCGGCGCTGTCGACAGCGAACGACGACGTCGAAATTCCGGCAGGCGTGTTCGTGCACGGCTCGCGGCGGGACGACGGCTTCGTTTTCGACAACGAGAAGTGGGCAAGCGAAATCGTGCTGCCGACAACGCGCATCGCGCGGCAATGCGTCAGCAACGCCGCGTATGCCGAGTTCGTCGAAGCGGACGGCTATCGCGAGCCGCGCTGGTGGTCCGACGAAGGCCGCGCCTGGCTCGACGAAACGCGCCATGCGCAGCCGGCGCGCTGGCGGAAAACGGGTGGCATCTGGATGCATCGCTGGTTCGGACGCTGGGAGCCGCTACCGCTCGATCGTCCGGTTTGCCACGTGAATGCCTTTGAGGCCGAAGCCTACTGCGAATGGGCGGGGCGCCGCTTGCCGATGGAGGCCGAATGGGAGCGCGCCGCGACACTGGACATCATCGACTGGGGCGGCTCGGTCTGGGAGTGGATGGCCGATGTCTTTGCGCCCTATCCCGGATTTTCACCCGACGCGTATCGCGATTACTCGCAGCCGTGGTTTCACACGCATCGCAGCGTGCGAGGCGGCTCGTTCGTCACCCGGCCGCGCATGCACCATCCGCGCTATCGCAACTTCTACCTGCCGTATCGCAACGATATTTTCGTGGGGTTCCGGACCTGCGCTCGTCACGCGTCTTGAGGTCGCACGTTCCATGATCCGAATCCCGGGGAGTGAATCATGACAGCGGATTACGACGTTTTCATCATCGGTGCAGGACAAGCGGGACCGCCGTTGGCGCGCGCACTCGCCAATGCGGGCCAACGCGTTGCACTGGCGGAGCGCAAGCACCTCGGCGGATCGTGCGTGAATTTCGGTTGCACGCCGACGAAGGCGGCTTTCGCCTCGGCGCGTGTCGCGCACGTTGCGCGCCGCGCCGGCGAATACGGCATTCGCATTCCATCGATCGGCGTCGATTTCAAGGCGGTGCTGGAGCGGGCAAAAGGTATCGTCGCACAGTCCGTCGCACACCTCGAGCGGCTGTTTCAGGATACCGATGGCCTTACACTCATGCGCGAACACGCTCGCCTCGCCGGCCGCGACGGCGACCTTTTCACGATAGCTGTCGGCGGACGGCGGTTCACCGCCAGCCGCGTCGTTCTGGATACCGGCAACCGGAATCGCATTCCGCCGATCGAAGGCATCGACGCCGTCCCGTTCATCGATGCCGATCACTGGCTCGAGCACGATGCGTTACCGCAGCACCTGCTGATCGTCGGCGCGGGGTACGTCGGGCTGGAGATGAGCCAGTTCTATCGCCGGATGGGTGCGGAAGTGACCGTCGTCCACGCGGCGGAGCAGATCGCCGAGCACGAAGATCGCGACGTCTCCGATGCGTTGCAACGCGTACTCGAAGGCGAAGGCATTCGCTTCATGCTCGGTCACCGCGCCAAGCGATTCGGCAAAACCGCGACAGGCGTGAGAACGACGCTCGCGGTCGGCGGCAAAGAGCAGGCGATCGAATCGTCGCATCTCTTCCTTGCCGCCGGCCGCAAGCCGAATACCGATGACCTCGGTCTCGATACCGTCGGCGTCGCGGTATCGGACAAAGGGATTGTCGAGGTGGACGAGCGACTCGCCACGAGTACTGCGGGCATCTGGGCCGCCGGCGACATCCGAGGCGGGCCGATGTTCACGCACACGTCCTGGGACGATTACCGCATCCTGGCCTCGCAATTCCTCGGCGACGGAACCCGCACGACCGATCGGATCGTGCCGTACGCGGTCTTCACCGACCCTGAACTCGGCAGGGTCGGCATGTCGGAGCGGCAGGCACGCGAGTCGCGGCAAGCACGTCCGCGTCGGACGCTTCGAGATGCGCGACAACGGCAAGGCGAAGGAAATCGGCGAGACTTCCGGGTTCTGCAAAGTCGTCGTCGACGCGGAAAGCGAGCAGATATTGGGTGCTGCGGTCCTCGCGGCGCACGGCGGCGAGCTCGTGCATCTGTTCGTGGACCTCATGAATGCGCACGCCCGCTACGGCGTGCTGCGCGACGCGATCCACATTCATCCGACGCTCGCCGAAGCGATGCAGAGCGCGGTGGCGCAACTGTGACCCGCCCGGAAGCTAGCCGACGTCCCCCGAGCCTTGTGTCGTCATCCTCCACACGAATCGACACCTCATCGACTGCCTGCACGAAATCAGGGCACGAGGCGGTAGCCCACGGCAGTTTCGGTCAACAGGTGCTTCGGTTGAGCCGGATCGTCCTCGAGCTTGCGTCGCAAATTTCCCATGTGAACGCGAACGTAGTGGTCGTGCGCAACGTACGAAGGTCCCCAGACATCGCGCAATATCTGGCGGTGCGTCAGCACTTTTTCGGCGTTGGCAATCAGCGTCGTCAGCAAACGGTACTCGAGCGACGTCAAATGAATTTGCATATCGTTCTTGCGAACCTGGCGCTTCGCGAGGTCGACTTCAACATCGCCGAAACGGAAAACCGACTCATCGGCGTTGCCCACAGCTTTTCGACGTAGCACGGCGCGAACCCGCGCAAGCAGCTCACCGACGCCGAACGGCTTGGTCAGGTAATCGTCGGCTCCGGCGTCCAGCGCTGCGATCTTTTGCGTTTCATCAACGCGAGCCGAGAGCACGATCACCGGCGTCAGCGACCACGTGCGCAGATCGCGGATGAAATCGACGCCATCTCCATCGGGCAACCCGAGGTCCAGAATGACGACATCGGGCTTGCGGGTTCCCGCTTCGACCAGCCCCTGCTTCATCGTCTCCGCTTCGAAGACGCGCCAATCTTCCGTTTCCAGCGCTGTACGAATAAACCGGCGAATGTGACGTTCGTCCTCGACGATGATTGCAACAGGGGCCATAGCGCTCGATACCATCACGCTTTCCCAGCCACGGGCTCTTCAGACTGCGGCACTTCCGGCGGCGTTCCGAGCGGCAGCGTAAGCGAGAAGCGCGCGCCGCCATCGGGTGCGTCGTCCACCCAGATCCGGCCATGATGCGCCTCTACGATCGCGCGGCTGATCGCAAGTCCGAGCCCGACACCGGGAGTGGCCGATTCGTGCGTGCCGCGGGTGAATTTGTCGAACACCGCTTCCCGTTGCGAAGGCGGCACTCCGGGCCCGTGATCGCTGACGCTGATCACGAGATCCTTGTCGGAAGCGTCTGCCCTCAATGCGCACGCGTGTTCCATCGGGCGTGTATTTGGCGGCATTTTCCAGCAAGTTGAAGAGAACGCGCTCGATGAGCGTTGCGTCGAACTCGACCAGCGGCAAATGCTCGGGAAGGGACACTTCGACACGACGTCGCCCCAGAACCGGCTGCGCTGCCTTGATTGCACTGCCGACGACCTCCTCGACCGATTGCCATTTCCGGCGGAGCTTGACCTCGCCGCTCTGAATCCGGGCCATATCGAGCAGATTGTTGACGAGCGCATTCATCCGCCGCGCTTGCTCGACGATTGCACGCGCCGTGTCGCGCTGGGCGTCCGAAAGCGCGGGGCAGACTCGACATGTCCCGCGCGAATTCGTAGAGCACCCGCGCGCGTTCCTCGCGATATGACGCGACGCGCGCCTGATAACGCAATCCCGCAGTCATCTGTCCGATGATCAGCGCGACCGCGAGCATCACGACGAACGTGAACAGGTACTGCACGTCGCTAACCGCGAGCGAAAACCGCGGCGGGACGAAAAAGAAGTCGAAGCTTGCGACGCTGACAAACGCGGCCAGGACCGCGGGACCTCGGCCAAATCTGACCGCGATCAATACGACGACGAGGAGGAACAGCATCACGATGTTGGCCAGGTCGAAGTACAACCGCAACGGCGTCGCGAGGAGCGTCGTTGCAATGCACGCCAGCAACGTCCACAGGTAGTTCAGACGTTTAGCCAAGCGCCGAGGATCGACGGGACTTCCATTACAGCTTCCGAGACCGGCCGTGTCGTGGCGGCGCCCTCGTCGCGACCGATTTCGATCACGTCGACGTCGAGCGCAATCTCGCCGATCTCGCCGGGCAACGCGGTGTGTCCACGGCAACGTCGACTTCACCTGCGTGCGGCCGACGACGACTTTCGAGCAGTTGTGCGTGTGTGCGTATTCGACGATCGCGGACGCGGCATCGCCAGCGGAAAGAATGGCGGTCTTCGCGCCGAGCTCGTACGCGAGCTTCATCGTCCGCAGGATGCGTTCGCGCTCGACTGACGGCAGGCGCTGAAGCTTGGGGGTCTCGACATAGACGGCTGTCCATTCGACGCCGATCTGATTCGCGAGTCGTGCCGCGCTTCTCACCACGTGCTCGCCGCCGGGATCAGGGCCCACGCAGCACAAGAGCGATGCTTCGGTCTTCCAGATGTGTTCGATCGCTTGCGCGGTCCGGTACGTTTGAACGTCTTCCTCGACCCGATCGGCGGTGCGACGGAGAGCAAGCTCGCGCAGCGCCATGAGATTGCCCTTGCGAAAGAAGTTGCCCGCGGCGCGTTCGATCTGCTCGGGAACATAGACCTTGCCGGCCTTCAGACGAGCCAGCAGCTCATCGGCCGGAACGTCGACCAGGATCACGTCGTCTGCGGCGTCGAAGAACGTGTCGGGAACCGTTTCCCAAACACGGATGCCGGTAATGCCGCCGACGACGTCATTCAGGCTCTCCAGATGCTGAACGTTCAGCGTCGTGAAGACGTCGATGCCGGCCGCAAGCAATTCGTCGATGTCCTGCCAGCGCTTCGGATGGCGCGCGCCGGGCGCGTTGGTATGCGCGAGCTCGTCGACAAGAATCAGCGCAGGGCGTCGCGCAAGGGCCGCGTCGAGATCGAACTCCTTGATACCTGTGCCGCGAACATCGAGCATCAATGGCGGTAGCTGCTCCAACCCATCGAGCAGTGCGGCGGTTTCCGCGCGTCCATGAGTCTCGAGAACACCGACGACGATATCGACGCCGGCGCGCCGCATCGTCTGCGCGGCAATGAGCATTGCATAGGTCTTGCCGACGCCCGCGGAGGCGCCGAAGAAGATCTTCAGCTTGCCCCGCGCGGCGCGCTCCTCGTGCGCCTGGAATTCCGCGAGGAGTCGATCGGGGTTGGGCCGTTGTCTTTCCATCGACGGCCCTCGGCCGTTATACCGGGTAGTTTAGCAACGCGCTATTTTCCCGCACGATCGAGGGCCAGATTGAGCTTCAGCACGTTGACGCGCGGCTCGCCGAGAATGCCGAATGTGCGCCCGGTCGTGTACTCCGTGACCTGTGCACGTAGTTTGTCTTCGGGCATGCCGCGCGCCTTGGCCACGCGATGAATTTGATATTCGGCCGCTGCAACGCTGATATCGGGATCGAGACCGCTCCCGGACGCCGTCACGAGATCGACCGGCACCGGCGACCTGCTGTCGGGATCGGCATCGCGCAGCGCCTTGATCCGGGCGGTCACCGCGTCGGCGAGCGCCGGATTGCGCGGACCCTGATTCGATCCGCTCGATGCCGTGGCGTTGTACGGCTGGGGCGACGTCGCCGACGGCCGGCTCCAGAAGTATTTCGGATCGTCGAATGGCTGACCGACGAGGCTCGATCCCAAGGGTTTGTCATTGTTGACGATCAGGCTGCCGTTCGCGGCGCCGTGAAACGCGAGTTGCGCGATCCCCGTGACGAGATAGGGATAGACGATGCCAGTCAAGACGGACAGCACGATCAGCATGCGCACGGCGGGGAGCAATTGTCCAAACATAGTCGCGGTCCTTGGGAATCAAGCAAGCTTCACGGCGACCAAGAGCAGGTCGATGAGCTTGATGCCGACGAACGGCAGCAGGATGCCGCCGACGCCGTAGATCAGCATGTTTCGGCGGAGAACTGCGCCAGCGCCGACGGGACGGTACTTGACGCCGCGAAGCGCCAGCGGGATCAGCGCGGGAATGATCAGTGCGTTGAAGATGACCGCGGACAGGATCGCGCTATTCGGCGTGGCGAGCCCCATCACATTTAGCGCTTCGAGCGCAGGGTAGGTGCTCGCGAATGCCGCCGGAATGATCGCGAAGTATTTGGCAACGTCGTTGGTGATCGAGAACGTGGTAAGCGCGCCGCGCGTCATCAGAAGTTGCTTGCCGATCTCGACGATCTCGATCAGCTTCGTCGGATTCGAGTCGAGGTCGACCATGTTGCCGGCTTCCTTCGCCGCTTGCGTGCCGCTGTTCATGACCACAGCGACGTCGGCCTGCGCGAGTGCCGGCGCATCGTTGGTGCCGTCGCCGGTCATTGCGACCAGCTTGCCTTCCGCCTGAATGCTGCGAATCAGCTTGAGCTTGGCTTCGGGATTGATTTCCGCGACGAAGTCGTCGACGCCTGCTTCGGCAGCGATGGACGCGGCCGTCAGCTTGTTGTCGCCGGTTATCATTACCGTCTTGATGCCCATCGCGCGCAATTCGGCGAAGCGCTCCTTGATATGCGTCTTGACGATGTCCTTCAATTCGATCACGCCCAGGATGTGGCGTCCTTCGGCAACGACGAGCGGCGTCGCGCCCCGGCGTGCGATTTCCTCGACGCGCACCTTGACTTCCGTGTCGAGTTTCCCTCCTTGCGTCGCGACCCAATCGCTGATCGCGTCGAGCGCACCCTTGCGAACCTCGCGGCCACGATACGTCGCGCCGCTCATCCGCGTCTGCGCCGAGAACGGAACGATCGTGAACTGCCCAGGCTCGAGCGGCGGAGGCGCAAGGCCGAACGTGCGCTTCACCAGAACGACGATGCTCTTGCCTTCAGGCGTTTCGTCGCCGAGCGACGCGAGCAGCGTTGCCTCGGCAAGTTGCTGCGCCGTCACGCCGCTGACCGGATGCAGCGACGACGCTTGACGGTTGCCGTGGGTGATCGTGCCGGTCTTGTCGAGCAGCAGCACGTCGCAATCGCCGGCCGCTTCGATGGCGCGGCCGGACGTGGCGATGACATTTGCACGCATCATTCGTCCCATGCCCGCGACGCCGATTGCGGAGAGCAGGCCGCCGATCGTCGTCGGTATCAAGCACACGAGCAGTGCAACCAGAACGGTGATCGTGACCGGCGTGCCGGCCTTGGCGACTTCGACGCTATAGAGCGAGTAGGGCAAAAGCGTGACCGTCGCCAACAGAAAAACGAGCGTCATCGCGACCAGCAGGATGGTCAGCGCGATCTCGTTCGGCGTCCTCTGCCGCTTGGCGCCCTCGACCATGCCGATCATGCGATCGAGGAACGCTTCGCCCGGATTGACGTTGATGCGTACTACGATCCAGTCGGAAAGGACGACGGTGCCACCCGTGACCGTGTTGAAATCGCTGCCGGCCGCACGGATCACCGGCGCGCTTTCGCCCGTGATGGCGGCTTCGTTGATCGACGCGACGCCTTCGATTACCTCGCCGTCTCCGGGAACGATATCGCCCTGCTCGACCAATACGATGTCGCCCTTCCGCAGGTTCGCCGAAGGCGTGGGCATCCACGCCAAGTTGCGATCTGCGCGCGGCAGTTTCTTCGCCATCGTGTCCTTGCGCGCGCTCTTCAGAGATGACGCCTGTGCCTTGCTGCGCCCCTCGGCGATCGCTTCGGCAAAATTCGCGAACAGCAGCGTCACCCACAGCCACAGCGTCACGGCCAGGATGAAGCCGGCGGGCGCCTCGCCCGTTCCAGTCAACGCCTGGAGCCACAGAATCGTCGTCAGGATGCTGCCGATATAGACGACGAACATCACCGGGTTGCGAGATTGATAGCGCGGCGTCAAGCGGCGGAAGCTATCAACCAACGCCGTCTTCATCAGGCGCTGATCGACGAACCAGGATAGCGTCGTCTGTCTGGCGGCTAAGGTTGTCATGTCAGGTCCTCGAAGTTGGCGCGATCAGTTTCCGGTGTAAAGGAGCAGGTGCTCGATCACGGGGCCCAAGGCGAGGGCGGGCACGAAGGTGAGCGCGCCCACCGTGATGACCGTACTGATGAGCACGACGACGAACAGCGGCGTATGCGTTGGCAGCGTGCCTGCTGATGCTGGAACGTTTTTCGCGCGCGCGAACGCGCCGGCGAGCGCCAGCACCGGGTTCGCGATGCCGAAGCGCACTTCCTTTCCTTCCATGTTGCCGCCGGGATTGGTTGCGCTCGACACCTGGTCCGCGCCGAGCCTGGTCAATACCGGATTGCCGCTCTGCTCGGCGATGTAGGTGATGGGCAGTAGCGCGACGAACACGATCGTCATCGCGGCGAGCAGAGCCCTTCCTTCCCGCGTGTCGCCGATCATTCGGCCGAATGTGTAACAGAGCCCTGCCGGAATGAGCAGGATCGCCAGCATCTCCAGGAAGTTCGCGAGCGGCGTCGGATTCTCGAGCGGGTGCGCTGAATTGACGTTGTAGTAACCGCCGCCATTGGTGCCGAGCTGTTTGATCGCGATCTGCGAAGCGACGGGACCGAGCGCGATTGTCTGCTCGGTTGCCGTCGCCTTTTCGGTGACCGGATTGCCCTTATCGTCCTTGAGCGGTTGACCGTCCGGTCCGTTTTTCGGATTGTCGTAAGTTACCGGTTGCACCAAACGCGACGGTCGCATACTTGTCGAACGTCTGTGGTGTTCCCTGCGATACGAGCGCCAGCGCGAATATCAACGAGAGCGGGAGGAGGATGTAAACCGTCGTGCGCGTGAGATCAACCCAGAAGTTGCCGATGCCTTTGGCCTCTTTGCGCACGAAGCCGCGCACGAGCGCCACGAGCACGGCCATTCCGGTCGCGGCCGAGACAAAGTTTTGAACCGCAAGGGCGAACATCTGCGTGAGATAGCTCATCGTGCTCTCGCCGCCATAGCCTTGCCAATTGGTGTTCGTGATGAAGCTCGCTGCCGTGTTGAAGGCGGAGTCGGCGCTCACCGCGCCCATGTCCTGCGGATTGAGCGGCAGCCATCGCTGCGTGCGTTGCAGCGCGTACACCACCAACGCGCCGACGATGTTGAACCACAGCATGGCGAGCGCGTAGTCGATCCATCCCATGTCGCGGTCTGCGTCAACGCCCGCACCGCGATAGATCAGTTGCTCCAGCGGTCCGCCGATTCGTTGCGCCCATGTGGCGCGGCCCTCGTAGATCTTCGCCATATAAAGGCCGAGCGGTTTCGCGACCAGCAGCAAGACGACGACGTACAGGCCGAGCTGCAGCCACCCCCAGGCGTTCATGAGAAGAGCTCCGGTTTGAACAGCGCGATGAGCAGATAGACGAAGATGCCCAGGGCGGCGAAACCGCTCAGCCAATAGACCCAGTTCATGGCCGTTCCCTCATCAGGTTTGCGCAGAAGTGGATCAAGCCCACCGAGGCGGCGAAAAATGCGGCGAAAAGGCCGATAAAGATCAAGTCCATTGGCACCCCTGAAAATGACGATTCGTTGATCCAGCGCGTTCTGGTGGCCGGCGAACAGCAGCAGCCGAAACAACGTCGATGAGACATGCGTAAAAATACGCATCGCCAGGTAAAAAACGTGCTCATTCCTCGGCGTCGCGTGTAAAGAAACTATCAAGAAGGAAGATGAACGAATGCAGTCTGGCGGGTAGCATTTGCCTTTCCGACTGCTGTTCCGCATTGCGGCCCGACACGCGCTTGCACCTTGATGACGGTTGGCGTACGCTATGCATGGGGTTAACAGGAACCCCGGGTTTCTCCCTCCAAGACGGTGCCCCGTCCAATCCTGTAAGCGTTGCGCGCGAGTGTGGGCACTGTCGCATCCGCAGTCAGACAAGTGCCGACGTTCGCCGCCTTCGGGCATCGCGACGCCGTACAACATTGCACTTGGAGGCTGACATGCGGTACGCACTGAAGCAAATCCACTGCCGTCCCTGGCTGTTGAACGGGCTTTCGCTCAAGCTCATCGAGAGCCACTACGAGAACAACTACGGCGGGGCGCTCCGCCGGCTCAACGCCATCACCGAGCATCTGGAGTCGCTCGATTTCGCGAACGCGCCGGGTTACGTGGTGAACGGCCTCAAGCGGGAGCAACTGACAGCGCTCAATTCCACCCTTCTGCATGAGCTTTATTTCGCAAGTCTCGGCGGGGACGGTAAGCCGACGAACGCACTCTCCGAGACGTTGGCGCGCGATTTTGGATCGCTCGATCGATGGCGTGCCGAGTTCGTGGCCATGGCGAATGCGCTTGCCGGCGGCTCGGGGTGGGTTCTTCTGAATTACGTGCCTCGCGATCGCCGGCTGATCAACCAGTACGCGGCGGAACATGCGCAGGCAATCGCGGGCGGCATTCCCATTCTTGCACTCGATATGTACGAGCACGCGTATCACATCGACTTCGGCGCCAACGCCAAGGCCTATGTGGAAGCTTTCATGCGCAACATCGACTGGCGAGCAGCGGAGGGCCGTTATCAGGACGCGGAGAAAGCGGAGCCACCGCGCCCCGTCATCCAGGAGGAATTCGGCGATCTGCCCGGGGTGGGCGTCGAGGAGGTCAAGGAGATGCTGGATTCCGGCACGCACGTGCAGCTCATCGACGTGCGCCCGAAGTTCTACGTTTCCCGGACTCAGGACATCGCCGAAGGGGCGACCTGGCGCGACCCGGATCGCCTGCAGGACTGGATGGGCGAGCTGTCGAAATCGGAGCCCGTCGTCGTCTACTGCGCGTATGGATTTCACGTGGGGTGTGGCACGGCCGTGAAGCTTCGCGAGGCAGGATTTGACGCGAAGTACATGAAACCCGGGCATTCGGGCTGGAAGGCGTTTGGAGGGTCGATAAAGATGCACCCTTGACGTCCGAGGAGGTTCTCTTGGATCCCCCGACCAACAAGCATTCCAGCCGTTCGATCGGGCGCACGAAACCCGATTCGACTCGCTTTGTCGATCCCGACGCTCGCGCGCCCTACTCGCTCCTGCAGCTCGCGCTGTATTTCGTCAAGCTCGGTACGATCGGATTCGGCGGCCCGGTGGCGCTGGTCGGCTACATGTATCGCGACCTGGTGGAACGACGTCGCTGGATCGGCGACGAGGATTACCGGGAAGGCCTTGCGCTGGCGCAGCTCATGCCAGGACCGCTCGCGGCCCAGCTTGCGATGTACCTCGGTTACGTGCATTACCGCATCCTCGGCGCGAGCGTTGCCGGTGTCGCATTCGTGCTGCCCTCGTTCCTGATGGTGATCGCGATCGGATGGGCGTATCTGCGCTTCGGCGGCCTGCCGTGGATGCAGGCCGTGTTCTACGGTGTCGGCGCAGCAGTCATCGGAATCATCGCGATCAGCGCCTGCAAGCTCACGACAAAGAATATCGGCCGCGACAAATTGCTGTGGGCGATTTATCTCGCAACCGCCGCGTTCACCGTATGGAGCGAGTCGGAAAGCGTCTGGGTCTTCCTGGGCGGCGGCGTGCTCGTCTGGCTCGTCCGCTTCCCGCCAAAACGCTGGCTGGGCAAAAGCGTATTGCCTGCGTTGGTCGCGGTTACTCCGCACGGAGTGTCGACGCCGCCATTCGCTAGCGCCTTCGATCCGGCACTGCTCGCGCAGCTCGGCGCCTTCTTTGCCAAGGCGGGCGCATTCGTCTTCGGCAGCGGGCTTGCGATCGTGCCGTTCCTCTATGGCGGCGTCGTCCACGATCATCAATGGCTGACCGAACGCCAGTTCGTCGATGCCGTGGCCGTCGCGATGATCACGCCCGGTCCCGTCGTCATTACGGTGGGCTTCATCGGTTACCTCGTCGCCGGTTTGCCGGGCGCGGTGGTGGCATCGGTTGCAACGTTTCTGCCGTGCTACCTCTTCACGATCCTGCCCGCGCCTTATTTCAGGAAATACGGCAAGCGTCCGGCGCTGGTGGCATTTGTCGACGGCGTCACCGCCGCCGCGATCGGCGCCATTACCGGTGCCGTGATCGTGCTCGCCGAACGCTCGATCATCGATGCAACGACTGCGCTGATCGCCGTCGTCACCGTCGCGCTCGTATGGAAAGTGAAGAAGCTTCCCGAACCGGCGGTCGTCGCAATCGCGGCGATCATCGGCCTCGTTGCCTTTCAGGGAGGGCGCCCATGATCCGACTCCTGGCCTTCACGCTTGCATGCGCGACGGTGGGCGCCGGCGCGTTTACGTTCGTCGGCCCCGCGCTCGCGCAGGCGCCGGAACCGCTCGCGCTTGTACAGACCATCGCGCTGCCCGATGTCCGCGGCCGCATCGATCATCTCGACATCGATCTCGATGGCGAGCGTCTGTTCGTCGCCGCGCTCGGAAACGACAGCGTCGAGGTGATCGATCTTCGCTCCGGGCGGCGCAGCATGCGCCTCGAGCCGCTGCAGGAGCCGCAGGGTGTCGCCTGGCTGGCCGAATCGAAGACGCTGCTCGTCGCCAACGGCCGCAGCGGTCGCGTCGATTTCTTTGCGGGCCCGGCACTCGTTCGCGGCGCACACATCGACGGACTGGAAGACGCCGATAACGTTCGCTACGATTCCGCGACCCGACAAGTCTATGTCGGCTATGGAAGCGCACTGGCCGTCATCGATCCGGCAGCCGAAAAAATGACGAGTTCCATCAAGCTCGCCGCACATCCGGAGTCGTTTCAGCTCGATGCCACCGATTCGCGCATCTTCGTCAATGTCCCGAATGCGGCGCAGATCGCCGTCGTGGATCGCCAAAGCGGTAGCGTCGTTGCAACCTGGAATCTCGGCGAGATGCGCGCGAACTTTCCCATGGCCCTCGACGAGGCTGCGCATCGATTATTCGTCGCCACGCGGCGACCCGCCGCACTTCTGGTCTACGACACCGAAACCGGCAAGCGCGTGACAACCTTGCCCATCGATGGCGATGCGGACGATCTCTTCTTCGATGCCGAGTACCGGCGCATTTACGCGATCTGCGGGCAAGGCGCCGTCGATGTCATTCGACAACAGGATGCCGACCACTACGCCAGCATCGCAAAGGTGACGACCGCAGCCGGTGCCCGAACCGGCCTCTTCTCGGCGGCGCGAAAGACGCTCTACGTCGCGGTACCGGCGCGCGGCAGTTCCGCCGCGGAGATCCGCGTCTACGTCGGCGCAGTGAGACGTACCCCGAGTCAGCCAATTGACGAAAGGAATCGCGATGAAGTGGATTACACGCGAACGCGTGAAGGTCGACCGGGTGGCATGTCCCTGGCTGATCAGGAAGTTCGTCGATCCGGACGCGGAATTTCTGTTTGTACCGGCCCCAGAGGTGATGGCGATCGCCGAACGAGAACGCGCCACACCCTACGACGTCCCGGGCGTCGCGCTCGGCCATCACGGCAAGGAATGTTCGTTCGACGCCATCGTCAAGCAATACAAGCTCGATGCCGATCCTGCGATGGCGCTCCTTGCCAAGATCGTGAACGGCGCCGACACCGACAATTCACTGTGGAACCAGCCCGAGTCCGCTGGTCTTGCTGCCATCGCCGAGGGATTTCGGCATTTGGGGTTGAAGGATGATCACGAAATCAATGCCGCGCAGTGGATCGTCTACGACGCCCTCTATGCGTACTGCAAGGAGATGAGTCGTCGCGTGCATCGATAGTTGCCGACGTTCGCATGCGAAAATGGATTCATGGCTGATGGGTGCGAAAACAAGCGTTGCGAGGTTACCGTCCTGCGCGAAAGACATGGGCGGGTGCTCTGGATCGTGCTGGCGATCAATGCCGTCATGTTCGTAGTGGAAGGCTGGGCGGGCCTCCTTGCCCATTCCACGTCCTTGCTCGCCGACGCCCTCGATATGCTGGGCGACGCCATGGTTTATGGCTTCAGTCTCTTCGTCCTCGCACGATCAGTGCGCTGGCAAGCCGGGGCCGCCCTGTCCAAAGGCGGATTCATGCTGGCGTTCGGGTTAGGGGTGCTTGGCGAAGGAATCTACAAGGCGATTCACCCGGTCGTGCCGGCCGCCGAGACGATGGGCATAGTCGGAGGAATCGCGCTCGCTGCCAATGTGGTTTGCTTCGGCCTGCTCTACCGCCATCGCGCCGACAATCTCAACATGAGCTCGACGTGGCTCTGCTCACGAAATGATTTGATCGCCAATGTCGGCGTATTGCTCGCTGCTGGTGCTACCTATGTGCTTACTTCGCGCTGGCCCGATATCGTCGTCGGATGCATCATCGCGGCACTGTTTCTTCGCTCTGCGTTCAGCGTCTTGAGCCAAGCGATCCGCGCACTACGTCAGCGTGGCCCGTTGCTGCGGCCGGGATGAACCCTGGCATCACCTTCGCGCTGGCGTCGGCAATACTTTTTGGCATCAGCACGCCGCTCGCCAAGGCGCTCGTCGCAACCATTTCGCCGCTGCTGCTCGCGGGCCTGCTCTACGCGGGCTCGGGCGTCGGACTCGCCCTTGTCATGGCGATCCGCCGCGTATCGACACGCGGCTCATTCGTCACCGTTCCGCGAATCGAGGAATGGCGATGGCTCGCCGCCGCAATTTTCTTCGGCGGCGTGCTAGGTCCCGCGGCGCTGATGTATGGCCTCGCCACGAGCGCGGCGTCGACCGCCTCGCTCCTGCTCAATCTGGAAGCGGTGTTCACCGCGCTGCTTGCCTGGTTCCTGTTCAAGGAGAACTTCGATCGACGGATAGCGTTGGGGATGGCGGCCATCGTCGGTGGCGGAGCTTTACTCGCGTGGGTGCCCGGCGAGCGCGGCGGTGCGTCAATTGGCCTGTTGCTGATTATTGCCGCCTGCTTCTGCTGGGCGCTGGACAACAACCTGACGAGAAAGGTCTCGGCCAGCGACGCCGTGATGGTTGCCTGCCTGAAGGGCCTGGTCGCGGGTGTCGTCAATATCGCCTTGGCGCTCGTGCTGGGCGCGAAACTCCCCGCGCTTCCAGCGCTCGGTGGAGCCGCGCTGGTTGGATTTTTCGGCTATGGCGTGAGCCTCGTCCTGTTCGTGCTGGCGCTGCGGCATCTTGGCACCGCTCGAACGTCCGCCTACTTTTCGGTTGCTCCGTTCTTCGGCGCTGCCCTGGCGTTGCTGCTGGTGGGCGAGCCTATCACGTGGCAACTCGTCATTGCCGGTCTCCTGATGGCGACGGGCGTATGGCTGCATCTCACGGAACGCCACGAGCATCTGCATCGGCATGCGCCGCAGGAGCACAGCCATTCGCATGTCCATGACGAACATCACCGGCATTCGCACGACTCGTGGGACGGCGCCGAACCGCATACCCACGCGCATCGCCATGCACCGCTCGTGCATGCGCATCCGCACTACCCCGATTTGCATCACCGGCACCCGCATTGATACTCTTCGGTCCCCGAACGCGTCGCATCAGGCAGACGCGATAATCCCGGTCGCCGCACGGCCGGGTGCCATCGGACGTTTCGGGCATTGCATTTCCGTTGGACCGATGATCCCCATCCTGCTATCGCTCGCGACATTTGTCTCCACGCTCGGCGGTGGCTTGTTCGCGTTCAGGTTTCAGCGCCGGCTCCACTACATCCTGAGCTTCACGGCCGGCGTTCTGCTGGGGGTGGTCAGCTTCGACATCCTGCCCGAGATCTTCGAATTGGCTCACAAGCTCGATGTCGATCCCATCGGCGGGATGATTACGCTCGTCGTGGGGTTCCTTCTGTTTCATGCGCTCGAAAAATTCGTCCTGCTGCATCATGGGCACGAGGCCGAGTACGCGGCGCATCATCATCCACGTGTCGGCGTGCTCTCCGCGTTTGCGCTGGCGGGGCACAGCTTCATGGATGGCGTCGGAATCGGACTGGCCTTTCAAATCTCGGAGACCGTCGGGATTGGGGTCGCGATCGCCGTGATCGCGCATGACTTCTGCGACGGCCTCAACACGGTCAGCTTGATGCTGGTCAATCACAACACGCGTCGACGCTCGATGAAAATGCTCTTGCTGGATGCGGTGGCCCCGGTCCTGGGTGCCGCTTCCACGCTCATGATTGCCGTTCCCCCATTCATCCTGATGCTCTATCTCGGATTTTTCGCGGGATTCCTGCTGTACATCGGCGCTTCCGACGTGTTGCCCGAGGCGCACTCGCGCGCCGACTCGGCAACCGCCGGCCGATTGATAGGGCTGACCTGCCTGGGCGCGGCCTTCATATTCGTCGCGATTCGCGTGGCCGGTTAAATCTCGACGCGCGTCCCCAGTTCAACGACCCGGTTGGTCGGGATATTGAAGAAATCCGTGATGCTTCCGGCGTTGCGCGCCATCGCGGCGAAGATGCGATCGCGCCACCGCGCCAATCCCCTCTCGCTCGTTCCCGGGACGATCTTCTCGCGCGACAGGAAGTAGGACACCTGCATGGGATCGAGCTCCAATCCCTCCGGCGCGCAAACCTCGAGCGCAAGCGCGACATCCGGCTGCTCGATGAAGCCGTAATGCGCGCTGATGCGCCAGCAGTCGTTCGCCAGGTGCTCGCATGCGACCCGATGCGCGGCGCTCACCCACGGAACGTCGCGGAACTCGACGGTCAGGAATACGTTCTGCTCGTGCAGGACCTTGTAGTGCTTGAGGCTGTGCAGCAGCGCATTGGGCGTCGCGTCGCGACTCGACGTCAGGAATACGGCGGTGCCGGCGACACGCTGCGGCGGGTACAGGAAGAGCGACTTCAGGAATCCCTCGCAGCGGCGGCGACCCTCCGCGCAGGCGTTCCAGCAGCCGCTCGCGACCGCTCCGCCAGGTCACCATGATGCAGAACACGACCGCGCCCAGCACCAGGGAAAACCAGCCGCCGTCCAGGACCTTGTGCATCGCCGCCGCGAACAATACGGCGTCGATCAGCATGAAGAACGCGGTCGCGCTCACGCATAGCCATAGCGGATAGCGCCAGTCGTAGCGAAGCACGAAGAAGGTGAGGAAGTGTGGTGACGAGCATCGTGCCCATCACCGCGACGCCGTAGGCGGAGGCGAGCCGCGACGAGCTGCCGAATCCTGCAACGGCCGCCGCGACAGCCGCGAGCAGCATCCAGTTCACCGCCGGCACGTAGATCTGGCCGATCGTTCGCGCCGACGTGTGGTGGATTGCCATGCGCGGCAGGTAGCCGAGCTGGATCGCCTGCTGCGTCATCGAGTACGCGCCCGAGATCGTTGCCTGCGACGCGATCACCGTCGCGGCGGTGGCGAGCACCACCATCGGATAGAGCGCCCACTCGGGGTACGCGAGATAGAACGGGTTGTCGATCGCCGCGGGGTTCGCGATGAGCAGCGCACCCTGTCCGAAATAATTCAGCACGAGCGCGGGTGCTGCGACCGCGAACCAGGCGATGCGGATCGCCCGCGCGCCGAAGTGCCCCATGTCCGCATAGAGCGCTTCGGCGCCGGTGATGGCGAGCAGCACCGAGCCCAGCACGATGAACGACGCGAAGCCGTGGCCCGTGACGAAATGCAACGCGTACGTCGGATCGAGAGCCTCCAGAATCGCCGGCGCCTTCGCGATGTTCCAGATGCCGACAGCACCGAGGCGATACGAACCAGAGCGCGCAGACCGGGCCGAACAGCAGGCCCACGACGCCGGTGCCGTGCCGCTGGATCGCGAACAGCGCCACGAGGATGCCGGTCGCGATCGGCACGACGTAGGGCTTGAAGGCGCCGAGTTGCCGACTTCGAGTCCTTCGACCGCCGAGAGCACCGAGATCGCCGGCGTCAGCACGGCATCGCCGTAGAAGAGCGACGCGCCGAACACGCCGATCAGCAGGAGCGCCGCGCGCAATCGCGGCGCGCCGCGCACGGACGACGTGGCGAGCGCCAGCAGCGCCATGATGCCGCCCTCGCCGCGGTTGTTGGCGCGCAGGACGAGCGTGACGTACTTGAGCGACACGACGATCATCAGCGCCCAGAAGATCGCCGAGACGCCGCCGAGGATGTTCTCGGGCGTCAGCGGAATGCCGTGCTGCGGGATTGAACGTTTCCTTCGCCGCGTAGAGCGGGCTCGTGCCGATGTCGCCGTAGACGACGCCCAGCGCGAGAAGCGCGAGCGCTGCCGTCGACTGCCGTCGCTGCGACTGCTCGGCGCCGCCACTGCGAGTGGCAAATGAATGCGGGTATCCATGAGGCCAGCGTAGACCTTCCAGCCGCAGGTTTTGCGAACCGCGTCGCTTTTTTACGGGAACTTTATGGCCGCTGTGCGCTACAGTGGGCCGATGAAAGCGAACGGGCGCTGGATCGGCTATGCGTGTGCGGCAGGCGCTACGGCCGTCTGCACGCTGGCGGGATTCGCCATGCGTTCCGCGGTTCGACCTCGTGAACATCGCGATGGTGTACCTGCTCGCGGTGGTGATCGTCGCGCTGCGATTCCCGCGCGGCCCTGCGATCGCCGCGTCGGTGTTCTCGGTGGCGGCCTTCGACTTCATGTTCGTGCCGCCGCGCGGGAGGCTCACGGTCGACGATGTCCAGTACCTGCTGACCTTCGCGATCATGCTCGCCGTGGCGCTCGTCATTTCGCGGCTCGTCGAGAGCGTTCGTCGCCAGGCGTCAGCGCAAGCGGCGCTTGCGATCGACGCCGAGACCGAGCGCATCCGCAGCGCGCTGCTCGCGTCGATCTCGCACGACCTGCGCACGCCGCTCGCCGTCATGGCCGGTGCGTCGTCGAGTCTCGCGGAGGCGGCGAGCGGTTGGGCGAAGACGAGCGCCGCGCATTGGCGACGAGCGTCTTCCAGCAGGCGCGGGAGATGTCCGAGCACGTCGCGAAGGTACTGCAGATGACGCGCCTCGAAGCCGGCGCCATCACCATCGACCGCGACTGGGTCGCGTTGAGCGAGATCGCCGGCTCCGTCCTCACGCGTCTCTCGGAGCGCCTGAAGGCGCATCGCGTGATCGTGGAACTGCCCGACGATCTGCCGCTGGTGCGCGTCGATGCGACGCTGATCGAGCAGGCGCTTGGCAATCTGCTCGAGAACTGCGCGAAGCACACGCCGGCGGGAACCATCGTGCGGCTGTTCGCGCGACGCGCAGGCGACGGAGATCGTCGTGACGGTGGAAGACTACGGCGGCGGCCTTTCCGATCGCGATCTCGAGCGCGTATTCGCGAAGTTTCAACGCGGGTCGGTCGAAGGCGGCGGCACGCGACATCGGACTCGGGCTCGCCATCTGCCGCGCCATCGTTCGCCTGCACGGTGGGCGCGCCTGGGCGGAACGCGTACCGGCGGGCGGAACGGCTTTCCGCTTCACGCTTCCGTTCGAGGAGCCGCCCGCCGTTCCGGCGGAATCGACGTCCACTTGAAATGTCCGATCCACGCCCGATGATTCTCATCGTCGAGGACGAGCCCGAGATCCGGCGATTCCTGCGCTCCACGTTCGACCTCGAAGGCTATCGCGTCGTCGAATCGGCGAGCGGACGGCGTGCGTCGATCGATGCAGGTACGCACAAGCCCGACCTCGCGATCGTCGACCTCGGCCTGCCCGATATCGACGGCGTCGAGGTGATCCGGCGCATCCGCGAATGGTCGCCGATGCCGATCATCGTGCTGTCGGCCCGTGTGCAGGAGCGAGCGAAGATCGAAGCGCTCGACGCGGGTGCGGACGATTACGTGACGAAGCCGTTCGGCGTCGGCGAGCTGCTCGCGCGCGTGCGCGCGGCGTTCCGGCACGCCGTGCGCACGGCATCGGGCACATCGATCCTGCGCTTGGGAACGACGGTCGTCGATCTCGAAAAACGCTCGGCAAGCCGCGATGGCGCCGAGGTCCATCTCACGCCCGTCGAATTCCGCCTGCTGATCGCACTGGCGAAGCACTCCGGGATGGTGGTCACCCACCGGCAGCTTCTGACCGAGGTCTGGGGACCGACGCACGAGCGCGATACGCATTACCTGCGCATCTACATGAAGCAGTTGCGCGACAAGCTCGAGGTCGATCCGGTGCAACCGCACCATCTGCTGACCGAAACCGGGATCGGTTATCGGCTGGTGCTCGACGAATAGCGGTCTCGTCGTGTCACGACAAACGCCTCATTCTGCCCGATCGAGCAACCGAAGCAGCCGCTGATCGGGAATGATCTCTACCCGCGCGCCCGATGCCACGATGGACGTGATGTCGTCGTCGAATCCGGCGAGCATGGCGAGTTCGGCCAATGCCACGCCCTGCGCCATGATCGGATTCACCGCATTGAATACCAGCGCCAGCGGCGCCACGCCGCGCGCCTTCATCTCGTGCAGCATCCACGCGGTGGCCACGCCTCCCTTGGCCGCGTCGAGCACGAGGATGCGATCGCGATACGATTGGCCGACCAGCTTGTGCGTGGGCCGCGAGAACACGCCCTGTGTCCGGTCGAGATCGTAGCGCGCGGAAAACCCGTCCTTCGCCACCAATGCAATCCCTTCGACGCGCGGCCCCATCGCATGCCTCGCATGGAATTCACGCAGGCTCATACGACCCCCATGCTTGCCAATCGCCCTGTGCATGCGGCGTCGACGCACTCTTCCATCGACGCGAGCATCGGCTGGTAACCATACCCGCCGAGGATGTTCACCATCTTCGCGCTGTTGGTCATCAGACGCTTCCAGCCGTTGGCCTGCGCGATCTCCCGCGCATACGACTGATAAAAGCACATGCCGGCGAGCACGGTGCCGCCGGCACGCTCGATCCGCTCGGTGAGAAGCATGCGGTCGGCGTCAGGCTTGATCTGCGGGCTCGTCACCGCGAGTACGGGAATCGTGAAGCGCCGGCCGTCGCACAATCCGGCAAGGGCCGCGAGCTCGATCAGGCTCAACTGCGGGCCGGAAAAGACGACGACGTCGATCTTCTCGTCGACGCGGTACGACGATTGCAGCGCGTACGCGTCGGCGCGACCAACGTGGACTGCGCGAATGCCGGCACTTGCAGGCGCGACATCCTGTAATCGCGCGGCTTCGGGCGTCACGCCCACGATGTGAAACAGCGCAACGGAGCCGAAGCTTGCCATCGCCGCACCGAAATGCTTCAACGCATCGGAGCCCGGCCCACGCTCGATGCCTTCGATGACCGGCACCGACCAATAGTTGCCCGCCAGCCGGCCGATGACGCCACCGAGTGCACCCCACTCGTTCAGCGTCGCCGGTGTCCAGTCGGTGCGCACGTGCAGCGTCGCCTGTCGGTGGCGGTCGAGGTGATAACCGTAGCGCGGCGTGCGTCCGGTGAGCCCCGCCGACAACGCCGACGGTCCGCCTTCGAAATTCGAGCGCGCCCCGCACACTGAATTCGAATAGATCACGACGCCGGTGTCGCCGAACGCCAGGTGCTCGCCGCGCGTGGGCGCCTGCACCGTCTGGTAATTGATGCATGTGTCCGTCATCAGCACGCCGAGCTTCACGAAGGCGTCGATCGTGCGCCGCTCGAGGTCCAGCATCCACGGCGCCTGCTTGAGGAGTGCCGCCTTGCAAAAGTCGGTGCCGCGTGGATCGGTGATCGTCGGGATGCACACATGACGTTCGGTCACGGAATGGCTCGCCAGCTTTTCGAGCCACGCCACCCCTGCCTCGCCGAGGCTCTCCGTGTCCGCCATGATGTGCGCCTGCGAAACCGGCACGAAATCCGGCGCACCAAAAAACTCGCCCACCTTGATCTGATGCTGCAGGGCGAGCTGGCGCACGGGGCCCATCTCACCGGCGAGCATCGCCTCCTCGCGATCGCAAAGACGCATGTCAGGCATGTCAGTCGGGAAGGGCCGCCCCGACCGACTGACCAGCCTCCCGGGGGGCAGCGAGCGGAGCGAGCGTGGGGGGATGTTTCATTTCAGTCCACCGACGCGCCCGAATCGCGCACGGCCTTGCCCCATTTGAGCAGTTCCCGCTGCTGGAACTGCGCGAACTCGTCGCGCGTGTCGCCGCTCACCGTCACACCCAGAGGCACGAGCAGCGCGCGAAATCCCTCCGAACGCACGACGGCGTTGATTTCGGTGTTGAGGCGCGTCGCGATGGCGGGCGGCAGATTTGCCGGCGCGAATATGCCCCACCACGCGGTCGCTTCGAAGTCCTTGAGACCCGCCTCGGCGAACGTCGGCGCGTCGGGCGCCGCCGGCGAGCGTGTCTTGCTGCTCACGGCGAGGAGTTTCAATCGGCCCGCGCGCACCTGCGACAACACCGACTGGAGTGGATCGAACATGATTTGCGTCTGTCCGCCGAGCAGATCGGAAAGGGCCGGCGCGCTGCCTTTGTAGGGAACGTGCCTGATATCCGCGCCGGTCGCCGCGCGAAACATCTCCCCGGTGAGATGTCCCGGTGTGCCGTTGCCCGCGCTTCCAAAGTTGATCGATCCGGGCGTAGCTTTCGCAAGCGCGATCAGGTCCGCGACCGACTTGACCGGGACCGACGGATTGGCGACGAGCGCAACCGGTGCCGCGGCCACCAGTGAAATCGGCGTGAAATCCTTGACCGGATCGTAGCCGAGCCGCTTGTAAAGCGTCGCATTGATCGCGTGCGTACCGACGGTGGCCATGAGCAGCGTGTACCCGTCCGCGGGCGCTTTCGCGACCAGCTCGGCACCGATGCTGCCGCCGGCGCCGCCACGATTGTCGACGATGATCTGCTGCTTGAGCCGCTCGCCCAGGAACTGCGCGAGCGGTCGCGCGACGATGTCGGTGGGTCCGCCGGGCGGAAATGGAACGACGAGGCGAATCGGCTTGTCGGGGTAAGCATCCGCAATCGCAAAGGGCAGCCATAGCGCGCTCGCGAGCAGCAACAATCCCGTTGGCACGAATCTGCCGAGTACCGACAATCGCTGTTTCGCCATCAGGTTCTCCTCGTCGTCAACGTCACTCACTCGTTATGCAATGGCACGGCTTCGCTCGCGGCCCGATAGCCGGTATCCCGCGTGTCGCGGCGCTTGCGACGCGCCGCGCGAATCGCGAAGAAAATCTGCGCGGCTACGAGCAGGATGCACAGCGTCATGAATCCGAGGCTGATCGGCCGCTCGAAAAACACGCCAAGGTTGCCGCGCGAGAGCAGCAATGCGCGCCGGAAATTCTCCTCGACCAGCGGCCCCAGCACGTAGCCGAGCAGGATGGGCGCGATCGGGAAATCGAGCGCCATGATGATCGCGCCGGCAATCCCGAACACCAGCACCTCGTTCACCTCGAACAGGCTGTTGTTCGTGCTGTAGACGCCGACCGCGATGAAGAACAGCGCGCAGGGAAACATCAGCCGGTAAGGCACCTGCAGCACCTTGACCCACAAGCCGATCAGCGGGACATTGAGCAACAGGAGCAATACATTCCCGACCCAGAAGCTCGCGATCAGGCCCCAGAACAGGTCGGCGTGCTCGCTGATCAGTTGCGGCCCCGGATTGATGCCCTGGATCATCAATGCGCCGAGCAGCAGCGCCATGACGGCGTCTCCCGGAATGCCGAGGCTCATCGTCGGGAATGAAATCGACCTGCGTCTTCGAATGCGAAGCGGCTTCCGGGCTCGCGACGCCTTCGAGCGCGCCCTGGCCGAATCGCTCCGGCGTCTTCGAGATCCGGCGCTCGAACGCGTACGCAATGAACGTCGTGATCGTCGGGCCCGTGCCGGGCATCGCGCCGAACAGCGTTCCGATCAGCGTCCCGCGCAGCATCGGGAAAAACGCCTGCTTCAGCTCGGCCTTGCTCGGGCGCATGTCGCGCAGGCGCACCTTGGTCTCGGTGCCGACGAAATGCATCCGGTTGACGCTGCGCAGGAAATCCGCGACGCCGAAGAGGCCCAGCGCCAACGCGACGAGATCGACGCGATCCGTGAGCTCGGGAAACCCGAACGCGAAGCGGATCGTGCCGCTGTTCACGTCGGTGCCGACGACGCCGATCAACAGCCCGATGACCGTCATCGCGACGCCTTTGATGGGCGACCCCCTCGCCATTGTCCCGCCGGCGAGCAATCCGAGCAGCATGATGGAAAAGATCTCGGTGGGTCCGAACTTCAAGGCTGCCGCGACCAGCAGCGGGGATGCGAAGACCATCACCGTAATGCCGAACGACGCCGCGAAGAACGACGCGATCATCGTGATCCCGAGCGCCGTGCCGCCCTTGCCCTGCCGCGTCATCGGATAGCCGTCGAGACACGTCACCGCGTGCGGCGGGTGCGACGGCATGTTGAGCAGGATGGCGCCGATCGCGCCCCCGTACATCGATCCGTAGAAGATGCCGGCCAGCATCAGGAACGCAGGTACCGGGTGCATCGTGTACGTGAGCGGCAGCAGCATCGAGATCGCCGACAGTGCGCCCATGCCCGGCAATACGCCGATCAGGTTGCCGACCAGCACGCCGAAGAACGACCACATGAGGTTGTGCGGCTGCAGCGCGACGCCGAAGCCGTACCAGAGGTCGACGAGCGATTGATGCATGTCAGTCGCGTGGAGGCCGTTTCACCCTCAGCCCCACTGGAACAGCGGAAACTGGATCTGCAGCGCCCACCAGAAGACGACGACGCACACCGTCGCGCACGCCAGCGCGAGCATCGCCGCGCTCATCGGCGTATTGTCCCGATCACCGAGCGCCGCGATGAACACGATCGCGAAGGTCGCCGGCAGCAGGCCGCCGTACTTGCCCAGCACGACGAACGCGACGATGCTGGCGCAGATGCAGAACCAGCCGCGCCATTCGGGCGGAAGCACCTTCGCTTCGCCCTCGTAGCGGGTGAACCGCGCGCCGATGGCAATCGCCAATCCGGCCAGCGCCAGGATGACGCCGAGCGCGACCGGAAAGAATCCCGGGCCCATCCGGCTCAGCGTGCCCATGTGATACGCGGAACCGCGCAGCGCCGCGGCCAGTCCCAGCGCGATCATCAGGATCCCGCCGAGATAGTCCCGGGTTCGCTTGCTGCTGAGCGCGCGCATCAGTCGTCGCCGGTCAGCGTCGCGGATGCGCGCGACGTCGTCCGTTCGCGGCGGCCGGTGGATCGGGGACTGTCGATTGTGTTCGGCAATGTACCGCGATGTTACATGCGGATGCTGCTCGAGGTCACGGGGATCTGTTCGTGCGCCCGGACGAGCGCTCGTCGAGCGCTGTCGCATCGGGGATGCACCGTCGAGTTTGTGGTAAACTGCCTCATATTGACGCAATGAGCATCAGAAACGATCATGTCGAAATCAATTTCGGTACGCGTTTCGTCCGCGCTATTCGAAGAAGCCAGCACAACCGGTGCAACGATGACGCGCTCGGGCGCTCAACAGCTCGAGCACTGGGCCCGGCTCGGACAGGCCCTGGAGCGCCAAGGTCTCGACATCAATGCGGCCCTTCAATTGCTTGCGAGTCCAGGCATGGAAGTCAGGGCCGCCGACGCCATGTGGTCAGCCAAGCGCACGCGCCAGCAACGCGATCGCGCAGCGATAGCCAGGGACGTCCGTGCAGCCAAGGGGATGCTGCTCTTCCCGGTTGAATTGGCGCAGGCCGCCAAGGTGCTTAACGGACCCTACTGAATCCGCTGTGGCAAACCAGCCACAAATCGTCGGCAACGAAGCTGCGATGCCACGGGAAGCGATCGAGCAGTTGTTGCGCGCCATGCCACCGGCGACCATTCTCGTCGGTGGCCAGGCGCTTGCTTTCTGGATGTCGCGCTACGGTTTGGTGAGAACCGACGGGGCGGATTATGCAGTCACACGCGACGCCGATCTGATCGGCAGCCTGGCGGACGCGAAGCGATTGGCGCAATCGCTGCATGGTCATCTTGTCGTGCCCCGCAAGAACGTGCGCACCAGCATCGTCGCTCAGGTACGCTTACCCGTTTCCGGGAGTGCGCTCGAATACAACATCGATGTTCTTCACCAACTGTACGACATCGGCGGCCTTCGCAAGTCCTCCGAATTCACGCGTCGGGCCGTTGCTCGCGCCGCCATCATCGGCATTCCAGGCGATGGCGAGATCAGAATCCTTCATCCAATGGATGTATTAGCGTCGCGCGTCAACAATGCTGCCGGACTACTGAAGGATAAGGGCGAGCACGTGCTGACGCAGGTGCGCTGGGCGATCGAGGTCGCGCGCCATGCGTTGGTACGGGTTGCACAGCATCCGACCGGAGAAGAGCGGCCAGGCAACCTGGCCCAGGAGATTTACCGGCTGGCCTGCAGTTCGGCCGGACGCAGACTAGTCACCGAACATGGTATCGAGGTATTCGATGCGATGCCAATCAAGGAATTGTTGCGGCTCGATCCGGATTTTGAGTCACAGGCCACAGCGATGCGACGCGCGCTGGCTGCGCTGCGGAGTAAGCGTGGGCCACGGAACGTGACGCCTTCAGCCGCCAAAAAGAACTGATGACCTCACACGGGTGACCCGGCGCATCGGCGGCCCCGCCGCATGCCGCCGCTTGGACGCCGACAAGATCAGTCGTCGGCGTCGCTTTTCCACCTTGACCATTTCGCGCATCCACGGATGGATGCAGCATTGGAACAGGTGATTGCCCTGGGCAAGCCCGCGAATCACGGGCGAGCCGTCATGTAACGCTCGTCAGATGCTCGAACAGAATATACGAGCCGATTCCTATCAGAAGAAAACCGCCGACGATTTCTGCCCGCTTACCCACGACGACACCTAGCACGCGTCCCACCATCACACCCAGCGTCACCATGGTGAATGTTGCAAGACCGATAGCGGCAGCCGTCGCGATGATGTTCACATTCAGAAATGCGAGCCCCACGCCGACGGCCATAGCGTCGATGCTTGTGGCGAATCCGGTCGTCGCCAGCGCCCAGAACGGGTGGGATCGCGGTCGGCTCTCGACCGGGTCAGACTGCCGGAACCCCGCAAAAATCATTCTCAAGCCGAGCAGGGCCAAAAGGGCGAACGCGATCCAGTGGTCCCATGCAACCACGTATTTGGCTGCGGCAATACCCAAACTCCAGCCGATTACGGGAGTAATGGCTTCAATCGAACCAAAAATGATCCCGGTGCGTATCGCCTCCCGGATTTGCGGCTTGTGGAGCGTGGCGCCCTTGCCCACGGCTGCGGCAAAAGCATCGGTAGACATCGCGAGTGCCAGTAGCACCGTAGAGACAAGATTCATTTTGGAAGTCCGTGGGCGGGCGAGGGGTCCATGACATGCCGCACGCGACGCCCGGTGTCGCGTTGACATGCCAATGGTCTCGCCAACCTTCACGGCTACCCGTACCACGGCGATACAGATGATGCCGAGTGTGTTGATACGGGCGCTTCCGGGAGATGGAAGCAGGCTACTCCTTAAAGACACGAGAAGCATAACATGCGTGTCGATGCCCTTCTCCGTGGGCTAGCCGCCAAACGCGCGAGCGATTCGCAGCTAGCCGCAGCACGGCTGCTGCGCCTGAATCGGAGGACACTTCACGGAACCGAACGTGCAGAAGACGCAGCAGTCCCCACGATTGGGGCGAAGCAGCACTCCGCAGTGCGTGCACTCGTAGTAGAACAGGCACGCGTCGGCCGGCATCGACTCCGATCTGGCGAAGCCGCAGAATGGACAGGTCAGCACGGAAATGAGCACGGGCTCGCTCATGTCATCGGCCTGCCATCATTGCACGGGCTTCGACGGAAAACCGGCGTTCGCTGTCGCTTTGGTGAGCGCTTCGACGCTCGTTTTTGCATCGTCGAAGGTAACGACCGCCTGCTTCGTGTCGTAGCTCGCGTCGACCTTTGAGACGCCGGGAACCCTCGAGACAGCCTTCCTGATCGTGATCGGGCATAGCTCGCACGTCATGCCGGGCACGGAGAGCGTCACCGTCTTGACGGCCGCGAAGGCGATTGACGAGGTGAGCGGCAGCGCGAGCAGCAAGGCAGTGCGAGCGAGGTTCATCGAGATTTCCTTTTCAGGTGAACAGCGGTGCCGCAAAGGGAAACGCGACCATGATGAGAAGTAGCGCGGCGATGCTCCAGAAGCCGATCCGGTAGCTACGCTTGACGCGCGAGACCGAGCAGATTTCGCCGGGTTTGCATGTTGCGGTCGGCCGGTAGATACGCCAAGCGGTGGCGCCTAGCGCGGCGACCGCCACGCCGATGAAAAGCGGCCGGTACGGCGCGAACGCCTGCAAGTTCGCGAGCCAGGCGCCGCCCAAGCCGACACTAACGAGCACGAACGGCACAACGCAGCACACGCCGGCGAGCAACGCGGCGATACCGCCGGCTGCGAGCGCAGCCGACTCCGCGGCCATGCCCGTACCCTTCGGCTCACTGTCGGTCGAAAGTCGTGGTCCTTGCTGAACGGATGTGTCCAATCGCAACCCCTTTGCCAATCGAACGGTCTCGCAGGTAACCTTAGCTCCGTAGTCCACTAGGGAGTCAAGCTTCGTTGCCATGTCGAGCAAACCCGATTCAGGCATGACGATCCCGCCTGGCCGACCGCAGTGGCGTTCACGTCGAAACGATCCGCTACTACCAGCGGCTCGGTCTCGTGCCGATACCTAAGCGCCGCTATGCGTCGGTGCGCCGGTATGCGGAGGATGCGGTCGCCCGGTTGCAGTTCATAAAACGCGCACAGGCCTTGGGATTTTCCCTCGAAGAGGTCAAGCTGCTGCTCGCGCTGTCGATCGGCGCGCACTGCGTGGAAACGCGGACGCTCGCCGAGCAGAAGAGACGGCTGGTCGAGAAGAAAATCGGCGACCTTCGCGCAATCCGCAGGTCGCTGGACAAGCTCATTCGCGCATGCGAAAGCGGCGGCGACGGGGCGGGATGCCCGGTCATCGAAAGTCTTTCCGGTGATGCGGCGCCGGGACGCGAAACACGCGAAAGCCGTCCCCATACGCCCGCTCGCTGCGAATAGCCGGAAGGCGATGGCGAGCACGAAGAGTCGCGCGAGCTCCCCGGCGCTTGCGCGTAACGCGACGGAGCTTGATTCTTCCGTCATGCGCTTGAACTGACCAAATCTCAAGGCCGGCGTCGCGGCCGAGCCACGGATCAGCTGCGTGATTCACGCCGCGCTCATTCTCCGTGAATCGAACCTTCGAGCGAGCATCCCGCCGATGCTTACGATCAGAACGGCAACGCCGAAGTTGGACGCGAGCACCAGAGCCGTCGCATCGTGAACCGCCGCGGGCCGATCGACACGCCAGTTCGTCAGGCAGCCATAACCGACCGTGGGATAGCCAGACCAGCAGAGTGGGAACAGGCAACAACGCCCATCGCCGGGATCGATCGGGAAGACTGATGAGGAACGCCGAGACCGCCGCGAGTACACCCGTCGCGAGCGATGCGGCGATGCCGATCACGAAGGTCGGCCGCGCCGCCTGCTGCTGCCAGTCCGGACGCAAGCCGTGCGCGATTGCCAGCAGCGCGAACAGCAATCCGGCGAGCAGCAGCCACAGCGCGGCGCGCGCGAGCGGCGGCCGCAAGCGCCGGACCGGCGTCGCGTGTTGCGCGAGCAAGTCGATGAGCTCAGGTGTCGTGATCACGGGTATTCCCAGATGCGAGGAGCTCGCGCAGACGCTTGATGCCACGATGTGATGCCACCTTCAATGCGGCCACGGACATGCCGGTCATTGCAGCCGCCTCCTTCAGCGATAGCTCCTTCAGCTTGAGCAACTGGACCGCCTGCCGCTGGCCGGGCGGCAGGCAGTCGACCGCCTCCCGCACGATTTGTGCCGCGTATGTCGCTTCATCCAGGTTCGCTTCGGGCGCTGCAAAGGTTTCATGATCTTCGTCGGTCAGCGCCGTTTCCCGCGCGCTTGCGCGCCCCTGGCGGCGCAGCCGATCGACGATGCGCCGATTGACGATGGCAACCAGCCATGGGCCGAAGGGGCGTGTTGGGTCGTAGGTATGCCGTATGGCGTGCACAGTCAGCAACACGTCCTGCAGCGAGTCCTCGATGTCGCAGCGATTCTGGTGGCTTCGTGCCGCGAGCGAGCGCACGTACGGCGCGATTTGCTCGAGCAACCGGCGGTACGCGGCGCGGTCTCCCGCTTGCGCATGGGCCATGAGGATGGACCAGTCGAGATCGCGCGGCCCTGCATTCGCGGACGCACTTTCCCGATCGGTATCCGCCGAATCAGGCGCAGGCGCTCCGCGATCACCGACGAGCATCAGCGGCCGTGGTTGCCTTCGATCGCCTGATGAAGCTGGAGCGTGCCACCCTAGAAATCCTCGTCGCCGAACGTGTCGAAACGAAAGGTATTGCGGCCTTCGGTGAATAGATCGCTGGTGTTGGCGGCAATCTGCGCCTCGAAGCTCTGGCCGGAAAGTGCACCGGTCGGCTTCGCGTCGGCGCGCTTGATTGAATTCGTTTTACCCGAAGCGGCAGACGCGGGCTGTGCACGGGCGATATCCCTGGAAGCAACGAATGCGGCGCCCGCCAATCCGAGCGACGTCGCGATGATCAGGGGAAGTACTTTGGGACGGAATGACGGTCGCCTCTTCGTGCCGCGCGTGTCGTCATGCCCTTCGATGACGTCGCCCGACCGCGAACGTGGCGCTTGCTTTGCGCGCAGCATCGCATTCTCCTCGCACGATGTGTGACTCGTAAACACGCGAGGTGAAACGCGTATTCCCGTGGCGTGTGCGCGACTCGTTCGGCGACGCGCAACCTAATCGTGCGTCGCATGCAAATCACGCGCGACGACCCTGCGGCGTCAGCGCTGCACTTGCACGACCGCGCCGGTTGCGCCATTGGCGTCAACCGCCGCAATGACGAGCAAGCGCGGCAGCGCAACGCATCGCCGCGCAACGTCGGCGGACGGGCGGTGAACGAGATGAACAGAGATTCCGCGGCGATTCTTCCGGTCGCGCGGCGGACATTCGAAGTTGTCGTGAATCGCAACAACGGAACCCTGTACGATGTCGCGATTCTTCTACCTCGATGGGAAGCGCTGCCGACGCTGATCGGCGATGGCATGCATCCCGGACTCGCCGAACCGACTAACGATCATGCATGCGACGCTGCCGCTGCTTCAGGCCACTGACTTTCCGCCGGTTCGGCGCGGACACTTCGACACGCTACAGGTGAATCTCGGCTATCGCTGCAACCAGAGCTGCCTTCATTGCCATGTTGCCGCGGGGCCGAATCGAACGGAGCAGATGTCGGCCGCGAACGTCGCGGTGGTTCTTGCATTTCTCGAGCGCAATCGCACGCCGACGCTCGATCTCACGGGCGGCGCGCCGGAACTGCACCCGCAGTTTCGCGAGATCGTTGCGCGCGCTCGCCCGCTCGCAGGACGGATCATCGATCGCTGCAATCTCACCGTTCTCGACGAGCCGGGACATGACGACCTCGCCGATTTTCTTGCCGGCCAGCGTGTCGAGATCGTCGCCTCGATGCCGTGCTATCTCGAGGACAACGTCGACCGTCAGCGAGGCGAAGGCGTTTTCGCCACGAGCATTCGCGCGTTGCGCAGACTGAACGCGCTGGGCTACGGCTCGGAAGCATCGGGGCTGATTCTGAACCTCGTCTACAATCCGCAAGGGCCTTCGCTGCCGCCGCCGCAGCGGGTGCTGGAAGCGGACTACCGGCGCGAGCTTCGGCGCTTCGGCATCGTCTTCAATGACCTGTATACGCTGGCCAACATGCCGATTCAGCGCTTCGGGAGCACGCTCGTATCGCAAGGTCGATTCGCGCAATACATGGCGTTGTTGCGCGGCGCGCACGACGCGGCGAACGTCGAGAACGTCATGTGCCGCACGCTGGTCAGCGTCGACTGGCAGGGCTGGCTGTACGACTGCGATTTCAATCAGATGCTGGGCTTGCCGCTGAATACCGGTTCGCGGCCACGCACGCATCTGTCGCAACTCGATATCGCCGCGCTGGCGGGATGTCGGGTTCGGGTCGCCGACCATTGCTACGGCTGCACCGCCGGTCAGGGAAGCAGTTGCGGCGGCGCGTTGGCGACATGAGCGCTGTAATTCGGTGTCGGAGGTGTAATTATCGGAAGTGTGGTCCGATAATTACACCTCCGACACCGAATTACAGCGCAGCGGCGACAGCCGCAAGCGTGGGGGTACACCAAGCGCGTGGCTCGTCGTTGCCTTCGGCTCGCCGAAAGGGTAGCGTTTCGTTCGCCGTTTCATGGACTTCGCGACGGATTGATTGTCTCCGCCCGCATTTAGCGTTAGCCTCGAAACTTCACCCTTCTTACAGGCCTTGACGATGTCCCTCTGGAAAGACAATACCGCGACCCGGCCCACGCCCGCGGCTGCTCCCCAACCGAAGGAACCGGCCCGGTACGAGCCGCCACCGAAGCCCGAGCCCGTTCCCAGTCCCGTCGCCGCCCCGGTCGCCGTTGCCGATACCCGGCAGCCCCGCAAGGAGTCGTTGATTGCCGCCGACATCACGATCGAAGGCAAGATCGAAGGCGGCGGCAGCGTGCGCATCGCCGGCAAGTTCAAGGGTGATGTCAACGTCCATGGCGATCTCACCATCGAGGCCGGCGCCAAGCTCACCGGCGCCGTGCGCGCCGACAAGGTCACCATCGCCGGCGAGCTGGAAGGCAATGTCGAGGAAGCTTCCCTCGTCGATCTGATGCAAACGGGCGTGGTGATCGGCGACATCAAGGCTGGATCGTTGACGGTCGCCGCGGGCGCGCGCGTGCGCGGGCAGGCCGAGTTCGGCTGGGACGACGGCAAAGCCGCGAAATCCGGCAAGTACCGCATGGGCCATGGCTCGGAGACTGGCGCCGGCTCATGAGCGCCCCCGTTGAGGCCAGTGCAGCGGCGACAACCGCAAGCGTGGGAGTACCACAATGAGCGCCGTCGTGCGGCCCGGCAGCCCCGGGGCAACCCGCGAATGCCCGCACTGCCGCGAGACCGTCCTTGAAAGCGCGGGCGTGTGCCCGGCCTGCCGGCATTACCTGCGCTTCGTCGATGCCGGCGCCGATGCGTCCCAGGTGCCCGCCCTCACGCCGCTGCGCATCGAAGGGAGCATCCGGCATCCCCCCGACGGCGAGCCGTGGGAGTACACGGTCATCGTGTCGATCCGTAACGATCGCGGCGAAGAAACCGCCCGCAAGCTCATCGGGGTCGGGGCGATGAATCCGAATGAGCAGCGCACGTTCACGCTGACGGTCGAAGCAGTGTCGGCCACGGCGAAACGCCCCGGGAAAGCCGGCACGCGACACTGAAGCACCGGGGCAGGCCATGCTGCCCCGCCGAGGTGCCTGATCGCCGGCGCGATGCGACGACCGCCGCTCGCAGGCGCGCACAGGCAATTCTTGCCGGCGCGCCGCGATGAGACTTCAATTTTCCTTCTCGCGGTAGGACAAACGCTGATTACGCCGATTACAGGGCGTGAGTACATTGATGTCGATATATCGATGTTCATGAGCGTGGTTGATAACTGCGTCGAACACGCCCTCCCGCCACCCAGCCGGGACCGCTCACATGAGCAAACCGTCGCGTCGACTGATCGTGGTATCGAACCGCCTGCCCTACATCGTCTCGCGCGATGGCGAGGGCCGCTGGCAGATCGTGCCGGGCAGCGGAGGATTGGTGAGCGCGCTGGTGCCCGTGCTGAGACAACGCGGGGGCACCTGGATTGGCTGGCCCGGCGTGGCGACCGACGACGAACAACTCGACCGCGTTCTCGCCGACGTCAGCGCTGGCTGCGGCTATGCATTGAAGCCGGTTCACCTGACGCCCGACGAAGTGCACAACTTCTACCAGGGATTCTCCAACGCGGTCGTTTGGCCGCTGTTCCACGACCTGCAATCGTTGTGCAATTTCGATCCCGAATACTGGCGCACCTATCAGGCGGTCAACCGGAAATTCGCCGCCACGATCGTCGCGAACAGCGAGGACGACGACTTCATCTGGGTGCACGACTATCACCTGATGAACGTCGCCAGCGAGCTGCGCGCCACCGGCTCGCACGCCAGGCTGGGATTTTTCCTGCACATCCCCTTCCCTTCGCTCGATCTGTTCGCCAAGCTGCCCTGGTGCGCGCAATTGATCGACGCGCTGTTGCAGTTCGATCTGCTGGGATTTCAGACGCTGCGCGATCGGCGCAATTTCGTTCAGTGCGTGCGTGCGCTCGTCCCGGGCGCTGAATTCGAAGGCAAGGGACCGGTTCTCACGACGACCACCGGCGGGCGCACGATCCGCATCGGCGCGTTTCCGATCAGCGTCGACTTCACCGCCATCGAGCGCCAGGCTGCATCGCCCGAAGTGGCGCGCAGGGCGAACGAGCTGCACCGGCTGCTGCCGGGCCGCAAGCTGCTGCTTGGCGTCGACCGCCTCGATTACACGAAGGGCATTCCGAATCGGCTGGACGCCTTCGCCGATTTGCTGCATCGCTTCCCGCAACTGCGCGAGCGCATCTCGCTCATCCAGGTCGTCGTGCCGAGCCGGGTCGAGATCCGCGACTACGACGATCTCAAGAATACGATCGAGCGGCTGGTGGGGCGCATCAACGGCGAGTTCATGCGGCCGGGCGGCTGGGTGCCGGTCTGGTACGTGTATGGCAGCCTGACCACCACCGACCTCCTCGCGTATTACCGCGCCGCCGATATCGCGCTGGTGACGCCGCTGCGCGACGGCATGAATCTCGTCGCCAAGGAATACTGCGCGAGCAGCATCGACGAGAATGCGGTGCTGATCCTGAGCGAATTCGCCGGCGCAGCCGCGCAGCTTCGTCGCGGCGCGCTCCTCGTCAACCCGTACGACATCGAAGGCGTTGCCGAGGCGATCCGCGTCGCGTTCGCGATGAGCGAGGACGAGCGCCGCGCGCGCATGCGCCGGTTGCGCCGATCGGTGCGGCGCAACGACGTATTCTGGTGGGTGGATAATTTCCTCGCCGCCGCTTTCGCGAGCGACGTGGACCAGTTGCCGCAGGACACGCGCCCGGTGCCCATGATCGAGAGCGACTACGTGCGTCACGGATTCGTATCGGGGGATGTCGAGCCTGAGCCGGCCACGCCGTTCGCGGAAGGCCTTGTCGCCAGAAGAGCGGCCGCCGCGAATCAGCTCAATTGAAACATCGCGAACCGATCGAGGAAAGCACTTCCGGCGAAACGGCGCATGGCGCCGCACGGTCGCTGCTGACCGAGTACGACGTCCATCTGTTCAGGCAGGGCCGGCATCACACGCTCTACGACAAGCTCGGCGCGCACATCGTCGGCGGCGGAAAGGCGGCGCGCTTCGCCGTGTGGGCGCCCAACGCGGTGCGGGTATCGGTGATCGGTGACTTCAATGAATGGCGGGGCGATGCCCATCCGCTTGCTCCGCGAACCGACGGCTCGGGCATCTGGGAAGATTGGGTATCCGGTATCGCGCAGGGCCAACGTTACAAATACCGCATCGAGACGCGGCATGGCCTGCGGATCGACAAGAGCGATCCGTTCGCGTTCTGCTGCGAGCCGCCGCCGCGAACGGCCTCGTGCCTGTGGTCGCTGGATTACGACTGGCAAGACGGGCCGTGGATGGCGTCGCGCGCACGCGCCAACGCGCTCGACGCGCCGATATCCGTCTACGAGGTTCACCTGGGATCGTGGCGGCGCGATCCCGCGAATCCCTGGCAGGTCCTCGGCTATCGCGATCTCGCGCATGCGCTGGCGCAGTATGCCGGCGAGATGGGCTTCACGCACGTCGAGCTCATGCCGGTCACCGAGCATCCGTTCTACGGTTCATGGGGCTACCAGACGACCGGATACTTCGCGCCGAGCGCGCGCTACGGCGCGCCGCAGGACTTCATGTATCTCGTCGATTACCTGCACGGCGCCGGCATCGGCGTGATCCTCGACTGGGTGCCCTCGCATTTTCCCGACGATCCGCATGGCCTCGCGCGCTTCGACGGCACGCACCTGTTCGAGCACGCCGATCCGCGCCAGGGATTCCATCCGGAGTGGAAGAGCTGCATCTTCAACTACGGGCGCGACGAAGTGCGCGCCTTTCTGACGAGCAGCGCCTTGTTCTGGCTCGATCGCTATCACATCGATGCGTTGCGCGTGGATGGCGTGGCCTCGATGCTCTATCTCGACTATGCCCGCGGCGAAGGCGAGTGGGTGCCGAACTTCCGCGGTGGCCGCGAAAACCTGGACGCCGTCGCGTTCCTGCGCGAGCTGAACGAATCGGTCTATGCCGCGCATCCGGACACCCAGACGATCGCGGAGGAATCAACCGCGTGGCCGAACGTGTCGCGGCCCACGTACGTCGGCGGCCTCGGCTTCGGTCTCAAATGGAACATGGGCTGGATGCACGACACCCTCGCCTACTTCGGACGCGATTCGGTGTTCCGGCGCTATCACCACAACGAGATTACGTTCAGCGCGTGCTATGCGTTCAGCGAGAATTTCGTGTTGCCGCTGTCGCACGACGAAGTGGTGCATGGAAAGGGTTCGCTGCTGGGCCGCATGCCGGGCGACGATTGGCAGAAGTTCGCCAACCTTCGCTGCCTGCTGGGCTACATGTGGGGACATCCCGGCAAGAAGCTGCTGTTCATGGGCGGGGAATTCGGACAGTGGCGCGAGTGGAACCACGATGCGAGTCTCGACTGGCATCTTTGCGCGTATCCGCCGCACGCCGGAATGCAGCAATGGGTGCGCGATCTCAACCGCCATTACGCGCGCACGGCGGCGTTGCATGCCCGTGACTTCAGCGCCGACGGTTTCGAATGGATCGATTGCTCGGATGCCGGCAACAGCGTCATTGCGTTTTTGCGCAAGGCGCCGGGAGTCGAATTCGCTGCGCTGGTCGTGTGCAACTTCACGCCCGTTCCGCGCATCGGCTATCGGCTGGGCGTGCCGCGCGCCGGACGCTGGCGCGAGGCGCTCAACAGCGACGCCGTGACCTACGGCGGAAGCGGCATGGGCAATCGCGGCGGCGTCGATGCGGACCACGCGCCGGCGCATGGCCGGCGCCATTCGGTATCGCTGACGCTGCCGCCGCTTGGCGTGCTGTTCCTCGAACCGGACGATTGAGTCCGCATGGCGCCGCCAACGGCTTCGGAAGGTCGCCGTCGCGCGATCATCGAGCGCGTCACGCCGTGCGTCGATGGCGGGCGCTACCCGGCGAAACGCTGCGTCGGCGATTCGGTGGTGGTGGAGGCCGATGTCTTCATGGACGGCGATGAAACGCTGCGCTGCGTCGTGCTGTACCGGCGTCAGGGCGAGGCGCGCTGGCACGAGGCGGAGATGGTGGCGCTGGGCAACGATCACTGGCGCGCGGCGTTCGACGTGACCGCGCTCGGCCGCTACGAATTCACGGTGAGCGCGTGGCCCGATGCGTTTCTGACCTGGCGCCGCGATCTCGCGCGCTGGACGGCCGCTGAAGACGTCGCCGTCACGTTGCAGGTCGGCGTGGCGCTGCTGCGCGACATCGCAAGGCGTGTCCGTGGCGCCGATGCCAGGCGTCTGCGCGAGTGGATTGCGCGATTGGCTGCGGACGTCGATCCGCTCGTTCGACGCTCGGAGGCGATGGACGAGGCGCTCGTCTCGCTGGTCGAGGGCCATGCGGACCGGCGCTGCGCCAGCACCTTCGCGCCCGCGCTGCCGATCTGGGTCGAGCCGCTATTGGCGCGCTTCAGCGCATGGTACGAAATGTTTCCGCGCTCGGCCGCCTCCGGGGAACGGCACGGCACGTTTGCCGATTGCGAAGCGCGTCTCACCGAAGTGGTCGAGATGGGATTCGACGTGCTGTACTTCCCGCCGATCCATCCGATCGGACGCACCAAGCGCAAGGGTCGCAACAACGCGCTCGTCGCCGCGCTCGGACGATCCGGGGAGTCCGTGGGCGATCGGCGCAACCGAGGGCGGACACAAGTCGATCCATCCGCAGCTCGGTACCGCAGCCGATTTTCGCCGACTGGTGAAGTCGGCGCGCGCGCGAGGGCTGGAAATCGCGCTCGATATCGCCTACCAGTGCTCGCCGGACCACCCCTATGTCACCGAGCATCCGGCGTGGTTCAGGCATCGTCCCGACGGCAGCATCCAGTACGCGGAGAATCCGCCCAAGAAGTATCAGGACATCTATCCGTTCAATTTCGACACCGGCGATTGGCGCGCGCTGTGGGACGAGCTGAAGAGCATTGTCGACCACTGGATCGGTGAGGGCGTGCGCGTCTTTCGCGTCGACAATCCGCACACGAAGCCGTTCGCGCTATGGGATTGGCTGATCGCCGAGGTCAAGGCGGCGCATCCCGACGTGGTCTTTCTGTCCGAGGCGTTCACGCGCCCGCGCCCGATGCATCGCCTGGCGAAGGCGGGATTCACGCAGTCGTACACGTATTTCGCCTGGCGCAACACCAAGGAAGAGCTGACGCAGTATTTCACCGAGCTTTCGCAGGCGCCGTCGCGCGAATACTTCCGGCCCAACGCATGGCCCAATACGCCCGACATCCTCACCGCCTACCTGCAAACCGGCGGCAGGCCCGCGTTCATCGTGCGGCTGGTGCTCGCGGCAACGCTTGCCGCAAGCTATGGCATCTACGGGCCTGCGTTCGAGCTGTTGGAGCACGTTCCTCGCGAGCCGGGCTCCGAGGAATACCTGCATTCGGAAAAATACGAGATCCGCGACTGGCCGCGGGAACGCGCGGACAGCCTGCGCCCGCTCGTCGCGAGGATCAATGCCATCCGGCGCGCCAACAAGGCGCTGCAGCAGGACCGGGAACTGCGCTTTCATGCCATCGACAATCCCGAGATGATCTGCTATTCGAAGGCGGCAGCGGATGGCGAGAACGTCGTTCTGGTCGTCGTGAACCTCGATCCGTTTCACAAGCAATCGGGATTTGTCGACCTCGCGTTGGCGGAGCTCGGTATCGACACCGTACAGCCGTTCGAGGTGGAAGATCTGTTGACGCAGGCCCGCTACACCTGGCGCGGCGCGCGCAACTATGTCGAGCTGCGCCCGCAGGAAATGCCGGCGCACGTCTTCCGCGTGTCGCCGCTCGTCCGGCACGAGGTGCAAGCGGCGGCCGCCTCGGCGCTCGCCTGACGGAAATGAACGATCAAGTCGACGTCGCCGGATTACCCACCGACGCAACCGCCGCTGCCGGCTTGCCTGCGCCCGCAGCACCTGCGTTCGCGACGCAGGACCCGCTCTGGTTCAAGGATGCCGTCATCTACCAGCTCCACGTCAAGGCGTATCGCGACAGCAACGGCGACGGCATCGGCGATTTCCCCGGCTTGACGGAATCGCTCGATTACATCAAGGACCTCGGCGTCGACACGATCTGGCTGTTGCCGTTCTATCCGTCGCCGTTGCGCGACGACGGCTACGACATCGCCGATTACCACGGCGTGCACCCGGACTACGGCACGCGCGCGGACTTTCGCCACTTCCTGCGCGAAGCGCATCGCCGGTCGCTGCGCGTGATCACCGAGCTCGTGATCAACCACACGTCCGACCAGCACCCGTGGTTCCAGGCAGCGCGCGCGGCGCCGCGCAGGCTCGAGCAAGCGCAATTACTACGTGTGGAGCGACACGGATGCCAAGTGGCCGGAAACGCGCATCATCTTCACCGACACCGAAAAGTCGAACTGGGCGTGGGACCCGGTGGCGAAGGCCGTACTACTGGCATCGCTTCTTCTCGCACCAGCCGGACCTCAACTTCGACAACCCGAGCGTCGTGCGCGCACTGATGCGCGTGATGCGCTACTGGTTCGACATGGGTGTCGACGGCATGCGCCTCGATGCCATTCCCTATCTGTGCGAGCGCGACGGCACGAACAACGAGAACCTGCCGGAAACGCATGCGGTGCTGCGACACATGCGCCGCGAGCTCGACGCGCATTACCGCGACAAATTCTTCCTGGCCGAGGTGAATCAATGGCCGGAGGACGTGCGCGAGTACTTCGGCAACGGCGACGAATGCCACATGGCGTTCCACTTTCCGCTGATGCCGCGCATCTACATGGCCGTTGCGGAAGAAGACCGCTTTCCGATCGTCGACATCATGGCGCAGACGCCCGATCTTCCGGACAACTGCCAGTGGGCGATCTTCCTGCGCAACCACGACGAGCTGACGCTCGAGATGGTGACCGAGCGCGAGCGCGACTACATGTATCGCACGTATGCGAGCGAGCAGCGCATGCGCATCAACCTCGGCATTCGCCGCCGGCTCGCGCCGCTGATGGACAACGACCGGCGCAAGATCGAGCTCGTCAACAGCCTGCTGATGTCGCTGGTCGGCTCGCCGGTGATCTATTACGGCGACGAAATCGGGATGGGCGACAACGTCTACCTCGGGCGATCGCAACGGCGTGCGCACGCCGATGCAATGGAGCCCCGATCGCAATGCCGGCTTCTCGCGCGCGGACCCGCAGCTCCTCTATTCGCCGCCGATCATGGATCCGATTTACGGATTCGCCGGCGTCAACGTCGAAGCGCAAAGCCGCAGCGGCGCATCGCTGCTGAACTGGACGAAGCGGCTGATCGCCGTGCGGCGCGCGCATCCGGCGTTCGGCCGCGGAACGCTGCGCTTCGTCCAGCCCGGAAATCGCAAGATCCTCGCGTACCTGCGCGAATACCAGGGCGAGATCATCCTGTGCGTCGCCAACCTGGCGCGCTCGAGCCAGCCGGTCGAGCTGCATCTGGGCGAATTCAGAACGCGCATCCCGGTGGAGCTGCTGGGCAATACGGCGTTCCCGCCGATCGGCGAGCTGCCCTACCTGTTGACCATTCCGCCATGGGGCTTCTACTGGTTCGCGTTGACGACCGACGCCAAATTCCCGAAGTGGCACTCCGAGCGTCCGGTGCCGGCCGACTTCCCCGCGCTGGTCATTCCCGAGGGTCTGATGGCGACGCTGATGCACAAGGAAGCGGCGGCGACGGAAGACCTGCGTTCGCTGATGGCGCGGCGCGTTCGCGAGCAGCTCGAGCGCGACGTGCTGCCGGTTTTTCTCGCGAATCAGCGCTGGTTCGCCGGCAAGACCAGCACGATCGCGAGCGCCGCGCTGATCGAGCGCGACGAATGGCGGGGCGACGCCGGCAACTGGCTGCTGGCGATCGTGCGCGTCGAGCTCGCCGATGGCATCCGCCAGTTGTATTCGCTGCCGCTCGCGCTCGCATGGGAGGATCGCGAGTTCGAGCGCATCCAGTCGTTGCTGCCGTGCACGGTGGCGCGCGTGCGCCAGCGCGCGCGCGTCGGCGTTCTCTACGATGCGTTCTGGGACGATGGCTTCTGCCGCGCGCTCGTCTCGTCGATGGGCCGCAACGAAAGGCGCATGCTGCCCGGCGGCGAGCTGCGTCTTCTCCTCGCACCGGGCAGTACGCGGCGCATGTCGGCGGCGAGATGCTGACGGTCCGCCATCCCGCGTTCGAGCAGAGCAACACGCTGGTCATCCTGGGCGAGCGGTTGGTGCTGAAGGCCTATCGGCGCCTGCGCGAGGGGATCAACCCCGAGATCGAGATCGGCAGGTTCCTGACCGATGTCTCGCCGTACGCGAATATCGCCCCGACCTTGGGCGCGCTCGAATACCGCGACGCGAGCGGCGGCGTCACGGCGCTCGCACTCGTGCAGGGCCTCGTCGACAATCGCGGGAGCGGCTGGGACTACACGCTCGACTATCTCGGGCGCTTTCTCGATTCGACGCGAAATCGGCCCGCGGCAGAAGCGCCGGCAGCCGCGGGAGCCGTTCAGCCGCCAACGGAAACGCCGGCGACGGTCGCGATACCCGGTCACGAGGGCTACCTGGCGTTGATCGAAATGCTGGGCCGGCGCACGGCCGAGTTGCATCGCGCGTTGGCGAAGCCCACCGGCGATGCGGCGTTCGAGCCCGAGCCGGTTACGGCCGCCGACGTCGAGGAATGGCACCGCAACGTGCGTGACGAGGCCGTCGCGACGCTGGACCTGCTCGAAGCAGCGGCGCCACGGTCTGCCCGAGCAGTTGCAGCCCGACGTGGATCGCCTTCTGGCGTCGCGCGACGCGCTGCTGGCATTGATCGACGCGGCGATCGCCACCGCGCGTGGGCGCCACGAAGACGCGCTATCACGGCGACTATCATCTGGGCCAGGTGCTGCTGACCACGGACGATTTCGTGATCGTCGATTTCGAAGGCGAGCCTGCGCGCTCGCTCGCCGAGCGACGCGCCAAGCATTCGCCGCTGCGCGACGTCGCCGGCATGCTGCGCTCGTTCAGCTATGCGGCCGCCGTCGCGCTGGACCGTGCGACGATCGAGCGTCCGGACGACCGGGCCCGCTTGCTCGCGCCCCTTGCCGATTGGCGCACGCAGACCATGACGGCGTTCTACCGCGCCTACGTCGCGACGATTCGCGGCGCTTCGTCCTGGCCCGACGACGATCGCACGGCCACGCAGCTCGTCCGGTTGTTCGCACTCGAGAAGGTGCTCTACGAGCTGCGCTACGAGCTCGCGAATCGTCCCGACTGGGTGCGCATTCCGCTTGCGGGCCTGCTCGAGCGGCTCGTGACGAGCGCGCAGGCGCAGTAACAACGACCTGGTCGCGATCGCCAATCGCATGAAGACACCGCCGAGGACCCTTGTCGCGGTGAGCACCGTCTGGCGTGGCGAGCCCTTCCCGCTGGGCGCCACCTGGGACGGACAGGGCGTCAACTTCGCGCTCTATTCCGAAAACGCAGAGCGCGTGGAGTTGTGCCTGTTCGATCCGAAGGGACGGCGCGAAATCGAGCGCATCGACGTGCGCGAGCGCACCGATTTCGTGTGGCACTGCTATCTGCCGGACGCGCGCCCGGGACTCCTGTACGGCTATCGCGTCCACGGCCCTTACGCGCCCGATCGAGGGCTTCGCTTCAACGCGCACAAGCTGCTGCTCGACCCGTATGCACGCATGCTGTCCGGCCAGATTCGCTGGAGCGATGCTCAGTTCGGCTACCGCGTCGGCTCGCGGCGCGAGGACTTGACGCTCGACACGCGCGACAGCGCGACCGGCATGCCGAAATGCCAGGTGGTCGACGAGGCGTTCACCTGGGACGACGATCGCGCGCCGCGCACGCCTTGCAAGGACAGCGTGATCTACGAGCTGCACGTCAAGGGCTACACGCGCCTGCATCCCAACATCCCGCCGCAGCTTCGCGGCACGTACGCCGGACTTTCGACGGCTCCGGTCATCGACCATCTGCGGAAGCTCGGCGTGACCGCGGTGGAGCTGCTGCCGATTCACGCGTACGTCGACGACAAGCGGCTGGTCGATCACGGCCTGCGCAATTACTGGGGCTACAACAGCATCGGTTTCTTTGCCCCCGACATGCGCTACTCGGCGACCGGCACGCTCGGCGAATTCAAGACGATGGTCAAGACGCTGCATTCGGCCGGAATCGAAGTGATCCTCGACGTCGTCTACAACCATACCGGCGAAGGAAACCAGCTCGGACCGACACTCTCGTTCCGCGGCATCGACAACCGGGTCTACTACCGCCTCGAGGAGCATCTGCGCTACTACATCGACTACACCGGCACCGGCAATACGCTCAATACGGTGCATCCCGCGACGCTGCGGTTGATCTTCGACAGCCTGCGGTACTGGGTGACCGAAATGCACGTCGACGGCTTCCGTTTCGACCTGGCGTCGACGCTTGCCCGCGAAGCGCATGCGTTCGATCCGTTCGGCTCGTTCCTCGACATCGCGCGCCAGGATCCGGTGCTCTCGCAGGTCAAGCTGATCGCCGAGCCGTGGGACCTCGGCGAAGGCGGCTACCAGGTCGGCAGCTTTCCGCCGGGCTGGTCGGATTGGAACGGCCGCTACCGGGACGCCGTGCGTGCGTACTGGAAGGGCGATGGCGGACTGGTCGGCGAGCTTGCGTCGCGGCTATCCGGATCGAGCGACCTGTTCGCGCACGGCGGTCGCTCACCTTCGGCCAGCATCAACTTCATCACCGCGCACGACGGCTTCACATTGCGCGATCTCGTGAGCTACAACGACAAGCACAACGAAGCGAATCTCGAAGACAATCGCGACGGCGAGGCGCACAACCTGAGCTGGAATTGCGGCGTGGAAGGCGCGACCGATGATCCCGCGGTGCTGGCCTTGCGCGCGCAGCAGATGCGCAATTTCATCGCGACGCTGTTTTTTTCCCAGGGCGTGCCGATGCTCGCGGCCGGCGACGAAATGGGGCGCACGCAGGGAGGGAACAACAACGCCTACTGCCAGGACAACGCGACGAGCTGGCTCGACTGGAATCCGGACGAGTGGCAACGCCGGATGTTCGCCTTCACGGCCCGCGTGATCGCATTGCGCAACCGCCATCCGCTGTTTCGCAGGAGGACGTTTTTTTGCGGGCGCGGGCGCGCGCGCCGCGACGCCGACGTCGCCGACATCCTGTGGCTCAACCCGGACGGCGGCGAAATGACGGACGTCGAGTGGAACCAGTCGTCCGCGCGGTGCCTGGGCGCGCAGTTGTCCGGCCGTGGCCTGGCCGAACGTGATGATCACGGCGAGCCGGTGACCGACGACGACGTGCTGCTGCTCCTCAATGCGCACGACGATCGCATTCCATTCAGGCTTCCCAACGACGGTCGGGATTGGACCGTGGCCGTCGACACATCGTACGCGGAGGGGTTTCCGGACGTACCGGCCGTCGGGCCGGGCGCCGAATATCCGCTGCAGGGTCGATCGCTCGTATTGCTGACCCGCGCGCGGGCATG
>CAVPMH010000013.1:0-274072 GCA_963706225.1 uncultured Pseudomonadota bacterium
CTGTCCGGCACCGGGTCCTCTTCGCCGAGCGTGCAGGTCATCACCGTCGCGCGCCGCACGGCGTCGATGTTGTCGCGCGTGCATTCGACGGTGGGCCCCGCATCGAAGATATCGACGTAGCCCTCGTAGCGGAAGCCTTCCTGCTCGAGCATCGCGCGCGCCGGCGCCGTATCCGCGTGCACCATGCCGATCGCCTCGCGCGCGGACGGCGGCAACAGGTTCACGTACACCGGGTGCCGCGGCATCAGCTCGGCGATGAACGATTTCTGCCCGGTGCCCGTCAGGTAGTCGGCGCGCGAATATTCCATCGCGAAGAAATGCCGGCCGAGGCCCTCCCAGAACGGGCTCGAGCCGTCGGGTTCGAGCCGCCCGCGCAACTCGGCGATCACCTTGCCGGCGAAGCGCTCGGTGAATTCCGCGATGAACAGCAGACGGCACTTCGCGAGCAGCACGCCGTTCTTGCCGATGCGATAGCGCTGGTCCAGAAACAGCGAGCAAAGCTCGGTGTGGCCGGTGTGATCGTTCGACAGGAAGAGTGTGGGCGTCACCGTGTACACGTCGAGCGCGCGCGACGCGTGCACGAGCGTGCCGACGTGATAGTTGTACCAGGGCTCGGTGAGGCCGACCGCGGCTTCGATGGCGCTGATGCCGACAACGCGCCCGTCGACCGAATTGGAGCGTTCGACGAGCACGAACATGTAGCACGCGGTCGCCTTGTCAGCCGCGTTGTCGAACGACGCGAGCGAGCGCTCGATGCGTTCCTGCAGCCGCTCGCGGTTGGCGGGCAGCGTGGTGAGGCCGCTGCCCGTACGCTCGGAGAGCGAGAGCACCGCCGGCAGGTCATCGCGCGCGATCGGCCTGACAAAGAACATGTCTATTCGGTGTCGGAGGTGTAATTATTCGCCCGGGCGTTGCCATGCCGAGCCGAATAATTACACCTCCGACACCGATTCCGACACCGGGCTTACGCGAGCGCGCGATTGAGCGCCGTCTCGAGGCGCGCCAGCCCTTCGAGGATTTCGTCGAGCGAGATGACGAGCGACGGCGCGATGCGCACGACGTCCGGACCCGCCATCAGCACCAGCAGGCCCGCGTCGCCCGCGGCGTTCATCACGGCCGCCGCCTTGCCGCGCCAGGCGTCGTCGAGCTCGCAGCCGATCCACACGCCTTCGCCGCGCAGGTCGCGGAAGACGCGCCGGCGGGCGTTGATCGCGCGCAGGCCCTCCATGAACAACGCGTGACGCGCTTTGACGCCGTCGAGCACTTCGGTCGTGTTGATCACGTCGAACACGGCGCCGGCGACGGCGCAGGCGAGCGGGTTGCCGCCGTACGTGGTGCCGTGCACGCCAACCGCGAAGGCGCTCGCGATCTTCGCGGTCGTGAGCATCGCGCCGATCGGGAATCCGCCGCCCAGGCCCTTGGCGCTCGTCAGGATGTCGGGGACGATGCCCTTCTGCATGTACGAGAACAGCGCGCCCGTGCGCCCCATGCCGCTCTGGATTTCGTCGAGGATCAACAGCGCGCCGTGCTCGGTGCAAAGCCGCCGGGCCGCCTGCAGGTATTCGGGCGTGCCGGGCGTCATGCCGCCTTCGCCCTGCATCGGCTCGAGGATCACCGCGCAGATTTCGTGGCCGTTCGCCGAGAACTCCACTTCGAGCGCCGCGATGTCGTTGTAGCGCAAATGCGTGAAGCCGCTCGGGTTCGGTCCGAAGCCCGTCGCGTACTTCGCCTGTCCGCCCGCGGTGACGGTGAAGAGCGTGCGCCCGTGGAACGCATTGAGCGTCGAGACGACGCGCGTGCGATTCGGACCGGAGTGATCGTGCGCGTAGCGCCGCGCGAGCTTCAACGCCGCCTCGTTCGCCTCGGCGCCGGAATTGCAGAAGAACACGCGCTCGGCGAACGTCGCGTCGGTGAGCCGCTTGGCGAGCCGAAGCGCGGGCTCGTTCGTGAACCAGTTCGAGACGTGCCACAGCGTGCGCGCCTGCGCCTCGAGCGCGCGCACCATCGCCGGATGACAATGGCCAAGCGCCGTGACGGCGACACCGCTCGCAAAATCGATGTACATCCGGCCGTTCTGATCCCAGACGCGCGAGCCTTCGCCGCGCACCGGAACGAACTGCGCGGGCGCGAAGCACGGGACCATGACTTCGTCGAACAGCGCGCGCGTCACCGGCATCGTCGCCGCTTCGCCATGCGGAGCCACGTCGCGGCGCGATGTCGCGGCGACGATCGCCTGTGCGGCTTCGGTGAGCGCCATTGCTTGGTCGTCAGTCGGGAAGGGCCGCCGACGACTGACGCCGGGGCACGAGCGAGCGAGCGTGGGTGCATCTATCCGGCCGCGGCGACGATCTGCATTTCGACGCGGTACGCAGCCTTCGCGAGACGCGCCTGCACGGTGGCGCGCGCGGGCGTGTCGCCCGGCGGCACCCAGGCGTCCCATACGGCGTTCATGCCCGCGTAGTCGTCCATGTCGGCGAGGTAGATCGTCGCCGACAGGATGTGCGCCTTGTCGGTGCCGGCCTCTCCGAGCAGCCGGTCGATCTGCCGCAGCACCGAGCGCGTCTGGCCGGCGATGTCGGCGTTCGCGTCCTCGGCGACCTGCCCGGCGAGATAGACGAGGCGCCCGCCCGGCGCCGGCGCGTAGATCACGAGATCCGAAAGGCGCTTGCCCACGTTGCGGCGTTCGATGGTCATGGTGTTATCTTGGGACCGTAATCGGCCCGTTAGTGTAGACGAAAATGACGCCACGGCTTGCGATCGTCACCGCCGCGCTGCTGATGGCCGCCGCCGTTGCGCTTGGCGCGTTCGGCGCGCACGCATTGAAGGCGCGCGTCGCGCCGGACATGCTCGCCGTCTGGCAGACCGGCGTCATGTATCACGCGTGGCACGGCATGGCGCTGCTGCTGCTCGGCGTGCTGATGCTGCACGCGCCCGACAGTGCGGCATTGCGCTACGCGGCGTGGCTCTTCATCGCCGGCGTCGCACTCTTCGCCGGAAGCCTTTACCTGCTGGCGCTCGGCGCGCCGTCGTCGATCGGCGTCGCGACGCCGATCGGCGGCCTCGCCTTCATCGCCGGCTGGATAACGCTCGCGATCGGCGCGCTGCGCGCGCGGATCGACTGAGCGGTCTACTGAACGACCTGCGGCTCGACGTCGACACGCACCTGCACGCGGTCGCCCGGGTCGTACGCCATGCGGATCGTGAAGTCGCGATTCTGATAACGATACGTCACGTCGTAACCATTGATGACGTCGTTGCCGACGTCGACCGTCCGGCAACGCTCGACGTCGCGCGTGACGGGCGCCACCGTGATGCCCGCGCGGTCGAGGTCGACCGCGTCGCCGATCGCCGCGCCTGTCACGGTGCCGCCGATCGTTACCGCATCGCTGTCCGTGTCGCCGATCGCATTCCCCACGACGCCACCGGTAATGCCGCCGACGACCGCGCCGAGCGGCACGCCGCGCCGATCGATGTATTCATTGCGCGTGACCTGCTCCGTCCAGCATTGCCGGCGCGGCTCGCTGGCGTGCGTGTAGACCGGCATCGTGCGAATCACCGGCGCCCATTGCACGAAGCCTTCGCCGTACGCCGGCATCGCCGCGGCGCCGGCGACCATCGCCGCCGCCACCATGCACCGTCGCATTCCCATCACGTTCATCACACACCTCCGACATTGACGGGGTTCTGACCCCCATTCCAATGACCGCGCCGATGCGCAGCGAGTTCGGCGCGTGTAGGAGGCGTCCGACAGTGGTTCGCGTAGCGGCCGACGCCGCCAGTCGATCGACCTTCGCGCCGGACCCGTTCAGTCGATGTGCGCGCCGCTCGCCTTGACAACCTTGGCCCACTTCGACGTCTCGGCGCCGATGTGCCGGGCGAAGTCCTCGGGCGTGCCGCCGGCGGCGATCGCGCCTTGCGCCAGCAGCTTTTCCTTCGCCTCCGGGGAAGCGAGCCAGCTTGCAATCGCGCCGTTGAGTTTGGCCACGATGTCGCGCGGCGTGCCGGCGGGTGCGAGCACGCCGAACCACGACGACGCCTCGAATCCCGGCAGACCCGATTCGGCGAGTGTGGGCAGATCGGGCAATGCGGCCGCGCGCGCGCCGCTCGTCACTGCGAGCGCGCGCAGCTTCCCGGCTTTGATGAACGGCAACGACGACGGCAGGTTGTCGAACATCAACTGCACCTGCCCGCCGATCAGGTCGGTGAGCGCGGGCGCGCTGCCCTTGTAGGGAACGTGCGTCATCTCGACGCCGGTCATCGCCTTGAACAATTCGCCGGACAGATGGATCGACGTGCCGTTGCCCGACGACGCGAAGTTGAGCTTGCCGGGATTGGCTTTCGCGTACGCGATCAGTTCGGGCACCGAATGCACGGGAAGCGATGGATTGACGACGAGCACGTTCGGCACGCCGGCAACGAGGATGACGGGCGCGAAATCCTTCACGTGATCGTACGGCATGTTCTTGTACAGGCTCGGGTTGATCGCGTGCGTGCCGACCGTCCCCATCAACAGCGTGTAGCCGTCCGGCGCCGCTTTGGCGACGAGGTCGGAACCGATATTGCCGCCGGCGCCCGGCCGGTTGTCGACGATCACCTGCTGGCCCCAAGCCTCGGAAAGCTTTTGCGCGACGGCGCGCGCCAGGATGTCCGTCGTCCCGCCTGCCGGGAACGGCACCACGAGCCGCACGGGCTTCGCGGGATAGTTGGCTGCGCCCTGCGCGAATGCGAACGGTGCCGCAACTGCGGCGGCGACGATTGCCAACAGCGCGAGCACGCGCCGAATGTTTCGATACATTGCTTCCTCCTCGATCAGATGGCTCGGCATCTCGACGAAGCATGCGCCGGTTTTCCGCTCCCTCGATCCTCGTCCCTCGCCCGTCAATCGACCTTCGCGCCCGACGCCTTCACGATGCGCGCGTATTTCACGAGCTCGGCGGCAATGAAGCGCGCGAACGCATCGGGCGAATCGGGCGCCGCTTCCGCGCCCTGCGCGGCGAGCCGCTCGCGCATCGACGGATCGGAAAGGATCTTCGTCACGCCGGCGTTCCATTTCGCGATGACGTCGGGCGGCGTGCCGGCAGGCGCCAGCAGGCCGAACCACGTCGAGATGTCGAATCCGGGAAGCCCGGCCTCGGCCATCGTCGGCAGATCGGGTGCGAGCTTCGAGCGCGCTGCCGTCGTGACCGCCAGCGCGCGCAGCTTCCCCGCCTTGACCTGGCCCATCGCGCTCGCGAGGTTGTCGAACATCAGTTGCGTGTCGCCGGCGAGCAGCGCCTGCATCGCGGGCGCCGCGCCCTTGTACGGAACGTGCACCATGTCGACCCCCGCGTCGACCTTGAACAGCTCGCCCGCCAGGTGGCCCGCGCTGCCGATGCTGCCCGAGCCGAACGACAGCTTGCCCGGGTGCGCCTTCGCGTACGCGATCAATTCCCTGACCGAATGCACCGGCAGCGAAGGATTGACGACGAGCACGTTCGGCGTGATCGCGACGAGCGTGATCGGCGCGAAATCCTTCTGCGCGTCGTACGGCATCGCCGGATAGAGGCTCGGATTGACCGCATGGGTGGACAGCGCGCCCATGACGATCGTGTAGCCGTCCGGCGGCGACTTCGCGACGATGTCGGCGCCGATGTTCCCGCCCGCACCCGGCTTGTTCTCGACGATCACGCTCTGGCCCCATGACTCGGTGAGCTTCTGCGCGATGATGCGTGCCGTCGTATCGAGCGGGCCGCCCGGCGGAAACGGCACGACGAGCTTAGCGGGCTTCGTGGGAAACGATTGCGCCGCGGCCGGTGACATGAACGCGAGCCCGCACGCGAAGACGAGCCCCAAAAGCGACGCCGCAGAGGCCGCGCGCAGCCGTCGCGCTGAAACGCGTGATGCCGACATGAGGTGCGTTCCGATTTTCAGGAGCGCCGGAGTGTAGCAGGCGCCCCGCAGGGACATCTCCGACACGGTTTCCGGTTTTGCAATAGAATCGCAACCCGAAGTTGGCAGGATACGTACTCAATCGTCCCATGGAGGAATCATGACGCATCGCCCGAAGCGCATTGCCCGCATCGTGGCCGCGCTGGCGCTGGCTTGCGCCGCAACCGCGGCGCAGGCCGCCACCGAGATCGTCTGGTGGCATTCGATGACCGGCAAGCTCAACGACATCGTCAACGAGATCGCGGACAAGTTCAACAAGTCGCAGTCCGATTACAAGATCACGCCGGTGTTCAAGGGCCAGTACGACGAATCGATGACCGCGGCCATTGCCGCCTATCGCTCGGGCAATCCGCCGCAGATCGTCCAGGTGTTCGAAGTCGGCACGGCGACGATGATGGCGGCCAAGGGCGCGGTGAAGCCCGTCTACCAGCTCATGGCCGAGCAGCACGAGCCGTGGGATCCGAAGGGCTTCCTCGGCGCCGTCTATTCGTACTACGCCGACACGTCGGGCCACCTGATCTCGATGCCGTTCAACAGCTCGACGCAGGTGCTCTACATCAACGACGACGCCTTCAAGAAGGCCGGCCTCGACCCCAGCAACCCGCCGAAGACATGGGAAGAGATGGTGCCCGCGATGGAAAAGCTGAAGAGCGTCCGGCGCGCCATGCAGCTTCACGACCGGCTGGCAGTCGTGGGTGCAGCTCGAAAGCTTCAGCGCCTGGCATAACGTCCCGTTCGGCACGCTCCAGAACGGCTTTGGCGGCCTCGGCACGCGGCTCGACTTCAACGGCCCGGTGCAGGTCATGCACATCAACAACATGTCCAACTGGGCGAAGAAGGGCCTCTTCAGCTACAAGGGCCGCAAGGACGAGCCGCTGGCCGCCTTCACGAGCGGCGAATGCGCGATGATCACGACGTCGTCGGGCTCGTACGCGAACATCAAGGCCAATGCCAAGTTCCCGTGGCGCGTGGCCACGCTGCCGTACTACGCGAGCGTCAAGGGCGCACCGCAGAACACGATCATCGGCGGCGCAACGCTGTGGGTGCTGAATCAGAAGAACAAGGACACGTACAAGGGCATCGCCAAGTTCTTCACGTTCCTGTCGTCGCCGGAGGTTCAGGAGAAGTGGCACGAGGACACGGGCTACGTGCCGATCACGATCGCCGCGTACGACCTCGCGAAGAAGAAGGGCCTCTACACCGAGCGCCCGGGCTTCGACATCGCGATCAAGGAGCTCACGAACAAGCCGCCGACGGCCAATTCGAAGGGCGTGCGCTTCGGCAACTTCGTGCAGATTCGCAATATCAACGACGAAGAGCTCGAATCGGTGTGGACCGGTCAGAAGACCGCCAAGCAGGCCCTCGACGAGGCGGTGAAGCGCGGCAACGAGCAGCTCGAGCGGTTCCAGAAGGCGAATCAGTAACACCGGCCTGCGCAGCCGGACAATGCCGGCGATTCCCCGCCGCCGCTGACGCGGCGGGGATGCTGACTGACGGGCGGAGATGGAAAAGCGTGTCGTATTCCGGTCGCGATGGTTGCCCTACGCGCTCGTCGCGCCGCAGCTCGTCATCACGCTCGTGTTCTTCTTCTGGCCCGCAAGCCAGGCGGTCTACCAGTCGCTGCTGATCCAGGACGCGTTCGCATCGAAGGTGCAGTTCGTCTGGTTCGACAACTTCCGGGATCTGTTCAACGATCCGCATTACCTCGCGTCGTTTCGCGTGACCGCGGTGTTCTCGGTGCTCGTGACCGTGATCGGTCTTGCCGTCGCGCTGCTGCTCGCCGTATTCGCCGACCGCGTCGTTCGCGGCGCGAAGATCTACAAGATGCTGCTCGTCTGGCCGTACGCGGTGGCCGCCGCCGTGGCCGCGGTGCTGTTCGTCTTTCTGCTCAATCCGACGCTCGGCGTCATCACGCACCTGTTGCGCGCGATCGGCTATGACTGGAACTACGTGCTGAACGCCGGCCAGGCGCTTGCGCTGATCGTCATTACCGCCGTCTGGAAGCAGATCAGCTACAACTTCCTGTTCTTTCTCGCCGGCCTGCAGTCGATTCCGAAGTCGCTGATCGAGGCCGCGGCGATCGACGGCGCGGGACCCGCCCGGCGCTTCTGGACGGTCGTGTTTCCGCTCCTGTCGCCGACGACGTTCTTCCTGCTCGTCGTCAACATCGTCTACGCGTTCTTCGACACGTTCGCGATCGTCGACGCCGCGACGAGCGGCGGCCCGGTGCAGGCGACGTCGATCCTCGTGTTCAAGGTCTACCAGGACGGCGTGCAGGCGCTCGATCTATCCGGTTCCGCCGCGCAGTCGGTGATCCTGATGGCGATCGTCATCACGCTCACGGTCCTCCAGTTCCGCTTCGTCGAGCGCAAGGTCCAATACTGACCGCTCATCGAGCATGACTGATACCGCGATCCCTGATCCCTGATACCTGAACATGGTCGAGCACCGCCCCCTCGGCAGCATCGTCAGCCACCTGATCCTGATCGCGGGCGTGGCGATCGTTGCGCTGCCGCTCTACGTCGCGTTCGTCGGCTCGACGCTGTCGTTCGACCAGGTCACGAGCGTGCCGATGCAGATGACGCCCGGCACGCATCTGATCGAAAACTACACGGCGGTACTGACGAAGGGCAGCACGGCGGGCTCGCAGGCGCCGGTCGGACGGATGATGTGGAACAGCCTCGTCATGGCGCTGTGCATCGCGATCGGCAAGATCGCGATCTCCATCCTGTCCGCGTTCGCGATCGTCTATTTCCGCTTTCCGCTGCGAAAAACGTTCTTCTGGATGATCTTCGTCACGCTGATGCTGCCCGTCGAGGTGCGCATCCTGCCGACCTACAAGGTCGTGGCCGAGCTCGGCATGGTCGACACCTACGCGGGACTCACGCTGCCGCTGATCGCCTCCGCGACGGCGACGTTCCTCTTCCGCCAGTTCTTCATGACCGTTCCCGACGAGCTTGCCGAGGCGGCACGCATCGACGGCGCGGGGCCGATGCGCTTCTTCATCGACATCCTGGTGCCGCTGTCGCGCACGAGCATGGCGGCGCTTTTCGTCATCATGTTCATCTACGGCTGGAACCAGTACCTGTGGCCGCTGCTCGTGACCACGCGCGAGGACATGTACACGGTGGTGATCGGCATCAAGCGGATGGTCGCGGGCGGCGACACGCTGATCGAGTGGCAGTTCGTGCTCGCGACGGCGATGCTGGCACTTCTGCCGCCGGCGCTCGTCGTGCTGGTGATGCAGCGGTGGTTCGTCAAGGGTCTGGTGGATGCGGAGAAATGAGCTTCGGCTGTCACGCGGCGTCGATGTATTCGCGCTCTCGCATCCCTACACCTCCGACACCGAAGCTGGAAACGTAAATGGCCAACGTCGATCTTCGCAATGTCCGCAAGAGTTACGGCGCCCTCGAGGTGATCCACGGCATCGACGTGCAGGTTGCCGACGGCGAATTCATCGTCATCGTCGGCCCGTCGGGCTGCGGCAAGTCGACGCTGCTGCGCATGGTGGCCGGCCTCGAGACGATCACGAGCGGGGAGATCGTCATCGGCGATCGCGTCGTCAACAATCTCGAGCCCAAGGACCGCGACATCGCGATGGTGTTCCAGAACTACGCGCTCTACCCGCACATGAGCGTGTTCAACAACATGGCGTACGGCTTGCGCATCCGGGGCCTCACGAAGGCCGGCATCGCCGAGCGCGTGCAGCGCGCGGCCGACATCCTCGAGCTCGGGCCGCTGCTGGCGCGCACGCCGCGGCAGCTCTCCGGCGGCCAGCGCCAGCGCGTGGCGATGGGCCGCGCGATCGTCCGCGAGCCGGCCGTTTTCCTGTTCGACGAGCCGCTGTCGAACCTCGACGCCAAGCTGCGCGTGCAGATGCGCTTCGAGATCCAGAAGCTGCATCGGCGAATCAGCACGACGAGCCTCTACGTCACGCACGACCAGGTCGAGGCGATGACGCTCGCGCAGCGGATGATCGTGATGAACGCCGGACGCGCCGAGCAGATCGGCTCGCCGATGGAGGTGTACGAGAATCCGCAGACGATGTTCGTCGCCGGATTCATCGGCTCGCCGGCGATGAATTTCATGCCGGGCAAGGCCAACGGCGACGGGCGCATCGCGCTCGAGCACGGCGGCGAGGTGCGCAGCCGCCACGTGCCGGCGGAAAGCGGTCGGCCGCTCATGGTCGGCATCCGGCCCGAGCACTTCATCCCGTCCAGCGAATCGGGCGCGGCATTGTCGGGGCCCGTCGAAATGGTCGAGCAGCTCGGCGCGGACGCGCTCGTCCATATCGGCCGCGGCGGCAGCACGATCATCGCGCGCGTCCCGCACGGCACCTCGCCCGAGGTCGGCGCGACGTTCTGGGTCACCGCCGATCCTGCGCGCGTGTTCGCGTTCGATTCCACGACCGGCGCGCGCCTGAACTGAGGCGCCCGACATGGCCGCGCCTCCCGGAGTTCGGTGTCGGAGGTGTTTGAATTACACCTCCGACACCGAATCGACGCAATGACCGCCTGGCCTTATCCGCGTCTTTGCGCGCACCGCGGCGCCGGCAAGCTCGCGCCCGAGAACACGCTGGCGGCGTTTCGCGTCGGCTACGCGCACGGCTACCGGATGGCCGAGTTCGACGTGAAGCTTTCGGCGGACGGCGTCGCGTTCCTGCTGCACGACGACACGCTCGACCGCACGACCAATGCGCCGCGGCCGCGCCGACGCGCTGACGTGGCGCGAGCTGGCGCAACTCGACGCGGGGAGCTGGCATTCGCCCGCGTACGCCGGCGAGCCGCTGCCCACGCTCGCCGCCGTCGCCCGCTGGAGCCGCGCGCACGACGTCGCCGTCAACGTCGAGATCAAGCCGACGCGCGGCCGCGAGCGCGAAACCGGCGCGGCGGTGGCACTCGACGCGCCTCGCTCTGGTCCGGCGCACGCATGCCGCCGCTCCTGTCGTCGTTTTCCGAAGCGGCGCTCGATGCCGCGCGCGACGCGGTTCCCGATCTGCCGCGCGCCTGGCTCGTCGAAGATGTCCCGGACGACTGGCGCAATGCACGGCGCGCCTCGGCTGCATCGCGATCGCCATCAAGCACACGCGGCTCACGCGAGCGCGCATCGGCGAGTTCCACGACGCCGGCCTGCACGTCGTCACGTGGACGGTGAACGACCCCGCGCGCGCCGCCGAACTCCTCGCCTGGGGCGTCGATACGCTGATCACCGACGCCGTCGATCGGATTGCCGCGTGAGCCGCGAGCCCCGGCGCAATTGGACAGAGCAATAAGTGCCGGCCGGGAGTAAGGTGACCGGACCATGGATCAACCGCTCCAGAGCCCCTCGCATCGCCGCGCCCGCGCACGTCGATGTCCCCGTCGTAGGCATCGGCGCGTCCGCCGGCGGCATCAAGGCGCTGCTGGAATTCTTCGAGCACATGCCGCAATCGCTCCGGCATGGCGTTCGTCGTCATCCTGCACCTGTCGCCGAAGCACGAATCGAGTCTCGACAAGGTGTTGCAGGCGGTGACGAAGATGCCCGTGCTGCAGGTGAACGAAGCGGTGCAGATCGAGAAGGATCACATCTACGTCATTTCGCCGGCGAAGGAGCTGGCGATGTTCGACGGCACGCTGCAGGTGTCGGCGACTTCGCGCCAGCGCGGCCGGCATACGGCCATCGACCTCTTCTTCCGCACGCTCGCCAAGACGAAGACGTCGCGCGCCGTGTGCATCGTCCTGTCGGGTACCGGCTCGGACGGCACGGTCGGCATGAAGTCGATCAAGGAGGAGGGCGGCATTGCGATCGCCCAGCAGCCGGACGAAGCCGAGTACGACGAGATGCCGCGCAACGCCATCCTGACCGCTACGCCCGATTTCGTTCTGCCCGTCGGCGAAATGCCGCAGAAGCTGATCAGTCTGCTCGAAAATGCGCGCCGCATCGAATTGCCGCAGTGCGGACGAGCTGCCGACCGAGCTCGATACGACCCGCCGCGCCGATCTGGCGCTGCGCGAGGTGCTCGCGACGCTGCGCTCGCGGACCGGTCACGACTTCGCGCAATACAAGCGCGCGACGGTGTTGCGCCGCATCGAGCGCCGGATGCAGGTCAACCAGGTGCACGACCTGCCCGCGTATCGCGACCTGCTTCGCGACAACGTCGCGGAAACGCGGCCGCTGCTCAAGGACATGCTGATCAGCGTCACGAATTTTTTCCGCGACCGCGAAGCGTTCGAGGCGCTCGAGCGCATCGCGATCCCCGCGATTTTCGAGGGCAAATCCACCGGCGACCAGGTTCGCGTCTGGGTGCCGGGTTGCGCTACCGGCGAGGAGGCGTACTCGATCGCGATGCTGCTCGACGAGCATGTGCGCGAGCTCGAAGCGCCGCCCGATCTCCAGATCTTCGCGACCGACATCGACGAGGACGCGCTCGCGGTCGGCCGCGCCGCGATCTATCCCGAGGCGATCGTCACCGACGTGCCGCCGGCGCGGCTTCGCCATTGCTTCGTCGAAGGAAGCCGGCGGCTATCGCGTGCAGAAGTTCATTCGCGACCGGGTGACGTTCGCGCCGCACAACCTGATCAAGGATCCGCCGTTTTCCAGGGTCGACCTCGTTTCCTGCCGCAACGTGCTGATCTATCTCAATCGCGAGATCCAGGGGACGGTGCTCGACCTCGTTCACTTCGCGCTGCGCCCCGACGGCTTCCTGTTCCTCGGCACGTCGGAATCGATCGACGAGGCGCACGATACGTTCGCGACCGTCGACAAGTCGCATCGGCTGTTTCGTGCGCAGATCCGCTCGCGCGCGCGGCCGGTGTCGGCGATGCTGCTGTCGTCGCCGGCAACGCGGCGCGCGCTGACCACGGCCGGAACACCGGCAGAGCGTCGATCGGAGAGCTTCACCGAGCTGCATCAGGGCCTGCTCGAAAGTTATGCGCCGCCGTCCGTCGTCGTCGACGATCAGTACCGGATCGTGCATCTTTCGGAAAGTGCCGGGCAGTTCCTGCAATTCACCGCGGGCGAGCCGTCGCTCAACCTCGTCCACGCCGTGCACCCGGACCTGCGGCTCGACCTGCGCACCGCGCTCTACCAGGCGATGCAGACGATGAAGCGCGTCGCAGTGCATCGCGTCGCGTTCGAGCGCCCGGGCGGCACCTCGCACGTGAACGTCACCGTGCATCCCGTATGCGACGTGCCGACGTCGCGGACGTTCGCGCTGGTGGTCTTCGACGAGCGGCTCCCGACGCTCGATGCGCCGACCGGCGAATGCCACCGATGACGAGGCCGCCAGGGCGGGCTCGATCGAGCTCGAAAACGAGCTTTCGCGCATGCGCGGGCAACTGCGCACGACCGTCGAGCAGTACGAGACGCAGAACGAGGAGCTGAAGGCGTCGAACGAGGAGCTGCAGGCGATCAACGAGGAACTGCGCTCCGCGACCGAGGAGCTCGAGACCAGCAAGGAAGAGCTGCAATCGATCAACGAGGAGCTCGCGACCGTCAATCAGGAGCTGAAGAGCAAGGTCGAGGAAACGGCCAGCGTCAACAACGATCTCCAGAACTTCATCGCTTCGACGAACATCAGCGTGCTGTTCGTCGATCGGCGCCTGCAGCTGATGCGCTTCACGCCGCCGGTGCGCGAGCTCTTCAACGTCATCCCGTCGGACGTCGGCCGGCCGCTCCTCGACATCACGCATCGGCTCGACTACACGGCGCTCGAGCGCGACGTCGCAAGCGTGTTCGAGACGCTGCGCACCGTCGAGCGCGAAGTGCGCGATGCGGGCGGGCGCTGGTTCCTGATGCGCATCCTGCCGTACCGCACGAGCGAGGATCGCATCGACGGCGCCGTGCTGACGTTCGTCGACATCAGCGCGCGCAAGGAAACGCGAAGAGCGGCTGCGGCGGAGCCGCCAGCGCTACCGGGCGACGCTCGAAAGCATTCGCGACTACGCGATTGTCACCGTCGACCTTGCCGGCCGCATCGATGGCTGGAACGAGGGCGCAGCGCAGATGTTCGGCTACGAGCGAGGCCGAGATCGTCGGCCAGCCGGTGGACATCCTGTTCGTGCCCGAGGACCGCGCGTCCGGCGCGCCTGCGCGCGAAATGCGCCACGGCGCGCGAGCACGGGCACGCCGCCGACGAGCGCTGGCACCTGCGCAAGGACGGCACGCCGGTTCTATTGCAGCGGCGTCCTGTCGCCGCTGTCCGACGGCGAGATCTACGGCTTCGTCAAGGTGGCGCGCGATCTCACGCAGCAGCAGCAGGCGCACGGTCGAGCGCGAACAGCAATTCGTCCGCGCCGAGGCCGATCGCGTCGAGCTCGAGCACGCGAACCGGCTCAAGGACCGCTTTCTCGCGACGCTGTCGCACGAGCTGCGCAATCCGCTCAACCTCATCCTGATGCAGTCGGAGATCCTGCGGCGATCCTCCGAAGTCAAGGCGCAGCCGACGCTGAGCCGCGCCGCCGACATCATTTACCAGACGGTGAAGACGCAGGCGCGTCTCGTCGACGACCTGCTCGACGTGTCGCGCATCAGCACCGGCAAGCTCGCGCTCGAGCAGCAATTGCTGCCGCTGCCGTTCGTCGTCGGCGATTCGATCGGCGCGTTGCAGCGCGATGTCGAGAAGAAGCGCATCTCGCTCGATCTGGCGCTTTCGCCCGAGCCGCTGCTCGTGCAGGGCGATCCGGTGCGCGTGAAGCAGATCGCGTGGAACCTCATCAGCAATGCGATCAAGTTCACGCCGCCCGGCGGGCGCATCGCCGTGCGGGTCACGCGCGACGGCAACGAAGCGCGAATCGACGTCGAAGACAACGGCCAGGGCATCTCGCCCGAGTTCATGCCGTATGTCTTCGAGCTGTTCCGGCAAAGCGAGCCGGGAATCACGCGGCGCTTCGGCGGCATGGGCATCGGTCTGGCACTCGTGCGGCAGCTCGTCGACTTGCAGGGCGGGCGTGTCGAAGCGTATTCGGAGGGCGAAGGGAAGGGCGCGCGCTTTACCGTGTGGCTGCCGCTCCATTTCGCGTCCGAGGAGCGCATCGGGCAGGTGACGGTTGCGCCTGCACCGGCCGGCACCGCATCGTCATCGACGCGCGCGGCGCGGCAGAGCGGTCGCGACGCCTCGAAGGTTTGCGCATGCTCGTCGTCGACGACGACCTGTCGAGCGCGCAGGCGCTGCGCGACCTTCTCGACGAGGAAGGCGCCACCGTGCAGGCAGTCAGCAGCGGCGCCGACGCGCTGAAGCTCGCCAGGCCGAAGCGATTTCGACGTCGTCGATCTCGGACATCGCGATGCCGGAAATGGACGGGCACACGCTGCTGGCCGAGCTTCGCGAAAATCCCGCGCGCCGCGCACGTGCCCGCGATCGCGTGCACCGGCTACGGCAGCGCGGCCGACCTCGGCCAGGCCAGGCGCTCGGGGTTCGTCGCGCATCTCGTGAAGCCGCTCGAGATGGAACACGTCATCACGCACGATCCGCGCGGCGATTGCCGATCGCGGCAGCGCGTAGCCGGGCGTCCGCGCGGCGTCGCTGCTCAGGCCGGCGCGGCTCGCCGCCGGCGCGCGGCGGATCTCGCGTTCGTCGATCGGCAGGTTGATGAGCCCCGCGATGACGCCGAGCGCGATCGACGATGTACCAGACGATGTTGTAGCTGCCCGTGACGTCGTACAGCTTGCCGCCGAGCCACGCGCCGAGGAAGCTGCCGATCTGGTGCGAGAAGAACGTGAAGCCCGACAGCATGGCGAGATAGCGCACGCCGAAGATGTGCGCGACGATGCTGTTCGTCGGCGGCACCGTCGACAGCCACAGGATGCCGAGCGCCATCGCAAACGCGTAGACGCGAAGCCGCGGACAGCGGCGCGAAGACGAAGATCGCGATGACGATCGCGCGCGCGAAATAGATGAACGACAGGATGTAGCGCTTCGGCATCTTCGCGCCGAGCCAGCCCGTCGTGTACGTGCCGATGATGTTGAAGAGTCCGACCAGCGCAAGCGCCGTCACGGCGACGCTGCGCCGGCAATCCGTGGTCGGCGAGATACGCGGGCAGGTGCACGCCGATGAACACGATCTGGAAGCCGCACACGAAGAAGCCGGCGGTCAGCAGCACGTAGCCGCGGTGGGCGAACGCTTCGCGCACCGCTTCGCGCGCCGATTGCCTGAACGCGTGCGACATGCACGACGCGGCGCTCGACGAGCGCGGCGGCGAGCGGCGCCATCGCGACGCCCACCGCGCCGAGCGCCATCAGCGCGCCCACCCAGCCGACATGCGTCAGCAGCCATTGCGTGAGCGGCAGCAGCAGGAATTGCCCGAACGAGCCGGCCGCCGCGGAAATGCCGAGCACCATGCTGCGCTTCTCGGGCGGGAATGCGCGCCCGAGCACGCCGGCGATCACGCTGAACGTGACGCCCGACAATCCGATGCCGATCAGCACGCCCGCCGACAGCACGAACGCGAGCGACGATGTCGGATGCGCCATCCAGGCGAGGCCGAGCACGTAGAGCAGCGCGCCGCCGACGACGACGCGGCCCGATCCATATTTGTCGGCGAGCATGCCGGCGAACGGCTGCGTCACGCCCCAGACGAGGTTCTGCACGGCGAACGCGAGCGCGAACGTCTCGCGGCTCCAGTGCATGTCGGCCGTGACCGGCTGCAGGAAGAGCCCGAAGCCGTGGCGAATGCCCATCGCGAGCGTGAGGATGAGGCTGCCGCAGACGAGGACGACGGTGGGGGAGCGCCAGGAGGCGCGGAACGGTGGTTGTTGTCATTTGCGCTTCGCAACGGATTGGGACGATGGACTCCCTCGCCCGCGCGGGGAAGCGGGGTGAGGGCGATCGCGAGCGTGAGCCGGGTCGATTCGACGGATGCAGCGACTCGAGCTCACCGAGCGTCGTAATCAGCGCATCGAGCTTTTCAGCGCCGAGACGCTTCGCGACCGCCTTTTGCGCCTGCGTCCAGCAAGGCTCCGCGCGCTTCAACGCGGACTTTCCGTTCCTCGTTATCGCTACTTCCCGCGTGCGCGCATCGTCTCCACGAATTATTTCGATGTAGCCATGGTCGACGAGCGGGTCGAGATTGCGCGACAGCGCCGTTCGGTCGAGAAGCTGCCTTTCAGCGAGCTCGGAGATCCGCAGCGGCCCGTCGCGCGCCAGCGTGCGCAACAGCGAGAATTGCGTAACACGCAGGCCGACGGGCGCCATCGCGTCGTCGTAGAGCTGTGTCAAGGCACGCGTCGCACGGCGAAGCCGGCCGCAGGCGCAGGCAGGGGAGGGAGGGTCGACGATGTCGCGCATCCGGGTGGTCGGTGGAGATACGAGCATATGCACGTAACCGGCAGTATAGGAGCGGTTCGGACAGATTGCAATCGAATCATGCCAGCTTGTGCCGACGCAGCGCTGCTATTTGCTGATGTGTCTTTTCGCGGTAACCTTTCTCTCAAAAGCCACCGTTTTCGCGGCGAAGCGTCGGATTGAGCGGCACTGAGCGAGGATCGCCATGATGAGCAGACTCAAGCAGGAATTCATGCTCGGATACCGCCAAGGTTGGGAGATATTCTGGTGGCCGTTCACAGGATTGTGGCGATCATTGGTGCGAGGCTGGCGGCGGCGCGGATGATGACGCCTTCGGATTTACCTGAAAGTGGAATCCAGGAATGACAGCCCGCTATGCGCTGCTGCCGTTGAATCGGAATCGCTCATTATCAAGACCGTGATGATCAAGTGGGAACTCGAGGACGATAACATGAAGATCAGATACGACGATGAGGCTGACATTCTCCACGTCGAATTCTCCGGAGATCCGGTCGTGAGGGACATTTCGTACGGATGGAATGTCAATATTGCGTACGGCGCGAGCGGCATTGCCGCGATCACCATTCTTGACGCAAAGGCGAATGGTTACTGGCCTTTGGAAAATGCCGCGGAACTATCGCGGTCTGCGGCCTGACAGCCCGATAATTACACCTCCGACACCGGATTCACTGCGCCCACGCCTTCGCCCGCTCGACCGCCTGCTCCCACTTGCCGCGCAGTTCCGCAACGCGCTCGCGCGGCATCTTCGGCTCGAAGCGCCGATCGACGCGCCAGTTCGACGCGATCTCGCGATCGCTCTTCCAGTAGCCGACGGCAAGCCCTGCCAGATACGCCGCACCGAGCGCCGTCGTCTCCAGCACCTTTGGCCGCACCACCGGCACGCCGAGCACGTCGGCCTGGAATTGCATCAGCAGATCGTTCGCGGCCGCGCCGCCGTCGACGCGCAGTTCGCTCAGCGTGATGCCCGCGTCCTTCTGCATCGCGTCCAGCACGTCCGCGCTCTGGAACGCGATCGACTCGAGCGCCGCGCGCGCGAGATGCGCGCCCGTCGTGCCGCGCGTCAGGCCGAAGATCGAGCCGCGCGCATACGGGTCCCAGTGCGGCGCGCCGAGACCGGCGAACGCGGGCACGAAGTAAACGCCGCCGTTGTCGGCAACGCTCGCCGCAAGCGGCTCGATGTCCGCCGCCGCGCGAATGATCTGCAAGCCATCGCGCAGCCACTGCACGACGGCGCCGGCGATGAACACGCTGCCTTCCAGCGCATAGTCGAGCGTATCGCCGCGCTTCCACGCAACCGTCGTGAGCAGGTTGTTGTGCGACGCGACCGCATTCGTTCCCGTGTTCATCAGCAGGAAGCACCCGGTGCCGTACGTGTTCTTCGCGAGCCCGGGCGCCAGGCACGCCTGGCCGAACAGCGCCGCCTGCTGATCGCCCGCGATGCCGGCGATCGGCACGCGCACGCCGTCGAGCACCGTCTCCGCGCACACACCCGATGAGGCGACGACCTTCGGCAACACGCTGCGCGGGATGTCGAGCAGCGCGAGCAGCGTCGTCGTCCCAGTCGCCGCGCCGGATATCGAACAGCAGCGTGCGGCTGGCGTTCGACGCGTCGGTGACGTGCACGCTGCCGCCGGTCATCTGGAAGATCAGCCACGAATCGATCGTGCCGAACGCGAGCTCGCCGCGCGCGGCGCGCGCACGCGCATCGGGCGTGTGATCGAGCAGCCACTTGAGCTTCGTGCCGGAGAAGTAGGCGTCGATCACGAGGCCCGTCTTCGCGGCGATGAACGCCTCGTGGCCCGCCGCGCGCAGTTCATCGCAAAGGCCTGCCGTGCGCCGGTCCTGCCACACGATCGCGTTGGCGATCGGCCGGCCCGTGGCACGTTCCCATACGAGCGTCGTCTCGCGCTGGTTCGTGATGCCGATGGCGGCGATGTCGCGCGCGGAAACGCTCGCCTTCGCCAGCGCCTCGTGCATGACGCCCGACTGCGTCGCCCAGATTTCGGTCGCGTCGTGCTCGACCCAGCCGGGCTGCGGAAAGATCTGCCGAAACTCCTGCTGCGCCGAGCCGCGAATGGCACCCGCTTCGTCGAAGACGATGGCGCGCGAACTCGTGGTGCCCTGATCCAGCGCGAGAATGCACGACATGCGCGAGCTCCGAGTGATAAGCAATGTTGCGACGGCAAAGTCGCATCGCGTAAAATCAACCGCTTGCGTCGCATTCTAGCCGCGACGGCGCCGCTTTCCATCCTTCGCAAGCCGCAACACCTTCGATGCCCCTGACCGCGCCCGCCCAGTCCCGCCAGCGTCTGCATTCGCGACGCGTCACGTACGAAGGCTTTCAGCGCGACGACGGTCTCTTCGACATCGAGGGGCGACTCACCGACGTCAAGGACCACGATACGACGCTGCTCTCCGGCGTGCGCGCGGCCGGCGACGCCATCCACGACATGTCGGTGCGCGTCACGATCGACCGCGATTTCACCATCCGCGAGATCGAAGCGCAGACGCGATCGCATGCCCTATCCCGGCGGCTGCGACGTCATCGGACCGCAGTATCGCGCGCTGGTCGGCGCCAACCTGCTGAACGGCTTTCGCAAGCGCCTGCACGACACGATGGGTCACGTGCGCGGCTGCACGCACATCACGGAAATGCTGAGCTCGCTGCCGACGGCGGCGGTGCAAACGTTCGCGGGACTGCGAGCGCGCGAGGACGAAGGCAGCGCCAAGCCGTTCCAGCTCGATCGCTGCCACGCGCTGGAAACGACGAGCGACACCGTGCGCCGCTACTACCCGCGCTGGTATCGCGGCGCCGCATGACTCCGGAGACCACGTGAAGATTCACGAGTACCAGGGCAAGGAGCTGTTTCGCAAGTTCGGCATTGCGGTGCCGCGCGGCATTCCGGCATTTTCCGTCGACGAGGCGGTGAAGGCGGCGCGAGCAGCTCGGCGGACCGGTGTGGGTCGTCAAGGCGCAGATCCACGCCGGCGGCCGCGGCAAGGGTGGCGGCGTCAAGCTCGCGCGCTCGGTCGACGACGTGCGTACGCTTGCCGGCCAGATGCTCGGCATGCAGCTCGTCACGCACCAGACGGTCGCCGTCGGGCCAACCGGTGCGCCGGCTGCTGATCGAGGAAGGCGCCGACATCAAGAAGGAGCTCTACGCCGCGATGGTCGTCGACCGCGTGTCGCAGCGTGTCGTGCTGATGGCGAGCGCCGACGGCGGCATGGACATCGAGGAAGTCGCAGCGAAAACGCCCGAGCGCATCCACAAGGTGGCGATCGATCCGGGCACCGGCCTGACCGATGCGCAGGCCGACGACATCGCGCGCAAGATCGGCATTCCCGATCGCGATGCTGCCGCAGGCGCGCACGCTGTTCGAAGGTCTGTATCGGCTGTTCGTCGAAACCGACGCGTCGCTCGCCGAGATCAATCCGCTGATCGTCACCGGCGACGGCAAGCTCGTGGCACTCGACGCGAAGCTCAACTTCGATCCGAACGCGCTGTTTCGCCATCCCGACATCGTCGCGATGCGCGATCTCGACGAAGAGGATCCCGCCGAGGTCGAGGCCTCGAAATACGACCTGTCGTACATCTCGCTCGACGGCAACATCGGCTGCCTCGTGAACGGCGCGGGGCTTGCGATGGCGACGATGGACGTGATCAAGCTCTACGGCGGCAGTCCCGCGAACTTCCTCGACGTCGGCGGCGGCGCATCGGCGGAGAAGGTCACCGAAGCGTTCAAGATCATGCTGCGCAATCCGGACCTGAAGGCGATCCTCGTCAACATCTTCGGCGGCATCATGCGCTGCGACGTGATCGCCGAAGGCGTCATCGCCGCGTCGCACGCGGTATCGCTGAAGGTGCCGCTGGTCGTGCGGATGAAGGGCACGAACGAGCAGGAGGGCAGGCAGCTGCTCGCGGAATCGGGCTTGCCGATCATCTCGGCGAACAACATGGCGGAAGCGGCGGAGAAGGTGGTGGCGGCGGCGAAGGGTTGACTCAGGCGGCATTTGATGCGAACCGTCCGCGATAGACAGTGCTCAGTGCAAAGTCAAAGAACTGATTGCACTACTCGTCGCCGACGGCTGGTTCGAGGCGCGTACGAAGGGCAGCCATCGTCAATTTCATCATCCGGTGAAGGCGCGGTACGGTGACTGTTGCCGGGAAGCCAAGCATCGATGTTCCGCCGGGAACCTTGAATAGTGCGTTGAAGCAAGCGGGACTCAAGAAGGCAAAGTGACATGCGCTATCTGGTTGTAGTCGAAAAAGGGCCGACGTCGGATTCGGAGCATACGTCCCCGACCTCCCGGGATGCATCGCGGTCGGTGAAACGCGTGAAGATGGTTCTCGCCTCGATGCACGACGCAATCGAGTTTCATCTTGCAGGGACTCAGGGAGCAAGGGCAGCCGATTCGCAATCCGCCGAGTTCCTCGAGCGAAGTCATAGACGTTGCCGCGTGACTAAACGATCGAATGACGCACGACAAATCATGAGCATCCTCGTCGACAGCACCACGAAGGTCATCACGCAGGGCATCACCGGCAAGACCGGCCAGTTCCACACGCGCATCTGCCGCGATTACGCCAACGGTCGCAACTGCTTCGTCGCCGGCGTCAATCCGAAGAAGCCCGGCGAGGATTTCGAGGGCATCCCGATCTTCGGCACGGTGCGCGAGGCGAAGCAGGCCACCGGCGCGAACGTCTCGGTGATCTACGTGCCGCCGCCGTTCGCCGCCGCCGCCATCGATGAGGCGGTCGACGCCGATCTCGATCTCGTGATCTGCATCACCGAAGGCATTCCGGTGCGCGACATGATCCGCACGCGCGACCGGATGCACGGCCGCAGGACGCTCCTGCTCGGCCCCAACTGTCCCGGCGTCATCACGCCCGACGAAATCAAGATCGGCATCATGCCCGGCCATATTCATCGCAAGGGCCGCATCGGCGTCGTCTCGCGCTCGGGCACGCTCACCTACGAAGCGGTCGGCCAGTTGACCGAGCTCGGCCTCGGCCAGTCGACCGCGGTCGGCATCGGCGGCGATCCCGTCAACGGTCTCAAGCACATCGACGTCCTGAAGCTCTTCAACGACGATCCGGACACCGATGCGGTGGTGATGATCGGCGAAATCGGCGGCTCGGATGAAGAGACGGCGGCCGAATGGGCGAAGGGCAACATGAAGAAGCCCGTTGTCGGCTTCATCGCCGGCGTCACCGCGCCGCCGGGCAAGCGCATGGGCCACGCGGGCGCGATCATCTCGGGCGGCAAGGGAACGGCGCAGGAGAAGCTGGAAGTGATGGAAGCCGCCGGCATCAAGGTCACGCGCAACCCCGCGGAGATGGGCAAGCTGCTCGCGTCGGTGCTGTAGTTCTTCCCTGAACGGTCCGGTCCGCTCGGCCGAGCGGGCCTACTGGAGCATCACGCCGGCATGGATATCGGAACGCCGCAGTTCTGGCTCGCGGCTCTCGAAATTGTCGTCATCAACATCCTGCTGTCGGGCGACAACGCGGTGGTGATCGCGCTCGCGTGCCGCAACCTGCCGCCTCGGCAGCGGCGCTGGGGCGTGTTCTGGGGCGCGATCGGCGCGATCGTCCTGCGCATCATCCTCACGTTCTTCGCCGTGAGCCTGCTGCAGCTCTCGTATCTGAAGATCATCGGCGGCGCGCTGCTGGTGTGGATCGGCATCAAGCTCATCGCCGAGGAAGACGGCGAGGGCGGTCACGACGTGCAGGGCAGCGACCGCATGCTCGCCGCGATACGCACGGTGGTCATCGCCGATCTCGTGATGAGCATCGACAACGTGCTCGGCGTCGCCGCGGCCGCGCGGGGCAATCTGCTGCTGCTCATTTTCGGGCTCGTCGTCAGCGTGCCGCTCGTCATCGGCGGCGCGCAACTCATCATGCGGCTGATCGAGCGCTTCCCGGTTCTCATCGTCGCCGGCGGCGGCCTGCTCGGCTTCGTCGCCGGCGAGCTCATCGTCGATGATTCCGCGATCGTCGACTGGATTCATGCACACGCGACGTGGCTGACCTGGGCCGCGCCGGTCATCGGCATTGCGCTCGTCGTCGGGCCGGCGAAGTGGCTGGAGGGGCGGCGGACGAAGGTAAGAGGCTAGGAGGCACGCTGGAGCAAGTCTTCGCGGTGTCGCCGGCTCTCATGGCATTCACGATAGAGCTTGCGTAGCGTGGGGTATCATTTCCCAGATGCAATTGCGGGAGGGTTTGAAATGTCGAGCCAACTTGAAAATCTCGAGGCCGAAGCGCTGAAGCTAAGTCCGGAAGAGCGCGCCGAGCTTGCCGAACGGCTCCTCGGCAGCCTTTTCCAGGATGCCGAGGTCGAGGAAGCTTGGGCAGTCGAAGTCGACCGCCGTATTGCCGAAATTGAAAGTGGACGGTCCCAACTGATCCCCGCATCAGAATCGATTGCACGCGCTCGCGCCGCGCTCAAGTGATCGCATCGCTCAGCGTCGAAGCTGAGCGCGAGTTAATCGATGCTGCTATCTATTACGCGGACCACGGTGGTTCCGACTTGGACCTCGCATTCATTGCCGAGTTCGAGCGCGCTCTTGCCACGCTTTGTGCTCATCCTCATCTTGGTCGGGTCTGGCGCGGCACAACGCGGCGTTTCTGCCCTTCAGCGCTTTCCGTACAGCCTGATCTATCGACTCCGGAACAAATGAGCTATATGTTGTCGCGCTCGCTCATCAACGCCGGCGTCCGGGGTATTGGTCCGGCCGGAGCTAGCGGGTGCTCATGAAATCGATCACGCTCGAGGAGGTTCTCCAGCTTCCGGTGCCCGAAAGGATTCGGATTGTTGAGAGATCTGAATCGGGATCTCCGAACTTGTGCTGGAAGACCTTGAAAAAACGGCGCCGCTCTACATGACTGAAGTTCCCGTACCTCATGCGTGTTCGAGCATCCTTTCGACGCTTTCAGCATGCGTCGTAAGCTCGCGGTCTTGCGCTACTTTCGAAGCCAGAACCTTGCCAAGGTCGATGCGCACGTCATTCGTGCTTCATGAGTACAAGGATTTCGGAGCTCACCGACCAGGCGCTGGCGCGCGCTGTCGTGAACAAAGGTTGACGTCCTCGCTCTGCGAATCCGCGTAAGCTCATCTCCATCCGGCTTCCCGTTGACGTCATTGAGCGTTGGAAAGCTACGGGTCCGGGTTGGCAAACGCGCATCGCGGAACGCCTGAGCAAACTGAGCTGATAGTCCAAAATGAAGCGAGAGCTTGTAGCCGTTAGCCGTCGCATCGCGATGGTGCTAGCATCCTTCCCATGATCGATTGGTCCACCTGTAATGCGGTCGAGCGCGATCCTGCTCGCGTCAGCGGCGCTTGGCTGTTTCGAGGCACGCGCGTGCCCGTATCGGCCCTGTTTGAAAATCTCGAGGATGGCATTCCGGTGGGCGGGTTTCTCGCGTTGTTTCCTGGCGTCACGCTCGACCAGGTTCGCGCGATCCTCGAACACGCAGCACGCAGAGCAAAAGGCCGAACTCGACCAGCGACTCGAAAGCCTTGAAAAGAACGCCGAAGCCGGCTTTACCTGGGCTGAAGTACGCGATCGCATGTGGCGAGCGAAATGAGGCCACCACTCTTCCTTGTGCAGTAGCTCAGTGTTGATATTGCCGAAGCAAGTCCGGCGTCTTGGAGTCCACGATGCATAGCCGTCTAGCCGAGTCCGAAGTAATGCCTTCGTTGAGGAGTTGCTGGCGCGAAATACACGAGCTGCAAGGCCTCGAGGACGAGTAATCTCCTCGAGGCGGTGAACCTCTGGTACGGTCGATGCAAGGATGATGAGGTGGGCGCGCTCAGCGTCTGTTCAGGGTCAGGATGTGCTCCATTCGATGCGAAGCCGTTTGTGTGCGAAACCGGCAATGAAGCGCCTCGGACTTGCACGCCATCTCGCAAAGCACGGATGCACGTTTCGTCGCGAAGGTGCAAAACATTCCGTGTATGTCAATCGTGCTAAGGGGAAATCGACTACGATTCCTCGCCACCGCGAGATCAACGAGGTTTCTTGCTCGCAAGAATCTGCAAAGACCTCGAGGTGCCGGAGGTCTAGATCACGCCCAACCGCGCGCACCCGGACTCGTCGATACGCGCTTCTGCCCTGACGGTCGCCGGTCCCGCAGACTGATGACGCGTGAACAAGCCATCGCGGCGCTCGAGCTCGCATGTGAAGCCTTGGTTTCCTGCGCGCGTCCTGCTTGACGAGATCCCCGGACGCGCAACGCAGCAAGCGTCATTGACGCGCTTGGCGCCCACGTGGCGCCGATCTCACCGGAAAGAGCCGGTCGCGCTTGCAAAGCCGCAATGATGTGATTAGATTGTCTAATCATATCAACCGGTGATGTGTTTATGGCGTCGGCGCAGATAGCCCGGTGGATTTGGCAATCCACCCAGTGGCCGAAGCTCGAATTCAACCCTGAGCAGCTTGCCGCCCCACTATCTCGCGCCCAAGTCGAGCAGGGCCGCTTGCTGGGGCTGGCCAAGGCGATAGGCGCCGCCGAGCTGTCGCTCGTCCAGCGCGATGTCTGGGTCGGCGAGGCCGTGGCCACGGCCGCGATCGAAGGCGAGAGACTCGATTTGGCGAGCGTCAGGTCGTCCGTCGCACGTCGCCTCGGCATCGCGCCGAACCTTGTGGCCGCAGTCCCACGAAACGTCGAAGGTCTCCTGGACATCATGGAAGACGCTGCCGCTAACTGGGACAGCGAGCTTTCCGAGGAGCGCCTGTTCCGCTGGCAGAGTGCGCTGTTTCCGCACGGCTACTCGTCCTTGCGCACAATCGCAACCGGCCGCTACCGTACGCACGATGAGCCCATGCAGATCGTCAGCGGCCCTATCGGCCGAGAGACGATGCACTACGAGGCGCCGCCATCGCGTGCAGTCCGCGCCGAGACGCGCAACTTTCTCGACTGGTTCAATCGCACTCGACACTCCGATGCAGTCAACGGCATCCTGCGCGCCGGAATCGCTCATGTCTGGTTCGAGTCCATTCATCCATTCGAGGACGGCAACGGCCGCGTCGGCCGTGCCATCGTCGACATGGCGCTCGCGCAGGAAGCGCATCTACCCTATCGGCTGCACGGCATGTCGAGCGAGATGCGGCGGCAACAGAGTGCCTATTACGCTGCACTCAACGCGGCGCAACGTGGCGATGGTGACGTGAGCGGATGGCTATCCTGGTTCGTCAATGCGTTCGTCACCGCATGCCAAGGCAGCGCCACGCTCATCGATGAATCTCTCGTACGCGCCCGCTTTTGGAGTGAGCACAGAGCCGTCGAGCTCAACACGCGACAGCGCAAGGTGCTGGACAAGATGCTCGAGGCGGGCCCCGGCCGATACGAAGGCGGTATGACGCCCCGCAAATATGTCGCGCTGACCGGCGCGACATCCGTGACGGCATCGCGCGACCTGTCCGAGCTCGTCACCAAGGGCCTGCTGGTTCGTGCCGGGTCCGGCCGCTCGACGTACTACAACCTCGCTATCCCCGGCTGGCAATGGTCACCCCGCGAGCGACGCGGACGCGTGCCGCGACCGAGAGACGCTCGATAGTTCACGACGCATCGCGTTGCGGTTTTTGCCACGCCTGGCGTCGCGCAACCGCCGCTCGCCCTTCCATTTGTCGCTTCCCGCCGACACAGCGGCTACACTGATCGCCACCCATGCAACCGATCCGTGCCCACGTGCCAGCGTCCTCTACCGGCGTCCTCGACGTCGCCCATCGCTCCGACCCGGGCATGGTGCGCGCGCACAACGAAGACGCGGTCTTCGTCGACGGCGCGGGCCTGGCGATCCTCGCCGACGGCATGGGCGGCTACAACGCCGGCGAAGTGGCGAGCGGCATCGCCGTCAACGTGATCAAGGAGGGCTTGCTGCCCGAACTGATCTCCGGCCGCGATCTTTCGAAGGTCGACGTGCACACGGGCCTGACGCACGCGGCATTGCTTCTGCAGCAGCAGATCGCCGCTGCGAACAAGGGCATCTACGAGGCCGCGCAGAACCGGCCGGAGTGCGCCGGCATGGGAACGACGGTGGTCGCGGCCGTGTTCCATGGCAACCGCGTTTCGATCGCGCACATCGGCGATTCACGCTGCTACCGGCTGCGCGGCGAGCGCTTCGAGCAGTTGACGCGCGACCATTCGCTGCTGCAGGAGCAGATCGACAGCGGCCAGATCACCGCCGACCAGGCGAGGTATTCGCTCAACAAGAATCTCGTGACGCGCGCGCTCGGCATCGAGGCGATCGTCCCGGCCGAGATTTCCGAATACCGCGTCGAGGCCGACGACACCTATCTGCTGTGCTCGGACGGGCTCACCGACATGGTCGATCCCGACGTCGTGCACGCCGTTCTCGACGAGCAGCGCGCATCGCTCGAAGCTGCCGCGACCCAACTCGTCGAGCTCGCCAACCAGAACGGCGGGCGCGACAACATCTCGGTCATCCTCACGCATGTGCCGCCCGCGTTCCTGCCCGAGCGCAAATGGGCGGAGAACTACCTCGCCAAGAAGCGCAGGCCGAGCGAGCTGTCATGAGCAAGCTCGTACTCCATCTCCCGAACGGCACGATGCGCGACATCAGGCTCGACCGCGACCACATCACGATCGGCCGGCGCGCGGACAACGACATCTGCCTGCCGTATCCCGCGGTCTCGGCCGAGCACGCCGTGGTCATCACCGTGCTCACCGATTCGTTCCTGCAGGACATGGGAAGCACGAACGGGACGCTCGTGAACGGCAACCGCATCAACAAGCATTTCCTGCTCGACCACGACACGATCGACATCGGCCGCGTGCAGCTCGTTTACCTGATGGACGAAGCGGAGAGCGTGGCGGCGTTGCCGCCTGCCGTTCCGGGCAACGAGATTGGCGGCGTGCCGGGCGCGGTGTCCGACGCCGACCGCACGACATCGGTCGATACCGACCCGGAGCCAGCGTTCGAGCGCGATCGTGACGATTCCTCCGACGCGGATCTCAGCCCGGTCGACGATCTGCTCGAAGACCTGATGGACATGAATTCGGACTCGTCCGTGGCGGTCGACATGCCGCCGACGATATCGATGGTGCCCAGCACGCGCGGCCGGGTGCGGCGCGTGAGGGAGGCGCGGCGGGATGCGAATGCCGGCGTGTTCATCGAGGTAATGAATGGACCGAACGCCGGGCAGATCACGCCGATGACCAAGCGGGAATTCGTGTTCGGGAAGGCGGGCGTCACCAAGGCCGTGATCCGGCGTGAGGGCAGCGATTATCGATTGGTGCCGATCGACGGCCATGCATCCGCGTGCATCAATGGACGATCGGTTGCGCCGGACGGGGAGAAGCTCGCGTTTGGCGACACGATCGAGGTCGCGGGCGTGAAGCTGCGGTTCGGGCACCGGACGCCGCTGTAAGCACGGCGCTTCAGCGGTCGCGCGCGAAGCTATCGCGCAACGTCCGATGTGACGCCCAGCGTCACCGCTCGGCGACGGAGGTCGTCACATTCGCAGCGGCCATCGCCCACGCCGAAGTCCTTCGCTACGTCGCAGCCGCTGTCGCATGAGCTGTCGCCGTGCAAAAAGACATAAAAACAAGTGCTTGCCAACGTCATAACGAGCTGGCCGGGCGGTCATTCGAGTGGCATATGGATTGCTGCCTTGTTCCCCGCATCGCTGGATGCCGATGTGAAGTCGGTTTTCTTTAAACCAAGGAGAAGTCAATGAAACGTAGTACAACAAGGCTTCACGCTCATCGAACTGATGATCGTGGTGGCCATCGTCGGCATCCTGGCTGCCATTGCCTTGCCGGCGTATCAGGACTATGTGGTTCGGTCGAAGATGTCGGAAGGCGAAGCGGCCGTCGCGGCGTGCAAGACGTCGGTGGCCGAGTATCTGTCGACGCACTCGACGACCGGCCTGGCCGCGATCGACACGACTAACTCGGGCTGCTCGACGACGCGTCACGCAGTACGTGTCGGGGCTCAGCGTGGCGTGCTGGCGTGATCAACGTCGCGACGCAGAACACCGGCGCGAACGCCCTGCGGCCTGAGCTCACGCCGTCGCTCGGCGGCGGCGCGATACCGGCCACGATCTCGACGTGGGTCGGTAGCAAACGGGGCGGTTGCAGCGTCGAAGCACGTTCCGTCAGCGTTCCGCTAAAGTTGCATTGCTCACGGTTGGCGGGGTTCGCCGGTCTTTCTTTCTGGCCGGCCAGTTCATTGACATACGTAGTTACACAAGTTGACTGGTCATCCGGCGGAGCCGAAGTGCCTGTCTAACAACTAGGAGACTGCAATGAAACGCGTTCAACAGGGCTTCACGCTCATCGAACTGATGATCGTGGTAGCCATCGTCGGCATCCTGGCTGCGATTGCCTTGCCGGCGTATCAGGACTACGTCGTTCGGTCGAAGATGTCGGAAGCCGAAGCGGCGGTTGCGGCGTGCAAGACGTCGGTGGCGGAGTTCCTGTCGACGCACTCTACCGCCGGTCTTGCCGGGATCGACACGAGGAATTCGGGTTGCTCAACGACGGTTACGCAGTACGTTTCGGGACTTAGACGTCGCTGCCGGCGTGATCACGGTCACGACCCAGAACACGGCGCGGGCGCCCGCACTGCATCCTCACGCCTACGATCCGTGGCGCCGGGGACACCGGCACCATCACGACGTGGGTCGGTAGCAATGCGGGCGGTTGCGCACGAAGTACATTCCTTCGGCGTTCCGCTAAGCCGCTTCATCTATTTCTCGTTCGGGCGGCGGGGACGTCGTCGCCGGCCCGAATTGTTTTGGCATTCACTAACGATCGGTAGTACGCTCATCTGGGGCTGACGAGTGATTGTACGCCGGTAATGCTTCCGACGTGGCGCACCCCGCCAGCGACCTCTTTCGGAATGCGTCACGCAGCGAAGACTGCGTTCCCGGTCACGCCGTCGATACGGAGCGCATCGCACGTGGCGTTCCCGCTCGTCGCCGACATCATCGAAGAGTGTCGCGGAGCGGCGCAATCTCGACGCCGTCGCGTGGGACCGAAGCGGGTTCCTTCACGGAATGCGCTCGCGCTTCTCGACGAGGCGCTAGTGGCGATCCCGAGAATCCGGAGTTGCGGTTCGCCCGCGCCTCGACGCTGTTCAGCTGGGGTCGTTTCATCGAAGCGCGCGCGCTGCTGCGTTGCGGTCGAGCAGTCGGGGCTTCGCACCGGCGCGCTCTACCTGAAGCTCGGATGGGCGTGCTTCTGGCTGGCACGCGTGGACGATGCGGCGGAGTTCATGCGCAAGGCAGTTTCGCTGCACCAGACGATTGGTCCACGCTTTTCGGACTGGCGACCACGCTGCGCGCGCAGAAGCGCACCGAGCGAAAGCCGGTTGGCGTTCGAGCGCGTGCTTCAGATGAAGCCCGGGGACCGCCATTGCATTTCCAACCTCGTGGCCTGTGAAGTCGAGCTCGATCATCCGGACATCGCGGAGCGCTACGCGCGAAGCGCGCTCGAGCGCGATCCGGACAGCCGTCCGCGATGATCGACCTGGGAATGGCGCTTTGCAGCCAGGCGCGCTATGCGGAGGCGGTAACGGCGTTCGAGCGCGCCGATGCGCTCGAGTTCTCGAGCATCGACGCGCGGGACGAGTCCGTCAATTACGCGATCTGCCTGCTGCGCGCCGGGCGAGCCACGCAGTCGCTGGCGATGATGAAGGACAAGCTGCGCCTGTATCCGAGCGGCGCGCTCCACTATCACTACGGCCTGGCTCTCCTGACTGCGGGGCAATTCGCCGAAGGCTGGGATCACTACGAGTTCCGCTGGCTGCAGGAGCCGCTCTGTCGTGGCGGCCCAATTTCGTCAAGCCGGTCTGGTCCGGGCAGGATCTGCGCGGCAAGACGATTCTTCTGCGCGCCGAGCAGGGCTTCGGCGACTTCTTTCAGTTCATCCGCTACGCGCCGCACATCAAGGCGCTGGGCGCGACCGTCGTGCTTACGCGCGACCCGAAGTTCGTGAGCTCGCACGGGGTTTCCGGGATCGACCGCGTTCTCGGCGACAACGAGCCTTATCCGTCGTTCGACTACTACGTCAATTTGCTCAGCATTCCGCGAGTCTTCGGCACCGATCTCGCGACGATTCCCTCGGATGTTCCTTACCTGCGCGCGGACTCGGCGTCGGAGCGCAAGCTGGACGGAGAAGATCGATCGCAGCGGACAAGCTCAAGGTCGGTCTGGTCTGGGCAGGATCCCCGACGCATCTCCGCGATCGGTTTCGATCGCTGACGCTGGGCGACTCGCACCGCTTCTCGCACCGATGGCGCACGCTTTCACTCGCTGCAGAAGGGTCCGGCCGCCGCGGAGTTGAAACGGCTCGGCAACGAGATCCACTTGACCGATCTCGCGCCGGGCCTCGGTACGTTCGCCGACACGGCCGCGGCGATCGATCAGCTCGACCTGGTGATCGGCGTCGACACGGCGGTGGTACATCTCGCCGGCGCGATGGGCAAGCCGGTGTGGATGCTCTGGCGCATGCCGGCCGATTGGCGTTGGCTCGAAGGCCGCGACGACAGTCCGTGGTATCCGACGATGCGGCTGTTCCGCGCAGCGTGACCCGGGCGACTGGGACGAAGTCATGGCGCGCCTGAAGGCTGCTCTCGTGCACGAGATCGAGCAGTACCGGCAGCGCTCTCTCACCGGATGCGGCGATCGTCACGCCGCTGCCTGCAACCCCGCGGCATTGCCGTCGCGCGCCGCCATCGAATTCCGATTCCGGAATGTGCCGGCTGGCGGAGACCCGCGTGGGGCTCATGATGTATCTCGCCGAATCATCCCGCCGGCAAGTCGCTGGAGTTGTACGGCGAATACCTGCAATCTGAGGTCGAGGTATTGCGGCGATTGCTGAAACCGGGATGCACGTGCTGGAAGCCGGCGCGGGCGTCGGCTCGCACTCGGTTGCCGATGGCTTGGCGCTCGGCGCGGCGGGTCACTTGTTCCTCTATGAAAACGATCCGCTGCTCAAGCAGGTTCTTCACGAAAACCTGAGGGCGAATCGAATCGCGAACGCGACGGTCATGCGCCGCTCGCTGGGACGTCACGTGGACGCGCGCGGCGAGTCGGACCACGGCGCCGCCGGCGGCGGGTGCGCCTGACAAGATGGAGACCATCGATGATCTTCGACTCGACGCGTCTCGACTGGCTCAAGATCGGCGAAAGCGCCGACGCGCGGATGTGCTCGACGGAGGTCAGGCGACGCTTTGGCGATTGCGGCCGGGCATGTTCGTCGCAGCGGAGGATGACGAAGCGCTGAAGCGCGTTGGGCCCGCGCCAGGGACTACGGCTACACCTGCTGGCGGATGGAGACGCCCCTGTTCAATCCGGCGAACTTCAACGGGCGCGACGTGGATGTATTCGCCGGACGGAAGTCGCTTGCGCCTCGTCGCTCTTCCGGAAGAGTCCGGCGTCGATGTCGCGATCGAAGGATGCGAGTGCATCACATCCGACTGGCTCCGGAGCTTCCCGACGCGCAGCACGACAACCGAGCGTGACGTCGATCGTTCCGGAGACGGACTCGGCGAAGCGCGTTGAAGAAGTGCACGCGCTGGCGTCGGAGGGTCGTCTTGGCGATCCTCGCGCTCGCCGATTCGTGACCTGAAGGCAGGTTCGGACGACGCGGACCTCGTCCTCGCGCGGGCCTCGACGCTGTTCGAATGGGGACGATATGGCGAAGCGCTGCCAGGGTTCGTCAGGGCCGAGACGCTCGGTTCCAGGAACTTCAACCTGTGTCTGAGGGCGGGCATGGATCTGCATCTGGACGTGAGCGGTGCGTCCGGCGAGGCGTGGATGCGCAAGGCAATCGCGGCAAATGCGGACGAATGGACGGCCCATTTCGGCTTGGCCACGTCGCTTCGGAACCAGGGCAGGATGGACGAAGCGGTCTCGGCTTTCGAGAAAGCGCTGCAGTTGTCGCCGGGGAATCTTCACTGCCTGGCGCAACTCTCCGACTGCATGCTTTCGCAGAAAGCGCCCGCCGTGGCCGAAACCTACGCGCGCAAAGGCGTCGCCACGAATGAAGGCGTCCCCGTCGCATGGACGAACCTGGGTGTGGCGCTGGTCGCGCAGGATCGCTTTGAAGAGGCCACCGCTGCGTTCGAGCAGGCGGAGCGGTTGGCGCAGGAGCTCGGGGAGGGATCGGATGAGCATCTCAACCTTGCAATGTGCCTGCGCGACACCGGACGCCTCCGGGAGTCACTCGACATTTACGAACGAAAGCTCCCGACGCATCCCTCCGCGGCACTGCATACCCAGTACGCGCATTCGCTGCTGACGTCCGGCAATCTGCTGGAGGGGTGGTACCAGTACGAGTTCCGCTGGCTGCAGCCGCCGTTGCTCGCATTGCGGCCGTCGTTTCGCAAGCCGCTCTGGTCGGGACAGGACTTGCGGGGCAGGACGATTCTCCTGCGTACCGAGCAGGGGATCGGAGACGTCATCCAGTTCATCCGCTATGCGCCGCACGTCAAGGCCCTGGGGGCTACCGTTCTCCTGCAGGCCCGCCCCGGGGTCGGCGAACTGGCACGAAGCTTCCCGGGCGTGGACCGGATTCTCGATGCCAGCGAGCCGTATCCGGAATTCGACTTCTACTTCCACCTGATGAGCCTGCCGCGCGTATTTGGTACCGAAATTGCGTCGGTGCCGGCGGCTGTTCCCTACCTTCAGGCGACGCCCTCGCGGCGGACCCGATGGGCGGAGCGGCTGAATGGAGCGGGTTTGTTCAAGGTGGGCATCGTGTGGGCGGGCGATGCAGGTCACCTTCGGGACCGGTATCGGTCTGTACCGCTCAATGCGTTAGCGCCGCTGGCGGACATCGATAACGTGCAGTTCTATTCGCTGCAGAAGGGCGCAGCGGCTGCCGAGGCGGCGAACCCGCCCGCCGGCATGCGGCTCATCGATCTCGGGCCTGACCTGGAGGATTTTGCCGACACGGCGGCAGTGATCGAGCAGCTGGACCTGACGATATGCGTCGACACCTCGGTTGCACACCTCGCAGGCGCTCTGGGCAAGCCGGTCTGGCTGCTCCTCCCGACGCCGGCCGAGTGGCGGTGGATGACCGAACGCGAGGACAGCCCCTGGTACCCGACGATGCGATTGTTTCGCCAGCAGCGGCAGGGAGATTGGGCGGGCGTCATGGCAAGTGTCCACGATGCGCTGGAGTTCGAAATCCGATCGAAGGCGGCGCGATCGGCGTCTTTGGTTGCGCAAGCCTCGAGCGCCGGTCCGACGATGGGTCAAGCGCTGTTGCCGATCGATGCGCGCAGCCGATCGTGGCGCGGACTGAGCGCCGCGACCGAAACAGCCATGGGAATCGTCCAGTATTTTTCCGAGCAGCCCATGGTCGGCGATTCGATCGGATGGTATGGCGAGTATCTTCGGCCGCAGACAGATCTGCTGATGCGTTTGATCAAGCCGGACTCCACAGTTATGGAGGTGGGCCGGGTGTGGGCACACATGTATTGACCTTGGCGCCGTCGCTGCGAGCGGGCCGGTTCTTCCTGTACGAATCGCGGCCACTCTTCCAGCAGGTTCTGCGGCAAAATCTCGCCGCCAACGGCATCGGCAATGCACTCGTGATGAAGGGATCGCCGGCGACCGAAACCATCGACGAACTGCGTTTCGATACCCTCGACTGGCTGAAGATCACGATCGACAGCGAGGCAACGGATGTCATTGCCGGCGCCGCCGATACGCTGTGGCGCCTCCGTCCCCAGACTGATGGTCTCCCTGGCGACAGCGGACGCGTTGAGCCGTCTCGGCGAATATCGCAGATTGCGCGCGGGATTACGGCTACCGGCGCTGGAAAGTGGAGACGCCCTATTCAATTCGGCAAACTTCAATCGTCACGACGTGGATGTCTTTGCCGGACGCAAGGCCCATGGGTCGCTCGCGATCCCGGAGGAAATCGAATTCGATGTAGCGCTCGACGGAGCGTCGAGCTATCATGAGCCTGGCCCCGGTCAGCGTACGGGACGAAACGGCACGAGCGGAGCGCTAAGCATTCAATGGCGAATGTCTGAAGTGATCTTGACACGCGGGAGCTCGAGGAATTTGCCGCCGGCCTTGCGGCGGATCTGGGGCGACGCTTTCCGCCCACGTCCGAGGCTCGCACCGACCCGGGAGCGGTGCACCAGCTCAAGGTGATCGTCGAAGGGCTGAGCGCGCGCGCAGTTCGGTATCGCGGAGCAGCACCATCTCGGCATTTACAAGAAAGCCAAGCTGGGCAACGTGTTCAAGTGGCGACTGAAGGAAATCGGCTACAGCCCCGAATTCGTCGAACGCGTCACCAAGGATCTAATCACGCGGATTGCCGTCAAGTGATAGGGCGATCCTGCAGGGATCGCCGGCGCGCTCCGCGTAACGCGGCTCAATAATACCGATGATGCAGTTCGGCAACCTGACGCTGAAGCATTGCAAGTACGGTTGGATGCTGTTCTACGGTCCGTATATCGGCAAGTGCTTCGACCTGTACGGACAGTACAGCGAATCCGAAGTCGCGATGATGCGCGAGTTCCTGCGCGAAGGAAGTACGGTAATCGATGTCGGCGCCAACATCGGAGATCTGACGCTTCCGCTTGCGCGGGATCGTTGGCGACTCGGGCCGGGTGTTCGCGATCGAATCGCACCCGGACCACATGAATGTTCTGTGCGCGAACCTGGCGCTCAACGGCATCCGGAATACCCGACCGATCAATGCATTTGTTGCGACCAGCGAGAGTGCGTCGATACCGGCGGTGGACTGGGGCACAGTTCGCGTAGTGCGGCGAGGGCTGGAAGCACACAATTCCTGGCGCTCGATTCACTGGAATTGACCGCTTGCGATCTGCATCAAGGTCGATGTCGACGGCAAGGAGCTGGAGGTCCTGCAAAGCGGAGAGATGCAGATCGAGCGGTTTCGACCGGTGCTCTATTTCGAGAACGACGTGAAGGACGCGTCGGCGGAGCTGCTGTCGTACGTGATGGACAAGCTCGGCTACGATCTGTACTGGCATCCGGCGCCGATTTTCGACGAGAAAAACTTTTTCGGCAACCCCGTCAATCACTGGGCGCCGAAAAATGTCTGTCGCTGATGGTCCTGGGTATTCCACCGGAACGAAAGCAGTCGTTGGAGATCCTGCCAAGGGTGCGTGATAAGAACGATTGGTGGGATCGCCTGAGGGTCTGACTCCGGCAGATTATCTGCACGTTAAGGTAGGGGATCCGCCGAGTCGATGGTTACTGCAGGGTTGCCGAACACTTTTGTGCCTTTTTTCACATGCCGTAACACGACACTGCCTGCTCCTACGAAGGCCCATGCACCGACGTGCGCGTTGGGCAACACGGTAGCGTGACTGCCTAAGAAAACGCCTTCCTCTAGGACGGCATTGCCATTGATCTCGCACGAACCGGATATCTGACAAGAGCGCCGATCCTTGTGTCGTGCGCGGTATTGCTATGCGTACCAAATGCGACATGTTCGCCTAAGCGAAGGTCGCACGATAACTGCGTGAAGGGCCCGATTATTGATCCCTCTCCGATGGTCACGTTGTGACCGATTAGTGCTGTCGGATGAATCAAGGTCGCGAACCGCGCCGATTTTTTGCGCAACAACTCACAAATCTGTTTCTCGCTTTAGGGTCGCCGATCGCGCAAACGAAGACGTCGCTCTTCCGTGGCGTATATGTCTCCGGGGGCGCCCAGGACGGGCAATCCGTAGTCAAACCCAGCGAGCGCATCTTGGCGACGGTCCAGGAAGCCAAAGACACTCCAAGGAGTCCCGACCTTTTCGGCCTGCCGTGCCCAAGTGCAGACTTCCCTGGCAAATTTGCCTGCACCTACGAGGATCAGTCTTTGCTCGGTCATCCTGGTCGATCCTCTTGAGCCGGTCAAGCTGCTCCTGCAGTTCCTTCAACATGCTCGTCCGGGAACGCTTGAACAGCTTTGTGTTCGACCTGCTGGTGAGAAAGACTTCGGTGCCCCATTCACCCCGAAGCAAAGCAACGCTGCTAGGGTCGCTCGCCGGCTGGTAGATGATGTCGGCCATGACGCGATCAGGTCCACTGACATGTGGACCGGATCGGTGCCACGTCGAAGAATGCATCAACGCGACGTCGCTGTTCTAAACTAGGCGAAATTTCAGGCCACGCGGAATCCAGAATAGATGGATCAATTTCACCGGCATCGCCGAGATATCCAAATTGATGAGTGCCGGGTAAAAGATCATCCCGCCGTTTTGTGGGTAACTTGACTTAGAGGCACAAACGCCGACGCCTTCACCGGAAATCCAAGGTGGTATGGAGTATCGTGGTGCAGGAACACTGGTCCGCGGCTGTGACGATCCTTGACGACGAAACGTGGTTGTAAAGACCAATGTCTGGGCCAAAGGCCTTTTCAACGATATCCAAAAGGGATGGATGCAGGCGTATCGCCGCGAGGACCGGAGGCAACGGCTCGTCAACCGCCACCGGATTGAATCTGTTGACCTTGCGGCCCCGAGACAATTCTGAACTCTCAAAACTCGACCACGCGGATCGCCAACCATCCATCTCGTCGGAAGAAATAGCCCGGCGCACGATGAATATCCCTGTTTGATCAAAGACGTCGGGCTGAAACGTTTCTGAGTCAAGCTTTGGCAGAAGCTCGCGAATTTTCTCTGCGCCGATTCGTTTCATGGTGTGTTCCAATTCTGGCGTCGTGCGGCATTCATGCCGTGATATTGACCGTACGCCCTCCATCAACTACGAGTTGCTGCCCGGTTATCCAGCGGGCAGCGTCAGAGAGCAGAACAGAATTGCCGAGACAACGTCGGTCACCGCACCCATCCCCAGCGGATAGTCGGCCCGCATTCTCTCCACCAATTCAGGATCGTTAAGCATGGCGTCCGTCATCGCCGTGCGCACCGCTCCAGGCAACACGGAATTGACCCTGACGTCCGGCGCCAATTCGACCGCAAGCGCTCGCATGAATGCGTCTAACGCCCCTTTGCTTGCGCAATAAATATTGAAGCCGCGCGCTCCAAATCGGCTGGCGGTGCTGGAGACGAAAACAATCCCGCGTAGCTGCTTGTCGTTGATTTTCTTCTTGACAAGCTGCCGCACGATTTCCACCGCGGAGATAAAATTGCATCTATTGTCTCGCGCACGTCCTCCAACGTAAGGTTCCGCAGAGGACTAACTTTTAGCGTACCCGCACAATGAACAAGGTTTTCCACGGCAACCTCGTGCGACACCATGACTGTCTTGAGTGTTTCCTCTATACTCTCGATATTCTGAAGATCCAAAACCCATGGAATATGCGTGTCAGGAGAACTGCAAAGCCGCCTGGTCTCGTCTACGCGCGCGGCATCTCGTCCGTGCAGAAGTAATCGCCGCGACGCGGAGAGTTGAATCGCCGTCGCGCGTCCTATTCCCGAAGATGCGCCGGTGACCAAAGTGCAGAGCGTCTTCGCCATTTGAAACCGTCCGCTGCCTCAATGAGCAGTGTAACCGCCGTCCACCACTAAAACCGACCCAGTGATCCACCGCCCAGTTTCCGCCAAAAGAAACAGGATGGAATTAGCGACATCGGTGGGCTCCCCGAGGCCAAGTGGGTGCTCTGCCTCGACACGGGCGCGTTCTATCCATCCCAAAGGGCAGACGTGCGATCGAACATCTTCGTTTTGACGAACCCGGGCGCCACGCAATTGACGCGAATTCTCCTCGGCGCGAATTCGATTGCAAGGGATTTCTGCTATTCCGGTCAGCGCAGCCTTCGTCATCGCGTAAGCAGCGGCGCCTAATGAGCCCACATGAGCCATTACCGACGTGACAAACACGACGGAGCCTCCGTCGGGATCACATACCTTCTTGTTCTGGAATCCCCGCGCAAGGGCGAGCGCGGCCTCGGTATTCACAAGCAACACGTCCCGATAGCGCTCTGGCACCAATAAGCGAGTTGGTTCAATGCAGGACAGTCCCGCCGCGTGGACGATACCGCGGAGGGGACCGCGCGCCGCGGCTACCTCCAGCATCCACGAAGGGATGCGCTCCACGTCGCGGAGGTCAAAGCGCAGCACTTCGTGACCGGCCCCTTCGAAGCTTGGTAGCGGGTCCTGCGCCAGGCCCTCCGTATCTATGTCGACACCAAGTACGCGGCCCCCCATCCTGCTTACCAGTTGAGATGTAGCCAAGCCAATTCCTGACGCGGCACCAGTCACCAGGACTCGTTGATTGCACAAATCCAGCGGGTGTTTCGGCTTGTTCATTTCCCTCGACGGCTTTCCATGATCGCAGCCAGTTCTCCCACGGTTCTACGCGCCTCAGATCGGTCGCCGTCAGGGTGACACCGTAACTGGCATCAAGAGTCGCGACAATGGATAAAACCGTTAGCGAATCCCAATTTTCGAAATCCTGCAGCACGTCTTCTGAACTGACTTCATCAACGTCAAGAATTTCCGCCAATTTGTATTTGAAGTCTTCCATCACTGGGGGCGCCCTGCGCCATCGTTGTACTCAAGTAGTTCGCAAAAACTCAAATGACCTAATTGCATGAGCATCGCACCCCATGTAAGGCCTACGCCGAAGCCGGCGAGGCAGACGTGCAGCTCTTCAGCGGCCAGTCGTTCGCTCAAATTTAAAGCGATGGCCAACGGAATGGTAACGCCGCTGCCGTCGCCAAATCGTTCCACCACGTTCATAGGCATCTTTGCGTGGGAAATTTTCATCTTATCGGCTAATTTCTGAAGCATGAAGCGGTTCGGCTGGTGACACAGAAAAAATCGACATCATCGGCCAAAACGTTGGCATCCGACAAAAGCGATTCAATCAAGGGCGGAACATCTACTTGCACAAAGTTGAACACCGCGCCGCTATCATTCGGAGGTGATCTTTGGCGCGAAGGTTGTTGTCCCCCACATCATCCAGCATCGCAGTTTCCGGCGTGGAGGGCATCCGAAAGCCACCGGCTGGAATCATCAGGGCATCATTTCGCGTTCCATCCATCTTTACTCTCGCGCTAATGATCGAATCCCGTCCTTCGCGTTCAACGATTGTGACAGCCGCGCCATCGCCGATGAGTGGATAACTATTACGATCCTTCGACGAAGTCTTGCGGCTCAGGACGTCTGCGTTGATGAGTACTACCTTCTCGATATTGTTTTGATCGAGCAGGAGAAACGCCTGAATCAATCCGATGACGAATCCGGCGCAGCCCTGGTTTATATCCAGGCAGAATACGTCCTGCCCCAGCTCCAACCGCCCTTGGATAATGTTGCTGGTAGGGGGCATGAAATGGTCGGGGGATTGGCTGACAAGGATGAGGGCGCCAATTTGCTTTCGCTCCAGCAGTCCGTGATCAAAGAGGTATTGAAGACCGAAGACGGCGAGATTCCGACATGCACTCGTCCGGACCAACGAGGCGGTGCTTATCGTATCCCATCACTTCCATGAGCTTGCGCGACCGCGCCTCGGGAAAGTCGAAGTTCTTCATGTCATCCAGGAACGACTGCCTCGCGGGCCGGGACGATCGCGAGCAATCCGGAAACGCGCTTGCGCTGGAAAGTGAAAGTCACGGTATGACGTGGTACGTGCGTAGGAGCGCTGCAATGGTATCGAGGTTCTGGAAATGCTCGGGCACGATGTCGATGCCATCGATGGAAATTCCATATTTCTTGTCCAGCTTCGCAACGAGGGTTACGACATCGAATGAATCGAGCATGCCTTCAGCGATAAAGTCCCGAGACGTCGTGAAATCGAATTCGGGTCGGATGCCCTTCAACACTTCAAGGAGCGACTTCATGATCACACCAGTTCATTTGACATTACCCGATCGACCAAACTGTCGGCTGCGAAGTCGTAGTAGTTATACTTCCGTATCGCACTGTCGTTGTCCGCAATCACCCAGAGAACGTACCGACGCACGGTCGGATGCATTGCAAAGTACCGGCGAATGAGTGCAGACCCGAGCCGCCGGGCTCGGTACTCAGGTGCTATAAGCCAGTATCGAAGCGTCGACGTAAGCCCTTTAGTCTCGAAAAACAGTAATCCGGCCAAAACTTCTTCGCAACGCACTACTAGAATCTGACCTGCCTCTCGAGTGCCGCATCGATCTCGTAGACCGTCGGAAGCTGTTCGGCGCGGCAGTCAAATGACGCCAGCAGCAAATCGAGGACCGGCTTCGAATCTTCGCCGCCGGCCAGGACGACTTCTGCTTCACCGGCTGTCATGTCCGAGGGCGCAACTCGACCGGTCCGGGCCATGCGGATCAGTTGCCTGTACCTTCGAAATCCGGTGGCGCTGAATAACTTCGCCACACCATCCACGGCGGGCTCTTGCCCTACGAGATCAACGACCGCTGGGTCCATTCGAAGCAACGCAAGTGCCGCGATGGAGCGCTGAAGCGCCACGGGACTGGCAGCGCAGAAATAAAGACGCCAGAAACCGCGGTCCTTTCTCAGGAATAACGCCGCACCTTCCTTTCGCTCGCAGAACAGTTCTCCGTGAGAAATCCACCCGTGGAGTTTTTGCGGCGCTGGAAAGAAATTAGTGCGGTAGCTAGTGCCGTCTACCTTGGTCGAATTGACCACTTCCCGTACCTCGTCGGCAGATTGGACCAGCCGGATCAATCGTCCACCTGTCGCGCCAACTCGTGGCGGTCAATCTTGCCGTTTGGATTCTTCGGTAACTGCTCCATGCGGCGAAGAGTCGTCGGCAGCATATATTTCGGCAAGAACGCGCCAAGGTGCTCGCGAAGGACTCCCGGAGCCAGATCCTGCGCAGACTCGAAAAAGAGCATGATCTGCTTCTTCGACGAGTGGTAGACAACGCATGCATTGCGAACACCGTCGACGCGAAGTGCGGCGTGCTCAATCTCTCCGAGTTCAATCCTGTAGCCGAGGTGCTTGACCTGGAAATCCTTCCTTCCGATAAACATGATCTCACCACGAGCATTTCGGTGCACGAGGTCGCCGGTTCGGTATATCACTTCCGAATAATGCGGGTTGAGAGGATTTTGCGCGAACGCCCGCGCCGTGAGCTGCGGGTTGTTCCAATAGCCCAAGGCGAGGGAACTGCCGCGTACACACAATTCGCCGGGTTCTTCTCCCTGAACCGCCCGGTTCTGCTCGTCGAGAATCAAGATGTCGGTATTCCGGCAGGGGAAGCCGATAGGTAGCTTTTCGTGGTCGGCCAATTCGCGATCCACAACGAAATAGGTGCAGTCGACGCTTATCTCGATCGGACCGTAGAGATTCACGAACAACGCATGAGGCAGATGCCGCCGCCAATGATTGAGATGTTTAGTGGAAAAGACTTCGCCGGCGAAGAATACCTTCCGGAGCGACTTAAGATTCCACTTTCCAAGAAGATCATGGTTGGCAATGTTCACCATGATCGTCGGTACCCAGAATACAAAGGTCACCCGCTCCCTTGCCAGGAATTCCAGGAGTTTGGAGGGAAACGCAGCGCACTGCTCCGGAATGATGGCTAGCGTGGCGCCCTTCGCGAGGCAAAGGTAAAGCTCAAGCGTATATATGTCGAAATAGAATGGTGAGAGACTGCCGATAATCTCACTCTCGTCGAACTCAAAGCGCTGGAAAACCCAGTCCATGAAGTCGATCGTGCTTCGGTGGTTCAGCGCGACTCCCTTTGGGACGCCAGTCGAGCCAGACGTGTGAATAATGCAAAGAGGGTCGGTGTCGATTACCCGACTTCGCCGTTCACACAGGACAGCGGAGTCATAGAGCGATTCGCCGATCATCGCATCTTCGACGATCAAAAGCGTGGCTTCGAGTACGTTCACCGCACGCAGCGCCGTGAAATGAGCTGCCGACGTAATGATGATTTCGGCACCGAGGTTCTGAAGTATCGCCTTGAGTCGTTCGGGCGGCGACTTCGGATCCATGTTTGCGTAGCAGTTTCCGCTGTAAACAATGCCAAGATCGGCGACGATTGTTTGAACGCTCTTTGGAAGAAGTACCGCAATCGGGCGATTGATCGCGGTGGACCGCCGCTGGATTAGCGTCGCACAATTCTTGGCAAACCGTTCTATTTCTTCGAAGGTGTAGCCGCGTCCACCGTCCGTGACGCCAATCCTCTCTCGGCATTTTGAGAGAGCCCCGCCTTCGAAGTAATCCAGAACATTTGTTGGCATCACGTGCCCCGCAGCTTACCTGGCAGCCTTGTAGAACGTTTCTTGGGGGTGGCCCACGCTCGCCTAAGATAGCTTCTGTGGGGGCCAGACGAAGAAGTCCTGCATTCCGCCAGGTCGACCTTCCCAGGCCAATCTCACGACGCTCGCAGCCTCCTCTATGAAAACGCCGAAATCCCGGCCGCTATGTCGCTTCCTGAACGATTCCGCAACCTCGATACCCAGTTCCACATAGCGCTTCGGATGTGCGAGAACGTCGGCAACTCTTGTCTGCAGGCTCTCCCCTTCGAAGCGAAACGTGAACGTGTCGTGCTGAACGAACTGCTCGGTAAAGCATTGCTGTTCGTTGGTCAGGCAAAGCGTGTACATGCCAAATGCTCGAAGCGGACGGTCATGCGGGGCCGAGGTCGTGTTCGGCGACATGTCGAGAAGACCGAGAGATCGCTCGATAAGAGGCTTGGACTTCGTGTAGTCGCCGCCATGCACGAGGGTGGCGCGTTTCCCCGAGAAGTCTATGTGTTCCCAGTTGTATCCGTGGATCTCGATTGGAAAGTCAAGCAGCAGTTCGACGATGGAGGAACTCTTGACGCGCCGGAGGTAATCGTCGAGCTGCGCGATGAAGAAAAGACGCAGCTTTGGGAGGGTTTCAGCGTCAAGACCCTTATCCGTGAAATATTTGCAGACCAATGAATCGATATCGTTCCCCAACGGGGTCGCGATCTTATCGACCAACTCGGAAGCAAGGTCGGCAAGCATGGCGAAGACGGAGGGCGACAGGTGGTCACGCCACGCGATGAGCAGCTTTTGCGGATCGTTGCCGTTCTTCAGAAACAAGAGTCGACCACGCTCCTTTGCAGAAAAGTCGATGGCTTCCTTGGCGGTCACATCAAGGGGCAACTTGGGTGGTGTTCCAATCAGGCCGTTGACTTTAGGCAGTCGTTTGCGAAGCACATAATGTTCGTCGAACCCATACAGGCACACGAATAGCGAGCTCGGCACAATATGGCGATCGAAATAATAAGCCGGTGAATCGCCAAAAAAGGTGATGAGCGGAATCCCGAGCTGCTCCCAGATATTGACTTGCCGCCCATCGGGCGTAGCGCCGACGAGATCGGTGCACATTCCAACAAATGAAAATGCAAATTCGATCTTTCGACTTGCAAGCATGGAATTGAAATATTCCGCCGCGTCGGTCTGGCAAGGCTGACTTCTATGAACTCGTATCCCAGATCTTCAAAAATGCCACCCCAGGAACGACCGATGGCTCCAAGCGCATCGCCCATCGACAGACCGGAAAGAAAGAGAACGGTGCTCACTCAGTTCGATCGTCGTGATTATTCAGTGGTCAAAAAAATTGATCAATCGAATCGGTCACGTATGTGAAATCGGCATCGGAGAGCGTTGGCGTGCTCGGAAAGCAAATCCCGCAATCCGCTATGCCGTCGGCGACTGGTGTGGAAATGCCCGGTGCTTCGTACATCGGGAATCGCTGCAGCGGAAGGAAGACCGGCCTCACCTCGATGTTGCCGCGCTCGAGATGGGCAGCCAAGCCATCCCGGATGCGACGGTCGGGTAAGGTCGCTGCGATGAGCCACGACGCGCTTTGACTGTTCGGCAGTTCCTGCTGAAGCGTTATGGGCAGACCGGCAATGCCGTTTGTAGCGTTCGGCCACTCGTCGCTTACTGGTCAGGATCGAATCCAGCTTTCCGAGCTGGGCGTTGCCGAGCGCGGCGGATAGATTCGTCATTCGATAGTTGTATCCGAGCACTTCATGCCAGTACCGCCGGGTGAGCGGTACCCCCTGACCTTTGAGCAGCACGACTTGTCGTGCCAATCGTTCCGTTTTGTGACGATCATGCCACCTTCGCCGGTGGTGATGGTCTTGTTCTTGTAGAAGCTGAACGTGGCAACGTCGGAGTCGAGGCCGACATGATGGCCATCGATCGCGTGCCGAGCGCCTCGGCGCAATCCTCGATTAGCCAGAGTCCGCGCTGTCTTGCGAGTGAGCCAGGCGATGCATCGCACGCGTGCCCGTATAGGTGGACGGCAAGAATTGCGCGCGTTCGCGGCGTGATGGATCGTGAGGCTTCGGTCACGGTCATCTGCCAGGTGCCTGGTCTACGTCGACCAGGATCGGCGTTGCCCCGGTGTACGCGACGGCGTTCGCACTTGCGACGAATGTTAGGCTCGGGACGATGACCTCGTCGCCCGGTCCGATTCCGCACGCGATCATTGCAAGGTGAAGGCTACCGTGCCATTCGCGACGGCAATCGCGCGCGGGGCACCGATCGCCTGCGCGAACGCCTCGTTCGAATTCGTCGATTGGCTCGTTGCCGGCGAAGCGCGATGGATCGAGACAGCGCAGTCAGTGCCTCCGCCTCCTCTCGGCCGAAGCGTCGGTTCGTAGACGGGAATTCGGGCGTATTCGGTTTCATGCGTCCGGCGCCGCGGCGCGCCAGCGCCTCGGAATTGCTCGATCTGAGCGAGCGTCGTACCGCGCAGGTTTCCGCCCGCGAGGTAATCGCGCGTACCAATCGGCGGTCAGTCGCAACGGCGTCCCGATGGACAGCACGGGATGCCATCCAGCCGTTGGCGAGCCTTCGATATGTCGAGGCGAAGAGATTGCGCTTCGTGTTGGTCGTCTGGGTGCGTCGACGAATTCGATCGCGAGCGCGTTTCCCGAGCGGGCGCGAGCATCGCCGCAAACTGCTCGCATAACCAACGTACGGGTGTCGGCTCGCGTCCGACGGGCCGAAGTTCCACGGCTCCGCGTATGCATGACCCGTGGTTACCAAGCGCTCGGCGAGCGTCAGATAGCCCGCAAGCGGGTCGAGCACGAACTGCCACGGGCGGGTCGAGGCCGGATTGCGAATGGCAACCGAGGCGCACCTTCGACCGCGCGGAGGCAGTCAGGCAGTAGGCGGTCTGCTGCGAAGTCTCCGCCGCCAATGACATTTCCGGCTCGCGCGGTGGCGATCGCGGCGACTGTCTTTGCGTCGAAGAACGAGCGTCGATAGGACGATGTGACCAACTCGGCCGCGCCCTTGCTGCTGCTATAGGGTCGTGTCCGCCCATGGGGTCGGACTCCGATAGCCGGCCCGCTGCTCACGATTCTCGTAGCACTTGTCGCTGGTGATGACGACGACTGCTCGGACACTGTCCGCACGTCTCACCGCTTCGAGAACGTTCGCGGTGCCCATGACATTCGTCGCGAGCGTGTCGAGCGGCGCGCGATAGGACTCGCGCACGAGGGATTGCGGCGGCGAGATGAAAGATGATTTCGGGCCGAACCTCGGATCGGCGAGGCGAAGCCGTTCCAGGTCGCGAATGTCCGCGAAACCGATCGAACGCGGCGAATCGACGACCGGCCAGCTCGAAGAGGCTTGGCGTGGTCGGCGGTGCCAAGCGCGTAGCCGCCGACTGCCGCGCCCAAGCGGTGCCGAGCCAAAGCGCGAGCCAGCCTGCCCTTGAACCCGGTGTGTCCCGTGATCAGCACACGACGGTCTCGCCAGAACTGCTGGTGTCACTGCCAGACCTTCCAGGGCGCGCCGGCGATTCCATAGTTCTTCAAGCAGAGTCTTGTCCCGGAGCGTATCCATCGGCTGCCAGAATCCGCGATGAAGGTAGGCGCGCAGCTGGCCCTCACGCGCGAGGTCCTCCAGCGGCTCCTGCTCCCAGACGGTGTCATCGTCGGGAGGTAGTCGAGGACTTCGGGGACAGCACGAAGAATCGCCGTTGATCCAGACCGCCGTCGCCGCGGGTTTTTCCTTGAAACTCAGGACGCGATCTCCGGCGATCTTGAGTGCTCCGTATCGTCCCGGGGCTGCGCGGCGGTGACGGTGGCGAGGCGCACCATGGTGGTGATGAAGGCGATCAGGCCGTTAGATATCGACGTCACCGACGCCGTCGCCATACGTCAGGCAGAAATCTTCGTCGTCGACGTAATTGCGAACGCGCTTCAGCCGGCCGCCGGTCATCGTGGATTCGCCAGTATCGACCAGCGTCACGTTCCAGGGCTCGGCGTGATGCTCATGCACCTTCATGCCGTTGCTCGACATGTCGATCGTGACATCGGCATTATGCAGGAAGTAGTTGACGAAATACTCCTTGATCTGGTAGCCCTTGTAGCCGAGGCAGATGATGAAGTCGTTGATCCCGAGATGCGAGTAGATCTTCATGATGTGCCAGAGGATCGGCCGGCCGCCGATCTCGACCATCGGGCTTGGGCTTCAGGTGCGATTCCTCGACTGATGCGGGTGCCGAGGTCCTCCGGCGAGGATGATGGCTTTCATGTCGCTGGCGGGCGCGCCGCGTAAAGCACGGTTTCTTCGATGATGGATGCTGTAGTGATCGAGGAAGAATTCGATATCCGGAATCCAGCGAAAGTTGATCCACAACGGAATGGAGAAGAAGTCCTCTGGACGATGGTAGAGCGATATGGCGAGCTTCGGTCTGCCACTTCCGAAGGGCCGACTCGGCACCCATTAGCGCTGGAATTCGCTGCCTTCGATGTCCATTTTGATGAAATCGACGCGTTGGATGTCGCCCTTAGCGACGAGGCTGTCGATTGTTCGCGTAGGCAGGTCGCCGCCGACGGCGACCCTGGGCTCCCGGGTCGATCGCCGATATCCCTGTCCCGGCCAGTGGGGGCTCTTACCGTCCTGCTTGCCAGGCCGACCTCGTGTATCGAGATCTCGTTCGGCGAGACCTGGGTTCATCGCAAACGAGTCCGCATCTACTCGCAATGCCGCTTCAACGGATCGAACGTATGGACGTTCCCTTCTTTCCCACTTCTTCGGCGAAGGCTAGCGCGGTGTCTCCAAAGCAGCCTCCAGCGTCAATCACCTGATCTCCTGGCTGGCCCGATAACCACTCCGTCACGATCGTAGAAATATTGCCGAAACAGGAACGATGCTGCTATGTTCCCGCTCCAGCACTTCAATCGCATTGGACCGTCGTCGAACGGGACGGCGAAGACGATAGGGGCCCGAACATTCCACTGTCCTCAGTGTCCCTGATCTTCCATGATTCGTACCACTGACTGCGATAATTCGTGGCTTCGGTGTATTGAAGGGTAGGCGGATGTGCAAATGGCCGAGCAAGCGGAAGAGTAGGAGGGTCGAACATATTGCGCGAAGTGACGTCAGAAAGCAGGCGACGTGCGGCAAAGAAATCGTCGCAGTGCCTGATTAGAAAAGACAGGTACGCCGCATGCCTCTCGGAGTAGAAAAGCGTTTGGTTGTGCCTCGCGACCGTAGCGCTCTGCGTCAAAATTGTCTGTCTCGAGTGGTGCATCAATCGGTACATGGCTCACCCAACGCGTCGAACCATTGCATGGAGTCAGCAAATGCGGCGGGTTCTGCGCTCGTATCGATTGCGGTCATGGCACTTGATCCATTTGTCCCGGAGTACAGTCATTTGCCCGTTACGCTCAGTAGAAAGTCCTCCATCGCGTGAGCCGGGCCTCGATCATCGTAGAGATTACGAAGCGAGTCTTGATATCGCTCACGCGTGTCTTTCCTTCACGCGAGGTCCCGAGCCAGAGTCGTATCCGCAGTGTCCACGTAGGCCTGTTCCGACTCGGCGATGAGCTCAGTCGCACCGAGATGCCTCAAGATTCCGCTCCCAAGCCGACCCCGCAGGAATCTTCCTTCCCGGGTCACGATCGGCAATCCGCATTCGACGGCCTGCATCGCGGTGTTGAAGCCCGAGAATCCGATCGTGTCGAGAAAGGCGGTGGCTTGCCGCATGAGGCTGTTGAAACGCGGCTTGGAGAGCCACGGAATCTCGACCACGTAGTCGTTGTACGCTAGGCCGACTCGCGAAAATGCCGTCTCGAGGCGCTGCGTCAGGCGCTTGCGCAAGTGTCTCCAGCGGATATTTGAAGAAGACGAACTGGCAATCACCGAGCTCATGCGCAATGGCGGGGTAAATCCAGTCGTGCATCGGTGCGTACTTGAAGGGAGTGCCCGGACAGATGAATAGCGGTCTGCCGGTATCGATGCCAAGCTCGGCGAGCGAAACGTCTTCCCAAGCCGTGTCCAACGGGTGGTAGCAGCAGCCGAGGTTGGGCAGGACGATCAGTCTTTCGGTGTAGTTGTCCTGCGCATTCTCCGGTTCGAAATCGCGCGCGGAGATGTAATAGTCGATCGTAGGAAGTCCCGAGGTCTCGGGGTGCCCCCACGTCGTCGCCTGAACCGGCGCGAGCCGAAGGTTCGCGAGCTTCGCCGCCATCGGATCCATCCCGATTTCGGGATAGATCAGCACGTCGAGCGGCTCGGCGAGGATCGCTTGCGCCCATTGCTGCGGGCCGGACCAGCCCGTGGACGAATCGCGACGCGGACGATCGGGCGATCTCGGTCTCGCGATCGACGATCCTGCCCAGGGAAAAGATGTCGAGCTGAAAACGCTCGGAATCGAGGTGCTGGCACCATCCCTTGACAAGGCGTGCCAGACCGAGTGATCGCAAATGTGCGCCGATACGAGGCCCACACGGATTCGCTTGTTCGGCTTGTGTGTGCGAAGTGTTAGTCGCTGGTCGTCTTGCCAATGCTCCGCGAGGCGCCGGCAGAGCGCACCGTATCGGAAAGCAAGTCGCGGTTGTTTTCCTCGTGATAGGCAAGGTAGAACGGCTGCAGCGTTCCGACCGCGTTGAAGCCATCCTTGATGCGATCCGCGTTGAACCAGTGATCGAGCTCGTTCAGGCCGCGCGCAAACGCGTTCCGATAGTTTTCGACCGCGACTTGGTCATCATGCACCAGCGCCAGTTCGGTGAGCACGAGGCCCCACCGCGCTTCTGGATTCTCGGGTTCGAGGCAACAGACCGCCGAAAGCATTCGATCGCTTGTTCGCGTTCGCCGACCTCGTGATGCGCACGTCCGAGTTCAAGATGAGCCTTGGCGAACCCGGGCTTCAACGAAACGGCCTTTCGATACCGCGGAATGGCATCGTCGTATCGGCGCAATAACTTGAACACGTTGGCGAGGTTGAATGACGCTTCAGCAAAGTCCGGACGCAACTCGAGGGCTCGTTCATAGCACGCTACGGCGCCGTCCCAATGACCGCTTTCCTGAAATGCATTGCCGAGATTGGTGTGCGCTTCGGCGTAATCGGGATTGATCGACGAGCGCTTTTCGGTAGCACGACATTGCGATGTCGAGTCGACCATGAGCTGATACACGTTGCCGAGATTGTTGTATGCCTGGAAAATAGTCGCCTTTGAGCGCGAGCGCCCTTTCGAAGCAGGTTTTCGCCTCGTCGAGCAGGTTCGAGCGCACGATAGGCTTCACCCAGATGATTCAGCGCGTGGTGGTTGTCGGGACGCCGGCGAGCGACTGACTGATGAGATCGACTGCCTCTTGGGCACGCCCACGTTGAAGCGCCACCACGCCCAGCAGATGGAACGCGTCGAGATGGCCGGGTTCGGCATTGAGCATCTGTCGGTAGATTGTTTCGGCTTCGCCGAGTCGTGCCGGCCTGATGATGCGCAATGGCGCGTCTTCGATGCGCAGCGCGACCGCGGCTGCGGTTTGCCTATCGGGTCGCTTGAACATCGGACATCAGCGCGCGCCGCTGCTGCCGAAACCGCCGTCACCACGGCTGCTGGCTTCGAATTCTTCGACGACCCGAAATGCTGCCTGCACGACCGGGACGATGACGAGCTGCGCGATGCCGATCCAGCGGTTGCATCGTGAACGGGTCGCGGCCGCGATTCCAGCAGCTCACCATCAGCGGACCCTGGTAGTCGGAGTCGATCAGGCCGACGAGATTGCCGAGCACGATGCCGTGCTTGTGCCCGAGTCCCGAGCGCGGAAGGATCATCGCGGCCAGACCGGGATCGCCGATGTGGATCGAGATTCCGGTCGAGATGAGTTGCGCGTCGCCCGGCGCAATCACCAGTCGCGCGTCGATGCATGCGCGCAGATCGAGGCCGGCGGAACCCGCCGTCGCGTAGGCGGGAAGATGCTGCGCGAATGCGCTCGTCGAGGATCTTCAGATCGATGGCTTGCATGGATCAGCGGGTGACAGCGTCGCTAGACGGGAACTGCGCGAACGACATATTGCAATGGCGTTGCGTCGTTCACCGCCATTTCGACGTCGGCCCCGATCGCTTCGGCGAACGCCCGAATTCCGATCAAGCGCGGCGTCGCGATACGGCTTCGTCGAGGACGCGACCGCGGCCATCGACGATCGCGAATCCGCAGGAATGAAACAGCTCGTCGATGGTCGTTTTCGTAAACCACCGGATATGCGTGCGATCCATCAGTCCCTTGTCTTCGTATCGGAAGGCGCCGCAGTTCAGCCGCGCCTGCACGCTCCAGTGCTGCGCGTTCGGAATGCAGGCGACGACGGACGCCTGCGGCGGCATCGACTCGCGAATTCGGCGCAGCACCGACCACGGATCGTAGAGGTGTTCCAGCACATCGCCGAAGATCCAGCAGATCGACGGCAAGAGCGAATCGAACATTTCGTCGCTCATGTGCTCGATATCGCCGACGACCACTCGGGTGCAGTGCGCCGCGCAACTTCGGCGTATCCGGATTGATCTCGATTCCGATGTATTCGCACGCGGGATTGAGCTTCAGGTACCTTCGCGCCAATCCGCCGCCGCTGCATCCGACTTCGACGATCGTGACGCATCCCGCGGGACCAGCGCCAGGAGATCTCCGTTGAAGCCGATGTTGAGCGGGGTCTGTTCCATCGGCGGGATCGCGGCTAGCTCGCCGCTCGAGATCGACTGCGTAGCCGTCCGGATTCGTCGATTGCCATCGCCACGTATCCGCGCACATCTGCGCCAGGTCCCGCTTCGCCGTCCAGCCGAGGAATTCGCCGGCGAGCGTCGGCATCCGCGCACGACACGGCAACGTCACCCGGTCGCCGCTCGACGATGTCGTAGGGAATCGGCCGTGCCGCTCGCCGCCTCGAACGCGCGCACGACCTCGAGCACGCTGTGGCCGCGACCCGGTACCCAGATTGATGATCGCATGTTGCGACGGGCTCGGATCCGAGCAGCTGCTCGATCGCGGCGACGTGACCCGCCGCGAGGTCCGTGACGTGGATGTAGTCGCGCACGCCGGTGCCGTCGGGCGTCGGATAGTCGTTGCCGAACACGCGCAGCCGCGGCAGGCGGCCGACCGCCACTTGGGCGACGTACGGCATCAGGTTGTTGGGGGTTTCGCGCGGGTCTTCGCCCATCGTTCCGCTCTCGTGCGCGCCTACCGGATTGAAGTAGCGCAAGCACATGACGCGCCAGCGGGGGTCGGCGCGCGCGAGGTCGCGGATCATCTGCTCGACCATCAGCTTGCGTGTGGCCGTACGGATTGACCGGGCGCGGTCGGCGCGGTCTCGGCGAGCGGCATTCGGGTGGCCATGCCGTAGACCGTCGCCGACGAGCTGAAGACGATCGCGTCGCACGCCGTGCGCGCTGCATCGCTTCGAGCAGCGTCGCCGATCCGCCGACGTTGTTCGAGTAGTATTCGAGCGGCTGCGCGACCGAGTCGCCGACCGCCTTCAATCCGGCGAAGTGGACGACGGCGTCGATCGGCGTGCTCGCTCGAATACGCGATCGAGCAGCGCACGGTCGCGAACGTCGCCCTCGATGAACGTCGGCCGCTTGCCGGCGATCGGCGGCGATGCGATCGACGACGACCGGCGAGCTGTTGCAGAGATTGTCGAGCAGGACGGTGTCGAAGCCGGCCTGCATCAGTTCGACGCAGGTGTGCGAACCGATGTAGCCGGTGCCGCCGGTCAGGAGGACGGTCGGCATCGTATGCTATGCGTCGCACGGCGGAGCGACAGTGCGCCGGTCGCGTGCCGTTTTCGCGCTATCGTCGATCAGCGTAACGAGTGCTTCATTACCGGGCACGTCGCGACCGTTTCTCAGTTCCTGCGTATCTTTGGATCGACGGTCCGGTCACAAGAGCCCGTTGGCGAGCTTCTTTCGCCCGGCCCTTCGTAGATGGCGAGGACGACGCCGTCCCAATCGCCATCCGCCATTGCGTTCGAAATGAAGGTGCCGATCGTTGGAACATAGTTGCTCGAACCCGGTGCCTTATACCAACGGCCAATCGCGCCGCACGGGTCACCGTGGGAGTTTCTTGGCTTGATCCCTTCGCCCTGCACGAACAATTCGACGTAGCAGCCAGGCTTCAGGATTCCGTGAGTATGCTCGGAGCACCAAGCCCTTTGTGAATCAGGAACTACATAAAGCGAATGCGCCCGGAAGAAACCTGCAGCACCGTCTTTGAATCCCTTGGCAGGCAACAGCGCAAGCGCTTTGGGATCACTGTTTCCAAGGGCTCGCTCGAGTTGCGTATTCTGGGTATAGGCGGTGGCGTTTGGCACGACCGCGAACATCAATAGCAGGATAGCAGTCGGTCCCATTGATGCCGCCACTACACATCCACGTGCTCGATGTCTTGAGCATCGAGACGTAAGATGCAAACGGGCGATGCATTCGTTTACGCTTCTTTCTTCACGCGCTGTGCAATCTCTGCCACCAGCCGCCTTGCCAGCGCGAGCTTGTCCATCTTCGGCAGCGGATGCGCGCCCGCGTCGTCGAGCAGCGTCACCTCGTTCGCATCGCTCGCCGAGCGCGTCCTGCGCGCGGTTCGCGACGATCAGCGGCAGCTTCTTGCGCCGGCGCTTCTCCTCGGCGAGCCGGACGACGTCCTGGCTCTCGGCGGCGAAACCGACGCAGAACGGCGGATTTGGACGCGCGGCGACGGTCGCCAGGATGTCGGTCGTCGGCTTGAGCGTGATCGTCAGCGCATCGGCCGACTTCTTGATCTTCTGGTCCGCGCACTTGCGGCGGGCGTGTAATCGGCCACGGCCGCGACGCCGATGAAGATGTCGCAGTCGGCCGACGCGAGCGAACACCGCCTCGGCCATCTGCGCGGTGCTCGTCACGTCGATGCGCGTCACGCCGGCCGGTGTCGCGAGCGACGTCGGGCCGGCCACCATCGTCACGTTCGCGCCCGCTTCGGCGGCGGCCTGCGCCAGCGCGAAGCCCATCTTGCCGGAGCTCGTGTTGGTGATGCTGCGCACCGGATCGATCGCCTCGACGGTCGGGCCGGCGGTCAGCAGCACGCGCTTGCCCTTCAGCACCTTCGGCTGGCGCGACGCGACGAGCGCCGCGTAGATCTGCTTCGGCTTCGAGCATCCGGCCTTCGCCGTTCTCGTTGCACGCGAGCTCGCCGGTGTCCGGGCCGAGGATCTCGATGCCGTCGGTCACGAGCTGCGCGACGTTGCGCTGCGTTGCCGCGTTCCACCACATCTGGCGATTCATCGCCGGTGCGACGAGCAGCGGACACTCGCGCGCGAGGCAGAGCGTGGACAGCAGATCGTCGGCGGCGCCGTGCGCGAGCTTGCGGATGAAATCGGCGGTCGCGGGGGCGACGACGATCGCATCGGCGCCGCGCGAGAGCGTGATGTGGCCCATCGCGTTGTCGGCGCCCGACTGCCACACGTCCGAATGCACGGGACGGCCGGAAAGCGCCTGGAACGTCGTCGCGGTGACGAAGCGCGCGCCGGCGTCGGTGAGCACGACGTCGACCGTCACGCCGTCCTTGACGAGGAGCCGCACGAGCTCGGCCGACTTGTACGCCGCGATGCCGCCGGTGACGCCGAGCACGATGCGCGACAGCGGCTTTGGCGCGTGCGCGGGCGTGTCGGATTTGTGCGGTTCGTCCATCCGGTCGATAGGGGTGAGGCGTCGTCGATTCTACACTGCGGCGCCTCGACGGATTCCCCCGCGTATCCGGGATACGTCGACGCCTTGAACCTGCGCATGGTTCCCTTTTGTGAGAGTGGGCATCCTGCGCCGGCGGTCAGCGTTTCCGAATTCACGAACCACGGGTTACAGCTTCCCGGACAGGGAGGGGCCGACGTATTGGACGCCGACCTCGGTGCCATAGGTGGCGACCTCCGGTTTAACTCGCACCCTCTTTTCGATCACGACAAGGCTGTCGTAGAAATGGATCGAGTCGGTCGTGCGCGTGAATTCGTTGGGGGCAAATTGTGGGTCGGCACTGTGAAACGCGTGAAGGGAATCAATGAGCGGCTTGACACGCTCGATGAAGGTCTGCGGTTGCTGGTATCCACCGCCGAACATGGGCATGTAAGAGGTATGGGTGTCTTCGCACAAGTAGACGCCGTCGGCCGGAAGACGCGGGTACAGCTCTTCGAAGGTCGCGATCTGCTGATGCATCCGGTGCCCGCCGTCGTCGATCAGGATGGCGATGTCGGGATAGCGATCGAACAGCGAGCGCAGAAATGCACGATCGCCCTGGTCGCCGATCACGACGTCAATTCCCGGCTCCGCGAACTTTTCGCATTCGGGGGCTACGTCCACGCCGACAATCCGCGCTTGCGCCCCGAGGTAGTCACGCCACATCCGAAGCGAGCCGCCGTTGAATACGCCGATTTCGAGCAGCGTCAGGCGTCGGCCCCGAAACCGGGCCAGATGACGATGATAAATGTCGAAATAGTGTGGCCACTTATGGACCATCCGGCCGTGCGGGTTCCGCTCCAGATAGTCGACGATCGGGTTATCCGTTTTCGACCGTGCAACCTCCGGTGTCCGGCGAGCACCGGCCAGCAGGTCCCGTATCACTTCCTTCAATATGCTCATGGACGGCTTTTCCGAAGCGGCCGGCCATTCTATCGCGGCCCGTCGCGTACATACTTCCTGCCGGCGCTCGTAGAAAGGCAATCCCGAAGTATTTCTATCGGCCATTGGTGATGTCGCCAAGGCGCGCGGAATGACGGCCGTTGCCGGCAGTACCGGTCTTGGACGGGAAAGCCTCTACAAGGCGTTCGCACCGGGCGCCAAGCCGCGCTACGAGACGGTGATCAAGGTCCTGCAAGGCCTGGGCGTGAGGCTGCAGGTGGTGGTGTAACGATTCGTCTTGCACTGGACAGGTTGACGCGGCACGCGGAGCCCTGCCGCTCGGCACGGCAGGCACATGGCTTGCACGGTCTTGAGCATTTCAGCCTCGTCAATGAACCATGACGCGACACAAGAGCATCGAGTGTCCAATCGCCGGACGCGGCGTCCGCATCGAGTTTGACGGCCAGCATTACGAAGGCACGTATACGGTGGATGGCCCGGTCATCACCGTCGAATCGTTGCTGTTCGGGAGCAAGCGCGCACGGCTTGGCGATGCCTCGCCCGAAGCGCTTGCGAAGCTCCTGCTGGCGGAACTGGTCCACGAAAGCGCACGTCGGATGCGGGCGTAGGTTCAGGCGCGCAACGCGCTGGATCGCTGTCGTCGCGCGCATCTCCATCAGATCGGTATAGGCAAGGTCTCGCGACGGCAAGGGCGCGTCGTCACGCATTGCCCTCTCGTCCATTCTGGTGCGCGCCCGATGATTTTCGCTTCGGCGAGTGTCTCGCACGGCTTCTACGCGCACGGTGACGCGAACGACGACAGCTTTGCCGCGTGCGATGGCGAGTCGCTGGCTGTCGGTTCGTCCATTCGGTCGATACAGGGGCGATCGGACATGTCGCCAAGGCACGCGGGATGACGAGTGTCGCCGAGAAGACCGGTCTCGGCCGCGAGAGCCTCTACAAGGCATTCGCGCCGGGCGCCAAGCCGCGTTACGAGACTATCATCAAGATCCTGTCGAACAGCACCGTCGAGAAGCCAGCACTGATCAAGTCGACGAAGGTCTGCGCTCCGATATTGCCAGCGTCGCCGGTGAGCGAACAGGCGGCATCGATCTCGCGTTCAGAGTAAATCGCGAAACTGTTCGATCGAAAGGCCGGCGTCGCGGACGATACCTCCCATCGTGATCGCGTTGACCGGATTGTGCCGCGGAATGGTCAATATGCGCGACCCGTTGCCCATGACTACGTGCTTGCCTTGCCGCAGGACGACATATCCAGCTTTCTCGAGCGCCCTTATCGCATCAAGATGATTGACCCCCGGAAGCTTGGGCAAAGCGGGCTACGCTTCGACTTCCACGACGCGAACGTCCTCATCGCGGACTTGATCGTTCACGACCGACAAGTATTCGGCGATGGCCGAACGAATATTGTCCAACGCGTCGGTCTCGGTGCTCCCTTGGGACCAGCACCCAGGTAGCCCGGGAACCGACGCTGCGAACCCCTCTTTGGAACGGCGAAGGACGACTCTGTATTGCATGACTGTCTCCAGATACCAGTATACCGTCGGTCGTGCCTCGGGACGCGCCGTTTGCACCTCATGCGTGGGCGGATCACGAGGTACTGCGATAGATTCGCACAACTATCCGCTGGCGGTCACGTTTGGTTCGGATCCCCTCGATTTCCTTTGCGGCGGATGGCTTGATGTGCAGCCTATATCCGGCCACGTTTTCTCAGATCGCGGACCAGCGATTCAAACGAAGTACTCCGTTCGGATTTTCGTTCGTCGAATGCGGCGAGGTCTTCGGCATCCTCCGTCAACGCACTTTTCACTGCGTCATTGACCATCTCGGAAATCGAGCGGTCGGTCGCCGCAGCCTTCAGGCGTAGAGCCTGGTGAACCGCTGCATCGAAGTAAATCGTAGCGCGCTTCGAATCTTCCATTACGGAACTTTAACGCTAATACTTTTTGCGTCAATATGCCTCGACCAATCGAGCCGGGCGCGGTGCGATCCCCTCCGCGGGTTACCCAGCCAGCCCGCGCGACAACGACACAATCGCGCGGCCGTCGTCCATCTGGCCGATGCCTGCAAGTCGTGCTGGACATTACACTCGCTCGAACAGGTGGCACCCCGCATTGAGGTGACTGTGACGAGCTTGTGACCGCGTGACGGTTACCGGCATCCGGTTCGGACGTCCGCCGCTTCGTCTCGATCCTTCATGTAATATATACGCGATATATACGACGACCGGGTGCGCGATGGCAAACATGGAACTCACGCAGATCTACCTCGAGCGCGATCAGAAGAAGCGTCTCCAGGCCATGGCCAGGGCGAATGGAACCAAGGTCGCCGAAGAGGTGCGCCGCGCGGTGGACGCATACCTGTCCGGCATATCGCCCGAGGACTTGCGTCTGCTTGACGAAGGCACCCGCAAGGCCGAGCGGCAGTTGAAGGAGATGGCGGAGGATCTCGATCGGGTCAACGCGCGGCTCGACGAATCGTTTGCGCAACTCTCCGGTGGTCGACGCAAAACCCGGAGAGCCGCGTGAGCGTCATCTCGGAAATCCTCGATCGTCTCTCGGGCGTCGAGGTCGTCAAGGAAAAGCTGCGCGACACCGGCGCCCGCGTCGAGCAGTGGGCGACGCGGGTCGTGGAGACTCGATCGCCAGGTGCAGGACATCGATCGCCGTCTGACTCGTATCGAGACGCTGGCGGAGGTCGCGCAAGGCGGAACTCGTCAACGCAAATTGCCGAGAGCCGAGTAGGGCTGCCGCCCGCAAGTGCGGCGATTAGCGCACATAGCACCGGAAGCGATTCGCATGTCGACCATCGCCCACTGGCCCGCCGGCGAACGTCCGCGCGAGCGCCTGCTCGCCCACGGCGCGCACGCGCTCACCGACGCCGAGTTGATCGCCATCGTGCTGGGCGCGGGCAATGCGAAGGCGTCGGCGCTCGATGTCGCGCGCGATCTGCTCGGGCAGCATCGCAGCCTTTCGGCGCTCTTTGGCGAGCCGCTGGCGAAGCTCGCCGGCGCCGCTGGCGTGGGACCGGCCCGGGCCGCCAAGCTCAAGGCGGGCGTGGAGCTCGCGCGGCGGCTGCTGCGCGAAGAGATGTCGCACGGGGATGCGCTGACATCGCCCGAGGCCGTGCGCGATTACCTGCGGTTGACGCTCGCGTCGTTGCCGCACGAGGCGTTCGTCGTGCTGTTCCTCGACAGCCAGCACCGCCTGCTCGCCGCCGACGAGCTCTTTCGCGGCACGCTGGCGCAGACGAGCGTTTATCCGCGCGAAGTGGTCAAGGCGGCGCTCGCGCGCAACGCGGCGGCGGTGATCTTCGCGCACAACCATCCGTCGGGCGTCGCCGAGCCGTCGCGCGCCGACGAGCTGCTCACGCAGGCGCTGAAGCAGGCGTTCGCACTCGTCGATATCCGCACGCTCGACCATTTCGTCGTGGCGGGGCATCGCGTGGTGTCGTTCGCGGAAAGGGGATTGCTGTGAGGCGCGTACCGCTCAAGCGCGGTATCTATTGAGGTAGGTACAAAAGTAGTATAATTGTATCTACTCCTTCCAGGAGATACGTGATGTCTCGAACAGCCAAGCTATTCGCGAGTGGAGGTAGTCAGGCGGTGCGCTTGCCCGCCGACTATCGGTTCGACGGAAAGGAAGTATTCATCTACCGGGATGGCGAACGGGTCATCCTGTCGCCGAAGCCGCAGTCGTGGGCTGATTATCTGGCTCAACGGTCCGCGCGCCACGGCCGACTTCATGGAGGGCATCGAAGAGCTGCCCGTGCAAGAGCGCAAGTTCCGCTGATGGCGCTCTACATGCTCGATACGGATACCTGCGCTTTCATCATGCGCGGGCCATCCGAAGGCCTGTCGCGCCGACTGCGGGCAACGCCGCTGCAGGAGCAAGCGATCTCCGTGGTCACATTGGCGAGACATGCGCGGTGACTGGGCAGAAGCGGGGGTCATTCGTGAAGCGAGGGAACTGGACTGAAGGCGCGGCCGCTTACGGAGATCCGCGCGCAAGCAGAAGGGCAGACGCAACGATCGATTCGCTCGCACCCATGCCGGCGCAACCTGATCGGTGCGCGACGCTCATTTCGCCGAGATCGAGAACGGACCGTGATTCTGCGTTATCGGATCGCGATGATGCTTACCGGACATGATATTGTTTCGCGTCGGCGCCGTGTTGAGCCGAGGTGAATGAGCGCGATGGACTGGCGCATCGTCATTCTCCTGGTATGACGGACCGTTCGCAGACCGGGGTTCGGGTATCTGACGGCGAAACCAGGGCTGTCGCGCCGAGGAGATCGTAACTCGGTCGATTCCGAAAGCTGACAGGGCGTGATCGGTCGGCTAACGCGAGCTGCAGCTAACCGCTTGATCCTTCCCGCGTTTTGCCTCACAATAGCGGGCTTTGCTGCGGCACAATCACGCGTTTGAAGGAGCGAGCGATGGCTCGAGTGTGTCAGGTCACCGGAAAGGCCCCGATGGTGGGCAATAACGTCTCTCACGCCAACAACCGGACGAAGCGGCGCTTCCTGCCCAACCTGCAGCGGCGCCGGATCTGGGTCGAAAGCGAGAACCGCTGGGTCAACCTGCGGCTCACCAACGCTGGCCTGCGCACGATCGACAAGAACGGCATCGATGTCGTCCTGGCCGATATGCGCGCCCGCGGCGAACACGTCTGACGCCGAGGAGAATTGCATCATGCCCCGCGACAAGATCAAGCTCGAATCCTCGGCCGGCACCGGCCATTTCTATACGACGTCCAAGAACAAGAAGACCATGCCCGACAAGATGGAGATCAAGAAATTCGATCCCGTCGCGCGAAAGCACGTGCTGTACAAGGAAACGAAGCTGAAGTAACGCTTTGAGTTGTCAAGGCCGGCAATAGCGGACTTCTTCACCATGGCCACCGCAACCGCGCGAATCGTCGTCCTCGCGACGTCACAGGACAAGAAAGCCATCGCCGCGAAGGCTCGCAGGCTCAACCTGTCTGTTTCTGAGCTCATGCGACGCGGTGCACTCGCCTACGAACCGGAAGAAGAGGCGCTGGCCATGCTCGTCGACTTGGCCGCGGCTTCCGCGGACCGCGCTGGTGTGGCTATCGATAACGCCCTTGAATACATCAAGGCGAGTAATGAGCGAATTGCCGCTATGGAGTCGCAGGCCGCCAGCCGACGTTCCGAACGCCGCTGAAGGGCCCCGGCATCTGCGCGGACGTATCATTTTCGGTAGATCGCCGATCGAGCCAATGTACCGGCCCGTCGCCAGTTGCGTTCACCAAGTCCATGGCCTGCACCGGCGGGCTCGTTGAACGCGTTGTTCGGTGTCATAGTCTCGGGGGCACCGGTACAATTGAGCATCGCCGGGAGCAAATCGTGAACTTCGATATTGAGTGTGAACGCGAAGACGATGGTCGCTGGATAGCGGAGGTGCCGCAATTGCCGGGAGTGCTCGCGTACGGCGCAACGCGCGATGAGGCAACGGCTAAAGCGCAGGTACTTGCGCTGCGCGTACTCGCCGAACGGCTGGAGCACGGCGAAAGTCAGCCGCAGTCCATTTCAATTTCCGTCGCTGCCACGTGACGCAGTGGCCCTCGACAAAGGCGCGCAAAGTCCTTTCGGCGCTGCTGCGAATCGGGTGGCAGATCAAGCGGCAATCAGGTTCTCACCGAACGTTGAGCCGCGCAGGTTGGCCGGACTTTGTCTTCGCGTTTCATGATGGCGAAGAGATTGGCCCCAAAATGTTGGCGCGCATCGCCAAGCACACTGGGCTCAAGCCAGAAAATTTGTAGAGAGCTACGATGCGTACTTTCAATATTCAGGAAGCGAAGGCGCATCTGTCGCGTCTGGTTGACGAAGCCGCCAAAGGAGAGCCGTTCATCATCGCCAAGGCCGGCCAGCCGTTGGTTAAAGTCATGCCGCTTAACGCGCCGACTGGAATGGGCGTCAAACGGATCGGCTTCATGGCTGGCGAAATCGAAGTGCCGGACGACTTCGACGAAATGGGCCGCAAGAGCAATCGAGCGACTCTTCAGGAGCGGCGAAGTGTGAAGCTGCTGCTTCGCACACATTTGCTGCTTGGGCCGCAGCGTCTCTTCTAGAATTTCCCCGGAAAATGACACGCCACGCGATGTCCGTCGTGGTGCGCTTCGAGCGGCGGCGTCTGCTCGGCGCACACGGGCTGCGCGATCGGGCATCGCGTGCGAAACCGGCAACCCGACGGCGGATCGACCGCGCTCGGCGGTTCGCCGATCAGGCGCAGATGCTGGCGCTGCCGCTCCATCGCGGCGTCCGGGATCGGCACCGCCGAGATGAGGTGTCGCGTGTACGGATGCAGCGGCGCCGAGAACAATTCGTCCGCAGGTGCTACCTCCATCACCTTGCCGAGATACAGCACCACGATGCGATCGGAGATGTGCCGCACGACGGCGAGGTCATGCGCGATGAACAGGTAAGTGAGGCCGAACCGCTCCTGCAGATCGACCAGGAGATTGATGATCTGCGCCTGGATGTTGACGTCGAGCGCCGAAATCGGCTCGTCGGCGATGATGAAATCGGGCCGCACCGCAAGCGCCCGCGCAATCGAGATCCGCTGGCGCTGGCCGCCGGAGAATTCATGCGGGTAGCGCGCGGCGGCCTTCCGGCTTAGTCCCGACCACGTCGAGGATTTCGGCGATGCGGGCATTCGTGTCCGCCGTTCCGGTGGTGAGATTGTGGAAGCGCATCGGTTCGCCGAGGATCTCGCCCACGTTCATGCGCGGGTTGAGCGACGAATACGGATCCTGGAAAACCATCTGCATGCGCCGTCGCAGCGGACGGATGTCCGCCTGCGTTGCGCGGCTGATGTCCTCGCCGGCGAAGACGATCGTGCCCGACGTCGGCTCGAAGATGCGCACGAGCACGCGCGCCAGCGTCGACTTGCCGCATCCGGACTCGCCGACCAGTCCGACCGTCTCGCCCTGAAGCCACGTCGAGATCGACGCCATCCACCGCGTGGACCACGCGATGCGGTTCGAAGAAGCCGTCGCGCGGCAGCGGAAAGTGCTTGGTCAGTCCGCGCACCTCGAGGAGCCGCTCGCCGCGCGCCAGCACCGAGGTCTGGCTCTGCTCGAAGCGGCGCGCAGTGGCGCGCTTCGGCGCGGCCGCTTCGCGCGGTTGCGTCAGCGTGCCGCCCGCCTGCGTGACCCAGCAGCGCGATTTGCGTCCCGGCGAGACGCTTTCCAGCGCCGGGTGCTGCGCACATCGCTCGATGCGGAACGGACAGCGCTCGGCGAAGCGGCAGCCTTGCAGATGATTGAGCGGATCGGGCGGCGCGCCTTCGATCGTGGTCAAGCGCTTGCTGCCCGGCGCGTGGCGGTCGAGCCGCGGCACCGCATTGATGAGCGCCCAGGTGTACGGATGCCGCGGATCGGCGAGGAGCTCCTCGGTCGGGCCTTCCTCCACGACCTCGCCCGCGTACATCACCATGACGCGCTTGCATACGCGCGCGATGACGCCGAGATCGTGGCTGATCAGGATGATCGCCGTGCCGAAATCCTGGTTGAGCTCGCGCAGGAGCTCGAGGATCTGCGCCTGGATCGTCACGTCGAGCGCGGTGGTCGGCTCGTCGGCGATCAGCAGCGCGGGCTCGTTGCTCATGCCCATCGCGATCACGACGCGCTGGCGCATGCCGCCCGAAAACTGGTGCGGATAGCTGCGAATGGCGCGCTGCGGCGCCGTGATCCCCATGCGACCGAGCAGGTCGATCGAGCGCGCCGTCGCGTCGTCGAGCTCGTAGCGCCGTGCACCACCATCGTCTCGACGAGCTGGCGCGCGATCCGCAACACCGGATTGAGCGACGTCATCGGGTTCTGGAACACCATCGCCACGCCGCCGCCGCGGAAGGCGCGCAGCTCCGCCGGGCTCATCGCGAGAACGTCGCGGCCCTGGAACAGGATTTCGCCCGCGACGATGCGGCAGGGCTCCTCGAGGAGGCGCATCAGCGACAGCGCCGCGACGCGTCTTGCCCGATCCCGATTCGCCGACGATGCCGAGCGTCTCGCCGCCGGCGACCGAGAAGCTCACGCCATCGACAGCCTGCACGATGCCTTCATCGGTGAAGAACTGCGTCTTCAGGCCGCGCACCTGAAGCACGGGTGCGTCGCTGCCGGCGCGGGATTCGGAGCGCTGCGCGAGGTCGGTCAACTTCAACGGCGCCTCGATTTGGGATCGAGCCAGTCGCGGATGCCATCGCCCAGGAAATTGAAGCCGAGCACGATGGTGAGAATGGCGAGGCCGGGAAACGACGCGACCCACCATTGCGCGACCAGCTCGCGGCCTTCGGCGACCATCGAGCCCCATTCGGGTGTCGGCGGCACCACGCCGAGGCCCAGGAACGAAAGGCCGGCGAAGGTGATGATCGCGTTGCCGACATCGAGCGTCACCAGCACGATGAGCGGACCGACCGCGTTGGGCAGGATGTGGCGGATCAGCGTGCGCGATGGGGAGAGCCCGACGACCATCGCGGCTTCGACGTACTCCTGCGAGCGTTGCACGATGACGAGGCTGCGCGCGAGCCGCGAGAACTTGGGCCACCACACCACCAGCATCGCGATGATCGTGTTGGTGGTGCCGATGCCGAGCGCCGCGGCGATCGCGAGCGCCAGGATGATCGGCGGAAAGCACAGCACGAGGTCGGTCACGCGCATGATGATCTCTTCCACCTTGCCGCGCGCGAAGGCCGCGATCCCGCCGATCAGCGTGCCGAATGCGGCACCGATCAGGACGACGACGAAGCCCGTCAGCAGCGAGACGCGCGAGCCATACAGCAGGCGCGTGAGCACGTCGCGGCCGAGCGCGTCGGTGCCGAGCCAGTGCACGGACGGACGGCGGCTTGCAGGCGATTCGTCACGTCGACGGTGTCCGGCAGATACGGCGAGATCAACGGCGCGGTCAGCGCGATCAGCAGCCAGATCACGACGATGCCGGCGCCCACGCTGGCGAGCCCGTAGCGTCGGATCCAGCGCCGCGACTTCGACGGCGGCGGTACGACGATCCGCTCCAGCGCGGCCTCGCCGACGCTCATCGCAGCACCCGCGGATCGAGCAGCGCGTAGCTGATGTCGGTGACGAGATTGATCAGCAGATACGTGATCGCGACGATGATGGTGATCCCCATGATCGCGGGAAAATCGAGCGCCGCGGCGCTGCGAAACGTGTAGAGCCCGAGCCCCGGCCACGAGAAGACGGTCTCGGTCATCACGGCACCGGTCAGCAGATTGGCGTAGGCGAGACCGCCGAGCGTCACGACCGGAATGAGCGCATTCGGCAGCACGTGCGACATCACGACGCGCGCGCTCCCGCAATCCCTTGGCGCGCGCCATCCGCACGTAATCCTGCTGCATGCTTTCGAGCATGCTGGCGCGCGTGGTCCGCGTGATGAGGCCGAGCGTCGTCGCGGCGAGCACGACCGACGGAAGAATCAGGTGACCGAACGCGTCGCGAAACGCATCCCAATCACCGGCGAGCGATCGTGTCGACCAGGAACAGGCCGGTCACCGTCGGCGGCGGCACGGCGATGGAATCGAGCCGCCCGGGGCCCGGCGCGATCTGCAGTCCGCCGTAGAACATCGCCAGCATGATGAAGGCGAGCCAGAACGTCGGTGACGACACGCCGATCAGGGAAAGAAACCGCGCCGTGTGGTCGATCCAGGTGTCGCGCCGCACGGCGGCCATGATGCCGAGCGGAATGCCGACGATGATGGCAAGCACGAAGCCCGCGGTCGCGAGCTCGATCGTGGCGGGCGCGTAGGCGACGATGTCGTCGAGCACCGGCCGCTGCGTCGCGATCGAGATGCCGAGATCGCCGTGCAGCAGGCCCTTGAGGAAGATGAAGTAGCGCTCCCACAGCGGCAGGTCGAGGCCCCACTTCGCGCGGAACTGCGCGAGGTACTCCTTGTTCGACGCGGCGACGTCGCCGAGCTGCGCGAGCACCGGATCGCCCGGCACCGTATTCGCGATCAGGAAGATGACCAGCGTGGCGAGCAACGCCATGACGACCGCCATGCCGAGCCGCGATGCGACATAGCGGATCATTTGTGACGCGTCCTGGCGGTGTCAAGGCGCGCAAGCTCGGGTCGGTTTCAAAGGCGAGTTGGCTAGCGCGCAAGCTTGAATCGGTTCGAAAAATGTTGTCAGTGCAATCGCGCTAAAGCTTGTGGATGTGCAGGCCGCCGTCGACGTGCAACGCATCGCCCGTCACGAACGGCAGCTCGCCGGCGGCCATCGCGGCCACCACGCGTCCGACGTCGTCCGCTTCGCCCCAGCGCGCGACCGGCGTCAAGCCCTCGGCGATCAACCGGTCGTATTTCGCGGCGGCGACGGCCGTCATGTCGGTGCGGATGACGCCGGGGCGAATCTCGTAGCACGCGATGCCGGCGGCGCCGAGACGAAGCGCGAGGATCCTGACCATCATCGACAGCGCGGTCTTGGCGTAGCAGTACTCCGCGCGATCGGGCGCCGCGATCACCGCGTTGGCCGACGTGATGGTGATGATCGATCGCGGATGCGGCCGCGCAGCATCGGCGAGCATGCGGCGAGCCGCGCGTTGCGTGAGGAAGAACGTGCCGCGCAGATTGACGCCCATCACGCGATCGAAGCTCTCGGGCGTGACGTCGAGCACGTCGCCGCGCACGGCCACCGACACCCCCGCGTTGTTGACCAGCACGTCGAGGCGTCCCGCGAGCGCGTAGGCCGCCTCGACGATGCCGGCGTGGCTGCCGAGGTCGGCGATGTCGCCCGCCACGAAAGCGACGCGGGCGCCGCGCGCCTCGGCCTCGCGCCGCGTGAGCGCGGTGTCCTCGGTCTCCGCGAGATCGGCGAACGCAATATCGAAGCCGCGCGCTGCGAGTGCGAGCACGGCGGCGCGACCGATGCCGCGGTTGCCTCCGGTGACAAGTGCGATCGGCTTCACGTCGACGGGCCTCGCTGTTCGGGAGTGCGTTGCGTCGTGATGGTAATCGGGTTGCGGGCCGATGATGCGCGCGAACGCACGCAGTCACGCTACAATCGCCCGCCATGCCTCGCATCTTTCTCACCCACAGCCCCGAGATGCTGGCGCAATACTATGGACCGCGCGCGGTCGCCGCCCTTGCGAAGCTCGGCGAGTTGCGCATCAATGCGACAGGACAGGTGTTGACGACGCAGGCGCTGTTGGCGCAAGCGCGCGGCTGCGAGATCATCGTGTCGGATCGGCAGACGCCGGGCGAACAGGCATTCTTCGACGGGTCGCCCGACGTTGTCGCCTTCGTGCGCTGCGCGGTCGATATCCGCAACGTCGACGTCGCCGCGGCCAGCCGACACGGCGTGCTGGTGACGCACGCGACGCCCGGCTTCGCTGCGTCGGTCGCCGAGATGGCGCTCGGATTCATCGTCGGTCTCGCCCGCCATGTTCCGGCTGCGGTGCTCGAGTATCGCGCGGGGACGGAAGCGAGCGCGCAGATGGGGCGTCAGCTCAGCGGCTCGGTGCTGGGCATCATCGGCTACGGCGTGATCGGCGCGCATCTCGCGCCCATCGGCAAAGCGCTCGGCATGACGGTTCTGGTCAGCGATCCTCACAAGAAGATCCGTGAACCGGGTCTGCGCCAGGTCACCCTCGACGTGTTGTTGGCGCGAATCCGATTTCGTCGTTTGCCTCGCGGTGGCGATTCCGGAAACGGAGAACCTGATGAACGAAGCGGCGTTCGCGCGGATGAAGGCCACCGCGTATTTCATCAATCTCTCGCGCGGCAGTCTGGTCGACGAGGCGGCGCTCGAACGAGCCCTGAACGAGCGACGCATTGCCGGCGCCGCCATGGACGTCGGGCGCGCGCCCGACGAGAAGCCGTCGCTGTTCCTCGCGCGCCGGCCGGATGTCATCGCCACGCCGCACACGGCAGGCCTTACGCCGCAAGCCATCGAGCACCAGGCCTTCGACACGGTGCGGCAGGTGACGCGAGCTTGTCGAGGGCCGCGTTCCGCCCGGGGCGGTCAACGCCGAGCAGGCGACGCGCCTTGCGCGTCTTCGCAAATCCTGAACATCGGCGGCCCGAGCGAGCGCTGCGCGTCGCGCGCTGCGAGCCGGCCGAAGCCTGGCGCGACGCCGCGAGCCGACTTACGCCGGCTTCACCGCATCCGTGTCGAGCATCCAGCCTGCGGCAGTCAGCGGCAGCTTGGCCAGCGATTTGCGCACCGCGATCTGGTAAACCGGCTGGAACAGGATGAAGTGGTTCGCCTGGTCGACGAGCCGCTTCTGCCACTCCACCCACAGCTCGGCCTGCTTCTCGAGGTCGGGCTCCTCGTTCGCTTCGGTCGTCAGCTTGAGGACATCCTCGGGCACCGTCCAGTGAACACGCTTGGCAACGCGCTGCGTGACGGCGTCCGCCCATAACCCGTTGTCGACGGCCGGCGGGTTCCAGAACGTCAGGACACCGCCCTGCGACTTGCCGGTGGTGTACGTGGTGCGCAGATTGACCTGGTCCTTCGGGCTCAGCGTGGCCTTGATGCCGACGCGGGCGAGATCCGACTGGATCTTCTGGCCGAGGAGTCTGATACGTAACGCCGGCGACGGCGGCATTGCCGTAGCGAAATCTCGAACTCGAATCCGTCCGGGATGCCCGGCCTTCGCCAGCAGCTCCTTGGCGCGTTTCAAGATCCTCGCGATAGCCGATCTGACGCGCGATCGCTTCGGTCGAGCCGTTGACGCCGATGGGCAGGAAATGCGCGGGGCGCACGGCCGCGCCGCCGAGCAGCGAATTCTTGATGCCGTCGTAGTCGATCGCATAGCCGATCGCCTGACGCGCCTCCTTGACGGCGAGCGCCTTGTTGAACTCCGGCTCCTGCGTCAGCGCCATGTAGACGAAGTCGAGGCTGGTGAGCGAATCGACGCGAACGTCCTTGTCGCCTTTCAGCGTCGCGATCTGCTCGGGGATCAGATTGAAGGCCACGTCGACATCGCCGCGGCGCACCGCCAGCAGTTGCGCGGCGCTGTCGCTCATGTGGCGGATCACGACGCGCTCGAACGGCACCGTCCCGCGCCAGAAGTGCTTGTTGCGCGCAAACTGGATCTGCGAGTTGCGCTCCCACTGGGTGAGGACGTACGCGCCGGTGCCGGCCGAATTGTTGTTGAGCCAGGTCGTGGCCTTGTCGTTCTCCTTGGCGCCGGGGCCGGCGTTCCCGCCATGCTGCTCGACGAGCTTGCGATCCATGACCGACGAATTCCGGCGCGGCGATGATGGTCAGGAGAGGCTGCTTCGGCTTGCTTCAGAATGATGTCGATCGTCTGCTTGTCGACGATCGCGACGTGATCGATATGGCTCACGTATAACGAGGGCTGGTCCTTCAGGTTGATGACTCGGTCGAGCGACCACTTGACGTCCTCGACGGTCATCGGCGTGCCGCTCGCGAACTTGACGCCGTCGCGGATCGTGAAGCGCCAGCCCTTGCCGTCGGCCGTGCGGGTCCATTTCGTGGCGAGCGCGGGCTTCAGGTTGATGTAGTCGCCGGGCGTCATCGTGACCAGCGTCTCGTAGGCGGCCTCGATCGACATCGGCGACGTGTATTGCGCGATGCGCGCCGGATCGAGCGTGATGGTGTCGCTGATGTCGATGGCGATCACCAGCGTGTTCTTGCGAGCCTGCGCGAATACCTGCGCCGGCAAGCCGGACGCGACCAGCGCGCCGCCGGCGCCGATCAGCTTCAGCACGTCTCTACGGCTCAGGCGGTCCCATCTGTCGTGCGCCATCGTCCTTCCTCCGGGTTCGATGCCGGACGCGTGGGCGCCGGTTGCGGCGCGCTACTCTAAGCGCCCGAACGTATAGGCAGGCGGACGGCAGCGCTGGCCGCTCGGCGCGCTACGCGTACCGCTTGAGCTGCAGCGAGAACTGCGCGAGCGGCGGGATGCCCGACGCTTCGGCGCGGTGACACCAGTCCTGCAGGCGCGCGAGCAACTGTTCCGACGATTCCGTCGAGCGTCCCCACAGCGCCGCCAGCTCCTGGCGCATGTGGTAGATCTGCTGCAGCACGGTGCTCTTTTCGAGCGCCTGTGCAAGACGCGCGCGGTCGCGCTCGGGCAGCGCGGTTTCGTCGGACGCGAGCCAGCGCTTGATGCGGCGCAGGTTCGGCAGATCGATGTGCGCGTGGCGCGCGCGCAGCGCGGCGATTTCGGTCGCGCACGCGGCCTTGACGCGTCTTCGCGTAGTTCGTCGCGACCGCGTAGCGATGCGTGATGATCGCCTGCAGCGTCGCGAGGTCGGCCACGGCCTTCGAGCGATCGAACTTGATCTGCGGTGCAATCTTGCGCACGGTGGCGAGCTTCAGCGCCTCGAGCATGCGGATGTACATCCAGCCGATGTCGAACTCGTACCAGCGCGACGACAGCTTCGCCGACGAGCCGTACGCATGGTGATTGTTGTGGAGCTCCTCGCCGCCGATGAGGATGCCCCACGGCACGATGTTCGTCGACGCATCGACGCACGCGAAGTTGCGGTAGCCCCAGTAGTGGCCGATGCCGTTGATGATGCCGGCGGCGGTGATCGGGATCCAGAGCATCTGCACCGCCCAGATCGTGAGGCCGATCGGTCCGAAGAGCGCGACGTTGATCACCAGCATGACGCCGACACCTTGCCAGGAGAAGGGCGTGTAGAGATTGCGCTCGATCCAGTCGTCGGGCGTGCCGTGGCCGTACTTGGCGAGCGTTTCCTGGTTCTTCGCTTCGTCGCGGTACAACTCGGCGCCGCGCAACAGCACCGTTTCGATGCCGCGCGTCTGCGGGCTGTGCGGGTCCTCGTCGGTCTCGACCTTGGCGTGGTGCTTGCGGTGGATGGCGACCCACTCCTTGGTCACCATGCCCGTGGTGAGCCACAGCCAGAAGCCGGAAGAAATGCGAGACGACCGGATGAAGATCGAGGGCGCGGTGCGCCTGGCTGCGATGCAGGAAGATCGTGACCGAGGCGATGGTGACGTGCGTCAGGACCGCCGCGACAACGATGTAGCCCCACCAGGGAAGGTCGATCAATCCATGCGCGGCGAGGGCCAGTAAATCGTGATTCATTGAATTTCCGTGAAATGTACAACTTCGATCAGCGAGCGGCGGTGCCGTCGCATCGGGCAGTTGCAGATGCGCATTGTACGCGAGGAGGGGCTTCGACACGATATGGTGCCGACGGAGGGTCAGCGCAAGCGGTCGGCAGGAATCGCGCCAACGATCCGCACGTCGCGCCGCGGAAACGGAATGTCGATGCCGTTCTCGGCGAACGCTTTCAGTATCGCGCGATTGAGCGAGCTTTTCAATGCAAGCTGACCGACGTGCGGGTCGTTGATCCAGACGCCGAGCTCGAGCGTGATGCCGCTGTCCGCGAAATTGACGAGAAACGATTGCGGCGCCTGGTCGCCGCGCAGCACGCGCGACTCGCGCGAGCGCGATGTCGGTGAGAAGCTGCAGCGCCTTCTCGACGTCGCTGTCGTACGACACCTGGACCTGCACGCCGATGCGAACCTGCGGCGACGTGTACGAATGGTTGAGGACGGTCGTCGTCACCAGCGTTTCGTTCGGCACGATCGCCTCGACGCCGTCGCCGCTGCGCACGACGACGTAGCGCGACGTCGCCTTCGAGACGACGCCGGTGCGGCTGTCGACGGTGATCAGGTCGCCGATGCGGATGGACCGGTCGAGCAGGATCGTGAAGCCGGCGATGTAGTTCGACGCGAGCTTCTGCAGGCCGAGCCCGATGCCCACGCCGAGCGCGCCGCCGAAGACGGTGAGCAGCGTCAGGTCGAAGCCGACCTGCTCGAGCGCGATCAGCACGCCGACGAGAATGAGCACGGCGCGCACGAACTTGCCGAGCACGACGCGCAGGTTCGCGTCGAGCTGCGTGGCGAGCGCGAGCCGCTGCTCGATCAATCCGGAAATCCACAGCGTCACCACCAGCGTGACGACGACGACGGCGATGCCGGTGAAGATCGTGAGCAGCGATACCTGCTTCTTGCCGATCGGGATGACGAGATCCGTCGAGCATCGAGCCGATCTCCGGCAGGACGCCGAGGAAATACAGGATCGCGAGGCCCCATATCGCCGTGCCGATCGCGAGCTCCGACGCCGGCAGCCACGCCTGCGCCGGGAACAGCCGGCGCAGCGCGTACGCGAGCATGCGGATCACCGCGAGCGCGATCAGGATCGGCGTCGCGATCGCGAGGAAGAACGGCGGCCCGACGTAGCGGCTCCATCCGAGCGATGCGATGTAGACGAGCAGCAGCGCCAGCAGCGGAAACGCGATGTGGATGGCGCTGCCCGGCAGGCGCGCCTGTTCGCGGTGCGCCGCGCGCGAGCGGTCGATGCGATGGTCGATGAGCCAGCCCGCACCGATGCACGCGACGGTGAGCAGCAGCTCGAGCCAGCCGCGCGGCGACGCGAGCGCGAGTTGCAGGCGGCTGAAGTCGATGGGCGCGATCATGTGGGGCGCATGGGTCAGAGCGAATTCGGTGTCGGAGGTGTAATTCGCGGTGAGCCGCGGCGGCAAATCGGGTTGCTGATCGCGAATTACACCTCCGACACCGAATTCGCTCTGACCCCATTTACGGCTTTCGCTCCAGCACCGCGGCGAAGAAGCCGTCGCAGCCGTGCACGTCGGGCCGCAGGCGCAGGCGCGCGCCGGTGTCGAGCGGCACGCCGGCGTGCGCGAGCAGCGCCGCGACGTCGCGCTCGACGAAGTCCGGGTGCGCGGCGAGGAACGCATCGACGATCGCGTCGTTCTCTTCCGGCAGCACGCTGCACGTCGCGTAGACGAGGCGTCCGCCCGGCTTGACGAGCGTCGCCGCGGCGGCGACGATGCGCGCCTGCTTCGCCGCGAGCTCGACGACATCCGCCGGCGATCTGCCGCCACTTGAGATCGGGATTGCGGCGCAGCGTGCCGAAGCCCGTGCACGGCGCATCGACGAGCACGCGATCGATCTTGCCGGCGAGCCGCTTCACCTTCGTGTCGCGCTCGTTGCGCGATCACCTGCGGATGCACGTTCGACAGTCCCGAGCGCGCGAGCCGCGGCGTGAGACGCGCGAGGCGCTTCGCCGCGACACGTCGAACGCGTACAGCCGTCCCTGCGAGCGCATCATCGCGCCGAGCAGCAGCGTCTTGCCGCCCGCGCCGGCGCAGAAGTCGACGACCATGTCGGTGCGTCGCGGCGCCACCAGCAGACCGACGAGCTGGCTGCCTTCGTCCTGCACTTCGAGGCGGCCGTCGACGAGCCACGGGTGGCGCACGAGCATCGGTCGCCCGTCGATGCGCATTCCGAACGGCGCATACGGCGTGGGCGCGACGGCGAAGCCTTCGGCCGACAGCGCCGCGAGCGCCGCATCGCGCGTGGCTTTCATCACGTTGACGCGCAGGTCGAGCGGCGCCGGCGCCTGCCATGCGCGCGTGAGCGATGCGCGAGCGTCGTCGCCGTAGATCTCGCCCAGGCGATCCCACAGCCAGTCGGGAACGTCGGCGGCGACCGCGGGCGGCAACGGCGCGTGCATCCGTCCCTTGAAATCGGCGAGCCAGCGCGCGTCGCTCGCGTTGATGACGGCCTCGAGCTCGCGCACCGAATGCGAAAAATCGCGCACGGCCAGTGCGAGCGCCAGCAGCCGCGGCGCGGTTCGTTTGCGCGAGCGCTTCGAGCGATCGCTTGCGCCGCAGGTACGCGAAGACGCCATCGGACACGAATGCGCGGTCGCGCGCGCCCATTTCGGCGTGCTCGCGAAAGAACGACGAGAGCGCGGCATCCGCCGGCATGTCGAAGCGGCGCGACGCGCTCGATCGCCTCGGCGAGTGCCGCGAGCTGGTTGCGCCGCGGCCGGTCATCGTGGCCGCGCTGCGTCATCGGCCGGTCATCGCGGCGAACGGATCGCCTGACGCGAGGCTCGCGCGAGCGGCGTCATTGGCCGTGCGACTCGGGGCCGGAATGGTGCCGTCGGGTCCGACGCCTGGACGCGGGTCGATCCGGCTGCATCTTCGATGTCCGCATACGGCGAGATTCGTCGGCGCGAATCGAATCGAGCAGCACCTCGAGCGTGCCGCGCGACGTGCGCGTGACGCGCATCTTCACCGGGATGTAGTGCATCGACGGCGCGAGCCAGAACCAGCGCCTCGGTCTTGCCGTCGTCGCTGCGCTCGTGCCAGCGCTCGCGTGGGCACGTCGCCGTCGGCCACGCGATCGTCTCCTCGCCTTCGCGCGACAGCGTGTAGCGGGCGACGCGGCGCGTCGTCGCGAGGCTGAACGTCTGGTCGTCGCCGCTCGGCGGCGAGAAATACGACTGCCACAGGATCGTCAGCGGATCGAACGCGGGCGCTTCGAGCGGCGCCATCGTGCCGTCGTGCAGCACGACGTCGCGCGCGTCCCAGTCGAACAGCGCCACCTCGCGCTTGTCGGCGCTGCCGCGCTCGACCGCGAACTCGTACGGCTTCAGTCCGTCCGGCGTGATGCGGCCGCGACTTTCGACCTTGCCGGTGCCGTGCACGATCAGCGCCGCGAGGCCGCGCGCCTGGCCGATCGTCGAGATGCGATAGCGATCGCCGGTGTGCTCGAAGCGATACGTCGCATCGCCGATCAGGAATCCGTGCGTGCCGAAGAACACCTTGTAGGCGAGATCGAGGCGCGGCGGCAGGACGATCGGGCGGCGTCGCGGGCGACTCTGGCGGGCCGATCACCACGTCGGGCGCCGTCGCGGCCGCTTCGCCGGCGGCGCTCGTCGCGGCTGCGCGGCTGCCGGCGTCGCCGTGGCGTGCACTTCCGCGTCGGTCGTCACCGGACTGCTCGGCGCGGTCGATGACCGGCGGCTGCGCGACCTGCGCGCCGTGGGCTTCGGCGCGGCTTCGGCGCGGCGCGCGCCGGCGGCGCGGCCGGCGGCGGCACGGCGGTGCGGCGGCGGCGGCATTTCGGTGAGCGTCGCCACCAGCGCACGGTTCTTCGGGTGCGGCGCTGGCGTGAACTCGACGGGCCACAGCGACCACGCGAGGTGCAGCAGCAGCGACAGCGCGAGGGCGACGAGCAGCGCGGGCCGCACGCGCCAGCGCGAGGCGGCTGCGACGCGACGAGCGACGTGGCGCGAAGGACATCGTCCGCGGAAGGACCGGATGCGCCGCGGCGAGTTCGGCCGCTCGCATCCGGCCGGAACGACCGGACGCAGTGCGGCGAGTTCGGCCGCGTGCATCGTCAGCGCGACACCGGTGCCGCGTCGATGACCCGCGCTCGGCCGTCCTCGAGCACGATGCGTCCCGCGCAAAACCAGCCGACCACCTGCGGCAGCAGGCGATGCTCGACTTCGAGCACGCGCGCGGCGAGCGATTGCGCGTCGTCGTCCGGCATGCACGGGCACTTCCGCCTGCGCGACGATCGGTCCGCCATCGACGTCGGGCGTCACGAAGTGCACGGTGCAGCCGTGGACGCAGCACGCCGTCGGCGAGCGCGCGCCGATGCGTATCGGTGCCCGGATACGCGGGCAGCAGCGACGGATGGATGTTGAGCATGCGGCCGGCGTAGCGCGCGACGAAGTCGGCGCCGAGGATGCGCATGAAGCCCGCGAGCACGATGAGATCGGGCTCGCTGCGATCGATCGCCTCGGCCAGCGCCGCGTCGAATGCCGCGCGCGACGCGAACGCGCGATGGTCGACGACGCGCAGTGGCGATGCCGTTGCGCTCGGCGTACGCGAGCCCCGCGGCGTCGGGCGGTTGCTGATCACCTGCGTGACCGCGCCGTCGATCGCGCCGGCGTCGACGGCGTCGATCAGCGCGGCGAGGTTCGATCCGCGGCCGGAGATGAGGACGGTGATGCGCGCGAGCGCCATGGCGTCAGCGGTCGCGTCGAGCTCGCGGCGCCGCTCGACACGTCGGGTCACGCGACGACCGCGTGCGGCGCGCCGTCCGGACGCACGACGATGTCGCCGATGTCGTACGCGCGTTTCGCCCGCTGCGTCGAGCGACGCGATCGCGCGCGTCGACGTCGCCGGGCGCGACCACGAGCACCATGCCGATGCCGCAGTTGAAGACGCGATGCATCTCGTCGTCGCCCACGCGGCCGTGCTGCTTGCAGCCAGTCGAAGATCGGCGGCCGCGGCCAGCGTTCGCGCGATCGAGACGCGCCTGCACGCTGTCGGGCAGCATCCGCGGCACGTTCTCGAGCGTCAGGCCGCCGCCGGTGATGTGCGCCATGCCCTTGACCGCGACGCGCTTGCATGAGCGCGAGCACCGGCTTCACGTAGATGCGCGTCGGCGCGAGCAGCGCATCGCCGAGCGTGCGTCGCCGAGCCCGCCGTCGAACGGCGCGTGCAGGTCGGCATTCGCGACGTCGACGATGCGGCGGATCAGCGAGAAGCCGTTCGAATGCGGACCGCTCGACGCGAGGCCGACGAGCCGATCGCCGGCGACGATGTGGCGCCCGTCGATGATCGCGCGCTTCTCGACGACGCCGACGGCGAAGCCCGCGAGGTCGTACTCGCCCGCCGGATACATGCCCGGCATGCTCGGCCGTTTCGCCGCCGATCAGCGCGCAGCCGGCCTGCTCGCAACCGTGCGGCGATGCCCTGGATGACCGTCCGCGGCGACGTCGACGTCGAGCCTGCTCGCACGCGAAGTAGTCGAGGAAGAACAGCGGCTCGGCGCCCTGGACGAGGATGTCGTTGACGCTCATCGCGACGAGGTCGATGCCGATCGTGTCGTGGCGGCCGAGGCGATGCGCGAGCGTCGAGCTTGGTGCCGACGCCGTCGGTGCCGGCGACGAGCACCGGCTCGCGGAACCGCTTGCCGATCTCGATCAGCGCGCCGAAGCCGCCGATGCCGGCGAGCACCTCCGGGCGCATCGTGCGCCGGGCGTAGGGCTTGATGCGCTCGACGAGCGCGTCGCCCGCGTCGATGTCGACGCCGGCGTCGCGGTAGGAGAGCGGAGCGCTGGGAGAGGAGCCGGACGGCACAATGAGGTAAAGTGCAGCGTTTTTGCGCTCGCGATTCTACTCTCCTCCGCCTGATGAGCACGCTGCGCCCGCCCGCATCGCCGATCGATCCGGATACCGATCCGATCGAGGGAGCCGGCATCGCGCGCGATTCGCGCCGAGCGCAGCGCATGTCGAGGAGCGCCTCGACGACGCATCGCCGCGGGTCGAGATCGCCGGCGGACGAAACGGTCGTCGTGCATCCGCGCCGGCATCCGCTCGCGCCGAAGCAGTACCTGTGGATCGTCGGCGCGTGCGCTCGTCATCGTTCTCGCGCTGCACTGGCTGGGCTCGGTGCTGACGCCGTTCCTGATCGGCGCCATCCTCGCCTACCTCGGCACGCCGGTCGGTGAACCGCGCGGAGAAGCGCGGCGTGCCGCGCGCGCTGTCGACGCTGCTCGTGATGCTGTTCATCGCCATCCTGCTCGCGGCGTTGTTCCTCGTGCTGATCCCGCTCGTGCAGGGCGAGGTGGTGTCGATCACGCGCCGCGCTGCCCGATCTCTTCGCGCAATTCACCGATCGCGTAGCACCCGTTCCTGCAGGAGCAAGTTCGGCATCACGGTCGCGCTCGACTTCGATTCGATTCGCACGTTCATCTCCGACAACGCGCAGGAGGCGCGCGATCTGTCGATGCGGCTGCTCTCCGGCGTCAAGACCGGCAGCGCCATCGTGCTGTCGCTGCTCGTGAACCTCGCGCTGATACCGGTCGTGATGTTCTATCTGCTGCGCGACTGGAACATGATCCTCGGCGCGGCTCGACGACCTGTTGCCGCGCCGCTGGCGGCCGAAGGTGCGCTCGGTCGCGCGCGAAGTCGACGGCGTGCTGGCCGAATTCCTGCACGGCCAGCTGCTGGTGATGCTGGCGCTCGCCGCGTACTACTCGGTCGCGCTGTCGATCGCGCGGCTCGATCACGCGGTCGCGATCGGCATCCTGACCGGCGTGCTCGTGTTCATTCCCTACGTCGGCTTCGGGCTCGGGCTTCCTGCTCGGCCTCATCGCGGCGATCCTCGAGTTGCACGGCTGGCCGGGATTTTTCGCCGTGCTGGCCGTGTACGGCGGTCGGCCAGTTGCTCGAGAGCTACGTGCTCGTGCCGTTCCTCGTCGGCGATCGCATCGGATTGCATCCGCTCGCGGTGATCTTCGCGCTGCTCGCGTTCGGCGAGCTGTTCGGCTTCGCCGGCGTGCTGATGGCGCTGCCGGTGTCCGCGATGCTGCTCGTCGGCCTGCGGCATCTGCGCGCGCGCGTATGTCGATTCGCCGGTGTACCGCGACGACTGAGTTGCCCGTAAATCGGTGTCGGAGATGAGCGAGCAGCTTCGTTCTCGACCTCGCGCGGGCCGAGCCGCCGACGTTCGCCAATTTCGTCGCGGGCGCCAATCGCGAGGCGCTGGCCGCGCTGGCGGCGCTCGCGGCCGGCACGTCGCGCGAAACCGGAATCCTGCTGTGGGGTGCGCCCGGCGCCGGCAAGTCGCATCTGCTGCGGGCGACGGCGCTGGCGGCCGACATGCGTGCTGCGCCCGGTGATCTACTGCGCGACGCCGGGCGACCTGCCCTCGGGCGACGAGACTCCGCCGGCGTTGCTCGTCGTCGATGCGATCGATCGCGCCACCGAGCGCGAGCAGGCGCGGCTCTTCACGCAGGTCAACCGGCTGGCAGCCATGCGGCGGCCAGTGGCTCGCCGCCGCCGCGGTGCCTCCCGCCCGGCTTGCGCTGCGCGAGGACCTGCGCACCCGGCTGGCCCTCGGGCTCGTGCTCGAAATCGTGCCGCTCGCCGACGCCGACAAGCCGGCGGCGCTCGCCGCGTATGCGCGCGAGCGCGGCTTCCGCCTTTCCGACGACGTCATCGTCTACCTGCTTGCCCATGGGCGGCGCGACATGACGAGCCTCGTCGCGACGCTCGCGGCGCTCGACCGCCATTCGCTCGCCACCCAGCGGAGCATCACCGTGCCGCTGCTGCGCGAGTGGCTGCAGCGCGACCTCGGCCTTTCGCGATAGCGTCTCGCCCGGCCCTGTCGCCGGCCGGCGACGTCGCGGCCGCTAAGCCATTGAAGCGGCGGGCCTTCTTCGGCTGCCGATTCAAGGGCGGATGTCAACGCGCGCCGGCAGCGGCGGCGTTAATGGCGTCGACGCAGCATTCCGGCGTCATCCGCCGACTCAACCACACCATAGGACCCTCATGAACAAGCTGCTTGCAACGCTGATTGCCGGTGCCTTCGTCGCGACGTCGACGATCGCCATCGCGCAAACCGCCGCTCCCGCCACGCCCGCCACGCCCGCCACGCCGCCCGCGGCGTCGTCCGGCGCCGCGCAGTCCGATTCGATGAAGCACGACGGCATGACCAAACGTCGAAGAAGCACGCGAAGAGGGCGAAGAAGAAGGCGGTCTCCAAGGAAGACAAGATGATCAAGGACAACACGTCGTCGGCGAACTCGGCGGTCAAGGCCGCGCCGGCAACCGGCGGCGCCGCCGATGAAGTCGGACAACATGAAATCCGACAACATGAAGTCGGAAGCCAAGGGCAAGTAAGTCACCCGCCGCGTTCCGAAAGGGCAGGCTTCGGCCTGCCTTTTTTACGGTGCGCTCTTGCCGGGCGCTGCGTTCACCGGCGCGCGGGCCCGCAACTTGCAAGGACTATGATCCTTGCCCTCGTATCTACCACTGCGCTGCCTGCTGCCCGAGCGATGAACCAAGCCGCCAACCCCGCCAACGACACGATCCGGTCCGCGAACGACGCGATGCTCGGCCCGAGCGCCGTGCCGCATCGGCCGGTGATCACGGTCGCATCGATCGTCGAGCGCGACGGGCGCTTCCTCGTGATCGAGGAGGAGACGCGTTCGGGCGTACGGCTCAACCAGCCCGCCGGGCATGTCGAGGTCGGGCGAGTCGATTGCCGCGGCGGCGGCGCGCGAGACGCTCGAGGAGGCGGCGTGGCAGGTGAATCCGATCGCGCTCGTCGGTGTCTACCACTGGCAGTCGCCGCGCAATGGCACGTATGTCCGATTCACGTTCGCGGCCGAGCCGCGCGCCCACGAGCGCACGCGGCCGCTCGACACGGGCATCGTGCGAGCGCTCTGGCTCACGTATGACGAAATCGCCGCACGCCGACAGATGCATCGCAGCCCGCTCGTGCTGCGCTCGCTCGACGATTATCGGGCCGGCCGGCGCTGGCCGCTCGGTCTCATCGCAAGCCTCTGATGCAACGCCGTGAGCGCGTCGTCGTCGGCATGTCCGGCGGCGTCGATTCTTCCGTGGCCGCCTGGCTGCTCAAGCAGCAGGGCTATGACGTCGTCGGTCTTTTCATGAAAAACTGGGAAGACGACGATACCGATGAATACTGCACGTCGCGCGAAGACCTCGTCGATGCCGCGGCGGTGGCCGACGTCATCGGCGTCGAGCTCGAAGCGGTCAATTTCGCGGCCGAGTACCGCGAGCGCGTGTTCGCGCATTTCCTGCGCGATTACGCGGCGGGCCGGACGCCCAATCCGGACGTGCTGTGCAACAGCGAGATCAAGTTCCGCGCGTTCCTCGACCATGCGCTGACGCTCGGCGCCGACCGCATCGCAACCGGACATTACGCGCGCGTGCATCGGGCGGGCGCGTCGGGCGCCGTCGAGCTGTCGCAAGGCGGTCGACGCGTCGAAGGACCAGACGTATTTCCTGCATCGGCTGACGCAGGCGCAGCTTGCACCGGTGCTGTTTCCGCTGGGCGCGATGACGAAACGCGACGTGCGCGCGATCGCCAGGCGCGAAGGGATACCGACGTACGCGAAGCGCGACTCGACCGGCATCTGCTTCATCGGCGAGCGGCCGTTTCGCGATTTTCTCGCGCGCTATCTGCCGCGCGTGCCCGGTCCGATCGTCACGCCCGACGGCGTCGCGCGTGGGGCATCACGAAGGGCTTGCGTATTACACGATCGGCCAGCGGCATGGCCTTGGCATCGGCGGGCAGCGCGACGGCGAGCATGCGCCGTGGTTCGTCGCGGGCAAGGACATCGCGCGCAATGCGCTGCTCGCCGTGCAGGGGCACGATCATCCGTTGCTGTATCGCCGCGAGGTGACGGCGCTCGACATGCACTGGATCAGCGGGACGCCGCCCGCGCTGCCGGCGCGCCTCGCCGCGAAGACGCGCTACCGGATGCCGGATGCGGCGTGCGAGCTGCGCGCGCGCGGCGATGCGGGCGTGGTCGCCGCGTTCGACGCGCCGCAATGGGCGCCGACACCCGGGCAGTATCTGGTGCTCTACGACGGCGAGCGATGCCTGGGCGGCGGCGTGATCGATGCGCCGCTGTCGATGACTTCGGCCGATCCGATTCGTCGCCGCCGGCGCGGCGCTCGATTGCCAGGGAGAGCGTGCGGGCTAGTGCCTGAGATAGAGCTGCACGAGCATGGCGCCGTTGAGGACCACCAATGTCCCGAACATCCACTGTCAGGGTTTCGAGCTTCCCGCCGAGCTTGAGCGCGAGCTCGCATCGACCTTGGCGTTGAAGCGCGATTCGAGATGGTCGACCTTCGCGTTGAGGCTCGATTCGAGATTGCGAGTCTCGCGTCGACATTCTCGAACCTCGTCCACGTCGCCGCGCGTCGGCCGCTCTCGCAGGTTCACGAACCTCGCGTCCAGCCTGCCTGCGCTGACGGAACGCCGGCCGCCTCGAGCTTCCTGGCGTAATCCAGCGTATCGAACGGAAGGGCGGCCGGCACGATGTCACGCTCGGGGCGGCTTGCGCAAAGACGTCAGAACGGGATGTCGTCGTCGAAGTCGTCGACGTTCTTCTTCGCCGCGCCGGCGCCCTTGCTGCCTGCCGGAGCGCCCGCGCCGGCCGTTTCGCGCCGCGCCGGCGCGCCGCCGCCACTCGCGTTGAATTCGACGTCGCCGCCGCTGCCTTCGCGGCTGCCGCCGATCAACTGCATCCGATCGCCGACGACTTTCCGTCGAATACTTTTCGATCCGCCGTCCTTGTCGGTGTACTTGCGCGTCTGCAGCCGGCCCTCGATGTAGACCGAGCGGCCTTTCTTCAGATATTCGCCGGCGACCTCGGCCTGGCGCCCGAACAGCACGACGCGGTGCCACTCGGTGCGCTCCTGCTTTTCGCCGCTCTTGTCCTTCCACTGCTCGCTCGTCGCGATGTTGAGGTTCGTGACCGCGTCGCCGCCGGTCGTGTAGCGCGTTTCGGGGTCGCGACCGAGGTTGCCGAGCAGGATCACCTTGTTGACGGAGGCCATGTGATTTCCCTCTGCATGTTGCGATTGATCGAGCCGCTTGCCGCCCCCATGTAGTGTGGCTTGGGCCGATTCTGCCGCCTCGGCGACATCCGCGAATGACCGGATGCGCAAGACATGGAAGCGGGCTCGCGAAACGCAATATACTAGCAGGTTGCCCTTTCGCGCTTTCGGTCGTGCGGCCTAGTCGCGACGTTCGATTGCGCACTTGTCAAAGACTCTGCATGGACCTGATCCGCATCCGCGGCGCACGCACGCACAACCTCAAGAATCTCAACCTCGACCTGCCGCGCCACCGGCTGATCGTGGTCACCGGCCTGTCGGGCTCGGGCAAGAGCTCGCTCGCCTTCGACACGCTGTACGCCGAGGGCCAGCGCCGCTACGTCGAGTCGCTGTCGGCGTACGCGCGGCAGTTCCTGCAGCTGATGGAAAAGCCCGACGTCGACCTGATCGAGGGCCTGTCGCCGGCGATCTCGATCGAGCAGAAGGCGACGTCGCACAATCCGCGCTCGACGGTCGGCACGGTCACCGAGATCCACGATTACCTGCGGCTGCTCTTCGCGCGCGTCGGCGATCCGTATTGCGCCAACCATCCCGAGCAGAAGCTCTCGGCGATGACCATCTCGCAGATGGTCGACGCGACGCTCGCGCTGCCCGAGGACACGCAGCTGATGATCCTCGCGCCGGTCGTCGTCAACCGCAAGGGCGAGCAGGTCGAGCTCTTCGTCGAGCTGCGCGCGAAGGGCTTCGTGCGCGTGCGCGTCGACGGCAAGGTGTACGAGATCGACGCGGTGCCGAAGCTCGCGAAGACGACGAAGCACACGGTCGAGGTCGTCGTCGACCGCCTGAAGGTGCGCGCGGAGTTCAAGCAGCGCCTCGCCGAATCGTACGAGACCGCGCTGCGCCACGCCGACGGCCGCGCGATCGCCGTCGAGATGGACACCGGACGCGAGCATCTGTTCTCGGCGAAGTTCGCGTGCCCGATCTGCAACTACTCGCTCTCCGAGCTCGAGCCGCGGCTCTTCTCGTTCAACAACCCGGTCGGCGCGTGTCCGCGCTGCGACGGCCTCGGGCTCGATCACGTTCTTCGATCCGAAGCGCGTCGTCGCCTTTCCGCAGCTCTCGCTCGCGTCCGGCGCGATCAAGGGCTGGGACCGGCGCAACCAGTTCTATTTCCAGATGCTGCAGAGCCTCGCGAAGCACGTCGGCTTCGACGTCGACAAGCCGTTCGAGAAGCTGCCCGAGCGCGTGCAGAACATCATCCTGTACGGCTCGGGCGACGAGAAGATCGCGTTCACGTACCTGACCGAGCGCGGCAAGCCGATGACGCGCGAGCACGCGTTCGAAGGCATCGTGCCGAACCTCGAGCGCCGCTATCGCGAGACCGACAGCGTGATGGTGCGCGAGGAGCTCGCCAAGTACCTCAACAACAAGCCGTGCCCGGAATGCAACGGCACGCGGCTGCAGCGCGAGGCGCGCAACGTCAAGGTCGGCGACGGCGCGCGATGCACGCGCCGATCTACGAGATCTCCGCGCTGCCGCTGAAGGATGCGAGTCGCGTATTTCTCGCGCGCTGAAGCTCGCCGGGCCAGAAGGCGGCGATCGCCGACGCATCGTCAAGGAGATCGTCTCGCGCCTGCAAGTTCCTGAACAACGTCGGGCTCGACTACCTGTCGCTCGACCGCTCGGCGGAAACGCTCTCGGGCGGCGAGGCGCAGCGCATCCGGCTCGCGTCGCAGATCGGCTCGGGACTGACCGGCGTGATGTACGTGCTGGACGAGCCGTCGATCGGCCTGCACCAGCGCGACAACGACCGGCTGCTCGACGACGCTGAAGCACCTGCGCGACCTCGGCAACAGCGTGATCGTCGTCGAGCACGACCAGGACGCGATCCTCACCGCCGACTACGTCGTCGACATGGGGCCGGGCGCCGGCGAGCACGGCGGCCAGGTCGTCGCGCAGGGCACGCCGGAGGACATCCGGCGCGCGCCGCATTCGCTGACCGGCCAGTATCTCGCCGGGCATCGGCAGATTCCGACGCCCGCGCGCCGCCATGCGCCGGATGCCGATCGGATGCTGACGATCGACGGGCGCGTCGGGCAACAACCTGCAGCAAGGTGACGCTCGACGCTGCCGGTCGGCCTGTTCGTTGCGTCACGGGCGTGTCGGGCTCGGGCAAGTCGACGCTCATCAACGACACGCTCTACCACGCGGTCGCGCGGCATCTGTACGACAGCGCCGAGGAGCCCGCGCCGTACGACGGACATCGAGGGGCTCGAGCACTTCGACAAGGTGATCAACGTCGACCAGAGCCCGATCGGGCGCACGCCGCGCTCGAATCCGGCGACGTACACGGGACTGTTCACGCCGATCCGCGAGCTCTTCGCGCAGGTGAAGGAATCGCGCGAGCGCGGCTACGGGCCGGGGCGCTTCTCGTTCAACGTCAAGGGCGGGCGCTGCGAGGCGTGCCAGGGCGACGGCCTCATCAAGGTCGAGATGCACTTCCTGCCCGACGTCTACGTGCCGTGCGACGTCTGCCACGGCCAGCGCTACAACCGCGAGACGCTCGAGATCCGCTACAAGGACCAGAACATCCACGACGTGCTGTCGATGACGGTCGAGCAGGCGTACGCGTTCTTCGAGCCGGTGCCCGCGCGTCGCGCGCAAGCTGTCGACGCTGCTCGACGTGGGCCTCGGCTACATCACGCTCGGCCAGTCGGCGACGACGCTGTCGGGCGGCGAAGCGCAGCGCGTGAAGCTCTCGCTCGAGCTGTCGAAGCGCGACACCGGACGCACGCTGTACATCCTCGACGAGCCGACGACGGGCCTGCACTTCCACGACATCGAGCTGCTGCTCACCGTGCTGCACCGCCTGCGCGACCACGGCAACACGGTCGTCGTGATCGAGCACAACCTCGACGTGATCAAGACCGCCGACTGGATCATCGACCTCGGCCCCGAGGGCGGCGGCGGCGGCGGCCGGATCATCGCCGAGGGAACGCCCGAAGCGATTGCCGCGGTCGAGGCGAGCTACACCGGGCGCTATCTGAAGCCGGTGCTTGTTCGCGAAAAGGCGCGCGTCGGCAGCGCCGCGGGCGAGCGTCGCGCGATGGCGCGCGCCGCGCGAACACCCAAGGTGTCAGGCGATCTGCTCGGTTAGCAGCGAATGCGCAATTTCGGCGTCGGAGGTGTAATCTGATTGAGGCATCGTCTCGTTGGCCGATCCAGACGGCTGGACATGTAGCGACTACGACGGGTCATGGCTCGACGTCCCCGCTTCGCGCTCACGAAGACTTGCCGCTTCATGTCGTTCAGCGCGGAATACGATCGGCGGCCCTGCTTCTTCGACGAGCGCGATTTCCGCTTCTATCTGGAAACGCTCGCTGACGCATCGGCGCACTACCACGTGCTCGTGCACGCGTACGTGCTGATGACGAACCATATTCACCTATTGGCGACGCCGCTCGTGGTCGGCGGTGTCTCGAAGGTTATGCAATCGCTCGGGTCGCGTTACGTGAAGTTCATCAACGCGAACTCGGAAAGAGCGGGCACCCTGTGGGAAGGCCGCTACAAGGCGTGCCTCGTGGCACGCGACGAGCACGTTCTCGCGGCATGCCGCTACATCGATCTCAATCCGGTACGCGCGGGAATGGTTGGCCACCCCGCCGAATATCGCTGGAGCAGCTATGCGGCGCTGGCCGGGACGCGCTTCGATGCCCTCGTTACGCCGCACGCGGCGCTCGAGCAACTGGGTGAGGTCGCATGGGCTGCCTATGCGCGATGGTGCGATCGAGGTATCCGTGACAGACGAGCTCGCCTGTCTACGGGAGGCGACGGCTGCGCGAACTGGCCTTCGGTTCGGAAGGATTCAAGGCGGAAATCGAGTCGACGACCTCGCGCGCGACGGCTTCGCGCGCCATCCGGACCTCGGCGCGTGAGCGTGCACTGAAAGCCGGTGTGGATACCGACCTTCGACACCGGAATAATTACACCTCCGACACCGAAGCAATCACGGCAACGGCGCACGAATTTCAATTACACCTCCGACACCGGAACGGCGAAGACGTCCACGGCCTGCGCCTTGCCGCGGATTGCTACGGTCCCCAGCGCCTCGAACGCAAGCGAATCGCGCAATCCTGCGCGCGTCACCGCGTCGATGAGAATCACGCGCTCGGCCACCTTCGTGTGCGCTTCGAGCCGCGACGCGAGATTCACCGTGTCGCCGATGCACGTATAGGTCGCGCGGTCGTTGGTTCCGGTGTAGCCGGCCACCATCTCGCCCGATGCGATCCCGATGCCGATGCGGATCTCCGGTTTGCCTGCGCCGCGCCGCTCCACGTTGAAGAGTCCCATCATCTCGATCATCTCGAGCGCCGCGCGCACCGCGGCGTCGCAGTGATCGGGTAGCGGCAGCGGCGCGCCGAAGATCGCCATCAGGCCGTCGCCGGCCATGTGGCTGACGATGCCGCCATGTCCGGCGATGGCGTCGAACATCAGCGTGTAGTACGTGTTGAGGAGCTCGATCGTCTCCTCGGGCGGCTGCGACTCGGCGAGCGTCGTGAAGCCGCGGATGTCGGAGAACATCACCGATGCGCGGATGCGCTTGCCGCCGAGCGCAAATCCGGATTGCTGCAGGTCCTGCGCGACTTCCGGCGCGGCAAATCGGCGCACGAGCGCTTTCTGCTGATCGCGCAGCCGCTTCTTTTCGAGGCTCGCGCCGATGCGCGCCTTGAGCAGCACGGGATTGACCGGCTTGGGCAGGTAATCCTCCGCGCCGAGCTCGATGCAGCGCACGACATTGTCGATTCCTTCGAGCGACGACGTGACGATCACGGGGACATCGCGCAACGCGAGGTCGCCGCGAATCTGCTCGAGCACCTGGAAACCATCCATTTCCGGCATCTCGATATCGAGCAGTGCGAGGTCGAACGGCTCGCGGCGCAGCGTCTCGAGCGCGACGCGGCCGTTCTCGACGGCGGCGACGCGATGGCCGAGCAATTCGAGGTTGCGCGACAGCAGCAGGCGGTTGACCTTGTTGTCGTCGACGACGAGCAGTCGAGCGCCGCCACCGTCCGACGATTCACGCATGCTTCAGTTCCGTGAGCGCCTGCGCAACGCGCGTGAATTCGCGTTCGATCGCGTCGAGCGACGCGCCGGCGGCCGCACGAACCGGGTCCAGTCCACCGAGCTCGAGGTCGCGCGCGAGACCGGCGAGCGCTGTCGCGCCGAACGTGCTGGCGTTCGATTTGAGCGAGTGCGCCGTACGGCGAAAGAGCTCCGCATCGCCTGCGGCGAGTGACGTGCGCAGCTCCTCGAGCATCATCGGAGCTTCCGCAAGGAACGTGTCGACGAGCTCGCCGACGAACTCGGCGCCCGCGGTCGTCTTCAGCTCCTCGAATGTCGCGGCGTTGATCACTGCTTGCGTCATGTCACTCCTCCCCGCGCGCCGCAACGCGCGTAAGCGCCTCGACCAGCGCATCCACGCGGATCGGCTTGGTCACGTAGTCGTCCATGCCGGCCGCGATGCAAAGCTCGCGGTCGCCCTGCATCGCGTTGGCGGTCATCGCGACGATGCGCGGCCGCTCTCCGGCGCCCCAGCGCGCGGCGATCGCCTTCGACGCTTCGAGTCCGTCCATCTCCGGCATCTGCACGTCCATCAGCACCACGTCGTAGGTCTGCCGCTGCGACGCTCTCGATCGCCTCGACGCCGTTCGACGCGAGGTCGGCGCGGTAGCCCATCTGCTGCAGGAGGCGCAGCGCGAGCTTCTGGTTCACCACGTTGTCCTCGGCGAGCAGGATGCGCAGCGGGTGCCTCGCGGCCATGCCGGCGTCGATCCTGGGCTTCGCGACGGCGGCCGGACGCGGCGCGGCGTCCGCGGTGTCATGTGCGAGCAGCGTCATCAGCGTGTCGAAGAGCTGCGACTGGCGCAGCGGCTTGGCGAGCGTACGCGGCGAAAAGGCCGTCCGCGTCGCCGGCCTCGCGGCGACCGAGCGACGTGAACAGCACGAGGGGCAGGTCGGCGGGAAGCGCGCGGATGCGCTTCGCCAGCATGACACCGTCCATCCCGGGCATGTGCATGTCGAGGATCGCGGCGTCGAAGGCGTCGCCTGCTGCAACCAGTCGAGCGCCTGCGCAGGGGACTCGGTCTCGCGCGGCAGCATGCCCCACTTCGCGGCCTGCAGCGCGAGGATCTTCCGGTTGGTGGCGTTGTCGTCGACGATCAGCAGACGCTTGCCCGCGAGCGCCGGCTGCGCGCCGACGAATTCGCGGCGCGCGTTCGGCGGCAAGCTCCGCGGGCTCCGCGCGAATCGTCACGAAGAACGTCGAGCCGGTTCCGGGGCCCGCGCTCTCCGCCCACATCGTGCCGCCCATCAGCTCGGCGAGCCGCTTGCTGATCGCGAGACCCAGGCCGGTGCCGCCGTACTTGCGCGTCGTCGACGAATCGGCCTGCGAGAACGACTGGAACAGGCGGGAGAGACCCGCTTCGGTGAGGCCGATGCCCGTGTCGCGGATCGCGAAGTGCAGCCGCGAATCAGCGTCATCGGGTTCCGCCCTGACCGTCAATACGACTTCGCCCGCCTCGGTGAACTTGACCGCGTTGGAGAGGAGGTTGAGCAGGATCTGCCGCAGCCGCGTGACGTCGCCGTTCACGGCCGCGGGCACGTCGCCCTCGAACACGTACGCGATGTCGAGCCGCTTCTCCGCCGCGCGCGCGCTGACGAGGTCGAGCGCCGACTCGACGCACTCGCGCAGGTCGAACGGCGCCGCTTCGATGTCCATCCTGCCCGCCTCGATCTTCGAGAAGTCGAGGATGTCGTTGATGATCGTGAGCAGCGCATCGCCGGAATCGCGGATCGTCGCGGCGTAATCGCGCTGCTCGTCGTCGAGCTTCGTGTCGAGCAGCAAGCCGCTCATGCCGATCACTGCGTTCATCGGCGTGCGGATCTCGTGGCTCATGGTCGCGAGGAACGCGCTCTTCGCCTCGTTCGCGGTTTCGGCGGCGGCACGCGCATCGCGCGCTTCGTTGAACAGGCGCGCGTTCTGGATCGCGATCGCCGCCTGATCCGAGAAGATTCGCAGCAGCTCCACTTCCTTGTCGGTGTACGGCCGTGGCGGCTGGCGGAAGACGCAGATCGCGCCGATGCCGCGGCCTTCCCAGAACATCGGACTGTAGACCGACGTGTAGTGGCCGACGGTTTCCACGAGCTTGTCGATGCCGGGATAGCCCATCGCCAGCGCTTCCTGGTCCGTGGCCCGGATCGGTCGCCGCTCGCGGATTGCCTGCCCGGTGAAGGTCCTGTCGACCGGCATTGATCCGATGTCGCTCATCAGCGTATCGAACGCCGACCCGCGCCACGCTGCGGGATACACGCGACCGTCCTCGCGCACCAGCATGACCGCGAGCTGGTGCGCCGTGAACAGACGCTCGCAGCTGTCGAGGATCTTGTCGAACACCGGCGCCGTGTCGGACACCGAGCTGCTGATCACCTGCAGCACTTCGGCAGTGGCGGTCTGCTGCTCCAGCGCCTCCTTCGTCTCGTTGAACAGCCGCACGTTCTGGATCGCGATCACCGCCTGGTCGGCGAAGGTCTTCAGCAGCGCCAGTTCCTTGTCGGAGAACGGCTTGACCGGCTGGCGCAGCAGGCAGATCGAACCGACGCCGCGCCCCTCCCACAACATCGGCACCCACACCGCCGAGAAATTGCCGATGAGCGTTTGCACTTCACGCAGCGTCGCGGGTGCGTCCTTCAGCGCCGCGGCGTCGGCGATGTGCACTGGCGCGCGCTCGCGCAGGACCCGGGCGGTGATCGTCTGCTCGAGCGGCTTGGGGAACGTGCGAACGACGGCCTCCATCGCCGCGCCGTACCACGCGCCGGCATGCAGCAGTCCGTCGTCGCCGAGCAGGAACACGCCCACCTGTTCGCTGGCGAAGAGCTGGCCGCAACTGTGCGCGATCTTGTCGAACACCGGCCGCGCGTCGGCCATCGAGCTGCTGATCACCCGCAGCACCTCGGCGCTGGCGGTCTGCTGCTCCAGCGCCTCCTGCGTCTCGCGGTAGAGCTGCGCGTTCTTGAGCGCGATCGCCGCCTGTCGCGACAGTCCCACGAGGAACTCGAGCTCGTGCGCCTCGAACGGGCTGCCGCCGCTGCGCCACACCGCCATCGCGCCTTGCACCGTCTCGCCGGCGAGCAGCGGCACCACCATCAGCCGCTCGTCCTGGCGCATCTCGGTGCCCGCGATCTGCACCGCGCGCGGATCGGCCGCCGTGTCGTTGATGAGTTCCGGCCGGCCGCTTTCGATGAGCGAACCGATGATGCCGTGCCCGGGTTCCACGACCGTGGCCTTGAGGTTGTCGGCGAGATCGCCAAGCGCGACCAGCGCGCGGTAGTTCCGGCCTTCGGCGTCGGGCAGGAAGATGGCGCTGTTCCCGGCGCCAAGCATCTCCTTGGCGTGACCGGCGATGCGGTCCATCACCGTCGCGAGGTCGAGCGTCGACGACAGGTCGCGGCCCACGTCCGACAGCGCTGACGATTCGCGCGCGTTGCGCTGCGTTTCCGCGAGCAGCCGCGCATTCTCCAGCGCGACGCCCATCGATGCCGCGATCGTCGACAGGAGATGCACCTGCGCGTCGTCGAACGCGTGCTCGCGCTCGAAGCTCTCGATCGAGATCGCGGCGATCAGGCGCTCGCCGACCATGACGGGCACGAAGATGCACGAGAGGCTGGCGTCGGTGCCCGGCACCGTCTTGATACCGATGGCATCCATCGCCGCGCGAATCGCCCAGCACGACGGGGCGGCCGGTCTGCAACGCCTGGTTGATCCTGGCTTCGGGCTTGTATGCGGAGGTGCGCGGGGCGAGCCGCACGCCGTGCTCGTAGACGTAGAGATGGTGGACGATTTCGGTGCTCTCGTCGCGCCAATGGATCGCGAGGTCGCCGGTGGCGAACATCTCGCGCAGCTTGTCGCCGACGAGGTCGACGATGGCCTGGAAGTTGAGCTCCTTCGCCATCCCTTGCTGGATGCTGTTGATCACCGCGAGCTCGGACGAGCGCCGCTCCGTCTCTTTCAGCAGGCGCTGCGTCTCGTCGAAGAGCCGCGCGTTCTCCAGCGCCACGCCCATGCTGGCCGCCACGGTCGACAGCAGCCGCACGTCGGCGTCGCCGAAGGCGTTCTCCCGGTCCATGTTCTCCACGGATATGAACCCGAGCAGGCGGTCGCCGGCGAAGATCGGGACGGCCACGCCGGAGCGGCTCATGTCGGTGCCTTCGGCGACCATCAGCTCCAGCGCCCGGTAATCGGTCTGGTTGTGCCAGGTCAGCGGCTGACGCGCGAGGAGGATCGCGTGGCAGCGCCGGCCGGTCAGGACATCGGCGATCTTCGCGGGCGGCACGTGAATCCGCTTGCCGCGTTCGACGCCAGTACGGCAGGTGCAACAGACCCGCAGGCTCGTCCAGCCAGCGCGATCACCAGTGTGTCGGTGGTGAAGAGCTTGACCAGCTTGTCGCCGACGAGGTCGACGATGGCCTGGAAGTTGAGCTCGGCGGCGATGCCCTCCTGGATGCTGTTGATCAGCGCGAGCTCGGCGGCGCGCTGCTCGGTGCGGGCGTTCGACGCCGTCAGCTCCGCCGTGCGCTCGGCCACCTTCGCCTCGAGTCCCTGCGCGAACTGCGCGTTGTCGAGCGCAACGGCCGCCTGCGCGGCCAGCATCGCAATCAGGTCGCGGTCGGTGTCGTGGAAGCGGCCGAACGCGCCGTCGATGTCGAGGTACAGCAGGCCGAGCATCCGTTGCTGCGCGATCAGCGGCGCGATCAGGCACGAGCGCTGGTCGAGCGCGCCTGCGCGCTCTGGCGCGTGTCGCAGGCTCACCGCGCGCGTACGGCGTGCTTCGTCGAGCCACGGCGCGATGTTTTGCAGAAGCGCGTCCGCATCCTCGCCCTTCGGCAGCAGCGCACCGGCGATCGCCGGCCCGTCGGCGCGCTCGAGCACGAGCAGTACGCGCTGCGCGCCGGAGAGCTCCGTGACCTCGTCGATCAGAAATTCCTGAAGCTCGGCGACACTGCGCAGCTCGTTCAGGCGCATGCCGGTGTCGGCGAGCCGCTCGAACGGCGCGCGCAGGTCGGCGTCGCCGGCCAGATGCGCGGATTGCCGCTTGACGGAAAGACGCCGGTGACGCGCATCGGCGATCCACGCCAGGACGATCTCGCGATGCGAGTCGATCTTGTTGAGATAGCTGCGCCGCAGGCCTTCGTCGGAGAGCGTCGCGATGCCTTCCAGGAGCAGCGCGTACGCGGTGTCGAGCGCCTTGCGCGCGTCCGCCTGTCTGCCGGCAGCGGCGAGCGCGCGATGGCGCTGCCACCACACGTGCGCGGGCGACAGGCCCGCGCTCATCGAGCGGCTTTCGCGTTCCTCGTAAAGCTCGATCGACTGTTTCGAGGCGGTCAGCGCAGCGCCAGTGTCGCCGACGAGCAGATGGGCAAGACTGAGGTCGGCGAGGATCAGGATGCGAAAGCTCTCCTGGTCGCGTCGGGACACCTCGTCATGGGCGTCCATCAGGGACTTCTGCGCGGTCGCGCCGTCGCCTTCCGCGTTCGCGATCAGGCCGGCGAGCCACGCCTTGACCAGCGCAAAGACGCCGTCGCTGTCGATCCCCGGCATCGTCCCCATCGCGTCGACCTCCGCGGCGGTACGCCGGGCGGCGTCCAGGTCGCCCGTCAATATGTCGTTGCCCGCGACGATGGTCAGCGCGTTCGCCGCGCTGTTGTAGTCGTGGAGGCGCAGGCGCTGCGCGATCGCCTGCCTCGCCATCCGGTTCGAGCGCCGGTACAGGCCGAGCGCGCGGTAAGCGAGCGCGAGATTGTTGTAGATGCCCGCCTGGCCGGACACGTTGCCGGCATCCTGATGGGCCGCCAGCGCCCGATGCAGCCCGCGCAGGCGCAACGCGAGATCGATATTCGTGCGCCAGCGGATGTTGAGCGCCGACGCCTCGCCGCGGCGGTCGCCGGTGCGACGCGCGAGGGAGAGCGCCTTGTCGGCGGTGCGCTCCGCGGCGGAAGCGCGGCCGAGGTCGTCCTGCGCGCAGGCGACGACCCACCATGCCCGCCCGCGTGCGATGTCGTCGCCAAGCGCCTCGAACGCGCGGGCGGCGGCCGTCGCGTTCTCGATCGCCGCCGCGCTTTGCCGCGTGCGCATCTGCACCTCCGCGAGACTGGCGAGGCATCGCGCAACGAGCCGCGCATCGCGGGCTCGGCGCGCGTGCGCGAGCGCGCGCTTCGCCGTAGCCACCGCGGTCTCGAGGCCGCCGGAGAACGCCTGCACGTCCGTCAGGCAGTGCAGGGCGAGCGCCTGCAGTTTTGCGCGGCCGCTTTGTTCGGCGATCGCGATCATCGTCTTGGCGTCGTCGAGCGCGCGGTCGACGTCGCCTTGCGCGACCAGGCTTTCCGCGCGGAGGTCGAGGAGCGCGATGCGAAGCTCGGCGTCACGCGCCGCGGCGGGCAGAGCGCGCGTCGACGCAATCGATCGCCGCCGCGTGCTGGCCGGCCCACGCCATCTCGCGCGCGGCACGCACATCCGGATCCTGCGCAAGGGCGGCATCGCGACGCGACATGCGCGCGCGTCCGCTTCGCCGCGCCACCTTTGCCGCGGATGCGTCGTGGGGCCGTCTCGCCGCGGGCACGGCCTAGCGGTCCTTGCGCGCCGCGACACTGCCGAGCGCGGCGACGAGCTGGTCGACGCGGATCGGCTTGGTCACGTAGTCGTCCATGCCCGCGGCAAGGCACTGCTCGCGGTCGCCCTGCATCGCGTTGGCGGTCATCGCGACGATGCGCGGGCGCTCGTCGCGCGGCCCATTTCGCGCAGATCGCGCGCGCGGCGTCGAGTCCGTCCATCTCGGGCATCTGCACGTCCATCAGCACGACGTCGTACGGCTGGCGCTCGACCGACTCGATCGCTTCGAGGCCGTTCGACGCGAGGTCGGCGCGGTAGCCCATCTGCTGCAGCAGGCGCAGCGCGAGCTTCTGGTTCACGACGTTGTCCTCGGCGAGCAGGATGCGCAGCGGATGGCGCGCCGCCAGCTCGCGGATCGAAGCGCGGTGCGGTCGTCGTGGGAGCGGCGTGGGCGCGCCCCCGCCGCGTCGAGCAGGCCGACGAGCGTATCGAAGAGCTGCGATTGGCGAATGGGCTTGGTGAGGAACGCCGCGAAGAGCTTTTCGTCGTGGTCGACTTCGCGCCGGCCGAGCGAGCTGAACAGCACGAGCGGCAGCGTCGCGCCGGCGCGCGCGTATCGCACGCGCCAGCGCGACGCCGTCCATCTCCGGCATGTGCATGTCGAGGATCGCGAGATCGAAGGCGTCGTCCCTCGCTCGAGCCAGCGCAGCGCTTCGTCGCGGCGATTCGGTCGCGCGCGGCGCCATGCCCCATTTCGACGTCTGCAGCGTCAGCACCCGCCGGTTGGTTGCATTGTCGTCGACGACGAGCACGCGCTTGCCCTGCAGGCCCGGCTGGACACCGACGAATTCGCGCTGCCGCGTCGCCGCGAGGTTGCCGATCGGCGCGACGATGCTCACGAAGAACGTCGATCCCTTGCCCAGGCCCTCGCTTTGCGCCCACATGCTTCCGCCCATCAACTCGGACAGCCGCCTGCTGATGGCGAGACCGAGGCCCGTGCCGCCGTACTTGCGCGTCGTCGACGAATCGGCCTGCGAGAACGACTGGAACAGCCGGCTCATCGCGTCCGCGGACAAGCCGATGCCCGTGTCGCGCACGGCGCACGTCAGCTCGACCTTGTCGCCGGGAAGCGCCTTCGAGGTCACGGTGAGCACGACCTCGCCGGCTTCGGTGAACTTCACCGCGTTCGAGAGCAGGTTGAGCATGATCTGCCGCAGCCGCGTCACGTCGCCGACGATCGCGGACGGCACGTCGCCTTCGAACACGTACGCCATGTCGAGATGCTTCTCGACCGCCCGCGCGCTCACGAGGTCGAGCGCGGATTCGACGCACTCGCGCAGGTCGAACGGCTGCGCCTCGATGTCCATGCGGCCGGCCTCGATCTTCGAGAAGTCGAGGATGTCGTTGATGATCGTGAGCAGCGCGTCGCCCGAGTCGCGGATCGTCTTCGACGTAATCGCGCTGCTCGGCGTCGAGCGGCGTGTCCAGCAGCAGGCCGCTCATGCCGATGACGGCGTTCATCGGCGTGCGGATCTCGTGGCTCATCGTGGCGAGGAACGAGCTCTTGGCCTCGTTCGCCGTTTCCGCCGCGGCGCGCGCTTCCTGCGCCTCCTCGAAAAGCATCGCATTCTGCAGCGCCGACGCCGACGTTGGCGGCGATGGTTTCGAGCAGGCGCTTGTCGTTGTCGTCGTAGACGCCCTCGCGCTCGGTGCTCTGCACGCTGACCACACCCTGGCACTCGCCGCTCACCCGGATGGGCACGCCGAGGTACGAGCGCGCCGCCTTGCCAACGAGGCGGCCGCCCAGTTCCTGCCGCCGTTTGCCCATGTCCGAGTTGAGGATCAGCGCCTTGCCGGTTTCGATGATCCTGCTCGTCAATCCCTCGCCGAACTTCAGCGGAAGGATCGTTTCGCCGTATTGATAGGGAAAGTCGATCATGCCGGTGCGCCGGTCGAGCAGCGCCACGTAGGCGATGTCGGCGTTGAACACGCTGCGGACCTGGTCGCCGACGAGCGCGATCAGCGCATCGACGTCGAGCTTGTCGGCGAGCTGCTGCGACACGGTGTTCACCGTCGCGAGCTCGGCCGCGCGCTGCTTGGCCTCGGCGAACAGGCGCGCGTTCTCGATGGCCACGGTCGCCTGCAGCGAGAGTCCGACGAGGAACTCGAGCTCGGTCGCTGAAAACGGGTGGCCGCCGGTGCGCCAGACGGCCATCACGCCCCTGACCGTCATCGCCGGCTTTCAGCGGCGCGACGATCAGCCGCTCGTTGCTCGCGCTTCTCGGTGCCGGCGATCTGGACGGCGCGCGCGTCCGCGCTGCGTGTCGTTCACGAATTCGGCGCGGCCGCTGGCGACGAGGCTGCCGATGATCCCCTCGCCGACCACGATTTCCGTCGCCTTGATCTCGCTCGCGATGTCGCCGATCGCGACGATCGCGCGAAAGACGCGCGGATCGGTATCCGGCAGGAAGATCGCGCTGGTGTCGCCGGAGAGCAGGTCCATCGCGTGGTGCGCGATGCGATCCATCACGGTCGCGAGATCGAGCGTCGACGAGATGTCGCGGCCGACCTCGGCCAGCGCCGCGGTCTCGCGCCCGCGCCGCTGCGTCTCGTCGAAGAGGCGCGCGTTCTCGAGCGCGACGCTCATCGAGTTCGCGAGCGTCGTCAGCAGATGGACGTCGGCGTCGCTGAAGGCATCCTCGTCGTCGCTGTACAGCGTGATGACGCCGCGCACGTCGTCGCCCTTGAGGATCGGCACGGCGAGATAGCTCTGCTCGGTGCTGACCGCGACGGTCGGAGTCGCCGATCGATCCAGGCTGCCGAGCTTCTCCTTCCAGCGCAAGGATGTCGCGATTGATCACGAGCGGGCGGCGGGTGCGGACGACATGCGCGGCGAATCCTACGTCCATCGCCATCGGCTCGACCGGAAAGCGGTCGCCGTGCTCGAGGAAATAGGGCATCGTCATCATGTTGGTCTGGCCGTCGTACAAGCCGATCGCCATGTCCTTCGAGCGGAAGATCTCGGCGATCTTGTCACCGACGAGATCGATGATCGCCTGGAAGTCGAGCTCCGCGGCGAGCCCCTGCTGGACGCTGTTGATGACGGCCAGCTCGGCGGCGCGCTGCTCGCTTTCCTTGAACAGGCGCTGCGTCTCGTCGAAGAGCCGCGCATTCTCGAGCGCGGTGCCAAGCGACGCGGCGATCGTCATCAGCAGACGGACATCGGCTTCTCCGAACGCGTTTTCGCGCTCGTAGTTCTCCACCGTGATGTTGCCGAGAACCTTGTCGCCGCTGATGATCGGCACCGCGACCAAGGACTTGCTGCTGTCGGTGCCCGGGACTGTCCCGCCCGGCAACTTCTCGTAGTCTGCTGCAGTGTTGAGAACGATGGGCCCGCGCGTGCGCGCCATCGTTTCGCCGAGGCCGCCCGGGGTCGGCGTGCTGGGTGGAATACTCAGCCGCTTGCCATGCTCGTACGCGTACAGGTAGTGGGCGAGGTTGGCCTTTTTGTCGTGCCAGCGGATCCCCATGTCACCTGTGTTGAACACTTCGCGCAGCTTGTCGCCGACGAGGTCGACGATCGCCTGGAAATCGAGCTTCGCCGCCATGCCCTGCTGGACGCTGTTGATGACGGCGAGCTCGGCGGCGCGCTGCTCGGTCTCCTTCAGCAGGCGCTGCGTCTCGTCGAACAGGCGCGCGTTCTCGAGCGCGACGCCCATGCTGCGACGCGACCGTCGTGAGCAGGCGCACGTCCGCGTCGCTGTACGCGTATTCGCGCTCGTGGTTCTCGACGGAGATCGCCCCGATCACCCGGTCGCTGCCGATGATCGGCACGGAAACGGCCGACATGCCGACGTCGGTGCCCGGAACGGTCGCCAAGCACCGCCATTTCGGCCTGCGTATTCGTGACGCGGGGCGAGCGCCGCGACGTCAGCGTCTCCCAATCGGTTTTCGGCGGTGCGGACGGTATCGAAAGCCGCTGGCCGTGCTCGTATTCATAGAGATAGTGGACGAGCCTGGCCTTTTCATCGAACCATCGAATTCCGATCTCTTCGGTGCGCAGGACCTCGCGCAGCTTGTCGCCGACGAGGTCGACGATCTTCTGGAAATCGAGCTCCGCTGCAACGCCCTCCTGGATGCTGTTGATGACCGCGAGCTCGGCGGCGCGCTGCTCGGTCTCCTTCAGCAGCCGCTGCGTTTCGTCGAAGAGCCGCGCGTTCTCGAGCGCGATGCTCATGCTGTTCGCGAGCGTCTGCAGCAAGCGCACGTCGGAATCCCCGAACGCGTGCTCCCGCTGCATGTCGATCAGGTTGATGAGGCCACGCGCCTGGTCGCCCACGACGAGCGGGACGAACAGGGCCGATTTCTCGTCCTGCGTTCCGGGGATCGTGAAGCTGCCATACCTGGCCGACTCCTCCTCGATGCCTTCGTTGATCAGCAGCGTCTCGCGCGTGCGGATCACATGGGCCGCGAAGCCATTGTCCGGCAGCTTCGCGCTCGGGATATCGATACGCTTGCCGTTCTCGTAGATGTAGGGGTAATGGATCAGCCCGGTTTTGGGATCGTAGATGCGGATACCGGTGTCCGCGTTATGAAAGATTTCGCGGATCTTGTCGCCGACCGCGTCGTAGATACCCTGGATGTTGAGCTCCGCCGCCAGCGCCGCCTGGACGCTGTTGATGATGGCGAGCTCGGCGTTGCGCTGCTCGGTTTCCTTCAGCAGCCGCTGCGTCTCGTCGAAGAGGCGCGCGTTCTCGAGCGCAACGCCCATGCTCGATGCAACCGTGGTCAGCAGCCGAACGTCCGATGCGCTGAACGCGTGTTCGCGCTCGTAGTCCTCGACGACGATGCTCCCGAGCACCCGGTCGGTTCCGATGATCGGAACGGCGACGCTGGACTTGGACGGGTCCGTTCCCGGTAGCTGACCGATACCGGCGGCATCGGCAGCCGTGTTGATGATGCGCGGCTCGCGCCGGGTGCTGACGCGCTGCCATCTTTCTTCGTCATAGGTGGTAGGCGGGACGTTCAGGCGCACCCCATGCTCGTATTCGTAGAGATAGCGCGCCACCCGGTTGTCGTGGTCGAGCCAGCGGATGCCGATCTCGTCGGTCTTCAGCACCTCGCGCAGCTTGTCGCCGACGAGGTCGACGATCTTCTGGAAATCGAGCTCCGCTGCGACGCCCTCCTGGATGCTGTTGATGACCGCGAGCTCGGCGGCGCGCTGCTCGGTTTCCTTCAGCAGTCGCTGCGTTTCGTCGAAGAGATGCGCATTGTCGAGTGCAACGCCGAGGGACGCCGCGACGGTCGTCAGCACGCGAACGTCATCGGGGCCGAACGCGTGCTCGCGCTCGTAATTCTCGATGCTGATGTCGCCGAGCCATCCGATCGCCGACGACGATCGGCACGCAGACCATCGACTGACTTTGGTCGGTCCCCGGCACCAGGGTCAGTTGCCCAGCGCTCGTAGTCGCTGCGCGGTCGCGAACACGAGCGGCGCGCGCGTCTTGCGCATCATCTCGTACATGCCTCCCGGCCTGGGCGTTGCGGCGCAACGATCAACCGCGCGTCCGTGCTCGTAGCACGTACAGCTGATGAATCAGGTTCGTGCCGTTCGTCGAACCAGCTGATGCCGAGGTCCTGCGTTGCGGAAAATCTCGCGCAGCTTGTCGCCGACGAGATCGACGATCGTCTGGAAATCGAGCTTTCCGGCGAGGCCGCGCTGGATCCAGGTTGATCGAGCGCGAGCTCCATTTCGCGCTGCGCGAGCACGTCGCGGGTCGATGGCGCCCTGATCGCGAGCGTTGCTGCGCGCCGGGTACCGGTCGACTTCGGCGCCGAATCGCTTTTTCTCGCCATGACCTTGCCGCTCGGACGAGGCTTCTTCGCCGGCGTCTTCCCGTTCGGGCTGCGCGCGGCTGACGTGGACGCCTTCTTGTAGCGTACGGGCTTTCGGGGAGCCGCGACCTTGACCTTGGCACCTGGGGTACTCGGCGTCGTGCCTTTCCTGCGCGAGCCTGTCTTGCGCGTCGCGGCGGGCTTTCTCGGCGTGGTGGCCATGCGCTTCCTCGAAACCGTTTTTGAGGTGGCCGCTAGTCTACAGGCGGGCGCGGCTATGTGCCCCCACGCTTGCGGCTATCGCCGCTGCGCTGCCCCCCAGGGGGCGCAGTTCGCACCTTGGGACGGCCCTGCGGCGCTCATATCTCCATCAGGTCCCGTCCGAGGACGATTTTTCCATCGTAATCTCGTGCGGCGGCGTCGCGCCACGTGTCGTCGGTGACGGAATCCGCCGGGACGAAGTGCGACAGCACGAGGCACTTGACGCCGGCCTCGCGCGCGACGATGCCGACCTGGTCCTGCGTCGTGTGGCTGTCGAGCAGGTGCCGGCGCAGCCGCGTTGCATTCGGCAGATTCGCGCAGATTGCGTCGAGCGACGGCTCGTGGAGCACTTCGTGGACGAGCACGTCGGCGCCGCGCGCGAGCGCGATCAGGCTGTCGCAGGGCGCCGTGTCGCCCGAGAATACGATCGAGCGGTCGCGCGTGTCGAACCGGAACGCGAACGCCGGCACGACCGGCGGATGCTTCACCAGCGTGCAGGTCACGCGCACGCGCTCGTCGCGATAGACCTCGCCCGCCGCGTCGATATCGTGTGCGCGGATCAGGGGTGCCAGCGGCGGCCGGCCCTCGTCGGCGATGCGCGTCGCGATGTCGTACGCGTTGAGCGCGAGGAACTGCGCGGTCATCGCGACCAGCGGCGGAGGACCGAAGGCGTCCACCGCCGCGTCGAGACCGCCCGCCCACAGCAGCAGGAACAGGTTGCCGAAGTCCGCGTTGTGGTCGGAATGGTGGTGCGTGACGAACACGGCGCGCAGCGTGCGAAAGCCGAGCCGCGCTTTGGCCATCTGGCGCGCGACGCCGTTGCCGCAATCGACGATGTACGTCACGCCGTCGACGACGACCGCCTGCGCGGGTGCTGCGCGCGTCACTTTCGGCATCGGGCCGCCGCCGGTGCCGAGCAGCACGAGCTTCGTTTCAGCTCACGCTCGCTTTCGTGCGGCCTCGAAGCGCCGCAAGGCCAGGGATCCGTGCGACAGGAACGAGGCCCGCGTACGCTCGTGGCGCGGATGCGCGAGCATTTCGCGCGGCACGCCCGGATTCGACGATCACGCCGTCGTCCATGAACGCGATCGCGTCGCCCGCGTCGCGCGCGAACGCCATCTCGTGCGTCACGACGATCATCGTCATGCCATCGTCCGCAAGGCTGCGCATCACGGCCAGCACGTCACCCACGAGCTCCGGGTCGAGCGCCGATGTCGGCTCGTCGAACAGCATGAGCTTCGGCTGCATCGCGAGCGCGCGCGCGATCGCCACGCGCTGCTGCTGGCCGCCGGAAAGCTGGCCCGGATAGGCGCCGGCCTTGTCCTGCAAGCCGACCCGCGCGAGCAGCGCACGCGCGCGCTCGATCGAGTCCGTCCTCGATTCCCCGCGCACATGAACCGGGGCTTCGATGACGTTCTCGAGCGCCGTCAGGTGCGGGAACAGGTTGAAGCGCTGGAACACCATGCCGATCGCCGCGCGCTGGCGGCAGACGTCGCGCTCGCGCATCTCGTAGAGGCGCTCGCCGCGCTCGCGATAGCCGACGAGCTCGCCGTCGACGTACAGGCGCCCGGCATCGATCCGCTCGAGATGATTGACGCAGCGCAGGAACGTGCTCTTGCCGGAGCCCGACGGACCGATCAGGCACAGGACCTCGCCGGTCGCGACCTCGAGGTCGACACCTTTCAGCACCTCGTCGCGGCGGTAGCGCTTGCGCACCGCTTCGGCGCGCACCATCGGACGCGCGCCCGCCGCGCTCGCGCCGGTGTCATCACGGGTGCGCATGCAATCCCGTCGCCGAGCGCCCGAGCCTTCGCTCCGCGAAATACTGTCCCGCGCTGGTGATCGTCGTCAGCACGAGATACCAGAACGTCGCGACCAGCATCAGCTCGATCGTGTGCAGGTTGGCCGACGAGATGTTCTCCGCGGCGGTGAGCAGATCGCCGCCGGCGATCACCGACACCAGCGAGGTCGCCTTCAGCAGCGAGATGAACTGGTTGCCGGCGGGCGGAACGATCACGCGCAGCGCCTGCGGCAGGATGATCCGCCGCATCGCGAGCGCGCGCGACATGCCGAGCGCCGCCGACGCATCGTGCTGGCCGCGGTCGACGGCGATGATCCCGGCGCGCACGATTTCCGCCATGTACGCGCCTTCGTTGAGTCCGAGCGCGATCACCGAAGCGACGAACGGCGTCATCACGTCGTTCGTGCGGAACGGCCCGAGGTATTCGAACAGCAGCGCGAGATTGCCCCAGATCAGGATCTGCACCAGCAGCGGCGTGCCGCGCAGGAGCCACGTGTAGAACGCGCTCGCGAGCCGCAGCACCGCGGAGGACGAAATGCGCATCACCGCGAGCAGCACGCCGAGCACCGTGCCGATCAGCGCGGCGAGGAGCGCCAGCACGACCGTCGTCCGCAGTCCGCGCAGGATCGCCGGCGCGAACTGGTATTGCGCGATCACGCCGTGCTGGATGTTCGGGTTGCGGAAGACCGAAATGGCGATGAGCGCTCGCGAGCACGGCGACAAGCGCGCTCCCCAGCCAGAGCCAGGGACGCCGCAGCGGAACGACCCGGGTCATGCAGGAATGCTACCGACCGAGCACGCGCGCGGACACGGTGTGAACCGGCGTCAGATCTTCAGATGCGCGCCGCCGTTGATCGTCGCGGACGTCACCGCGCCGCTTTCCACGCCGTGCTTCTCGAGGATCTTCCGATACGTGCCGTCGGCGATCAGCGCATCGAGCGACTTTTGCAGCGCATCGCGCAACGCGGTGTTCGACTTCGCGACGCCGATGCCGAGCGGCACCGGCTGGTACTCGTGGCCGCGCACGACGTCGAAGATCGTGCCGTCGCCCGCCGTCTTCGCGAGATACACCATCACCGGCGTGTTGCCGAGGAACGCGGCGACGTGTCCGGTCTGCACCTGCAGGCGGGCATCCGACGGTTGCGCGTACTGCAGGTTGTCGATCGCCGGCTTGCCGGCCGCGCTGCATTTCGCGTTGGTTTCGTCCACGAGCGCGACCTGCGTCGAGCCCTGGACGGTGGAGACCGTCTTGCCGCAAAGCGTCTCGAGACTGTCGACATGCTGCGGGTTGCCTTTCTGGATCAGCAGCATCGTGCCGAGGTTGAAGAAGTCGACGAAGTCGATCACCTTCTCGCGCTCGGGCGTGTCGTTCATCAGCGTGAACGTGATGTCGATCCGCTTCGCTTCCATCGCCGGCAGCAGGCCCTTGAACGGAATCGATTCGAACACGATCGTGCGGCCCATCTGCCTGCTCATCGCCGCGGCGAGATCGACGATCGCCCCCTGCAGCGTCGTGCCATCGGACGCGTAGGAAATCATCGGCGGGCTGTTGGTGATCGAGCCCGCCTTGATGTCGTCGGCCGCGACTGCCGGGCCGGCGAGGAGAAAGGCGCCAAGCGCCGTTACGCGCGCGAGCGTGCCGATCGATCGCATCATGGGTTCCCCCTGAAGGTGAATAGCTACGTTACCAGATGCGCGAGCCCGCGGTAAATCGCGTCCGCGCTAGCGCGGCTCGCTGCGCGCGGGAGCGGAGATCGCGGCGAGAATGCCCTGCAGCATCGCCGTCGGCGATGGCGGACATCCCGGTATCGCCACGTCGACGGGCAGGATTTTCGACAACGCCCCGACCGTCGCGTAGCTGTCGCCGAAGATCCCGCCACCGCACGCGCATTCGCCCACGGCGATGACGAGCTTCGGCTCGGGCATCGCGTCGTACGTGCGCTTGAGCGCGATCGCCATGTGCTTCGACACCGGTCCTGTCACCATCAGCGCGTCGGCGTGGCGCGGGCTCGCCACGTGCCTGATTCCCAGGCCTTCGAGGTTGTAGTACGGATTCGAAAGCGCCTGCGCCTCGAGCTCGCAGGCGTTGCACGAGCCCGCGTCGACGTGCCGGATCGTGAGCGCGCGTCCGAGCGTGCGCAGGATGTCGGCCTGCAGGCGCTGCACGACGACGTTGTCCATGGCCGGCGCGGGCCGGGGCTCGGTCCTGATGCCGATGCGGATGATCTGGCGCAGCGTCTGGTACATGCGATGTCTTAGAGATCGTGTCCGCTATAGGACAGGTTGAACGACTTGTTGATCAGCGGAAAGTCGGGAACGATGTTGCCGATCGCCGCGTGCTCGATCACCGGCCAGTTGCACCACGAGGGATCGTGTGGATGACAGCGGCGGATCGTGCCGTTCGGTCCGCTTTCCAGTGCGACGAGCACCGGCCCGCGCCAGCCTTCGATGTATCCGATCGCCAACCGGTCGGCGGGAATGTCCGTCAGCGCCACGCGCGTATCGCCCATCGCGGCGGGGTCGAGCAGCGCGGCGGTGATCAAGGCGATCAGCCGCGCCGATTCGAGCGCCTCGTCGAAGCGCACGGTGACGCGCGCCCATACGTCGCCGGCCGTCTCGCTCGCGATGCGGACGTGCAGCGCGTCATACGGCGCGCACGGGAAATCGCAGCGCAGGTCGCGCGCGCGTCCGCTCGCGCGGCCGGCAAGGCCGAGCAAGCCCATTTTCGCGGCGAGCTCGGGCGTTACGCGCCCACAGGTGCGGAAGCGGTCCTGCAGTCCCGCGTGCTCGTCGTAGATCGCGCGCAGCGCGACGATCTCGCGCGCCACGCGATCGGCTTCGTCGCGCATCGCATGCACGTGCTCGAACGCAATGTCGCGCGCCACGCCGCCCGGGACGACGACGTCCATCAGCAGCCGATGGCCGAAGGCCTTGTCGTTGATGCGCAGGACGTCTTCGCGCAGCCGCGAGAATTGCGCGAGGCCGAACGCGAATCCGCCGTCGTTGCCGAGCGCACCGAGATCGCCCAGATGGTTGGCGAGACGCTCGCGCTCGAGGCAGAGCGCGCGCAGCCATGCGGCGCGCGGCGGCGGCGCGACGTCGGCGATGCACTCGAGCGCTTGCGCATACGCCCACGCGTACGCGACCGTGCTGTCGCCGGACACGCGACCGGCGAGCCGGCCGCCATCGAGAATCGGCAGCGACTCGAAGCGCTTTTCGATGCCCTTGTGCGCGTAGCCGAGCCGCTCCTCGAGGCGCAGCACCTTTTCGCCGACGACCTGGAAGCGGAAGTGTCCCGGCTCGATGATCCCGGCGTGCACCGGCCCGACGGGAATTTCGTGAACGCCGTCGCCTTCGACCTTCACGAAGTCGTATTCCTCCTGTCCCGGTTCCCATTGGGCGGAGGCAACGAAGTCGCGCCGCAGCGGGAACTGGTCGATCGGCCAGCTCGCGAGCCACAGCCACGGACGCTGGTCGTCGGACTCGGCCGCGACGCCGAGAAGATCGTACGTCGCGCGCTGCATGCGATTCGCGGCCGGAAAGATCGCCGTCAGGTCCGGGTAGCGCGCGTCGGCGTCGGGCAGCGTGTGCTCGAGCACGGTGAGTCCGTCGCGATCCTCGACGACGACGCGAATGCAGAAGCCGCGGCGCCGATCGCGCTCGTCGCTCGCCCAGAGCGCGACGAGTTTCCCGTCGTTCTCCCACGCGAGCCGGCAGGCGGTGAGAAGCTGACCCGAGCTCACCTGCGCGCGCTGCGCGGGAATGCCGGCGGCGAACGGAGCGGCGGAGAGTCCGAGCGGGGCGACGTTCATCCGATCAGCTTTGCCGCGCTGCGATACCAGTCGGCGAGAAACGGCGGAATCCACAGGCCGAGCATCAGCACGAGCGCGAGGTGCACGAACACGGGCATCATCGCCGGGCGCACGGGGAGCCGCGCCGCGGTCGTTTCGCCGAAGACCATCGGCTGCACCTTGGAAAAGATCGCGGCGAACGCGACGCCGAGCGCGATCAGCAGAAACGGCGTCGCCCACGGCTGCTCGCGCATCGCCGACGTGAGGATCAGGAATTCGCTCGCGAACACGCCGAACGGCGGCATGCCGAGGATCGCCAGCGCGCCGATCGCAAGTCCCCATCCGACGACGGGGCTGATCGTGATGAGACCGCGGATGTCGTCCATGATCTGCGTGCCGGCCTTCTGCGCCGCGTGTCCCGCTGCGAAGAAGATCGCCGACTTGGTGAGCGAATGCACCGTCATGTGGAGCAGGCCCGCGAAATTGGCGATCGGTCCGCCGATGCCGAACGCGAACGTGATGATGCCCATGTGCTCGATCGACGAGTACGCGAAGAGCCGCTTGATGTCCTTCTGCCGCGAGAGCAGGAACGACGCGACGACGACGGACAGCAGGCCGAATCCGATCATCAGGTTCCTCGCGAACGCGCCGGGCAGCGCGCCGTCGACCAGGACCTTGCAGCGGACGACCGCGTAGAGCGCGACGTTCAGCAGCAGTCCCGAGAGCACCGCCGAAACGGGCGTCGGACCTTCGGCATGCGCATCCGGCAGCCAGTTGTGCAGCGGCACGAGTCCGACCTTCGTTCCGTAGCCGACGAGCAGGAAGACGAACGCGAGCGACAGCACCGTCGGCTCGAGGTTTGCGCGCACCGCGTTGAGCTCGGTCCACAGCAGCGCGCCGCCGCCCGCGCCGAGCAGCTTCTCGGCGGCGAAATAGAGCAGGATCGTGCCGAAGAGCGCCTGCGCGATGCCGACGCCGCACAGGATGAAATATTTCCACGCGGCCTCGAGGCTCGCCGGCGTCCGGTAGAGCGAGACGAGCAGCACGGTCGTCAGCGTCGCCGCTTCCATCGCGACCCACAGGATGCCGACGTTGTTCGTGAGCAACGCGAGCAGCATCGTGAAATTGAAGAGCTGGAACATGCTGTGGTAGAGCCGCAGGCGCGCGGGATTGAGGCGGCCGTGCTGCTCCTCGATCGCCATGTAGGGGCGCGAGAACACGGCGGTCGTGAAGCCGACGAACGCGGTCAGCGCCACCAGGAACACGTTGAAAGGATCGACGAGGAACTGGTTGCCGAGTGCCAGCAGCGGTCCGTTCTCCACGACGCGGATCGTCAGCGCGGCCGCGGCGACGAGCGTGCACAGGCTGGCCGCGATGTTGACGAGCGGCGCGTAGGCGCGATGGCCGACGAGTGCGAGAACGGCGGCGCCGGTCACGGGCAGCGCGAGGACGAGAATGATCTCGATCAACGCGCTTCCCCGTCGTGCTCTTTCAGCTGCTCGAGATGCGTAAGGTCGAGGCTGTCGAACTGCTCGCGGATCTGGAAGAAGAACACGCCGAGGATCAGCATGCCGACGAGGACGTCGAGCGCGATGCCGAGCTCGACGACCATCGGCATCCCGTACGTCGCGCTCGTCGCCGCGAAGAACAGCCCGTTTTCCATCGACAGGAAGCCGATCACCTGCGGTATCGCCTTGCGCCGCGTGATCATCATCAGGAACGACAGCATGATGCAGGCCATCGCGATGCCGAGCGTCGAGCGCGTGACGGTGCTGGCGAGCTGCGAGATCGGCAGCGCGAGATTGAACGAGAACACGACGAGCACGATGCCGATCAGCATCGTCGTCGACACGTTGATGAGCCCTTCGAACTCCCAGCGCACGTCGAGCTTTCGCACCAGCCGACGCAGCAGCCAGGGCAGGAAGAAAACCTTGAGCAGGAGCGTCAGCGCCGTCGACTGGTACAGGTGCGGCTGCCCGGTCGTGTACGCGACGACGGCGGTGGACATCGCGAGCACGAGGCCCTGCGCGGCGAAAAGGCTGATCAGCGAGACGACGCGCCGCTGCGCGAGCATCGCGAATGCGAGCAGCAGCAGGATCGCCGCGAACAGGTTGATGAGCTGAAAACCGATCGTGCACCGCCGTCAACTCCCCAGCAGCAGGTTGACCAGCATGCCGAGCACCGCGAGCAGGAACGCGGTGCCGAGAAACTCCGGCGCGCGGAAGATCCGCAGCTTCGCCGACAGCGTTTCGATCAGCGCAAGCAGCGCGCCGCCGATGGCGAGCTTCACGATCAGCACCGGCGCGGCGCCGAGCATCGCGAGCCAGTCGGCGCCTTCGGCGATGCCGAACGGCAGGAACAGCGCGAGCCCGATGCACGAGTAGTTGAAAAGCTTCAGCGCGGCGGCCCATTCGAGCAGCGCGAGATGGCGCGCCGAGTACTCGAGGATCATCGCCTCGTGGATCATCGTGAGCTCGAGGTGCGTCGCCGGGTTGTCGATCGGGATGCGCGCGTTCTCGGCGAGCGACACCATCGTGAACGCGACGCCGGCGAAGGCGAGGCTCGGATAGATCGCAAGCTCGCGATGCGCGAGCGTGTCGACGATCGTCGGCAGCGACGTCGAGCCGGAGATCAGCGACGCGGTGAACAGCACCATCAGCAGCGCAGGCTCCGCCAGGAAGCCGATGAACATCTCGCGCCGCGCGCCGAGCGAGCCGAACGACGTCCCGATGTCCATCGCCGCCAGCGCCGCGAACACGCGCGCCAGCGCGAAGAGTCCGACCAGGGCGATGGCGTCGGCGGCGCTTGCGAAGGGCAACTCGGTCGCGAGCGACGGCACGATCGCCGCGGCGCAGCACATCGCGCCGAACACGACATACGGCGTCACGCGGAAGATCGGCGACGCGTTATCGGCGACGACGGCGTCCTTGGCGAACAGCTTGTGGATCGTTCGGTAGGGAACGAGGATCGACGGCGCGCGCTTGTTCTGCAGCCATGCCCGGCACTGATTCACCCAGCCGACGAGCAGCGGCGCCAGCGCGAGCGCGATCGCCACCTGCAGGAGCTGCGAGAACAGCCCGGCGAAAGTCACAGGACTCCCTCGCTTGCGGCTGAAGCCGCTGCGTCGTTCATCGCACGAAGAACAGCAGCGCAAGCAGTGTCGCGAAGCTGTACATCAGGTAAACCGCAATTCGGCCTCGCTGAATGAGGCCCGCGAGACGCCCGACCGCGTCGGCCGCGCGCACGATCGGCAGGTACAGCCAGTCCCAAAGGTGATCGGTCGCGCGCACCCGGTAGCGCGGCGTGTCGTCGAACGGCGAGGGCAGGTGCCGTTCCATCCGGAAGAACGGCTCGAACACCTGCCGGATCGGCTGGCCGAATCCTTCCGCGGTGTCCTGCATGCGCGCCGTCTGCAGCGGGAAAGCCGCAGTCCCACGCCGGCGCGCGGCGCACGCGCCCGTGCCAGACGCGATGCACGACTTCCATCGTGATCAGCACGACGGCAACGATGACCGCGAGCACGATCAGCGGGCTGTAGCTCGCGCGCCCTATCGCCATCGGCGCGAGCAGCAGCCATGTCGACTGCCCGGCGGCGCCAACGCTGGTGTCGAGCAGCAATCCGTTCACGTGGTCGATCGCGCCGATCACGGCGGTGGGGAAGACGCCGAGCAGCACGCAGCCGGCGGCCAGTGCCGCGAGCGCACCGCGCTCGCGCGGGCCCGGGTCGTGCGCGTACGCGAGATTCGGCTCGCGCGGCCGGCCGAGAAAGATCACGCCGTAGAACTTCACCATCACGTACGCGGCAAGCGCGACGGCGAGCACGAGTGCGGCGGCGGCGAGCGGCACCAGCATGTTGACGAACGATTGCGGCAGGCTCGGCGTGAACAGGAACGCCTGCAGCAGCAGCCATTCGGACACGAAGCCGTTGAGCGGCGGCAGTCCGGCGATCGCCAGCGTGCCGACGAGTGCCAGCCAGGCGACCCACGGCATCCGGTGAATGAGGCCGCCCAGCTTGCCGAGACTGCGCTCGCGCGTCGCGTGCAGCACCGATCCGGTGGCGAGAAACAGCAGGCTCTTGAAGAACGCATGGTTCAGCGAGTGATACAGCACGGCGGTGAGCGCGATGCCCGCAAGAAGCGGCTTGTCGTTCGCCTTGAACAGGATCGCGAGGCCGATGCCGGCGACGATGATGCCGATGTTCTCGATCGACGAATAGGCGAGCAACCGCTTCATGTCCGACTGCGCGGCGGCGAAGATCGACGCCGAAGAGCGCCGTCAGCAGCCCGAGCGCGAGCGCGATCGCGCCCCACCACCAGAGCTGTGCGTGCAGCAGGTCGAACATCACCCGCAGCAGCCCGTAGATCGCGGTCTTCAGCATCACGCCGCTCATCAGCGCGGATACCGGCGACGGCGCGGCCGGGTGCGCTTCGGGCAGCCAGATGTGCAGCGGCAACAGTCCCGCCTTGGCGCCGAAGCCGAACAGCGCCAGGAAAAACGCCACGCTCGGCCACGCGCCGGTGAGCACGACCGCGCGCATGCCGTCGAACGTGTAATCCCCGCGGCCGCCTTGCAGCACACCGAAGCACAGCAGGATGGCGATCGCCCCGACGTGCGCGATGACGAGGTAGAGAAGGCCGGCGCGGCGAATCTCGGGGATCCGGTGGTCGGTCATCACGAGGAAGAACGACGCGAGCGCCATCGTCTCCCACGCGACCATGAACACATACGCGTCGTCGGCGATCAGCACGAGCGCCATCGCTGCGACGAACGCGTGATACTGGAAGCAGATGAGGCCCGGCGGCGTGCCTTCTCCGACGCGAAAGTAGCCCGAGGAAAAAAGCGAGATCGCGGCGGTGGCGCTGCCGAGCAGGATCAGGAAGAAGGCGGACAGCGCGTCGAGCCGCAGATGGAACGGCAAGTCGGGCAGGCCGAGCGGCAGCACCGCCGTGTCGGGCGCATCGCCAAGTGCCGCGAGCGCTACGCCCGCGACCACGACGGCAACGGCGGCGCCGAGCGGGAACAGCACGCGCACCGCGCGAAGGCTGCGCGGTCGCGCGAGCCCGAGCGCGCCGATCACGAGCCACGCCACGATGGCGACCGCGATTGCGGTCAGCGGAGCCACTTCATTTCACGCGCATGCCGGGCGTGGCGCCCGAATCGGGCGCCAGCAGATAGATGCCGGGGCCCTCGCCGGATGCCGCGAGCACCATGCCTTCCGAAAGGCCGAAGCGCATCTTGCGCGGCGCGAGATTGGCCACCATCGGCGTGAGCCGGCCGACGAGCGCCTCGGGGCCGTATGCCGACTTGATGCCGGCGAACACCGTGCGCGGTTTCGCCTCGCCGATGTCGAGCGTCAGCTTGACGAGCTTGTCGGCGCCGTCGACCGCCTCGGCGGCGACGATGCGCGCGATCCGCAGATCCACTTTCGCGAAATCGTCGATCGTGATCTGCGCGGCGGCGCCGGGCTCCGCCGGTCGCCCGCCCGCGGACGCGGCGACCGATGGAGCGCCTGGTGTCGCGCCTTTCGCGGTCGCGGCAGCGGGGTGCGAGGTGACCGCGACAGGCTCGATGCCGAGCAGCGCATCGATCGCTTGCCGGATCGATCCGCGTCATCAGATGCTTGTACGCGTTGATTCGCGCCGGCTCCCGCCACGCGTCGCTCCACACGAAATCGCGATCGAGGCCGAACACTTCGCGCGCGACGCGTGACGCGACGCCCGGCAATACCGGGGCCAGCATGACGCTCAGGAACTGGAAGCCCTGCAGTGCCTGTGAGCAGACGGTTTGCAGCGCATCGCGCTTCGTTGCGTCCTTCGCGAGCAGCCACGGCTGCGCGGCGTCGAACGCTTCGTTGATCCGGTCGGCGATGCGCATGACATCGCGCATCGCCTTGCCGAATTCGCGGGCATCGTAGTTCGCGCGCGTCGCCTCGGCTTCCAGTTGCGCCGTCGCGAGCCGGTTCGCGCGCTCGGCTGTCGGACTCCGCCGGCGTTGCGAGCGCTCCGCCAAAGTAGCGCGTGATGAAGTTCGCCGCGCGGCTCGCGATGTTGACGTACTTGCCGATCAGGTCGCTGTTGACGCGGGCGATGAAATCGTCCGGACTGAAGTCGAGGTCCTCGACTCTCGCATTGAGCTTGGCGGCGAGGTAGTAGCGCAGCCACTCCGGATCGAGGCCGAGCTCGATGTAGCGCTGCGGCGAGATGCCGGTGCCGCGCGACTTCGACATCTTCTCGCTCTGGAACGTGATGAATCCGTGCACGAAGATGTTCGTCGGCGTCTTGCGTCCCGAGAAATGCAGCATCGCCGGCCAGAACAGCGTGTGGAAGTAGACGATGTCCTTGCCGATGAAGTGGTACTGCTCGACGGCCGGGTCCGCCATGAAAGCGTCGAAGCTGCGCGTATCGCCGAGCGCGCGCGCCGCGCCGGAATCGAAGTGCTTCTTGAGTGCAGCGAGATAGCCGATCGGCGCATCGAGCCATACGTAGAAATACTTGCGCGGCGCGCCTTCCGGCTGATCGGGAATCTCGATGCCGAAGTACGGCGGATCGCGCGAGATGTCCCAGTCGGCCAGGCGCTTGCCGTCGTCGCCGAGCCACTCCTGCACCTTGTTGAACACTTCCGGCTGCAGCGACTGTCCCGGCGCCGGCGCCGCGGTCCAGCGCTTCAGGTACTCGACGATTTCCGGCGCCGACAGCCGGAAGAACAGGTGTTCCGATTCGCGCATTTCCGGCCGTGCGCCGGTCAGCGTCGAATACGGCTCGATCAGGTCGGTGGGCGCATACGTCGAGCCGCACACTTCGCAGGCGTCGCCGAACTGGTCCTTCGCGCCGCATTTCGGGCACGTGCCCTTGATGTAGCGATCGGGCAGGAACATGCCCTTGATCGGGTCGTAGAACTGCGCGATCGTCCGCGTCGCGATCAGGCCGCCGCGGTTCAGCGCACGGAAAATCGATTGCGCGAGCTCGACGTTCTCCGGCGAATGCGTCGAGTACGTCGTGTCGAAGCTGATGTGGTAGCGCGCCCAGTCGCGCCGATGCGATTCGCCGACGCGCGCGATCAACGCTTCGGGCGTGATGCCTTCGGCCTCGGCCGCCAGCATGATCGGCGCACCGTGCGTGTCGTCGGCGCAGACGAAATGCACCGCGTGTCCCTGCATCCGCTGGAAGCGCACCCAGATGTCGGCCTGGATGTATTCCATGATGTGGCCGATGTGGAACGGCCCGTTGGCGTAGGGAAGCGCCGTCGTCACGAACAACGTGCGGGACGCAGTGGCGGGCATGCGGGTTTTCGGCGCGGGCGCTGGGCGGAAAGCTGCAAATTCTAGCAAACGGACGTGTCGGCACCGGTCGACCGGGGACGGAAGACTAGAATGGACGATGATCCGCGCGGCAAGTTGCCGCGCCTGATCGTGCGAACCAGAGGATGCAATGGCTGTCACCGAAAAGGATGTGCAGGAGTGCCTGCGGCACGTCGTCGATCCGAACATCGAGCGCGACTTCGTCTCCGCGAAGGCGGTAAAGAAAATCACTGTCGATGGCAGCAGTGTCACCGTCGACCTTCAGCTCGGCTATCCCGCCCGAAGCCAGCACGAGTCGCTGAAGCGCCTCGTGCACGACGCGATTGCGCGCTTGCCGGGCGTGTCGCGCGCGAGCGTCACGATTGCGCAGAGGACGACGCCGCACGCGGTGCAGCGCGGCGTCAAGCTCGTGCCCGGGCGTGAAGAACATCGTCGCCGTCGCGAGCGGGAAGGGCGGTGTCGGCAAATCGACGACCGCCGTGAATCTCGCGCTCGCACTCGCCGCCGAAGGCGCGAGTGTCGGCGTGCTCGACGCGGACATCTACGGGCCATCGCAGCCGATGATGCTCGGGCTCGCCGGACGTCCCGAATCGAGGGACGGCAAGACGCTCGAGCCGATGGAAGCCTACGGCGTGCAGGCGATGTCGATCGGCTTCCTGATCGACACCGATACGCCGATGGTGTGGCGCGGGCCGATGGTCACGCAGGCGCTCGAGCAGCTATTGAAGGATACGAACTGGCGCGACATCGACTTCCTGATCGTCGACATGCCGCCCGGCACCGGCGACATCCAGCTCACGCTGTCGCAGAAGGTACCCGTGACCGGCGCCGTCATCGTCACGACGCCGCAGGACATCGCGCTGATCGACGCGCGCAAGGGGCTCAAGATGTTCGAGAAGGTCGGCGTGCCGATCGTGGGCGTCGTCGAGAACATGTCGATCCACGTGTGCTCGAACTGCGGACACGCCGAGCACATCTTCGGCGAAGGCGGCGGCGGCGCGGATGTGCGCGGACTACAACGTTCCGTTCCTCGGCAGTCTTCCGCTCGACATCCATATTCGCGAGCAGGCCGACTCCGGCCGGCCGACGGTGATCGCAGACCCGGACGGCGCGGTGGCGCAGGCGTACAAGGCGATCGCGCGCAAGGTCGCGATTTCGGTGGCGAAGAAGGCGGAGGACTTCTCCGCGAAGTTTCCGAATATCGTCATCCAGAATACCTGATCGGCGTTGACGACGTTCTCCATTCTGGCTAACATGGCCAGATGAAGACGGCGACTATTTCAGAGGCCAAGAATCACCTGTCCGAACTGCTCGCCAGGGTGAAACAGGGCGAGACCGTGCTGATCCTGGACCGCGACAAGCCGGTTGCCCGCATCGTGCCGGTCGAGGCGACGGACCGCACCGACGACGAGCGCCTGGCCGATCTCGAGCGGCGCGGAATCATTCGGCGGGCCGCCAAGCCGCCGCGCAAGACGCTGCCACCGCCGATCGACTGGCCGGAGGGAGACAGTCTCCTGGAGGCGCTGCTGCGCGACCGGGAAGAAGCGCGGTACTGATGCGCTTCTGGGACGCTTCGGCGCTTGTGCCGCTGCTTGTCCCCGAGCGTACGACCGCCGTTGTCGCGCGGCTTCTCCGCTCGGATCCCGAGATCGTCGTTGCATGGACCGCCACGATCGAGTGCGTTTCGGCATGCGTGCGACGCCACCGCGAGCGCATCGCATCCGACGTGCAGCTCGCTGGCGCACTGAACCGGTTGCGACACCTGAGCGACCACTGGAACATCGCGGAACCCACGAGCGTTCTGCGCTCCGCCGCGGAAAAGCTCGTGGCACGATACGCGTTGCGCACCGGAGATGCGATCCAGCTTGCAAGCGCGACGGTCGCTGCGGAAGGTGTCGACGGCGCCCTCGACTTTGTCTGTTTCGATCGACGGCTGGCGCTGGCTGCGACCACCGAGGGTTTGCGCATCGTGCCGGACGAGCTTGCCTGACTACGCCGTTCATATCATGTCCATCAAATCGGATAAATGGATCCGGCGGATGGCGGCAATCGCACCGGATCATCGAGCCGTTCGAGGCGGGCCAGGTTCGCGAGGCCAACGGTCACCGGATCGTCTCGTACGGCACGTCGAGCTACGGCTACGACATTCGCTGCTCGGACGAATTCAAGATCTTCACGAACATCAACTCGACGATCGTCGATCCGAAGAATTTCGACGAAGGCTCGTTCGTCGACTTCAAGGGCGACGTCTGCATCATTCCGCCCAATTCGTTCGCGCTCGCGCGCACCGTCGAATATTTCCGCATTCCGCGCAACGTGCTCGTCGCTTGTCTCGGAAAATCGACGTACGCAAGATGCTTCCGCGGCGATACGCGCGTGGCGCTCGTGGACGGCACGTCCCCGACACTCGAGGAGATGGCGCGCCGTGCGGACACAGGTGAATTGTTCTGGGGGTACAGCATCGGCGACCATGGTCGCGTCATCGTGTCGCTCCTCGACGCCCCGCGTTACATCGGAAGGGATGCCTTGCTGGATGTCGAGCTCGATAACGGCGAGGTCATTTCGGCGACGCCCGACCACGACTTCATGCTGCGCGACGGCCGCCTGATGCCCGCCGCGGCGCTTCGCCCCGGGCAATCGCTGATGCCGCTGTATCGCGATCTCTTTCGCGGCTACGAGATGGTCTATCAGCCGTTGAACGGCCGTCTCGTGCCCACGCATCGCCTCGCGGACCTCACTGCGGCAGCCTCGACGCGCGATGTTCACTCGACCGCGCGCAATCACAAGGTGGTCGCCGTGCGCGACAGGCCGGGCGATCACGACGTGTACTGCCTCACGGTGCCGGAAGCCGGAAACTTTGCCCTCGAAGCCGGCGTCTTCGTCCGCAATTGCGGCATTATCGTCAACGTAACGCCCCTGGAGCCCGAATGGGAGGGCCATGTCACGCTCGAGTTCTCCAACACGACGCCGCTGCCCGCGAAGATCTACGCGAACGAGGGCGTGGCGCAGGTGATCTTCTTCGAGTCCGACGAGGTGTGCGAGACATCGTACAAGGACCGCGGCGGCAAGTACCAGGGACAGAAGGGCGTCACGCTACCGAAGATGTGACGAGCGCACCGTTGTAATGGCGATGGCCATCGCCCGTTTCGTATCAGCGCAGCGCTCGTCCCGTATCAGGATCGAACAGGTGCACGTCGCGCGCCTGCGCAACGAATGTCACGGTCTCCTCGACCTTGACCGGCTGGCTTCTCGGCACGCGCGCGGTAACCGCGCCGCCGCCGACCGCGACGTGGACGTACTGCTCGGCGCCGAGCATCTCGACGACCTCGACCTTGCCGCGAATCGTGACGCCGGCGGTTTGCGGCTGCGCATCGGACGCAAGCGAGAGTTGTTCCGGACGGATGCCGACGATGACGTTCTGCGAACCGGTTTGCTGCAGCGCATGCGCCTGCGCATCCACGATCCGGATGCGCGTTGAATCGGCGACGAGGTCGACGCCGTTTTCCGAGCGCTGAATCCGGCAATCGATGAAGCCCATTGCCGGCGTCCCGATGAATGAGGCCACGAAGCGGTTGACGGGAAAATCGTAAAGCTCGTCGGGCGTACCCACCTGGTGGATGCGCCCTTCGTTCATCACCGCGATCCGATCGCCCATCGTCAGCGCTTCCACCTGGTCGTGCGTCACGTATACCGCGGTCGCCGTGACGGCCCGGTGGACCTTGAGGATTTCGGCGCGCATCTGCACGCGCAAATGCGCATCGAGGTTGGACAGGGGCTCGTCGAGCAGGAACACCGCGGGGTCGCGCACGATGGCGCGTCCGAGCGCGACGCGCTGGCGCTGGCCGCCCGAGAGCTGTCGCGGGCGCCGCGCGAGGAACGGCTCGATATTGAGCATCGTCGCGGTGCTGCGCACGCGCCGGTCGATCTCGCTCGGCGGACAGTTTGCGCCGACGCAGCCCGAACGCCATGTTGTCGTAGACGGACATGTGCGGATACAGGCCGTAGTTCTGGAACACCATCGCGATGTCGCGATCGCCGACGTCGACGTCGTTGACGCGCACGCCGTCGAAACGGAGCTCGCCGGCGCTGACATGCTCCAGCCCGGCGATAATGCGCAGCAACGTCGTCTTGCCCGAGCCCGACGGGCCGACGAGCACGATGAACTCGTGATCGCCGATGTCGAGGTTGCAGTCGTGCAGGACCGGGACGTCGTCGTAGCGCTTCTCGACGTTGCGCAGCGAAATGCGCGCCATCAGGATCGCGCATGGCGCCCCCGCGCTTGCGGCTATCGCCGCTGCGCCGTAAATCGGTGTCGGAGGTGTAATTATCGGAAGTGATGTCCGATAATTACACCTCCGACACCGATTTCGACGGCACTCATGCGCCCGCCACCGCGCCCGCCGTCAGCCCGCGGACCATCGAGCGCTGAACGGCGAAGAACGCGATCATCAACGGCAGCGTCGTCACGACGGCGGCCGCCATCATCCCGCCCCAGTCGGTCTTGAACTGGCCGGTGAACGTCAGCACCAGCGCGGCCGGCAGCGTCTGCTTTTCGAGCGTGGTGATGAGCGTCAGCGGATAGATCAGGTTGTTCCAGGCTTCCATGAAGACGAACGTGCCGGTGGTGAGCAGGCCGGGGAGGATGAGCGGGGCGATGATCTTCAGCAGGATCTGCCAGCGCGGATAGCCGTCGATGCGCGCCGCTTCCTCGATCTCGATCGGCAGCGCATCGATGAAGCTCTTCAGCATCCACACGGCGAACGGCAGCCCGAACGTCGTGAAGCCGACGATCAAGCCGAGCGCGCTGTCGAGCAGGTGGACGCGAAGAAGCAGCAGGTAGAGCGGCGCGAGCAGCACCACGAGCGGCAGCATCCTGAAGACGAGGATCGAATAGCCGAAGGCGCCTCGCAGCCGGAATTTCGCGCGCGACAGCGCATACGCGGCGGGCGTCGCGACCAGGACTGCAACGATGGCGGTGGCAAGGCAGGCGAGCACGGTGTTCATGAAAAACGACAGGAACGGCAGCGACCCGCCGAAGAGGCCGCGGTAGTTCGCGAAGGTGACCTCGTGCGGCCACCATGTCGGATCGAGGCGCGTGGCCTCGAGCTCGGTTTTGAGCGACGTCGCGAACATCCAGTAGACGGGCGCCAGGCTCCAGAGCAAAGCGACGCCGATCGCCAGCGCGCGCATCACGCTCGGTCCCGGTCGCTGCAGGGCAAGCTCGCGCTCGACGATTTCGGCGCTCATTGCATTCGCAGCGCGCGCAGATACAGCAGCGCGAAAACCAGCAGCAGCAACAGCCAGATGACGCCGATCGCCGACGCGTAGCCGAAGGCGAAAGTCTCGAACGCCTGCCGGTAGACATAGATCACGAGCGTCGTCGTGCTGTAGCCCGGGCCGCCTTGCGTCATCGCCCAGATCTTCGCGAAGTCGTTGAAGTTCGCGATGATCATCAGCAGGCTGCTGATCAGCAGCGCGTTGCGCAGGAACGGCAGCTTGATGTGAAAAATGAGGCTCCAGGTGCGGGCGCGGTCGATGCGCGCGCTTTCGAGCACTTCAACGGGGATTCCGGCGAGCGCCGCGGTGAGGAGCAGGAAGAAGAACGGCGTCATCGCCCAGACGTTGGCGACGATGACGGCGGGCATCGCCAGCGACGACACATTGAGCCAGGAGATCGGCTCGCTGATCAGTCCGCTCGACAGCAGCAACGCGTTGATCACGCCGCCGTTCTGCAGGTACATGTAGCGGAACAGGAAGGCGACGACGACGAACGGCACCGCCCACGGGGTGAGCAGGAGCGCGCGCAGGATACGCATGCGCGGGCCACCGTGCGTTTCGGTCAAAAGCGCGAGGATGAGCCCCAGCAGCACGGCGACGGCGACACTGCCGAACGTGTACGTCGCGGTATGCGCGAGCGATTGCCAGAACGTCGGATCGCGCACGAGGTACCGGTAGTTTTCTGCACCGACGAACCGCGCCGGCTCGACGGCGAGCAGGTTGTAATCCTGCAGCGACAACACGAGCGTGTAGACGATCGGATAGCCGACGACGATCGCGAGCAGGCCCGCCGTCGGCATCACCATCCAGTCGAGCCACGGCAGCGATCCGGCGTGTCGCCGGTCGGCGCGCGCTTGCCGAACGGGAGTGACGCATCGTCGCTCCTAGGGTGCGCCGTCGCTCAGCGCCGACCGAGTTGCTGCTGGATCGAGGCGGCGATCTGATCGATCGGTTCCGTGCCGGTCACGGCCTGCTGGACGCCGGCCATGATCGCCGACGAGGCAGCGGCAAACGCGGGTCCGAACGGCGGCGTCGCCACTGTCGGTGCAATCGTGGTGATGAACGCCTTGTAGATCGGCGTATCGAGCATCGAAGCGAGGTCCCTGGTCGGTGCCGTCAACGGTGGCAGCGACGATCCGGGGCCGAGCGTGTAATCCCTGATCGCGTCGGGCGACGCCGCGAGATACTGCATGAATGTCCACGCGGCCTTCTTGTGCTTGCTGTCCGCGAACATCACGAGTTGATGGCCGCCCTGGAATGAGTACGACTTGCCGCTCGGGCCGGCCGGTTGCGTCGTCACGCCCCAGCGCTTGTAGAAATCCGCATCCGACATCTTGCTCGCGTTCTGGATCACGCCCTGGAGCAGGACCTGATCCCAGATGAACGCGACCTTGTCCTGCGCCGCCAGCGGACGAAACTCGCCGATCTTGCGGCCGGGATCGATGTAGCGTTTCGCCGCAAGATCGCGCATCCACGACAGGTAGGCCTTGAACTGCGGCGAGTCCGCACCCGCCTTGGCGCCGCCGATCGGCATCGCGCCGAATGTCTGCATCCACGGCCAGTTCGACTGCAGCGAAAAGGGACGATTGGTGGTATCGAGCCCGAGCGGGATCACGTCCGGCTGGCTCTTCCTGATCGCCGCCATGTCCGTCATCAGCGCGTCGATCGTCGCCGGTGGCTTGCCGGGATCGAGCCCGGCCTTTTGCATGATGGCCTTGTTGTACCAGAAGCCGGCGGGCGCCAGCGTCCACGGAAGCGCGATCAGCTTTCCCTGATACTGCAGGCCGCTGACCGTATCGGGCTTGAGCTGCGCCTTCAGTTGCGGGTCGATGTACGCGGTCAGCGGCTCGAGCTTGCCGGTGGCGGCGATCAGGAACGTGTCGTTGCCGGCCAGTTGCGCGACATCCGGCGGATTGCCCGATTTCACCCGAAGCGCCAACTGCCGCGCGATCTCCGAGAATGAAATCGACTCGCTCTTGATCGTGATGTCGGGATGCGCCTTCTCGAAGTCGGCGATGACCTTCTCGATGGCGGGTCGCGTCGTGCCTTCCGCGGCAGCCCAGTTCGCGAACGTCAGCGTGACCTTATCCGCCGCGCGCACGCTTCCCGCGGTTCCCACGGCGAAGCCGAGCGCGACCACCGCGATGTATCCGAGCTTCTTCGAGCGAGACATGAGACCTCCTGTTCGATAACCGATTGAGGGCATGGCGTCGCGCGCGTTACGTTGCCGGCGCGAACGGCGCGATGAGATAAGATCGATGCGAGGAGCCGCTGCGATGACAAGCGTTCTGATAACGGGCTGCGATACGGGACTGGGCGTCGAGTTCGCGCGCCAGTATGCGGCGGACGGCTGCCGGGTTTTCGCGACGTGCCTCGATCCCGCGACAGCGAAGGCCGCGCGCGCCATCGACGGAGACGTTCGCGTTCTTCCGCTCGATGTCGCCGATCTCTCCGCGATCGACGCGCTCGCCGACGCGCTTCGCGGCGAGCCGATCGACATCCTCGTCAGCAACGCCGGCATCGGGCGGCCTCACCCGCCCTTCGGCGAGACGGATTACGACCTGTGGCATCGCATGCTCGACGTCAACCTCGTCGGTCCGATGCGGCTCGCCGAGGCCTTCGTCGAGCACGTGGCGGCAAGCGAGATGAAGGTGATGGCGTTCGTCTCGAGCCGGATGGGCAGCATCGCGCTCAACCTGACCGGCGGCTCGTACGCGTACCGGTCCAGCAAGGCGGGGCTCAATGCCGTCGTGAAAAGCCTCGCGATCGACTTGCAGCCTCGCCATGTCCTCGTGCTCGCGCTGCATCCCGGCTGGGCCAAAACGGAGCCCGGCGCGCGCATCGACGTCGATCACAGCGTGACCGGCATGCGCGCGATCATCGCGCGCTGCAGCCGGCACGAGACCGGCAGCTTTTTCGCGTACAACGATACGCCGCTGCCGTGGTGAGAGAAGATCGAGGGGCGCGCAGAACGGAGTCATTCGCGACGTCGGAGAATGATGTCTAGAACGACAGCGCGATTTCGCGATTCTCGCGGGCCGAGCGCTCGGCTTCGACGCAGCAGACGACGCGCTTGCGCGCTTCATCGCCCGACACGAGCGCGCGGCGCTCGCGCAACGCAGCGGCAGTGAGCCGGATCTGCTCCTTCAACTCGTACACTTCTCCCGAGATCGCGATCGACTCATGCTGCGCCTCGCGCACACCGCGCTCGAACGGAAAGCCCGCGGCTGCACGCTGAATTCGTACACCGGATGATGATCGCGATCCATCGTGCCCGACCAGGCGGTCCTGATGGCACCGTGCGTGCCGGTGATTTCGACCACCAGGTGATGCTCGAAGCCGGCGACGGACTGCGTGATCGTTGCATAAGCGCCGCCCGGAAAGCGCAGCAGCGCCGAAAAGTTGTCGTACATGCCCGCCGGGCGGTCCGCTCGCTGGTTGCCGAACGCGCGCACGGATACCGGATCGCCTTGCGCGGCGAAATACCAGAGTGCCAGGTCGAAGAAGTGGACCGTCTCCTCGAGAATCCACGATCCGACCCGTGACCGGTCATGGCGCCAGCCGTCTGCGCCGCTGCGATAGGCATTGCGGAACAGGTTGATGTTGACGAACATCGGATCGCCGATGGCGCCGTCGTCGATCAGCCGCCTGGCGCGGCCCCATTGCGTCGAAAGCCGGAATTCGTGGCCGACGGACACGATTCGACCACTGGATCGTTCCGCGGCGATCAGCCGGTCGCAATCCTCCGGCGTCGTCGCCATCGGCTTTTCGAGCAGGACGTCCTTGCCTGCCGCGAGCGCTGCGCAGCCGACCTCTGCGTGCATGTGATTCGGCAGCACGACGTCCACGACGTCGACGCTGTCGCGGGCGATCGCTTCGCGCCAATCGAGCGTCACGCGCGCGGCGGGAAAGTCGTCCTCGCGCCGCCGCCGCGGTCGCCTCGGTGCGGCAGGCAATCGTCGTCAATTCCAGCCCGTCGATTTCCGTGATCGAACGCGCGTGATAGCGACCCCACGACCCGTAGCCGACCAGCGCGAATCGCATGTCTTCAGGCCGCCGTTTCCACGGCATCGAGCGCACGGCCTTGCGCCACGAGCCACTTCTTGGCGAAGCGGCCGGTGTTGCGCACATGGTCCGACAGCAGTGCCGTCAGTGCATCGGCGTCCGCCTGGTGCACGAGCCGCGCGATCCGCGCATGGGTGACGAGCGAGCGTGCCATGACGCCGGGGAGCGTGTGGACGCGGGTGCGCAGCGTCGCGATCTTCGCCGCGATCTGCGCGTACGCTTCATCGAGGTACGCGTTGGCGGCCGATTCGACGATTGCGCGGTGAAACTCGGCGTCGAGGCGCTGGTAGGCGCGAAAATCGTTGGTGTCGAGGGCCTTTCGCATGGCCGCGACAATGGCGGAAAGACTTGCCGCCAGTGAGTCGCGGTTGCGCGCAAGACCGAGCCGCACCGCGGCAAGCTCGAGCACTTCACGCACCTCGCACAGCGCGTCGATGTCCTGCGGCCGCACGCGAAAGACGTACGTCCCGCGCTTGGGATACGTTTCGATCAGACCCTCGGCCTTCATCTTCAGCAGCGCCTCGCGCACCGGCGTCTTGCTGATGCCGAGCATGCGCGACAGGCGCGCCTCCGAAAGATGATCGCCGAACTTGAGCTGTCCCTCGATGATCGCCGTGCGAATCGCTTCTTCGGCGAGCGCGTTGAGGGGTTGGGGTCGGCTCAGTTTTTCCACGGTGGGCCCCGGCGGGCGCGATTGCCAACTGCAATCCGGTATATGATATTCCAGACACTAGAAAAAAGGGGAGGGATCCATGAGGCAACGCCTGTGCGCCGTCGGCATCGTGTTCGGCCTTGCCGCGACGCTGTTGCTGCCGGGCAACGCCGCGGCCGAGGTGAGCGAGGTGCGAATCGCCCGCGGCTTTGCCATCCCGCATCTTCCGATCATGGTGATGGAGCACGAGAAGCTGCTCGAGAAGCATGCGAAGGCGGCGGGGCTCGGCGACATCAAGGTGATCTATTCGACGATCGGCGGCGGCAGCGTGATGAACGACGCGTTGCTGTCCGGCTCGCTGTCGTTCGGGGTCGGCGGTCCGCCGCCGATGCTGACGCTCTGGGAAAAGACGCGCTCGTCGATAGAGGTCAAGGGCGTGTGCGCGGAAGCGACGATGCCGCTGATGCTCAATACGCGCAATCCCGCCTTGCACACGGTGCGCGATTTGACCGACAAGGACAGGATCGCGGTAGGCGCCGTCAAGGTATCGATCCAGGCGGTGTTGCTGCAGATGGCGGCGGCCAAGGCGTTCGGCGACGCGAACTATACGAAGCTCGACGCGCTTACGGTGGGGATGAATTCGCCCGATGCGACGGCGATGCTGCGCTCGGGCGCCGGCGAGGTGAACAGCAACTTCAGCATACCGCCGTTCCAGTACGCCGAGCTCAAGGTGCCGGGAATCCACACGCTGCTGTCGTCCAACGACATCCTCGACGGGCCGCACACGTTCACGCTCGTTTACACAACCAATAAATTCCACGACGCGAACCCGCAAACGTACCGGGCGTTCCTCGCGGCGATCAAGGAAGCGATCGACCTCATCAACAGCGACAAGCCGCGCGTCGCGAAGGTTTACCTCGAAATGACGGGCAGCAAGGAAAAGCTCGACGACATTCTCGCCGTGCTCGACGACCCCAAGGTGAAGTTCACGATGACGCCGGAAGGCACGATGAAGTTCGCTGCGATTCATGCATCGCATCGGCTCGCTGAAGACGATGCCGGCGTCGTGGAAGGACTATTTCTTCGGCGAGATCCACGCGCTTCCGGGAAGCTAGCCGGAAGGTCCGATGGCGAGCGTCAGCCTCCGCGGCCTGGCCAAGCAGTTCGGCGACACGAAGGTCGTGCACGGCATCGATCTCGACATCGCGCACGATGAGTTCGTCGTGCTCGTCGGCCCGTCCGGCTGCGGCAAGAGCACGACGCTGCGCATGATCGCCGGGCTCGAGGACATGAGCGCCGGCGACATCCTGATCGACGGCCACGTGGTCAACGAGGTGGCGCCGAAGGACCGCGACATCGCGATGGTGTTCCAGGATTACGCGCTCTATCCGCATATGAGCGTGTACGACAACCTGGCGTTCGGGCTGCAGATGCAAAGCGTGCCGCGGCGCGAGATCGACGAGCGCGTGCGCGAGGCGGCCGACATACTCGGCATCGCCATCCTGCTCGAGCGCAAGCCGAAGCAGCTCTCCGGCGGCCAGCGCCAGCGCGTGGCGATGGGCCGCGCGATCGTCCGCCACCCGAAGGTGTTCCTGTTCGACGAGCCGCTGTCCAATCTCGATGCGCAGTTGCGCGTACAGATGCGCACGGAGATCAAGAAGCTGCACCGGCGCGTCGCGACGACGATCGTCTACGTCACGCACGACCAGGTGGAAGCGATGACGCTTGCAGACAGAATCGTCGTCATGCGCGGCGGCGTGATCGAGCAGGTGGGCACGCCCGAGGAGGTTTACAACCGGCCGGCGAGCATGTTCGTCGGCGGCTTCATCGGCTCGCCGATGATGAACTTCGTGCCCTGCCGGATCGAGCGCCTGGATGCGGATCCCGTCATTGCGCTCGCCGGCGGCATTCGCCTGCCGATCGATGCGGCGCTTACCACGCTGCGCGTGGGCGAGCCGCTGATCGCCGGCATTCGCGCCGAACATTTTTCGCTCGCCGCGCCCGGCAACGGCGGATTCGCCGTGCCGGCCGACGTGGTCGAGCCACTGGGATCGGATACGCTCGTCTTCACCCGCATCGGCGACGCGGACATCGTCGCGCGGCTGCCACCGACCGTGCATATCGACGCGGGCGATCGACTCGAGCTTTGCGTCGATACGGCGCGAATTCACTTCTTCGATCCGGCGAGCGGAAAAGCCTTAGGATGACGACGAAGGCGAGCCTTGCCGCGCCGCACGGAGCGGCACGGCGCCATTACAGCGAATTTATCAAGGAGGACATCATGGCATTGAGAAGTGTTCGTCGGCCGCTGCGTGTCGCGGGTCGGATCGCGGTCCTGGCGCTGGCGGCGATGACGCTGGCGCTCGCGGCACCTGCATCGGCGCAGCAGAAGAAGATCAGCTTTCTCACCTGGAACATCTCCGATCAGGAGGATCTGTTCAAGGAATGGATCGCCGAGTTCAAGAAGATCCGGCCGGACGTCGACGTCGAATGGCTGGACAAGAAAGGGCCCGAGCTCCCCGCGTTCTACCAGACGCAGGTTATCGCCGGCACGCCGCCCGACATCATCAACACGCAAGGCGCGCTGTGGCTCGAATATGCCGCGGCGGGCGGCCTGGTCGATCTGACGCCCTATCTCGACCGCGAGCCCGCGGTGCGCAATCGCTTCAACGCGGATTATCTTGCGCAGTGGAAATACAACGGGCGCAATTACATGCTGCCGTTCTACATCAGCAAGACGCTGCTGTTCTACAACAAGACGATGTTCAAGGACGCGGGAATCGCCGGACCGCCGCAAACCTTCCAGCAGCTCCTCGACGACGCTTCGAGGATGGCGAAGGGCGAAAAAACCGGATTCATGACGCTCAATTTCGATTGGCTCTACTGGCCGCTGTTCAGGATGAACGGCGTCGATCTGCTGACGCCTGACTTCAGGAAGGCCGCGTTCGATACACCGGAAGGCGTGCACGTGCTCGACGCGCTCGCGAAAGCGACGAGCAACGGTAGCATCAACAAGACGTCGTGGACCGGCCGCTGGGTCGAGCCGAACGGCGCGTTCGCCGGCGGTAACGTCGGCATGCTGCTCGCGCATTCGCCGGCATTCTTCTTCATTCGCGGCCAGGCGCCGTGGGTCAACGCGGACACGCTCGGTGTCGCGCAGGCGCCGGGCGGATGGTCGACGCCGAACTCGCACGGGCTCGGCATCTCGAAGGGCTCGAAGAACCCGGACATCGCGTGGCAGTTCCTCAAGATGGTGACGAGCGAAAACTGGACCGAGAAGCTCTCCGCGCGCCGCAAGGTGCTCACGGGCAACGTCGCGTCGGACACGAAACTTCTCGCGCAGATGAAAAAAGACGATCCGCTCGCTGCTGCCGTGCTGCAGACACAGGTTGAAGACACCGACAAGCTCACCGGCAACTGGCCGCTCGCCAACGACTCGCGCGTCAAGGAAGCGGTCTATCCCGAAATCCAGAACGCGGTGCTCGGGCGCAAGCCCGCCGCGGAAGCGCTGAAGGATGCGGAGGTGAAGGTCAACCGGGTTCTCGCGAGATAACGGCGAACGTCGAGCCGGCGTCCGCTCGCCGACGCTTTCGCCGCCCGTCATGGCGACTGCAGCCGATTTCCCCGCCGCATCGGACGCGACCTCCGGCGCGGTGGGGAAGCATGCGCGGCGCGCGCGAACCGGTGCGCGCCGGCGCCGCGAGAGCCTGCTGGTATGGGTGTTCCTGCTGCCTTCGCTGGCGGTGTTCTTGCTGTACCGGATCCTGCCGCTCGTGTGGAACGCCGTGTTGTCGGCGCAGCAATTCTCGCTGTTCGCGCCTTCGCAATGGATCGGGCTCGACCACTATCGCGAGATGGTCGACGACCCGGTGTTCTGGACGTCGCTTCGCAACACGCTGCTGTTCATGGCGAGCGCGCCGGTCGGCATCCTGCTGGCACTCGCCATTTCGCTGATCGTGAACGCCGGGATCCGCGGCCGCGACGTTTACCGCACGATCGTCTTCCTGTCGTATCCGTTGATGACGGTCGCCGTCGGCATCATCTGGCGCTGGATGTACGACGAGAAGGTGGGTCTCTTCAATTACATCCTGCGCTCGCTGCACCTGATCGACACGCCGCTGCCGTTCCTGCAATCCTTCGAGCTGGCGCTGCCATCGGTGCTGATCGCCAACGTGTGGCAGATTCTCGGCTTCTACATGATCATCCTGCTCGCGGGGTTGCAGGGCATTCCGCAGAATCTCTACGAGGCGGCGTCGATCGATGGCGCGAGCCCGCGGCAGCAATTCTTCCGCATCACGCTGCCGCTGCTGCGTCCGTCGCTGTTCCTCGCGTTCGTGATCGGGATCATGACGTCGTTCACGAGCTTCGATCTCGTCTACGTCATGACGCAGGGCGGTCCGAGCCACCAGTCCGAGCTTTTGATCACGTACATCTACAAGGCGGCGTTCGAGCTTTCCCGGATCGATTACGCCGCTGCGCTGACGATCGTGCAGTTCGCGCTGCTGGTGACGCTGACGTGGGCGGGCAACCGGCTCGCGGGCGGCGATGCGGGCGCGGTGGAGAGCGGCGCATGATCAAAAAGCGCACGCGACGGACCTGGACGCATGCGAGTCTGCATCTCGCAATGCTGGCCGTGAGCTTCTGCATGCTGCTGCCTTTCTACTGGGTGCTGAAGACGAGCCTCACTGGCGAGAACATCTTCGTCTATCCGCCGAGCATCGTTCCCGTCCATCCGCATCTCTTCTATTACATCGACGTCTGGTACTACATTCCGTTTCCGCGCTACCTGTTGAACAGCGTCGTGGTGTCGGTGCTGTCGATCGCCGCCAACGTCGTGTTCAACGCGCTCGCCGCATACGCGCTGACGCGTCACTTCCGTGGCCGCGGTGCAGTCATCACCATCCTGCTGTCATGCATGATGATTCCGTTCCAGACGACGATCGTGCCAGCCTATCTGATCACCGCGAAACTCGGGTTGCTCGACAGCTATCTCGGACTGGCGCTGCCCACGTTCTCGACGATCATCTGCATCTTCGTCTACAAGGCGAGCTTCGAGGCGGTTCCGCGCTCGCTGATCGACGCCGCACGCATCGACGGCCTGTCCGAGCTCCAGATCATTCGCAGGATCATGCTGCCGCTGTCCACGTCCGCGGTGGCCACCAACGTCGTCCTGTCGTTCATCTGGTCGTGGAACAACTTCCTGTGGCCGCTGATCGTCGTCCGCGATCCTCTGATGCAGACATTGCCCCTCGGCCTGTCCCGCTTTCTCAGCTATCACGAAAACACGACCGGCGCGCTCTACGCGTTCTGCATCATGGTGCTGGCCCCCGGGATCCTGCTGTTCCTGATGGCACAAAAGGAATTCATTCGCGGTCTCACTTCCGGCGCAACGAAGGGTTGACCGATGCGCTCGAAGTTCCTGCGCATCCTGCGCCACCGCTTCGTCGCCGTGCCGCTGCTGATCGTCGTCGCCGTCCTCGGCTGGAACGCGTATGTCGTGACCCACAACGACGGCATTGTCCGCGGCGTCGTGCTCGGTCCCGATGGACGGCCGCTCGCCGGCGCGACAGTCACGATGATGGAGCAGAACTTCACGACCAATTCCGATCGCGGCAAGACGATGACGCGCGCGGACGGCGCGTTCGAGTTCGCCGACAACCGCTCGCACAACATTCAGCTTCGCGCGGAGAAGCCGGGCGTCGGCCGCTCCGACCTCGTCGTCGTGCGGCTGTATTTCCGCGCGCAGGACGTGACGCTGCGCGAGCCGCTGCGCGTGACGAAACCCGCCGGCTGAACGCGATGGCGAAACCGCTCGTCCTGCTCGATCCGCATCCGCGCACGCGCGCGATGATTTTTGCGCCGGTCGACTGGCAGCGCCTGGAAGCTCTCGCCGACGTGATCACTGCCGAATCGGGCGCCGTCGACGCCACCGTCGTCAATGAATGCTTGCCGCGGGTGAGCGCGATTCTGGGCCAGACGCCGTTGCCCGCCGCGCGGCTCGAACGCGCGACGGCGTTGCGCGCGATCTTCAATGTCGAGGGCAATTTCCTTCCCAATGTCGATTACGCGTATTGCTTTGCGCATGGCATCCGCGTCGCCGTCGCGGCCCCCGCGTTTGCCGCGCCCGTCGCCGAATACGCGCTCGCGCTGACGCTGGATCTTGTGCGCGGCGTCACGCGCGCCGACCGCGCGTTCCGCGCCGGCCGCGAAGCGTACGGCTGGCGCGGGAACATCGAGTCGGAGTCGCTGTTCGACGCAGACGTCGGCGTCGTCGGCTTCGGCAACATCGGACGCGCGCTGATGCCGCTGCTCGCGCCGTTCCGCTGCCGCATCCGCGTGCACGACCCGTGGCTGCCCGACGCGGTGATCGTCGAGCACGGCGCCATGCCCGCCTCGCTGCGCGGAGGTCCTCGAACGCTCGCGCGTCGTCATCGTGCTGGCGGCGGCGACGCGCGACAATCGTCATCTGATCGGCGCCGCCGAGCTCGCGCGGATGACGCCCGGCAGCAAGCTCGTGCTGCTGAGCCGCGCGGATGTCGTCGATTTCAGGGCGCTGCAGAATGCGACGGCAAGCGGCCGCATCGAAGCGGCGATCGATGTCTTTCCCGAAGAGCCCGTCGCGTCGGACGACCCGATCCGCGGCACTGCGGGAATTCTACTTTCGGCGCACCGCGCCGGCGGTCTCGACTCGGCGCTGAAAACGATCGGCGCGATGGTCGTCGACGATCTCGGAGCTCGTGCTCCGGGGCCTGCCGCCCGTGCGCCTGCAGTCCGCGCAACCGGAAACCGTCGCGCTGCTGCGCAGCAAGCCGGGGATCGCAAGCGCGAGGCCGCCGCCTGAGGCCGCGCAATCGGCGAGGCGCCGGCAATGAGTCGAGCCGCGCGGATCGCCGCCGATTGCGCAGCGAGCGCTGGTTCGCCCCGGAAACGATGCGCGCGTCCGCGCACCGGCAGCGCACGCTGCAGATGGGCTTTCGCCGCGAAGACTTCATGGGCAAGCCGGTGATCGCGATCATCAATACGTGGAGCGATCTCTCGCCTTGTCACGCGCATTTGCGCGAGCGCGCCGAAGCGGTCAAGCGTGGCGTCCTGCTCGCCGGCGGCTTTCCGGTCGAGCTGCCGGCAATGTCGCTCGGCGAGGTCATGGTCAAGCCGACGACGATGCTCTATCGCAATTTCCTGGCGATGGAGACCGAAGAGCTGTTGCGCAGCCACCCGGTCGACGGCGCCGTGCTGATGGGCGGCTGCGACAAGACCACGCCGGGCCTCCTGATGGGTGCGATCAGCATGGACCTTCCCGCGATATTTTTGCCGGCGGGCCCGATGCTGCCGGGGAGCTGGCACGGCGTGCGGCTCGGTGTCGGCACGCACACGCGCAAGTACTGGGACGAATTGCGCGCCGGTACGATTCAACTCGCGCAATGGCACGAGATCGAAGCGGGCATCGCGCGCTCGCCCGGCACCTGCATGACGATGGGCACCGCGTCGACGATGACGGCGATCGCGGAAGCGCTGGGCTTCGTGCTGCCCGGCGGCTCATCGGTGCCGGCGATGGACGCCGATCACGTGCGGCTCGCCAGCGATACGGGTGCATGCGCGGTGCAGATGGTGCAAGACGATGTTCTGCCGTCGCGCATCATGAGCCGGGCGGCCATCGAGAATGCGCTCGCCGTGATGGCCGCGATGGCCGGCTCGACGAACGCCGCCGTCCACCTGATCGCGCTGGCCCGGCGTGCCGGCGTGCCGCTCGCATTGCGCGATTTCGACGCGGTGGCGAGACGCATCCTGCCGCTCGCGAACATCATGCCGTCGGGCGAGTATCTGATGCAGGATTTCTTCGAGGCCGGCGGACTGCGCGCGCTGATGTCACGCCTCGGTGCCGAACTGCATCTCGACTGTCCGACGGTGAATGGACGCACGATCGGCGACAACATCGCCGGCGCAACGGTGTGGAACGATCGGGTCATCCGGCCGCTCGACGAACCGGTGTCGACGCAGCCGTCGCTCGCCGTGCTCTTCGGCAATCTCGCGCCCGACGGATGCGTGATCAAGCCGAGCGCGGCGACGCCCTCGCTGCTTAATCATCGGGGCCGCGCCGTCGTATTTCGCGACATCAACGACCTCGAGGCGCGCATCGACCGTGACGATCTCGACGTCGACGCCGATTCGGTGCTCGTGCTCCAGCACGCGGGTCCGCAGGGAGGACCGGGAATGCCGGAATGGGGCAACCTGCCGATCCCGAAAAAACTGCTCGCGCAAGGTGTCCGCGACATGGTGCGCATTTCAGACGCGCGGATGAGCGGCACGCATTACGGCACGTGCGTGGTGCACGTTGCGCCGGAATCCGCGGTCGGCGGTCCGCTCGCATGCGTTCGCACCGGTGACGAAATCGTTCTCGATGTTGCCGCCCGGCGCCTCGAGCTTTGCATTCCGCACGACGAGTTGCAGCGCCGCCGGGCCGCATGGGTGGCGCCGGAAGCGCTTCCCCAACGCGGTTACCTCGCGCTGTATGCCAGGCACGTGAACCAGGCGCCCGACGGTTGCGATTTCGATTTCCTGAATTCGCGGGCGCCGGTTGCGGAGCCCGAAATTCATTGAGGGTGACAGTAACGCGCAGCGTCCGGACGGAAATGTCGCCGTGCTGCGCGATCGCGGCGGCTACACGCGGCTTGCGAGCAGATAGACGAGCGCGCTGATCAGCGCGGCCGCCGGCAGCGTCACGATCCACGCGACGACGATCCGCTGCGCGACGTGCCAGCGAACGGCCGCGGTCCGCCGCGCGGCGCCGACGCCGATGATCGCGCCGGTGATCGTGTGCGTCGTCGAGACCGGCACGCCGAGCGCCGTCGCGAGGAACAGCGTGATGGCGCCGCCCGATTCCGCGCAAAATCCCTGGATGGGCTTCAGGTGCGTGATCCGCGAGCCCATCGTGTGGACGATCCGCCAGCCGCCCATCAGCGTGCCGAGCGCCATCGCGAGCTGGCAGCTCAGGACGACCCAGAACGGCACGTGGAACGCGCCGCCCAGCATGCCCTGCGAATAGAGCAGCACCGCGATGATGCCCATCGTCTTCTGCGCGTCGTTGCCGCCATGGCCGAGCGAATAGAGACCCGCGGAGATGAGCTGCAGCACGCGGAAGCGGCGATCGACGGCGAACGGCGTCGACTTCAGGTTCGCCCACAGCACGATGACGGCGATGAGCTGCGCCAGCACGAAGCCGAGCAGCGGCGACAGGACGATGCCGAGCGCGGTCTTGCCGAGCCCGCCGAAGACCACCGCGCCCCAGCCGGCCTTTGCCACGCCCGCGCCGGTCAGGCCGCCGATCAGCGCGTGGCTGCTGCTGGACGGAAGTCCGAGCGCCCACGTGACGGCGTTCCAGACGATCGCTCCGGTGAGCGCGCCGAAGATCACGCGGGCGTCGATGACGTTGGCCTCGACGATGCCCGTCCCGAGCGTGTTCGCGACGTGCAGGCCGAAGACCGCGAACGCGATGAAGTTGAAGAACGCCGCCCATACGACCGCGGTTCGCGGCTGCAGCACGCGCGTCGACACGACCGTCGCGATCGAATTGGCCGCGTCGTGCAGGCCGTTCATGAAATCGAACAGCAGCGCGACGCCGACCAGGCCGAACACGAGGAAGGAACCGAGCGCGACGTTCTCCATCGCGAGCGGGATCAGACGTGTTTCGCCGTGATCGTCTGGATCTGGTTCGCGACGTCGTCGCACTTGTCGACGACGCGCTCGACCCACTCGTAGAGCTCCTTGCGGTCGAGGTAGCCGATCGCGTCGAGCGACGCCGGCGCGCAGCTCGGCGCGGATGCGCGACAGCGCGCCGTCGAACGCCTCGTCGGCCTGTTCCTCGATCTGCCCGATGCGCTGGCAGATCCCGTAGATTTCGCGGTAGTCGCGCGTGATCGAATCGAGGTAAGGCATTGCCTTCTTGAGGAGCTCGGCGCTTTCGACGACCGCGTTCACCATCGTCTGCATCTCGGCGGGAAACTCGGACATCGCGTAGCGCTGGATGCCCTTTGCCGTGTCCTCGATCAGGTCGACGACGTCGTCGAGCTCGTGCGCGAGCGTCAGGATGTCCTCGCGGTCGATCGGCGCGTTGAACGTGCGGTTCGCGGAGAGGAAGATCTGCCGCACGACGGCATCCGACTTGGTCTCGATGGTGCGAATCGACGCGATGTGCGCCTCGACGGCGACCTCGCGCTGTCCCACCATGTCGCGCAGCTCTTCCGCCGCGTCGACCATGCAATCGGCCTGCTCGCGGAAGAGTGCCGTGAAGCTCTTTTCGGGCGGCATCAGCCGGCGGAAGAGATTGAGCGCCATGGTTTTGTCGTGCGTGCCTGCTGTGGGCGGGGTCGGATCGGGGCGGGCCGGCGAATCGGGGCCGGCGCGCGGAACGCGATGGTACCCGATGCGCCGGTGCGGGCGTTCCGGTGCGAATCCGGACCGCTGAAAATTGTCGCGCAGCGCCGCGAACTTGGCGCACAATGCGCGCCGGATCGTGGCAACACCGCCGCACCTGACCGTGGCGACACCGGAACTTTGGCGGACGCGCCAGTCTGATGTAGGGGGCCAATGCATTACGGGCGCCGGATTCCGGCGCCGATGGAGACAGCAATGAAATTTCGCTTTCCGGTAATCATCATCGACGAGGACTACCGATCGGAAAATGCCAGCGGCCTCGGCATCCGGGCATTGGCGCGCGCGATCGAAAGCGAAGGGACGGAAGTCCTCGGCGTGACGAGCTACGGCGACCTCGCGGGCCTGGCCCAGCAGCAGTCGCGCGCCTCGGCGTTCATCCTGTCGATCGACGACGAGGAATTCGGCGCCGGGTCGCCCGACGAAACCCGCGCCGTGCTCGCGAACCTGCGCGCATTCGTCGAGGAAATACGCTTCCGGAACGCGGAAATCCCGGTGTTCCTGCACGGCGAGACGCGAACCTCCCGGCACATTCCGAACGACATCCTGCGGCAGTTGAACGGCTTCATCCACATGAACGAGGACACGCCCGAGTTCGTCGCGCGCTACATCCTGCGCGAAGCGCGCACCTACCTCGACAGCGTGGCGCCGCCGTTCTTCCGCGCGCTGGTCCATTACGCGAATGACGGATCGTATTCGTGGCACTGTCCCGGCCATTCGGGCGGCGTCGCGTTCCTGAAAAGCCCGGCGGGACAGATGTTCCACCAGTTCTTCGGCGAAAATCTGCTGCGCGCCGACGTCTGCAACTCGGTCGACGAGCTCGGGCAGCTTCTCGATCACTCGGGACCGGTCGCAGCCTCCGAACGCAACGCGGCCCGGATCTTCAACACCGACGAGCTGTTTTTCGTCACGAACGGCACGTCGACATCGAACAAGATGGTCTGGCATGCCAACGTGGCGCCGGGGGACGTCGTCGTCGTCGACCGCAATTGCCACGTGTCGATCCTCCACGCGATCACGATGACCGGCGCAATCCCCGTGTTCCTGACGCCCACGCGCAACAACATGGGGGTGATCGGGCCCATCCCGATGAGCGAGTTCCGCTGGGAGAACATCGAGCAGAAGATCCGCGCGCACCCGTTCGCGCGCAACGTCAAGACGAAGCCGCGGATCCTGACGCTCACGCAGAGCACGTACGACGGCGTTCTGTACAACGTCGACACGATCAAGGAGCTGCTGTCGACGAAGATCGACACGCTGCATTTCGACGAGGCGTGGCTGCCGCACGCATCGTTCCACGACTTCTACCGCGGCATGCACGCGATCGGCAAGGACCGGCCGCGCTCGAAGGACGCGCTGATTTTCTCGACCCAATCGACGCACAAGCTGCTCGCCGGACTTTCGCAGGCGTCGCAGATCCTCGTTCAGTACAGCGACACGCGCCAGCTCGACCGCCACCGCTTCAACGAGGCGTACCTGATGCACACATCGACGTCGCCGCAATACGCGATCATCGCGTCGTGCGACGTCGCCGCGGCGATGATGGAGCCGCCCGGCGGCACCGCGCTGGTCGAGGAGTCGATCATGGAGGCGCTCGACTTCCGCCGCGCCATGCGCAAGGTCGACCTCGAATACGGCGATTCGTGGTGGTTCAGGGTGTGGGGCCCGGACACGCTCGCCGAGGAAGGCATCGGCGATCGCGAGGACTGGATGATCCGCGCCGAGGACAAATGGCACGGCTTCGGCGATCTTGCGCCCGGTTTCAACATGCTGGATCCGATCAAGGCGACCGTGCTCACGCCCGGGCTCGACGTGTCGGGCGATTTCGCCGACCAGGGCATTCCCGCGGCGATCGTCACCAAGTACCTGGCCGAGCACGGCGTGATCGTCGAGAAGACCGGGCCTGTACTCGTTCTTCATCATGTTCACGATCGGCATCACGAAGGGACGCTGGAACACGCTCGTCACCGCGCTGCAGCAGTTCAAGTCGGACTACGACGCCAATCACCCGCTGTGGCGGGCGCTGCCCGAGTTCGTGCAGGCGTATCCGCGCTACGAGAAGATCGGGTTGCGCGACCTGTGCGACAGCATCCACGGCATCTACAAGGCCAACGACATCGGACGGCTGACGACCGAGATGTACCTGTCGAACCTCGAGCCGGCGATGAAGCCCGCCGACGCGTTCGCGCGGATGGCGCATCGCGAGATCGAGCGCGTCGAGATCGACGACCTCGAGGGCCGCGTGACGGGCATGCTGCTGACACCCTATCCGCCCGGCATTCCGCTGCTGATTCCCGGCGAGCGCTTCAACCGGCAGATCGTGAAGTACCTGCAGTTCGCGCGCGACTTCAACGAGCGCTTCCCCGGCTTCGACACCGACATTCACGGCCTCGTCGAGGAGGAGATCGCCGGGCGCCAGCGCTATTTCGTCGACTGCGTCGCCGGCGCGAAGGTGATCGCCGCGATGCCGACGCTGCGCGTGCGCAGCGTGAAGAAGGGCGGGTAAGCCGGCTCGCCGAGATCGAAATAGAGGCCGGTCATCATCGCCAATCCCTCGCGTGCGACCGACGCGAGCAGATGCTCGTTCGCTGCGTGTTGCGAGCAGCCCGGATACGAGTGCGGGATCCACACGGTGGGTAATCCAAGCACCTCGGCGAAGCAGTCGTTGGGCAGCGATCCGCCGATGTTGGGAAGGATGGCGGGTTGGGTTCCTGTCGTGCGCTCGATCGACGCTGCGACGTAACGCACCCAGGCATTCTCGGGATCGAGCCGCGTCGCGCGCATCGCTTCCGCCCGCGTCGGCGCCACGCGAACCGTCGAGAAACCGCGAGCATCGAGATGCTGCCGTATCGCGTCGACGAATGTGGCGTGGTCGAAGCCGACGACGAAGCGAATCTGCAATCGTGCGGACGCACGCCCGGGAATCGCGTTGACCGGATTGTCGGGATTGCCCGTGCGAAAGGCAAGCACTTCGATCGTGTTCGATGCGAACACGCGCTCGGCCGGCGTCAGTCCGGGCTCGCCCCAGTCGCGATCGATCGACGGGCCGCCGGGCTCGCCAGGCTCGATGTCGGCCAAGGCGCGGCGGATCGATTCCGGGATCGCCGATGCACGCAGTCTTTCAACGAGAATGCGGCCGCGCGCATCGACGAGCGAAGCGATGGCGTTCGCGAGTATCGTTCCGGGATTGGCGAGAAGGCCGCCCCAATTGCCGGAGTGATGCGCACCTTCGCGCAGGTTCACGCTCAGGTCGAAGTCGAGCACGCCGCGCGAGCCCAGGAACAGTGTCGGGCGGTCGGCGACGAGACGCGGGCCGTCCGACGCGATGAGCACGTCCGCGGCAAGCGCTTGCCGCTCGCGTTCGCACAACGCGCGAAGGCCCGGTGAGCCGACTTCCTCGCCCATTTCGAGAAGCAGCTTCAGGTTGAAGCCAAGCTTTCCGCGAGCGTCGAGCACGCGTGCGAGCGCGGCGAGGTTGATGCTGTGCTGGCCTTTGTTGTCGGCGGTGCCGCGCCCATACCAGCGGTCGCCGTCGACGACGACTTTCCAGGGAGACAGTCCCGTCCGCCATTGCGCGTCGTAGCCAAGCACGACATCGCCGTGCCCGTAGCTCAGGACGGTCGGGCGGCTCGAATCCTCGTGTCGCTCGGCGAACAGGAACGGCGTTGCTCCAGCCGGGTTGTCGAGGAGCCGCCATGCAAAACCGAGCGCGGCCATCGACGGCCCGATTTCCCGCTCGAGATACGCGACGAGATCGTCCTGCGCATCGCGCCGCTGGCTTTCCGTGCGATACGCGACGCGGCGCGCAAGGTCGGCCGCAAACCCCCCGGCGTCGAACCAGTCGAGCGCCGCCTGGATGGCGTGCGTGCGCGAGGTCATCGTACGAAGGTGCCCAGCCGCTCGTGGTCGTAGTACTCGAGCACCACGCGGCCGGGTGTAAAAGTCGCCTTCGAGACGGTTCCCGGCCGCGCGTTCTCGTCATCGAGCGTGAACGTGAACACGTCGGCATCCCAATGCGCGAGCGGAAGTCGCAGCGGTGCGGGTCCGATCGCGAGCAACACCGATCCGCCGGTTGTCTCCACCCCAATCGGTCCGTAATAGTCATTGCGGTAGACGCCGGCATAGTCTGCAAGCGCTCGCGCGGGTGTCGGCGCGGTCGGCCGCGCAACGCCTGCCAGCGAACCCTCCGGGGCGTTCATTGCCGCGAAGATCGGTCGAGCCAGCGTCGCCCAGTCGCGCTCGATGGCACCGCGCTCCACGAGGTCGAAAAATTGTGCGGCGAGAATCTCCGGGACGCCCACCGGATAGCCATTGGTCAGCGCGATGAGCGCGACACTGGCTGACGGCAACACTTTGTAAGTTGTAGCCGTTCCCATCTCGAATGCGCCGGAGTGGCTGTAGGTCGTGCGGCCCTGCGCCGTCGTGCCGATATCGAAGCCGTAACCCGTGTAGCTGGCCGCGAAGCCGTTGCCCGCCGGCCGTATCTGCATCTGCGGCGAAAGGGCCTTCCTCAACGCGTCGTCGTCGACGATGCGGCGCCCATCATAAATGCCGTTGCCGAGCAGCATCGCGAGCCACTTCGCCATGTCGTTGACCGATGACGTGACGCTCGCCGCCGGTGCCTGTGCATCCGGCATCCGCGGTGGCATCACGGGCACCCATTTGCCATCGACCCGCCGGTGGCCCGTCACGTGATTGGAACGGGTTGCGAAATCGGCGAAGCGCGAGCTGGTGCGCGTCATGCCGAGCGGTGCGTAGATCGTCTGCTCCATGAGCGTCGCCCAGTCCACGCCGGCGGCCGCTGCCACCGCGACGCCGCCGGCGGTGAGGCCGAAGTTGGTGTACGCGTAGTGCTGTCTGAACGCGGCAAGCGGCAGATAGCGCAGGCGCTCCAGCACGGCGCGCCGGTCGTAGCCCATGTCCTCGAGTCGATCGCCCGCGTGATCGGGAAGGCCCGACCGATGCGCATAAAGATCGCCGATCGTGACGCGCTGCGTCGTATCCTGATTCGCGAGCGCGAACCACGGCAGCAGTTCGTGCACACGCGAATCCCATCCGACGTGGCCCAACCCGACCGCACGTGCTACCGCCGTCGCCCCCACCGACTTGGACACCGACGCGAGCTGGAATACGGTGTCGGCATCCACCGGCGAGTCGGTGCCGATGAGACGCGTGCCGAAACCCCTGGCGTATACCGTACGCGCCCCATGTACGACCGCGACGGCCATGCCCGGGACTCCGGAGCTCGCCATGAGATCCGCCACCAGCCGGTCGAGGTGCGCGATGGCGTCGTCGATATTCCGGTCGGGCACCGGTCCGGGATCGCTATCCGCGGCGGAGTGCCGTGCAGGTGCGACTCCGCCGCACGCAGCGAGAAGCGTACAAAGCGCGGCCTCGAGGATGCGCCGTCGTTCATTCAACCGTGTCACCGCCATCCATCCCCTGCATTTTCGTTGCGACCCGGTGTTTCAGATGCGACCGTATGGTGCGTGGAGTCTAACGCGCAAGAGCTGCGAAATCAGTCAGCAAGCCGCTATTGCGCGGAGGTGTCGATTGCGATACACGTTCATGCATGGATGCCGATGCTCGACGTGTAACCACGCCGCCCTTGGGCAACCGGCTGACAATACCGCTGCAGTGGCCGGACGTCGATGCCGGTCGCGTGCTGCTCATCGTGCTCGCGGCGTGGGCGATCGCGATGATCGCGCCCGACGCCTACCGCGTATTCGGCTCGCTGGGGTCGTTCGGGCTCGTCGCGGACAACGATGGCGTGATCGTCGACGCCGTCGGGCCGTTTGCGACACCAGGGCAGTCCCCTGCGGCCGCCGCCGGCATTGTCGCCGGCGACCGGATCGACCTGCGCGCAATGCGCTGCGTTCCGCTCGCGTCGCCACGCTGCCGAAGCCTGCTCTCCATGCTCGGCGGACTGGGCGGCACCCAAGTGGTCCGTCCGGGCCGCACGATCGAGATCGTCATCGAGCCCGCGAACGGAGCTGCCACGAAGATCGTGCGCATGCGGGCGGCGCGCACGACGCAAGGCTGGGGCGACCGGCTCGTGCTGCTCGCCGACACGATCGTCGGCATCATCGTGATCCTCGCCGCCTGCAGGCTGGTCTGGATTCATCCCGGCAGGATGACGTGGGGCTTCTTCCTCTACGCGATGTGGTTCAATCCCGGGCAGACGTTCGCGTATTACACGCTGCTGCAGCAATGGCCCGCGGCCATCCTCGCGCAGGAAGTCGGCGAAGCGCTCGCGCACGGCGCGGGCTACGCCGGGTTGTTGATCTTCGCGCTCCGCTTTCCGTTCGACTCGCCGAGCGCGCCATGGGGCCGCTACGAATGGGTCGCGCTTGGCCTGGGCGCGACGATTGCGGCGCTCTGGCTCGCCAGCTTCAGCAATGCGTTCGGTGCGCATACCGAGACCCTCACGTCGACGGCGTTCCTGCTCGGCTACGTGGTCGACGCCGTCGTCGTGTTCATCCTCATGGTGCGCAGGCGCGCGCTGCCGGCGCTGGACCGGCAGCGGATGCTCTGGGTCATCTGCGGATGCGCGATCGGCTTGCCGGCATTCATCTTCGCCGAGATCGCGCAGTCGACGTCGCTCCTGCTGCATGCGCTCAGCGTGTCGCCGTCGACGGTGCTCATCGGACTGCTCTATCTGTTGAACGGCGTGCTCGTGTATTTCGTGTCGGTCGCGGTTCTGCATCGGCGCGTCATCAGCGTTTCGATTCCGCTGCGCCATGGCACCGTCCTGAGCGCACTTTCCCTTGCCGTCGGCATACCGATCGTCAACCTGCACGAGTTGCTGTCGCATTACCAGGACAGCTTCCTGATTCCGGAATGGGCGTGGCTTCTGGTGGTGGCGCCGATTGCCCTCGTCCTGTTGCAGCGGTTGCACGAAATCGGCGTCAAGGTGGTGGACCGGTTCCTCAACCACCGCTTTCACACGGCTCGCGCTCAATTGCAAGGGGCTGGCGCGGCCATGCTGAAGGCGCGGACCTTCGACGAGATCGATCGCTTGCTGGTGGCGACTGCCATGTATGCGCTGAAGCTTTCGTCCGGCGCGGTATTTCGGCGGCAGGACGGCGCATTCCGACACCAATATGCAATCGGCTGGGACGGCTCCGGATTGCGCGAGCTCAGCCCGGATCACGATGGCGCCGTACTGCGCAGCATCGAGACCTGTGCGATCGTGCGCCTGCCGCGCGACGAGTGGAGTCGAGCAGGGCTGGAGGCGAAATTGCAGGCGCCCTGCATCGCGGTGCCGGTATGCAGCGATGCGATCGGAGGCGTCGGAATCGTGCTCTTCGGGCCGCATTGAACGGCAACGATATCGATCTCGACGAGTGCGAAATGCTCGGTGCGTTCGCGCACCGTGCCGCGCGCGGGTATGAACGCGCGGCGTTCGTCGTGCTGCGCGAGGAAGTCGCCGATCTGCGGGCGCGTCTGCATGCGCTGCAGGGAACGGCTGCGTGAAGCGAAGCGCTGATGTCGCCATCATCGGCGGCGCGATCGTCGGATCGGCCACCGCGTATTTCGTCAAGCAGCTCGCGCCGGCCTGCGATGTCGCCGTCATCGAGCCGGACAGTACCTACGAATTCGCGTCGACATTGCGGGCATCGGGCGGTGCGCGCCGCCAGTTCTCGTGTCCCGAGAACATCGAGATGTCGAATTTCGGCATTCCGTTCATCAAGCAGGCCGACGAGACGCTCGCGATCGACGGCACGAGCGCGCACGTCGAATGGCGCGAAGGCGGGTATCTGTTCATCGTCGGGCCCGCTGACGTCGACGCGCTGCGCGCCAACCACGATGTCCAGCAGGCGCATGGCGTTCGCGCCGATTGGCTCGATACAGAGACGCTGCATGCGAAGTTTCCGTCGATGAATCTCGACGGCATTGCTGCAGGCGTTCACACACCGGAGGATGGCTGGTGCGATCCCAACGGGTTGCTGCAGGGCTTGCGCAGGAAGGCGCGCGCGCTCGGCGTCGAATACGTCGACGATCGCGTCGTCGGCATCGAACACGACGCGACGCTCGCGCGTTCGCTGCGCCTTGCGTCGGGTGCCGCAATCGGCGCCGATTACGTCGTCAACGCCGCGGGCCCGTGGGCGAAGGAGATCGCGGCGATGGTCGGCATGCCGCTGCCGATCGAGCCGTTGCGCCGTTTCGAGCACTACTTCGAAACGCCAAACCGCATCGAGCCGCTGCCGTACGTCAAGGATACGGCGCGCCTCGCTTTCCGGCCCGAGGGACGCGGCTATTCCGGCGGATTGGTCAATTCCGACGAGCCGCGCGGCTACAACTTCGACGTCGACCACGATTATTTCGAGCGCGTGGTATGGCCGGCACTCGCGCACCGCTTTCCCGCATTCGAAGCGTGCCGGTGCCGGCGCACGTGGTCAGGTCTCTACGAGCAGAACGAGCTCGATGGCAATCCGGTGATCGGCCGGTGGTCAGGGCGGATGGAAAATTTCCTCGTCGTCGCCGGATTCTCGGGTCACGGCATGATGCACGCGCCTGCGGCAGGCCGCGCCATCGCCGAGCTCATCGTGCACGGTCGCTATGAAACGATCGATCTCACGCGGTTCGGCTATCGACGGATCGCGGAGAATGAGCCGTATCGCGAGCGCGGAATCCTGTAGCGCGACGTTGCCTTCGCGTCGCCGGTTTTACCTCGTCCATCGGGCGCGACGACAACAGCGCGTGCTGACCGGCGTCGCGCGAGAATCTTGAAGCGATCGAATCAATCCGGCTGTATCTTCGCCTCGCGCACCACGGCCGACCAGCGGGCAAGATCGGTGCGCGTCAAACGAGCGAGCTCGTCGGGCGTTCCGCCCGTGGGCTGCAAACCCTGCCTGGCCAGCGTTTCGGCCATGTCGCGCGCGTGCAGCAATGCATTCATCTCGCCGTTGAGCTTCGCGACGATGGCTTTCGGCGTTCGGGCGGGCGCGTAAAGCGCATACCAGATATCGGTGTCGATATCGCGAACGCCTGCGGCTTCGGCGAGCGACGGCACGTTCGGCGTCGCGCTCGCGCGCTCGGTGCCGCCTGCGGCGAGCATGTTGAGCTTGCCGGCCGTAACGAACGGCAGCGCCACGTGCACGGGCAGGAACATCACCTGGATCTGGCCCCCGATGAGGTCGGAAACGGCGCCGGCCGTGCCCTTGTACGGAACGTGCACGACGTCGATTCCGGTCTTCGATTTGAACAGCTCCATCGCAAGGTGATGCGGCGTGCCATTGCCGGGCGATCCGTAGTTGAGCTTCCCCGGCTCGCGCTTCGCGAGTGCTACGAATTCGTTCACCGACTTCGCGGCCACCGACGGATGGGTGACGAGCGCGAGCCGACCGATCGCCAGCGGCGCAACCGGCGCGAAATCCTTGACAGGATCGTACGGAATGCTCTTGAAGAGGCTGCGATTCAGCACGATGGTGTTGGCCGTCATCAGCAGGGTGTAGCCATCCGGCTGCGCCTTGGCCGCCGCCTCGGTGCCGATGTTGCCGCTGGCACCCGGCTTGTTCTCGACGATGACGGCGGTCTTCCAGTCCTCGCCCATCTTCTGCCCCAGCGTTCGCGCGAGGATGTCGATCCCGGTGCCCGGCGTGAACGGGACGATGATCCTGATCGGCTTGTCGGGAAACGCTGCCTGGGCGCCGGCGGCGCCTGTCGAGCCGATCATCGCGAGCGGCAGCAGCATCAGCATCGACATGATTCGCGGCAACATGGGCGCCTCGCTCGAATGGGTTTCGTTCGTCGCTGGCCACGAGCATACATCGGCGGCGCCGCGTCGCCCAATGGCTCGCGCTCCCCCGTCCGTGGCGCGATGTCGCGCGTCAGCTCCCGCGCGGCGTCAGCATCAGTTCCGGGCGCGGCTTGTCCCGCAGGCTGCCGTCCGGCAGCGTCACCTGGCATTCGTCGAAGATGCGCGCGTTGCACGCGGCGCATTTCGCGGCATCGAGCGTGCGGTAGATCGACGGCGATCGCCTGGTCCTTCGTCGCGAACACGCGATCGCGGCCGATCACGTCGAGATAGCCGCCGCGCTCGAGCAGCGCCACCACCTCGGGACGCATCCTGCACAGGTACAGCGTCGACCCCCGCATCGCGCAGCGACGACGCGAGGTTCGCGAGCAATTCGCCGCCGGCGCTGTCGATCGAGGTTGATGCCGGTGCCGATCAGCAGCAGGTGCCGCGTCGCCGGGCGCGACGCGCGCGCCGCCTCGATCTCGTCGCGGATGTGCTCGACGGACCCGAAGAAGAGCGCACCGTCGATGCGCAGCATGTCGAGCTGCGGGCACAGCGGCGTGTCGCCGCGGATTCGACGGAAGCGCCGCTGCCTGCGCAGGATCGGGCGCGACACGCACGACGTTCGGATGCGTCGCCCGATTGAGATAGACGAGCAGCGAAACCAGCACGCCGACGAGAATCGCCACCTCGAGCCGGATCGTCAGCGTCGCGATGAACGTGACGGCAAGCGTCAGCGCATCGGCGCGGCTCGTTCGCCACAGGCGGCGCATCGCGCGGACGTCGATGAGGCCCATCGCGATGATGAACAGCACCGCCGGCCATCGACGCCACCGGCAGGAAGCTCGCCAGCGGGCGCACGAGCGACAGGATCAGCGAGCAGCAGGATTCCCGAGAACACGCAGGCGAGCGGCGTGCGCGCCCCGGCCTCGTAGTTCGCACCGGTGCGGTTGAACGAACCGGACGTCGGATAGCTCGACGTGAACGCGCCGACGATGTTCGCGAGACCCTGGCCGATGAACTCCTGGTTGCCGTCGATGCGCTGCCCCGACCGCAGCGCGACGGCGCGCGCGCTCGAGATCGCCTCGGACAGTCCGATCACCGTCAATGCGAGCGCGATCGGCGCGAGCGTCTGCCACGTGCGCAGCGTCATCTCGGGCATCGACAGCGGCGGCACGGCCGACGGCAATGCGCCGATCGTCGGCACCTGCGCGATGCCGAGGCGCGACAGCCCGTACGCGAACACCGCGCCAAGCACGATGCCGGTGAGCATGTACGGAACGCGCGGCAACCAGCGCCTGCCGGCGATTGCGGTGACGCAGCGTGAATACGCCGACGGCGAGCACGGCGACGTTCGTCTGGTCGAGGTGCGTCAGAAAATCGCGGATGCCGGCGATGAAGCTTGCTTCCTGCGGGATGTCGATGCCGAAGAAATTGCGAAGCTGCGCGCCGATGATCAGCAGGCCCGCGCCGGCGGTGAAGCCGATGACCACGGCCGACGAGATGAAATTGACGAGCGAGCCGAGCCGCGCGATGCCCGAGCCCGAGCTTGATCAGCCCGACCATCAGGTTCAGCGCGAGCACGAGCGCCACGTAGGTGGGCGTGAACGGCGCGGCGAGCGCGCTCATCGTCGCGAACACCATCAGCGACGTCGCGTTCGTCGGACCCGACATCAGGTGCCACGACGAGCCCCACAGCGCGCCGACGATCGCCGGCAGCATCGAGCCGTAGAGCCCGTATTCGGGCGGCATGCCGGCGAGCGTCGCGTAGGCGACGCCCTGCGGCAGCACCATCACCGCGCCGACGAGCCCGGCGAGGACGTCGGCGCGCAGCGTCTCGCGATTGACCCGGTGGCGCCAGGCGAGGAACGGAAAGAGTTTCAGCGCGAGCGGATGCACGAATCGCCGTCGCGCGGGGAACCGGGGATCAGACCTTGCCCTTCCATGGCACGGCCACGCGCTCGACGTAGCGCATCAGCAGGTCGAACAGGTAGGCGACGACGCCGATGACGATGATCCCCATGATGACGATGTCGGTGCGCAGGAAGTTGGACGCGTTCAGCACCATCTGGCCCAGCCCCTTGTTGGCGGCCACCATTTCGGCGGCGACGAGCGTCGTCCATCCGAACCCGATCGCGATGCGCATCGCGGTGAGGATTTCGGGCATCGCCGCCGGCACGACGACGTGCCAGATCACCTGCTGCTTCGTGGCGCCCATCGAATAGGCGGCGTGGATCTGCTCCTGCGACACCGAGCGCACGCCGGCGCGCGCGCTCATCGCCAGCGGCGCGAAGCAGGCGAGATAGATCAGCAGCACTTTCGACAGCTCGTCGATGCCGAACCAGATCACGATCAGCGGCAGGTAGGCCAGCGGCGGCAGCGGGCGATAGAACTCGATCGGCGGATCGAAGATGCCGCGCAGCGACGCGCGATACGCCCATCGCGACGCCGACCGGAATCGCGGTGACGCACGCCGCGATGAACGCGGTGAACACGCGGAACATCGACCAGCCGAAGTGCTCGGCGAGCGGCGCATCGGTCAACTGGCCCGTCGCCGATTCGTACAGCCGCTGCGCGACGACTTCGGGCGTCGGCAGGAACAGCGGCGGCACCCAGCGCAAGTGGCTCGCGAGCCACCACAGCACGAGCAACGCGATGATCGTGACCGTGCTGATCATCGTGGTCGGGCCCTCGCCGGGTGTGGTGAATCGCGAGGTCCTGACGACCGCGGTCCGACGCGACGTCGCGGCCTTCGTCATGGGCGGTGCCGCCGCGGCGTCGGAAGCGGCGGGCGGCGTCATGCGGCAACGGCTTCCGCCGCAACGGGCGGTGCGCGATGCTGGATGACGGCCAGCACTTCCTCGCGCACGCGGATGAACTCGGGCGACGACTTGACGGCGCGCGCGTCGCGCGACTCCAGGAAGCGGCGGCCGAAATCGAGCCGGTATTCATGGGAGATCCGGCCCGGTCCCGGCGTCATCACGACGAGGTGCGTCGCGAGAAACAGCGCTTCCTCGACCGAGTGGGTGATGAAGAACATCATCTTCCCGGTGCGGTGCCACACGTCGAGGATCAGCTCCTGGATCGATTCGCGCGTGAACGCGTCGAGCGCGCCGAGCGGCTCGTCCATCAGCATCAGCCGCGGGTCGGACGCGAGCGCGCGCGCGATGCCCACGCGCTGCTGCATGCCGCCCGACAGCTCGTAGATCGCACGGCCGGCGAAGTCCTGCAGGCCGACGAGGCGCAGCTTCTCGAGCGCGACCTTGCGCCGCACGGCAGCGGCGACGCCGCGCATGCGCAGGCCGAACTCGACGTTGCGACGCGACGTCGAGCCATGGCATCAGCGCGTGCTTCTGAAACACGACGCCGCGATCGGCGCCGGGTCCGATCACCGGAGCGCCGTCGAGCTCGATCGTGCCTTCGGTCGCCGGCAGGAAGCCGGCGATGCAGTTGAGCAGCGTCGTCTTGCCGCAGCCCGAAGCGCCGATCGCGACGACGAACTCGCCGTCGGCCATCGTCAGGTTGACGTCCGCCAATGCATCGACGGTGCCGCCCTGCGAGGCGTAGCGGACGCCCAGATGGCGGATGTCGAGGGTCGTCATGTCAGGTATCAGAGGTCAGGTATCAGGGATCAGAAGACAGCGCGCAACTCCCCGCGATTCTAGTCCCGGAAGCGACGCAGTCGCAATTCGATTCCGGTTTCCGACCCGTCCCGATGCTGACCGCTACGCGCCTCCGCGAGGTTCTGATACCTGATGCCCGATACCTGATACCTGAATCACTTCATCGCCTTCGTCACCCACTCGGTCGTCACCGACTTCGCGTAGTCGGGTGCGACCGACGTGCAGCCGGCCCTGTTCCTTGAGAAAGTTCGCCTGCTGCGTCAGCGCCTTGGCCGCTGCGCCGCTCGCGCCGCCGCCAAGCCACTCGGGCGACGCCTGCTCCTTCAGGTCGGGAAAGCCGTAGAGCTTCATCGCCGCGGGCACGTCCTCGACCTTGCCGCCGCTCCACTTGGCCACCGCCTTCGCCTTGTCCGACGTATCGGCCCACGCCTGCGGATGCGCCTTGTAGTCGGCGTCCGCCTTCGCGATCGCCTTCACCAGCGCGACCATGAACGCCGGATTGTCCTTCGCGAATTTGCGCGTGACGACGAGGCCGTCGAACGTGCACGCGCCCTCCTTGCAGATGTCGCCGGAGGTCATCAGCACCTTGCCGTTCTTCTTGACCGTCGACAGCACCGGGTCCCAGATGAACGTCGCGTCGATGTCGCCGCGTCCCCATGCCGCGGCGACTTCCGGCGGGCGCATGTTGAGGATCTGCGCATCGCTCGGCTTGATGCCCGCCTTCTGCATCGCGTAGAGCAACTGGAAGTGCGACGTCGAGACGAACGGCGTCGCGATCTTCTTGCCCTTGAGATCGGCGATCGAGTTGATGCCGCTGCCGTTGCGCGCGACGAGCGCTTCGGCGGACGCGATGTCCTCGAGGATCCAGAACAGCTCGACGTCCATTCCCTGGCTGATCGCCGTCGCGATGCCGGTCGAGCCGATCTCGCCCAGCTGCACGTCGCCCGACGCCATCGCGCGGATGACGTCGCCGCCGCCGCCGAATTGCCGGAAGTTGATCTTGATGCCGGTTTCCTTCTCGATTTCGCCCGTTTGCTGGACCCATCGCCACGGGTTCATCATGTCCTGGTACGCGAACGTCACCGTCTTTTGCGCCCACGCGGCGGTTGCGCCGAATGCCAGCGCCACCGCCGTCAACCACAGTCCCAAGTAGCGTTTCATGCTCCCCTCCGAGATGGTTTTGCATCGCCCTGCAGGTGCCGCGCGCGCCGAGCGCTGCTCGCAGCGCGCGAGATTAAAGCGTCGAGACGGTCTTGCGCAAGATGTCGGCGATGAGATCGATATGCTGCTTTTCGGCGATGAGCGGCGGCGCGATCAGCGCGCAGTCGCCGGTGTTCTTCAGGTTGAGCCCGTTGTCGAACAGCTTCTTCTGCAACAGGTTGCCGCGCCGGCCGGGCACGCCGTCGGATTCGACGTCGAACGCGGCGAACATGCCGTAGCCGCGGATGTCCGTGATGTATTTCGTCCCGCGCAACGAGAACATCGCGTCCTGGAAATACGGCGCCAGCTCGCGCGCGCGCTCGAACAGGCCCTCGTCGCGGTAGATGTCGAGCGTCGCGAGCCCCGCCGCGCACGCCGCCGGATGCCCGGAGTACGTATAGCCGTGGAAGAACTCGATCGCGCCGTCCTGCGCCGCGGCCATCACCGTGTCGTAGATGCGCTCGGAAATGGCGACGGCGCCCATCGGCTGCGCCGCATTGGTGAGCGCCTTGGCCATCGTCATGATGTCCGGCGTCACGCCGAAGCTTTGCGCGGCGAACGGCGCGCCGGTGCGCCCGAAGCCGGTGATCACCTCGTCGAACACGAGCAGGATGCCGTGCGTGTCGCAGATCTCGCGCAGCCGCGCAAGATAGCCCGCCGGCGGCACCAGGCAGCCGGCCGATCCGGCGATCGGCTCGACGAAGCACGCGGCGATGTTTTCCGCGCCGTAGAGGTTGACGAACCGCGCGAGGTCGTCGGCGAGCTCGGCGCCGTGCGCGCCTTGCCCGGGCGTGAAGTAGTTCTCCTTCAGGTGCGTGTGCCGCATGTGCACGACGCCCGCGATGCCGGGCCCGTACTTGCGACGGTTGTTGATGATGCCCGACAGCGCCACGCCGCCGAAGTTGACGCCGTGGTAGGCGCGCTCGCGCGACACGAACATCGTGCGGCCCGACTGCCCGCGCGCCTGGTGGTAGGCGAGCGCGACCTTCATCGCCGTGTCGACCGACTCGGAGCCCGAGTTGACGAAGAAGATCCGGTTGAGGTCGCCCGGCGTGAGCGCCGCGACGCGCGAGGCGAGCTCGAAGCTCTTCGGATGCGCGCGCATGAACGGCGCGACGAAGTCGAGCTCGACGCAGCTGCCGATGCACGGCGTCCGCGATTTCCTTGCGGCCGTGTCCGGCGGCGACGCAGAACAGGCCCGACGACGCGTCGATGATCTTCTCGCCGCGATCGTTGAAGTAGTACATGCCTTCGGCGCGCACGACGATCCGCGGATCCGCCTTGAAGTCGCGGTTCGGCGTGAACGGCATCCAGAATTCGTCGAGCGACAGCGGCTTTTGCGCCGCCTGGTTGCGAAGCGTGAATTCGGCGTGACCCATCGTGGTGACCTCCAGGGAGCGAGCCCGCGTCGCGCGGGTATCGCGTGATAGCATCGATGATAAGCCTTTGTAGCGCCGAAGCGCGCGACGGTACAAGGAGCCAGATACCCGCTGCGCGATGGGCCAGCGTCAATTGGGGTCCACATATCGGTGTCGGAGGTGTAATTCGGCCGAAGCGGCCCGCTCGAGCATGGCACTGCCAACCGAATTACACCTCCGACACCGATATGTGGAATCAGCTCATCCAGCTCTCGTTTCGCAGCAAGGTCGGGCTGCAGGCGCAGATCCGCGAGATGCTCGTCACCGCGATCCTCGACGGCCACATTCCGGTCGGCGTCGCGTTGCCGTCGACGCGCGTCCTGGCGGCGCAGCTTGGCGTTGCGCGCAACACCGTCGCGCTGGCCTACGAGCTGCTGGTCAACGAAGGCTACCTGCTGACGAAAAGCCGTAGCGGCCACTACGTCAATCCGGAGATCATCGCCGGGCGCGTCGGACTGCCGCGGGCGCCCGGCGTCGGCAATCCGCCATCGCCGGTCGACTGGACGCCGCGCTTGCGCGGCGGCGTGTCGGCGCAGCGCAACATCGTCAAGCCGCGCGACTGGCAGCGCTATCCCGTATCCGTTCATCTACGGGCAGTTCGATCCCGCGCTGCTGCCGCTGCCCGGATGGCGCGAGTGCAGCCTGCAGGCGACGTCGGCGTCCGAGGCGCGCGGATGGGCCGGCGACCTGATCGACGCCGACGATGCGCTGCTGATCGAGCAGATCCAGACGCGGCTGCTCGTGCGGCGAGGCGTGTTCGCGGCGCCGGACGAAATCCTGGTGACGGTCGGCGCGCAGCATGCGCTGTTCCTGCTCGCGACGTTGCTCGTCGACGCCGGCACGACCGTCGGCATCGAGAATCCCGGCTATCCCGATGCGCGCAACATCTTCGCGTCGCGCACGGCGAACATCGTGCCGCTGCCGCTCGACGACGCGGGGCTCGCGCTGACACCGGCGCTCGACGCCTGCGATTACGTCTACCTGACGCCGTCGCATCAATGCCCGACCAACGTCACGATGCCGCTTGCGCGACGCGAGGCGCTGCTCGCGTTTGCGCAGGCGAACGACCGCATCCTGATCGAGGACGACTACGAGATCGAGCTCGGGACTCGAGGGCCGCGCGCAGCCCGCGCTGCAGAGCCTCGATCGCAGCGGCCACGTCATCTACGTGAGCAGCCTGTCGAAGACGCTCGCGCCCGGCATCCGCAGCGGCTTCATCGTCGCCAACCGTGAGCTGATCCGCGAATTGCGCGCGCTGCGGCGCCTGATGCTGCGCCATCCGGCGGCGAACAACGAGCGCTCGGTCGGCCTCTTCCTCGCGATGGGCCATCACGACGCGCTGCTGCGGCGCTTGCGCCAGTCGTATGCCGAGCGCTCGCAGCTCGTCGCGGCGGCGCTGCGGACGCACCTTCCCGGCGTGCGCTTCACGACGGTCGCCGGCGCATCGTCGTTCTGGTTGCGCTTCGCCGATCACGTCGATACGCGCGCGATCGCCGCCGCCGCGGCGCGCATGGGCGTGCTGATCGAGCCCGGCGACGTCTTCTTCGTCGACGGACAGCGAGCCGGTGCCGACGAACTACGCGCGCCTGGGCTTCGCATCGATCGATGCGGCGCGCATCGAGCCGGGGATCGCGACGCTGGCCGCCGCCTGCGCCGAAGTGGCCGGGGCGACCGTCTGACACCACGCGCACGCGCTCGCTGGCTCTAGCGGCGGCGAAGGCGCCAGCGTAATCTGGCGGCCCGTCAATTCCAGGAAGCGCGCATGCGCGTCGGCGTCCCGAAGGAAATCAAGGTGCTCGAGAATCGCGTCGGCCTGACACCGGGCTCGGTGCGCGAGCTCGTGCATCACGGCCACCAGGTCATCGTCGAGCACGACGCCGGGCAGGGGATCGGCGTCGGCGACGCGGATTACGAGCGCGAAGGCGCGGCGATCGCGCCGAGCGCGGCCGAGGTCTATGCGGCAAGCGACATGGTCGTCAAGGTCAAGGAGCCGCAGGCGATCGAGCGCGCGCTGCTGCGGCCCGGACAGATTCTGTTCACCTATCTGCATCTCGCGCCCGATCCCGACCAGACGCGCGATCTTGTCGCGAGCAACGCGGTGTGCATCGCGTACGAAACGGTCACGTCCGCCGACGGCGGCTTGCCGTTGCTGGCGCCGATGTCCGAGGTGGCGGGTCGGCTTGCCGTGCAGGCCGGCGCGCATTATCTGGAAAAGCCGCACGGCGGCAAGCGGCGTCCTGCTGGGCGGCGTCCCCGGCGTCGTTCCCGCGCACGTCGTCGTGCTCGGCGGCGGCGTCGTCGGCACGCATGCGATCGAGATCGCGCTCGGCATGGGGGCGCGCGTGACGGTGCTCGATCGCAGCGTCGACGCGTTGAAGCGGCTGTGGACGCACTACGGCCCGGCGCTGCAAACGGTGTTCTCGACCGCCGAGGCGATCGAGCGCCACGTCGCGGCCGCCGATCTCGTCATCGGCGGCGTGCTGATCGCCGGCGCCGCGGCGCCGAAGCTCGTGACGCGCGCGATGCTCGGCCGGATGCAGCCCGGCTCGGTCGTCGTCGACGTCGCGATCGATCAGGGCGGCTGCTTCGAGACGTCGCATGCGACCACGCACGCGGAGCCGACGTATCTCGTCGACGGCGTCGTTCACTATTGCGTGGCCAACATGCCGGGCGGCGTCCCGCGCACGTCGACGCTCGCGCTCAACAACGCGACGCTGCCGTTCGTCGTCGCGATCGCCGACAAGGGCTGGAAGCGCGCGCTCGCCGACGACGTTCATCTGCGCCAGGACTCAATGTCGCGTTCGGCAAGGTGACGTGCGCACCGGTCGCGGAGGCGCTCGGCTATACATGGACGGATCCCGCTGTCGCTCGTGGCATGAAACGGAGCGGGATTGCGTCTGGCCCCACGCGCGACGTCGCGCTGGCACTAGCCGCGGCGCTCCGCCGGGCTCAAAATCGAAGGCTCGACTCTCACGGAAGCGCTCGCATGAACACGATGACCGAATCCAGGAACCTCGCGGTGCAAGGCCGCCAGACGATGACGCCGTCCGAGGCGTTCGTCGAAACGCTCGTTGCACAGGGCGTGAAGGACGTCTTCGGCATCGTCGGCTCGGCGTACATGGATGCGCTCGACCTCTTTCCGCAGGCCGGCATCCGCTTCATCTCGGTCGCGCACGAGCAGGGTGGCGGCCACATGGCCGACGGCTACTCGCGCGTGTCCGGCCGCCATGGCGTGTGCATCGCGCAGAACGGGCCCGGCATCACGAACTTCGTCACGTCGATCGCCGCCGCGTACTGGGCGCATTCGCCGGTCGTGATGGTCACGCCGGAGACCGGCTCGATGACGCTCGGCCTCGGCGGCTTCCAGGAAACCGAGCAGCTGCCGATCTTCTCGAAGATCACCAAGTACCAGGCGCACGTGAACAACAAGGCGCGGATGGCCGAGCTCACGAGCCGCGCGTTCGACCGCGCGATGCTCGAGATGGGGCCGACGCAGGTCAACATCCCGCGCGACTTCTTCTACGGCGACATCGAGTGCGAGATTCCGCGGCCGCTCGCGATCGAGCGCGGCGCCGGCGGCGAGAAGAGCCTCGACGAGGCGGCCGCGCTGCTCGCCGGCGCGAAGTTCCCGGTGATCCTCGCCGGCGGCGGCATCGTCATGGGCGACGCCGAGGCCGACGCGGTGGAGCTCGCCGAACTGCTGCAGGCGCCGGTGTGCGCGAGCTATCTGCACAACGACGCGTTCCCGGCGAGGCATCCGCTGTGGTGCGGGCCGCTCGGCTACCAGGGCTCGAAGGCGGCGATGAAGCTGATCGCCAAGGCCGACGTCGTGCTGGCGCTCGGCACGCGGCTCGGGCCGTTCGGCACGCTGCCGCAGCACGGGCTCGATTACTGGCCGAAGGACGCGAAGATCATCCAGATCGACGCCGATGCGAAGATGCTCGGGCTGGTGAAGCCGATTTCCGTCGGCATCTGCGGCGATGCGGCGCGGCGGCGCGTGCGCTCGTCGCGCGCCTCGCGGGCAAGGAGCTCGCCTGCATCGCGAATCGCGATGCGCGGCTCGCGACGCTGCGCGACGAGAAGGCGCGCGTGGGAACGCGAGCTCGACGGCTGGACGCACGAGAAGGACCGCTGGTCGATGGAAGTCAGCGCGCAGTCGTCGCACATGCATCCGCGGCAGATGCTGCGCGAGCTCGAGCGCGCGATGCCCGACGGCGCGATGGTGTCGACCGACATCGGCAACATCTGCTCGGTGTCGAACAGCTACCTGCGCTTCGAGCGTCCGCGCTCGATGTTCGCGGCGATGAGCTTCGGCAACTGCGGCTACGCGTTTCCGACGATCGTCGGCGCGAAGGTCGCGGCGCCGGATCGGCCGGCCATCGCGTACGTCGGCGACGGCGCGTGGGGCATGAGCTTCGGCGAGCTGCAGACCTGCGTGCGCGAGAACATTCCCGTCACCGCCGTCGTGTTCAACAACGGCCAATGGGGCGCCGAGAAGAAGAACCACGTCGACTTCTACGGCAACCGCTTCATCGGCGTGAACCTCGACAAGCAGCCGTCGTGGGCCGCCGTCGCGCAGGCGATGGGCGCCGAAGGCGTGCGCGTCGAGAAGGTGTCCGACGTCGGACCGGCGTTGCGCGCGGCCGCCGCGGCGCAGCGCGAAGGCAAGACGACGGTGCTCGAAATGATGGTCACGCGCGAGCTCGGCGATCCGTTCCGCCGCGACGCGCTGTCGCTGCCGGTGCGCCATCTCGCGAAGTACAAGGCGACCGCGGCCGGGTGAGCGTGGGTAGAATCGATGCATGGCGTCGTCCATCCGGCACGAGGCTGACTCGCCCGCCATCGTTCGCGAGCTCATCGCACGCGCGCGCGCCGCGCAGGCGCATCGCCGACGACTGGACGCAGGCGCAGGCCGACGAGGCGGCGGTCGCCGCCGGCTGGGCGATCGTCGAGCCGGCGCGCAATCGCGCGCTCGCCGAGCTCGCGGTGCGCGACACCGGCCTCGGCAACGTCGCCGACAAGATCGCCAAGAATCGCCGCAAGACGATCGGCCTGCTGCGCGATCTGCAGGGCGCGCGGTCGGTCGGCGTCATCGCGCGACGATCCCGCGCGCGGGCTGATCGAGATCGCGCGTCCGGTCGGCGTCGTCGCCGCGATCACGCCGTCGACCAATCCCGCCGCGACGCCCGCCAACAACATCATCAACGCGCTGAAGGGCCGCAACGCGATCATCCTCGCGCCGTCGCCGAAAGGGCATTCGACGCTCGCGCTGCTGCTGCGAGTTCGTCCACGCGGAGCTCGACCGCATCGGCGCGCCGCGCGACCTCGTGCATGCAGCTGCCGGCGCCGGTCACGCGCGAGCGCACGTTCGAGCTGATGCGCCAGGCCGATCTCGTCGTCGCGACCGGCTCGCCGACCAACGTGCGCGCGGCGTACGAAAGCGGCACGCCGGCGATCGGCGTCGGCGCGGGCAACGTCGCGGTGATCGTCGACGAGACGGCCGACGTCGCCGACGCCGCGGCGAAGATCGCGCGCTCGAAGACGTTCGACAACGCGACGAGCTGCTCGTCGGAGAACAGCGTGATCGCGGTCGAGGCGATCGCCGACGCGCTGCTCGCCGCGCTGGCGCGCGAGGGCGGCGTGCTGCTCGACGCGGCCGAAACGGCGCAGCTCGCAGCGCGCGATGTTCGCCGGCGGCAAGCTCGTCGCCGGCCGTCATCGCGCAGGACGCGCGACGCATCGCCGGCGCTCGCGGGCTTGACGCGTCCCGCGCTGCGCGACGCGCGCTTCCTGATCGTCGACGAGACGGGCGTCGGCCGCGACGCATCCGTTCTCCGGCGAAAAGCTGTCGCCGGTGCTCGCGTTCTATCGCGCCGCCGATTTCGCCGCGGCGGTCGCGCGCGCGACCGCATCTCTGCGCTACCAGGGTGCCGGCCACTCGATCGGCCTGCACACGCGCACGACGGATCGCGCGCGCGAGCTCGGCCTGACGCTGCCGGTGTGCCGCGTCATCGTCAACCAGGCGCATTGCTTCGCGACCGGCGGCAGCTTCGACAACGCGCTGCCGTTCTCGCTGTCGATGGGCTGCGGCACGTGGGGCGGCAACAGCATCTCCGACAATCTCAACTACCGGCATTTCCTGAACATCACGCGCGTCGTGCGCCCGCTCGCGCCCGAGCGCGTGCACGAGCCGACCGACGACGAGCTCTTCGGCGCGTATCGCGCGAAGCATGGCGTCTGACGCGCGGCGGCCGTCGCGCCGGCGACGTTTCGCGACGTCATCGACGCGCACGCGGCGTCGCAGCCCGCCGCGCCGTTCCTGATCGCGCCCGAGCCGGCGCTCGACGATCGACTACGCGACGCTGCGCGCGAACTGCCGCGCGCGTCTCGGCGCTGCTCGCGGCGCGCGGCATCGCGCCGGGCGAGACCGTCTCGTTCATGCTGCCCAACGGCGTGCAGCGCGGCGACTGATCTTCCTCGGCGCGATGTACGGCGGCTACGTCGTGTCGCCGCTCAATCTGCTCGCGCAGGATGCGCAGCTCGAGTACACGCTCGCGCATTCCGACACGCGCATCGTGTTCGCCGCGGCCGCGAATCGCGAGCGCGCTCGAAGCGCGTTCGTCGCGAGCAGCGGCGCGGCGTTCGACGTGTCGTCGTCGATCGACGTCCGACTGCGGCTCGACGTTGCCCGCGCCGCATGCGGCAGGGTCGCGGTGACGGCGCCGCTCGGCCGCCGGACGACGCCGGCGATGCTGATGTACACGTCGGGCACCACCGGGCAGCCGAAGGGCGCGCTGCTGTCGCACGCGCAACCTGCTGTCGGCGCGGCCGCGCGGTCGCGCGCGCCGCTCGCGCTGACGCCGGCCGATCGCGTGCTGTCGTCGCTGCCGCTCTATCACATCAACGGCCAGTGCATCGCGACGGTCGCGCCGCTCGTGTCGCGGCGGCAGCATCGTGATGCCGCATCGCTTCAGCGTGTCGCAATGGTGGCCGCTCGTCGCGCGCCATCGGCCGACGTGGCTCAACGTGGTGCCGACGATCATCGCGTATCTGCTGAACGGGCCGGAGCTCACGCCGGGACAGGCGGCGGCGTGCCGCGACGTGCGCTTCGGCCGCTCGGCGTCGGCGCCGCTGCCGCCCGAGCAGCATCGCGCGTTCGAGGCGCGCTTCGGCATCTCGGTGATCGAGGCGATGGGCCTCACCGAATGCGCGTCGGTCGCGTTCACCAATCCGCTCGACCCGTCGCGCGCGCAAGTACGGCTCGCCCGGGCCGGCCGCTCGGCGTCGAGGCGCGCGTCGTCGACGCGCGGCGGCAGCCGCGTCGGACGGCGATGCGCGCGGCGAGATCGAGCTGCGCGGGCCGAACGTGATGCTCGGCTACTACAAATCGCCCGAAGCTACGGCGGCCGCGATCTACGCGCGACGGCTGGCTCGCGACCGGCGACCTCGGCTATCGCGACGCCGACGGCTTCTACTTCATCACCGGCCGCCTCAAGGAGCTGATCATCAAGGGCGGCGAGAACATCGCGCCGCGCGAGATCGACGAGGCGCTGCTCGCGCATCCCGCGGTGCTCGAGGCCGCGGCGGTCGGCGTTCCCGATGCCGCGTACGGCCAGGAGATCCTCGCGTGCGTCGTGCTGAAGCCGGGCGCAACCTGCACCGAGGAGGAGCTGCGCGCGCACTGCCTGCGCGAGCTCGGCCGCTACAAGACGCCGCGCTACCTGCGCTCGTCGGCGAGCTGCCGAAGGGACCGTCGGGCAAGGTGCAGCGGCTGAAGCTGCTCGAGCTTTGACTCATCGGGGAAGTCTACCAATGTTCGTCCAACGCCTGCCAATTGTGAGTGCAGGGCAAATGCAATTGCTACAAAGCGTTTTGAGTTGCCTCGTTGACCACTTCTCCGATTTCAATATGAATGCGATGGTTCTCGATACTGAGCACGCCTTGCGGTTTGAGCATGCACAACGCGCTCGTGGCGGTCTGGCGTCAACTATCGCATCCGGTCGCATCGACTCATGACCTCTGCTCAGCGTCGGCTTTTGCATCACGGCCGTTTTGTTCTGCTGCTCATATAACGGCAGCACGCGAAAACGTAGATCGAGCTCGAACAAGTAGCAGACCTATCCGTCGACGTATCGCGTGTTTCTCGCAGGCGTGCTCGAACCTTACGTCACAGAGCGTAGGCCCCAACCCGGTGGAGCGCTCGTGGTAGAGCGTTCTCGAGCGGCTGCTCACCTATGCCTCGGTATGACCCCTACGGCGTCTTTGGCGTCTTGTATTCGACTTCCTTCTGGAACGGCTTCCAGACGGTTTCGTAGCCGACAAACCCCTTTGCGTTCGGCGCCTTCTGACGCGTCGTATAGAAGCGCGTCTGGCCGTCAGGAACCTTGGTGATTGGTTTTTGCTCGCTCATAGGTCACCCCCTTTTCGTGAAGTCAGGATTGCAAGCCCAGGCAACAAAGCCGGGTCGTCGGATGCCATTCGCCACCGCCGCTCAAACCGGTCTCATCATCGACGGGTCGATGTTCGGCGCCGCGCCGATCGCTCCACCGGCTTTCATCTCTTCGTCGGTTGCGTCGCGCACCGTCAGTATCTCGAGCCTGAAGACGACCTCCCTGCCGCAAAGCGGATTGTTGCCGTCGACGGTCAGCGTCTCGTCGTCCATCCGCGTCACGATGAAGCTGCGGGTCTGGCCCTTGTCGTTCTCCATGAGGATGGAGATGCCGATCTGCCGATACTCCTCGGGGACGTTCTCGAGGTGATCGGTGAAGACCAGCGACTCGTCTCTCGGGCCGAAGATGCGATTGCCGTCGATCGGCACTTCGATCACGTCGCCGGCGCACTTGCCCTCCAGCTCCTTGTGGACGGAAGGGGCCAGGATTTCATTGTGTCCGTGAACGTAGCCCAACGGGAATTCGACGCAGGTGAGGACGTGCCCCGATTTCCTGTCGGTCACCTTGTAGGTGAGCTCGACGAACTTGCCGTCCTGGATGGCTTCACTCATGTCGAATCCGGGCCCGCCGCTCAGAAGATGGACGCCGCGAAAATCCTGACCTCGCCATCTTCGTAGCCGAGGACGAGCCTGCCGAGCCATTCGCCCGGCTTCTTGGTGCTGCGTTGCCGGTAAAGAACCGTCACATGTTCGCCCCGGCGGATGATGCCGAGATAGTCGGCATCTTCGGACAGGTTCCTGGCCAGCTCGCTGTTCGCGAACTGGTGATTCACCACGACTTGATTCATGGCGAGCGCCAGCGACTTCGCGAACTTCTTGACGAACTCTCCGTACTTGCCTTCGTTGGAGTACTTGAGGAGATCGCGCCACAGGGGATCGGCCATGGCGCGTATCTCCTCGTCGGTTCTTTCGACGATGTTCAAGCGGAGAGCTTCTGCGCCGGCGTTTGGCTGCTTGTCGTCGCCTCCTCGTCCGCAACCAGGTGATAGCAGGGCGCCTTCTCCATCGTGTATTCGCCGGTTTCCGGATCGCGACGCGAAACGGTCAGCACGTGCCAGTTCTCGTCGTCCACCTTCATGACATCGCCTCGGTAGTAGTAGCCCGGCCAGCGCGTCTCCTTGCGGAACAGCGTGTGTTGCGTGACGCACTCCGCCGCCCGGTGACGGTGCTTCAGCTCCCACGCACGCAGCAGCTCGTGAAGGTCCTTCGCGGCCAGGCTCTCGAGATCTTCCTCCATGAGCTTCAGCTTCTTGAGGCAGATGTTCAGGAGCTTCTCGTTGGTCATGTAACCGACGGTATAGCCGCCGCAATACTCGTCCATGAGCTTCTGCAGGCGGTCCAGTCCCTGCTGCGGATTGATGTAGTGCGGGTTGACGGTGCCCGCCACGACCGCATTGCGGTAGATCCTGTAGTGCTCCAGGGGCTTGTAGATCTCTTTCCTGCGGCGCTCGATCTGCGCATCGGATACGACGATGCCTTCGGCCTTTCCGTCGTCGATGTACTTGCAGGCGGCCTTCGCGGCGAGACGGCCTTCGGTGAACGAGCCGGACGAGAAGGCGTGCGGCGTGCCGCCGACCGCATCACCGGCGCCGAACAGGCCTTCGATCGTCGTCATGCGGTTGTAGCCCCAGAAATACTCGGGCGGGGAAACGTCCTCGGGACCCGAGCACCAGGCGCCCGAGCACGTCGCGTGCGAGCCCATGACGTACGGCTCGGACGTGGTCAGCTCGGGATTCTCGTTCTTGGGATCCACGTCGGTGGCGGCCCACAGGACCGCCTGGCCCACGGTCATGCCGAGGAAGTTTTCCCAGCCGACCTCTTCCAGGTGAGGATCCTGGAAGGCCTGCATGGTCACCATGTGGATGGGGCCGCGGCCGGCGTCCACTTCGCTGATGATGCAATGGTTGCGCAAGCAGGTCGGGATCGGCCGATGGGTCAGGTGCGAGGCTTCCGGATCGAGATACTCCTTGCCGACCATCTTCTGCAGCGCGGGGAACCACTTGGATTCGTACTCTTCGCCCAGCGCGTTTTGCGTATAGGTCTTCAGGTGCAGGAAGTAGGCGCCGACCGGCCCATAACCGTCCTTGAAGCGCGCCAGCACGATGCGGTTTTCCATCTGCGTCATCTTGGCGCCGGCGTTGATCATGAGCCCGTAGGCGGACGCGGACGACCAGGGCGCATACCAGGTGCGGCCGGCACCTTCGCCCGTCGAGCGCGGCTTGAAGATGTTGGAGGCGCCGCCCGCGCCGCAGATCACGGTCTTCGACTTGAAGACGTGGTAGTTGCCCGTGCGGACGTTGAAGCCGACGGCACCGGCGACCCGGTTCGGCTTGCTTTCGTCCATCAGCAGGTGGGTGACGCAGATGCGGTTGAAGACCTTGTCCGCCGATTTCTTGGCGGCCTCGGCCACGATGGGCTTGTAGGACTCGCCGTGGATCATGATCTGCCATCGCCCTTCACGCAGGTAGCGCCCGGTTTTCGGGTTCTTCATGATGGGCAGGCCCCACTCTTCGAACTGATGCACGGTGGAGTCGACGTGACGGGCCATGTCGAACAGCAGGTCTTCGCGCACCAGCCCCATCAGGTCGATGCGGGCGTAGCGGACATGGTCCTCGGGATTGTTCTCGCCCCAGCGGGTGCCCATGTAGCAGTTGATGGCGTACAGGCCCTGGGCGACCGCGCCGGAGCGATCGATGTTGGCCTTCTCGGCAATGACGATCTTCTTGTTCTGGCCCCAGAATCTCGCCTCCCATGCGGCACCCGTGCCGCCAAGGCCCGCACCGACGACCAGGATGTCGATGCCGTCTTCGACGATCGTTTGGTAGGCCATCAGTAGTACACGCCTTTCTTCAGCTTGAGGCCGGCGTCCTTGAGCGTGCGCAGGCCGCCGTCATCCAGGCGGATCTATTTCGGCTCGTTGTACAGGAGCTGGCTGTCGCGCATTTCCTTGCTGGGCGCGGGAACCTCCGCGAGCTTGGGGATCGCCGTCCCCCAGGGCTTCGTGGTGATGGGCGACAGGAAGTTCTTCTCCGTGCCGTCCCGGAACTTGATCTTCCAGGCGATCGTGCCTTTGCGTTCGTCGCGGTCGACACGAACGCTGTGGCCGAGCGGGGCGAAATCGGCATATCCGCGCACGTCGATCGCATGCTGGGGGCAGGCCTTCACGCAGGAGTAGCACTCCCAGCACATGTTCGGCTCGATGTTGTAGGCCCGGCGATAGGTCGGGTCGATGTGCATGATGTCCGAGGGACAGATGTCGACGCAGTGTCCGCATCCGTCGCACCTCGTCATGTAGACGAAGGTAGGCATGAGTCGGCTCCTTGAGCTGTTCCGATTGAGCTTGCGGTCTGTTTTCTAGTAGTGGCGGGGCGCCTCGCGCTTGATGCCGAGTCCCATGTCCATCGGAGCGTCTCGCAGCAGCTCCATGGAGTGCCGCTTTTGTTGCTCGGGATCGTCACGGGTCTGCGTCGGCAGGTTCTCGGCCGTGCCATTGGCCCTGGATACCCGTTTCTCGAAGGCCGCCGCCGGCTTGAAGAACATGTGCGCGAACTTCGACCACGGCACCCCGCCGAAGAGCACGATGGTCGCGATGATGTAGAGCCAGAAGAGCAGGCCCACGCCGCCGCCCGTGGCGGCCCAGACGACCCCGAGCGTCACGCTCGCGAGCAGCGACAGGACGAAGAGGTCCGCCTTCGCCAGGCGGAAGGGCGAGTGGCCTTCCGCGGCGACGTCCACGCGGATGAAGAACCAGAACCAGTAGCCGCCCACCAGCACCATCAGGGCGCCGATCCACCACAGCACCGGCCAGATCGCCGGCGTGGGCGTGGCGCCGGTGGGGTAGCCGAACACCATGACCGCCGTGGCCACCACGTAGAGGACGAACCCGTACATGCCGAGCAGGTGCGCCACCCGGCGTTTCTGGTTACAGAACTCGCCCGAGGCGAGCACGTCGACTACCGCGGTCTGCACGGCGATCGAGACCAGCTCGCCGCCCCCCATCTCGCGGCCCTTGTCCTTCGACTTGCGCATGTTGGCGAAGAAATACCTCGCGCTGCCCTTGTGGACGATGTCGAAGAGCGTCCCGGCCACCACGGCCAGGACCATCACCACCAGGAACCCCTGCAGGAAGCCGGCAGGCAGCGACGCGCCCGCGACGGCGAACGGATTGACGCTCAGCATGGAATTTTCCTCCTCCTGCGCCCGTATTCTACGTGGCGCGTCCGGCCGGCCAACGCAAAATTTTGCTATGCGGCCATACAGCGCTTGAATGGCGCTACAGGGTCCTGATCTCGCAGATCTTAATGGGGCGTTAAAGCGAACGTCGCATTTGTTCCTCGATTAATCCAATTTCCGCCGCTTGCGGCCTTCATGATGCAACCGGAGCGCGACAGCTTGCGGCAACATTTTTGGCCCGTCGTCCCCAGTTCGGGGGACTGCTTGGCACACGATTCAACAAGCAGCGCGTGACGTGCTCCCTGTAAACAGTGCCACCGAGATCTTAGTAAAGTCCGTTTTCCGAAGGGACAGACCGCGACCGTCCAACGCGTTGGCCGCCTCCGGCCTGCAAACCGCTGCGGAGGTCGCTCATGCGTGATGACCTCCATTCAATAGAGCGTGGCGCAGAAGTCTTGGGTCGGACTATGCGCGGTGCAAACGATGTCCGCCTGCCTGCGGGTCATCCTACGTCAGAGAACGCACCAGCAGCCGCTATGGACATGCCTACGGCTTGGCCGTCGCGACCCGACGACGACGCGATGCACGGCATTGCCGGCTTTCCCGGTCTCGGACTACTACGAGGGCTCCGCCAGCCTGCACGTCATCGGGGGCACACTCCCTTGGCATCTGTGCAAGCCTTCCCCAGTTCACATGCTGGACTCAACGCATGGGCGAGGTTGCCTATCGCAGTCTTTATCCTTGCTTGCCGCAAGTCGTCGCGGATGTCACGGTCTAGCTACGCGCTCTCCGTGACTCCATGCTGATCGGCATACATATCCGCCAGCATTCGCATGCCAGTCCATACTTGTGACTGACACCAATCCGCGTCCTGCCCGTTAAGCGGTGTGGGCAGGGGTGACATTTCAACCCTCAGATGCGTTTTAATAGGTTCGTGTTCCTCAACCGTCCCATGCTCAGCCTAGAGACTCATCTTGGCGTAACCGCTTCGCCGCAAGCCCCGTTTCCCACGGACTACGTCACCTTGCCAGTGTCGGCAAGTCACCGCCGCTTCGGCTCACTTCCTCTCGTAGCAGAGAAAGGGCATGCCCGGTACTGCAACATCAATTTCGCCGAGCCCTGCATTCCAAACATGCTCAAGCAGCTCCACCCCCATGCGGGCGGGCTACGCTGGCTGGGCGTACTGTAGGTCGTGTCCATCGCCCAGACCTGATTCGGCGTGTCGATGGCGAGTCCGCGCAGCAGATACGGATAGACCGGATGTGCGGGGTGGCGCCGGCTGGTGTTCGCTTTCTGGTACAGCGCTTCGATGCCCATGCGCCGCATCAGCGTCGCGACATGCTTGCGGCCGATGGCATGGCCGTCGCGCCGCAGCAGATCGCGCAGCATGCGCGCGCCGGCAAACGGGTGCTCCAGATGCAGCTCATCGATACGCCGCATCAACGCGAGCTCTGCCTCCGGCGTCGCCTGCGGCAGGTAGTACACCGACGAGCGCGACAGATCGAGCAGTTGCGCCTGGCGCACGATCGGCAGCTCATGCGTCGGATCGATCATCGTTTTGCGCTCGCATCGCCGATGCGACCGAGCGCGCCGGCCAAAAAATCATTCTCCAGCGCCAACTGGCCGATCTTCGCGTGCAGCGTCTTGAGGTCGGGACCGGCTTCCCGCTTCTCGGCCGCAGTCGCAAATACCTCGGCCGCGCGCTCCAGCAACTCCGCACGCCACTGCCCGATCTGGTTCGGGTGCACCTTGAATTGCTCCGATAACTCGACCAGGGTTCTGTCACCCTTGATCGCGGCGACGGCCACTTTCGCTTTGAACGCGGCTGAATGGTTACGGCGGGGTCGTTTCATCTCTCCTGCTCCTCGGCGACAACGTCGCCCATTAGAGCAGAGCTATCCACTTATCCGGCTGTCCAGTTTTCCGGAGCCACCTCTCTGAAGGACGTCGTCTTCCGTTCGCTTCCGCTTGGCCCCGAGGACATTCGTTCGATGCTCGATGACATCCGTGCGAAGGACATCCTGAACGGCGTGCGCGGCGCGCCTGCCACCGACAAGGAATCGCTGGTCCGCCTGATGCTCGCCGTTTCGGAGCTTTGTTCCGCGTTTCCGGATATTGCGGAACTGGACCTCAATCCGGTACTTGCGTATCCGAGCGGCGTTCGCATCCTCGACGCGCGCTTCCTGCTCGCGTGCTCGCCTTGGGTCGTCGAGCTGAACGCGATCGAGCTGCCATAGCTGCCGGCCGGGTGTCAGGCTTGCAGAACGCGGATATCAAACTCGAGTTGCGACAGATCGGCAAGCATCCACGTGGCAGGCGCTCCGAGCCCGCCAACGGTCCCCGGATTGACGAGCCATGTCCGGGTTCCCTTGACGTTGGGCTGGTGGACCACGCCCGCTTCGTGCAAGTGCCCGTAGCACACGACATCGTAATCACCGGTGCAGGCGAGACCATGCGCGTAGTGCGGATAATGGGTCGCAAATATTCGCCGTCCATCGAGCACGAGGTCGGCATCCTGACCGTGATAGGTGAGCACGCCGCCGGATGAGGCGCACATCTTCCACATTGCCACGGCATCCCCGAGATTGTTGCCGTGAACGATGTGCACCGGCAATCCGATGTCGAGCAGCGGGCGCAGCGTTATCGCGGCAATGACGTCTCCGCAGTGAATAACGACTTTCACCCCTTCCGCCTTTGCAGCGGTGACGGCGGCCGCAAGCATCGGCGCGCGGTCGTGACTGTCGGAAACAATGCAGATCTTCATGGCCTTCGCAGCACCGCAATTTCGCGTCAGGTCACACTTCGGCTAGCATGACGCACAATCCATTGAACCTTACCACAGTGAACATGCATTCCTGCTCCTCGCGCATTCGCACGGCGTGCGACGTGAGCGGCAAGGCGATGCAACCGGAGGACCAATGGACTTCGTGCTGAGTATCCGATTCCGTAACGGGAGCTGGTAGGCAATGGCGGACCGTCGCCTCCAGGTTTTCCACGCGGTCGCCAAGCATCTGTCATTCACCAAGGCGGCCGAAGCGCTGTTCATGACGCAGCCGGCCGTTACGTTCCAGATCCGACAGCTCGAAGACCATTTCGGTACGCGCCTGTTCGACCGTACGCACGGCGGTATCACGCTGACCGGCGCCGGTGCCCTCGTACTCGACTATGCCGAGCGCATCCTCGCACTCTCGGCCGAGCTCGATACGCGGGTCAAGGAAATGGGCGGCCAGGTGGCGGGGCCGCTCTTCATCGGCGCAAGCACGACGATCGCCGAATTCCTGCTGCCGCAGATCCTCGGCGAGTTCAAGACTCGCTTTCCCGCGCTGATACCGCGGCTTTTCGTCGCCAACTCGGAAGCGGTGCAGAGCCGAATCGAGGAACGCGCGCTCGATCTCGGCTTTATCGAGGGCGACTCGCACTTCCCGACGCTCGTGAGCGAGGTGTGCTGCGAAGACGAGCTGAAAGTCATTTGCGCGCCATCGCACCCGCTGGCCGCGGAGAAATTCGTGACCGCTCGCGCCCTGCGGCAGCATGCCTACATCACGCGCGAGCCTGGTTCGGGAACGCGGCAGGTCACCGACCACTACTTCGAAAAGGCGGGCGTGCCGCCCGATTCACTGAACGTGGTGATGGAGCTCGGCAGCCCCGAGGCGCTGAAGGGGCTGGTCGCCACGGGATTGGGGTTTGCCATCATCTCGAAGACGGCGGTCGTGAAGGAAATCCGCTTGGCGCAACTCGTTCAGATTCCGCTCTCGCCCCGGCTCGTGCGCTACCTGTCGGTCGTGTACCCGAAAGAGCGATTCCACTCGCAGATCGTGACGAGCTTCGTGGCCTTCGCGAAGACGCGCCTGTCCGCGCTGGCCACCGAGCGCCCGTGACGCTCACCGAAGCATCAGTGGAATTTATCGGCGGATCAAAAGACGCGCTTTGCCGGCGATGACGAGACCAACACAATAGCGGGCGAAAGCGCCGGGAAGATACAAGATTGGGCAATCAGAGTCGAGTTCCATCCGGCGCCTGCTTCGTTTGACGCCCCGCACACGCGCCGCCGTCGAATCTGTTGATTTCCCATATAATGTGTCCGCTTCCTACAGTAGAACGCATTTACTTTATCTGCGCTAAGTCGAATCATAGACGAATATAAAAAGTGGAGAATGTCATGGCCAAGGTGCGAAGCTTGTTCTCAGTTTTGGCACTTTCGTTGGCGCCATACATGGCCTTGGCTGCCGATCCCGTTCATCTCACTGTCGGTTACCAACCGTACGATACGATCTCCTATTCAGCCGTCGTGATCCGCGGACTCGATCTGTGGAAGAAACATCTGCCCGCGGGCAGCACGGTGGACTTCCAGGCCGCTCTGCAGGGCGCGATTATCGTCAACGCGATGCTGGCCGACAAGCAACAGATCGGTTACCTCGGCGACATGCCGGCCGTAGTGGCGACCACCAAGACCAAACAAGCGTCGATCAAGCTTGTCGCCAGCACTGGTTTGTCAGCCGGGCAACGCTGCAATGTCATCATGGTGCGCGCCGATGCGCCGCAATTCAAATCGCCTGAAGAAGCGGTCAAATGGCTCGACGGCAAAGTGCTCGCGACGCCGCGCGGCAGCTGCGCTGACCGATTCCTCCGGCAGCTCGTGGAAATGAGCGGTATCCATCCGAAAGAGGTTCTCAATCAGTCCATCGAGGTCATCGCCACGAATTTCCGCACCAAGCGCATTGATGCTGCGGCACTTTGGGAACCTTCGGTCTCGCGGATAGGCGACTTCGTCGGCGAGGGCATCGCGCGGGAAGTGGTCACCGGCCACAATTACGATATGCCCGATGGCGGCTTCATCGCAATGCGCGAGGACTTCATTACCAAGAATCCTGGAATCGCGAAAGCATGGCTCGAGACGGAACTGGAAGCGCAGCTCTACCTGCTCGATCCCAAGAACTGGACCAAGGTTGCCGACATGGTGAGAAGCCAGACCGAGGGAATCACGACGAGGATGGCATGGTTTTCTTTGTACGGCGCGGTGCCACCGTCACGTGGCGGCAGCCCGTTACGGGACGAAAAGCCGTTCACCTTTGACGCGCGTGAGCATAAGCACCTGGAGACGATCTATACGTTCCTCAACAAGGTGAAGGTGATCGATGTCGATAAGGCGCCAGCGGGTGCAATCGACGATTCAATCGCCGTCGCGGTCGCGAAGGAGAAAGGGCAGACCACGCCTCTTGGCGTCATCAAGCCGCTCGACGCTTCAAAGGCTCCAGAGTAGGGGCATCCGGGCCCGTTTTATCTGTGCCAATTGCGGGCATAGCTCGACCCGGAGAATGCTGCGATGGTCTTTGCAATTGAAGCCCCGCCGAGACAAGTCGACCAGCCGACCGGAACCGCGCTGAATGGTGGCCAAGTCGGCGCAATTCCGCTGGCGCTGTTTCGCCTGCGTCATTCGCTGACGCAATCCACGCCTTATCTCCGCGTGTTTGGCATCGTCAGTTTGCTGCTGGCCTGGTATCTGTTGACTGAATTCTTCAATCTTCCACGCTTCAACAAGCTTCCCGGGCCTGTTGCAGTTTGGAAGGAGTTCACGTCGCGAACGCCGACATACGGCATCTCCATCTACACGCCTGACTACTATATGCATATCTTCTGGAGTGTCTGGCGGGTTCTCCAGGCATTCTTTTGGGCGACGCTGCTGGGTGTTCCGCTGGGGCTCTTCATGGGGTGGAAGAAGGCTTTCCGCGATTACACATTACCGATTTTGGAAATTGTACGGCCTATACCGGTTCTCGCCTGGGTGCCGATCGCAATTTTGATCTTCGCGGGGATCGCCAGCCGTGAGGCACCAATCGTGTTTCTGACCTTCCTGGCCACGTTCTACGTCACCGTGCTTAACACGATGCTTGGCGTCGAATCGATCGATGAGGTCTATTTTCATGCCGCACGATGCCTCGGCTCGAAGCCGAGGCACATCTTCTTTCGTGTCGTCCTTCCGGGCGCTCTGCCGTTCATCTTCACGGGACTCCAGATCGGGATTGGCGTGGGATGGTTCTCGCTGGTAGCAGCCGAGATGTTGTCCGGCGAATATGGTCTCGGCTTCCTAGTCTGGGACTCGTATGTCCTCAGCCAATTCGAGGTGATCATTATCGCCATGATGACTTTGGGTGTCATCGGCTACATCTTCAGCGCAGTTATCCGCCTCGTGGGACGCTTGTTAATGCACTGGACCGAACGAGGTACGGCGTGACAACGGCTGCGAATATGAAACAGGCGGTGACCGCTTCTGTGGGTGGCACAAGCGGCGCGATTAGCATCCGCAATGTGAGCAAGACCTACGATCCGCTCGGCGCGAACGTACTTGCGGTCGACAATTGTTCAGTGGACATCGCTCCGGGAGAATTCTGCGTCATTGTTGGGCCTTCGGGGTGCGGCAAAACTACTCTGCTCAATGCCGTCGCCGGCTTTCACGACATAACCCAAGGCGAGATCCTGCTCGATAGCAAGCCCATCTGCACGCCGACATTTACGGCACCCCCGGGCGCGAATCGTATCGTAGTATTCCAAAATGGCGCACTGTTCCCTTGGAGTACGGTATTGGACAACGTCGCCTTCGGACCCATAGCCCAGGGCACGTCGAGCGTACGCGATGCGCGGAGGCAAGCACAAGAGCTATTGGCGGAGCTTGGTCTTCCCGATATCGCAGGCCGCTATCCGAATGAGCTCTCGTCGGGTATGCGCCGGCGCGTCGAGATCGCGCGCGCACTCATCAATGATCCTAAGGTGCTTCTGCTCGATGAACCATTCCGCGCGATGGACTCCCTGACCAAGGGCGTGGCGCAGGAATTTCTGTTGCAGGCCTACGACCGCGTTCGTAAGACCGTATTCTTCATCACGCATGATCTTGAAGAGGCGCTGTTCCTGGCCGACCGCGTACTGGTGATGACGACAAGGCCGGGACGCTTCAAGTATATCCTCAATGTCGATTTCGAACGCCCGCGCAACTTCCATATGCGCGCATCGAAACGCTATCTCGAGCTCAAGAGCGAGGTATTTGCTGCGGTGCGCGAGGAGGCGGCAAAAGCGTTCGAAGCGGGCGAACGTGAATTGGCTTAGCAACGCTCACTAAATTCGGTAAGTCTTGTTCGATGGCAGTGTGGAACGTGGCTAAATTTCGCAAGATGTTGCTCAGTCTCACGACGCTGCGCGGGGTCGTATCGGTCGTGAGTTTCCTTGTCGTCTGGGAGCTGGCCCGCCGACTGCAAGTACCCTTCTTTGCCGCGGTTCCTGCGCCTAGCGAAGTGATTCGATCGATCGACAAGATCATCGGCAGCGGAAAATTCTGGAACGATTGGATTGCGAGTTATTCGCGAGTGTTAGTTGGATTCATTGCCGCGCAGGTCATCGGCGTTCCGCTCGGCTTGGCGATGGCGATGAATCGCACCTTTTATCACTTCGCCTTCTCGCCGCTTGAAGTCTTGCGGCCAATTCCACCACTTGCGTGGGTGCCGACCGCGATTATCTTCTGGCCGACAACGGAACTCAGCATCGCGTTCGTCATTTTCCTCGGCGCATTCTTCACCGTGGTTCTCAATGTCCTCGGCGGCGCCCGCAATATCGATGAGCGCCTTGTCCGTGCGGCATCGTCGTTGGGATCCCGGCCGAAAGACATCTTCTGGAGGATCGTGTTGCCGGCGACGTTGCCGAGCATCTTCACCGGCATGGCGGTTGGCATGGGAATTACTTGGGAAGTGGTCGTCGCGGCCGAGATGATCGCCGGAAAGTCCGGACTCGGCTACTTCACTTGGTCATCGTATGTCGGCGGCAACTATCCTCAGATCCTTGTCGGCATGATCAGCATCGGGTTCGCCGGCTACTTCTCCAGCGGTCTTATCCGAGTATTAGGCAAGCTGGCGACCCCTTGGCAACGGCGGTTCTAGCGATGGCTGAAGAACGTGTCAGTCCGCCCCGCAACGAAGTTTTGATCGAAGTCAAGGACGTCTCCAAGAGCTTCAATGGCGGCCGATGGCGTCGGCTTGTGCTCGATCAATGTTCATTCGCTGTCGAAACGGGGCGGCTTACCGTCTTGATCGGTCCCTCCGGTTGCGGCAAGAGCACGCTCGTCAATATTCTGGCGGGTTATGAACGGGTGGATGCGGGAGAGGTTTCTTTCCTCGGCAAACCTGTGTCGGGGCCGGGGTCGGACCGCTGGTGGTATTCCAGGAATCCGCGCTTTTCCCATGGATGACGACGTATCAGAACGTGGTCTATGGCCCTGTGGTGATGCGCAATCGGCCTGCGGCGGACATTGAAGCGGATGCGACCGAGCTCCTCGAGCGCGTGGGGCTGCTGGAGTTCAAGGACAAATATCCAAATCAGCTTTCAGGGGGCATGCAGCGGCGCGTCGAGCTTGCTCGCGCAATGATCAACAATCCTAAAGTCATGATGCTCGACGAGCCGTTTCGCGGCCTTGACGCCATGACTCGCGATTTGATGCAAGTGTACTTCCTTCGCCTGTACGAGGATCGCGGTCAGACTACGTTGTTCGTTACCTCCGAAATCGACGAGGCCATCTTCGTCGGCGATCGGCTATTGATCATGAGCAATTGCCCCGGGCACATCAAACATACAATGCCGATCGATCTGCCGCGGCCGAGAACCCCCGACATCCTTACCTCGGTTCGATATCTCCAATACAAGGAAGAAGCGCTTGAGGTGTTGCACAGCGAGGCGGTGAAGGCTTTTGCGAGCGGCAGCAAGGCGGCCGCCGATTTCCTTGAAGCCTATGCTTCACACGGTGGCGAACCAGTGTGAGATGCGCTGGCCGCCGAGCGCCCGTGACGTTCGCGCAGGCATCAGCGGAATTTATCGACGCATCAGAAGGGAAACTTTTCCGCTCGGGGTCGGAGCAACACAATAGTGGGCGACACCCACCGGGAATCAACGTATGCCAGGTCATCTAGTCCCGCCGCATGGCGGTACCCTTACGCCGCGGATGCTTGCCGGAGACGCGCTTGCCGCCGAGCGCTCGCGCGCGACGTCGCTTCGCCAGGTGCGCGTGAGCTCGCGCGAAAAAGGCGATCTCATCATGCTCGGCATCGGCGGCTTCTCTCCGCTCGACGGCTTCATGACGCACGCCGACTGGGAAGGCGTTTGCATGCAATACCGCATGGCGTCCGGCCTCTTCTGGCCGATCCCCATCACGCTGTCCGTCGATCGGAACACCGCGCGCGACGTCGCTGTCGGCAGCGATATCGCCCTCATCGATCCCGACAGCGGCGAGCCGCTGGCGACGATGCGGGTGACCGAGCAATACGTCATCGACAAGGCGCGCGAATGTGCGGCCATCTTTCGCACGCAGGACCCCGGGCATCCGGGCGTTGCGATGGTGTTGCAGCAGCCCGACGTGAACCTGGCCGGTCCCGTCAACGTGCTGTCCGACGGAGGATTCAAGGCGAAATACGGGGCATTGTTCATGACGCCGGCGGAGACGCGCGCCGAGTTCGAGCGGCTCGGGTGGTCGCGCGTCGCGGCATTCCAGACGCGCAATCCGATGCATCGATCGCACGAGTACCTGGCCAAGGTGGCGATCGAGGTGTGCGATGGCGTTCTCGTGCATTCGCTGCTCGGCAATCTCAAGCCGGGCGACATTCCGGCCGACGTGCGGACGCGCGCCATCGCCGTGCTCATCGCGACGTATTTTCGCGCCGGCACGGTGGTCCAGGCGGGATACCCGCTCGACATGCGCTATGCAGGTCCGAGCGAGGCGCTGCTGCATGCGCTGTTCCGCCAGAATTACGGATGCTCGCACCTGATCGTCGGACGCGATCACGCCGGCGTCGGCAGCTACTACGGGCCGTTCGATGCCCATCGCGTGTTCGACGAGATCCCGAAGGATGCGCTCGCAACGCAGCCGCTGCGGATCGACTGGACGTTCTGGTGCTACCGCTGCGGCGGCATGGCGTCGGGTCGCACGTGCCCGCACGACGACGCCGATCGGCTGCTCGTTTCGGGGACGAAGCTGCGCAAGTGGCTTTCCGAAGGGCAGCCCGTGCCAACCGAGTTCAGTCGTCCCGAGGTATTGAGCGTCCTGCGCGAATACTATGCGTCGCTCGAAGAGAGCGAGAAGGTCGAGATCAAGCTCTCGGGACATTCGGCGCGATAGGGAGAGCCGATGAAGTCCATCGCCTTACGCGTCAAGGCCAACGCGATGTCCGACCCGGCTGGCGTTCGCACTCCGGCACGAAATGGCGGGACTCCTTGGAACTTCCGTCCATCCGGCGACCGCCTGCTGGCGTGCGGCAAATGCCGGCCTCCGTCACGATAAAATCGAGCGGTACGTCATGTGGTTGCGGATAAATGGATTCGAGGCGAGCCAGGTCGAAGCCGATGCCGATGGACGTGGGACGATTTCCCAGCGCGGCCAGCGTTCGGTCGAAATACCCTGATCCATAACCGAGCCGATAACCGAGCGGGTCGAACCCGTTGACCGGGGCGAATACGACATCCGGAACGACCTCCCTCGTACCAACGGGTATGGGTATGCCGTAAAGACCGGTATCGAGCGGCGTGTCTGCCCGCCATTCACGAAACAGCAACGGGCATTTTGGCACCGCCACGACCGGGAGTGCGCAGATCGCGCCGTTTGCCAGGAGGTCGCCCATCAGCGGACGGCCGTCGAACTCGCGTTGGTGCGGCCAATAAAACCCGATCGTGATTCCAGCGATGTCGCGAAAAGCGCGGGCCAGGTGATGGTGAATCGCAGCGGACCAAGCGACGTGCTGCGCATCCGCAACTGCGAGCCGCTCCGCGAGGAGCGCCTGGCGCATCGCCTTGCGCCAGCGTTTGACGGCGTCCACATCCGCCTGTCCACCGAGCGACGGCGGGCGTATCGCGGCGGAGAGCGGGAGGCTGTCTTTGGATGTTGTCACCGATGCACCGGCGCTTTGCAAGCGGAGATTATGGCGCGTGTTGCACCGAATGCGCGCCGCCGCTTTCCGTGGCTCGGCTGCGCACCAATGATTCGGCTCGAAAATGACATTCCGCGCTTCGGACGCCGCGAACGAAAGAGCGTCGCCGGCGTATGGCATAATTTATCGATCGTGCAGGATGCGTCGCGGATCATGACGGATGTGCCCGGTTCGACCGTGCATCATTCCGGGAAGCGTTTGCTGACTACGCTACCCTACCGCCGCGCGCTCGCAACGCTGGCGTGCGCTGCGGATGAATGAGCACCTCCAACGCGAAGCAGCGGAGGCGGATGGCGTAACGCTCTTTCTCCGTAATCACGTAACGGCCGCGCGGATCGGCATATATCCTTCAGAGCGAGCGCGCGAGCAGAGAGTCCGGATCGATATCACCGTTCGCGTGCAAGACTGCGCGTATCCGTTCGGCACGCACAATGTGCTCGACTACAATCATCTGCGCGACGGAGTCAAGGCGATTATCGACGCGGGACACATCGAATACCAGGAGACTTTCTGCGAGCGCATCGTATCGATGTGCTTGTCCATCCCGCGCGTCAGCATGGCGCGCGTAAGGGTCGCCAAGCTCGATGCTTTTGCCGATTGCGGTGCAGTCGGATGCGAGATCGAGCGATCAAACAGCGCGCACGGACCACCGATGCAAAATCGGGATCTGTAATCGGGCTCGCGCGATGCAACGACCACGCTCGGTGACTGCCGAGGTCGTTCTGCTGTGCGGATGTGCAATTCTCATGATTTCCGTTGGGACGCGGCAGGCATTCGGACTCTTTCTGCCATCGATCAGCGGCCACCTGCACGTCGGTCGCGGCGAGTTCGGGTTCGCCATCGCGCTCCAGAATCTGCTTTGGGGACTGCTGCAGCCTTTCACCGGCATGTTCGCCGACAAGCATGGTGCGGGTCGGGTGCTCGCGGTCGGCGCGATACTTTACGCGTCGGGACTCGTCGTGATGGCTCTCTCGACCTCACCCGCGATGCTCGACTGGAGCGCCGGCGTGTTGATCGGGCTGGCGTTGTCCGCGTGCTCGTTCGGCGTTGTAATGGGTGTCGTCGGGCGGGCGTTCGACGCGCAGCGCCGGAGTTGGGCGCTCGGCGTTGCGGGAGCCGGCGGCTCGTTCGGGCAGTTTGCGATGCTGCCGGTTGGCCAGGCGCTGATCCTGGCAGCAGGATGGAAGGGCGCGCTGTTCATTCTCGCTGCCGCCGTGATGGCGATTGCCGTCCTGTCGGTGGCACTGGCCGGGAAACCAACCGTACCGGCAAACACCGGGGCGCGGAACGTGCGGTCGGCGCTGACCGGGGTGATGGCGGACAAGGGGTTCTGGTACTTGACATTCAGCTTCGCCGTATGCGGGTTCCAGACGGTGTTCCTGATGATTCACCTGCCCGTGTTCATCCTCGATCATGGCCTGTCGTCATCGGTGGGGGTAACCGCCCTGGCGATCGTGGGCCTGTGCAACACTGTTGGCTCATACTGCTGCGGTCTGCTGGGCTCTCGCTTCCGCAAGAAGCATGTGCTGGCCGGTATCTATCTCTTGCGCGCGGCGGCGATCAGCGCGTACGTACTTGTCCCCGTCACGCCGATGTCGACGTACGCGCTCGCGACGGTAATCGGCATTACGTGGCTCGGCACCGTGCCGCTTACCAATGCGCTCGTTGCCGATATGTTCGGCGTACGATTCCTTTCGACACTTTTCGGAATCGCCTTCCTCGGCCATCAGATCGGAAGCTTTTTCGGCGCCTGGTATGGCGGCTACGTGTTCGATACAACGGGGTCTTACGGAATCGTCTGGATGCTGTGCATCGTCACGAGCGCTATCGCCGCGATCTTGTGCTGGCCCATCGACGACCGCCAGCGCGGTGGAACGGGAGTCACGAGCACAGCCCCTGCGTGACGATTGCACAGTCGCGGGGCGATGTCCGGACAGCGTGATGATGAGTGCCCGCCCTCATAATCTCGATTCGTTCATCGACATACTTCCCTGGCCCTCGGTGCTCATCGCCGACACCGGATGCGTCACGCGCCTCAACCCGCCGATGGAGGCCGCCGGCGTCCGATTATCCGAGCCGGGCGAGAATCACCTCCGCTCGCTTTTCCCCGAGTACCTGGTCGCGCTGAAAGGCGATCCATGCTGGCTCACACCCCAGGAAGTGGAGGTCACGCGACAGACCGCCTTCGGACCGTTGCACGAGCGGTTGTGGATTCGTCGTCTCGGCTCGGGTAGCCTGATGGTCGTCGCCGACGAGACGCGACTGCGGGAGCTCGAGGCAGGCCATGCGCAAAACGCCCGACTCGCCTCGCTCGGCTTCCTGCTGGCGAGCGTGTCGCATGAAATCAACAATCCCCTCTCGGCCATCAGCTCGATCGTGCAGATCCTGCAGTCGAAGCGCGGGATATCGAGCGAGGTACGGCAGAAGGGGATCGCGCAGATCGCGGAAAACACCCGTCGATTGCTCCTCCTCACCCGGAAGCTGACCAGCTTCGCGCGCGTGGACGACACCACGCGTACGCGATTTTCGATCGATACGGCGCTCGACGAGGCGTTTCTCCAACTTAAGTACGATAGCCTCGGCGAAACGGTCGCATTGGAGCATCAGCGCGATGAGCGCGGCACGGTTCTCGGTTACCAGGGACAGATGCAGCAGGTTTTCTTCAACCTGTTTCTGAACGCCGCACAAGCGATGCAAGGACATGGGACGATCAGAGTGACCACGGAGCTCGTGGCGCCTGCGACGTTGATCGTGACAATCGGCGACACCGGGCCGGGAATCCCCGCCCCTCATTTCGACCGCATCTTCAAACCGTTTTTTACGACGAAGCGCGGCAGTGGAATCGGACTCGGCCTCGCGATCAGCGACGAGATCGTCCACGAGCACGGCGGAACCATCATCGCCAGGAACATACCGGGCGGGGGCGCGCTGTTCCAGATCACGCTGCCGGCGGCACGCGAATGACGCCAGCCGAGCACGTGAGCAGCGTCAAGCGCAACCTCGTCCATCAGGGCGCGAGCGTCCTCGTCATCGAAGACGATCGAGCGGTCGGCGATGCGATCGAGATGCTCCTCACGTCGAAGAACCATCTCGCGACCGTCGTGCACACCGTGCGGGAAGGTGTTCAGCGGGCAGCGTCGGCCGAATTCGATCTGGTCGTCACGGACCTGCGATTGCAGAACGGCAGCGGCTTCGACGTCATCAGCGCCGTCAAGGCGGCTCAGAACAACACGCCGGTGATCGTCATGACGGGGTTCTCGTCGGTGCAAAGCGCAGTGCAGTCGCTGCGGCACGGTGCAGTCGATTACATCATCAAGCCGTTCGACAACGAAGAGTTCATGTACGCGGTCGAGCGCGCACTGAACGAGCGCCAGATGCGGCGCGAGAACGCCGTTCTGAAGCGCAACCTCAAGAACGTCTATGCGCCGAGCACGATCATCGGGGAAAGCGCTGGCATCAAGCGCGTCCTCGACCTCGTGCGCCGTGTAGCGCCTACCGACGCGACGGTATTCATCGAGGGCGAGAGCGGCACGGGCAAGGAGCTGGTTGCGCAGGCGATCCACCGCGAAAGCGGGCGTGCAGGTGGTGCATTCGTGCCGGTCAACTGCGGTGCCATCCCGACCGATCTCGTCGAATCGGAGCTGTTCGGCCATATGAAAGGCGCGTTCACCGGCGCGATCGCCACATCCGAAGGCCTGATCATGGAAGCGCAGGGCGGAACGCTGTTCCTGGACGAAATCGGCGAATTGCAGCCAGGCGTACAGGTGAAGCTCCTCCGGGCGATCCAGGAGAAGGAGGTGCGCCCCGTAGGCGGCACGGACATGCGCCGCGCTGATGTCCGGTTCGTCGCCGCAAGCAACAAGGACCTGAAGCAGGCGATGATCCGCGGGGAGTTTCGGGAAGACCTCTTCTATCGCCTCAACGTTGTCAAAATCCAGGTGCCGCCATTGCGCGACCGCGAAGGGGACGTCGACCTGCTGGTGAGGTATTTCATCAACTACTACGGGAAGAAGATCGGCAAGCGCATTCGCAACCTGGATGCGAACTTCAGGAGTTTCGTGAAGACGTATCACTGGCCGGGCAACGTGCGCGAATTGCAGAACCTGATCGAGCGCGCTGCCATCCTCACCGACTCGGACGTGCTGAGTTACGACGACGTATGCGGATACTCCTCTGGCGATTGCAGGTCCGCCGCCGAGCGCCGAAATCGGAGACAACCCGCTGTCCGTGGAAAGCTATATTCAGTACATCGTGAAAAAATACCAGTCCTCGCGCAACGAGCTAGAGCTTGCGCGCATGCTCGGCATAGGCCGCAAGGCGCTATGGATGCGCCGGCGGCGCTGGGCGATGGCGCGAACCTCCGGCGGCGTCAAGAGCAAGCGTTGAGGCATGTATCGTGGTGCACGCTCGTGTTTCGTTGTGAAACTCCCTGAGATCCGATCCGTTTTGCGCAACACCGGCTCGCGGAGGACAATCGGGCCGCCCGCTGGCGGCATGCAATTTGCTCAAAAACCGGGCGGTCCTGCCTTTGGGCACGCCGCCACTTACCTTGGAGGAAATACAATGGCAGAAGCGGCTTCCGCATCCTTGAAGCGCAAGAAAGTCACCATTCCGATGCTTGTGGAGAAGAAGAAAAAAAAGAACCGATCGTTCAACTCGCCGTCTACGACTACGAGAACGCGATCGTCGCGGATCGCCTCGGCATCGACATCCTCTGTGTGAGCGACACGGGCGGAATGGTGCTGTTCGGCCATGAATCGACGACATCGGTCACGTTCGAGGAGGTGATGTTCATGGCGCAGGCCGTGAAGCGCGGATCGCAATACGGACTGCGCATGGTCGACATGCCTTACATGAGCTTCCACTCTCGCCGCAACAGGCAGTCGACAACGCCTCGCAGTACGTCGCGAAGGCCGATGCCGAAGTCATGAAATGCGAGGGCAACCTCCACCACGCCAGGAACATCGAAGCGATCGTCAAGGCGGGCATTCCGGTGCAGGGCCACATCGGCATCTGTCCGATGCGCATGGCGCAGCTCGGCGGTTTCGCCGCGCAGGGCAAGACCGCCGAGCGCGCCAAGGAATTGATCGATGACGCCATGGCGTTCATCGACGCGGGTTGCTTCTCGATCATGACCGAGGTCGTGACATCCGAAGTGTCGCACTATCTTGCCGAGACGCTGCCGGTACCGGTTATCAGCCTGGGCTCCGGCAACACGTCGGATGGCGTTCACATCATCGGTTCCGATCTCTTCCACCTTTACGAGAAACATACGCCGCGTCATTCGAAGATCTATTGCGATCTGGTGCCGATGCTCGAGAAGGGCTACAGCGAATACATGGATGACGTGAACAACCGCCGCTATCCCGGAAAGGAGCACACGGTGTTCATGAAGGAGGAGGAGCTCGCGAAGTTCAAGCGAGATGGTGGGCTGGCAGGAGTTGATGATGTCCCCCGGACTCGCGCTTCAGACTCAGGCTCGCCGTTGGCGGCGATCGAGCATGCCGCTTTCTTCTCGTCGCTGAGCGCGGACGAACGCAAAAGCGTCGCGAGCGTCGCGAAGATGGTCGAGTTTCCGAGCGAGCGGGACATCTACACGCTGGGGGAAAAGGCGGACTATTGCTACGTGCTCGTCCGGGGCATGGTCCGCTTCAACCTTCGTCTTGGCAACCGGACGGCGGCGGCGGGAGAAATCCTGCGCCGGGGCGATCTGTTCGGCTGGGCGGCGCTGATTCGAACTGCGCAGCGAAGAATCGCGACTGCCTCCTGCGTAACGCCCTGCGTCATCGTTGCCATCGAAGGTGATGCGCTATTGCACCTCATGGACCAGGACCATTCTCTCGGCTACGCGATCATGAGCCGCGTGAGCCTGCTCATCACCAGCACGATTACCGCGCTCGTCACCGGTTGAGCCGGATGCCGCGACCGCCGGCTCGAGGCGGCTCGCCGTTGGATCCGATTCGCTCACGTCGCCACCGGGACATATTGCAATGACGATTGCGCTTGCGCTGATTTCCCTCGTCGTTGGTGCTCTCATCGGCTCGGTCGGCATCGGCGGCATACTGCTGATTCCGGGGCTCGTCATCGTCGGTCACCTGCCGATTCACGCGTCAAGTGCGACGGCGCTCTTCACCTTCGTCTTCACCGGCGTGCTGAGCGGCTGGTTGTTCGCGCGCCGAGGGAGCATCGACTGGCGCGCAAGCGCGATCGTTTGTGCCGGCGCGTTGGTATTCAGCTACATCGGCGCTTACGTCAACTCGATTACCAATGCTCTCGTGCTGGACCGGATCATCGGCGTAGCGATTGCTTTGGCGGGCGTGAACGTGCTGTTTCCGATACGGGGGATCTTCAATCTGGCGCAGGGGCCTCAAACATGGCGTCTCCTGCTGCTCGTCGGCGTCGCGGCAGGCTTCGGATCGGGACTGACCGGGGCTGGCGGACCGCTTTTCTCGGTTCCGATCATGCTGGCATTCGGGTTTCCTCCATTGATGACAATCGGTGTGAGCCAGGTGCTTCAGATCGTCTCCGCCGGTTCGGGCACGCTTGCCAATCTCTCCTATGGAGCAATCGATTTCACGATTGCGCTCTTTATCACTCCATTCGAGCTACTTGGCGTCGCGATCGGGGTCGTCGCGGCCCACCGCGCAAATGTTGCGCATCTTCGTCGTGCGGCAGCGTGGCTTTGTATCGTCGCCGGCGTGTTCATTCTCATTCGCGGAGCCTACTTGTCCGCCGGGACGCGGGCGATGCATGGCGCGCAGGCGAATCGGTCGCGAGTGTGGTCAGCGGCGGGAACGGCGCGCGGGCTTGTCCGCTTGCGCGAGGCAATCGCGCCGCTCTAAAGGCGCGCGCCCGAAAGCTGTCGATGCTCAGCCGGTACTTCAGCGCGCGAGGCATTGCGCAGGCAGCCGCTTCCGGACGGCGGTACCGTTCCGCTGCGCTTTTCGGATCCGCTGGAGGAACATCTCGCGGCGCGGCGGGGTGTCGGGTTGTTCGATTTTTCGTTCATGGGCTGGTGGGCGTTTACCGGACGCGATGCACTCGCGTGCCTGCAACGGCTGCAAACGCGCGACCTGCGATTGCTCCAACCCGGAAAGGTCTGCTACACCCTGCTTTGCCGGGAGGACGGCAGCGTGTTCATCGATGCCACGATCTGGTGTCACCACGCCGAGCATTACTGGCTGTTCACCGGGCGGCGCAGCGATTTCGCTCACTTGGAGAGGTGTGCGCAGCGCTTCGACGTCGAGATTGCCTCGTTCGACGGCACGCATGCGGTCGTCGCGATCCAGGGTCCCGCGAGTGCGGCTCTACTCCAGCAGACGCTGCCGGGAAGCGCGGGCGGGATTCGGCATTTCGCGTTTCGGCGCTGCCTGATCGATGGCACCGAGAGCGTGGATCGGCAGGCTGGGCTACACCGGAGAGTTAGGCTATGAGCTTCTCGTGCCGATGCAACACGCGGTGGACACATGGACGCGCCTGCTGGACGCACCGCTGTTGGCACCGCGATCGGAATGTGGCATCGAAGCAGCGAACTCGCTGCGCGTCGAGGCCGGCTTCATCCACTTTGCTTACGAGCTCGCGCAGCGCGTATTGCCTGCCGAGCTCGGACTCTCGCGGCTTGTTCGCGTCACCGGCGAACCTTTCATTGGCCGTGACGCACTGCGTGGCGCAACGACATGCGCTCGGCGCATCATCGGCGTCAAGCTCGCGCCCCGTCACCAATTCGCAAGACGCGGCCACGCGACGCGCGCATGGTGGTCGATCTGACGAGCGAAGCGTTCTCGCCCGTGTTCGGAGGCGTGCTCGGATTGGCGTACGCCGACCAAGATGCGGATCCCGGATCCGTCGCGTACACCGGCGACGGGAGAAGGGCGGAGCTGGCGCGGTTGCCGTTCCGCGATCCCATGCGCAGACTCAGTCGCCAGGACGTTCCATGTTTCGTTGACTGATTGAATCTCTGCCGCGTTTGCGCGTCAGGGCTGAACCACTTCCATCCACGCGTATGCTGGCGCCGAAGTCGTCGGTGCGCGTCGCATCGACGCGCACCGACGACTTCGTCCGATCCAGTTATGCGCCGCCTGCGTGTGGCGGCGCATGTCTCGCTTAGAGCTGAACCTCCTCGAGCTCGCGGCCGGCTGTCTCGGGGCCCAGCAGATAGCCAATGATCGTCAGGATCCACAAGCCTGAGGTCGCCAGGAAAGGGGCCGTCGGACCATAGGTGGCGATCCCGAAACCGACTGCATACGGCGCGAAGATCGAGAATAACCGGCCCCCGCCCACCATGATTCCGAAACCGGTCCCGCGCAGCGTGGTGCGAAAAAATTCGCTCATGTACGTATCGCTGATGCCCCACAGCCAGCCGAGCATGCCGATCATGATGCCGCCCCGAACCAGGAACGAGTCGAGAGTGTCCGACGTCGCCGCCACGATCGTGCAGCCAATCATGATCAGGGCACCGAGAATGCCGGCCGGCCTGCGACCTATCCAGTCGGACAGTCCGGTGCCGACATAGGACAGAAAGAACTGCACGACGTAGAACCACACCGCGTAAGTGATGGCCTGCGCCTGCGTGACGTGGAATTTCTGCACCATGAAGATGGTGAGAAAAACCGTGATTCCCCAATAGCCGCATGCATTGGGAATGTACAAAAGCCAACCGATCATGATCCGCTTCCTGGCGCCTGGAATCGACCAGATGCTCACGCGCGGATGCTTGATGCCGGTCTCCTTCAGCCTTCGGGCGATTTCAGCTTTCGCATGCTGGAAGCGGTGAGATTCCTGAATCATGCGGCGCAGCGCGAACACGAGCACGGCGGGGACGATCGCGAAGATGAACGTCGCCTGCCAGCCATACCGGGGCACGATCCACAATACGGCGATTCCGGCAAAGATATAGCCGGCCGAGTACAGCGAAAACATGATCCCGCCAGTGCCGAGCGCCCTTACTTTTCTTGGCCACATTTCGGCTGTGTAGGGCGCACCGACGGCGAGCTCGCCGGCGCCGCCGACCCCGGTCAGGAAACGCAGTCCCGTGAACAGGTAGAGATTTTTGGTCAACCCGCCGAGCGCCGTGGTCAGGCCATAGAGGATGATCGACCACCCCAGCGCATCGCGCCTGCCGATGCGATCGGCCAGGATGCCGAAGCCGACCGTGCCGATCGTGTAGCCCACCAGGAAAATCGAACCGATCAATCCGATCGTTTTGATCGAAATATCGAGATCCTTGGCGAGCGTCGGCCCCAGCATGCCGAAGATGTTGACCGCATAGGCGTCGAAGCCGTAGCCGAGACCCGCCGCGAGCGCGACCAGCAGCGCTTCGCGAAACGGTATTTTCAGCTCGGATTTGGCGGGCGCGCTCACCGCGGGCTGCACGGGTATAGCCATGTTGTGAGCCATGATGTCCTCTTCTCCTGTATGAGCAGCGTTACTCGTTCAAAAACATGGCAGCATTTCGACCGCCCCCATTAACCGGTACATCGTGGCCCATTCGTCGATCGCAGGGGCCCCTTGCACTTGCTGAACCGTGTTTCATGTTCGTCACAGTGTCCTCCCTGATTTTGAAAATGCCTTCTTCCGCCACGCTGGCCAAATCTCGTGTTTGTTCTACTGCGGGGCGATCAAGCAATGACGTCGCTCGTAACTTCCATCACTTGGCACCCGAAAGCGTCAGATACCGGGTGACGAGGTTTGAAAGCTTGCGCATCACATGAAAGCCGGATGCGAGATCGTCTTCCAGGATCCTGAGCGTTTCCTTGCCGCTCAGACGCAGAACGACCGATTTTTCGAGACACGACGCGCGGGCGATTCGGCTCGGCTGGTGCTCGAGGATCGCGTTCCAGCCGAACACTTCGCCCCTGCGCAGCATGAACCCGGCGGCAGTGGCGTGCTCGTCGCGGCCGATGAGAAATTCGACTCGCCCGGATTCGAGCACATAGACATCGTCCGCGGGATCGCCGATATTGTAGAGAGCGCTGCCGCTCTCATGCTCTTCGCGCCGCGCGATCGCGTTCAATTTCGCGAGCGTTGCGTCCGATGCGCCGGCGAAGATCTCCGACGCTTGCAGCGCGGTCGCCTGCACGACGTAAATCTCGCCATTGTCTACCTCCACTTCGTAGCGTTCGAGCGGCGCCTCGGCGAGTCCGACCGGCTCGCCGGTCGTGATATTCCACTGCCATAGATGCTGGTGGCAGGTGAGTACTGCGCCGTCGTAGAAACCCTCGTCCAGGCAGACCTCCTGATGTGGACATATCCCTTGATAGGCGTAGTAGCGGTCACCGGATTGCGCAATCAACACTCGGCGGCCCGCGAGCTCGTACGCTTTCATTCCGTGCTGCGGGATGTCGGCCGTCTTGCATACGAGAACGCGGCTCATCCTAGCTGAACTTGTCGTAGCGAATATTATCGGTTGAAACGCGCGCCTTGAGCAGCATGCGGATCGACGCATCGACCGCGGAGGGGGTCCCGCGAGGTAAGCGCGCACGTTCTGGTAACGTCCGCTCATGGATCGAGCCGCGACGTCGTGGACCAGTCCCTGCTCGAACTTGAGCCGCGGGTGATCCTGCGCCGCCGAGTCCGGTACCGGCTCGTCTGAAAGTGCGACGGTCACCGAAAGCTTCTCTCCGCATCGTTGCGCGAAATCCTCGAACTCCTCCAGGAAGAACGCGTCCTGCATCGTGCGTACGCCGAAGAATACATCGCCGCGGTACTGTGCGAAATAGTCGTCGTGTGCCGCACGCGCGAGAATCGACATCATGCCGGCGATGCCGCTTCCGCCGGCGATGCACAGGATGTTCTTCGACAGCGCTGGAAAGAACGTCGCGCGGCCGAGCGGCCCGAAAAGGCTGAGTTCGGCGCCTTCGACGGCACGTTCGAACAGCCAGTCGGAAATGCGACCTCCCGGCTTCTTCTTCACCACAAACGAGAGCCGGCGGGTGCCGCGCTCGTAATTGACCATCGACCACCCACGGTGGCCGGGAACGCCTTCGACCTGCACCATGACGAACTGACCGGCGTCGAAGTCCATCGGACGATCGAGTTGCACCGCGATCGACAGAACGTCACGGGTCAGCTTGCGCACTTCGGTTACCCGTCCGTGATAGCGCTGTGGCGTCGAAGCTCCAGCCACCATCGCATGCACGAAGCTCGAAACTTCGACGAGGAGATCCGTCTTCGCTTCACACTGGCAAAGCAGGAATTCGTCCGCACTCTTCAAAAATTTGCGTCCGGGCGCATCGGGCCACGTATCGTTGATCGAGCCGCCGAGAAGCCGTGCCTTGCACGTGCCGCAGGTGCCGCTGCCGCATTCATACGGAAGATCGACGGCATTGCTCAAGCCCGCGAAGAGCAGCTTCTCGCTACCGGGTGCTTCGAATTGATGGGCGCGGTTACGCGCATTCAGATGAATCTTCATGAACCTTCGTTCGCGGCGCCGGCTCTTCAGAAAGGTATGTGATTGCCGATCCCGATCATCCGCGTGTCGAGCCGTACGTTGCGATCGACCAGGGTTGGGGCGGGCCCGTCGAGCTTCACCTTGTCGTAGAGCTTCCCGACGGCAAACAACTCGGTGGCGCCCCCGTCGAGTGTCGTCCTGAATACCTGGAGGGCGGTGACGACACGTGCGTGGCCATTGCCGCTATCGGGCTCGACCGTGTATACCGTCGCGTGCCGCGTCATCGGCGAATGGTCGCTGTTGTGTTTCGGCAGATTGTCGAAGAGCAGCTTCAGGCCGGGCTTGTCGTGCTCCAGCCACGTCATCTCCTTTCGGATCTCCGGGCTGTACGCGGTGATGGCGTAATGGAATGCCGGATCGCACAGGTCAAGAAACCCCGAAAAGTTCTTTTCGTCCAGGAACAGGCACGAACGATAGATGAGCTCTTCGATCGATTGTCGCGGAATCACTTGAGACCTCCTTTGATGCCGGTGTGCTGCAGCTACGCGGTCGCGACCGTCTTCTCGCCCGCCGTCGCGTCGCTCGCACGCTCGCCGAAGGGGTCGCTGGCTTTGCGCCCCATGCGCCGGCTCCATTCGGCATAGAAATGGCGCATTCCGCCTTCGTCGTGAATCGTCATGTTTTCCTCGCGACCATGGATCACCCATCTGCTGTCCGTCCCCTCGCGCATCGCGCGTCCCTGGCCATGGACGCCGAGCAGGTCTTCGTGGAGGTTGCGGCCGAACGGGCCCCAGATGGTGTTGTGATCGCGAATCCGCTCGGCACGCTCCGCCGGCGTATCGCTCTTGAGGCCGAGGCCTCGGAACTCGATGATGACCTTGTTGGGTCCGAGCGGGATTGCAGTATCCATGCGCACGACCGAGGTGCGCAGGTTGTAGGTCATGCCCGGAAAGATGTCGATCAGGATCCATCCGCCCGGCGCGAGTCCCGGCCAGCCTACGCCGCGCACCTTGCTGCCTTCGTACTTGTCGTATTGGATCGTCATCGAGCCCACCGATGCATGCCCGTTGGGGTATCCCTTGTATTTCCGGTCGAAATACCCCGGCTGCAGCATCCCGGTGATGCGATTGAAGTAGTGCATGTAGTCGTGATAGAACTCGCTGTTCGTGTCGTGCCACAGCTTGTAATTCGTGTTGACGACCGCCTTATGGTAGTGGAACACCTCGAGCGGCATGCTCAAATGCTCCTCGAGCATGCCTAGCGCTTCGCCGATGTATTCCTGCACGGAGCATGCGTCGTCATCGGTGTTCACCCACACGAATCCGCCGTAGGCGACCGCCGTCCTGACCTCTCTCAGTCCGGTGTCCTCGCACTTGAATCGGTCCTGGTAGCCCTGCTTGGCGCGGGAGATCTCGATACACTGGCCATGGGTATCGTACGACCATGCATGGAAGATGCAGGTGATGCGCTTCGCGTTGCCGACGGGGTCGTACAGCAGCGTGTTTCCCCGGTGAGGACAGATGTTGTAGAACGCGCGCACCTTCATGTCATCGCCACGCATGATAATGAGCGGCGTGCCGTTGGGATGGTGGAAGGTGCGGTAGTCGAACGCGTTCGGCAGCTCCGATTCGTGGCAGGCGATGATCCAGCATTTGCTGAAGATCTTCGCCTGCTCCTCGCGGAACAGGCCGTCGTCGGTGTACAGCCTGGTATCGACGTAGTGCGTCTCTGGAAAAGTTGGGCTTCGCGTGCCACTGCGCGTGGTTGCGGGACATATCGGTTCTCCTTGCGAAAGACGAGCGACCTGGTGTCGTTCAGCCGGGCCGCCGGGTATCAGGGCGCGCCTTGCAACGTGCACGCTGTCCGGCGCAATCGACGAATCGCGCTGGCATGCGCACCGGGGAGTCGGATGCTGCGGCGCATCATCAAAACAGACCCACGACTCTGCCGTTCGCGTCGACATCGATTCGCTCCGATGACGGTCGCTTCGGCAACCCAGGCATCGTCATGATGTCGCCGCAAACGAACACGATGAACTCGGCGCCGGCGGCGAGCCGTACCTCACGCACGTTGATGACGTGATCGCTCGGCGCGCCCCGAAGTGCGGGGTCGGTCGAAAACGAGTACTGCGTCTTGGCGATGCAGATCGGGTAGTGACCGTAGCCGTCCTCCTGAAGTTTCCTGATCTGTGCGCGCACCTTGGTGTCCGCGGTAACGTCCGCCGCTCCGTAGATCTTCGTGGCAACCGCCTTGATCTTGTCCCAGATCGGCAGATTTTCCTCGTACACGAACTTGAAGTCGGTCGGTGTCCGCTCGACGATCGCCACCACCGCGCGCGCGACATCTTCGGCGCCCTTGCCGCCTTCCGCCCAGTGCCGGGCAACGATCACCGGCGCCTCGTGGTGGGCCATCTTTTTCGCGAGAAGCCGGAGTTCCGCCTCCGTATCGTGCGTGAAGTGATTCACCGAGACGATGCACGGCAGCCCATAGTGATTGCGCACGTTATTGACGTGCCGCTCGAGGTTGGCGATGCCTTTTTCGAGCGCTGCCAGATTTTCCTCGTTCAGGCTTTTGAGATCGACTCCGCCGTGGTACTTGAGCGCACGGATCGTGGCGACGATCACTACGGCGTCCGGCCGCAGGCCGGACTTGCGGCACTTGATGTCGATGAACTTCTCGGCACCCAGATCGGCGCCGAAGCCCGCCTCGGTGACGACGTAGTCCGCGAGGTGCGACGCTGCGATCGTCGCGATCACCGAGTTGCAGCCGTGGGCGATGTTGGCGAAGGGGCCGCCGTGGATGAACGCAGGATTGTTCTCCAGCGTCTGGACGAGGTTGGGCTTGAGCGCCTCCTTCAGAAGCACGGTCATCGCACCGTGGGCGTTCAGATCGCGTGCCGTGATCGGCTTCAGCTCGCGCGTATAGCCCACGACGATATTTCCGAGACGCTCCCTCAGGTCGGCGATGGAAGTTGCGAGGCAGAAGATTGCCATTACCTCGGATGCGACGACGATATCGAAGCCGTCCCCGCGCGGAAATCCGTTGCCCGGCCCGCCGAGCGCCACGGTGATGTCGCGCAGCGCGCGATCGTTCATGTCGAGCACGCGCCGCCAGGTAATGCGGCGGAGGTCGAAGTTCAGTTCGTTGCCGTGATGGATGTGGTTATCGATCAACGCCGCAAGCAGGTTGTTGGCAAGCTGGATCGCATTGAAGTCGCCCGTGAAGTGCAGGTTGATGTCCTCCATCGGGACGACCTGCGCATAGCCGCCGCCTGCAGCGCCTCCCTTCATGCCGAATACCGGACCGAGCGAGGGCTCGCGAAGGCAGATGATGGTTTTCTTGCCGATGCGATTCAGCGCATCGCCGAGCCCGACCGTCGTCGTCGTCTTGCCCTCGCCAGCCGGCGTAGGGCTGATGGCGGTGACGAGAATAAGCTTAGCCAGCGGTCGATCCTTGAGGGATTCGATGTAGTCGAGCGACACCTTCGCCTTGTAATGCCCGTACGGCTCCAGATGCTCGTCGTCGATGCCGAGGCGTTCCTTGGCAATCCTGCCGATGCGCATCATCGTGGCCTGCTGGGCAACCTCGATATCGGTCGGCATCTTTGTCGGATTCTGGCGTGAAACGCCCTTCGGCGCAGCGGATCGACTAAGCAGCCGGCAGCCGGCAACCGGCTACGCGAATCGCCGGCGGCAGACGCAAAGCGAAGCGAGCACGCCGGCGCGCAACCAGTCGGCCCGCGCTATTTTCGAAACGAAACATCCATCGCCCCGCGGCACATCGCATCGGTCGGTTCGGCTTGTCTTCGGGCATGGTTCCTCGGCGCGCGAGAGGACAGCAACATCGATGCCACCGGCAGGCCGACGCTGGGCGCGGCATCGCGCCCGCGCGTCACGGCGAGCGAACACCGTACGTGCGTTGCTCGGTAACGACAAGGTCGACGGGGACGTCGTGCTCGGCGATCGGAATTTCGTCGACGATCTGGGCCGAAAATGCGGCCGCGACGAGTGCCGTGCGCGGACCGCGGTTCGCCAACAAGCGATCGTAATAGCCGCGACCGTACCCGAGCCGATCACCATGCGCCGTGAACCCAAGGCCGGGGACGAGAATGAAATCGATCTCGGACAGCTCGGCCACCGGACAGATGTCAGGACGCGGCTCGCGGATGCCCCAAGGCCCTGCGGCCAGCTCGCTATCGAATTCGCATACGCCGTGCAGATCAAGACGAGCGCGGACACGATCGATCCTCGGCAGCACGATCGTTCTTCCCTGGCGAAGCGCGTCGCGCAAGAAGGCTTCGGTCATGAATTCGCTACCAAAAGTCATATAGGCCAGCACGTTGCGAGCCCGTCGATAAGCGTCGAGCGCGAGCAGCGAGTCAGTGATCGAGGCGCTGAAGCGCGTGCGATCCTCGGCCGCGAGGGCGTTGCGCCGCGCGTGCAACCGGGTGCGCAATTCGGCTTTCATTGCGAGAGGGGCAGGCACAGGTGAAGCGCAGGCGGTATCGCCGTGACGATCGGTGCACGATGGCGCCGATCGCCGCGGCCGCGCGGTGCTCCAAGCAGGACGTGTTCCACGTTCCCTGCCCCGCGCGCGGGGGAAGTTCTTGCCCGGTCGAGGCAGCAACGAGCCCGGGCAGCGGCGAGCCCCGGGCGTTTCAATTGGAAACTTCAGGCGCGTCGGAGTGAAACTGCGAAGAAGACGAGCGCCGCTCGGCGCGCCGGCGCGATTGCATATGGCGCCGCTTTGCGCGATCCTCATTCTCGGTCTGACCTTCGCGAGACGAGCCGGTGCGCCACCAAATCGTGTTTCTCGACCGTGCGCGCGTCGGCGCCCGCTTGCGGCGACCTGCATATGATCACGTCTGGAACGAGTACCCTTCCACGCAAGGCGCCACCGAGACCGAGGCACGCCTCAAGGATGCCTCGATTGCGATTACCAACAAGGTGCCGCTACGGCGCGAGAGCCTTGGCCACGCTGCCCAAGCTCGAGCTGATCGCGATGGCGGCGACGGGTTATGATGTCGTCGATGCCGAGCACTGCAGGGCCAGCGACATCACCGTCGTCAACATCCGAAACTACGCGGCGCACACCGTCCCCGAGCAGTCTTCAGCTTGCGCTGAGGCGCAATCTTCTCGCATACCGTCGTGACATACTCGAAAAGCGCTGGCAGAAGGTCGAGCAGCAGTTGATCGATAACATCGAGGCGTTCGTTTCCGGCCGCCCGCAGCACGTCGTCGTGTAACGGCGATCAGAAGACTGCGCGGCGTTCAAGCTCACCTGCCCGCGGCACAGCCGCATGACCATGGCCGCATCTCTTGTATTGGCGCTGATCGGACCGAACACGACGGGCATCGTGCATCGCCTCGCGCAGATCGCGGCCGACCACGACGCGAACTGGCTGGGAGCGCGAATGGCGAACCTGGCGGGACAGTTCGCCGGCATCGTCCATCTCGAACTTCCCGAAGCGAACGTGCAGGCGCTGATGGCGGCCTTCGGCGAGGTCGAGCGTATCGGCATGCGCCTGCTGATCACGCACGGCGATGCGCCTGGGCACGAACCTGCTATAGACGTAATGCGTCTCGAGGTCGTGGGCAACGACCATCCCGGGATCGTTCGTGATATATCCGGCGCGCTCGCGCGATTGGGTGTCAGCATCGAGAATCTCGTGACTGACCGTACCAGCGGGGCGTGCTCCGGCGACGCGCTGTTCCGAGCGAGTGCAGCGCTGCAGGTGCCGGGCGACGTCAGGACCTCCGAGGTCAGGGCTGCGCTCGAGACCCTCGCACAAGACCTCATGGTGGATTTGACGCTCGATGCCGGTTCGGCCGTCCGGTGAAGCAGCAGTCAAATCGCTCGCGCGATCTGTCGATGTTTTACGGAAGGGTCCGCCATTCGTCGGCGGTATTCGGCGCAGAAGCCGCGCAGTGCAGCCGTGACACCGACAACCGGATTGCGTGATGTCCGGCGCTGAATCGACCTTTCCGGTGCTGATCTGGCGCGGCGCGGCGGACGGCGCGTTCCGACGCTACGACGTGCCGCGCCGCGCGTCGCAGACGGTGCTCGACGTCGTCACGCACGTCCAGCGCCATCTCGATGCGTCGCTCGCGTATCGCTATGCGTGCCGCGTCGGCATGTGCGGCTCGTGCGCGATGACGGTCAACGGCAAGGCGCGCTGGACCTGCCGTACGCACGTCGACACGGTCGCCGGCGACAGGACGCTCGAGATCGGGCCGCTGGATCACCTGCCGATCGTGCGCGATCTCGTCGTCGACATGGCGCCGTTCTTCGACAAGTGGGCGGCGGCGAAGGGCGAGTTCAAGCCGACGGCGACACGCTACGACGATTTCGCGAAGGTGGCGCCCGCGTCGCCGGCGCGCCGGACGATCGACGCGACGATCGAGTGCATCGGCTGCGCCGTCTGTTATGCGTCGTGCGACGTCGTCGGATGGAAGCCCGACTACCTCGGTCCCGCCGCGTTGAACCGGGCGTGGACGCTGGTCAACGACGTTCGGGACGGCGCCGGCGTGTCGCGCCTTCGCGCCGTCGCCGGCGACGCCGGCTGCCAGTCGTGCCACACGCATCAATCGTGCACCGAGCGCTGCCCGAAGCATCTGTCGCCGACGGCGTCGATCGCGGGCCTGAAGCGCCTGGTCGCGCTCGCCGCGCTGAAGGGCAAGCTGTGACCGGCATGGCGCTCGCCGTCGGCATCGACGACGCGTCGCCGCGCGGCGTCCGGTACGCGGCGTGGCGATTCGTGCTGCAGCGCGCGTCGGCGGCGGTGCTCGCGCGTCTGCGTCGTCGTGCATCTCGCGACGATCATCTACGCGGTGCGCCATCAACTGACTGCAGCGGCGATTGTCGCGCGCATGCACGCGAGCGCATTCTGGCCGGCCTTCTACACGATTTTCGTCGTCGCCGTCGCGATCCATGCGCCGCTCGGATTGCGCGCGATCGCCGACGAATGGCTCGGGCTGCGCGGACGCGGCGCCGACGTCGTCCTGGCAGTGATCGCGCTCGTGCTGCTCGGCGGCGGCCTGTACGCGGTGCGCTCGCTGACGGCCTGATGAAACATCCCCCCACGCGGTCGGCGATCCGGCTCGCTGATCGCCCCGGGCGGCTGGTCAGTCGGTCGGGCGGCCCTTCCCGACTGACATGGTGACCACTCTTCATCGGCATCGGCGATGCCAGCGCAACGACGCGCGATCCCGCGGCCATCCGGGCTTCTGGGCGTTCGTCGTGCATCGCGTGTCGGGCATCGTGCTCGCGCTGTTCCTGCCGGTGCACTTCTTCACGCTGTCGCAGGCGCTCGCGCGTCCGGCGGCGCTCGACCGGTTCCTGGAATGGACGCGCCAGCCCGCGGTCAAGCTCACCGAGACGCTGCTCGTGCTGGCGCTCGCCGCGCATCTGGCCGGGGGCGTACGATTGCTGTTTATCGAGTTCGTCGGCTGGCGCGCCGATTGGCAGAAGACCGCGATCGCGCTCGCCGGCGCCGCGGCAGTGGCGTACGCGCTGCTGTTCGCCTTGAATGGATGAGGCTACAGACATGACACTGCGCATCGATCCCGCCCGCGTCGAAGCGGCGGCGAAGGACCTTTACATACGCGCGCTCAAGATGCTGCCGCCCGACATCAAGCGCGGCTTCGACACGCTCGTCGCGCGCGAGACCGACACAACGGCGCAATCGGTGCTCGGCGTGATGGTGAAGCAACATCGCGGTCGCCGAGAAGACCGACAACCTGCTGTGCCAGGACACCGGCATTCCGATCTACAACGTCACGATCGGCCGCAACGTCGTCGTCGACGGCGTCGCGCTCAAGGCCGCCATTCGGCGCGGCTGCGAGCGCGCGACGCGCGAACATCCGCTGCGCTCGTCGATCGTGCATCCGCTGACGCGCCACAACGAGCACACGTCGTGCGGCGAAGGCGTGCCGGTGATCCATATCGATTTCAGCGACGCGTTCGACGGCATGCGCATCGAGATGATTCCGAAGGGTTCCGGCTCCGAGAACAACTCCTGGCTGCGGATGGCGATCCCGGCCGAGGGCGTCGATGCGATCAAGCGCTTCGTCGATCGACTGCGTGCTCGACGCGGGCGGCAAGACGTGCCCGCCGACGATCGTCGGCGTCGGCGTCGGCGGCACCGCCGACTTGTGCGTGCATCTTGCGAAGCGCGCGGCGACGCGTCCGCTCGGCACGCATTGCGCCGATGCGGAAGGCGCGGCGCTCGAGACCGAGCTGTCGGAAGCGGTCAACCTGCTCGGCGTCGGCCCGCAAGGCCTGGGCGGCGATGCCACGGCGTTCGCGGTTCACGTCGAGCTCGCGGCGACGCACATCACGATGAATCCGGTGGCCGTCAACATGCAATGCCATTCGGCGCGGCGCGCGAGCGCGTTGTTCACCGAAACCGGCGTTGCGTACGGCTACTGAACAGCGACGGCATGCGAAGGCACAGCCATGGCGCACTACGAATTGACACTGCCGGTCGACCGAGGAAGCGATACGCGCGGCTGCGCATCGACGACACCGTCACGCTGCAGCAACGCCTGTTCGGCATTCGCGACGCGACGCAGATCGCGCTGTTCGACCGCGGGCGCACGACGCGATTCGATCTGCGCGGCCATGCGGTGATCCACACGGCGCCGAACGTGAAAAAGGTTCCGACATCGCCGGCGCATCCGACCGGTTACGCGCCGGTGTGCATCGGCACGACGACGTCGATGCGGATGGAGCGCTTCACCGAGCCGCTGATGCGGCAACTCGGCGTGCGCATCATCGTCGGCAAGGGCGGACTCGGCGCGGCGTCGCTGGCCGCGTTCCGCGAACTCGGCGGCGTCTATCTCGCGATCATCGGCGGCACCGCGGCGCTCGAGACGACGTGGATCGAGGCGATCGAGGACGTCGACCTCGACGACCTCAATCCGGAAAGCCTGTGGCAGTTCCGCGATCCGCGACTTCGGCCCGCTGCTGGTCGCGATGGACAGCCATGGCGGCAGCCTTTACGACACCGTCGATCACGCGGCGCGCGACCGGCGCGCCGCCGCGCTCGCCGCGCTGAACGTCAAGGCGTGATGGATGTTGCGCGGTTGCGGACCGACATCCTGATCCTGGGCGCCGGCGGCGCGGGACTGTTCGCCGCGCTGCACGCGCACCAGGCGCGATCCGTCGCTCGACATCACCATCGCCGTCAAGGGCCTGCTCGGCAAGTGCGGCTGCACGCGCATGGTCCAGGGCGGCTACAACGTCGCGCTCGCCCCGGCGATTCGGTCGAGCGCCATTTCATGGACACGATCGAAGGCGGCAAGTGGCTGCCCGACCAGGACCTCGCGTGGACGCTCGTCACGCGGCGCGATCGAGCGCATCCACGAGCTCGAGAACGAGCTCGGCTGCTTCTTCGACCGCAATCCCGACGGCACCGTCCACCAGAAGGCGTTCGCCGGCCAGACGTTCGACCGCACCGTGCACAAGGGCGACCTCACCGGCATCGAGATCATCAACCGCCTCGCCGAGCAGGTGTGGGCGCGCGGCATCGGCGCCTCGAGGAGCATCGCGCGGTCGACTTCATCGCAGCGCGCGACGGCGCGCTCGCCGGCGTGCTGATGATCGACATGCGCACCGGCGAGCCGTGTTCGTGCAGGCGAAGGCGGTGCTGCTCGCCACCGGCGGCGGCCCGACGATGTACCGGTTCCACACGCCGTCCGGGCGACAAGAGCTGCGACGGCCTCGCGATGGCGCTGCGCGCCGGGCTTGCCGCTGCGCGACATGGAGATGGTGCAGTTCCATCCGACGGGCCTGCTCGCCGGCACGCACACGCGCATGACCGGCACGGTGCTCGAGGAAGGACTGCGCGGCGCGGGCGGTTACCTGCTCGACGGCAACGGCGAGCGCTTCATGCACCGCTACGACCCGCGCGGCGAGCGCGCGACGCGCGACATCGTGTCGCGCGCGATCTTCGCCGAGATGCGCGCCGGCCGCACGACGCCCAACGGCGGCGTCTGGCTCGGCATGGCGCATCTCGGTCCCGACAACGTGCGCCGCCAGTTCAAGGGCATGGTCGAGCGCTGCGCCGATTGCGGCTTCGACCTCGCCGGCGGCCTGGTCGAAGTCGTGCCGACCGCGCACTACATGATGGGCGGCGTGGAATTCGCGACCGACTGCACGACGGAGCGCGACGGACTGTTCGTCGCCGGCGAGGATTCGGGCGGCGTGCACGGCGCCAATCGCCTCGGCGGCAACGGCGTCGCCAATTCGACGGTGTTCGGCGGCATCGCGGGCGACGCGATGGCGAAGGCGTTCGCGCATGCCGCAGCGTGGCGCGAGCCCGATGCGGACGCGCTCGGCGCGAGCCTGCAGCGCGCGCTAGCCGATGTCGTCGGCAGGCGGCGCGACGACGACCTCGAAGCGATTCGCGAGCGGCTCTACGCGACGATGTGGGACGACGCGGGCATCGTGCGCGATGCGGCGGGATTGGCGCGCGCCGAGACCGCGCTCGCCGACGCTTGCGGCGGCGCTCGATCGCGTATCGCCTCCCTGCGGCGGCGCGCGATCCTGCGCTTCAACCTGACCTGGCACGACTGGCTCAACCTGTCGAACCTGGTCGCCGTCTCCCGCGTGATCGTGCGCGCGGCGCAGGCACGCGAGGATTCGCGCGGCGCGCATTTCCGCGCCGACTTTCCCGAGCCGGGCGATCTCGCCGCGTCGGCTTACACCCGCGTTCGACAGAGCGCCGACGGCGCGCTCGAGATCGATGCGATCCCGGTGGCATTCACGCGCGTGCGGCCCGGGCGAGTCGCTGGTGTAATCGCAAAGAAGGCGAGCGCTTGCCGCCAAACATATCGTGTTGCGATACAATCAGGGGACGAAGAGTTCCGGCGGCGGCCATGACCGGGACGGACCTCAGGGTGACCCATCACTTGACGACTAGGAGGATAACCATGGACGGTTTTACCCGCCGCAAGGCGCTGAAGACGGGGCTCGCGCTTGGCGCGGCCCCGCTCGTAGCTCATCCGATCCTGACGTTCGGCCAGGGCGAGTCGCCGATCAAGATCGGCATGCACGACCCGCTGACCGGCACGTACGCGGCCGAGGGGGAAAGCGAAGTGCGGGGCGCGAAGATGGCGCTCGCCGAAGTCAACGCCAAGGGCGGCATCCTGGGCCGCAAGGTCGAGCTCATCGTCGAGGACGACAACGCCAACGCCGGCCTCGCCGCGCAGAAAGCGCACAAGCTGATCGAAAAGGACGGCTGCCCGATGATCATGGGCGCGGTGTCGTCGGCGACGGCGCTGTCGGTGAACCAGGTGGCGCACGAGAAAGGCGTTCCGTACATGGTGACCGGCGGTCACACCGATCCCGTCACCGGCACCGAGTGCCACTGGACGACGTTCCGGATCTGCACGACCACCTACATGCTGGCCAACGGGCTCGCCGCCACGCTCTACAAGAAATTCGGCGGCAAGTGGTACTTCATCACGCCCGACTACGCGTACGGCCATACGCTGCAGGCCGCGTACGCGAAGATCCTCAAGAGCATGGGCGGCACGGTGCTCGGCAACTCGCTGTCGCCGCTCGGCACGACCGATTTCTCGTCGTACCTGATCAAGGCGCAGTCGACGAATCCCGCAGGTGCTGGTGCTGCTGGTCGACGGCCAGGATCTTCTCAACTGCATGAAGCAGGCGGCGCAGTTCGGATTGCAGAAGAAAATGCCGATCGGCGGCGGACTGTCGGAGCTCGAGGTCCTGAACGCGCTGCCGCCGGAAGCGCGCATCGGCTGGTGGACGCTCGAGTGGTACTGGAACCAGCCGAACGTCCCGCACGTCAAGGAATGGGTCGACCGCTACCGGAAGACTTACCCCGACGGCAGCTACCCGAGCGCGCGCACCTGGTTCGGCTACGCCGGACTGCATTCGCTGGCGCTCGGCGCGGCGCACGCCAAGAGCATCGCGCCGACCAAGCTTGCGAAGGGGCTCGAGGGACTGGAGCTGCCGCCCGAAATCAAGCTGCAGCCGAACAAGGTCTACTTCCGGACGGAAGATCACCAGCTCATGTCGAGCGAGTTTCCCGGCGAGATCAATTCCAACGGGAACGTATCCCGACCTGTTCAAGGTGGCGAGCGTCGTTCCCGGAGACAAGGCCGCGCTGCCGGTGACCGAAACCGGCTGCAAGCTCGACTATCCCGCCTGACGCACGGAGTGGCAATGCCGGCGCGATCGCGGTCGTACGACGACCGCGCGGCGGACCGGTCTTTCTGCCGTCGCACCGCGAGACTGATCGCGCAAGGGAGATACGCGCGCATGCAGCTTCTGCTGTTCAACGCATTCAACGGGCTGATCCAGGGCGTGTTCTATGCGCTGATGGCGCTCGGCCTCGCGCTGATCCTGAGTCTCAACTCCGTCATCAACATGGCGCACGGCGGATTCCTCGTCATCGGCGCGTACCTCGCGTACTACGCTCGCGCCCTATCTCGGCTTCTGGGGCGCGCTCGTCGTCGGCCCCGATCTGCGCCGCCGTCATCGGGCTCGCCGTCGAGCGCGTGCTGATCCGGCCTCTCTACAAGCGTCCCGATCCGCTCTACACGCTGCTGCTGACGTTCGGCCTCGCGCTGATCATCGAGGACATGACGCGCACGATCTGGGGCGCGCAGGGCCTGCCGTTCCAGGTGCCCGACGTGCTCAACTCGCCGGTCAGCAGCGTGCTGTTCTTCATCACCGGCTACCGCCTGCTGGTCGTCGCGATCACGATCATCGTCATGCTCGGGCTCTACCTGCTGCTGCGCTATACGCGGCTCGGCATCCGCATCCGCGCCGGAACGTTCGACCTCGAAACGGTGTCGGCGCTCGGCGTCAACATCTACCTGCTGCGCGCGCTCAACTTCGCGCTCGGCTGCCTGCTGGCCGGACTCGCCGGCGTGCTCGCCGCCGGCATCCTCGGCCTCACGCCGCCGATGGGCAGCAGCCTTATCATGCCGAGCTTCGTCGCGATCATCGTCGGCGGCGTCGGCAGCCTCGTCGGCAGCATTCTCGGCGGGCTGCTCATCGGCGTGGCGGCCGGAATCACGACGACGTTTTATCCCGCCGCGAGCGAAGCGGTGATCTACCTCATCATGCTGATCGTGCTCGTGATCAGGCCGCGCGGCCTGCTCGGCCAGGAAGGGCTGTTCGAATGATCCGGCGCCACGGCTCGAGATCCTGCTGTGGATCGCGCTTGCCACCGTGCCGCTGTGGCTGACGCTATGTCGGTGGCTACGCAGCGCTCGGCAGCAAGATCCTCGTCTATGGCATCGCGGCGCTGGCGCTGAACCTCGTGCTCGGCTTCACCGGCGGACTTTCGTTCGGGCATGCGGCGTACTTCGGGCTCGGCGCATACGGCGCGGGCATGACGCTCAAGTACCTCGTGCCGTCGACGCCGCTCGCGATCGTCGTCGGCACGCTGGCAGGCGGCATCGCCGCGACGCTGCTCGGCCCGCTCGTCATGCGCCGGCGCGGCATCTATTTCGCGATGATCACGATCGCGATCGGCCAGCTCTTCTACTTCGTCGCGGTGCGCTGGAACAACGTGACCGGCGGCGAGGATGGGCTGGCCGGATTCCGCCGCCAGCCGCTGCATTTCGGAAGCTTCGTCTACGACGTGCAAGTCGACACGAAATTCTATTACCTCGTGCTGTTCTGCTTCGTCGTCGCCGTCGTCATCATGCGCGTGCTGCTGGCGTCGCCGCTGGGACACACGTGGGTGGCGATTCGCGAGAATCGGCGCCGCGCGCAGTTCCTGGGCTTGCGCACCGATCTTTACGTGTGGGCGGCGTTCGCGATCTCCGGGACGCTGACGGCGCTCGCCGGAACGCTGAACGCGATGCTGTTCAACTTCACGTCGCCGCAGGACCTGCACTGGATACTGTCGGGCAACTTCGTGATCATGATGCGTGCTGGGCGGCATGCGGAAATTCTGGGGGCCGATGGTCGGCGTCGCGATCTTCGTCGTCGCGCAGGACTACCTGTCGAGCCTGACCGACAACTGGATGACGGCGATCGGGATGCTGTTCGTGCTGATCGTGCTGCTCTTCCCGAAAGGCATTCTCGGACTCGTTGCGCGGCGCCGCGAGCGCGCGGATCGGCACCTGCGCCCGAACCCGCAGCCGCGCCGGCAGATCCGTCGCGCGGCGTCGCATCATGACGACGGCTCGCCCAGCGCGAGCGGGCGCCGCGCGATCACGCGGCGTTGCTGCGCCTCGCCGGCGTGAGCCGGCATTTCGGAAAGCTGCAGGCGGTGCAGGACGTCTCGTTCGCGATGAACGAGGGCGAGCTTCGCGCCGTCATCGGACCGAACGGCGCCGGCAAGACGACGTTCTTCAACCTGATCACCGGCTTCGTTCCGCCGACGGCGGGCGACATCTGGTTCGACGACGAGAACATCCGCGATCGCACCGTCGTCTACCGCGTGCGCAAGGGCATCGTGCGGACGTTCCAGATCACGGAGATCTTCCCTGACCTGTCGGTATACGAGAACGCGCGCGTTGGCGTCGAGACGGCCGCCGGGCTCAACGGGCGACCCTGGCTTTCCCGCACCGTTCGCGGCGATGTCGCGCGGCGCGTCGATGAACTGCTCGACATCGTGGGATTGGCGGGCAAGGCCGACCGCGTCGTCGGCGAGCTTGCGCATGGCGACCAGCGCGTCGTCGAGATCGCGCTGGCGCTCGCGATGAATCCGCGGCTCCTGCTGCTCGACGAGCCGACCGCGGGCATGGGCGACACCGAGACCGATCACATGGTCGACCTCGTGCGCCGGCTGCATGTCGATCGCAAGCTTTCGATCCTGTTCATCGAGCACGACATGAGCATCGTCTTCGGCATCGCGCAGCGCATTACCGTGCTCGACCAGGGACGCGTCCTCGCCGAGGGCACGCCCGCCGAAATTTCGGGCAACGAGAAAGTGCGCGCCGCGTATCTCGGGGGAGGCGGCGTGAGGACCGGCGGCAGTGAGTCGGAAAGCGCAGGGCCGTCCAATGAGCGCGGTGCTCGAAGCGCGCGACGTGCATGCGTTCTACGGCAAGAGCCACATCCTGCACGGCGTCTCGCTGCGTCTCGACGAGGGCGAGATCGTCACGGTGCTCGGCCGCAACGGTGCGGGCAAGACGACGACGATGCGCAGCCTGATGGGGCTCACGCGCTGTGCGCGAAGGCAGCGTGCACATGCTCGGCCAGGACACGACGCGCTGGCCCGCCTACAAGATCGCGCGGCTCGGCGTCGGCTACGTACCGGAAGGACGCAAGATCTTCGGCAACCTGACGGTGCTCGAGAACCTGATCGTGCCCGAAGCCCGGCCCGGGCGCGTGGACGCTCGATCGCGTGTTCAAGCTCTTTCCGCGGCTGGGCGAGCGCAAGAGCCAGCTCGGCCGCCAACTGTCAGGCGGCGAGCAGGAAATGCTTTCGATCGCGCGTCCGCTGCTGCTCAACCCGCGGATCATGCTGCTCGACGAGCCATCGCAGGGCTTGGCGCCGCTGATCGTGCAGGAAGTGATGCAGGTCGTGCGCGCGATGCGCGACGAGGGCCTTTCGGTGCTGCTCGTCGAGCAGAACGTGCCGCTTTCGCTCGGCGTCGCGGATCGCGCCTACATTCTCGACGACGGCAAGGTCGTCTACTCGGGCACCGCCGCGGAGCTCGCCGCGAACCACGAGCTCGTCGAAAAGCTCGCCGGCGCGACAGCGCAGCACTGAGCGCCAAGCGCCATCGCACAGCACCGATTCCCCGGCTGTCATCTTCCTGTAACGTCCGCCGCGCACAGTGCGCGGTGTTCGTTCAACAGGAGGACATCGAATGCGGGGCTTTGCGGCAACACTGATGATGATCGCGGCGGCGGCACTGCTGCCCGCGCCGGCCGCCACGGCGGCGGAAATTACCGGCGCCGGTGCGACATTTCCTTATCCGATCTACGCAAAATGGGCCGATGCGTACAAGACCCAAACGGGCGTCGCGATGAACTATCAATCGATCGGCTCCGGCGGCGGAATCGCCCAGATCAAGGCGGGGACGATCGATTTCGGCGCGTCCGACATGCCGCTCGGCGCCGGCGATCTGAAGGCCGCGGGCCTGATGCAGTTTCCGGCGATCGTCGGCGGCGTCGTCCCGGTGATGAATCTCGACGGCGTAGCACCCGGCGCGATCAGGCTTACCGGACCGGTGCTGGCCGACATCTATCTCGGCAAGATCAGGAAGTGGAACGACAAGGCGATCGCCGAACTGAACGCCGGGTGTAGCGCTCCCCGATGAAGCGATCGCCGTCGTGCGGCGCTCCGACGGCTCGGGCACGACGTTCATCTTCACGGATTACCTGTCGAAGGTCAGTCCGGAGTGGAAAAGCAAGGTCGGCTCGAGCACCGCGGTCGCGTGGCCCGAAGGCGTCGGCGGCAAGGGCAACGAAGGCGTGGCGGCGTACGTGCAGCGCATCAAGGGCGCGATCGGTTACGTCGAATACGCGTACGCGAAGCGTAACCGGATGACGCACGCGTCGGTGCGCAACCGCGACGGCCAGTTCGTGCAGCCCGACGATGCGACGTTCCAGGCGGCCGCCGCCAACGCGGATTGGAAGAACGCGCCCGGCTTCTACCAGATCCTGACCGACCAGCCGGGCCGGACGGCATGGCCGATCACCGGCGCGAGCTTCATCCTGATGCACGTGCGGCAGGACAAGCCGCAGAATGCCGCGGAAGTGCTGAAGTTCTTCGACTGGTCGTTTCGGAACGGGCAGAAGCTCGCCGAGGAGCTCGACTACGTTCCGCTGCCCGACACCGTCGTCACGATCGTCGAGGACGCGTGGAAAACGCAGATCGGCGACAGCGCCGGCAAGGCGGTGTGGCACTGAGCGCGCGCAATCCGGCATCGCGGGCCCCGTACTCGCCTGCGTCGCTACCCTTTTCCGCCTTGCCCGTCGTCGAGCCGCGATTGCAGGCACGCCGGGCGGCGGCCGGACGGCGGCAGGATGCGCTGTTCGAGCATGCGACGCGCGCGTTTGCGGCGCTGGTGCTCGCATTGCTCGTGTGCATCATCGTCGCGCTCGCGTATGCGGCGCTCCCCGCGCTGCGAAAGTTCGGCGCGGCATTTTTCGTCACCGACGTCTGGAATCCCGTCACCGGCCAATTCGGCGCGCTCGCGCCGATCTACGGCACGCTCGTCACGTCCGCCATCGCGCTGCTGATCGGCGTTCCGGTCAGTTTCGGCATCGCGATCTTCCTCACCGAAATGTGCCCTGCGGCGCTGAAGCGTCCGCTCGGCACCGCGGTCGAGTTGCTCGCGGCGATTCCGTCGATCATCTACGGCATGTGGGGATTGTTCGTGTTCGCGCCCTTCTTCGCCGATCACGTCGAGCCGCTGCTGACCCGCGTCTTCGGCGGCGTCTGGCTGGTCGGACGGTTGTTCGAGGGCGCGCCCACCGGCCTCGGCATGCTGACCGCCGGCGTGATCCTCGCCGTCATGATCATTCCCGTTCATTGCGTCGGTCATGCGCGACGTATTCGACGTCGTGCCGCCGGTGCTGAAGGAATCGGCGTATGGATTGGGATGCACGACGTGGGAGGTCGTGCGCAACATCGTCGTGCCCTACACGCGGATCGGCGTCGTCGGCGGCATCATGCTCGGCCTCGGCCGTGCGCTCGGCGAGACGATGGCGGTGACGTTCGTCATCGGCAACGCGTACCGGATCCGTGCGTCGCTGTTCGAGCCCGGCAATTCGATCGCCTCCGCGCTGGCGAACGAATTCAACGAAGCGGCCGACCCGGTGCACCGCGGCGCGCTGATGGCGCTCGGGCTCGTGCTGTTCGTGCTGACGCTGATCGTGCTCGCCGCTTCGCGCGTCCTGATCGCGCGGCTGTCGCGCGGGGAAGGCGCGCAGACATGAGCGGCGCCGGGCCGTCCCAAGCCGCGAATCGCCCCCCGGGGGCAGCGCAGCGGCGTCAGCCGCAAGCGTGGGGGGATCACATGAGCAACGCCCGCTATCGCCGGCGGCTTCTCGTCAACCGCTTCAATCTGGCGATGTCGCTTGGCACGATGGCGTTCGGCATGCTGTTCCTGCTGTGGATTCTCGCGACGCTGTTCACGAAGGGCATTCGCCGCGCTGGCGCCGTCGCTGTTCACGCAGATGACGCCGCCGCCGGGGTCCGCCGGCGGCTTGCTGAACGCGATCTACGGGAGCCTGCTGATCGTCGGCACGGCGACGCTCGTCAGCACGCCGATCGGCATCCTGGCGGGCATCCATCTCGCGGAATACGGGCGCGACGGCTGGTTCGCCGAGACGACGCGGTTCATCAACGATATCCTGCTGTCGGCGCCGTCGATCATCCTGGGACTTTTCGTGTACACCGTGTACGTCGTCCAGGCCGGTCACTTCTCCGGCTGGGCCGGCTCGATGGCGCTCGCGCTGATCGCGATCCCGGTCGTCGTGCGGACGACGGAGAACATGCTGCGGCTCGTGCCCGGCAGCCTGCGCGAAGCCGCGGTGGCGCTCGGCGCGCCGATGTGGAAGGTGATCCTGAAGGTCACGCTGAAGGCGGTCCGCGGCGGCGTGACGACCGGCATCCTGCTCGCCGTGGCGCGGATGTCCGGCGAAACGGCGCCATTGCTCTTCACCGCGCTCAACAACCAGTTCTTCAGCACCGACATGAACGCGCCGATGGCGAACCTGCCGGTGGTGATCTTCCAGTTCGCGATGAGCCCGTTCGACGACTGGAAGTCGCTCGCCTGGGCCGCGGCGCTGCTGATCACGCTGACGGTGCTCGCGCTCAATATCGCGGCGCGCACGCGTCTTCCGGCAGTCGTCGACGCGCTGAAAGCCGCGATGGCAACGAGCAGCATCGGTGTATCGATCGCGCTCCCCGAGGCGCCGGCAGGCGTCGATGCGCGCGCGAGCGAGCCGCCGAAGATGTCGATTCGCGACCTCGGTTTCTTCTACGGCAGGTTCCAGGCGCTTGACGAATGTAAGCTTCGACCTGGCCGCGCGCGAGGTCACCGCATTCATCGGACCTTCGGGCTGCGGCAAATCGACGCTGCTGCGCACGCTGAACCGCATGTATTCGCTCTATCCGGGCCAGCGTGCGACCGGCCAGATCCTGTTCAACGGCGCCAACATTCTGGACGCGGCGCACCGACCTCAACCTGTTGCGCGCGAAAGTCGGCATGGTGTTCCAGAAGCCGACGCCGTTTCCGATGTCGATCTACGACAATATCGCCTTCGGCGTTCGCCTGTACGAGCGGCTGTCCTCGCGGCAGATGGACGAGCGCGTCGAATGGGCGCTCACCAAGGCGGCGATGTGGGACGAGGTGAAGGACAAGCTCGCGCAGTCCGGCACGGCGCTGTCGGGCGGCCAGCAGCAGCGGCTGTGCATCGCCCGCGCGATTTCGGTTCGCCCCGACGTGCTGTTGCTCGACGAGCCGACCGCGGCACTCGACCCGATTTCCACGGCGCGGATCGAGGAGCTCGTCTCCGAGCTGAAGGCGGACTACACGATCGCGATCGTGACGCACAACATGCAGCAGGCGGCGCGCGTGTCCGACAGGACGGCGTACATGTATCTCGGCGAGCTGATCGAATTCGGCGACACCGACCAGATCTTCCTCAAGCCGGCGCGCAAGGAAACCGAGGACTACATCACCGGCCGATTCGGTTAGGCGGAAACCCGAGATGAGCGACCACACGAACAAGCAGTTCGACGCGGAAATGGAATCGATCCGCTCCGGCGTCCTGTCGATGGGCGGCATCGTCGAGCAGCAGTTGGCGCGCGCCATCGAGGCGCTCGAGAAGGACGAGGACGCCGGCCGGCTCGACGCGGTCGTCGCCGGCGAGGCGGCGATCAACGGCCTGCAGATGACGATCGACCAGCAGTGCGCGCAGATCATCGCGAAGCGCCAGCCGGCGGCCGTCGATTTGCGGATGGTGCTGACGGTGAGCAAGATCGTCAACGATCTCGAGCGCATCGGCGACGAGGTGAAGAAGATCGCGTACAAGGCTTCGGAAACGCGCGGCAGCGACCGGCTCGCGCGCGTTCGCTCCTACGACACGGCACGCGCGCTCGACGATGCGATGACGATGCTGCAGTTGGCACTCGACGCGTTCGCGCGGCTCGACGCCATCGCCGCCGCGGAAGTCATCGGCCGCGACGTCCACATCGACGCGGCATTCGCCTCGATCCTGCGGCAGCTGGTGAGCTACATGATGGAAGACCCGCGCACGATCACGCCGGCACTCGAGATCGTGTTCATCGCCAAGTCGATCGAGCGGATCGGCGACCATGCGAAGAACATCGCCGAAGCGGTGGTGCAGGTCGTGAAGGGCAAGGACGTTCGCCATGCCTCGGCGGAGGCAGATTCGCGCGGAGGTGGCGCAGCCATGAGCGGCGCCGGGCCGCCCCAGATCCTCGTCGTCGAGGACGAGCCGGCGATTGTCGAGCTGTTGCGGGTCAACCTCGTCGACGCCGGCTACGACGTACGCGAAGCGCCGGATGCCGAAACCGCGCAGCGCTCGATCAACGAGGCGCTGCCCGATCTCGTGCTGCTCGACTGGATGCTGCCCGGCCAATCGGGATTGACGCTCGCGAGGCAGTTGCGGCGCGACCCGCGCACGCGCGAGCTGCCGATCATCATGCTGACCGCGCGCGCCGAGGAGGCCGACAAGGTCGCGGGCCTCGAGGCCTGGGTCGACGATTACGTGACGAAGCCGTTCAGCCCGCGCGAGCTCAAGGCGCGGATCAAGTCGGTGTTGCGCCGGCGCGCGCCGGAAGCGGCACAGGAGACGCTGCAGTCGGGCGCGCTCACGCTCGATCCCGTCGCGCATCGCGTGGCCGTCGCCGGCAACGCCGTGTCGCTCGGTCCGACCGAATTCCGGCTGCTGCGCTTCCTGATGGCGCGGCCCGATCGCGTTCATAGCCGCAGCCAGCTTCTCGACCTGGTGTGGGGCGATCACGTCTACATCGAGGAGCGCACCGTCGACGTCCACATCCGGCGCCTGCGCGCGGCGCTCGAGCCGTTTGGCGCGGATGCGCTGATCGAGACCGTGCGCGGCAGCGGCTACCGCCTCGCCGCTGCGCCTTCGCGCCCACCGTCCTCGCCGGGGATACGGCTCGAGTAAAAGCGAATCGATGAAGCCGATCCTCCGGCACGGGCTGATGGCGCCCGCAACGGTTGGCGTGGTCGCGCTGTTCGCCTGGCCGATCGCAGGCAGCGGCGTGGCGCTGCTGCTCGTCGCCGTCGGTGCATCGGCGATCATCGGCTTTCACCTGTGGCAACTGCAGCGCATCACCGACTGGGCCGCCGCTTCGCCGGATGCCGATGTCCCGGAAGGACGCGGCGAATGGAGACCGCTCCTGGCCGCGATCTACCGGCGGATGCGCGCGCGCAGTGCGTACGAGCGCGATCTGCGGCATGTGATCGAGCGTTTCCGGCAGGCCGCCGTCGCGATTCCCGACGGCATCGTCGTGCTGGATGCCGGGAACCGCATCGACTGGGCGAACCCGCGTGCCTGCGCGCAGTTCGGGCTCGATCTTGCGCAGGATCGCGGACAGCCGATCGTCAACCTGGTCCGGCAACCCGAATTCCACGCGCTATCTCGAGGCGGGCGATTACGCCGCCTCCATCATCGTCGCCTCGAATCGCGATGCCGGCCGCACGCTTGCATTGCAGCTCGTGCCGTTCGCCGCGGAGCAGAAGCTGCTGATGTCGCGCGACGTGACCGAGCTCGAAGCGGTCTCCCGCATGCGGCGCGACTTCATCGCCAACGTGTCGCACGAGCTCAAGACGCCGCTGACGGTGATCAACGGGTTCATCGAAACGCTGCAGGACGTCGAGGTCGACGATCGCCAGCGCGCGCGGTTCCTGCAACTGATGCAGACGCAGGCGAGCAACATGCAGCGGCTCGTCGCGGACCTGCTCACGCTCTCCGCGCTCGAGAACGAGCAGAACGCCGTTCACGAGGAGCGCTTCGCCATCGCGCCGCTGCTGCTCGCACTTTCATCCGATGCGAAGTCGCTCTCGGGCGACGAGCATCGGATCGGACTCGACATCCGCGAAGCGGCGATCGTGCACGGCAGCCGCGACGAGCTCGCCAGCGCATTCGGCAACCTCGTCAGCAACGCGGTGCGTTACACGCCTCCCGGAGGGACGATCACGCTGGCCTGGCGCGTCGACCCGGACGGCAGCGGCGTCTTCGCCGTGACCGATACCGGCATCGGCATCGCCGCCGAATACCTGCCGCGGTTGACCGAGCGGTTCTATCGCGTCGACCGCAGCCGCTCGCGCGCGACGGGCGGGACGGGCCTCGGCCTCGCGATCGTCAAGCACGTGCTGTTGCGCCACCAGGCCGAGATCGAGATCACGAGCGAACGCGGCAAGGGCAGCACGTTCGCCGTCCGGTTGCCGGCGCAGCGCGTCGAGCGTGCTCGCAGCACCCGGCGATGCGGCGATCGCGACGCAAGCACGCGGAGACGAAATTACCAGTACCGAAGCGCCGCGCGGAACAGGCTCCTGATCTCGTCGCGTCCGACGTCGATCGGCGCGTTCTTGATCACGCGGTATTGCGGCTCGGCGCCGGTGGCGAGCGCGTCGACGTGCGCTTCGTCGAAGCCCAGCGCCGTCAGCCCGTTCGGCATGCCGGTCGCGCGCATCAGCTCGATGATGCGACCCGCGAGCACTTCGCCGGCGTCGGCATGCGTCGCGCCATTGGTCGAGCCGCCGAGCGCGCGCGCGCACCGCAGATGGCGTTCCGGGTGCGCGAACGCCGTGTGGCGCCACACCGATGGATTGTTCAGCACGACGGCCATGCCGTGCGGGACGAGCGTCTTGCCTTCGGGATAGCCGTTCACGTGCCAGTCCTTCGACGAGTCCCGACACCGCGTACGACAGGCCGTGCGGCAGATGGCAGCCCGCGGCGTTGAACGCGATGCCGGCGAGCATCGCGGCGTACATCATCTCGGTGCGCGCCTCGGTGTCCGCCGCGTCGTTGACGGCGCGCACGAGGAATTGCCCGACGCTCGTCAGCGCCTGTGCGGCGAGCGCGTCGGAAAACGGATTGGCGCCTTGCGACACCGGTCGCGCGATGCCCTGCGCGGGATTGAGCCGCCGCGGATAGAGCCGCGCGGTGATCGATTCGAGCGCGTGGCTCATGCAGTCGAAGCCGGTCGACGCGACGACGTTCGCCGGCAGCGTGCGCGTGACGTCCGGATCGACGAGCGCGATCGTGGGAATCAGCCGGCGCGAAATGATGCCGGTCTTCGCGTTCAGCGACGTCAGCGTGAAGATCGCGATGCCGGTGGTCTCCGAGCCCGTGCCCGCGGTCGTCGGACACGCGATGTGCGGCTTCACCGGGCCGGGCACGCGCTGGCCGGCGCCGATCGGCGCGTTGACGTACGTCATGAATTCGGCCGGCTGGCTCGCGTACAGGTTCGCCGCCTTGCACGTGTCGATCACCGAGCCGCCGCCGACCGATACGTAGCCGTCGACGTCGCTTTCGCGCGCGAAGCGCGTGGCGTCCTGGAACGAGCGGTCGGTGGGCTCGATGACGACTTCGTCGTAAACGACGATGATCGACGCCGGCGGCTGCGAGCGACGCCTTCACCTTGGCGACGTGCTCGCTCGCCGCGAGCGTGCGATCGGTGAAGAGCGCGACGCGTCGCAGCCCGAGCGCCGCGGCGTTGTCGCCGGCTTCGGCGAGGACGCCCGGGCCGAACGTGAAGGTCGGCATGCCGACGCGTGAATCCGCGGTCGCTGCCTTCGAGCGCTGCAAAATCGGCGTGACAGCAAGCCATGCTCAGTCTCCGTCAAGTCGACGAACCGCGAGGATCATGTCGGCCGCCTTTTCGGCGATCATGACGACCGGCACGTTCGTGTTGCCGGACACCAGCGTCGGCATGATGCCGCAATCGACGACGCGCAGGCCGGTCGATGCCGTGCACGCGAAGCTCGCGGATCGACGACGGCCATCGGATCGCTCGCCGGTCCCATACGCGTTGTACCGCTCGGATGAAAGATCGTTCCGCCGGTGTTCTTCGCGAATTCGAGCAGATCGTCGTCGGATGACCGCCGCGGCGCCGGGCCGGTATTCGCTTTCGACGTACGGGCGCATCGCATGCGTGGCGGCGAGCGTGCGCGCGAGGCGAATGCCGGCGATCAGCGTCGCACGGTCTTCCGGCGTCGACAGGTAGTGCGGCTGCATCGCCGGCGGCTCGAGCGGATCGGTCGACCGGATGCGCACCGTGCCGCGCGACGTCGGCCGCAGCTGGCACACCGACATCGTGAAGCCCGGGAACGTCGTGCACCGGCGAGCCGGCCATGTCGGACGACAGCGTCGCGAAATGGAACTGCACGTCGGGTCGCGTCGCGTCCGGCATCGCCCGCGCGAAGATGCCGCCCTGGTTGATGCCGACCGCCATCGGGCCGCTTCGCGTCAGCAGGTAATCGAGTCCGATCTTCAGTTTGCCGTGCCAGGTGCGCAGCGCGTCGTTGGTCGTGATCGGTTGCGTGCAGCGGAAGATGACGCGCGCCTGCAGGTGGTCCTGCAGATTTTCGCCGACGCCTGTCGAGTGCGTGCTGCACCGGGATGCCCAGCGGCTGCAAGCAGCGCCGGCGGCCCGATGCCCGAGAGCTGGAGCAACTGCGGCGATTGCAGCGCGCCTGCGCACGAGGATCACTTCGCGCCGCGCGAAAGCCGTGCGCTCGACGCCCGCCTGCGCGGTACGTCGACGCCGGTCGCGCGCCGATCCTCGAACAGGACGCGCGTCGCATGCGCGTTCGTTTCGACGCGCAGATTCGCGCCGCGTGCGCGCCGGCCGCAGGTACGCGACCGCCGTCGAGCAGCGCCTGCCGCGGCGCGTCGTGAGCTGGTAGTAGCCGGCGCCTTCCTGCGTGGCGCCGTTGAAATCGTCGTTGCGCGGGATGCCGAGCTCGCCGGCACCGGCGATCATCGCCTCGACGAGCGGATGCGGCGCGCCGATGTCCGACGCCCACAGCGGCCCGTCGGCGCCGTGGTATTCGCTCGCGCCGCGAACGTTGTGCTCGAGCTTGCGAAACCACGGCAGCACGTCCGCGTAGCGCCAGCCCGGCGTTGCCCGCAGCGGCCCACTCGTCGTAATCCTCGCGCTGCCCGCGGATGACGATCAGGCCGTTGATCGCCGAGCTGCCGCCGAGCGTGCGGCCGCGCGGCCAGTACACCTTGCGGCCGTTCATCGTCGGCTCGGGCTCGGTGTAGAAGCCCCAGTTCAGTACCGGATGGAACATCGTCTTCGCGTAGCCGATCGGGATGTGGATCCACGGGTACGTGTCGCGCGGCCCCGCTTCGAGCAGCAGCACCGTGTGGCGACCGTCCGCGGAAAGCCGGTTGGCGAGCACGCATCCGGCCGATCCGGCGCCGACGATGACGTAATCAAAACGGGTGGTCGAGGCGGACATTCGAAGCGAGGGGCAGCGGATTCGCGCGCGCCGCGAGATGAAGCAGGCGCAGAAGACAAGCGGCTGATTCTAAAGGAACGGTTCGCCGGCGCCGCACCTTCGCATGCGCTGGCCTCGCGTTTGACCGGCCGGCCCGGAAACTGCTACACTCGCGCGTTTCGACGGAGGGGTTCCCGAGCGGTCAAAGGGAGCAGACTGTAAATCTGCCGGCTCTGCCTTCGAAGGTTCGAATCCTTCCCCCTCCACCATCAGGGATCAGGGGTCAGAGGACAGGGAACAGACGCGGCGGCGACATCGGTGGCGGCGCTATTTCGCGCCGGTTCTGTAACCTGTTGCCTGAACTCTGTTACCTGATTCGCGGGTGTAGCTCAATGGTAGAGCAGAAGCCTTCCAAGCTTACGACGAGGGTTCGATTCCCTTCACCCGCTCCAGGAATGCAGCACGACGTACGGATTCCGCGGTTCGAGCGAGCGCCCATGTAGCTCAGTGGTAGAGCACTCCCTTGGTAAGGGAGAGGTCGTGCGTTCAATCCGCACCATGGGCAACCAGACCGTAACGGGCAAAAGTGAACCCCTACTTTCGCCCGGTAATGTAAGCCACGAATCGCGGGCGAAGCCCGACGATTCGCGGAGGAAAAATCAACGAAAAAGCTGGAGATAGCGTCATGGCAAAGAGCAAATTCGAGCGTACGAAGCCGCACGTGAACGTGGGGACGATCGGTCACGTGGATCACGGGAAGACGACGCTGACGGCGGCGATGACGCTGGTGCTGTCGAAGAAGTACGGCGGGGATGTGCGGTCGTACGACCAGATCGACAATGCGCCGGAGGAGAAGGCGCGGGGGATCACGATCAACACGGCGCACGTGGAGTACGAGACGTCGAAGCGGCACTACGCGCACGTGGACTGCCCGGGGCATGCCGACTACGTGAAGAACATGATCACGGGTGCGGCGCAGATGGACGGGGCGATCCTGGTGGTGAGTGCGGCGGACGGTCCGATGCCGCAGACGCGCGAGCACATTCTGCTGGCGCGGCAGGTGGGGGTGCCGTACATCATCGTGTACCTGAACAAGGCGGACATGGTGGACGATGCGGAGTTGCTGGAGCTGGTCGAGATCGAGGTGCGGGAGCTGTTGTCGAAGTACCAGTTTCCGGGGGATGCGACGCCGATCGTGATCGGGTCGGCGAAGCTGGCGCTGGAAGGCGACAAGGGCGAGCTTGGGGAAGGCTCGATCATGAAGCTGGCCGACGCGCTGGACAGTTATATTCCGCAGCCGAAGCGGCTGATCGACGGTCCGTTCCTGATGCCGGTGGAGGACGTGTTCTCGATCTCGGGTCGGGGGACGGTGGTGACGGGTCGGGTGGAGCGCGGGGTGGTGAAGGTGGGCGAGAACCTGGAGATCGTGGGGTTGAAGCCGACGTTGTCGACGGTGTGCACGGGGGTGGAGATGTTCCGCAAGCTGCTGGATCAGGGGCAGGCGGGTGACAACGTGGGGGTGCTGCTGCGCGGGACGAAGCGCGAGGAAGTGGAGCGGGGGCAGGTGCTGGCGAAGCCGTCGAGCATCACGCCGCACACGAAGTTCAGCTGCGAGGTGTACGTGCTGAGCAAGGAAGAGGGTGGGCGGCACACGCCGTTTTTCAACGGTTACCGGCCGCAGTTCTACTTTCGGACGACGGACGTGACGGGGAGTGTGGAGTTGCCGGCGGGGACGGAGATGGTGATGCCGGGGGACAACATCGCGATGACGGTGACGCTGATTGCGCCGATCGCGATGGAAGACGGGTTGCGCTTCGCGATCCGCGAGGGCGGCCGCACCGTGGGTGCCGGCGTCGTCACCAAGATTCTCGAGTAACTCCGGCGAACGAACAGGCAGTGAGCGCGCATGACGCTCGTTGTTAAAGCGTAGAAGTTGAGCATCGAATCGTCGGGCTCTGCCCGCGATTCGATGGAAACATGATCGGCGAAAAGTAGGGTTTCACTTTTCGCCGTAACGATATTAGGCCAGTAGCTCAATTGGCAGAGCGGCGGTCTCCAAAACCGCAGGTTGGGGGTTCGATTCCCTCCTGGCCTGCCATTCAGGAGTCAGGAGTCAGATGACAGAAGTCAGATGCGCCGGTGTTTCCGGTGGCGCGACGCGTGTCGCGATGCACGTCCGGTCGGAAGCGCTCGCCTCACGTCTCCTCTCCTCTGATTCGCGACTTCTGACGGCAGCAACTTGGCATTGAAAGGGATTGAGCAGGACCTGACACCGGACATTGACGAAATCGGCAGGACGCGTAACGCGACTCGTGTCGCGCCACGATAACGCCGACGCATCTGTCCTCTGACTTCTGACTCCTGACTCCCTGAGATGGATAAACTGAAGATCGCATTGGCCGTCGGGTGTGTCGTGCTCGGCGTGTGGGCTTATTACTACTTCAGCGATACCGCGCTGGTGCTGCGGTTCCTGATGGTCGTCGCGGGGTTGCTGGCCGGCGCCGGGGTTGCCTGGATGTCGCAGCCGGGGAAGGAATTCTTCGCGTTCGCGCAGGAAGCGTGGCAGGAGTCCGGCCGCGTATCGTGGCCGACGCGCAAGGAAACGATTCAGACGACGGCGGTCGTGTTCGCGTTCGTCGTCGTGATGGCGCTCTTTCTCTTCGCGGTGGATTCCACGCTCGCGTGGCTGGTCAAAATGCTGACGGGGCGGGTTGAATGATGGCGGACAAGAAGTGGTATGTCGTGCACGCGTATTCGGGCTTCGAAAAGAGCGTGCAGCGTACGTTGCTCGAGCGCATCAAGCGTTCGGAGCTGCAGGATCAGTTCGGCAAGATCCTCGTGCCGGTCGAGGAAGTCGTCGAGATGAAAAGCGGCCAGAAGGCGATCTCCGAGCGGAAGTTTTTCCCCGGATACGTGTTGGTCGAGATGGAGATGACCGACGACACCTGGCACCTCGTGAAGAGCACGCCGAAGGTGACGGGATTCGTCGGCGGCATCGGCGAATCGGCCCACGCCGATCACGCAGAAGGAAGTGGACGCGATCCTGCGCCAGGTGCAGGAGGGCGTCGAGAAGCCGCGGCCGAAGGTGCTGTTCGAGCTCGGCGAAGCGGTGCGGGTCAAGGAAGGCCCGTTCACGGACTTCCACGGCAACGTCGAGGACGTGAATTACGAGAAAAGCAAGCTGCGCGTGTCGGTGACCATCTTTGGCAGATCGACGCCGGTGGAGCTGGATTTCTCGCAGGTCGAAAAAGCGTAGACAACGTCGAGCGAAGCCGCGGCGAGCCGGACGCTTGCATCAACTCGGGGAGGGTCCGCGGATCCGCTTGAACCCACCAGGAGACTGACATGGCAAAGAAAGTCATCGGTTACATCAAGCTGCAGGTGCCCGCCGGGCAAGGCCAATCCGAGCCCGCCGATCGGGCCGGCGCTCGGCCAGCGCGGCCTCAACATCATGGAATTCTGCAAGGCGTTCAACGCGCAGACGCAAGGCGTCGAGCCCGGCCTGCCGATCCCGGTGATCATCACCGCGTACGCCGACAAGAGCTTCACGTTCGTCATGAAGACGCCGCCGGCCACCGTGCTGATCAAGAAGGCGTCGAAGGTCGACAAGGGCAGCAGCAAGCCGAACGCCGACAAGGTGGGCAAGCTGACGCGCGCGCAGGCCGAGGAAATCGCGAAGACCAAGCAGCCGGATCTCACGGCCGCCGATCTCGACGCCGCCGTGCGCACGATCGCCGGCAGCGCACGCAGCATGGGCATCACGGTCGAAGGAGTGAAGTGATCATGGCCGAGCAGAAATCACCGCGTATCTCGAAGCGCCTCGATGCCGTTCGCGGCAAGGTCGACCACGCGAAGAACTATTCGGTCGACGAGGCGCTCGAAGCTCGTGAAGCAAACGGCCACCGCGAAGTTCGACGAGTCGGTCGACGTCGCCGTCAATCTCGGCGTCGACGCGAAGAAGTCGGATCAGACGGTTCGCGGCTCGGTCGTGTTGCCGGCCGGTACCGGCAAGAAGGTTCGCGTCGCGGTGTTTGCGCAGGGCGACAAGGCGAAGGTCGCCGAGGAAGCGGGCGCCGACATCGTCGGCTTCGACGACCTCGCGGCGAGGATCAAGGAAGGGTTCATGGACTTCGACGTCGTCATCGCGTCGCCGGATGCGATGCGCGTCGTCGGGCAGCTCGGCCAGATCCTCGGTCCGCGCGGCCTGATGCCCAACCCGAAGGTCGGCACCGTTTCGGCCGACGTTGCGCAGGCGGTGAAAAACGCGAAGGCCGGTCAGGTGCAGTACCGCACCGACAAGGCCGGCATCGTCCAATGCACGATCGGGCGCGCGTCGTTCACGCCGGAGCAACTGAAGACGAACCTCACCGCGCTGATCGATGCGCTGACCAAGGCGAAGCCTGCGGGGCGTGAAGGGCGTCTATCTGCGCAAGGTCAGCGTCTCGAGCACGATGGGCGCGGGCGTGCGCGTCGATACGGCGGGATTTACGCAATCCGCCGCGAACGCATAGGCGACGCGGCAATGCCGGCGAACGCGCCGGCACGAGTAGCGAAACGAGTTTTGAGGGAACGCGCGCGGCGGCAACGCCGTTCGCGGACCGTCAAAGACCGCTGGAGCGAGAGCTCAAAACGGTGGGCATGGCGACGGGGTCAGGCGGATTTTCTGATCCCTGACTTCTGATCCCTGATCCCTGATCCGGCGCAGATGGTGCCCTCGTACAGGATGGTCCTGGACGTGAGGTCACCGGTACCACAACAAGGGTGACTATGAGTCTCAACCTTACGCAGAAGCAGGCGGTAGTCGCGGAAGTCGCGAAAGAAGTCGCCGGCGCACAGGCGATCGTCATGGCGGAAAACCGGGGTTTGCCGGTCGCCGCGATGACGCAGCTGCGCGCCAAGGCACGCGCTTCCGGCGTGTACTTCCGGGTGGTCAAGAACAGTCTCGTGCGCCGGGCCGTAGCCGATACGCCGTTCGCCACGCTGGCCGACAAGATGATCGGTCCGCTGGCTTATTGCATCGGGCACGACCCGGTCGCCGTTGCGAAGGTCTTGAACGACTTCGCAAAGGGCAACGAGAAGTTCGTGATCGCCGGCGGCGCGATGCCGGGCCAGGTAATGTCGCCGAAGGAGATCGCCGCGCTGGCCGCGCTGCCGTCCCGCGACGAATTGCTGGCGAAGCTGATGGGCACGATGCAGGCGCCCATCGCCAAGCTCGTCCGCACGATGAACGAGGTGCCCGCGAAGTTCGTCCGCACGCTCGCCGCCGTGCGCGACGCGAAGCCCGCGACTTGATTTTTGAACTCCGCATACCCATTTCAACTCGTTACGTCAGGAGCATCGAATGTCCGCTGTTCAAACTGAAATCCTCGACAAGATCTCGTCGATGACCGTCCTCGAGCTTTCCGAGCTCATCAAGGCGATGGAAGACAAGTTCGGCGTGTCCGCCGCAGCCGCCGTTTCGGTCGCAGCGCCCGCCGCCGGTGGCGCGCCCGCCGCCGCGGTCGAAGAGCAGACCGAATTCACCGTGATGCTGAACGCGTTCGGCGACAACAAGGTCAACGTGATCAAGGCGGTGCGCGAGCTGACGGGCCTCGGTCTCAAGGAAGCGAAGGACCTGGTCGACGGCGCGCCGAAGCCGGTCAAGGAAGGCATTCCGAAGGCCGACGCCGAAGCCGCCCGGAAGAAGCTGGAAGACGCCGGGGCAAAAGCAGAAATCAAGTAAACGTCGCGAAAGTGCGAACCCTGAACTTTCGCCCGAGAATGGAGTCACGCCGGAAATCGCGGGCAAAGCCCGTCGATTTCCGGTGGCAAAAGCAGGAGGGTTCGGCGGCGGTCGCCGCCGACTGCAGACGCGGAACGCTGTAGCCCTTCGCCGAAGGCGGAGGAAATCGGATTTCCCGACAAGTCCGATTTCCTTTGTCTTCTGAATCGACTGCAGAAGACAGGTTTGGTCGGACGTCGCCCGCAATGGTGACGTCGTCCGCCAGCGGCTGGTAGCGGCCAGCCACCAGGCCAGGAGCGCAATGCTCCCGGACAGTCAGGCAGTTCGCCCGATGCGCCGCCACACGCGGCGCACGGCGGCTATCTCGCGCAGCACCACAGCATTCAACGACCCGGAGACTGGACGATCCAAGCCATGGCGACCACCCACGCTACGCCGTACACGTTTACCGAAAAGAAGCGCATTCGCAAGAGCTTTGCGAAGCGCGCGAGCGTCCTGCAGGTGCCGTTCCTGCTCGAAACGCAACTCGCTTCCTATCGCGCCTTCCTGCAGTCCTCGACGCCCGGAATGGAGCGCAAGAACGAAGGCCTGCAGGCCGCGTTCACGTCGATATTCCCGATCTCGAGCCATTCCGGCAACGCCCGGCTCGAGTTCGTCAGCTTCTCGCTGCTGCCGCCCGCGTTCGACGTCGTCGAATGCCAGCAGCGCGGACTCACGTATTGCTCGGCGCTCCGCGCGAAGGTGCGCCTCGTGATCATGGATCGCGAAGCGCCGAAGGACACGATCAAGGAAGTGAAGGAGCAGGAGGTCTACATGGGCGAAATGCCGCTCATGACCGACAACGGCTCGTTCATCATCAACGGCACCGAGCGCGTCATCGTCTCGCAGCTCCATCGCTCGCCGGGCGTGTTCTTCGAGCACGACCGCGGCAAGACGCATTCGTCGGGCAAGCTGCTGTTCTCGGCGCGCGTCATTCCCTATCGCGGCTCGTGGCTCGACTTCGAATTCGACCCGAAGGACTTCCTGTTCTTCCGCGTCGACCGCCGCCGCAAGATGCCCGTCACCACGCTGCTGAAGGCGATCGGCCTCACGAACGAGGACATCCTGCGCCAGTTCTTCGTGTTCGACACGTTCCACCTGTCGAGCAAGGGCATCGCGCTCGAGTTCGTGCCCGAGCGCCTGCGCGGCGAAATGGCGCGCTTCGACATCGCCGGCAAGGACGGCAAGGTCGTCGTCGCCGAAGGACAAGCGCATCACCGTGCGCAACCTGCGTGATTTGAGCCGACAGCGGCGTGAAGCGCATCGCCGTGCCGGCCGATTACGTCGCTCGGCCGCTCGCTCGCCACCAACGTCGTCGACAAGTCGACCGGCGAGATGCTCGCCAAGGCGAACGACGAGGTCACCGAAGATCTGCTCGCGAAGCTGTCCGCGGCGGGCATCGACGAGATCAGGACGATCTACACGAACGACCTCGACATGGGTCCGTTCATCTCGCAGACGCTGCGCACCGACGACACGCCGGACCAGTACGCCGCCAAGGTCGCCATCTACCGGATGATGCGTCCGGGCGAGCCGCCGACCGAAGACGCCGTCGAGGCGCTGTTCCACGGGCTGTTCTTCGCCGAGGAGCGCTACGACCTGTCGGCCGTCGGCCGGATGAAGTTCAACCGTCGCGTCGGCCGCGAGGAGCTCAAGGGCTCCGGCACGCTGACGAACGACGACATCATCGCCGTCATCAAGATCCTCGTCGAGCTGCGCAACGGCCGCGGCGAGGTCGACGACATCGATCACCTCGGCAATCGCCGCGTGCGCTCGGTCGGCGAGCTCGCGGAAAACCAGTTCCGCTCGGGACTCGTGCGCGTCGAGCGCGCGGTGCGCGAGCGCCTCGGCCAGGCCGAGAGCGAGAACCTGCTGCCGCACGACCTGATCAACGCCAAGCCGATTTCGGCCGCGATCAAGGAGTTCTTCGGCTCGTCGCAGCTCTCGCAGTTCATGGACCAGACGAACCCGCTGTCCGAGATCACGCACAAGCGGCGCGTGTCGGCGTTGGGCCCGGGCGGCCTGACGCGCGAGCGCGCGGGCTTCGAAGTGCGCGACGTGCATCCGACGCACTACGGCCGCGTGTGCCCGATCGAGACGCCGGAAGGTCCGAACATCGGCCTCATCAACTCGCTCGCGCTGTACGCGCGCACCAACGAGTACGGCTTCCTCGAGACGCCGTACCGGAAGGTCGTCGACGGCAAGGTGACGGACGAAATCCATTACCTGTCGGCGATCGAGGAAGGCCAGTACGTGATCGCGCAGGCGAACGCGAAGATCGACGCCAAGGGCAAGCTGGCGGACGAGCTCGTGTCGTGCCGCAACCGCAACGAGTTCATGCTGTCGTCGCCCGACAAGATCCAGTACATGGACGTGGCGCCGGCGCAGATCGTGTCGGTGGCCGCATCGCTGATCCCGTTCCTCGAGCACGACGACGCGAACCGCGCGTTGATGGGCTCGAACATGCAGCGGCAGGCGGTGCCGTGCCTGCGTCCGGAGAAGCCGCTCGTCGGCACCGGCGTCGAGCGCACGGCGGCCGTCGACAGCGGCACGGCGGTGATGGCGCGTCGCGGCGGCAAGGTCGACTACGTCGACGCGAGCCGCATCGTCGTCCGCGTGAACGACACGGAAACGGCGGCCGGCGAAGTGGGCGTCGACATCTACAACCTGACGAAGTACAAGCGCAGCAACCAGAACACGAACATCAACCAGCGGCCGCTCGTGGAGATCGGCGACCACATCGCGCGCGGCGACGTCATCGCCGACGGCGCGTCGACCGACATGGGCGAGCTGGCGCTCGGCCAGAACATGCTGGTCGCGTTCATGCCGTGGAACGGCTACAACTACGAGGACTCGATCCTGATCAGCGAGCGCGTCGTCAGCGACGACCGCTACACGTCGATCCACATCGAGGAGCTGTCGGTCGTCGCCCGCGACACCAAGCTCGGCGCGGAGGAGATCACCCGCGACATCAGCTCGCTCGGCGAAGGGCAGCTCGGTCGCCTCGACGAGGCCGGCATCGTCTACATCGGCGCCGAAGTCGAAGCCGGCGACGTGCTGGTGGGCAAGGTCACGCCGAAGGGCGAGACGCAGCTCACGCCGGAAGAGAAGCTGCTGCGCGCGATCTTCGGCGAGAAGGCGTCCGACGTGAAGGACACGAGCCTGCGCGTGCCGTCCGGCATCTCGGGCACCGTGATCGACGTGCAGGTGTTCACGCGCGAAGGCATCGAGCGCGACAAGCGCGCGGCGCAGATCATCGACGACGAGCTCAAGGGCTATCGCAAGGACCTGAACGACCAGCTGCGGATCGTCGAGAACGACGCGTACGCGCGGATCGAGCGGCTGTTGCTGAACAAGGTCGTCAACGGCGGTCCGAAGCGGCTCGCGAAGGGCGCGAAGGTCACGAAGGAATACCTGGACGGCGTTCCGCGCCACGACTGGTTCGACATCCGTCTCGCCGACGGAGGAATCGGCGCGCCAGCTCGAGGCGAGCAAGGAATCGCTCGCGGCGCTGCGCGTCACCTTCGACCAGATGTTCGAGCAGAAGAAGAAGAAGCTGACGCAGGGCGACGAACTGCCGCCGGGCGTGCAGAAGATGGTCAAGGTGTACGTCGCCGTCAAGCGCCGCCTGCAGCCGGGCGACAAGATGGCCGGGCGCCACGGCAACAAGGGCGTCGTGTCGAAGATCGTTCCGGTCGAGGACATGCCGTACATGGCCGATGGCACGCCGGTCGACATCGTGCTGAATCCGCTCGGCGTGCCGTCGCGGATGAACGTCGGCCAGATTCTCGAGGTCCACCTGGGATGGGCGGCGAAGGGCATCGGCAGCCGCATCGACGAGATGCTGAAGGGCGAGCGCAAGGCTGCGGAACTGCGCAAGTTCCTCGAGAAGGTCTACAACGGGACGGGCCGTCACGAGAATCTCGCGGCGTTCGACGACGTCGAGATCGAGCATCTCGCGCGCAACCTGACCGACGGCGTGCCGTTCGCGACGCCGGTGTTCGACGGCGCGACCGAGGACGAGATCAAGGGCATGCTGCGAGCTCGCGGGTCTTCCGCACGAGCGGGCAGGTGACGCTGCACGACGGGCGCACCGGCGAGTCGTTCGATCGTCCGGTCACCGTGGGCTTCATGCACATGCTGAAGCTGCACCATCTCGTCGACGACAAGATGCACGCACGCTCCACCGGCCCGTACAGCCTCGTCACGCAGCAGCCGCTGGGCGGCAAGGCGCAGTTCGGCGGCCAGCGCTTCGGCGAAATGGAAGTGTGGGCGCTGGAAGCGTACGGCGCGGCCTACACGCTGCAGGAGATGCTGACGGTCAAGTCCGACGACGTGAACGGCCGGACGAAGGTCTACGAGAACATCGTCAAGGGCGAGCACCAGATCGAAGCCGGCATGCCGGAATCGTTCAACGTGCTGGTGAAGGAAATCCGCTCGCTCGCCATCGACGTCGACATGGATCGGGACTAACACAATGAAAGCATTGCTCGATCTGTTCAAGCAGGTCACGCAGGAAGAGGAATTCGACGCGATCAAGATCGGCCTCGCGTCGCCGGAGAAGATCCGCTCGTGGTCGTACGGCGAAGTGAAGAAGCCGGAGACGATCAACTACCGGACGTTCAAGCCGGAGCGCGACGGTCTCTTCTGCGCCAAGATCTTCGGGCCCGTGAAGGACTACGAGTGCCTGTGCGGCAAGTACAAGCGCCTGAAGCACCGCGGCGTCATCTGCGAGAAGTGCGGCGTCGAAGTGACGCTCGCCAAGGTGCGCCGCGAGCGGATGGGCCACATCGAGCTCGCCTCGCCGGTCGCGCACATCTGGTTCCTGAAGAGCCTGCCGTCGCGGATGGGCATGGTGCTCGACATGACGCTGCGCGACATCGAGCGCGTCCTGTACTTCGAGGCGTTCGTCGTCACCGATCCGGGCCTGACGCCGCTCAACCGCGCGCAGCTGCTGACCGAGGACGACTACCTCGCCAAGCTCGAGCAGCACGGCGACGACTTCTCGGCCACGATGGGCGCCGAAGGCATCCGCGAGCTTCTGAAGTCGCTCGACGTCATGCGCGAGATCGACAAGCTGCGCAAGGAGCTCGAAACCACCGGCTCGGACACGAAGATCAAGAAGATCGCCAAGCGCCTCAAGGTGCTCGAGGCGTTCAACAAGTCGGGCATCAAGCCCGAGTGGATGATCCTCGAAGTGCTGCCGGTGCTGCCGCCGGAGTTGCGTCCGCTGGTGCCGCTGGACGGCGGCCGCTTCGCGACGTCGGATCTGAACGACCTGTATCGCCGCGTCATCAACCGCAACAACCGGTTGAAGCGGCTGCTCGAGCTCAAGGCGCCGGACATCATCGTGCGCAACGAAAAGCGGATGCTGCAGGAAGCCGTCGACTGCGCTGCTCGACAACGGCCGCCGCGGCAAGGCGATGACCGGTGCCAACAAGCGGCCGCTGAAGTCGCTCGCCGACATGATCAAGGGCAAGGGCGGCCGTTTCCGCCAGAACCTGCTCGGCAAGCGCGTCGACTACTCGGGGCGCTCGGTCATCGTCGTCGGCCCGCAGCTCAAGCTGCATCAGTGCGGCCTGCCGAAGCTGATGGCGCTCGAGCTCTTCAAGCCGTTCATCTTCAACAAGCTCGAAACGATGGGCCTGGCGACGACGATCAAGGCGGCGAAGAAGATGGTCGAGGCGCAGGAGCCGGTCGTCTGGGACATCCTCGAGGACGTGATCCGCGAGCATCCGGTGCTGCTGAACCGCGCGCCGACGCTGCATCGCCTCGGCATCCAGGCGTTCGAGCCGGTGCTGATCGAAGGCAAGGCGATCCAGCTGCATCCGCTCGTCTGCACGGCGTTCAACGCCGACTTCGACGGCGACCAGATGGCGGTCCACGTGCCGCTGTCGCTCGAGGCGCAGATGGAAGCGCGCACGCTGATGCTGGCGTCGAACAACGTGCTGCTGCCGTCGAACGGCGAGCCGTGCATCGTGCCGTCGCAGGACATCGTGCTGGGCCTGTACTACGCCACGCGCGAGAAGATCGGCGCGCAGGGCGACGGCGCGGTCTTCGCCGACGTGTCGGAAGTGTCGCGCGCGTACGAATCGCGCCAGGCCGAGTTGCATGCGCGCGTGAAGGTGCGCATCAAGGAAGTCGAGCGTCAAGGCCGGCCCGGACGGACAACCCGAGCGGGTCGAGAAGATCACGCGCTACGACACGACGATCGGCCGCGCGCTGCTCTCCGAGATCCTGCCGCCGGGGCTGCCGTTCACCTACATCAACAAGCCGCTCAAGAAGAAGGAGATCTCGCGCATCATCAACGCGAGCTTCCGCCGCTGCGGCCTGCGCGAGACGGTGATCTTCGCCGACAAGCTGATGCAGGCGGGCTACACGCTGGCGACGCGCGGCGGCATCTCGTTCGCCGCCGACGACATGCTGGTCCCGGCCGAGAAGCAGAAGATCATCGCCGACTCGGAAGCGCAGGTGAAGGAGATCGAGGCGCAGTACACGTCGGGTCTCGTCACGCAGGGCGAGCGCTACAACAAGGTCGTCGACATCTGGGGCCGCGCCGGCGACGACATCGCGAAGGCGATGATGGCGCAGCTCGGCACGATGGAAGTCGCCGACACGCGACGGCAAGACGGTCAAGCAGGACTCGTTCAACTCGATCTTCATGATGGCCGACTCGGGTGCGCGCGGCTCGGCGGCGCAGATCCGCCAGCTGGCCGGCATGCGCGGCCTGATGGCGAAGCCGGACGGCTCGATCATCGAGACGCCGATCACCGCGAACTTCCGCGAAGGCCTGAACGTGCTGCAGTACTTCATCACCACGCACGGCGCGCGCAAGGGTCTCGCCGACACGGCGTTGAAGACGGCGAACTCGGGCTACCTCACGCGCCGCCTCGTCGACGTGACGCAGGATCTCGTGGTCACCGAGGACGATTGCGAAACGCGCAACGGCGTGGCGATGAAGGCGCTGGTCGAAGGCGGCGAAGTGATCGAGCCGCTGCGCGAGCGCATCCTCGGCCGCGTCGCGGCATCCGACATCGTCAATCCGGAAACGCAGGAGACGCTGTTCGAGGCGGGCACGCTGCTCGGCGAGGACGAGGTCGAGCAGATCGAGCAGCTCGGCATCGACGAAGTCAAGGTGCGCACGCCGCTCACCTGCGACACGCGCTACGGCTTGTGCGCCGCGTGCTACGGCCGCGACCTCGGCCGCGGGCATCTCGTGAACGTCGGCGAAGCGGTCGGCGTCATCGCCGCGCAGTCGATCGGCGAGCCGGGCACGCAGCTCACGATGCGGACGTTCCACATCGGCGGCGCGGCTTCGCGGACGGCGGCGGCATCGCAGGTCGAGTCGAAGTCGGCGGGCACGGTGCGCTTCTCGGCGCTGATGCGCTACGTCACCAACGCCAAGGGCGAGCTGGTCGTCATCGCGCGCTCGGGCGAAGTGATGATCCACGACGACAACGGCCGCGAGCGCGAGCGCCACAAGGTGCCGTACGGCGCGACGCTGCAGGTGAAGGACGGCGACACGGCGCAAGGCGGGCAAGGTCCTCGCGCAGTGGGACGCGACGGCACGGCCGATCATCACCGAGTACGCCGGCACGCGTGAAGTTCGAGAACGTCGAGGAAGGCGTGACGGTGGCGAAGCAGGTCGACGAAGTGACGGGGCTTTCGACGCTCGTCGTCATCGATCCGAAGCGCCGCGCCGGCACGACGGCGAAGGGCGTGCGCCCGCAGGTCAAGCTGCTCGACGACGAACGGCGAGGAAATCCAGCATCGCCGGGCTCCGACCTGCCGGTCAACATCACGTTCCAGCTGGGCTCGATCATCACGGTGAAGGACGGCCAGCAGGTGGCGGTCGGCGAAGTGCTCGCGCGCATTCCGCAGGAGACGTCGAAGACGCGCGACATCACGGGCGGCCTGCCGCGCGTGGCGGAGCTGTTCGAGGCGCGTGCGCCGAAGGACGCCGGCATGCTGGCGGAAGTCACCGGCACCGTGTCGTTCGGCAAGGACACGAAGGGCAAGCAGCGCCTGGTCATCACCGACCTCGACGGCGTCGCCCACGAGTACCTGATCCCGAAGGACAAGCACGTGACGGCGCACGACGGCCAGGTGGTGAACAAGGGCGAGATCGATCGTCGACGGTCCGGCCGATCCGCACGACATCCTGCGGCTGCTCGGCGTCGAGGCGCTCGCGCGCTACATCACCGACGAGGTGCAGGACGTCTATCGGCTGCAGGGCGTGAAGATCAACGACAAGCACATCGAGGTGATCGTGCGGCAGATGCTGCGTCGCGTGCAGGTGCAGCGACGCCGGCGATACGCGGTTCATCGTCGGCGAGCAGGTCGAGCGCTCGGATCTGCTGGACGAGAACGACAAGGTGCGCAGCGACGAGACGAAGCAGCCGGCGACGTACGAGCACATGCTGCTCGGCATCACCAAGGCGTCGCTGTCGACCGATTCGTTCATCTCGGCGGCCTCGTTCCAGGAGACCACGCGCGTGCTGACCGAAGCGGCGATCATGGGCAAGCGCGACGATCTGCGCGGCCTGAAGGAGAACGTGATCGTCGGCCGGCTGATCCCGGCGGGCACCGGCCTCGCGTATCACACCGCGCGCCGGCGCGTGAAGCTGCTCGGGCCGGATGCGGCGCTCGTGACCGAAGAAGCGCCGGCAGCGGTGGCGCCGACGTCGGAGGTGTCGGCGAACGCGGCATAAGCGAAACGCTGTCGCATTACATTGCGGGGCCGCGCGCGCGAGCGGCGGCCCCGTTTTTGCCGCGGTGCCGGCCCGGCTATTTGCCGAGCTTTTCCTTGGCGAGCTTGAACTGCTTGTCGAACGCGTCGAGGACGAGTTTCACGTGCTTCGGGTCCTCGGACGGGACCACTTCGGCTTCCGAAATGCCGGTATTTTCGCAGTTGACGATCGCGCCGGTCTTGCCGCGCCACCGTTTGTTGACCACTTCCATGTTGATGCGGCAGCGAACGACCTTTTCCGGTCTTGTCCCAGCCATTCGCCGCGTCCGGACTGGCCTTGAAACCGAGCTTCTCGAGGCCGGCCATCACGTCCGAAATCCTGCGCAGCGCGCGGGCGTCGTAATTGGGATCGTTGCGCCAGAACTGCGTCTCGAGGAACACCTTGTCGCCCGCGGCATCGCGCATGTAGACGTACGGATTGATCTTGCGCGCGGCCTGGTCCGCGCCCTCCGTCGGTTGCGCGGAAACGGTCGCGGCGGCGAGCGCCAGCAGCGCAGCAGATTGCATGACAGATGGATTTCAGCATCGCATTACGCCTCTCGAGTCAGAACCGCCGTTTTTAGCATACGGTGTCCGGTCGGCGCTCGTAAAGCGGCGACAGGAGCCGATTCGCATGGCGCCCCGCGCGCGACATCACGTCGCAGGCGACAGGACGCGGCCTTCTCCGTCGCGCGGCGCCCGCGCATCCAGCGTGATTCGCCAGATGCCGGAAAACAGCAGCCAGAAGCCGGTGAGCAATCCGATGAAGGGAATCGACGACGCGGGCCAGCCCCAGGCGATCAGGACGCCGATGACGATCGACACGATCGCGTCGAGGAGCACCCACTCCCAGCCTTTGGCCGGCTTCAGCCTGATCGCGAAAACGAGCCGGACGATGCCGCCAGCGAACAGGAATACGCCGATCCACAGCGCGAGCGTCGCGATCCCGGCGATGGGAAAGAACAGGATGCACAAGCCGAGGATCAGCGTGACGATGCCGGCGGCGAGCTGCCAGCCGTAGCCCTTCGCCGCGCCGCGTCTGGAACGCATGGACGAGCTCGACGATGCCGGCGATGACGAGCAGCCAACCGAGCGTCAGCGCCGTCGCAAGCGCAGCGATCGCCGGCATGAGAAGCGCGAGGATGCCGATGACGATCAGCGCAAGACCCCAGGCGATGGACCAGCCGCGACCGCGGCTCAAGGGTCCGGGGGCAGGCGGCGACGGTTGCAGGGTTGCCATGCTGTCCTCCTGTGAACGTTCGGGCCGGCCTGAGCCGGGCAGTTCGATCGACTGCCGGCCGGGCGCGCCTCGCGGGGCTCGATCCTGCCGGTCGAGCGAGCGCTCGGCAGCGCCCCGAATCGCGTGATCTGCAATTGCCGTTCCGTCGCTCGCGCGCGCGGTGTCGTCCGGGAGTCATGCGCGGGGTGGATGCGCCGCGGATGAATGCCCGATCCATGGCGCGTTGTCGCCGCCGAGGCACCGTTTGCACGCATCGGCCGGTCAGGTTTGCCGATTCCGGCGACCGGCGCACGACCGGACATTTGTACTTTGCTACGACCGGACATTACTGCGTTGCGGTGACAGCGCGCATCGAAATCGTTGACGAAAACGCCGTGATCGCCCTATAATCGCGGTCTTTTCGCCCCTCGGTAATCCGGCAACAACGGAGCAACCGGAGGGCACGCGTACCGGCCGGTGCAAATTGCACAGCGCCGCGGCGCAAAAAAGTGGCCTAAGCCGGCGCCTTGCGGACGTTCGCGGGGCTTGATGCTTGGGCCACTTTGGTTTGTGCGACATGAGCCATGCGATCCGCGGGTGAAACGGCGGGTCAAGCATCCTCAGGAAAATCGGAGCGGAAGCCCTTAGATGCCAACCATCAATCAACTCGTGCGGAACGGCCGCCAGCCGCCCGTCTCGAAAAGCAAGGTCCCGGCGCTGCAGCAAAGCCCGCAGAAGCGCGGCGTGTGCACGCGGGTTTACACGACGACGCCGAAGAAGCCGAACTCCGCTCTGCGCAAGGTCGCCAAGGTGCGGCTGACGAACGGCTTCGAAGTGATCAGCTACATCGGCGGCGAAGGCCACAACCTGCAGGAGCACTCGGTCGTGCTGATTCGCGGCGGCCGCGTCAAGGACCTGCCCGGCGTGCGCTACCACATGGTGCGCGGCGCGCTCGATACCGCCGGCGTCAAGGATCGCAAGCAGTCGCGGTCGAAGTACGGCGCGAAGAAGCCGAAGTCCTGATGTTTACCGAATTTTCCGCGTCTGAATCGACGTGGCTCTGCCAGCGATTCGACGGTAGACCTAACCGGGCCAAAGTAGGTTTTCACTTTGGCCCGTCGGAGCGATTATGCCCAGACGTAGAGAAATTCCCAAGCGCGAGATCCTGCCGGATCCGAAGCACCTGAACGTCGATGTCGCGAAGTTCATCAACGTGCTGATGGAAAGCGGCAAGAAGTCGGTCGCCGAGCGCATCGTGTACGGCGCGTTCGAGCAGATCTCGAAAAAAGGCGGCAAGGAGCCGCTCGAGGTCTTCAACCAGGCGCTGCAGAACTCGCGGCCGATGGTCGAAGTGAAAAGCCGTCGCGTCGGCGGCGCCAACTTCCAGGTGCCGGTCGAAGTGCGCCCGGTGCGCCGGATGGCGCTCGCGATGCGCTGGCTGCGCGAAGCGGCGCGCAAGCGCGGCGAGAAGTCGATGGGCCAGCGCCTCGCGGCCGAGCTGCTCGAGGCGTCCGAAGGCCGCGGCGGTGCGGTGAAGAAGCGCGAGGAAGTGCACCGGATGGCGGAAGCGAACAAGGCCTTCTCGCATTTTCGGTTTTAAAGCCTCTGGATAAGGCTCGGTTCAAAACCTGATTGGCAAAAAGCGTTTGAAGCGAATCTCACGAGCGGCAAAGGCGGCAAAAAGCTTTAGAAGCGAATCTCACGAGCAGCGAACCAAAGACGTTCGCTACTCGAATACGAAACATATATGCCCAGAGTCACTCCCATCGATCGGTATCGCAACATCGGCATCAGTGCCCACATTGATGCCGGCAAGACCACGACCACCGAGCGCATCCTTTTCTACACCGGCGTCTCGCACAAGATGGGCGAGGTGCACGACGGCGCGGCCGTCATGGACTGGATGGAGCAGGAGCGCGAGCGCGGCATCACGATCACGTCGGCCGCGACGACCTGCTTCTGGAAGGGGATGGACGGCAGCTATCCCGAGCACCGCATCAACATCATCGACACGCCGGGCCACGTCGACTTCACGATCGAGGTCGAGCGCTCGATGCGCGTGCTCGACGGCGCGTGCATGGTCTACGACTCCGTCGGCGGCGTGCAGCCGCAATCGGAAACCGTCTGGCGCCAGGCGAACAAGTACAAGGTGCCGCGGCTCGCGTTCGTCAACAAGATGGACCGCGTCGGCGCGAACTTCTTCAAGGTCTACGACCAGATGAAGAGTCGCCTCAAGGCGAACCCGGTGGTGATCCAGGTGCCGATCGGCGCCGAGGACAAGTTCGCCGGCGTCGTCGATCTCGTGAAGATGAAGGCGCTCTACTGGGACGATTCGACGCAGGGCATGAAGTACGACATGCGCGAAATCCCGGCCGAGCTCGTCGAGCTCGCGACCGAGTGGCGCGAAAAGATGCTGGAAAGCGCGGCCGAGGCGAACGAGACGCTGATGAATCGCTACCTCGACGACGGCGAGCTCACCGGTCGACGAGATCAAGCAGGGCCTGCGCATGCGCACGATCGCCGGCGAGATCGTGCCGATGCTGTGCGGCTCCGCATTCAAGAACAAGGGCGTCCAGGCGATGCTCGATGCCGTGATCGACTACATGCCGGCGCCGACGGACATTCCGCCGGTCAAGGGCGAGCTCGAAAACGGCAAGGAAGGCGAGCGCAGGGCGTCCGACGACGAGCCGTTCGCGGGCCTCGCGTTCAAGATCATGACCGACCCGTTCGTCGGCCAGCTCGTGTTCTTCCGCGTGTATTCCGGCGTCGTGAATTCGGGCGACACCGTCTACAACGCGGTCAAGGGCAAGAAGGAGCGGCTCGGCCGCATCCTGCAGATGCACGCGAACGAGCGCAAGGACATCAAGGAAGTGCGCGCCGGCGACATCGCCGCGGCCGTGGGCCTTCGCGAAGCCACCACCGGCGACACGCTGTGCGATCCGCAGAAGATCATCACGCTCGAGAAGATGATCTTCCCCGAGCCGGTGATTCACGTCGCGGTCGAGCCGAAGACGAAGGTCGACCAGGAGAAGATGGGCATTGCGCTCAATCGCCTCGCGCAGGAAGACCCGTCGTTTCGCGTGCGCACCGACGAGGAATCGGGCCAGACGATCATCTCCGGCATGGGCGAGCTGCATCTCGAAATTCTCGTCGACCGGATGAAGCGCGAGTTCGGCGTCGAAGCGAATGTCGGTGCGCCGCAGGTCGCGTATCGCGAAGCGATCAGGAAGCCGGTCGAAGTCGAAGGCAAGTTCATCAAGCAGTCGGGCGGCCGCGGCCAGTACGGTCACGTCTGGCTCAAGATGGAGCCGAACGAGCCGGGCAAGGGATTCGAGTTCGTCGACGCGATCAAGGGCGGCACGGTGCCGCGCGAATACATTCCCGCGGTCAACAAGGGGCTGGTCGAAACGCTGCCCAACGGCGTGCTCGCCGGCTTCCCGGTGGTCGACGTCAAGGTGACGCTGTTCGACGGCTCGTACCACGACGTCGACTCGAACGAAAACGCGTTCAAGATGGCCGCGTCGATCGCGTTCAAGGACGGCATGCGCAAGGCCAATCCCGCGCTGCTCGAGCCGATGATGGCGGTCGAGGTCGAAACGCCCGAGGACTTCATGGGCAACGTCGTGGGCGACCTGTCGTCGCGGCGCGGCATGATCCAGGGCATGGACGAGAATCCCGACGGGCAAGGTGATCAAGGCCGAAGTGCCGCTCGCCGAGATGTTCGGGTATTCGACGACGCTGCGGTCGCTGTCGCAGGGACGCGCGACGTACACGATGGAATTCAAGCATTACACCGAGGCGCCGAAGAACGTCGCCGAGGCGGTGATCAACAAGAAAACCTAGCAGCAGTGTTCCGCTTGGAATCGTCTGGCTCTGCCAGCGATTCCAAGGTAACTAACCGGCCGAAAGTAGGTTTTCACTTTCGGACGAAGGACCGACCATGGCAAAAAGCAAATTCGAGCGTACGAAGCCGCACGTGAACGTGGGGACGATCGGTCACGTGGATCACGGGAAGACGACGCTGACGGCGGCGATGACGCTGGTGCTGTCGAAGAAGTACGGCGGGGAGGTGCGGTCGTACGACCAGATCGACAACGCGCCGGAGGAGAAGGCGCGCGGGATCACGATCAACACGGCGCACGTGGAGTACGAGACGTCGAAGCGGCACTACGCGCACGTGGACTGCCCGGGTCATGCCGACTACGTGAAGAACATGATCACGGGTGCGGCGCAGATGGACGGGGCGATCCTGGTGGTGAGTGCGGCGGACGGTCCGATGCCGCAGACGCGCGAGCACATTCTGCTGGCGCGGCAGGTGGGGGTGCCGTACATCATCGTGTACCTGAACAAGGCGGACATGGTGGACGATGCGGAGTTGCTGGAGCTGGTCGAGATCGAGGTGCGGGAGCTGTTGTCGAAGTACCAGTTTCCGGGGGATGCGACGCCGATCGTGATCGGGTCGGCGAAGCTGGCGCTGGAAGGCGACAAGGGCGAGCTTGGGGAAGGCTCGATCATGAAGCTGGCCGACGCGCTGGACAGTTATATTCCGCAGCCGAAGCGGCTGATCGACGGTCCGTTCCTGATGCCGGTGGAGGACGTGTTCTCGATCTCGGGTCGGGGGACGGTGGTGACGGGTCGGGTGGAGCGCGGGGTGGTGAAGGTGGGCGAGAACCTGGAGATCGTGGGGTTGAAGCCGACGTTGTCGACGGTGTGCACGGGGGTGGAGATGTTCCGCAAGCTGCTGGATCAGGGGCAGGCGGGGGACAACGTGGGGGTGCTGCTGCGCGGGACGAAGCGCGAGGAAGTGGAGCGGGGGCAGGTGCTGGCGAAGCCGTCGAGCATCACGCCGCACACGAAGTTCAGCTGCGAGGTGTACGTGCTGAGCAAGGAAGAGGGTGGGCGGCACACGCCGTTTTTCAACGGTTACCGGCCGCAGTTCTACTTTCGGACGACGGACGTGACGGGGAGTGTGGAGTTGCCGGCGGGGACGGAGATGGTGATGCCGGGGGACAACATCGCGATGACGGTGACGTTGATTGCGCCGATCGCGATGGAAGACGGGTTGCGCTTCGCGATCCGCGAGGGCGGCCGCACCGTGGGTGCCGGCGTCGTCACGAAAATTATCGAGTAAACCATGCAAAACCAACGCATACGTATCCGACTGAAGGCGTTCGACTACAAGCTGATCGACCAGTCGGCGCAGGAGATCGTCGACACGGCCAAGCGCTCCGGCGCCGTCGTCAAGGGCCCCGTGCCGCTGCCGACGAAGATCGAGCGCTACGACGTGCTGCGCTCGCCGCACGTGAACAAGACGTCGCGCGACCAGTTCGAAATCCGCACGCACCTGCGGCTGATGGACATCATCGACCCGACCGACAAGACGGTCGACCAGCTGATGAAGCTCGATCTGCCGGCGGGCGTCGATGTGGAGATCAAGCTGCAGTAGCCGCGAAAGTGCAGACCTACTTTTCGCGGAAAAGTAGCGTCGAAGTTCGGGCAGAGCCCGCAACTTGACGGAAAAGGCAATGAGCCGCCGGCCAATTGGAGTCGGCACCCGGAGCGATCCGGGTTACATAAAACGAGAGAGATCGACATGAGTCTAGGATTGGTAGGTCGCAAGGTCGGCATGACCCGCGTCTTTGCCGACGACGGCAGCGCGATCCCGGTCACCGTGCTCGACGTCGGCAACAATCGCGTCACGCAGGTGAAAACACCGGACACCGACGGCTACGCCGCGGTGCAAATCACGTTCGGCAAGCGCCGCGCATCGCGCGTGGTGCAAGCCGATGGCCGGGCATCTCGCGAAAGCGGGCGTCGAAGCCGGCGAGGTGCTGAAGGAATTTGCCGTTTCGACGGACGAGCTCGCGAAGTTCAAGCCGGGCGATGTCGTCGGCGTCGACACGTTCGCGGTCGGACAGCTCGTCGACGTGACGGGCACGACCAAGGGTCGCGGCTTCAGCGGCGTGATCACGCGCCACAACTTCAGCTCGAACCGCGCGTCGCACGGCAACTCGCGCTCGCACAACACGCCGGGCTCGATCTCGATGGCGCAGGACCCCGGCCGCGTGTTTCCGGGCAAGCGGATGGCGGGCCAGTACGGCAACGTGACGCGCACCGTGCAGACGCTGCCGGTCGTGCGCGTCGACAAGGAACGCGGACTGCTGCTCGTGAAGGGCTGCGTGCCCGGCGCCGACGGCGGCCACATCGTCGTCCATGTCGCCGCGAAGACGCCGGCGAAGAAGGGGGCCTGACATGGATCTCAACGTCATCGACGACAAGGGCCGGAAGACGGCGACGGTCGCCGGATCGGACGCGCTGTTCGGACACGACTACAACGAGGCGCTGATCCACCAGGTCGTCACCGCGTACCAGGCGAACGCGCGCAGCGGCACGCGCGCGCAGAAGGGCCGCAGCGACGTCAACAAGTCGCATCGCAAGCCATGGAACCAGAAGGGCACCGGGCGCGCGCGCGCGGGCCAGGCGAACAGCCCGCTGTGGCGCGGCGGCGGCAAGATCTTCCCGTCGTCGCCGGACGAGAACTTCTCGCAGAAGGTCAACCGCAAGATGTATCGCGCCGGCATCGCGTCGATCCTGTCGCAGCTCGTGCGCGAGGAGCGGCTGTCGGTGATCGACGCGCTGGCGATCGAATCGCCGAAGACGAAGCTCTTCGCGCAGAAGATCAGGGACTACGGGCTCTCCGGCACCGTGCTCGTCGTGACCGAGAAGCTCGACGACAACGTGTTCCTGTCGTCGCGCAACCTGCCGAACGTGCTGGTGCTCGAGACGCGCGAGGTCGACCCGGTGAGCCTCGTCCGCTTCGGTCACGTGCTGCTCACGAAGGGCGCACTCACGCAATTCGAGGAGCTGCTCGGATGAACACGCCAACCCAATACAACGCCGAGCGCCTGATGACGATACTGCTCGCGCCGGTCGTGTCCGAAAAGGGCACGTACATCGCCGACAAGCACCAGCAGGTGATCTTTCGCGTCATGCCGAACGCGACCAAGCCGGAAGTGAAGGCGGCCGTCGAGCTCATGTTCGGCAAGAAGGACAAGCCGGTCGAGGTGACGTCGGTGCAGATCGTCAACGTCAAGGGCAAGCAGAAGCGCTTCGGCACGCGCGCGGGCCGGCGCCGCAACTGGAAGAAGGCGTATGTCTGCCTCGCGCCGGGGCAGGAAATCAACTTCGCCACGGAGCCCTGACATGCCACTCGTCAAAGTCAAGCCCACGTCGAACGGCCGCCGGTCGCTCGTCAAGGTCGTCAACCCGAACCTGCACAAGGGCGCGCCGGTGGCGTCGCTCGTCGAAAGCCAGAAGCGCGGCTCGGGACGCAACAACAACGGCCACATCACGATGCGCCACAAGGGTGGCGGCCACAAGCAGCATTACCGGATCGTCGATTTCAAGCGCAACAAGGACGGCATCCCGGCGAAGGTCGAGCGGCTCGAATACGATCCGAACCGCAGCGCCAACATCGCGTTGCTGCTGTATGCCGACGGCGAGCGCCGCTACATCATCGCGCCGCGCGGCGTCGCCGAGGGCACGCAGCTGCATGTCGGGCGCCGAAGCGTCGATCAAGCCGGGCAACACGCTGCCGCTGCGCAACATTCCGGTCGGCACGACGATCCACTGCATCGAGATGCAGCCGGGCAAGGGCGCGCAGATGGCGCGTTCGGCCGGCGCCGGCGTGCAGCTGCTGGCGCGCGAAGGCGTGTATGCGCAGGTGCGCCTGCGCTCCGGCGAAATTCGCAAGGTGCACGTCGATTGCCGCGCGACGATCGGCGAAGTCGGCAACGAGGAGCACAGCCTGCGCTCGATCGGCAAGGCGGGCGCGCAGCGCTGGCGCGGCATCCGGCCGACGGTGCGCGCCATCGCGATGAATCCGGTCGACCATCCGATGGGTGGCCGCACCAACGGCGGTGGCGGATGGCATCACCCGGTGTCGCCATGGGGCACGCCGGCGAAGGGTTACAAGACGCGCCGGAACAAGCGGACCGATGTCGATGATCGTCCGCCGCCGCCACGCGACGAAGGGATAACGAAACATGGCACGCTCAATCAAGAAGGGACCGTTCGTCGACGACCATCTGAGCAAGAAGGTGGACGCCGCGCGCGCGGTCAACGACAAGAAGCCGATCAAGACCTGGTCGCGCCGCTCGACGATCACGCCGGATTTCGTCGGCCTCACGATCGCCGTGCACAACGGCAAGCAGCACATCCCGGTCTACGTGTCGGAGAACATGGTCGGCCACAAGCTCGGCGAATTCGCGCTCACGCGCACGTTCAAGGGCCACTCGTCCGACAGGAAAGTCGCGGCACCCACCGCGACCAAGCGCAAGTGAGGACCTGAATGGAAACCATTGCCACGCTGCGAGGCGTACGCCTGTCGGCGCAGAAAGGCCGGCTCGTCGCCGACATGATCCGCGGCATGCCGGTGGACCGCGCGCTGAACGTGCTCGCGTTCTGCCCGAAGAAGGGCGCGCGGATCGTGAAGAAGGTGCTCGAGTCGGCGATCGCCAACGCCGAGCACAACGACGGCGCCGACATCGACGAGCTCAAGGTGACGACGATCTACGTCGACAAGGCCGATACGCTGCGCCGCTTCACCGCGCGCGCGAAGGGCCGCGGCAACGTGATCGGCAAGCAGAGCTGCCACATCCGCGTCGTCGTCGGCGACGGAAAATAAGGAAACGCCATGGGACAGAAGATTCATCCGACCGGCTTTCGCCTCGCCGTCAATCGCAACTGGGGCTCGAAGTGGTTCGCCAACAAGAAGCATTACGGGCCGACGCTCGCCGAGGACCTCAAGGTGCGCGAGTACCTGAAGAAGAAGCTCTCGCACGCGTCGGTGTCGAAGGTGACGATCGAGCGGCCGGCGAAGAACGCGCGCATCACGATCCACAGCGCGCGGCCGGGCGTGGTCATCGGCAAGAAGGGCGAGGACATCGAGACGCTGCGCGCCGACCTGCGCAAGATGATGGGCAGCGACGTCGGCCTCAACATCGAGGAGATCCGCAAGCCGGAAATCGACGCGCAGCTCGTCGCCGACTCGATCGCGCAGCAGCTCGAGAAGCGGATCATGTTCCGCCGCGCGATGAAGCGCGCGATGCAGAACGCGATGCGCCTCGGCGCGCAGGGCATCAAGATCATGAGCTCGGGGCGCCTGAACGGCGTCGAGATCGCGCGCCGCGAGTGGTATCGCGAGGGCCGCGTGCCGCTGCACACGCTGCGCGCCGACATCGACTACGGATTCTCCGAGGCGCGCACGACGTACGGCGTGATCGGGATCAAGGTGTGGGTGTTCAAGGGCGAGGTGATGGCGCACAACGCGGAACCCGCGGCGGCGCCGGCGCCGGCGCCGGAAACGTCGAAGCGTCCGCGCCGTTCGGGACCGGGTGCCGCGGCAGGAGCAGGAGCGAAGAATGCTGCAACCAGCTAGAAGAAAATACCGCAAGGAACAGAAGGGCCGGAACAAGGGCGTCGCGACCGTCGGCAACAAGGTCAGCTTCGGCGAGTACGGCCTGAAGGCCACGATGCGCGGCCGCCTGACGTCGCGGCAGATCGAGGCCGCGCGGCGGGCGATGACGCGTCACATCAAGCGCGGCGGCCGCATCTGGATCCGCATCTTCCCGGACAAGCCGGTGTCGAAGAAGCCCGCCGAAGTCCGCATGGGCAACGGCAAGGGCAACCCGGAGTACTACGTCGCCGAAATCCAGCCGGGCAAGGTGCTCTACGAGATGGACGGCGTCGAGGAGGCGCTGGCGCGCGAGGCGTTCGCGCTCGCGGCCGCCAAGCTGCCGCTCCGGACGACGTTCGTGCACCGGCTGATCGGCGGCTGACGGAGATCGCAGATGAAACTCAATGAAACGAGGCGCACGCTCGCCGGCAAGGACGCGACCGAGCTGCAGACGGAGCTCGAGGCGCTGTTGAAGGAGCAGTTCGGACTGCGCATGCAGGCGGCGACGCAGCAACTCACGAACACGTCGAAGCTGAAGGACGTGCGCCGCGGCATCGCGCGCGTGCGCACGTTGCTGTCGCAACGCGAAGGAAAGGTCTCATGAGCGAGCAAACTTCCCGATGCCGCGGCCGGTGAAGCGACGCGCGCCGCGCAAGGCGCTGGTGCAGTCGGTCACCGGCCGTGTCGTCAGCGACAAGATGAACAAGACGGTCACCGTGCTCGTCGAGCGGCGTGTCGAAGCACCCGATCTACGGCAAGGTCGTCATCAAGTCGAGCAAGTACCACGCGCACGACGAGAACAACGAATGCAAGGCCGGCGATCTGGTCGAGATCCAGGCGACGCGCAAGCTGTCGAAGATCAAGGCGTGGCGCGTGCTGCGCGTCGTCGAGAAGGCGAAGGTGGTCTGAACGGGCAACGGTCGTTCGCAGCCAGTTTCGCCGTAAGCACTGATCGCTGGGCGCTGGCGCTGATTGCCAGGCCGGCGGCAAATAGCCTGCCATAATTACTGCTGTTTTCCCCGCCGCGGCTCCCGCGGGCATTCACGAATGCGCGGGCACCGCGGTCCATCCCAGTCGGATGCGTGGGCTACGCGTTCGCGACGGGATCCAAAACTGGCCGCCGCCTTTCGAATTCGCCGGTATCCGGGTCGGCAACGACCCTGTCGCCGGAGGCGGATCAAGTTGGAGAGTGGCAGTCATGATTCAAATGCAGACGGTACTCGACGTCGCCGACAATACGGGCGCGCGCGCGGTCATGTGCATCAAGGTGCTGGGCGGCAGCAAGCGCCGCTACGCGCACATCGGTGACGTCATCAAGGTGTCGGTGAAGGAAGCCGCGCCGCGCGGACGCGTGAAGAAGGGCGAGATCTACAACGCGGTCGTCGTGCGCACCCGCCAGGGCGTGCGCCGCGACGACGGCGCGCTGGTCCGCTTCGACACCAACGCCGCCGTGTTGCTCAACAACAAGCTCGAGCCGATCGGCACCCGCATCTTCGGGCCGGTCACGCGCGAGCTTCGCACCGAGCGGTTCATGAAGATCGTCTCGCTGGCGCCCGAAGTGCTCTGACGCCGGCGCATTCGAAGAGACCAACCATGCGCAAGATCAAGAAGGGCGACAACGTCGTCGTCATCGCCGGGCGTGACAAGGGCAAGCGCGGCGACGTCGCGAGCTATGTCGACGACACGCACGTCATCGTCAACGGCGTGAACCAGGTGAAGCAGCACACGAAGCCCAACCCGATGAAGAACCAGCCGGGCGGCATCGTCACGAAGGAGGTGCCGATTCACGTCTCGAACGTGGCGATCTGGAATCCGGTGACGCAGAAGCCGGACCGCATCGGCTTCAAGCTGATGAACGACGGCCGCAAGCTGCGCTTCTTCAAGTCGAACGGTGAGCAGATCAATGGCTGACAAGAAGAGCACGGACAAGAAGGGCGCCGACAAGAAGGGCGCCGACCGGAAAGCGCCGAAGTCGGACAAGCCGGCGGTCGCGGCGAAGCAGCCGAAGGCGGAAAAGGCCCCGAAGGGGTCGAAGGCCGCATCGGCGCAAATGGCGCACACGGCGAACCAGCCGCACCAGCCGGCGCGCCTGAAGGAGATCTACCGCAAGGAAGTGGCGCCCGCGCTGACGGCGCAGTTCGGCTACAAGTCGCCGATGCAGGTGCCGCGGATCACCAAGGTCGTGCTCAACATGGGCGTGGGCGAGGCGACGGCGGACAAGAAGATCCTCGAGAACGCCGTCGGCGACATGACGAAGATCAGCGGCCAGAAGCCGGTGATCACCAAGGCGCGCAAGGCGATCGCGGGCTTCAAGATCCGCGAGGGCTATCCGATCGGCTGCATGGTGACGCTGCGCCAGGAGCGCATGTACGAGTTCCTCGACCGGCTCGTCAGCGTCGCGCTGCCGCGCGTGCGCGACTTCCGCGGCGTGTCGGCACGCGGCTTCGACGGCCGCGGCAACTACAACATGGGCGTCAAGGAACAGATCATCTTCCCGGAGATCGAGTACGACAAGATCGACACGATCCGCGGGATGAACATCTCGATCACGACGACCGCGAAGACCGACGCCGAAGCGAAGGCGTTGCTCGCCGCGTTCAAGTTTCCGTTCAGGAATTGAGGCCATGTCGAAACTGGCACTGATCAATCGGCAGTACAAGCGCGAGAAGCTCGTCGCGAAGTACGCGAAGAAGCGCGCGGCGCTCGAGGCGATGATCGTCAATCCGCGCCTGTCCGACGAGGACCGGTACGCGGCGCGGCTCAAGCTGCAGACGCTGCCGCGCAACGCGAACCCGACGCGGCTGCGCAACCGCTGCTCGATCACCGGCCGGCCGCGCGGCGTGTACAGCAAGTTCGGGCTCGGGCGCAACAAGCTGCGCGAGTACGCGATGCGCGGGCGAAATCCCCGGCATCGTCAAGGCGAGCTGGTAGGAGCGAGGTGAAAAGATGAGCATGAGTGATCCCATCGCCGACATGCTGACGCGCATTCGCAATGCGCAGATGACGGAGCGCGCGGTCGTCGCGATGCCTGCGTCCAAGGTCAAGGTCGCGATCGCCCAGGTGCTGAAGGACGAGGGCTACATCGAAGGCTTCAAGGTGTCCGGCGAGGAGGCGCGCAAGCCGCAACTCGAGATCGCGCTGCGCTACTACGCCGGCCGGCCGGTCATCGAGAAGATCGAGCGCGTGTCGAAGCCCGGCCTTCGCATCTACAAGAGCAAGGACGACATTCCGCGCGTGATGAACGGCCTCGGCATCGCCATCGTCTCGACGTCGCACGGCGTGATGACCGATCGCAAGGCGCGCGCCACCGGCGTCGGCGGCGAAGTGCTCTGCATCGTCGCCTGACGGAGAAACGAAATGTCACGCATCGGCAACAATCCGGTCAAGGTGCCGCCGAAGGTCGAGGTGACGCTCGCCACCGGTCGAGATCTCGGTCAAGGGCCCGCTCGGCACGCTGACGCGGCAGTTCGGCCCGGATGTCACCGTCGAGCGGAACGGCGAGGCGCTGGTGTTCACGGCGGCGAACGAAGATGCGAGCGCGCTGCAGGGCACGCTGCGCGCGCTCGTCGCGAACATGGTCAAGGGCGTGACGCAGGGCTTCGAGAAGAAGCTGACGCTCGTGGGCGTCGGTTACCGCGCGCAGGCGGCCGGCGACAAGATCAACCTGTCGCTCGGCTTCTCGCATCCGGTCGTGCACAGGATGCCGAAGGGCGTGACGGTGCAGACGCCGGTGCAGACCGAAATCCTCGTCAAGGGCATCGACAAGCAGCAGGTCGGACAGGTCGCCGCGGAAATCCGCGCCTATCGTCCGCCCGAGCCGTACAAGGGCAAGGGCGTTCGCTACGCCGACGAGCGCGTCAAGATCAAGGAAACCGAAGAAGAAGTAATGCCGGAGCACCGGATCGCAGCGGATCGAAGTGAAAACGTGAAGCTCGAGTCCGCCGCGCGCGCAAGACGCGGGTGCGCATCGCCGAGCAGCGCGCGATGCGCCTCGTCGTCGGCCGCTCGAATGCGCACATCTACGCGCAGATCATCGCGCCGACCGGCGACAAGGTGCTCGCGAGCGCGTCGACCGCTCGAGGCCGACGTGCGCAAGGATCTCAAGAACGGCGCGCAACAAGGCTGCCGCGACGGTGATCGGCAAGCGCATCGCCGAGCGCGCGAAGGCGCTCGGGATCGAGACAGTCGCGTTCGACCGCGCCGGCTTTCGTTTTCACGGCCGCGTGAAAGCGCTGGCCGACGCCGCCCGCGAGGGCGGCCTCAAGTTCTGAGCAGGGGACTTCATACATGGCACAGCAACGATCCAACCCGCGCCAGCCGCAGCAGCAGGACGACCGCGGCGACGGCCTGCGCGAGAAGATGATCTCGATCAATCGCGTCACCAAGGTGGTGAAGGGCGGGCGGATCCTCGGCTTCGCGGCGCTGACGGTCGTCGGCGACGGCGACGGCCGCATCGGCATGGGCAAGGGCAAGGCGAAGGAAGTGCCGGTCGCCGTGCAGAAGGCGATGGAGCAGGCGCGCCGCAAGATGGTCAAGGTGCGCCTCAAGAAGGGCACGCTGCATCACGCGGTCGAGGGTCGGCATGGCTCGACGCGCGTCCACATGCAGCCGGCGTCCGACGGCACCGGCGTGATCGCCGGCGGCGCGATGCGCGCCGTGTTCGACGTCGTCGGCGTGACGAACATTCTCGCCAAGTGCCACGGTCCGACGAACCCGTACAACGTCGTGCGCGCGACGATCAACGCGCTCGAGGCGATCAACGCTCCGGCCGACATCGCCGCCAAGCGCGGCAAGACGGTCGAAGAGATCCTGGGAGCATGACGATGGCCGACCGACAAGAAGATTGAAGGTGACGCTCGTCAAGGGCGTCGGGAGCACGCGCGAGGACCATCGCGCGACGGTGCGCGGCCTCGGCCTCAAGCGCATCCGCCACACCGTCGAGCTCGAGGACACGCCGGCCGTCCGCGGCATGATCAACAAGGTCAGCTACCTCGTCAGCGGTAGTTGGCGAGTGAAATTCGGGAGCCTGCGATGCGTCTCAATACGATGAAGCCCGCCGCGGGCAGCAAGAAGGCGCGCCGCCGCGTCGGCCGCGGCATCGGCTCGGGCCTCGGCAAGACGGCCGGCCGCGGCCACAAGGGTCAGAAGTCGCGCTCGGGCGGCTTCCACAAGGTCGGCTTCGAGGGCGGCCAGATGCCGTTGCAGCGACGCCTGCCGAAGCGCGGCTTCGTTTCGCGCGCGCGGTTCGACATCGCCGAAGTGCGCCTGTCCGATCTCGCGCAGCTGCCGGTCGCCGACATCGACCTCGCTGGCGCTGAAGGCCGCCGGCCTCGTGCCATCGATCGCGAAGTCGGCGAAGGTGATCAAGACCGGCAAGCTCGACGGCAGTCAAGCTCACCGGCCTTGCGGCGACGCAGGGCGCCAAGGCGGCGATCGAGGCGGCAGGCGGCAGCGTCGAAGCGACCGAAGCAGCGCCCAGGCGGCCGGCGGCAGCGTCGCGTGAATCGGCGCCTTGATTACGCGAACGAGCGACGCAACCTAGGACAGTCAATTGGCAACCGGAAATCCGGCCCAGAAGAGCGGCAACAAGTACGGCGATCTGAAGCGCCGCTTGTGGTTCCTGCTGGGCGCGCTGGTCGTCTACCGGGTCGGAACGCACATTCCGGTGCCGGGCATCAACGCGTCGGTGCTCGACGAGCTGTTCCGCGGCCAGCAGGGCGGCATTCTCGGCCTGCTCAACGTGTTCTCGGGCGGCGCGCTGTCGCGCTTCTCGATCTTCGCGCTCGGGATCATGCCGTACATCTCGGCGTCGATCATCATGCAGCTTTGCACGGTGATCGTGCCGTCGCTCGAGGCGCTGAAGAAGGAAGGCGAATCCGGTCAGCGCAAGATCACGCAGTACACGCGTTACGCGACGCTCGGGCTGTCGTTCTTCCAGGCGTTCGCGATCTCGGCGGCGCTCGAGGCGCAGGCCGGCCTCGTCGTCGAGCCGGGGCTGTCGTTTCGCGTCGTCTCGGCGATCACGCTCGTCACCGGCACGATGTTCCTGATGTGGCTCGGCGAGCAGATCACCGAGCGGGGACTGGGCAACGGCATCTCGCTCATCATCTTCGCCGGCATCGCCGCGGGGCTGCCGCGGGCGATCGGGCAGACGCTCGAGCAGGGCCGCACCGGCGCGTACTCGTGGCTGCTGATCATCGGCATCGCGGCGCTCGTCGTGCTGGTGACGGCGTTCGTCGTGTTCGTGGAGCGCGCGCTGCGCAAGATCCTCGTGAATTACGCGAAGCGACAGGTCGGCAACAAGGTGTACCAGGGACAGAGCTCGCACCTGCCGCTGAAGATCAACATGGCGGGCGTGATCCCGCCGATCTTCGCGTCGTCGATCATCCTGTTCCCGGCCACGCTCGTGCAATGGGCGGGCACGGGCGAGAACACGATCTGGCTGCGCGACCTCGCGGCGACGCTGGCGCCGGGTCAGCCGGTGCACGAGATCCTGTACGCGGCAGCGATCATCTTCTTCTGCTTTTTCTACACGGCGCTGCAGTACAACCCGAAGGAGACGGCGGACAACCTGAAGAAGAGCGGCGCATTCATCCCGGGCTACCGTCCGGGCGACCAGACGGCGAAGTACCTGGAGAAGATCACGCTGCGGCTCACGCTGATCGGCTCGCTGTACCTCGTCGTCGTGTGCTTCGTGCCGAACTTCCTGATCGCGTGGAAGAACGTGCCGTTCTACTTCGGCGGGACGTCGCTGCTGATCATCGTCGTCGTGACGATGGACTTCATGACGCAGGTGCAGGCGTACCTGATGTCGCAGCAGTACGAAAGCCTGTTGCGCAAGGCGAATTTCAAGGGTGGCGTGCCCACGCGCTGATGGCGAAGGAAGAAACGATTGCGATGCAGGGCGAGGTGGCGGAAATGCTGCCGAACGCGACGTTTCGCGTGAAGCTCGAGAACGGACACGTCGTACTGGCGCATATCTCCGGAAAGATGCGCATGCATTACATCAAGATCCTTCCGGGCGACAAGGTCACCGTCGAGCTGACGCCGTACGACCTGTCGCGGGCGCGGATCACGTTCCGCGCGAAGTGATTCAGGTATCAGAGGACAGGTAACAGGTATCAGACGCGCCGGTGTCGCCGGTGGCGCGGCGCGAGCCGCGATGAACGTTTTAACGAGAGGTCGCGATGAAGGTACTGGCATCGGTGAAGAAAATCTGCCGCAACTGCAAGATCGTCCGGCGCCACGGCGTCGTGCGCGTCATCTGCACGGCGGACGCGCGGCACAAGCAGCGGCAGGGCTGAACGCTACGGCAACGACGGACAACGGGTAAATCATGGCACGTATTGCAGGCGTCAACATTCCGAACCACCAGCACGCGGAGATCGCGCTGACGGCGATCTACGGCATCGGCCGTCCGCGCGCCAAGGCGATCTGCGTCGCGGCGGGCGTATCGCCCGGCGCGAAGATCAAGGATCTGACCGACGCGCAGATGGACAAGCTGCGCGAGAACATCGGCAAGTTCACCGTCGAGGGCGATCTTCGCCGCGAAGTGACGATGAGCATCAAGCGGCTGATGGACCTCGGCTGCTACCGCGGCGTGCGCCATCGCAAGGGTCTGCCGGTCCGCGGCCAGCGCACGCGCACGAACGCGCGCACGCGCAAGGGGCCGAAGAAGGGCCGCACGGTCGCGTTGTCGAAGGGCGTCACCAAGTAACGAACGGCGTAACGCAGGCATTACAGCAAGGATCACATACGATGGCACAGCAACCCTCGCAAAAGGGCGCCGCGACGCGGACGCGCAAGAAGGTCAAGAAGAACGTGTCGGAAGGGATCGCGCACATTCACGCGTCCTTCAACAACACGATCATCACGATCACCGATCGCCAGGGCAATGCGCTGTCGTGGGCGACGTCGGGCGGCGCCGGCTTCAAGGGCTCGCGCAAATCGACGCCGTTCGCGGCGCAGGTCGCCGCCGAATCGGCGGGACGCGCGGCGCAGGAATGCGGCGTGAAGAATCTCGAGGTGCGCATCAAGGGACCGGGCCCCGGCCGCGAATCGGCGGTGCGCGCGCTCAATGCGCTCGGCCTCAAGATCAGCAGCATTTCCGACGTGACGCCGGTGCCGCACAACGGCTGCCGCCCGCCGAAGCGCCGCGCGATTCTAAGCGAAGCGACGATCACATGGCTCGATACATCGGACCGAAATGCAAGCTGGCGCGACGGGAAGGCACCGACCTCTTCCTGAAGAGCGCGCGCCGATCGCTCGACTCGAAGTGCAAGCTCGACACCAAGCCGGGCCAGCACGGCGTGAGGTCCGGCGCGCGCACGTCGGACTACGGCCATCAGCTGCGCGAAAAGCAGAAGCTGCGCCGGATCTACGGCGTGCTCGAGCGGCAGTTCCGGCGCTATTTCGCCGAGGCGACGAAGGGCAAGAGCTCGACGGGCACGAACCTGCTGCAGCTCCTCGAATCGCGTCTCGACAACGTCGTCTACCGGATGGGCCTCGGATCGACGCGCGCCGAAGCGCGCCAGCTCGTGTCGCATCGCTCGATCACCGTCAACGGCAAGGTGCTGAACGTGCCGTCGGCGCTGCTGCGGCCGGGCGACATCGTGTCGACGTCGGAGCGCGCGAAGTCGCAGCTGCGCATCCAGGATGCGCTGCAGCTCGCCGAGAAGGTCGGCTTCCCGTCGTGGGTCGAGGTCGATCCGAAGAAGATGACCGGCACGTTCAAGGGCGCGCCCGACCGCTCGGAGTTCGGACAGGACATCAACGAAAGTCTCGTCGTCGAGCTGTATTCGAAGTAGATGGATGTTACGACGGCGGCGGCGTCGAGCCGCTCGCCGTCGTGTCGCATTCTGAAGTGTTTCCGCCATAAAGGTACCGCATGCAGAGCAATGTTCTGTTGAAGCCCCGCATCATCGACGTGCAGAGCATGTCGCCGTTCCACGCCAAGGTGGTGATGGAGCCGTTCGAGCGCGGCTACGGACACACGCTGGGCAACGCGCTGCGCCGCGTGCTGCTCTCGTCGATGCCCGGCTACGCGCCCACCGAAGTGAAGATCACCGGCGTGCTGCACGAGTACTCGGCGCTCGACGGCGTGCAGGAGGACGTCGTCGACGTCCTGCTGAACCTGAAGGGCGTCGTGCTGAAGCTGCACAACCGCGACAGCGTGATGCTGAAGCTCGCGAAGACCGGCGAAGGCCCGGTCACGGCCGCGGACATCGAGCCGAATCACGACGTCGAGATCATCAATCCCGAGCACCTGATCGCGCACCTGACGGCCGGCGGCAAGATCGAGATGGAAATCAAGGTCGAGCGCGGTCGCGGCTACCAGCCGGCGACGGCACGCATCAAGCCGGAAGGCGGGCGCACGATCGGCAGCATCCTGCTCGATGCGTCGTTCTCGCCGGTGCGGCGCGTCAGCTACGCCGTCGAATCGGCGCGCGTCGAACAGCGCACCGATCTCGACAAGCTCGTGCTCGACATCGAGACCAACGGCGTCGTCGAGCCGGAGCAGGCCGTGCGCTATGCGGCGAGCGTGCTCGTCGAGCAGCTCTCGGTGTTCGCGGACCTGAAGGGCACCGACCAGCCGTCCGCCGAGCGCGCGTCGCCGCAGGTCGATCCCGATTCTGCTGCGTCCGGTCGACGACCTCGAGCTCACGGTACGCTCGGCCAACTGCCTCAAGGCCGAGAACATCTATTACATCGGCGACCTGATCCAGCGCTCGGAAACCGAGCTGCTGAAGACGCCGAACCTCGGCCGCAAGTCGCTGAACGAGATCAAGGAAGTGCTCGCCTCGCGCGGCCTGTCGCTCGGCATGCGGCTCGAGAACTGGCCTCCTGCGGGGCTCGATCGACCGTGAAAAGTGAAACCCTACTTTTCACGGGTAAGGCTTCCTGAAAATCGCGGGCGAAGCCCGTCGATTTTCAGCGGAAAAAACCAAGGAAAGAATCATGCGACATCGGCACGGACTGACGGAAATTGAATCGAACGAGCTCGCATCGCCTCGCGATGTTGCGCAACATGACGAACTCGCTCTTCACGCACGAGGCGATCCGCACGACATTGCCGAAGGCGAAGGAGCTGCGCCGGGTTGCCGAGCCGCTGATCACGCTCGGCGAAGAACCCGACGCTCGCCAATCGCCGGCTCGCGTTCGATCGGCTGCGCGACCGCGACGTCGTCAGCAAGCTCTTCAACGATCTCGGCCCGCGCTTCAAGGCGCGCCCGGGCGGCTACCTGCGGATCCTCAAGTTCGGCTATCCGCCCCGGAGACTGCGCGCCGATGGCGCTGATCGAGCTCGTCGAGCGAAGCGAAGGGGCGACGGACGAGGCGCAAGCCGCGTAGATTTCGCGCTCGCCAACCAGAAAGCCGGGCAGCTGCCCGGCTTTTTTCACGCACGCATGCGTGGCGGTTCGAAAAGCGGGCTGGAGAAAACGTGTAGCATCCGTGTGTCATGCCCGACACCATCCTGGTTACCGGAGGCGCCGGCTTCGTCGGCTCGCACATCGTCGTCGAGCTGGCGCGCGCCGGATTCGCGCCGGTCGTGCTCGACAATTTCAGCAACAGCACGCCGGCGATACGCACCCGGCTCGAGGCGCTCGCGGGACGTCCGGTCCCCTGCGTCACCGCCGATGTCCGCGACACGGCGGCACTTCGCTCCGCCTTCCACGATCATCCGATCACCGCCGTCATCCATTGCGCGGGCCTGAAGAACGTCGCCGAGTCCGAGGCGCGTCCGCTCGCCTACTACGATGTCAACGTCGGCGGCACGCTGGCGCTCGCCGAGGTGATGGGCGAGGCGGGCGTCGCGATGCTCGTATTCGGCTCGACGGCGAGCGTTTATGGCGACATGGACGATCAGTCGGCGGCGGAGGATCGCCCGCGCATGCCGGCAAACGTCCACGGACGAACGAGATGCGTGGTCGAGGATTTTCTGCGCGATCTCTGGAAGGCGAACGCCAACTGGCGCATCGCGATCGTCCGCAAATTCAACGTCGCCGGCGCGCATTCATCGGCAATGCTGGGCGATGCGCCGCGCGGCGGCTCCACGCACCTTATCCCGCAGCTTTGCCGCGTTGCCGCGGGCGACGCGAGCGAAGCGATCGTCAACGGCGACGACTGGGACACGGCGGACGGAACCGGCGTGCGCGACTACGTGCACGTACAGGACGTCGCGGACGGCTTCGTGCGGGCGCTGCGCCATGTCACGGCGAAGCCCGGACTGCTGACCGTCAATCTCGGCACCGGCAACCCGCATTCGGTGCTCGCCGTTCTCGCCGCGTTCGAGCGCGCATGCGGGCGCTCGATCCCGCGCGTGATCGGACCGCGCCGGCCCGGTGACATTGCGCGAAGCTGCGCCGACGTCTCGCATGCCGCGGCGTTGCTCGACTGGCGCGCGACGCGCGACCTCGACGCCATCTGCGCCGACGCCTGGCGGTGGCAAAAGAACGGCGGCCGCTACTGATTTGACGCTGACACCTGGACGTGCGGCGCCTTGCGGTAGCGGTCCAATTCGGCAGCGAGCCACGGGCCGGAAAGCGCATCGGTCTTGCCGCATCGCACGTGATACGGCGCTCCCGAGATGCTGCTTCGCGTGGCGAGATACTTGATGAAGTCCTCGGCGGTGGCGATCCGGCCAGCGGCGAATCCGTACTTGCTCGCGAGATGATCGCGCGCCTTGTCGGCGGGATATTCGTCGCCGTTGCGGATGAACGTGCACGATGATGCCGCGACGTACTGCAGCAGGTGATCGATCTCGGCCTTCGCCGGGGGCCGCTCCGCGGCCGCCGCGGGAAGCGAGGCGGCGAATGCGACTGACGCGATGGCGGCGAGCAGCGTATTGCGAATTGGACAAGCATTCATCGGTCGTTCCCGAGCACGAGTGTTGGCGCACGTCCGACAGACTTGCCGGCGCACGGTTCCCATATGGGCGTCGGTCGGCCGCGGCACAAGGCGGATTACAATCGGCCGCACATCGCGCCAATGGCGACGTGCCATCCACCGACCGCATTATCCCCGAACCGCATCGATGAAAACACTGCTGGCGCCCGCCGCGCTGCTCGACGACGGCTGGCAAACCGATGTCGCGCTCGCCATCGACGACGACGGCCGCATCGCGCATGTCGAAACGCGCGCCGGCCGCGCCACGGATGAGCGCCTGAAGGGGCCGGTCATCCCCGCGATGGCGAACGTGCATTCGCACGCGTTCCAGCGTGCGATCGCCGGCCGCACCGGAATGCCATCCACGAAGCGCGACGACAGCTTCTGGACCTGGCGGCAGGCCATGTGGACCGCGGTCGATCGGCTCGACGCCGATGCGTTCGAGGCAATCGCCGCGCAGGCGTACGTCGAGATGGCGAAAGCAGGCTACGCATCGGTCGGCGAATTCCATTACGTGCACCACGACCCGCACGGCAAGCCGTACGGCGATCCTGCAGAGCTCGCATGGCGCATCGTCGGCGCCGCGGAAACCGCGGAGATCGGGCTTGCGCTGATGCCGGTCTTCTATGCGCATGGCAACTTCGGCGGCATCGCGACGGCGCCGCTGCAGCGGCGTTTCGTGCACAGCGTGTACACGTTCGAGAAGCTCTTCGACGCGCTCGCACGCGCCGCGAAGACGCGCGGTTACGTCCTCGGCGTCGCCCCGCACAGCCTGCGAGCGGTCACGCCCGAAGAGCTCGCGAAAATCGTGCGCCTGTGCGCCGCCGGCGCGCCGATCCACATCCACGCCGCCGAGCAGACGCACGAGGTGGACGACTGTTATCAATGGAGCGGCATGCGGCCGATCGAATGGCTGCTCGCGCACGCGAAGCTCGATTCGCGCTGGTGCATCGTGCACGCGACCCACATGACGGATCGCGAAGTCGCGGGGCTCGCCGCCAGCGGTGCGGTCGCCGGCTTCGCGCCGGGCACCGAAGCCGACCTTGGTGATGGCATCGTTCCCGCCGAAGCCTACCTGAAGGCGGGCGGGCGCTTCGGCATCGGCAGCGACTCCAACACGCTGATCGACCCGTTTGCCGAGCTTCGGCAGCTCGAATGGTCGCAGCGGTTGCGCTCGCGCCGGCGCAACGTCCTCGTCGACGATTCGCAGGCGCCGGTCGGACAATCGCTGTGGCGCGCCGCTGCCCAGGGCGGCGCGCAGGCGCTCGCGCTGCCGACGGGACGCATTGCGCCCGGCATGCGAGCCGACCTGATCGTGCTCGACGTCGACGATCCCGCGCTCGCGGAGCAGCCGGTCGACACGCTGCTGGACGCGGCGATCTTCGGACCCTGCCGCCGTCCGGTGCGCGACCTGATGAGCCGCGGACGCTGGATCGTTCGCGACGGCCATCACGCACGCGAGCACGATGTCCTGAGACGGTTTCGCGCCGCGCTCGCCCGGATCAAGCTGAGCGAGCCGCAGTGAAACGGGCACCGACACGGCCGCACGGTCCGACGTCGATGCGCCAATCATGACGATCGCGGGCTTCGATCTGCTGGTCACGAACGTAAACCTCGCGACGATGCGCGATGCGGCGGGCTACGGCATCGTGCGCGATGGCGCGCTCGGCATTCGCGACGGGATCATCGGCTGGATCGGCGCCGCGCACGACCTGCCGCGCGACGTGGGCGCCAAGCGCACGATCGACGCCGGCGGCCGCCTGGCGACCCCGGGCCTCGTCGACTGCCACACGCATCTCGTCTACGCCGGCAATCGCGCGGATGAATTCGAGCGACGGCAGGAAGGCGTGTCGTATGCCGAAATCGCCGCGTCGGGCGGCGGCATTCAATCGACCGTGAGCGCGACACGGGCCGCCACCGAGGATCAGCTCGCCGCTGCAGGCGCGCGCAGGCTCGACGCAATGGCGGCGCATGGCGCAACGACCGTCGAGATCAAATCCGGCTACGGCCTCGACACGGCGACCGAGCTCAAGCAGCTTCGCGTCGCACGTCGTCTCGGCACGGCCATCGACGTCGACGTCCGCACGACGCTGCTCGCCGCGCATGCGTTGCCGAAGGAATTCGCGAGCCGCGCAGACGATTACGTCGAATATGTCTGCAACGAAGTGATTCCTGCCGTCGCACGCGAACGACTCGCCGACGCGGTTGATGCGTTCTGCGAGACGATCGCGTTCACGCCCGCGCAGGTGCGCCGCGTGTTCGAGGCGGCGCGTGCGCACGAGCTGCCCGTCAAGCTGCATGCCGATCAGCTTTCGGATAGTGGAGGCGCGGCCCTCGCCGCCGATTTCCACGCGCTCTCCGCCGACCATCTCGAATTCGCCAATGCGCACGGCATCGCGGCGATGGCGCACGCCGGCACGGTGGCGGTGCTGCTTCCCGGGGCGTACTACGCATTGCGCGAGACGCAGATGCCGCCGATCGACGCCTTGCGCGCGCACGGCGTGCCGATTGCCGTCGCGACCGATTGCAATCCCGGAACGTCGCCCGCGACGTCGCTGCCGCTGATGATGAACATGGCATGCACGCTGTTCCGGCTGACGGCGGCCGAAGCGCTCGCCGGCACGACGCGCAATGCCGCGCGCGCGCTCGGACTCGCGGATCGCGGCACGCTCGACATCGATCAGCGCGCCGACATCGCGTTGTGGGACGTCGACGAGCCGGCCGAGCTCGCGTATCGCATCGGCGGCAACGCATGCGCCGGGACGATTCGCGAAGGTCGTGTCGTGCGCGGGCCGTTCCGATGATCCGCGTCTATGTCGCGCGCCAGCGCTATGACGCCTATCTGGTCGCCGACCGGCTGAACCAGGCCGGCATCCGCGCGCATGTCTTCAACGAGCACGCGTCGAGCATCGTCGGCGACGTGCCGCCGGACGTCGCGCAACCGCAGGTCTGGCTCGCCGACGACCGCGACGCGCCGCGTGCGCACGCGCTGCTGCGCGAGATGGAGCGCGAGGCCACGACGCGCACGGCGCCGCTCTTCTGCCGCAAATGCGGCGAGCAATCGCCGGGCAATTTCGAGCTCTGCTGGAACTGCGGGACGGCGATCGCCTGACGTTCGTCCCGAAACGGGGCATCGATCCGGCGCTCCATACCGACGAACGGCGCGTGCGCCGGGCGATGCCAATGTCATAATGCGTGACGCCCGGATTCTGACAGCGCCGTCGGCTCGTCATCGGATGCGAGCGATCGGGCGTTGATGTGACGACGGCGAAAAAGCAGGCGGCCAATAAAGCAGGACTGTCGAACAAGGAGCTTACGATGAAGCATTTCCTGGGCATGATCGCAGCGCTGGCACTCAGCGCGCCTTCCTTCGCCGGCGTTTCCGTCAGCGTGGGCGAACCGGGCTTCTACGGCCGCATCGACATTGGCGGTCTTCCGCCGCCGCGCGCTCGTCTATTCGCAGCCGATCGTCGTCGATCGCGAGCCCGTGGGCGTCGTGCGCGAGCCGATCTACTTGCGCGTGCCGCCCGGACATGCGAAGCACTGGCGCCAGCATTGCGCGCAGTACAACGCATGCGGCGAGCGCGTCTACTTCGTGCAGGACGCCTGGTACAGCGACGTGTACGTTCCGCGTTACCAGCGCCGCGCGTATCGCGTTGCAGAGCCCGCGCCGGCTTACGCGTATGCCGAGCCGCCGCGCGAGCGGCTCTATACGATTCCGGTGTCATCGGTACGCGCCGTCGTCGGACCGCCCGAGCAACACTGCTGGGTCGAGCGCCGGCAGGTCGTCGAGGATCGGGGCGACGTGAACGTTCCCGGCGCCATCGTCGGTGCCGTCATCGGCGGCGTGCTCGGCCATCAGGTCGGCGGCGGACGGGGCAGGGACGTGGCCACGGTCGGCGGCGCTGTCGCCGGCGGCGCGATCGGCGCGAACGTCGGCCGCGGCGGCCAGGTGTACGGCGAAGACGTGCAGCGCTGCGCGACGGTCCAGCGCCACGCGCATGCCGATTACTGGGACGTCAGCTATAACTTCCGCGGCGTGATGCACCGCGTGCAGATGAGCGCCCCGCCCGGTCGCACGATCACCGTCGATGAAAGCGGCGCGCCGCGCGGCTGACGCCGCATCTGCTTCAGTGATGAAAGAACGCGTTCGGCAGCCACAGCGCGAGCGCCGGAAAGAGCGAGAGCGCGACGACGAACAGCAGGATGATGACGATGAACGGCAGCACGCCGAGCACGAGCTCCTTCAGTGAAATGTCGGGCGCAATGCCCTGAATCACGAACAGGTTCAGCCCCACCGGCGGGTGGATCAGTCCGGTTTCCATGACGATTGTCATGTTGACGCCGAACCAGATCGGATCGAAGCCGTGCGCCAACAGGCCCGGCATGATCACCGGCGTGATCATCAGGATGATCGCCACCGGCGGCAGGAAGAAGCCGAGCAGCAGCACCAGCACGTCCATCCAGAACAGGTACTCCCACTTCGACATCTGCAATCCCACGAGCCACTGCGTGGCCTCCTGCGTGATGTGCAGGTAGCTCATCACGTACGTGAACAGAAATGCCATCGCGATGATCATCATGATCATGCTCGATTCGCGCGCGGTGCCGAGCAGGATCGGCTTCACGTCGGACCATCGATAGCAGCGATACACGACTGCGACGACGACGAGCGTTGCGAGCGCGCCCACGCCGGCGACCTCGGACGGCGTCGCGAAGCCGCCGTAGAGCGTGACCATGACGACGGTGATGATCACGAGAAATGGCAGGAGCCGCGGCAGCGCGCGAATGCGCTCGCGCGTCGTGTAGTGCTCGCGTAACGCTTCCGCGTTCGCCGATGCGTTCGCGCGTGCAGCCGCGCGCCGCGTGGTCCGGTGCGACTTGTATGCGACCCACAGCGCGAACAGGAGCGCGAGCAGCACGCCGGGCACGATGCCGGCGATGAACAGCCGCCCGATCGACTGCTCGACGACGATGCCGTACAGGATGAACGTGATCGACGGCGGGATCAGGATGCCGAGCGTGCCGCCTGCCGCGACGAGGCCGCCGGCGAGCCCGCCGGTATAGCCGCGCTTGCGCATTTCGGGGATGCCCATCGAGCCGATCGCCGCCGCGGTCGCCGTGCTCGAGCCGCACATCGCGGCGAAGATCGAGCAGCCGACGATGTTGGCGATGCCGAGCCCGCCCGGCAGCTTGTAGAGCCATCGATACGCCGACTCGTAGAGGTCTGCCGCGGCGCCGGTCTTGCCGACCGCGTCGCCCATCAGGATGAAGAGCGGGATGGCGAGGAGCGTGAAATTGTCCATTCCCTGGTAGATCGTTTCGGCGAGATCGCCGATATTCGCGGCCGGCATGAATACCAGCATGAACGTCACCGACACCGCGCCGAGCGCGAACGCGACCGGCATGCCGGACAGGAGGAGGATCAGCGCGACCGCGACGAACAGGATGCCGATCTCATTCGGCGTCATGAAGTCCCGTCCTCGCCGTGTCGCGGCCCGCGACATCCTCGACGATCTGCACGATGTATTCGAGCGTGAGGAGCGTCATGCCGAACGCCATCAGCGAATAGGGCACCCAAAGATGCGGCGCCCAGACCGAGTCGGTGGTCCAGCCTTCGACCCAGGCTTCGCCCGCGTATTGCCAGACCTTGACGGCGATGAACGCGCAAAGCAGCAGCGACAGCACGTCGCCCACGAAGATGCGGCGCCGGTTCCAGCGCGCGGGCATCAGCGTTTCGAGCACCTCGGTGCCGACGTGCCCGCGCAGCGCTTGCGTGTGGCCGGCCGCGAGGAACGTCGCCCCGATCAGCAGGAAGATGTTGAACTCCAGCGACCAGGTGTGCGGATGCCGGAGGTAATAGCGCCACACGACCTCGTTCGAGATCGCGATGCACGACACGACGATCAGAAGGCCGCCGACGAGCCCGGTCAGCGCATTGACGCGCTTGAATGCACGGCGAAACGCGGACCACGCACGAGGCACGGCGCTCCTTTCAGAAGCTGAACACGTGGGCGCCTTCGCCGGCGAGAGGGTCCGGCGAGGGCTCCCGCACGTCTTCAGCGCGCGGTCATTCCACCGCGTTCGCCATGTCGATCAGGTGCTTGCCGTCCTTCACGTTTTCCGCGAAGTTCTTCCACGCGCTTTGCTGCGCCAGCTTCTTCCATGCCGCGAATTGCTGCGCGTTCATGTCCGAAACCTTGTCGCCGGCCTTGCCGAAGACGTCGGCGACCTTCCGGTCGTCGGCCTTGCAGGCATCGAGCGCGTATTTCTCGAGCGAATGCCCGACATCCATGACGATCTTCTGCTGCTCGGGCGTCAGCTTGTCGTAGGTGGCCTTCGACATCAGCATCGGCTCGAACATGTACCAGAACGTGTGATCGCGCGCGGTGGTGACGTACTTCGCGACTTCCTGCAGCCGGAAGCTCATCAGCGACGCGCTCGACGTCCACAGCGCATCGACGACGCCGGACTGCATCGCGTTGTAGGTCTCGGTCGAGGGGAACGTCGCGATCGACGCGCCCGCCGCCTGCAGCATCAACTCGATTTCCTTGCCGGCGCCGCGCGTTTTAAGCCCCTTCACGTCCTCCGGAAGCAGGATCGGCTTGTCGCGCGACGCCACGCCGCCCGCCTGCCAGATCCAGGTGATGATCTTGACGCCGTGCTGGTCGAGATAATCTTCGAGCCACTTGCCGATCGGCTCCTTTTCCCAGTTGTAGGCTTGCTGGTAGTTCTCGATCAGCGCCGGCATCAGCGTCAGGTTCGTCGCCGGTAACTTGCCGCCGGAATACGCCAGCGGATACACGGACATGTCGAGCGAGCCGCTCGACAGCGCGTCGAACTGCTGCGTGGGCTTGTAGAGCGATGCGCCGGCGTAGATCTGGAACTTGACCTGTCCGTTGGTGCGCTTCTCGACCTCCTGCGCGAACCTTCTCGCCACCTGGTCGCGGAAATCGGTATTGGCGGGAAACTGGTGCGAAATCTTGAGCACCATCGGTGCGGCGCCGGCGATCGGAACGAAACACAGCACGCCGACGATCGACGCAAGCACGCTAACGATGAACCTCCTCAATTGCGATGTCATTTGGCAACCTCCTCACGCAGAAACTCCATTGGACCCGGCACCGTCCAGTCCCCTGCGCAACCATTTGCGCACGCTGGCCGATGTCGCCACTTCGCCGTCGCGAAAGTACGCTTCGTGGTTCTCCTCGATTTCCGATGGCTCGTACACGTAATTGACCATGATTCCCAGCGATTCCTGCAGTCCCCTCGCCGACGTGTTGGCGAGCCAGTTGAGACGATCGAGCCTGGCCCCGTTGCCGAAATGGAAGCGGGCGACGGGATCGACCGGCAGGCCGTCCTTCTTTTCCAGCACGAGATAGCGCGCGCACAGCGGCAGCAGAACGGCTTCGAGCGCCAGGGTTGCCGCCCGGTCGGCCGGCAGGTCGCCCGCAAGCGCGCTTTGCAACAACGATTCGGGGTCGCGGCCGCGTGCCAGCTTGCCGATTGCGATCCTGTTGCGCTCGGACGGCAACGCCGGCGCCCCGGATCCGAGGCGCTCCTCGAGCCATTGCCTGAACCGCGGCACGGGCGAAAGCGTGGCAAACGTCCCGAGCCGCGGAAATTCGCCCAGGAGATTTTCGACGACGCGCTTGATCAGGAAGCCGCCGAACGACACGCCGCGCAATCCCGGCTGCGTGCTGGAAATCGAATAGAAGACGGCCGCACCGGCCGAGCGGGGGTCGGAGGCGGGCGCCGACTCGTCGAGCAACGGCTCGATGCTCGACGCGACACGCTGCATGAGCGCGACCTCGACGAAGACCAGCGGCTCTTCCGGCATCCGCGGATGAAAGAAGGCGTAGCAGCGGCGATCCGACTGCAGCCGGTGACGCAGGTCGCCCCAGGAGCGGATCTCGTGCACCGCCTCGTAGGCCATCAGCCGTTCGAGCAGCGCGGCCGGCGAGTTCCAGGAAATGCGCCGCAATTCGAGGTTGCCGAGCGCAAACCAGTCGCGGAACAGCGCGAGGAGCTCCTCGTCGATGACCGCGATCTCGGCATGCTGGCGCGCGAGGCGTATCGCATCCGCGCGAAGGTCGACCAGAAACTTCACGCCATCCTCGAGCAGGTTGAACTGCCGGAGGATTCGCAGCGAAGCGCCCGCCAGCGCCGCGCGCAATCGCAGGGCGGCCAGTTGATGCGCCGTGCCGGCGCTTTTCAGGAAATCGTCGACGAGCGGCGTGACCGACGCATCCTCGGCGTCGGCCTGCATCGCGAGCATCGCCAGGAAGTTGCGCTTTCCGCCGTCGTCGAGCCCGCGATAGATCGTCGCCAGCGTCGCGACGCGCGAGCGCGCCGACGCTTCGCCGCCCAACTCGCTCGCGCATTCCGCGAGAATCCTGCGCACGCGGCCGACCGCGAAGCGCGCGCTTGGCGCTGCGATGGGAACGTCCCGGCGCCGTCCAAGCCAGTTCCATACGCTGGTCTTGTTCTGCAGCATCATGTCACCGGTAGACGGCATGCCACGCGGATCGTTCACGTGATGTCCGGATCATTTTCCGGCGAGCCGCGCTTTGACGCGCGGCGCCATTCGGGATCATTCGTCGAGCAGCGCGTGCGCGCGCGCGATCGCGCCGCTGTCGGCGGTGACCGCCGTCGATTCGGCCGACGCATCCTCTTCACCGGTGCGTGCCGCCCGCCGGCGCACGACGATCCACCACACGAGCACGCCGCAGGCCAGCAGCAGGAACGGTCCGAACCACAGCACGTACGTCGTCGGCTTGACCGGTGGCTTGTACAGCACGAAATCGCCGTAGCGCGCGACGAGGTAGCCGCGGATCGCGTCGTCGCTCTTGCCCGAGACCGCGAGCTCGCGCACTTCCTTGCGCAGGTCCTCGGCGAGCGGCGCTTCGCTTTCGGCGAGCGTCTGGTTCTGGCAGACGAGGCAGCGCAGTTGCGACTCGAGCGATTTCAACCGCGTGTCGAGCGCCAGGTCCGGCCACGCGGGTGCCGATGACAACGCGACGACGAGGCACGCAATCGCGGCTGCAGATCGCTTCGACGCGACGATCACGCGCGATCCTTTCGCCCATCGGCTCGTTTTTGTCACGCAGGCGACTGCTGCAGCTCACGCACCAGCGGAAGGATCGTCTGCTTCAGCGCCTCGGCGGTGAGCGGACCGATCTGCTTGTAGCGAATGATGCCCATCTTGTCGATGACGAACGTCTCGGGCACGCCGTAGACGCCGAAGTCGATGCCGACGCGCCCGTCCTGATCGACGATCGACAGCTTGTACGGATCGCCGTTGGAGGCGAGCCACGCGAGCCCGTCCGCGGGCTTGTCCTTGTACGCGAGGCCGATCACCGGCACGATGTTCTGCTTCGCGAGGTCGACCAGCAGCGGATGCTCGACCCGGCACGACACGCACCACGACGCCCACACGTTCAGCATCCATACCTGGCCGCGCATGTCGGCCGTGGTGAGCTTGTGGTCGGGCCGGTGCAGTTGCGTCAACGAGAACGACGGCGCCGGCTTGCCGATCAGCGGCGACGGCACCTCGCGCGGATCGTGAAAGAGCCCGACGAACAGAAACACCAGCACGACGACGAAGATCGCGAGCGGCAGCGACCAGCGCAGCACTTTCATCGGCGTTGCCATTTTCAGGCTCCCGAGACGGCGGCGGCGATGGCCGCCGCAAAGCGCCGGCGCACCGCGAAGCGATAGCGGCGATCGGCCACCGCGAAGAAGCCGCCGAGCGCCATCAGCAGGCAGCCGCCCCAGATCCAGTCGACGAACGGCTTCACGTAGATGCGCACGCCCCATGCGCCTGCTGCGCCGTTCGCGGTGACGGGCTCGCCGAGCGAAACATAACGGTCGCCGGCGAGGCGCGTCTCTATCGACGCCTCGGTCATCACCTGGCCCGACGCGCGATACGCGCGCTTCTGCGGCGTGAGCGTCGCGATCTGCCGACCGTTGCGGCTCACGTCGACCGTTGCGACCGTGGCGTCGTAGTTGGGACCCGCTTCGGGCGCCACGCCGCGGAACGTGTAGGTGTCGCCGGCCACGTCGATGCTCTGGCCGACGTCGAGCCTTACGTCGCGCTCGACCTCGTAGCCCTTGACGAGCGTGACGCCGGCGATGAACACCGCAACGCCGAGATGCGCGAGCAGCATGCCGTACCACGCAGACGAGTTTGCGCGCAGCTTGTCGCCGAAGCCGCGCTGCGGCGCGCTGCGCAGGCGCTGCAGGAACGCGCTGACCGTCGACGCCGCGATCCATGCGGACATCAGCAATCCGAGCGCGACCAGCGGTTTCCATTGCCCCATCGCGAACGGCAGCAGCGCGCCCGCCGCGAGCGCGACGTAGAGCGCCCACCGCAACTTCGTCCACAGATCCGGGACGCGCGCCTGCCGCCACGCGGTGATCGGCCCCACGCCCATCAGGAACACGAGCGGCGCCATCAGCGGATAGAACACGGCATTGAAATAGGGTGGGCCGACCGAGATCTTGCCGAGTCCGAGCGCGTCGATCATCAGCGGATACAGCGTGCCGAGCAGCACGCTCGCCATCGCGATGACGAGCAGGATGTTGTTGCCGAGGAGCATCGATTCGCGCGCCACGACCGCGAAACCGCCGCCGGCGCCCACGGTGCCGGCGCGCACCGCGTAGAGGACGAGCGAGCCGCCGATCACGATCGCGAGGAACGCGAGGATGAAGACGCCGCGCGCGGGATCGGTCGCGAACGCGTGCACCGACGTGAGCACGCCGGAGCGCACGAGGAACGTACCGACGAGCGACAGCGAGAACGCGACGATCGCGAGCAGCACGGTCCAGCTTCGAAATGCGCCGCGCTTTTCCGTGACGGCGAGCGAATGGATCAGCGCGGTGCCGACGAGCCACGGCATGAACGACGCGTTCTCGACCGGATCCCAGAACCACCAGCCGCCCCAGCCGAGCTCGTAATACGCCCACATGCTTCCCATCATGATGCCGATCGTCAGAAACGCCCACGCGACGGTCGTCCACGGCCGCGACCAGCGCGCCCACGCGGCGTCGAGTCGGCCGCCGATCAGCGCGGCGATCGCGAACGCGAACGCCACCGAGAAGCCGACGTAGCCCATGTAGAGCATCGGCGGATGCACGACCATCCCCGGGTCCTGCAGCAGCGGATTGAGGTCGCTGCCTTCCGCCGCCGCCGGAAACAGGCGCGCGAACGGGTTGGACGTCATCAGCAGGAACAGCAGGAAGCCGACGGCGATCAGCCCCATGACGGCGAGCACGCGCGCGCGCAGCGCCTGCGGCAGGTTGCGCGAGAAGAGCGTCACCGCGCAGCCCCAGCCGGCGAGCATCAGCGACCACAGCAGCAGCGAGCCTTCGTGCGAGCCCCACGTCGCGGCGAACCGGTAATGCGCGGGCAGATGCGAGTTCGAGTGCTCGGCGACGTTCTGCACCGAGAAGTCGCTCGTCACGAAGCTGTACGCGAGACATCCGAACGCGATCGCCACGAGCACGAACTGCGTGCGCGCCGCCGGAACCGCGAGCGCCATCAGCGCGCCGTCGCGCCGCGCGGCGCCGAGCATCGGCACGGTGCCCTGCACGAGGGCGACGAGCAGCGCCAGGATCAACGCGAAATGACCGATTTCAGGGATCATGTGTGATGTTCCGAGCGCTCATTGCGCCGTCTCATGCATGCTCGGCATCGCCATCGCCGATTTCTGCTGCGCCTTCTCGATGGCGTCCTTCGCCTCCGGCGGCATGTAGTTCTCGTCGTGCTTCGCGAGCACTTCCGTCGCGTGAAACGATCCGTCGGGCCCCAGCTTGCCCTGCGCGACGACGCCTTTGCCTTCCTTGAAGAGATCGGGCAGCAGCCCGGTATACGTCACGGGGATCGTCTGCGCGGTGTCGGTCACGCGAAAGTGCACGGTCAGCGAATTCGGATCGCGCGTGAGGCTGCCTTGCTCGACGAGCCCGCCGACGCGAAACGGCCGCGACTGCGGCGCTTCCTTTGCCATCACCTGCGACGGGGTGAAGAAGAACACGAGGTTCGACTGGAATGCGTTCAGCACCAGCGCGGCCGCGACGCCGAGCGCCACCAGTCCCGCGCCGATCCATGCGAAGCGGCGATGCCGGGCCTTCATCGATCGCCCCTTGCGCCGAGCATCGACGGCGAGCGCAGCGTCGGCTCCACGGACATCCGCAATTCATCGAATGCACGCTTGCGCCGCGCACGCACGCTGGCGATCTCGACGGCGATTGCCAATGCGGCGCCGCCGTACGCCATCCAGACGTACCACGCGTAGCCGCCCATCGCGAGGAATTCGCTCATCGCGCAGCCCGCAAATCGATCAGCGACTCGAGCCAGCCCGCGCCGCGCTCACGCTCGACGATGATCGCCTGCACCCGCGCGAGCACGACGGCGATCGTGTAGCACCACGCGGCGGCCGTCATGATCAGGATGCCGGCGAGCATCGTCATCGCCATCTTCGGCGCGCCGGTCAGGCTGATCGACGAGCCCTGGTGCAGCGTGTTCCACCACTGCACCGAGAAATAAATGATCGGCACGTTGACCGCGCCGACGAGTGCCAGCACCGCGCAGGCGCGATCGGCACGCCGCGGGTCCTCGATCGCGGCGCGCAGCGCGACGACGCCGAGATAGAGGAACAGCAGGATCAGCGTCGAGGTCATGCGCGCATCCCACGCCCAGTACGTGCCCCAGGTCGGACGGCCCCAGAACGCGCCGGTCCACAGCGCGATCGCCGCCATCAGCGCGCCGGTTGGCGCCAGCGCCTGCGCCATCATCGCCGAGAGTCGCGTGTTGAAGCCCAACGCCAACGCGCTCCAGCCCGCCATGACGAGATAGATGAGCATCGCCATCCACGCGGCGGGCACGTGAATGAAAATGATGCGATACGCGTCGCCTTGTGTCGCATCGGTCGGCGCGATGTACAGCGCCACGCACGAGTCCGGCGCCGGCCAGCAACGCGGCGATCGCACCGAACGCATACGACCAGCTCCCGGCCACGGGGTAGAACGAAACGGGCGACGAGAAGCGAAACCAGTTGATCAGCATTGACGTGCCGTCATTTTACCGGACGGAACGCCACTCGCGGTTCGGACTGGCATAGCCGACGATGCGATCCGCATACCTTGATCAGTCGAGCGCGATGCGGACCGCCGTGGCGGCAGCGAACGGAATGGCGACGATGGCGATGAGCAACCCTGCGCCAAGTAGCGACAGCTCGGCGCTATCCGAAACACCCGCGTGCACCGCATCCACCGCGCCGGCGCCGAAGATCAGCACGGGCGCGTACAACGGCAGCACGAGCAACGCGAGCAGACTGCCGCCGCCGCGGGCGCCGAGCGTCAGCGCGGCGCCGACAGCGCCCAGCAGCGACAGGATCGGCGTGCCCAGCAGCAGCGTGAGCGCGAGGGTCATCAGTACGGTGGAGTCGAGCGCGTATTGCGCACCGAGCAGCGGCGCCAGCACGGCGACGGGCAATCCGGTGGTGAGCCAGTGCGCGGCGATCTTGCCCGACACGAGTGCCGGTAATGGCCGCGGCGACAGCGCGATCTGCTCGAGCGTGCCGTCGGCGAAGTCGCTCGCGAAGAGGCGCGGTAACGACAGCAGCGATGCGAGCAGCGCGGCCGTCCACAGCACGCCGGGGCCGATCGTCGTCAGAACTTCGCGCGTGGGTGACGCCGCCAGCGGAAACAGCGACACGACGATCACGTAGAACAGGAGTTGCACGCCAAGCTCCGACTTGGAGCGCATGGCAATGCGAAGGTCGCGTGCAAGCGCCCAGCCGACCGCGGCGAACACCGAATCGCGCGCAGCGTCAAGCCGCGCGTCGCCGCGCGCTTGTCTCCCTCTCCACCGGGGAGAGGGCCGGGGTGAGGGCGCAGACGGATCAGTCTCGTTCACGCGCAGTCCCAAGCGCGAGCGTCCGCGCGCGCTCGCCGCGATCGGCAGCGGCTGATGCGACGCGGCGATGCAAAGACCGCCGCTCGGCGAGATGCGCGTCGAGCAGCGCGCCGAGCGCATCGACGCCGTCGGCATCGAGCGCCGTCAGCGGCTCGTCGAGCACCCACAGCGGACGCCTGACAAGCCGCAGCCGCGCAAGCCCGATCCGTCGCCGTTGCCCCTGTGACAACACGCGTACCGGCAGCCGTCGCTGCCGCGCCAGGTCGACCGCGTCGAGTGCTTCGACGACCGCATCGGCGTCCGGCGATCGATCGTCGAGCGCAATCCACGCGCGCAGGTTGTCTTCGGCGCTCAATTCATCCTTCAGCGCGGGCAGGTGACCGTTGAACGCGACGGCCTCGCGCATCCGTGGATCGAAGGGACGCATCGCCTGTCCTTGCCAGCGAATCTCGCCTTCGACCGGCGCCGTCAGGCCCGCGATGATGCGCAACAGCGTCGTCTTGCCGCTGCCGTTCGGGCCGGTGACGATCAGCGCGCCGCCGGCCGACACGGAAAACTGCAGATTCGCGAACAGCGTCGCATACCCGCGCCGTGCGGCGAGTCCTTCGGCGGCAACGCCGTCAGCGCACGACGTCATCGATGGCGATCGACACGTCATGCGCGCCCGGCTTGACGGCCGCGCTCGTTCCCCGAAGATCGCCGGGTGCCGGCGTCGCGCTGCCGGACTTCGAGACGCGCGCCTCGACGATCACCTGGCCGGCAGCGGACAGGCGCGCGGCCGGCGTCATCGCCATCGAATCGTCGAGGCGGAAATCGCGCGGCAGGTCGCTGGCGGTCGTGCGCACGACGGCGAGCGGCATGCGCGGTCCGTCGACCGCGCGGGCGAAGATGAACAGCGTGTCGTCCGCGCCGACGCGATCGCGCAACTTCGGAGCCAGCGACACGCGGCCGGTGATCGCCGACGCATCGGCGGAAGCCACCTTCGGCGCGCCGCTTCTGGCGGCTTCCGCTTCGGCGATCATCGCGTCGATCTGCTTCGTCTCTTCACCGCCGGGCGGAAATTCCATCTTCAGCTTGCGCCATTCGTCGATCGCGCTGCCGTAATCCTTGCGCTCGAGCGCGGCGGTGGCCGCCAGCGCCAGCGCCTTGGGATATTTTGGGTCGATCGCCAGCGCGCGCGCGACGAGCTTCGACGGCTCGCCCTGCAGCGACTGATTCTGCATCGCGAGCGCATCCGCCCAGTCGGCGAGCAGCGGCGCATCGGCCGGCGCGCGCGCGGCGGCCTCGCTGAACGCCGCGACCGCTTCGCCGAAGCGGCCCATCGACGCATACGCACGCGCGAGCAGGCGCCAGCCGGTCGGGTCTTCCGGATGCTCCTTCATCCGCGTCGCGAGCTTGTCCACCATCGCGACGATCTGTTCCTGCGACATCGACGGCGCCTCGCTCGCCGGCGTCGCCGTGCGCAGCGATCCGGGACTTCCGAACGATGCGTACAGCAGCAACGCGCTCGCCGGAATGACCGCGACGAGAATCAGCGCGGCGACATAGGACGAGCGCGGCGAAAGGCTCGGCGCGGGCGGCGTTGCCGGCCGCGAGCTCGGCGCCAAGGCGCGCGCTCAACTCGTCGAGCTGCGCATCACGCTCGGCGCGCGTGATGGCGCCGGCCGCGAGCTCGTCGTCGAGCTGGCGCTTCTGATCGCGGTAGACATTCGTTGCGGCCGCATCGTCTTCCGGCGAAGGCGAGCTGCGCCCGCGAAGGAGCGGCCACACGAGCGCCGCGACAGTGCCGGCGACGAGCAGCAGCGCGACGAGCCAGAAGAGGGAAGCGAAAGGCATCAGGTGAGCCGGCATTATAGCGACGCACGCTGTCGCGCCCCGCGCGCGACCGGGGGTTCGGCGGGCGGCGTTATCATGGACGCTCGCGTCGCTCATCAGCAGCGGAGAGCCATGTCCGACCAGGATCAGAACATTCGCGACGATTCGCTGGCCTATCACCGGCGTGCGCCGGCCGGCAAGATCGCGTTGCTGCCGACGAAGCAGCTCACCAATCAGCGCGACCTGGCGCTCGCCTACACGCCGGGCGTCGCCGCGGCCTGCGACGAGATCGTCCGCGATCCGCGCGAAGTGTCGACGCTGACGGCGCGCGGCAATCTCGTCGGCGTCGTGACCAACGGCACCGCGGTGCTCGGCCTCGGCGCGATCGGCCCGCTGGCCGCGAAGCCCGTGATGGAAGGCAAGGCGGTGCTGTTCAAGAAATTCGCCGGCCTCGACTGCTTCGACATCGAGCTCGCCGAGCGCGACCCGGACAAGCTCGTCGACATGATCTGCGCGCTCGAGCCCACGTTCGGCGGCATCAACCTCGAGGACATCAAGGCGCCCGAGTGCTTCTACATCGAGCGCAAGTGCCGCGAGCGGATGAAGATCCCGGTGTTCCACGACGACCAGCACGGCACGGCGATCATCGTCGGCGCCGCGGTGCTGAACGGACTGCGCGTCGTCGGCAAGAAGTTCGAGGACGTGAAGCTCGTCGCGTCGGGCGCCGGCGCGGCGGCGCTCGCGTGCCTCGACCTGCTGGTCGGTCTCGGCATGAAGCGCGAGAACATCTGGGTGTCGGACATCAAGGGCGTCGTCTACCAGGGCCGCACCGAGGAGATGGACGACAACAAGGCGCGCTACGCGCAGGCCGACGCCGGCGCGCACGCTGCGCGAAATCCTCCCCGGCGCCGACGTCTTCCTCGGGCTCTCCGCCGGGCGCGTGCTGAAGCCCGAATGGCTCGCGACAGATGGCCGACAAGCCGCTGATCCTGGCGCTCGCCAATCCGGAGCCGGAGATCATGCCCGACGTCGCGAAGGCGGCGCGTCCCGACGCGATCATCGCCACCGGGCGCTCGGATTTTCCGAACCAGGTCAACAACGTCCTCTGCTTTCCGTTCATCTTCCGCGGCGCGCTCGACGTCGGCGCGACGACGATCAACGAGGCGATGAAGCTCGCCTGCGTGCGCGCGATGGCCGATCTCGCGACGATCGAGCAGTCGGACATCGTCGCCACCGCGTACAACCTGCACGAGAACCTCGCGTTCGGCCCCGAGTACCTGATTCCGAAACCGTTCGATCCGCGGCTCATCGTGATGATCGCGCCCGCGGTGGCGAAGGCGGCGATGGACTCGGGCGTCGCGACGCGCCCGATCGACGACTTCGATGCGTACCGGGCACGGCTGACGAGCTTCGTCTATCACTCCGGCCTGCTGATGAAGCCGATCTTCACGGCGGCGAAGCAGGCGCCGAAGCGCATCGTGTACGCCGAAGGCGAGGACGAGCGCGTGCTGCGCGCCGTGCAGGTGGTCGTCGACGAGAGGCTCGCCAAGCCCATCCTGGTCGGCCGTCCCGCGGTGCTCGAGCGGCGGATCGAGCGCTTCGGATTGCGCCTCAAGCCCGGACGTCGACTTCGAGACGATCAATCCCGAATTCGACGAGCGCTACCGCGACTACTGGATGAACTATTACGAGCTGACGCGAGCGGCAAGGGCGTGTCGCAGCACGTACGCGCAGATCGAGATGCGCCGGCGCCACACGCTGATCGGCGCGATGATGATCCACCGCGGCGACGCCGACGGCATGATCTGCGGCACGTTCGGCACGCACGCGCTGCACCTGCACTACATCGACCAGGTGATCGGACGCCGGCCGGGCGTGATGCACCTATGCGGCGATGAACGCGGTGCTGCTGCCCGACGCGCACGGTGTTCATCGCCGACACCTACGTCAACGCCGACCCGACGCGCCGAGCAGATCGCGGAGATCGCGCTCCTGTGCGCGCGAGGAGATCCGCCGCTTCGGCATCACGCCGAAGGTGGCGCTGCTGTCGCATTCGTCGTTCGGCACGAGCGACCATCCTCGGCGCAGAAGATGCGCGATGCGCTCGCGCTCATCCGCGCAGCGCGCGCCGGATCTCGAGGTCGACGGCGAGATGCACGGCGATGCGGCGCTCTCCGAGAACGTGCGCAAGGCCGCGTTCCCGAATTCGCGCCTCAAGGGCGACGCCAACCTGCTCATCATGCCGACGCTCGATGCGGCGAACATCTCGTTCAACCTGCTGAAGGTCGCGTCCGGCGCCGGCGTCACGCTCGGCCCGATCCTGCTCGGCGTCGCGAAGCCGGTGCACATCCTCACGCCGTCGGCGACGGTGCGGCGCATCGTCAACATGACGGCGCTCACCGTCGTCGATTGCGCGATCGACCGGCAGGCGCAGCTCCCGTATTGACGGCGGGTCGGGTGTAGCTGCTGCGGCGCGGCCGCACCGGCGTGCCGGCAGTGTCGGCGCGCGCTGATACTCGGGCGCCCCACGCGCGGCGCCACGCGCGATCGATCGATCGACCGACGATGTTTCACCTCGACGCGCGCCCATAAATTCCTCGACCGGCTCGGCCCCGGTCTCATCACCGGCGCGGCCGACGACGACCCGAGCGGCATCGCGACCTACTCGCAGGCCGGCGCGCAGTTCGGTCTCGGGATGCTGTGGAGCGTGTTCCTGACCACGCCGCTGATGGTCGGCATCCAGGTCGTCAGCGCGCGCATCGGCCGCGTCACCGGACACGGCATCGCGCGCAACCTGCGCGATCACTATCCGCGGCCGCTGCTGTGGTTCGTCGTCTGCGCTGCTGCTCGCTCGCCAACACGATCAACATCGCCGCCGACATCGGCGCGATGGGCGAGGCGCTGCAGCTCGTCATCGGCGGTCCCGTCGCAGGCGTACGACGTGCTGTTCGGCGTCGCTGGCGGTCGCTCATGCAGCTTTTCATCCCGTATCGGTATCTGGCGCCGATACTCAAGTGGCTGACGCTTTCGCTGTTCGCCTACGTCGCGCGTGCTGTTCTCCGTCGACATTCCGTGGCGCGAGCTGGTCGTCGCCACGCTCGTCCCGCCGCTCGAGCTGACGCGCGATTACCTGATGCTGCTGGTCGGCCGTGCTCGGCACGACGATCAGTCCGTATCTGTTCTTCTGGCAGGCGTCGCAGGAGGTCGAGGAGCAGCGCGCGACGGCGGGCGACGAGCCGCTGCGCGATTCGCCAGAGGGCGCGCTCGAGCATCTGCGCCGGATCAAGATCGACACGTGGCTCGGGATGACGTTCTCCAACGCGATCGCGTTCTTCGATCATGCTGACGACGGCGGTCACGCTGCACAACGCGCGGCATCACCGACATCGAGACGTCGGCGCAGGCCGCCGAGGCGCTGAGGCCCATCGCCGGCGCCGTTCGCGTTCACGCTGTTCGCGGCCGGCATCATCGGCACCGGCCTGCTCGCGGTTCCGGTGCTCGCCGGCTCGGCCGCGTACGCCGTCGCCGAAGCGATGCAGTGGCCGATCGGGCACAGCCTCGAGCCGATGAAAGCCAAAGGGCTTCTACGGCATCATCACGCTCGCCACCGTGATCGGCGTCGGCATCGACTTCACGCCCGTCGACCCGATCAAGGCGCTGTTGTGGTCGGCCATGCTGAACGGCGTCATCGCGGTGCCGATCATGGCCGTGATGATGCGCATGGCGGTGCGTCCCGACATCATGGGCGCGTTCACGATCACGCCGAAGCTGGAGCGGCTCGGATGGTTCGCGACGGTCGTGATGGCGATCGCGGTGGTGGCAATGCTCGTGTCGATGGCGGTTTAGCGGATCGCTGCGCGCGGACAACGCTACTTCCGCTCGATCACGACTTCGAGGTACTCGCTCGGGAACCACGAGCGTGCCGTCGCCGGCGCGATTGCGTGCTCTCGATGAGCGAAAAGAGGTCGCGCGTGAACGCGTCCTGCTTGCTCCGCGTCCGAGCGCGCGAACGTCTTGTTCATCGGACCGTAGTACGTGCGGAACACCTCGATCCAGTGCGCCGGCGAGCGGTAGCGGAAGACGAATTCGCGGCTCGTCGTGCGGATGTCGCCGCGACGATCTTGCCGAACAGCTCCTCGAGCCTTGCCTTCGTGCCCCACAGCGCCGGCGACTTGACGCCCGCCGGCGGCGCAATGTACTTGCCGATCGTCTTGAACACCTGACCGATGAAGCTCTCGGGCGTCCAGTTGGCGAGGCCGATCTTGCCGCCCGGCTTGCAGACGCGCGCGAGCTCGCTCGCCGCCTTGTCCTGGTTCGGGGTGAACATCACGCCGAAGGTGGACAGCACCACGTCGAACGATGCGTCGGCGAACGGCAGGTTCTCGGCGTCGGCCTCCTGGAAGTGAATCGCGTGGCCTTCGGCCTCCGCGCGCGCGCGGCCGGACTCGAGCAGCGACGACACGTAGTCGGTCGACGTCACGTCGCACCAGCGGCGCGCGGCGGCGAGCGTGGCGTTGCCGTTGCCGGCGGCGACGTCGAGCACGCGCGCGCCGGCGCGCAGGTCGAGCGCTTCGCACAGGTTCTCGCCGACGATCTGCAGCGTGGTGCCGACGACGGCGTAGTTGCCCGTCGACCAGGCGGCCTGCTGGCGGGCCTTGACGGCGGCGAGATCGACGACGGGCGAGGGGGCGGCAATCACTTCGGTCATGGCTTGGCTCCTGAGGTTGGGTTATTCACTACGGCACTGCAAGAGATCACGGAAAATCGCTTCACCACCGGGGTGCGCGGGGCATCCGTAAAACACGCACGCGAGTCCGCTCGGCTTCCTCCACGACCTCGGCCGCAACGGACATGATTTCGCTACGGTGGAACCCGAGATCGCGCAAGGTGCGGTTGTCGAGTCCCTGAAGCGTGTCGTAGATCGCCCGCATCTGCCGGCGGCGCCGGTAGCGCGCCAGCGCGTCGCGCGCGAATTCGCACACCGATTGGACGGCGGCGAGCGCCAGCGTGCGCATGACGACCCCGCGCCGGGCATGGGCGTCCGGATACAGCTCGTGAGCCGAAAGCCACCCGAAACCCGGCGCATCGGTCGCCGCGATATCGCCATTGGCCGCCGCAACACGACTGCGCAGCTCGGGCGGCACGATGTGATCGCGCGGGTCCGCCGCATCGCCGCAAATGTCGTCGTTGCCGGGCAAGCTGCCGCGGAAGTCCGCGGAGAGGGCGTCGCGGTACATGCGCTGGCCGCGCGGTATTGGTGTGGCCATGGTGTCGGAGGTGTAATCGTTCATGGCGTCGGCGGGTTCGTCGCAATAGACGAAGCGGCTCCAATGGGTGTCGAGGCGAAGGTCCATCGGATCCTCCATGGGCTGCGTGGGCATTTGAATCTCCGTGAAGCCGGGTACGCGATGAAGCTTATTCGGCGCATGCTGCAGATCGATTTCACGTCCGGGCGACTTTTGTTTCGTATGTTGTAACGGCCGTCGGTGCCGAACATGCCCACGCGCCCCCGTTGCTTGGCGAACGAAATATCGGCCCCGTTTTGTTTCGTTTGTTTCATGCGCCGCCTCGATTCGCCGAATTCGCGGCGGGTGGCTTTATCCTTCGGGAAGGTCGGCTGACGCGCGATGGCGCCTGTCGCGACCATCGAACCTCGTCGAGACGCACCAGTGGCTGTACGATTCACGGCTCATCCGCCGTGATGCAGTCCTTCCCGCCGGGGAGCGAAGCAGTGGAGCAGCCTCGCGTGAGCCCGAAAGCCACGATCCTGGTTGTCGATGACGAGCCGGACGTCCGCGACGTGCTGAACGAGTACTTCGCGGCCCACGGCTACGCGGTCATCGGCGCGGAAAACGCGGGCGCCGCGAAGTCGCTCGCCGCGCAGCATGCGATCGACCTGGCGCTGATCGACATCCACATGCCCGGCGAAGACGGCTTGAGCCTCGCGCGCCACCTGCGCGAGCGCTACGCCAAGGTCGCGATCATCATGCTCACGTCCGCCGCCACCGTCGTCGATCGCATCGTGGGCCTCGAGATCGGCGCCGACGATTACGTGCCGAAGCCATTCGACCCGCGCGAGCTCGCCGCGCGCGTCAAGAGCGTGCTGCGCCGCACGTCATCGGCGAACCGCGCGGACATCGGCGCCGCGCGCGTGCGCATCGGCCGCTGCGTGCTCGACGTCGCCGCGCATCGGCTCACCGACGAGCGCGGCGGCGACGTGCGCGATGTCGCCGCTGGAGTTCGACCTCCTGAAGGCGCTTGCCGAACACCCCAACCGGCCGCTGTCGCGCGAGCGCATCCTGAACCTCAACCGACAGCGCGACTGGGACCCGTTCGACCGCAGCGTCGACCTTCGCGTCATGCGCGTGCGCAAGAAGGTCGAGCCCGATCCCGAGCACCCGCGGTTCATCAGGACCATACGCAACGAGGGTTACATCTTCGTGCCGGACGGAACATGAAGCCGAACCACCAACTCCCCGCCTGGAAACGCCTGTGCGCGCTGGCGTGCATCGCACTCGCGCTATCGCTCGCCGGCTGCATACGCGAGCCGGAAACGGCGCTGCGCATCGGCACCAATGTCTGGATCGGCAGCGAACCGCTTTACCTCGCGCGCGAGCTCGGCCATTTCGATCCCGCCGTCGTGCAGCTCGTGGAGTATCCGTCCGCAAGCGAAGTGCTGCGCGCGTTTCGCAACCAGGCGATCGACGGCATGGTCATCAGCCTCGACGAGCTGTTCGGACTCGCGGTAGATGGCCTGGATCCGCGCATCATTCTCGTGGTGGACGTATCCAGCGGCGCCGACGTCGTGGTCGGTCGCCGCGGCATGCGGACGCTGCGCGACCTCAAGGGGAAATCGGTCGCCGTCGAAAGCGGCGCGCTGGGCGCGTTCGTGTTGAGCCGGGCGCTCTCGCTCAACGGCATGCAGCCGAGCGACGTCAACGTCGTTCACCTCGAATCGAACGAGCATCCGGGCGCATTCGAGAAGGGCCAGGTCGACGGCGCCGTCACGTTCGACCCGTACCGCGCGCAACTGCTTTCCGCAGGAGGGCGGACGCTGTTCGACAGCACCCAGATACCCGGCGAAATCGTCGATCTGCTGGCAGTGCGTGCGACCGCGCTCGACCGGCACCCGAAGGCGATACAGAGCTTGCTCGCCGGCTGGTTCGGTGCGCTCGATTATCTGAAGCGCCAGCCCGAGGATGCGGCGCGCCGCATGGGCGTCCGGCAACAGACGACCGGAGCGCAGTTCCTCGCTGCGCAGAAGGGGCTGCATATTCCGTCGCGCGATGAAAACCTGCGGATGCTCGGTGGAACGACGCCCGAGCTCGCGACGACGGGACGCCGGCTCATGGGCTTGATGGTCGACGCGAAGCTGCTGCGCAGCGAAGTGGATATCGAACGCCTGCTCGCGCCGAAACCGCTCGCGGAGCTACAGAAATGAGCACGCGGAGGTCCAATGACCCTGCGCGTTCCCGTGTCGCTCAAGGTCACCGTTCCGGTGATCCTGCTGGCGTTCGCGGCAACGCTCAGCACGGTGAACCTCCTCTATCACGTGCCGCAGGCCGAGCATGCCGCGGAAGAGGACAGCCGCAAGCGCCTCGCGCAGGAGATGTCGCGGCTGCAGAGCACGCTCGAATATCTGCTGCTGAAGGGCGATCTCGAGGGCGCGCAGCACGAGATCGCCGTGCTGGCGCACAACCACGATGTCGTTCTCGCAGCACTCACCGACGACCGCAACGCCGTGATCGCCTCGACGCGGCGCGCATGGCTCGGGCGGCAGATCGCCGACGTATCGCCGCAGTTCGATCTCAACGTCGCTGCACGGGCCATTCGCGAACGTCGCGCGGGAATCGGCATCGACTCGAACGGCGACGAGCTCCTCGGTCACGCCGGCATCCTGATGGGCAGCGAGCGTGATGAAGTGCGTCCTTCGCGCACCGGCAGCCTGTTCCTGGCTTACGACCTGCAGCGGTACAAGGCGGAAGCGCGGGCGCAGGTCGTTCAACAATCGCTCTACTGGGCGGGATGGGTCACGGCGCTCGCACTCGCCATGTGGCTCGTCTTTCACTTCCTGCTGACGCGGCGCACGGCGCGCCTCGTGCACGCGGCCGAGCAGTTCGCGGCGGGCAATCTCGCCGCGCGCGGCAACCTGGCCGGCACGGACGAGCTCGGCCGGCTGAGCCGGGCGTTCGATGCGATGGCGCTCGAAGTCGCGGAAACGCAGACCCGGCTGCGTCAGGACATCGACGAACGCCAGCGCGCGGCCGAGGCATTGCGCGTTTCGGAGGCAAGCTATCGGGCGATCTTCGATGCGGCGGAGGACGCGATTTTCGTCCACGACGTCGATACGGGCGCGATCGTCGATGTCAATCCGAAGGCCTGCGCCACTTTTGGCTACACGCGCGAGGAGTTTCGAACGCTCGACGTCGGCACGCTCGGCACCGGGGAGCGTCCGTATACCCAGCAGGACGCGATGGGACTGATCGCGCGCGCACGCGCCGGAGAGCAGATTTGCCTCGAATGGCACGGCAGGAGCAAGGACGGCAGCTTGTGCTGGCACGATGTGTTCATCAGGCGTGTCACGATCGGCGGCCGGGAGCGAATTCTCGCGCTCGCGCGCGACATCACGGAGAAGAAGCGCTCGGCGGAAGAGCTCGCGCGGCAGCGCGAATCGCTGTATCAGCGCGAGAAGCTGGCCGCGCTCGGTTCGCTGCTGGCCGGTGTCTCGCACGAGCTCAACAATCCACTGTCCGTCGTCGTCGCGCGCGCGGTGCTGCTGGAGGAGCAAGGCGATTCCGCCACGCAGGCCGCGGCCATCAAGATCCGCACCGCCGCCGAGCGATGCGCGCGCATCGTGCGCACCTTTCTCGCGATGGCGCGCCAGCAGCCGCCCGAACGCGGGCCGGTGGCGATCAACGACGTCGTGGCGCAAGCGCTCGACATCACCGGCTACGCCGTTCGCACGAGCAGCATCGAATTGACGCTCGATCTCTCCGAGGACATTCCGCTGATCCTCGCCGACGCCGACCAGCTCCATCAGGTGATGCTGAACCTGATCATCAACGCGCAGCAATCGCTGCAGGACGAGCCGGCGCCACGCCGGATTCGCGTGAGCAGCGAATTCGCTGCGCCGCAAAGCGTGCTGCGCGTCATCATCGCCGACAACGGTCCCGGCATTCCGCCGCATCTTCGCGCCCGCGTGTTCGAGCCGTACTTCACCACCAAGCCCACCGGGGTCGGCACCGGCGTTGGATTGGCGGTGAGCCTCGGCATCGTCGAAGCGCATGGCGGATCGCTTACCGTCGACTGTCCCACCGAGGGCGGCGCGATATTCACGATCACCCTGCCGGTCGGCGCGGTTGAGCCGGGCAGCGGCGATGTCATCACGCCGCGGAAGACGAATCCGGGAGAGCGCACGATTCTCGTCGTCGATGACGAGGCGGACATTCGCGAAGCGCTGAAGGAAATCCTGACCGGCGCGCACCACCGCGTCGTGACGGCGAGCTCGGGACGCGACGCGCTGGAGCGCATCGCCGCGGATCACTACGATGCGATCCTCACCGACATCCGCATGCCCGATCTCGACGGGCGCGCGCTCTACCAGGAAATCGCGCGGCGCTGGCCTCGCCAGGCTGCGCGTGTCGTCTTCATCACCGGCGACACGCTCGCGTCGTCCTTGCGCGAGTTCGTGTGCGAGAGCGGACGTCCGGTGATCGAGAAGCCGTTCCTGCCCAGTGAAGTTCGTCGCATCGTCGCGGAGCTTGCGATCGATGGCGAGGTCGCATCCTCTGGTTGAGCAACTGCAGTCGGATCGGCGCGCCAGCCTGGCGCGCGCCGCGATGCGCCGACAACAAACGAAACAATAATCGCCGCGCAGCGAAATTCCGCTGCTACATCCGGCCAATACACTGCATCGATTCCGCGCGCACACCGTCGTGTGCCGCCGACTCGGGATTCGCTTTTCTTCCGGTCGATCGCGGAATCGTTCGTATCCCCATAACCTGAATCGGAGTAGTTCATGCAAACGTCGTTGCGTAAATCATTGGTCGTGTCCGCGCTCGCGCTCGGTGCAACCTTCATCGTCCCGCATGCCATTGCCGCACCGGACAATGCGCTGCACTGGCATTCGGTGATCGGCATCGTCCAGGCCAACAATGTCGTGGGCAGCGGAACCGGCGCGGTCACCGGCGGCGGAACACCCTGGTCGGCGTCGGGCGGGAAGGTCGATGCGGAATTGGCGAGCGGCGAAATTCATTTCGTCGTCCATGGTCTCGCGCTCGCGGGCGGCAATTCCATCGGGACCCCCGCGAACATCGTACAAGTGAAGGGAACGCTGGTCTGCGACACCGACGGCAGCGCGTCCCGCGGCAATTCCGTGCTCGTCGATACGCCGCTCGTGGAGCTCGACGACCAGGGGAATGCCCGGTTCGACGGAATGATCGGACCGTTGCCTTCCGAATGCACGACGGAGCCCGACATCGCGTTCCTGATTCGGGTAGGCGCAGGCCGGTGGATTGCCAACGGTACGGTGCTTCGATAGAGGAGGTGTGCAATGAGCGCTGCAGAGCCGCCTCAAGGCGCGAATTCCGCCCCCGTGGGGGGCAGCGCAGCGGCGAAGCCGCGAGCGTGGGGGGACCATACAAGCCGCTACGATCCTTCAGCACCGCGCGCGGTATTCGGCTTGCTGGCGGTTGCGATGGCAGCGACGACGATGGCGGTGTTCGTCGTGCTGCCGGCGCAAGTCGAAGCGGTCGACGGCCAGAGGGACGCGGTGACGGCGGGCGAGTCTCTCCCGCAGTCGGATCTCCGCGTCGCCTCGAATGCCGCGCGCAGTGAGACGCGGTGCACCTGCGCGGCGCTCGAGGCGCACCCATTGCGCGATCGTCGGGGCAGCGCAACGCGCATGGCTGGACCGGCGCATTGACTGTCGGTACGATCGCTTCTCGAGCAGCCGTTCGCTCGATCGAATGACGCAGCATCAATCGAAAGGAAAGACGATGAGCCAGACTTACAAGGGAAGTTGTTTCTGCGGCGCGGTCGAGCTTGCCGTCACCGGCGAACCGGTTGCAGCCGGTTACTGTCATTGCGCGTCGTGCCGGAGCTGGGCGGCCGCGCCGGTCAACGCCTTCAGCCTCTGGAAACCGGACGCGGTGAAGGTCACGCAAGGCGAGGGCAACATCGGCGTCTATCACAAGACCGAGAACAGCTACCGCAAGTTCTGCAAGGTCTGCGGCGGACACCTCCTGACCGAGCATCCGATCTGGGGATTGACCGACGTGTACGCCGCGACGATTCCCACGTATCGGCACGAGCCGAAGCTGCACGTTCACTACCAGGAGAGCGTGCTTCCGATCAGGGACGGGCTGCCCAAGATGCGCGACCTGCCGAAGGAGATGGGCGGCTCGGGCGAGTTGTCTCCGGAGTAGAACTTCGAGGAACCTGCTGACGGAAGCTCGGGTTGCCACAACAATCTGATGGATATACACTGTTCAATGTATATCCGGAATCCGGAGGCCATCATGCAGGTCGCAAAATGGGGTAACAGCCTGGCAGTTCGTCTGCCCGCGGCGGTCGTTGAAGCGCTGTCGCTGAGGGAGGGCGACGAAATCGAGATTCAGGTCGCCGGTGCGCGCGTGTTTCAGGTCAAGAAGCGCCCGGAGCCAGCGAATTGCTGGTCAAGCTCAGAAAATTTCGCGGTCGCCTGCCTGCCGACTTCCGGTTCGATCGTCTGGAAGCCAATCAGCGCTGA
>CAVPMH010000014.1:0-24942 GCA_963706225.1 uncultured Pseudomonadota bacterium
GCCCGCCGTTTCGAGTAATCGATTCGGCGCCGCGCACGGCGCACTTCGAAAACGCATTGCGGCACTCGCTCGCCTCCTGATTGAACGTGGACCCCTCGCCCGCCATCCCGCCGTACGCTCCGCCGCCGCTCCCCGCGTCGATCGCAGGGTCGTCACGCCGGATTCTGTGGATCGTCGGCGTGTTCCGCGCGGTCTGCGGCGCGTTGCTGCTGGGTCTTGCATTGCTGCTCGATCTTCACGCGATGAACGTGGCGACGCCCAATTCGTTCGTCACGGCAGCGTCGCTCTATTTCATATTCGGACTTGCGGCGTTCGCCTGGATTCAGCAGGAATGGGTGTCGTTGCCGCTTCCGCAGACGCTGCTGGCGCTCCTTTCCGGCGACATCCTCTTCCTGGCGCTCGTCATGATCGCCGGCGGCAGCACCGGTGCGCCGCTGCCGATCCTGCTCTTCCCGCAACTCGCCGCAAGCGGCTGGCTGCTGCGTACGCAGACGGCGTTCTTCCACGCCGCGCTGGCCGCAATCGTGCTGCTGGGTCTGGAGACGTACCGCCTGCTCGGCGGCGAGATCGTCGGCACGCAGCTCTTCCAGACGGCGCTGATCTGCCTCGGCTATTTCGCGATGGTCGGTACCGCGGTCGTCATCGGCCGCTACACGAAGGCTTCCGAAGACCTCGCGACGCAACGCGGCATCGACGTCGCCAATCTCGAGCAGGTCAACCGGCTGATCATCCAGGACATGCAGGATGGCGTGCTCGTCGTCGATCTCACGGGCGTCGTCCGGGGACACAACGCGCAGGTCACGCGGCTGCTCGGCGGCTTCGGCCGGATGCGCGGCGGGATGCGGCTCGCCGAATTCTCGACGACGCTGCACGATTACTGGCGACGCTGGAACGAGGACTTTTCCGAGCCGCTGCCGCCGTTCAAGGTCGACACGACGCAGCGCCTGCTACGCGTGCGCCTGGTGCGAATCGGCTCGGGACTGAACGGGGGCACGCTGATCTATCTCGAGGACCTCGGCCGCGCGCAGAACGAGGCGCAGCAGATGAAGCTCGCCGCGATGGGCCGGCTCACGGCGTCGATCGCGCACGAAGTCCGCAATCCGCTTTCGGCGATCAACCAGGCGGCGCAACTGCTCGAGGAGGACGGCAGCGTCGCGCCCGAAGGCCGGCGCCTCCTCAGCATGATCCGCAGCAACTCGAAGCGCATCGACCGCATCGTCGGCGAGGTGCTGCAGCTCAACCGGCGCGATCGCCAGCAACCGGAAGTGATTCAGCTCGGCGATTTCGTGCGGACGCTCACGGATGAAATCATCCAGGCGGAAAGCATTCCGCCCGGCGGCGTCGTGATCGACATCACCGACGACCTCCTCGTCATGTTCGATCGCGGACATCTGAACCAGATCGCCTGGAATCTCGTGCGCAACGCCTGGCAGCACTGCCAGAAGCGCGACGCCAGCATCCGCATCGCCGCGCGTCCCGGCTACATGGGGGACGCGGTGATCTGCGAGCTCGGCGACGACGGTCCGGGCGTGCCGGCCGAATTTCGCGCGCAGATCTTCGAGCCGTTTTTCACGACCCGTCCCGGCGGCACCGGCCTTGGTCTGTATATTGCACGCGAGCTTGCCGATGCGAATGGCGCAGCACTCGAACTATTGCCGCGATCGCCGGGCGCGATCTTCCGGATGACGTTCAAGCGCGCGTTGACGCCGGCCGGGCACGCCCACGCGCTGCAATAGAGTCGCGGCGCTTCGTTTCCCCTTTCCCTTTCGCTCACATCCATGTCCCGAAAAACCCGTGGTCAACCGAAGGTGCTGATCGTCGATGACGAGCCGGACCTTCTCGAGCTGCTCGAAATGACGCTGTCGCGAATGGGGCTCGACACGTCGCGGGCCGAATCGGTCGCCGACGCGAAGCGGCTGCTCGATTCGACGCCGTTCGACCTGTGCCTCACGGACTGGAACCTGCCCGACGGCGAGGGCTTGCGCGTCGTCGAGCACATCACGCAAAAAGCGCTCGATGTGCCGGTGGCCGTCATCACCGCGTTCGGCAGCCCCGAAAACGCCGTCGCCGCGCTCAAGGCGGGCGCGTTCGACTACCTCGCGAAACCGGTGGCGCTCGAGCAACTCCGCGCGCTGGTGAAGCAGGCGTTGAAGGTCCCCGAAAAACCGCAACCCGCGACGAGCTATCAGCTTCTCGGCGAGTCGCCGGCGATGGAGCACGTGCGCGGCCTCATCGATCGTCTCGCGAAGAGCCAGGCGCCGGTGTTCATCAACGGCGAGTCGGGGAGCGGCAAGGAGCTCGCGGCGCGGATGATCCATTTGAAGGGTCCGCGCGCCGAGCTGCCGTTCATCGCGGTCAATTGCGGCGCGATCCCCGAGAACCTGATGGAAAGCGAGTTCTTCGGCTACAAGAAGGGCGCTTTCACCGGCGCCGAAGCCGACCGCGACGGTTTTTTCCAGGCCGCGAACGGCGGCACGCTGTTCCTCGACGAAGTCGCCGACCTTCCGCTCGCGATGCAGGTCAAGCTGCTCCGTGCGATCCAGGAAAAGAAAGTGCGCAAGGTGGGCTCGACCACCGAGGATGCCGTGGACGCGCGCCTGATCAGCGCGACGCACAAGAACCTTTCCGCGCTGGTCGAGAACGGCGAGTTCCGCCAGGACCTCTATTACCGACTGCACGTCATCGAGCTGTCGATGCCGAGCTTGCGCGAAATGCGCGAGGACATTCCGCTGATCGCCGATGCCATCCTCACCCGGCTCGCGCGCGGGAATCCGGCCGGCCTCGAGCCGGAGGCGATCGCGGCGCTGGAGCGCTATCCGTTCCCCGGCAACGTGCGCGAGCTCGAGAACATCCTCGAGCGCGGGCTCTCGCTCGCGGCCGATCCGCTGCGCATCACCGCCGACGACCTGCATCTGACGCCGGTCCACGACGAATCCGATGCGCCGATTCCCGCCGGGGAAAAGTGGCCGTTGCAGGATTACCTCGACCGCGTCGAGCGCGCGGCGATCAACGAGGCGCTCGAGAAGACGCGCTACAACCGCACCGCGGCGGCCAAGCTGCTCGGCATCACCTTCAGGGCGATGCGCTACCGGATGGAGCGGCTGGCGATCAAGTGAGTAAGACGCAAGATTGCTGCTGCGGCCGATCGAAGCGCCCGTTGCGATCGTGACGCTCGCTACAGCCGGACGAGGTCGCTAGATTGGATACGCCGCGCAGCCCGCACGACGCCTCGTTCCGTCTGCTGTTCGCGAGCAACCCGCTGCCGATGTGGGTATACGACATCGAGACGCTGGCGTTTCGCGAAGTCAACGATGCAGCTGTCGCGCATTATGGCTATTCGCGCGACGAGTTCCTCGCGATGCGGCTTACCGATATCCGCCCGCCCGAGGATGTGCCGCAGCTCCTGGACACGCTCGAAGAGCTGCGTCGGCAGGGCAACCGGGAGCGCCCCTTCGGGCCGCACGACACCTGGCGGCATCGACTGAAGGATGGCCGCATCCGCGACGTCGAGTTGGCGTCGCAACCGCTCGTGTTCGCGGGCCGGCAGGGCGTGCTCGTCGTCGTCCACGATGTCACGGAACTCAGGCAAACCCAGCATGCGCTGACCCAGTACGCAGAGCGTCTCGCGATCCTGCACGAGATCGACAAAGGGGTCGTCGCCGCTGATACCCCGCTCGCAATTGCCGAGCCTGCCATCCGGCGTCTGCGCGAACTGCTCGATGTGCCGCGCGCGATCGTCAGTCTATTCGACCTCGAGAAAAACGAGGCGGAGTGGCTGGTTGCGGTGGGACGCCGACGCACCCGCACCGAGGCCGGCCTGCGCTTTTCGTTGGTCTATATGGGCGACATCGAGGGGCTGCGCCGCGGCGAGCTGCAGCGCGTTGAAACGGCGCGCTTGCCACCGGGGCCGGAGGTGACCGCGCTGCTGCGTTCGGGCGTCGATGTTTTCATGGTGGTACCGATGCTGGCCAAGGGCGAATTGATTGGCGGCCTCAGCTTCGGCCGCCCGCCCGGCGAATTCACCGGCGAGCAGATCGAGATGGCACGCGAAGTCGCCGCGCAGCTCGCGATTGCCATCACTCAGGCGCGCCTGTACGAGGCGGGGAAGCGCCATGCCGATGAGCTCGAAGCACGCGTGAACGAGCGTACCGGCGAGCTTCATGCGGCAAACGAACAGCTGCACCGAGAGATCGCCGAGCGGAGGCGCGCGCAGGCCGAAGCCGATCGGGCGAGCCGCCTCAAGAGCGAATTTCTGGCCAACATGTCGCACGAGCTGCGCACGCCGCTCAATGCGATCCTCGGCTTCACGCAGCTCATTCACGACGGTGCCGTCGCCCCTGAATCGCCGCAATTCACCGAATTTCTCGGCGACATTCTGGCGAGCGGCCATCACCTGCTGCAGTTGATCAACGACGTGCTCGACCTGTCGAAAGTCGAGGCAGGCAAGCTCGAGTTCCATCCCGAACCGGTGGATCTCTGCGTGCTCGTCGCCGAGCTGCTCGCGATCATGAGGACCACGGCGGCAGCGAAATCGATCGTGATCACGAGCGAGGTGGCGCCGGATATGCCGGCCGTCGTCATCGACGCTGCCCGGTTGAAACAGATTCTCTACAACTACGTTTCCAACGCGTTGAAGTTTACCGAGCCGGGCGGCCGTGTCGTTGTCAGCGCGAAGGTCGCCGACGACGGGACGCACTTCCGGCTCGGTGTCGAAGATACCGGGATCGGCATCGCGCCCGCGGATTTCGAACATCTGTTCATCGAATTCCAGCAGCTCGACGCCGGCGTCGCCAAGAAGCACGCCGGTACCGGGCTCGGGCTTGCGCTGTGCAAGCGGCTGGCCGAGGCGCAGGGTGGGTCGGTAGGCGTATCGAGCATCCTCGGGCAAGGGAAGCACGTTCTACGCTGTGCTGCCGCTTCGCGCGGACAACACGGTCGCGCCGCTGCCGCCTTCGAGCCTGCCGGGGGCCTACGAAGGTGCGCCGGTCGTCCTCGTCGTCGAAGACAACGCACGCGACCGCACACTGCTCGTCAAGACGCTGGTCGCGGCAGGCTACGCGGTGGATGAAGCCAGGACCGGCGCGCAGGCGTTGGCCAAGTGCAGGGAGCGCACCTTCGACGCGATCACGCTCGACCTGCTGCTGCCCGATGCGAGCGGCCTCGACGTTCTGAGCAGCATTCGCGCGTCGAATCGCAACAGCGAGGTGCCGGTCATCGTCGTGACCGTCGTGACGGAGCGAGGCGCGATCGGCGGCTTCGCCGTCCACGATGTGCTGCCGAAGCCGCTCGACCGTGGAGCTTTGCTGGAGTCGCTCGAGCGCGCAAGCATTTCACGACAGCGTTCCGGCGAGATCCTCGTCGTCGACGACGATCCCGCGTCGCTGCGCCTGATGGCTGCAGCACTGCAGCAACTGGGTTATCGCGCCCGCTGCGTCTCGAACGGCGAGGACGGGATTCGCATCGCCGAATCCGTCGCCCCCACGGCGCTCGTACTCGACCTCATGATGCCGGTGATGGATGGCTTCCAGTTCCTCGAGCGGTTTCGCGACTTGCCCGCATGCCGCAACGTTCCGGTGCTCATCTGGACGATGAAGGATCTCACGGGAGACGAGTACGCGCGGCTGCAATCGACGGTCCAGTGCGTCGTATCGAAGGGCCGCGGCGGGATGGCGAAGATGATGGACGAGTTGCGCAGCTTCATCGAGACCGGGCCGCGCGTTGCGCCATGACGGCGACCGGCGAACCGATCCTGATCGTCGAGGACAATCCCGCAAACCGTAAGCTGCTTTCGTTCCTCCTCACAACGCGCGGCTACGACGTGCGCGCGGCCACGCGCGCCGACGAGGCGCTCGAGATGCTGGAGACTTTCGCGCCGCGCCTGATCCTGATGGACCTCCAGTTGCCCGGCATGGACGGCCTCGAGCTGACGCGACGCCTCAAGGCCGACCCGCGGACACAGCACATCGTCATCGTCGCGGTCACGGCGTATGCGATGAAGGGCGACGAGGAGAGAGTCCGCGCAGCGGGCTGCGACGGCTACGTGACGAAGCCGATCGATACGCGGGCGCTGCCGCAGGTCATCGCCGCCTATCTCGCCGCCGGCGCGCGCTGACGTACTGATCGGCTACGCGGCCTTCGCGTTCGGCAGATCGATCATTGCCTCGTAGATGTCGCGCATCCGGGTACATACCGCGGCGAATGCGGACAGCACGCAGGGATCGAAGTGCTTCGGCGACGTTCGCCCGTCGCCGTGCGTGATGATGCGCACCGCGTCGTCATGCGCGTAGGGCTCCTTGTACGGCCGGCGGCTGCGCAGCGCGTCGTATACGTCTGCGATGGACATCACGCGCGCGGACAGCGGTATGTCCTCGCCAGCCAGTCCATCGGGATAGCCGCGTCCGTCCCAGCGCTCGTGATGCCTCATTGCAATGTCGCGGCCCATCTCGATGTACGGTGAATCGACGCCATCGAGCATTCTGGAGCCGAGCGCCGCGTGCGTCTTCATGATCTCCCACTCCTCGCCCGTCAGCTTGCCGGGCTTCAGCAGGATGCGATCGGGAATCGCGATCTTGCCGATGTCGTGCATCGGGCTCGCGTAGTAGATGCACTCGCGAAACGCGCTGTCCATCCCGAGCGCTTGCGCGAGCTCGACGCAGTAGTGGCTGATGCGCTGCACGTGCGCCCCGGTTTCCTCGTCGCGATAGGACGCCGCGCGGTTGAGCGCCGCGATCGTATCGCGATACGAGTTGGTAAGGCGCAGCGAGCGCTCGGCGACGCGCTCCTCGAGCACGCGCGCATAGTTCAATTGCAGGTCCGCAAGCTCCTTCAGGCGCAGCAGGTTGCGCGTGCGGACGATCAATTCGGCGCGATCGATGGGCTTCGTCAGGAATTCCTCGGCGCCCTTGCCGAGCGCCGTCAGCTTGGACGCCCGGTCGTCGAGCGAGCTCACCATGATGATCGGGATATTGTGCGTCTCGGTATCGAGCTTCAATGCCGCGGCGACGTCGAATCCCGTCATGTCCGGCATCATCACGTCGAGCAGCACGAGGTCGGGCTTGGCGGTCCGTACGGCTGCCAGCGCCTCGCTGCCGCTGCCCGCGGTGTCGATCGAATAACCCTCCGCGGCCAGCATCGCCTTGATGAGCTTCGTGTTTCGAGGCTCGTCATCGACGACGAGGATGCGCGCGCGCGTCTTTTCGGGGACGCCATCGTTTGCGCTCGAATTGTGGTCTACCGGTTGTTTCACCTTGTCACCCGATGAAGTTCTGCTTCAACGGGGTCAGTCAGGCAAGACATATGCCACGAGCTGGCAACGGCGCGTCAATCGCGCTTCAGTGCGCTGCGATGTGCCGGATCAGCCTCAGCACCTCCCCTTGATCGCGCAGGAACAGCGCTGCCCGGCTGTCCGCGGCCGGCTCGACACGCAGTGTGAGGAGGTTCGGCAGATTCAATGCGAAGACCGTCTCGTCGGTGTCGTCGTCGCCGACGTAGATCGCGCCGATGCAGCGCGTCGTGACCATCAGCGCGCGCATCGCCTCGCCCTTGTCCGGCGCGCCGGCCGGCAGCAGATTTACCACCGCCTTGCCGTCGATGACCTTCGGCACCGGATCGAGCGCGTCGACGCATCCGCGGATCGCCCGGCAGGCCGCGGACGGATTTGCCGCCTGCCGGTAATGCAGCGACAGCGAATACCGCTTGTCCTCCAGGACGACGCCGTTGGCGATGAGCGCCTCGCAGGCCGTCAACGCATCGTGCCATCCGCGAACCGTTTGCACGAACGTCGCCGCGCGCTTGCGCCATTCCGGCAGGCCTTCGACGCCGTGATTGCCGATCAGGTAGCGCGGCTCGAAGGCGAGCATCCGCCGCGCATCGCCGACCGAGCGGCCGGTGATGATCGCCACGTCCGCTCGCGTCGCGAGCTGCGCCAGATCGCGCTGGACCTCGTCGGGCAGCCGCGCCTCGTCGGGACGAGCAACGATCGGCGCGAGCGTGCCGTCGATGTCGAATGCGAGCAGCGGCCGCGTCGCGAGAACGGTGGACAGACGCGCGACGCCTTCGGGTGAAAATGCGTAAATCATGCCGTCCCCGGAATTTCGTGGCGAAGCTGTGGCAAAATCCGCGCGCTCATCGTGAACAGCCGCACCGCATCGTCCGCCGCCCGGCCGGGCGCACCTCCGCGTCCTCGCGTGCGTCGTCTCGTCATCGACCCGGATGGGTGCGCCAACGCCGCCGCGCAAATCGCCTCGCCGAACTGCGATGAAAGACCCGACGATACCGCGATCTCGCTCATCGTCGTGCACGGCATTTCACTGCCGCCCGGCGAATTCGGCGGCGACGGCATCGAGCGACTGTTTACAAACCGCCTGGACCGCGCCGCGCATCCGTACTATGCGGCGATCGCGTCGCTACGCGTCTCGTCGCACTTTCTCATCCGGCGCGACGGCGCGTTGCTCCAGTTCGTGCCGTGCGGCCGGCGCGCCTGGCATGCCGGCGAATCGGCTTGGCGGGGCCGGCTGCACTGCAATGACTTCTCGGTCGGTGTCGAGCTCGAAGGTGCCGACGACGTCCCGTACACGGCGAAGCAATACCGGATGCTGGCCACGCTGTCACGCGCGCTGCGCGACCGCTACCCGATTGCCGATATCGCCGGGCACAGCGATGTCGCACCGGGGCGCAAAACGGACCCCGGACCGGCGTTCGACTGGGCGCGCCTGCGCCGCGAAATCGCGCGCCTGGAAGCCGGGTCAGGTTGACCCACGCAACGTGCCCAGCCGTTGCCCCTTGTCCCGCGCTTGCTTCAGGTATACTTGAGTGTTTATGCGCCTTCTCGCGGACTATTTTCCGCTCCTGCTTTTCTTCATCGCGTTCAAGTGGCAGGGCATCTGGGTTGCCACGGCGGTCGCCATTGCCGCATCGGTGATCCAGATCGCCTGGTTCCATTGGCGCGGCAACGTCTCGGCGGTGCACTGGCTGTCGCTTGCGATCATCGTCGTCTTCGGCGGGGCCACGCTCGTCCTGCGCGACGAAACGTTCATCAAATGGAAACCCACCGTTCTCTACCTCGCGTTCGGAGGCATTCTCGCCGCCGGGAAGCTTGCGTGGCGCCGCGATCTGCTCGCCGTCGTGATGAAGGAAATCGCGTTGCCGGCGTCGGTCTGGACGCGCCTGACGTGGGCATGGATCGGATTTTTCGCCGCGATGGCATTTGCGAACTGGTACATCGCGTTCCATTTTCCAACCGACACCTGGGTCAACTTCAAGGTCTGGGGCGGCATCGGACTGTTCCTCGTATTCGCGCTGGCGCAGGGCCTCTTTCTCGCGCGCCACGTGATCGAGCCGACGCCATGAGCGGCAACGGGCCGCCGGAGGCGTCGCGATGAATGAAGTCAGGACCACGCTGGAATCGCGGCTCGCGACGCTGTCCCCGACGGCGCTCACGATTCGCGATGACAGTGCTAAGCACGCAGGACACGCCGGCGCAGCCTCGGGCGCCGGGCACTTTTCCGTCATGATCGTGTCCGAGCACTTCCTCGGGCTGACGCGCCTCGCCCGCCATCGGGCAGTCCTCGCGCGCGTCGACGACCTTATCCCTTACCCGGTGCATGCGCTCGCCATCGAGGCGTATGCCCCCGATGAAATCCGTACTGACGAAAGGACGAAGCAATGAAACGTACGCTGTTTGCCGTTGCGGCCATGACCGCGCTTTGCTCGACCGGGGCGCTCGCCCAGGCCGCGGCACCCGCCAAGGCGACGCCGAAGGCCGCCGCGCCGGCCACCGCACCGGCCGAGAAGACGCTCTATACGCCGGCGCAATACGATGTCCTGCTGAAAGAGCGCCTGGCGCAAGGCGGACAGGACACGCCGGAGGTCCGTAACGCGGTCAAGGAAGAGCTGAACACGCGCGAGCTTCTCGCCCGCGAAGCGAAGAAGCAGGGCCTGGAGAAGAATGCGGACGTGAAGACGCAGATGGACCTCGCGTCGCAGACGGTCCTCGTTCGCGCCTACGTCAGCGACTGGATCAAGAAGAATCCGGTACCCGAAGCCGATCTCAAGAAGGAGTACGAATCGATCAAGTCGCAGATCGGCAACAAGGAGTACAAGGTGCGCCACATCCTGGTGAAGACCGAAGACCAGGCGAAGGACATCATCAGCGAGTTGCAGAAGGGCGCGAAGTTCGAGGATCTCGCGAAGGCGCGCTCGGAGGATCCGGGCTCGAAGGACAAGGGCGGCGATCTCGACTGGAACGCGCCGGCGAACTTCGTGAAGCCGTTCGGCGATGCGATGAAGGCAACGCCGAAAGGCAAGTTCACGCCGCAGCCGGTGCAGACGCAATTCGGCTGGCACGTGATCGAAGTCGACGACATCCGCGACGCCAAGGTTCCGGGCTACGAGGAAGTGAAGCCGCAGTTGCAGCAGCGGCTGCAGGCGAAGTGGCTCGATCAGTACTTCAAGGATCTGCGCGCGAAAAACGGCGTCTGATCGCGGTTCGAGCAGCCGGACAAGCGAGAGGCAGGCCCGCGAGAGCCTGCCTCTTTTTCGCGCGCCGGAAGCGGCGTCGAATGTACGCGGATCGCTGGCCCTCGAATTGACGTACGCTCCAACCATGGACTGGTCCCTCCGCTACCCATCGCGCCGGCAGCCGATCTGCGCGGCGAATGTCGTCGCGACGTCGCAACCGCTCGCCACGCAGGCGGGTGTCGCGATGCTCGCGCGCGGCGGCAACGCAGTCGATGCGGCGCTCGCGACGGCGATCACGCTGACGGTCGTCGAGCCTTGCAGCAACGGCATCGGCTCGGATTTCTTCGCGATCCTGTGGGACGGTAGCCGGCTCGTCGGCCTCAATGCTTCGGGACGCGCGCCCGCGGGGTGGAATCGCGAGCGGTTCGCTGCGCACAAGCAGATGCCGCAGCGCGGCTGGGACACCGTGACGATTCCTGGCGCGGTCAGCGGCTGGGTGGCGTTGTCGAAGCGCTATGGCAAGTTGCCGTTCGGCGATCTCTTCGAGCCCGCGATTCGCTACGCGCGCGACGGTTACGCGGTGTCGCCGGTGATTGCGCAGAAATGGGCGCTCGCGGCGGCTGTGATGCCGCAGGGACTCGGTTGGCAGGATCACTTCCTGATCGCGGGACGCGCGCCTGCGCCCGGCGAGCGCTTCCGGTCGCCGGACATGGCGAACACGCTGTCGATGATCGCCACGACGGACGGCGAAGCGTTCTATCGCGGCGCGCTCGCCGAAGCGATCGTCGCGCACGCGCAGGCGAACGACAGCGTTCATGCGCGCGCCGACTTCGAGCGGCACGCGGTGGATTGGGTGACGCCGATCGCCGTCGATTATCGCGGCATTCGCGTGCACGAGATTCCGCCGAACGGCCAAGGCATCGCCGCGCTGATGGCGCTGGGAATGCTGGAATCCTTCGACCTCGCGGCACTGCCGCCCGATTCCGTCGCGAGCCTGCATCTGCAGATCGAAGCGATGAAGCTCGCGTTCGCCGATGCGTATCGCTACGTCGCGGACCTATCGTCGATGACGATCTCGCCGGCCGTCGTTGCTCGATCGCGGCTATCTGCGCGAGCGTGCATCGCTGATCGATCGCGATCGCGCGCAGAATTTCGGTCCCGGCGCGCCGCCGCGCGGCGGCACCGTGTACGTGTCCGCCGCCGATGCGGGCGGGATGATGGTCTCGCTGATCCAATCGAATTACATGGGCTTCGGCTCGGGCGTCGTCGTGCCCGGAACCGGCATCAGCCTGCAGAATCGCGGCGCCGGATTTTCGCTCGAGCACGATCACCCGAACGAGGTCGCAGGCGGCAAGCGACCGTTCCACACGATCATTCCCGGCTTCATGACGCGCGACGGCGCGCCGCTCGCAACGTTCGGCGTCATGGGCGGACCGATCCAGCCGCCCGGTCATGTGCAGACCGTGGTGCGCATGCAGGACTACGGCATGAATCCGCAGGCTGCGCTCGATGCGCCGCGCTTCAAGGTGAACGCCGGACGCTCGATCGATCTCGAGGCGAGCGCGTCGCCGGCGAATTGCGCGATGGCCTCATGGCACTCGGTCATACACCTCGAATCGATGCCCGATTCGTACATGGACTTCGGCGCCGGCCAGGTGATATCTGAAAGTCGACGCCGGCTACGTCGCCGCATCGGATCCGCGGCGCGATGGCCAGGCCGCGGGCTTCTGACCGCGGCGCGCCGGGTTATTGCGCACGACTGCGACTTTGATGTCGAGAGCGACAGCAACTCCGGTAGCTCGATGCGCTTGCGATCGGGCTCGGCCGCCGCAAGCGGTGCGCACGCTGCATCGTCGCGAGGCTGCGCCGGGTCAGCTCCTGATAGCTTTGCGTGCGCCTCGATCTTCCACGCGAGCTCCGTTTCGGTGAGCGCGCGAACGATGCGCGCCGGCATGCCGGCGACAAGCATGCGCGGCGGCACGACCATCTTCGCCTTGACGAACGCCATCGCGGCGACGATCGACGATTCGCCGATGACTGCGTTGTCGTTGATTACCGCGTTCATGCCGATCAGCGCATTGCGCTCGATGACGCAACCATGCAGGATCGCGCCGTGCCCGATGTGGCCGTCCTCGGCGACGATCGTGTCGGTGCCGGGAAAGCCATGCGCGACGCAGGAGTCCTGCAGGTTCGCGCCGGCGCGCACGTCGATGCGGCCGAAATCGCCGCGCAACGAGGCGCAGGGGCCGATGTAGCAGTTGGCGCCGACGATCACGTCGCCGATCAAGCACTGCCGACGGGATGCACATATGCGGTCGGATCGACGACCGGCGTGACGCCGTTGATCGAATAGACGGTGAGGGTCATATCATCACATCCGTTTCCCGCGTGATTGTCTCGCGAATTTCGACGTCGGGACTCTTCCGGCATCAACCGACAAAGCGCCGCGCATTCGCGAACATCCGATACCACGGCGACAGCTCGCCCCACGCGTCCGGATGCCAGGACATCTGCACGGTGCGAAAGACGCGCTCGGGATGCGGCATCAGGATCGTGAATCGTCCGTCGGCCGTCGTGAGCCCGGTGATGCCCTGCGGCGAGCCGCTCGGATTGTACGGATAGACCTCGGTCGGCTGGCCGCGATGGTCGACGAAGCGCAGCGCGACGTACGGTTGCGCCACGGCGAGCTGCGCTGCATCGCGAAATTCGGCGAGACCTTCGCCGTGTGCCAGCGCGACCGGAATCCGGCTCCCGGCCATTCCGTCGAAGAACAGCGACGGGGAACGCAGCACCTCGAGCATCACGTAGCGCGCCTCGAACTGCTCGGACGCATTGCGCACGAAATGCGGCCAGTGTGCGGCACCCGGAATGATCTCGCGCAGGTTGCTCATCATCTGGCAGCCGTTGCAAACGCCGAGCGCGAACGTATCGCCGCGCGCGAAGTACGCGGCGAACTGCGTCGCGCACCCGCGTATTGAACAGGATCGACTTCGCCCAGCCTTCGCCGGCGCCAAGCACGTCGCCATACGAAAATCCGCCGCCGGCGACGAGGCCGACAAAGTCAGTCAAGCTCGTGACGACCCGCGGCGACGTCGGTCATGTGGACGTCGAACGCATCGAATCCGGCGCGGGTGAGCGCCGCGGCCATCTCGACCTGGCCGTTCACGCCCTGCTCGCGCAGCACGGCGACGCGCGGACGTACGCCCGTGGCGATGAACGGCGCGGCCACGTCCTCGTCGGGATCGAACGTCAGCGTCGGCACGAGCCCCGGCTCGTCATCGCCGAGTGCGCGCGTATTCCTCGTCCGCGGCGCGGCGGATTGTCGCGCATCCGCTGCATCGCATGCGTCGTGGCCGACCATGCGCGATGCAGATCGATTCGCGATTCGTCGAGCACGATCGTCGCGCCGCAGCGAACCGTCACGCGATTGCCCCGCATAGGCGTCGCGATCACGCGTCGCCGCGATGCCGGCTTCGCGCGCTTGCGAACACACGATGTCGACGTCGCCATCGCGTACCTGCACCACCGCGCCGAGCTCTTCGGCGAAGAGCGCGGCGAGCGCGTCGTCCGCCGTGCCAGACAGTGATATCGCGAGGCCGCAGCGCGACGCGAACGCCATTTCGGCCAGCGTGACGAACACGCCTCCGTCGCTCACGTCGTGGTAGGCGAGCAGGCGTCGGTCGTTACGCAGCCGCTGCACCAGCGCGAAAAATGCGGCGAGACGCGACGCATCGACGTCGGGCGCATCGTTGCCGAGCTGGCCGTAGACCTGCGCCAGCGCGGACGCGCCGAGCCGCCGCCGGCCGCCGGCGATGTCGAGGTGCACCAGCGACGTGTCGCCCTGATCGAGCCGCAGCAGCGGCGTCAAGCACGTCGCGCGCGTCGTCGATCGGACGCGAACGCCGATACGATCAGCGATACGGGCGCCGTGACGGCCTTGTCGACACCGCCGTCGCGCCACGTCGTGCGCATCGACAACGAGTCCTTGCCGACGGGGATCGACAATCCGAGCGGGATGCAGAAATCGAGCGCGACCGCGCGCACGGTGTCGTACAGCGCGGCGTCCTCGCCAGGCTCGCCGGCGGCGGCCATCCAGTTCGCCGACAGCTTCACGTCGGAGAGCTTGCGCACGCCGGCGGCGGCGATGTTCGTGATCGCCTCACCAACCGCCATGCGGCCGGCGGCGGGCGCGTCGATCAGCGCGAGCGGCGTACGCTCACCGATCGCCATCGCCTCGCCCGCGAAGCCGGTGAAATCGCGCAGCGTCACGGCGACGTCGGCGACCGGCACCTGCCAGGGCCCGACCATCGGATCGCGCGCACAGAGCCCGCCGACGGTGCGATCGCCGATCGTGACGAGAAACGTCTTGTCGGCCACCGCGGGAAACTGCAGCACGCGATACGCGGCATCCTTCACAGTGACATGGCGCAAGATCGAGCGGCGGCAAGCGGCGCGCGACGCGCGTCACGTCGCGCGTCATCCGCGGCGGCTTGCCGAGGATCACGTCGAGCGGCACGTCGACCGGCGCATCGTTGAAGTGACTGTCGTCGATGATCAGCCGGCCTCCGCCGATGGCGCGTCCCAGCACGGCGAACGGGCAGCGCTCGCGTTCGCAGATCGCGCGAAAGCGCTCGAGATCGATCGGCGCGATGGCGAGCACGTAGCGCTCCTGCGCCTCGTTGCACCAGATTTCGCGCGGCGTCATGCCGGATTCCTCCGACGGAATCGCGCGCAGTTCGATGGCACCACCGACGCCACCGCCGTGGATCAACTCCGGCAGCGCGTTGGACAATCCGCCCGCGCCGACGTCGTGGATCGACAGGATCGGATTCGCCTCCTGCAACTGCCAGCAGCGATCGATGACTTCCTGCGCGCGACGCTCCATCTCGGCATTGCCGCGCTGCACCGAGTCGAAATCGAGATCGGCAGTGTTGACGCCGGTGGCCATCGACGATGCGGCGCCGCCGCCCATGCCGATCAGCATGCCGGGACCGCCGAGCTGGATGAGCAACGTTCCGTCGGCGAGCGGCTTCTTGTGCACGTGCGCCGCCGCGATGTTGCCCACGCCGCCGGCGATCATGATCGGCTTGTGGTAGCCGCGCATTTCGCCGCCGACCCGCATCTCGAACGTGCGGAAGTAGCCGGTCAGGTTCGGACGTCCGAATTCGTTGTTGAACGACGCGGCGCCGATCGGACCCTCCTGCATGATGGCTAACGCGGAGGCGATGCGATCGGGCTTGCCGTATTCGTCCGTTTCCCAAGGCTGCGGCAGCGCCGGAATGCGCAGATGCGACGTCGTATAACCGACGAGCCCGGCCTTCGGCCGTGCGCCGGTGCCGGTGGCGCCTTCGTCGCGAATCTCGCCGCCGGCGCCCGTCGCAGCGCCGGGAAACGGTGCGATCGCGGTCGGATGATTGTGCGTCTCCACCTTCATCAGCACGTGCGCCGTCTCGCGATGCGCGACGTAGCGCCCGATCCTCGCCCGGATAGAAGCGCGCGGCGACGCCGCCTTCGATCACCGACGAATTGTCGGCGTACGCGACAAGCGTGCCCTGCGGGTGCGCGGCATGCGTGGCGCGAATCATCGCGAACAGGCTCTGCGATTGCGGCTCGCCGTCGATGCGCCATGTCGCGTTGAAGATCTTGTGCCGGCAGTGCTCGGAATTCGCCTGCGCGAACATCGTCAGCTCGACGTCGGTCGGGTCGCGCCGAAGGTGCGTGAACGCGTCGATCAGGTAATCGATTTCGTCGGGCGAGAGCGCCAGGCCGAGCCTTGCATCCGCTTCCTCCAGCGCGCTGCGACCTTCGCTCGACAATGGAATCGTCGTCAGCGGCCGGGGCGGAAAGTGGACGAACAGCTTTCGCGCATCCGCGACATCGCTGACGACCGTTTCGGTCATGCGATCGTGGATGAGCGGCAGCAGCGCAGCGCGGTCGTCGCCGGAAAGGCCGCGGCCGCCGATGTCGAACGCAACGCCGCGCTCGATCCGCATGACGGCGCCGAGCCCGCAGTTACGCACAATGTCCGTTGCCTTCGACGACCACGGGGAAATCGTGCCGAAGCGCGGAATGACGAGCAGGCTGACGTTGCGCGCGCCGGCGTCGTCAGCGACGTCGAGCGGTCCGTACGTCAGCAGCCGCTCGAGCGTCGCGCGCTCGACATCGTCAAGCGGACGCGCGACCTCGACAAAATGCCAGTAGTGCGCGGAAATCGCGCCGATCGAGTGCTGCGGCCGAACGGCTTGCAGCGCCGCCAGAAGTTTGGCAACTCTGAACGGAGAAAGCGCTGGGCCTCCGCGCAGCGCGAGAACTTCGGACACACGAAATTATAGCGTTTGCCCCGCGCGACGGCGGCGACGGGGCTAATGGTGCAGGATCTTCGCCAGGAACTGCTGCGCGCGCTCCGAGCGCGGCTTGCCGAAGAAATCCGCCTTGGACGCGTCCTCGACGATCCTGCCCGAGTCCATGAAGATGACGCGATTCGCGACCTTGTTCGCGAAGCCCATTTCGTGCGTGACGACCATCATCGTCATGCCGTCCTTCGCGAGCTGCACCATCACGTCGAGCACTTCGTTGATCATTTCCGGATCGAGCGCCGACGTCGGTTCGTCGAACAGCATGCAGATCGGGTCCATCGACAGCGCGCGCGCGATCGCGACGCGCTGCTGCTGGCCGCCGGAAAGCTGGCCCGGAAACTTGTCCTTGTGATCGCTCAAGCCCACGCGCTCGAGGTACTTCAGTCCGCGCGCATCGGCTTCGGACTGCTTGCGGCCGAGCACCTTCACCTGCGCGAGCGACAGGTTCTCGCGCACCTTGAGATGCGGGAACAGCTCGAAGTGCTGGAACACCATGCCGACGCGCGCGCGGAGCTTCGGCAGGTTCGTCTTCGGGTCGTTGACCTTGATGCCGTCGACGAAGATGTCGCCCTTCTGGATCGGCTCCAGCGCATTGACGGCCTTGATGAGCGTCGACTTGCCGGAGCCCGAGGGCCCGCACACGACGATGACCTCGCCCTTTTCGACGTTGGTCGTGCAGTCGGTCAGCACCTGGAAGCTGCCGTACCACTTCGAGATATCGCGGATTTCGATCATCGGCATCGCACAGGGTCCCGATTCGCAATGGGTTGAGGAGGGTCGCGGGCTTCGAGCGTCAGTGGATGATCGCGACCCGGCGCTGCAGACGCCGCACGAGGTACGATCCCGCGATGCACATGATGAAGTAGACGAGCGCCACGAACAGGTACATTTCGACGAGGCGGCCGTCGCGCTCGGCGACCTTCGACGCGGCGCCGAGGAAATCGGTGATCGACAGCACGTAGACGAGCGACGTGTCCTGGAACATCACGATCGTCTGCGTCAGCAGGATCGGCAGCATGTTGCGGAACGCCTGCGGCAGCACGATCTTCCCCATCGTCTGCCAGTAGTTGAGGCCGAGCGCGTAGCCGGCCCACACCTGCCCGCGCGGGATCGACTGGATGCCCGCGCGCATGATCTCGGCGTAATACGCGGCCTCGAACATCGTGAACGTGATCACCGACGACAGGAACGCGCCGACCTTGACCGGCGTGCTGGCGCCGATGATCCACGCGCCGATGTACGGAACGAGGAAGTAGAACCAGAAGATCACGAGCACCAGCGGCACCGACCGCATCAGGTTGATGTACGCGGTCGCGACGATCGACAGCGGCTTGAAGCTCGACAGCCGCATCATCGCCAGCAGCGTGCCGAAGATGACGCCGCCGACGACCACCAGCGCCGTCAGCGTCAGCGTGAACGTCATGCCCACCTTCAAGCAGGTAGGGCAGGTTGCGCGCGATGACGCCGAAGTCGAATTGACCGAGCATGAGAGCGGCTACGCCATCGTCAATGGGTGGCGGTCTTCAGCACCGGGCCGATGAATCCCGGGATCGCGACGCGCTGCTCGACGCGGCGCATCGCGAATACGACGGCGATGTTGACGACGATGTAGATCAGCGTCGCGGCGGTGAACGCCTCGAACACCTGGAAGCTGAACTCCTGCATCGTGCGCGCCGCCGCCGTCAGCTCGACGACGCCGATCGTCAGCGCCACCGAGGAGTTCTTGATGATGTTGAGGAACTCGGACGTGAGCGGCGGCAGGATGACGCGAAACGCCATCGGCAGCAGCACGTAGCGGTACGTTTGCGGCAGCGTCAGGCCGAGCGCCGTACCCGCCATCCGCTGTCCGCGCGGCAGCGCCTGGATGCCGGCGCGCACCTGCTCGGCCACGCGCGCGGCCGTGAAGAAGCCGAGGCACAGCACCGCCGGCACGAAGGACGCCCACGGCGGCGGCATCTGCTTGATGGCATCGCCGAGCCGGCCCGGCAGCAACTCCGGCATCACGAAGAACCACAGGAACATCTGGACGAGCAGCGGAATGTTGCGAAACAGCTCGACGTAGCCGTTGCCGATCGCGGCGGCCCATTTGCGCGGCGCCGTGCGAATGACGCCGAGGATCGAGCCCAGCACGAGCGCGATGACCCATGCCGACAGCGCCGGTCGCGAGCGTCCACATCAACCCGACCCAGCAGCGTATGCAGGTACGTGCCCGTCCCCTCGGGCGTCAAGTCCCAGAAGATCGTCCAGTTCCAGTGATAGTGCACGCTATCGCCTCAGTTTCGCATGCGCGCTGCGCACCCGTTGATGGCCGACGGGGGGCCGCAGCCCCCCGCCCCTCGCCGTGACCGACCGTCCAACGCTTACTTGTAATCGTTCGGATCGGCCGAATCGGTCGGATTGGCGAACACCTTCTTCAGCGAATCGCTGATCGGGAAGTTGAGGTTGATGTTCTTCGGCGGAATCGGGCTCATGAACCACTTGTTGTAGATCTTCTCGATGTCGCCGCTCTTGTAGAGCTTCGTCATCGCATCGTCGACGACCTTCTTGAACTCGGGGTCGTCCCTGCGCAGCATCAGGCTGTACGGCTCGAGGCCGAGGGTCGTCCGACGAGATGTGGAACTCGCCCGGATTCTTCGAGTTGGCGACCAGCCCGGCGAGCAGGATGTCGTCCATCAGGAACGCCTTGGCGCGACCCGTTTCGACCATCAGGAACGCGGCCGGGTGATCGTTCGCCGACAGGATGCTCATCCCCATGTTCTGCGAGGCGTTGAGCTCGTTCAACGCCTTGATGTCGGTCGTGCCCGCCGTCGAGACGACCGTCTGGCCCTTCAGGTCGGCGATCGTGTCCATCTTCGACGACTTCTTCGCGACGTAGCGATACTTGATCACGAAATACGTCATGCCGAAATCGACCTGCTTCTTGCGCTCGGCGTTGTTCGTCGTCGAGCCGCACTCGAGGTCGATCGTGCCGTTCGCCATCAGCGGAATCCGCGTGGACGACGTCACCGGATTCAGGTTGACCTTGATGTTCGGCATGTTGAGCTTCGCCTTCACCGCGTCGACGATCCGGTAGCAGATGTCCATCGCGTAGCCGATCGGCTGCTGCTGGTCGTTCAGATAGGAAAACGGGATCGACGCGTCGCGGAAGCCGATGGTGATCGTCCCGCTGTCCTTGATCTTTTTCAGCGTTCCGGAATCCTGTGCAAGGACCGGTGCGGCGGCGAACGCCAGCAGCGCGAGCGCGAACGGAAGCCTGGAAGTACGCATGCAGTTCACTCCTGGAAAATTGGGGCGCACCTCCCCGGCGGCACCCGGCGGCAGGATTCTACGGGCGGAGGGGCGGAAAGTCCAAGCATTGGTGACTGGATTACACTTTCCGCGTCGGATGCCGATCCACCCGCGAGCCCGCCGCGCGAGCGGATGCCGGATCTCCGAACCCCTCTCATGCCCGTGCCTCACGACGCCAACGCGATGCCGCTGCTGCCGGTACTGGCCATTCCTGAATTGCGCGAAATCGAACAGCAGCACGCACGCGAGCCGTTGATGGCGCGCGCCGGCGCTGCGGCCGCCGATATCGCCGCAGCCATGGTCGCCGGACGCACCGGTCAGGTTGTCGTGCTGGCCGGTCCCGGCAACAACGGCGGCGATGCGTACGTCTGCGCGCGCCATTTGCGCGAGCGCGGACTCGCGCGTCACGATCGTTTCGACAGGCGCGCCCTTGCCGCCGGGAGATGCCGCCGACGCGCTCGGCGCGCTGGAAGGATGCGGCGTTGTCTTCGTTGATGCGCCGCCGTCGCAAGCGCCGGCGCTGATCGTCGACGGACTCTTCGGTGTCGGGCTGTCGCGGCCGCCGGGAACGCCGCATGCGATGTGGATCGAATGGGCGAATGCCAGCGGAGCGCCGATTCTTGCGCTTGATGTGCCAAGCGGCCTCGATGCCGGCACCGGAGTCGCCCATGCGCCGACGATCGTCGCGACCGCGACCGCGACGTTCATCGCGTTGAAGCCCGGCCTTCTGACCGGCGATGGTCCCGACCATTGCGGCCAACTCTCGGTGCACACGCTCGGTCTCGACGCGGATATTCGCAGCACCGGTGTGCGACTCGAATGGCGCGGGCTGCAGCCGCAGTTGCCCGCCATTCTCGCGCGACGGGTCCGGAAGACGCACAAGGGCACGTTCGGACGCGCGTGCATCGTCGGCGGCGCCGAAGGCCTGGTCGGCGCCGCGCTGCTGGCGGCGCATGCCGCGCTGCGCCTCGGCGCCGGGCGCGTCGTCGTCGGACTGGCCGCGCGCAATCCGCCGCTCGTCGACTGGTCCGCTCCGGAGCTCATGCTGCGCGAAGCGAGCGCGGTCGGCACCGACCATGACGCGTGGGTCGTGGGCCCCGGCATTGGCGGCGGCGAGCGCGCGCATGTGCTCGTCGAGAAGGCGGTAGCACTCGCGCAACCGCTCGTCCTCGACGCCGACGCGCTCAATGCGATCGCGGCCGACGCAGCGCTCTTCGAAAGCGTCGCGCGGCGCAATGCACCCACGATTGCGACGCCGCATCCCGCCGAAGCGGCGCGGCTTCTGAAATGCGCGACGTCCGACGTGCAGGCCGATCGCGTCGGCGCGGCGACACGGCTCGCGTCGGCATTGCACGCGCACGTCGTTCTCAAGGGCGCCGGCAGCATCGTCGCGCGGCCCGACGCAACGTTCGACATCAACGCCAGCGGCAATCCGGCGCTCGCGACCGCCGGCTCCGGAGACGTGCTCGCGGGCCTGCTCGGCGCGCTGCTCGCGCAGGGCATCGACGCCGGCCTGGCGCTGCGCATCGGCGTCTGCCTGCACGGCGCCGCCGCCGACGCGCTCGTCGCGCGCGGCGTCGGACCGCTCGGCGTCACCGCGTCGGAAGTGATCGATGCCGCGCGCGCGCTGATGAACGAGGCGACGCGCGCGCCGCCGCGCAACGGCTGACTACCGGAATTACGGAACAGCAACGTCGCGCCGGTCGTGCGCCGCGATTCGAGCGAGCGATGCGCGTCGGCCGCATCCTTCAGCGCGAACGTCTGCCGTGCGTCGGGCTTGATCTTGCCGGCCTTCACCAGCGCAAACAGCTCCGACGCCATCGCGTTCAGCTTGTCGTGACTCGACGCATACGTGAAGAGCGTCGGCCGCGTCGCGTACAGCGAGCCTTTTTGCGAGAGCAGCAGGATGTTGAACGGCGGCACCGCGCCCGACGAGCTGCCGAAGCTGACGAACATGCCGCGTGGTGAAAGGCAATCGAGCGAACGCCGGAAACGTGTCCTTGCCGACCGAGTCGTAGACGACCGGCACGCCTTTGCCGCCGGTGATTTCCTTCACGCGGTCGACGAAATTCTCGCGCGTGTAGACGATCGTGTGCGCACAGCCGTGCTGGCGCGCGAGCTCGGCCTTCGCATCGGAGCTCACGGTGCCGATCATCGTGACGCCGAGCGCGCGCGCCCATTGACATGCGATGAGCCCGACGCCACCCGCCGCGGCGTGAAAGAGGATCGTTTCCGAGCCCTTCAGCGGAAACGTCTGCCGCAACAGGTACTGGACGGTGAGGCCCTTCAGCATCATCGCCGCTGCCGTCCGGTCCTCGATGCCGTCGGGCAGCTTGACCAGCCGGTCGGCAGGCACGATGCGCTCGGTGCTGTAGGCGCCAAGCGGCGCGGTGCAGCTAGCGACGCGATCGCCCGGACGAAGTCCATCGACACCCGGGCCGACCGCTTCGACGACGCCGGCGGCTTCGGTGCCGAGGCCCGATGGCAACGTCAGCGGATAGAGGCCGCTGCGCTGGTACGTATCGATGAAGTTGACGCCGATCGCCGTGTGGCGAACGCGCACCTCGCCCTTGCCGGGCGCGCCGACATCGACGGACTCCCACGTGAGCACTTCGGGTCCACCGGTCTTGTGAATGCGAATCGCATGTGGCATGTCGTCACTCCATGGTCATGATCATTGGCCGCGCTATTTCCGGCCTCGCTTGTGTTGCATGCTGCAAGGATACTCACCTTCAGCGGCGGGCCCGCGGCAAACGGCGCCCATTGCCTGCGGCTCGCGTCAGTGATCGCCTTCGACGGCGCCGAACTCGATCGGAATGCGCACGTAGAAGATGCTGATCCGCTCGGCGGCGAGGCGATCGATCAATCGCTGCGCATCGTCGTCGACGACGGCGAAATCGATCTCGACGGTCAGATCTCCCGCGAGCTCGAAGAAATGCTCCTCGTGCAGCACGCCGTGGCGACCGAAGCCGGCAATCGCGCGGAATGCGGAGCCGCCATGAATGCCGAGCTGCTTCGCCTGCTCGAGCAGCCATTCATAGAGCAAGCGATGACCGTGCTTGCGATTCTCGTGAACATAAAAGCGCAGCAACGTGCCTGTCATGACGAGGCCCCCCAGGCAAACAACGCGCGCATCAGCAGGATGCCGATCACCGTCAGCAGCAGCGAGCCGACGAGATGCGCCGCGATGCCGATCGCGCTCCAGAGCCATTCGCCTCGCAGCAGCAATGTCGTGATTTCTGCGGAGAACGTCGAAAAGGTCGTCAGACCGCCCAGAAATCCCGTCGTGACGAGCAGCCTGATCTCGGGTGACATCACCGAATGACGGACGATCAGCTCCATCGCGAAGCCCATGATCAATCCGCCGGCAAGATTGGCGGCCAGCGTGCCGAGCGGCAACGTCGGGAATAGCGGATTGAGCGCCGCGCCGAGGCCCCAGCGAATCCAGGCGCCGATCGCGGCGCCGCCTCCGACGGCGAGCAACGAACCCCACGCAAGCATGAACATCCTCCTGCGATCGCATTACGGCCCAGGCTGCTTGGGCTCCGGTTGCTGCTTCGGCCCCGGCGGCGGCTGCAGCTTCAACACCGTCACCAGCGCGTCGATTTCCACGCTCGCGTCGCGCTCGCGGGGAAAGCGCCGGCCCGCGCGCCGGAACCAGTAGCGCGCGTTGCCGAGATCGCCTTCGAGCATGTGTACGATTCCATGCGCCCAGCAGCCCAGTTCGGTATTGTCGTTTTGCACGATCGCGTGTGCCTTTTGCCAATCGCCATGCCGCAGATGCCGGATTGCCGTGCTGAGTGCCATCGCGTCCCTCCGAGTGCTATGCGATCAGGTAATCCCGTCCACTGAAACGATCGTCGTCGCTATCACGCGACGCGAGCCTGTCGTTGCGAAAGATCGCGGCGACGTTCACGTGTTCATGTCCGATACGGCCGCAAGCCGCTCGACGTCCGCTGTGCGCGGCAACGGTGCGACAGCGCCATAGCCGGTGGTCGCGAGGGCGGCGGCCGCGTTCGCATACCGCGCTGCGGCGAAGCAGTCGTCGCCGGCAACCATGCGCGCGGCGAACGCGCCGTCGAAGCAATCGCCGGCGCCCGTCGCATCGAGTGCCGCAACACGTACGCCCTCGATACGCTCGCGGCGCACGCCGTCCGAGACGACGCATCCGTCACGACCGCACTTCACGACGACGATCGCCGAACCCAGCGCATGACACGCGTCGATGATCCGCGAAGGGTCGTCGTTACCGAACAGAAGCGTCGCGTCGTCGAGACCCGGCAGCGCCCAATCGGCCATCCGCAGTGTTTCGACGATGATCGCCCGCGCACGCGCGAGCGGCCACAGCTTGAGCCGCAGGTTCGTGTCGTAGCAAACGTGCGCGCCGCGTGCATGTGCGGCATCGATCGCGGCAAAGCACGCGTCGCAGGCCGACGCCGATATCGCCTGGCTGATCGCCGAGAGATGCAGCACGCGGGTCGCGCGAAGCATGGCGAGCGGCAGCGACGCCGGCGTCAGCCGCGACGCGGCCGATCCGCTGCGCAGGTACGAGAACGCGTGCCCTTCCGCGCCATGCGAGACGAAATAGACGCCGGTCGGCGCATCCTCGTCGACCGCAACGCCTTCGGTCGACACGCCTTCGCCGTTCCACAGCGCGACGAGCCGACGCCCGAAGTCATCGCTGCCGACACGCGTGACGTACGCGCAACGCGCACCGAGCCGCGCCGCCGCGACCACCATGTTCGACGTATCCCCGCCGAATCCCTGCAGCCACGTGCGCGAGTCGCCGTCGCGCGCCTCGTTGAACTCGATCATCGCCTCGCCGAGCGCGACGATGTCG
>CAVPMH010000015.1:0-298499 GCA_963706225.1 uncultured Pseudomonadota bacterium
CAGCGAGCACAAGGCCGAAGGCCGCAGGACAGCCGAAGGCTGGTCCCGCGAAGCGGGATGCGGCTTTGCCGCACAATGCGAGGCGTAGGGGGGATCTTCATCAGTCGCGCGCGCGCGGCTCGCCTTCGCCGGCGCGGATCAGCGCGTAACGCGTCGCGATCGGCCCGAGCAGATGCAGGATCGCGATGCCGGAGACGACGATCGCCGCCAGCTCTGCCCGAATTCGGGCGCGATGTCGTAGATCGGCTGTGTCATGCCCGCGATCGCGAGTCCCTGCCATCGGCGTCAGCGCGAGGGCCAGCGTCCCTGCCTGGCGCATCGAGACGTGCGCCGGCCATGCGAGCGCGTACAGTGCAATCGCCTTGCCGACGAGACGGACGATGACGAAGGCAAGGCCGATCCAGGCGACCGCGCCGAACTGATCCGGCCGCAGCGTCGCGCCGGTCAGAACGAACAGCGCAACGAAGAAGAGTTGCGCGGCGCGGCCGAATTCGACGTCGACCAGCCGATGCTTGCGATCGAGGTTGCGCGTGCACGCACCGAGCACCAGGAGTGCCAGGAGCACCGACAGCCGCGCGATCTGCGCTGCGCCGACCGTCGCGACGATCATGCCCACGGCAAGCAGGAACTGCGGCACCGGCGACTTGCCGAGCCAGCGGGCGAGCAGCGTCATCAGCACGAAGGCAATGTAGCCTAGCAGGAACGAGCCGGCGATCAGCCACAGTGCCCGGGCGATCGGATTCCATGTCGCACCCACGCGCGCGCCTCGATGAACGGAAGCAACAGCGTGATGCCGATCGTTGCGATGATGTTGTTGCGACGTGCCACAGCATGCGCCGCGTCACAGGTCCCTCGGCCTTCAGTGAGTTGGTGACGAGGAGCACGACGGCAGGCGCGGTTGCGGTCCCCACCATCGCGGCGACCGCCGCTTCGAGCATGTCGATGCCGCCGACGAAACGCAGCAGCGCGAACATCGCGATGAACGACAGCGCGCTTTCGGCGAGGCCCATCGGCAGCAGCCACCGGTCATGCCGCGCCCATGACAAGTCGAGCCGGCGGCCGAGATCGAACACGATCAAGCCAGAGCGAGAATTCGGCAAGCACGCGCGACTGCGCGAGCGCCGACTCGCTGAGCCAGCCGAGGACCCCGGGGCCGAGCAGGAAACCCGTCGCAATGTAGCCGGTGATCGCCGGCAGCACGCGCGTCGTCGCGGCGAGGCGCCCGCCCGCGAGGCCCGCGAGCAGCAACAGTCCGAAGATCAGGAAGCTGTTTGCGGCGGGCGGCCGGCGGGCGGAATCGGGCGCGGTACGAGGCGGACCCCCACGCTTGCGGCTTTCGCCGCTGCGCTGCCCCCGAAGGGGGAGCAGTTCGCGTCTTGGGACGGCCCAGCGACGCTGCCGCGAATCCCCATGCTAGCGTATCGGAGCGACCGATCGACGCTCATGAAGGACCGCAGCTTACGGCAATATTTTCTCGCCGGCCATCGCGCCGCGCTTGCGGTCGGGCCGCACGAGGTCCTCGCGCGAGACGCCGAGCCACATCACGAGCGAGGCCATGACGAGCGCCGACGAGTAGATGCCGAAGCAGATGCCGATCGCGAGTGCCAGCGAGAAGTGGTGCAGCGTCTCGCCGCCGAAGAAGAAAATCGACAGCACCATCAGCAGCGTCGATCCGTGCGTGATGATCGTCCGCGACAGCGTGCGCGTGATCGCGCTGTCGATGACGTGCGTGACGCTGGCCTTGCGCATCTTTCGGAAGTTCTCGCGGATCCGGTCGGCGATGACGACCGACTCGTTCACCGAATAGCCGAGCACCGCCAGTACGGCGGCCAGCACCGGCAACGAGAACTCCCACTGGAACAGCGCGAAGAAGCCCAGGATGATCACGACGTCGTGCAGGTTGGCGATGATCGCCGCGACGGCGAAGCGCCACTCGAAGCGCAGCGCGAGGTAGATCACGATGCCGATCGACACCAGCAGCAGCGCCAGCGCGCCGTTTTCGTAAAGCTCCTTGCCGACCTGCGGGCCGACGAACTCGACGCGCCGCTGCGACGCAGACGGGTCGTCCGTCTTGAGCGCTCCCATCACGCGCTCGGAAAGCTGTGCGCTCGACAGCCCCTCCTTCAGCGGCAGGCGGATCAGCGCCGTTTCCGAGCTGCCGAAGCTCTGCACCGAGAACTCGCCGAGGTTGAGTTTGTCGACCGCGCTCCGCACGCGCGGGAAATCGACCGCATGGCCATAGTTGACTTCGATCACCGTGCCGCCGCGGAAGTCGACGCCGAGATTCAGTCCGTAGATCGCCAGCAGCACGACGGCGGCCACGAACGTGATCAGCGAGATGACGTTGAACACGAGCGCGTGCCGCATGAACGGGATGTCGCGCGAGATGCGGAAGAACTCCATGGTGACCTTGCGGGTAGCGGGTTGCGGTTTAGCGTCAGGACTTCGCCATCGCGGCGTCCGGCGCCGGATGCCACGCCTGGCCGACGGAGATGTGCTCGAGCTTCCTGCGGCTGCCGTAGATCAGCGCGACGATGCCGCGCGAGACGAAGACGGCGGAGAACATCGACGTGAGGATGCCGAGCACGTGCACGACGGCGAAGCCGCGAACGGGCCCCGAGCCGAACGCGAGCAGCGCGATGCCGGCGATCATCGTCGTCACGTTCGAGTCGAGAATCGTTCCCCACGCGCGCTCGTAGCCCGCCTGGATGGCCGCGTGCGGCGTCGCGCCCCAGCGCAGCTCCTCGCGGATTCGCTCGTTGATCAGCACGTTGGCGTCGATCGCCATGCCGAGCGTCAGCGCGATCGCCGCCATGCCGGGCAAGCGTCAGCGTGGCCTGCAGCACCGACAGGATCGCGATCAGCAGCATCAGGTTGATCGACAGCGCGATCGTGGAGATCACGCCCAGCAGCATGTAGTAGACGCAGATGAACGCGGCCAGCACGAGAAAGCCGTATTTCACCGAGTCGAAGCCCTTCTCGATGTTTTCCTTGCCGAGCGACGGACCGACGGTGCGCTCCTCGACGATTTCCATCGGCGCCGCGAGCGCGCCGGCGCGCATCAGCAGCGCGATGTCGTTCGCTTCGCGCGTGTTCATCTTGCCGCTGATCTGCACGCGGCCGCCGCCGATCTCCTCGCGAATCACCGGCGCGGTGATGACTTCGGCCTTGCCCTTTTCGACGAGCAGGATCGCCATCCGCTTGCCGACGTTGTCGCGCGTCACTTCCTTGAAGATCCGCGCGCCGGTGCCGTCGAGGTTCACGTGGACCGCGGGCTCGTTCGTGCGCTGGTCGAATCCCGACTGCGCGTCGCTGATGCGATCGCCTGTCAGCACGACCTGCCGGCGCACGAGGATCGGCTCGCCGTTGCGATCGGTGTAGAGGTCGCTGCCGAACGGGACGGAGCCGGTGCGCGCCGCCTCGAGCGCACCCGGATCGTCGTTGACCATGCGGATTTCGAGCGTCGCGGTGCGACCCAGGATGTCCTTGGCGCGCGCGGTGTCCTGCACGCCGGGCAACTGCACGACGACGCGGTCCGCGCCCTGCTGCTGGATGATCGGCTCGGAAACGCCGAGCTCGTTGACGCGATTGCGCAGGATCGTGATGTTCTGCAGGACCGCGCCGTCCTGGATGCGCTTCTGCGCTTCGGGCTTGAGTCCCGCGAGGAGCCGCAACTCGCCGCTCCCCGCGTCCTGCTCGCGCAACAGCAGATCGGGGAACGCATTCTCGATTTCGTTGCGGGCGCGCGTGCGCTCGGCCGCGTCCTTGAAGCGCAGCACGACGTTCGAGCCTTCGCGCCCGACGCCCGAGTACAGGCACTTTCTTCTCGCGCATCAGCGAGCGGATGTCGGTCGTGTAGCGGTCGGCGGCCTTGTCGAGGGCGCCTTTCATGTCGACCTGCAGCAGGAAGTGGACGCCGCCGCGCAGGTCGAGGCCGAGGTACATCGGCAGCGCCCCGATCGAGGCCAGCCAGTGCGGCGACGCGGAAAAGAGATTGATCGCGACGATGTAGTTGTCGCCGAGCTTGGCCTGCAGCAGGTCCTTGCGCCTTCAACTGCGTGTCGAGGTCGTTGAAGCGGATCTTGATGCCGACGGGATCGAGCTCCGCGCCGCGATACGGGACGCCGGCCGCCTTCAGCGCTCCCTCGATGGAGTCGAGCAGCGCGTTGTCGATCTTGACCGTCGACTTCGACGACGACACCTGCACGCCCGGGACTTCGGGGAAAAAGTTCGGCAGCATGTACATGAGGCCGAACACCAGCGCGATCGCGATGATGATGTACTTCCAGAGCGGGTACCGGTTCATCAGGGCCTAAAGTGCTTTGAGCGTGCCTTTCGGCAGCAACTGCGAGATCGATCGCGCGCTGCACGACCATCTGCACGTTGGGCGCGACTTCGATCGTTGCGTACTGCTCGTCCAGCTTGACGATCCGGCCGAGCACGCCGCCGGCGGTCACGACTTCGTTGCCCTTTTCGAGCGACTCGAGCATCGCGCGCGCTTCCTTCTGCTTCTTCTGCTGCGGCCGGATCAGCAGGAAATAGAACACGACGAAGATCGCGACCATCGGCAGGAAGGTCAGCAGCGTGTCGCTTTGCGACGTGGCGCCTGCCGCCTGCGCGTAAGCGGGGGAAATCAGCACGAAGGAGTCTCCGGTTGTTGATGACGGGTTACGCGAGACTGCCGGCGGCGCTTGCCGGAAGACCGCAGCGCGGACCGATCGGGCCGTCGAGCCCGGTACGGCAAGGAATTCAACCGACTATTCTAGCAGCCCGGCGATTCTCCGCGTCGTTCGGCGTTGAACCGTACGACGTATTCGCGAAGCGTCCCGGCCACGATCGCCGTCGCGCAACTCCGCCATCAGCGTCAGGTAATAGTGGAGGTTGTGAATCGTCGCGAGGCGTGCGCCGAGAATCTCGTTGATCCGCTGCAGATGATGCAGGTAGCCGCGCGAGAAGTGACGGCAGGCGTAGCAGCCGCAGGTCGGATCGAGCGGCGCTACGTCGCTGCGATGGCGCGCGTTGCGAATGCGGATGTCGCCGTGGCGCGTGAACAGCCAGCCGTTGCGCGCATTGCGGGTGGGCAGCACGCAATCGAACATGTCGATGCCCGCGCATACGCCGGCGACGATGTCCTCGGGCGTGCCCACGCCCATCAGGTAGCGCGGCTTGTCCTCGGGCAGCCGCGGCGCCGTATGCGCGAGCACGCGCAGCATCTCGTCCTTCGGGCTCGCCGACCGACAGGCCGCCGATCGCGTACCCGTCGAAGCCGAGTCGACCAGCCCGTCGCGCGAGCGATCGCGCGAGATCCTCGTACATGCCGCCCTGGACGATGCCGAACAGTGCATTGCGATTGTCCGCATGCGCCGCCTTCGAGCGCGCGGCCCAGCGCAGCGACAGCTCCATCGAGCGGCGGCCTCCGCGCGCGTCGCCGGGAACGGCGTGCATTCGTCGAACACCATCACGATGTCGGAATCGAGCGCGCGCTGGATCGCCATCGAAACCTCGGGCGTCAGCAGCAGGCGGTCGCCGTTGATCGGCGACGCGAAGGCGACGCCTTCTTCGCGCACCTTGCGCAATGCGCCGAGGCTCCATACCTGGAATCCGCCGGAGTCGGTCAGGAGGGACCTGTCCCAGCCCATGAACCGATGGAGCCCGCCGTGCGCGGCGATCACGTCCGTCCCCGGTCGCAGCCAGAGATGGAACGTGTTGCCGAGAATGATCTGCTGCGCCGAGCTCGGTCAATTCGGCGGGCGACATCGCCTTGACCGTGCCGTAGGTGCCCACCGGCATGAATACCGGCGTTTCGACGCTGCCGTGCGCGAGCGTCAGGCGAGCGCGCCGCGCCGCGCCGCAGCGACCGAGAACCGCGAACTGCATTGCCGCGACGGCTAGTCCTGCGCGTGATGCTGCCGTCGGGATGGGTGACCAGGCTCAACGCGGGACCGAAGCCATACTGCAGGAAGGCGCCGTCGAGCATGATTGCGAACGAGAAGCCGGTGCGCCAGGCATCGAGCTCGCGCGCGGTTCGCCCAGCCCATGGCGATCTGGCCGAAATCGCCGGGCACGATGCCGGTGCCGACGACGGCATCCGCCGCTCCGAACGCGAACGCGTTCGCCCACACCCGGTAGAAGTCGCCCGCGAAGTCGGTTCCGAAGGTGCCGAAGTTCGGCAGCACGCCGTATTGCGGCGCGATGCCGATCTGGATCAGGCAAGACGAGCCGTTCGCTCGATAGGCGATTGCCGGATCGGTCAGGCCGCGCGCGTTCGGCTGCGACCAGGCGGCGACGACGATGGTCCCCGGCTTGGCTTGATTGCCGCCGGCGTACGGTCCCGGATTGCCGCGCAGCGCGGCGAGGCTCGTCACGCCCTGCGTCAACGGATGCGACACGATCGTTGCCGGCGCAAGGGTTCGCACCGCATACGACGTCCCGACGCCATCGGTCGTGTCGGGATCGATCGTTTCCAGCGTTCCCCATCCATGCGGCGTCGTCGTGCCGCCGGTCGCATCGCTGCGATCCTGATCGTAAAAAGTGCCGAGGACGACGGCGCGGCCGGCGTTTGAAAACTCCGCGACGCGGTTACCGACGACGGTCGCGTTGACGAACGTCGTGTCCTCGAAGAGCAGGACGACGTCGAAATTGGCGAGCAACGTCGCAAGTGGCGGAACACTGGACGAGACGTCGATGCCGGTGAAGACGTGACCGGCGATTTTGGCGTTGAAGTTCGCGGCCGTTTCGGCGGACCACGCATTCGACAGAATGGCCACGCGTGCCGCGTGCGCCGTCGCCGAGAAGATGCAACCGACGACAACGGCCGCAAGAACGCGGAGCGTCACTGACATTTGGCGAAGTGCGTCGGCCGTGCGCAAGACGCATGCGGCCGCGGGATTGGGATGGCGAAAGCGTAGCCGACGAGTCGCGTTTTGCCAATCGAAAGTGGCGGAAAAGCGCTCGGCGTTCGGCGTTTTGTTGCACTTCATGACCGGCGGCGGCGTTATGTCGCCGGATGACGACATTTCAATACTTCCGAAGTGTCACGCGGCCCCGGCTGCCCCGTGAAGCGTCGCCGGGAATTCTGTCAATCGCCGGCGCGCTCGAGCAGCATCGCATCGCCGTAACTCATGAATCGGTAGCGGTGCTCGACCGCGTGCGCGTACGCGCGTCGAATCGCATCGTGGCCGCCGAACGCGCTTACCAGCATCAAAAGCGTGGATTTCGGCAGGTGGAAATTCGTCAGCAGCCGATCGACCACGCGAAAGCGATAGCCGGGCGTGATGAACAGCGACGTTTCCGACGCACCGGAACGAACGTTGCCCGCGTCATCGGCGGCCGACTCCAGCGCGCGCAGGCTCGTCGTGCCGATGGCGACGACGCGACCGCCGCGTGATCGCGCCGCGGCGATGGCGTGCGCGGTCGCCGGCGGAATCGCGTACGACTCCGCGTGCATGCGATGCTCGGCGATCACGTGGCTTTGCACCGGCGCGAACGTGCCGGCGCCGACGTGCAGCGTGACGAACGCCTGACGGATGCCGCGCCTCGCGAGCGCATCGAGCATGGCTTCGTCGAAGTGCAGCCCCGCGGTGGGCGCGGCAACGGCACCCGGGTGACGCGCGTAGACGGTCTGATAGCGCTCGGCGTCTTTCGCATCGGGCCGATGCGTGATGTACGGCGGCAGCGGGACTTCGCCATGCCGCTCGAGCCAGCGATGGAAGTCTCCGACGCCTTCGAAGCTGCAACCTGAAAAAACGCCCGTCTCGTGCGCGCACGGTGGCACGCGCCCCCGCGGCGAGCTCGATCGCGCCGCCTTCGCGCGGCGGATGGCTCGCCTTCAACTGCACGATCGCCTCGTCGCTGCCGGTGATTCGCTCGACCAGCATTTCGACATCGCCGCCGGTGGGCTTGCGCCCGCGAATGCGCGCGTTGATCACGCGCGTGTCGTTGAATACGAGAAGATCGTCCGGCTCGAGCAGCGCCGGGAGATCGACGAAGCGACAGATTCGCGAGGCGCCGCCCGTCGACGCGGAGCAGGCGGCTGCCCGTGCGCTGCGGCGACGGGAGCTGCGCGATCAGGCTCGGCCGGGAGATCGTAGTCGAAATCGTCGAGCGTGTAGCGGTTTCGCATGCGCGCCGCGAGCGAATCGAAGCGATCGCGGTCGGAAGCCGCGGGTCGCCGTTCGCATCGGCCGGATTTCTATCTGGTGCCGGGAGAGGGAGTCGAACCCTCACGCTGTTGCCAGCGGCGGATTTTGAGTCCGCTGCGTCTGCCATTCCGCCACCCCGGCCGTGGCGCCGGTCGGTCTTCCGGCGATTGCTGAGTGGTGATTATCGCCAAATCGCGTGCCGCCGCGAGGCCGGGACGCGCGTTCCCGGCGCTCGAGCTCATACATGAAGCAGCGCGAGGCCGCCTATCGCCACGGATATTGCCGCGGCGCCATACGACACGTACTGCAGCCAGCGGCTTCGCGTCAGCAGCGTGATCGCCGCCAGCGCGATCGCGATCTGGATCAGCGTCATCGCCTGCGCCCAGCGGTGATGGACGTGCATCGACGCTTCGCTTTTCGCTTCGAGCTCGGTCGATCGCTTCTCGAGCGCCTGCGCGCTTGACCAGGATTTCCTGCTTTTCCTTGTTGTAGCGCTCGGCCTCGGATTTGAAGCGCGCGGCGTCGGCACTGCCCGCCAGCACCGCGCCCAGCTCGGCCAGGTTCTGCTTGCTGCTCTTCGCCTGGTAGAAATTCCACTGGTCCGACGCCTCGGTCTTCCGGATCGCCGAATCGTTCTTGAACAGCAGCGCGTCGTTCTGCGTCGCGCCGACCATGTAGCCGAACAACGCGCCGATCGTCGCGAAGATCGCGGTCATCACCGCGATGCGCGCCGGAAAACGGGATCGCCGGACATGCGCCGCGTGCTCGACTTCGTGATCGTGCGGTCCGTGCACGTGAAATTCGTCTGCTGACATCGCGTTTCTCCCTGATGATTCGAACGCGTCGCTGCGCGCCGCTCGTACGTGACGAACGCGTATCGCAAAGCCGTCTGCGCCGTCGCTGCAGCTGCGGCTCGCGCGCCGTTTCGCGCCATTGCGCGGGATCGAGCGGCGGGAACGTCGTATCGCCGTCGAACGCACGCTCGATCTCGGTCACGTACGCGGTTTGCGCGACGGCAATGCGGTCCGGTACAGCTCGCCGCCGCCGATGCAGAACGCGGGCGGAGGCATGCGTCGACTGCGCGCAGCGCGTCGTTCGAGCGACGACGCGACGGTCGCGCCGTCGGCGACGAAGCCGCGCTGACGGGTGACGACGATGTTCTGGCGGCCGGGCAGCGCGCTGCGGCAGCGACTCCCACGTGCGCCGCCCCATGACGATCGCGTGGCCGGTCGTCAGCGCGCGAAAGCGCCGCAGGTCCTCGGGCAGGCGCCACGGCAGCCTGCCGTCGCGCCGATCACGCCGTTTGCGCGCGACCGCGGCGATCAGCGCGAGCGCCGGGCGCATCGACGTGGTCGGCACCGCTGCGCGCGCGCCATTCGGCGGCCACACTGCCGAATGCGAATGCGGCGGGAATGTCATAATCCGCGCGATTATAGCGAGCCGTCCCCAGGACGACTGCACCCACGCGTGTACTACCCGCGCTCGTTCCTCAAGTTCATCCTGCTCGGCTTCCTGCTCGTCAGCCTGCCGCTCGTCTACGCGCTCGCCGAGCTGATCCTGTCGCTCGACCGGCTCGCGTCGCAGGGCCGCGCAGGAAGTGCTGCAGGCCGCGCAGGCGGGGCGCACGAGCCGGCTGCTGTACGAGCAGGCGACGACGCTCGAGCGCATCGCGCGCCAGCAGCTGATCCTCGAGGACACCGCGCTGCTCGACGAATACGCGCAGCTGCGCGCAGGAGTTCCGGCAGACGACGCGCCAGCTCGCGGCGCTGCCGCTCGAGCCCGGCTCGCAGGCAACGCTCGAAAAGCTCGCGCGATCGCGAGAGCCGCCTGCACAAGCTGCTCGACGGCGCCGCGGCGCGCACGCCGGACGCCGGCGACGAGCTCGCGGACGGCTACGCGCAGCTCGTCGACGACGCGCAGTCGATGCTCGCCGCGAGCAACGCAGCTCACGCAGCGCGCGATCGAGCGCCTGCAGGAGACGGCGACGCAGGGCCGCGAGAAGTGGCTGTACGTCGGGCTCGCGACCGTCGGCATCGCGATCGCGCTCGCGATCGTGTTCGCGATGCTGATCGCGCGCCCGATCCGCCAGCTCGACCACGCGATCCGGCAGATGGGCACGCGCCGACTTCACGCATGCGATCAAGCGTCACCGGCCCGCAGGACCTGCGCTACGTCGGCCAGCGGCTCGAGTGGCTGCGCAGCCGCCTGTCACGAGCTCGAGGAGCAGCAGACGCGCTTCCTGCGCCACGTGTCGCACGAGCTCAAGACGCCGCTCACCGCCGTGCGCGAGGGCGCCGAGCTGCTGCGCGACAACGTCGGCGGCGAGCTGACGCCCGAGCAGCACGACATCGTGCGCATCGTGCGCGACAACACGCTGTCGCTGCAGAAGCTGATCGAGGACCTGCTCGCCTATCAGCAGACGCGCGCGATGGAGCCGGCGACGCTCGGCCCGGTCGCGCTCGCCGACGTCGTGCGGCGCGTCGTGCGCGAGCAGAAGCTCGCGGCGCTCGCGCGCATGGTCACGTTCGAGGCGACGCATGCGGCCGGCCACCGGTGATCGGCGACGCCGAGCGCCTGCGCACGATCGTCGACAACCTGCTGTCGAACGCGATCAAGTATTCGCCGCGCTCCGGCGACGATCGACGCTGCAGCGTCGACGTCGAGCGACGGCTTCGCCGTGCTCGACGTCATCGACCAGGGCCGCGGCGTGGCGCCGGCCGATCGCAGCCGCATCTTCGAATCGTTCTACCAGGGACCGCCGCCGGCCGACGGTCGCATCAAGGGCTCGGGCCTCGGCCTTGCGATCGCGCGCGAGTACGCGCTCGCGCAGGGCGGCCGCATCGAGGTCGCCGGACCGCGCCGACGGCCAGCGCGGCGCGTGGTTCCGGCTGTGGCTGCCGCTTGCGCAGCGCCGGCGACGGCGCGCCAGCGAGCGCCGGCGCCGGCGGCCGCGCCTGGCGGGCGTGAAGTGAGCGTCGCCGCGCTGCGGATCGCGCTGCTCGCGCTGCGCTGCTCGCCGGCTGCGCGACGCGCCGCCGACCGCGTCGATGCCGCCGAGGACGATGCCGCCGATCGCCGACGGGACGTACGTCGCAGCCGCCGCGGCGACGCCGCTCGATCGAGTCGCCGCCGATCGAGCCGGTCGAGCCGCCGCTGCCGACGCCGGCGCCGGCGCCTGCGCCCAGCCGCGCGCCGTCGGCGCACCGCCGCCGCACGCCGCGCCGACGCCTGCCGCCCGGCATCGATGCGTCGCCGGCGCCGCCGCCGCGATCGTCGCCGAGCCGCCCGACGGAAGACCAGCAGACTGGTCTGGCGCTGCTCGCCGACCTGCAGCGCTACGGCGACGCTCGCACGACCGACGACGTCTGAGGCGCGAGCTCGCCACGGCGACGCAGGCGCTCGTCGCGCCAGCGCACCGACGCGAACCGCGTGCGCCTCGCCGTGCTCTACACGCTGGTGCGCACGCTCGCCGCAGGACGACCAGCGCGCGCTGCAGCTCTTCGACAACGTGGCGAAGAGCGGCGGCGCCGCCGACGCCGGTCAAGCAATCTCGCCGCCGTGCTGCAGGCGCAGGTCGTCGAGCGGCAGCGCGCGGTGCGCGACGAGCAGCAGAAGGCGGACGCGGCCATCCAGAAGCTCGAGGCGCTGCGCGCGATGGAGCGAAGCCTGCTGCGCGACCGCGTGCGCAGCGGCGGCGGCGGCGGCGGCGGCGGCGGCGGCGGCTCGGGCGGCGCTGACACGACGGCACTGATTGGCAAAGGCACATCGATGAACCGCGGCGACATCCTGCTCGTCGACGACGATCCCGATCTGCTGAAGCTGATCAGCCTGCGCCTCACGTCGGCCGGCTATCGCGTGCGCACGGCGGACAGCGGCGAGACGGCGCTCGCGGCGATCGCCGTCGCGCGTCCGGCGCACGGTCGTCACCGACCTGCGCATGCCCGGCATCGACGGCATGCAGCTGTTCGAGGCGATCCATCGCCAGCATCCGGCGCTGCCGGTGATCATCCTGACGGCGCACGGCACGATCCCCGACGCGGTCGACGCCACGCAGCGCGGCGTGTTCGGCTTCCTGACCAAGCCGTTCGACAGCCAGGAGCTGCTGCAGAAGGTCGCGCGCGGCGCTCGAGCCGTCCGGCGACGAACCGTCGGGCAGCGGCACGGCGGCGGGCGAGTGGCGCGCGGGCATCATCACGCGCAGCCCGCGCATGGAGGACCTGCTGCGGCAGGCGCAAGCTCGTCGCCGACTCCGACGCGAGCGTGCTGATCCACGGCGAATCGGGCACCGGCAAGGAGCTGCTCGCGCGCGCCATCCACCGCGCGAGCCGCGCGCGCGCGAAGGCCGTTCGTCGCCGTCAACTGCGGCGCGATCCCCGGCGACCTCGCTCGAGTCCGAGCTCTTCGGCCACGCGCGCGGCGCGTTCACCGGCGCGATCCAGGCGCACAAGGGCCTGTTCCAGGCGGCCGACGGCGGCACGCTGCTTCCTCGACGAGATCGGCGACATGCCGCTGCCGCTGCAGGTGAAGCTGCTGCGCGTGCTGCAGGAAGGCGAGGTGCGGCCGGTCGGCGCGACGCAGGCGATTCCCGGTCGACGTGCGCGTGATCTCCGCGACGCACCGCGACCTCGATGCGCAGCGCGAGCAGCGGCCTGTTCCGCGAGGATCTCTACTACCGGCTCAACGTCGTGTCGCTCAAGCTGCCGCCGCTCGCCGAGCGGCGCGAGGACATCCCGCTGCTCGCCGCGCACTTCCTGCGCAAGCTCGCCGAGCGCTATCGCAAGCCGGCGCCCGTCGCTCGCCCCGGACGCGATGGCGCTGCTCGTCGCGGCGCCCTGGCCCGGCAACGTGCGCCAGCTCGCTGAACCTGCTCGAGCAGGCGGTCGCGCTCGCGACCGACGCACGGTGATCCCGGCGACGCTCGTGCAGAGCGGCGCTCAAGGAAGACGCCGCGGCGCTGATGCCGTTCGAGGAGGCGCGCAAGACGTTCGAGCGCGACTACCTCGTGCGGCTGCTGAAGATCACCGGCGGCAACGTCACGCAGGCCGCGCAGCTCGCGAAGCGCAATCGCACGGAGTTCTACAAGCTGCTGCAGCGCCACCGGCTCGAGCCGGCGATGTTCAAGGAGGCGAAGGCGTAGGCGCATTCTGTCGCCGTGCAGCGACAACGATAGAACCGTCGATTCAATGGCTTGAGGCATCCGGTGGCTTCGCTGTCGGTTGCCTGCGACAAAAGCGCCGGTTACAGCTTCCGCCGCAACGCCTCGCTCAGGCGTTTTCAGCGCTGTCGGCATAGGGGCAATGAACCCGCCGACCACCGATCGGACGCGCACCGGGTCGCGTGGCATGTCGATTGCTTTGAACGCCTGCGTAACCATCGCGCAAAGGCGCGTCGTAAAGCGAATCGACATCATGGAAACCCAGGCCCCCGACATCGCGCAACATTGGAGCGCGGGCGAGACGTCGTACACCGTCGATAAACCGAAGCGCGATGAAGACGCGCGAGCGGAGGCGGCCGAGCTCGAGCAACTGGCCGATCGTGTAAGCGCGGCGCGCAGCATTTACTGACGCGGCATCGCGGCGCGTCTTTCGCGCGCGATGTTCCGGCGGAGCCTTGGGCTTCGCCTCCCCATCCCCCTCGCCCGCCGCTTCGAATGGCGGGCGTCTTTTTGTCCACTCGTCTACGGTATGCTCGCCACGCCCGCGCGATTTTCGCGGCCGACGAAACCGGAAGGGCCATGCAGCAATTCCTGGCACTCGTGCAATCGATTCTCGACACCGGCACCTGGCAGGAGAATCGCACCGGCATCCGCTCGATCGGCATTCCCGGGGCGTCGATGCGCTTCGACCTGGCGCATGGCTTTCCGGCCATCACGACGCGTCGATTGCCGTTCAAGTCCGCGGTCGGCGAGATGATCGGATTCCTGCGCGCGTACCGCAGCGCCGCCGACTTTCGTGCGCTCGGTTGCAAGGTGTGGGACGCGAACGCGAACGAGAACGCGCAGTGGCTCGCGAGTCCCTGGCGCGTCGAACGCGACTGCCTCGGCGAAATCTATGGGTACCAGTGGCGCGAATGGCCGGCGTACAAGCTGCTGGACGCAACGCGCGGCGCGCAGGTGGACGATGCACTGGCGCGCGGTTATCGGCTGATCGGGCGCGTCGTCGACGAAGGCACGGAAAAGGTGCTGCTGCACAAGGCGATCGATCAGTTGCGCCAGTGCGTCGACACGATCATCGCGAAACCGACCGATCGACGGATCCTGTTCCACGCGTGGAACTGCGCGCAGCTCGACCAGATGGCGCTGCCACCGTGCCACCTGCTCTATCAGTTCCTGCCCAATGTCGCGCAGCGCGAATTGTCGCTGTGCCTGTACGTGCGCTCGAACGATATCGGTCTCGGCGCACCGTTCAACCTGTGCGAGGCGGGCCTGCTGCTGGGCCTCGTCGGACGGCTCACCGGCTACGCGCCGCGCTTCCTGACCTATTTCATCGCCGACGCGCACATCTACGAGAACCAGCTCGACATGCTGGCGGAGCAGCTTCGGCGTGAGCCGTATGCGCCGCCGCGGCTCGTGATTTCGGACCGCGTTCCCGATTTTGCAAAAACCGGTCGATATGAGCCAGAATGGCTCGATAGCGTCGAACCGGATGATTTTTCACTGGAAAACTACCGGCACCACCCGCCGCTGACTGCACCGATGGCCGTTTAGCCCCGCAATGCCTCAAATGGCCCTGCATCGAAACTTGCATAAAATCGGAAAATGCTGTTATAGTGTCGGCATGCGAGCGATTTCCACAACTTGCCATGCGGTTCCGCTGCCCTTCCGGCGGCCCGCGCGCGCCTGCGCCCGCATCGTCCACCGGCATTTCGATTCCCGCCTGCCGGGAATGCTGTCGGTACGCCGCCACGATCAGGGAACGCTCGCCTGCCTCGGGCGAGCCCGGTAACCCGCCGCCACGCCGACTTCCGGCCACCGGCGCCGCAGGTTGCCGGGATCAACGAAGCACGTTCGAGCAGCGCTCGCCGGCGAAGGTCCGCGTCGCGACCTCGCGCGTTCCCTTGCGTTCGATGATCAGCGCCTGTTCGCGCTTGCGGACATCGTGTGAACAGGCCATAGGAGGTTTTCGTGGTCGACATGAATGAAATCACGCTATCCACGCACGACGCGGCAACGCTTTCCGCAGTGATTGCGACGTTCTCGCCGTACGAGGCACCGGTTTCGGTTGCAGCCGAAGAGCTGGCCGAGATGCTGGCCGGTGCGAAGGTCGTCGCGCCCGATGCACTCGGACGCAACGTCGTCGGACTCGACAGCGAAGTGACTTATGTCGAGCAGCCCGCCGGGCGGACCCGCACCGTGCGGCTGGTGCACCCGGCGTCGGCGGATGCGTCCGCGGCGCGCATATCGGTTTTCGCGCCGGTCGCGCGCGCGTTGCTCGGACGCCGGGCGGGCGCCCACGTGCCCGTCGCGCTGCCCGACAGCACGATCGACGGATTGCATGTCGTTGCGGTCCGCCGCGCCCGGAGCGCGTCATGATGGCCCGGCTGCTGCAGCGGCCGAGCGCGCGCACGGCGTTCCGGCGGGGCACGTCGATGCTGCATCCCGAGTGCCCGGTCGAGCAGTCGATTCGCAGTGACGACGCGGCCGTACAGGCGGCACTGCTGCAGGCGATCTGGCGCCGCCATTCGTTCATCGAGCAGGGCGCGCTGCTCGTGGCCGAGCCGAAAGGCCTGCGCGTCCTCGCGCGAACGGAGGGCGCATTACGCGGTCCGGTCGACGCGCTCTCCAGGCAGTACGGTCGCGCGCTGATCGTCGAGCCGCCGTCGGTTCGCTACGCCCACGGCGCGCCGGTCCTCGAGCCGTACATGACGGTGCTGCTGTGCGGACCGGCGCGCTACCAGCCGCGGTTGCAGGGCGATCTCGTGCAACGCCGGGCGCAATTGACCCGCGTCGATCAGCGGGCCGACCCGTTCGTGCTGGAAGCCGAGGCGCCGCTCGGCAGCCTGCTGGGGTACCGCGAGTGGCTCGACGATTGGAGCGGCGGGGACATCGACGTCAGCATGTGGCTCTCCCGCTATCGCGCCGATCGACGACGGACCGGCCGCGGCGTAACGCGAAACGGCTCGCTGTCCCGCCGGGCGGCGAGCCGCTCGCCGACAGCGCGCGAATACGCGCCCGGGCAAATGGTCGTCTCGCCGCATCGGATACTCTTCCGGGTGGGCCACCACGGATGACCAACCATGCGAACTTCCGGCGCGGGCGTGCGAAGCGCCGATGACGCGCGAACGCCAATGACGCCGCCCCGAACCGCCGCCGGCGGTTTTGCGCTGTGGAATCTCGGCTTCCGGCCTTTCTATCTGCTCGCGAGCCTCTTCGCGGCGGTTTCGATCCTGCTGTGGATCGCCGAATACGCGGGGTACCTTCCCGGCGGATACCTGCGCGATCCGGTCTGGCACGCGCACGAAATGCTCTTCGGCTACACGATTGCCGTCGTGACGGGCTTCCTGTTCACCGCGGTGCGCAACTGGACGGGACAACCGACGCCCACGGGCGCGCTCCTCGCGGGTTATGCGCTGCTGTGGATCCTCGGGCGCATTACCGTGCTGATGCCGTATCCGATCATCGCCGCGATGGTGAACGCCGCGTTCCCGATCGCGGTCGCCATCGGGCTTGCCGTGCCGCTCGCGCGGAGCCGCAATCGCCGCAATTACTTCTTCGTCGCGCTGCTCCTCCTGCTCGGGCTGGTCACGCTCGCCGTGCACCTGGCGCGGCTGGGCTTCATCGGCTGGCCGCCGCGCGCGACGCTGCAGGTCGGCCTCGACGCCGTGCTGTTCATCATCGCGGTGATCGCCGGCCGCGTCGTGCCGATGTTCACGAACAACGCGATCGCCGGCGCACATGCGGCGCGCAAGCCGCTCGTCGAGCAGGCGTCGCTCGGCGGTCTGCTCGTGCTGATCGCCGCCGACGGCCTGCTGCCCGATTCGTCGGCGCTCGCGGTTATTGCGATCGTCGTCGCCGTGGCGCATGCGGTCCGGCTGTGGCTATGGCGGCCGTGGCGCACCGCGTCGACGCCGCTCGTGTGGATCCTGCATGCCGCGTACGGATGGATCGTGGTCTACCTCGTGATGCGCGCGCTCGCGGCGTGGGGTTACGTGGCCGCGCCGCTCGCCGTGCATGCGTTGACGATCGGGACGATCGGCGGGATGACGATCGGCATGATGACGCGCACCGCACGCGGCCACTCGGGACGCCCGCTCGTCGCGGACCGGTACGACGTGACGTGCTACGCGCTGGTGCAGCTCGCCGCACTGGTGCGCGTTTTCGGAGGCTTGGCGCTGCCGGAATTCTATCGGGCGACCGTCGTCCTGTCCGGCCTTTGCTGGTCGAGCGCCTTTGCGCTGTACGCGATTCGCTACTGGCCGATCCTGACGCGACCCCGGCTGGATGGAAAACCCGGATAGCGCCCACGGATGAGCGCTGCAGAGCCGCCTCAAGGCGCGAATTCCGCCCCCGCGGGGGGCAGCGCAGCGGCGCAGCCGCAAGCGTGGGGCAGATCACGACGAGCGCACCGAGCCAGTTCACGCTGCTTCGCGAGCGCCGGTTCGCGCCGTTCTTCTGGACGCAATTCCTCGGTGCGGCCAACGACAACGTGTTCAAGAACGCGTTCGTCGTGTTCGTGACGTTCGAGGCGGCGAGTCGACTCGCGATCGACGCTGGCATGATCGTGAATCTGATCGGCGCCGTGTTCATCCTGCCGTTCATGCTGTTCTCCGCCACGTCCGGCCAGCTTGCCGACAAGTACGAGAAGTCGCGCCTGATCCGCCTGATCAAGCTGTTCGAGATCGCGATCATGGCGATCGGCCTCGCCGGCTTCCTCGCGTCGAGCGTCGCGCTGCTGTTCGTCGCACTGGCACTGCTCGGCATCCATTCGACGCTGTTCGGCCCGGTCAAGTACGCGATCCTTCCGCAGCATCTGAGTCTCGCACGAACTCGTCGGCGGCAACGGGCTCGTCGAAATGGGGACGTTCGTCGCGATCCTGCTCGGCACGATCGCCGGCGGGCTCGTCGTCGCGATCAAGCCGCACGGGACGCTCTGTCGCCGGCGCGCTGGTGATCGTCGATCGCCGTCGCCGGCTGGCTCGCGAGCCGGCGCATTCCGTACACGGCCGCCGTCGCGCCGCAGCTCGCGATCAACTGGAACCCGTTCACCGAGACGTGGCGCAACCTCAAGATCGCGCACGAGAACGTCGTCGTCTGGCGATCGATGCTCGGCATTTCGTGGTTCTGGTTCTACGGGGCGATCTACCTCGCACAGTTGCCGGCGTTCACGCAGCGCGTGCTGGGCGGCGACGAGCACGTGTTCACGCTGCTGCTCGCGCTGTTCTCGGTCGGCATCGGCATCGGATCCCTGTTGTGCGAGCGACTCTCGGGCCGGAGAGTCGAGCTCGGCCTCGTGCCGTTCGGCTCGATCGGCCTTACGCTCTTCGCCGTCGACCTCTGGCTCGCGTCGCGGGGGATGAGCGCCGTTACGCAGGGCGGCGTCGCACGGTTCATCGCGGTCGGGGCGCACTGGCGCATCGCGGTCGACATCGTGCTGCTCGGCGTGTTCGGCGGCTTCTACACGGTGCCGCTGTACGCGCTGCTCCAGGCGCGTTCGCAGCCGTCGCATCGGTCGCGGATCATCGCGGCCAACAATATCCTGAACGCGCTGTTCATCATCGCGTCGGCGGCGGTCGCGATCGGGCTCCTGCGCGCGGGCCTTTCGATCCCGCAGCTCTTCCTCGTCGTGGGCGTCATGAACGCGCTCGTGGCGGCATACATCTACACGCTGGTGCCCGAATTCCTGATGCGCTTCCTCGCGTGGCTGCTGATTCATACCGTGTATCGGGTTCGCCAGGAAGGTCTCGAAAACATTCCCGACGACGGGCCGTGCATCATCGTGTGCAATCACGTGAGCTACGTGGATGCGGTCGTCATCGCGGCCTGCGTACGCCGGCCGATCCGGTTCATCATGGATCACCGGATCTTCGGCGCACCGATCCTGTCGTTCATCTTTCGCGCCATGCGCGCGATCCCGATCGCTCCGGGCGCGAGAACTCCGCGCATACAGGAGCGCGCATTCGCCGAGGCTGCGGCGGCGCTTGCCGCCGGCGAGATCGTCGGCATCTTCCCGGAAGGACGCCTGACGCGCACCGGCGAGCTCAATGCGTTTCGCCCCGGCGTCGAGCGGATCATCGCGACCACCCCGGTGCCGGTGGTGCCGATGGCGCTGCGCGGGCTGTGGGGAAGCTTCTTCTCGCGTTCGCACCGGGGTACGGCGATGCGCAAGTTGCGCGGCCTCTTCTCGCGCATCGCGCTCGTCGCCGCGCCTCCCGTACCGCCTTCCGCGGCGACGACCGACGCGCTGTTCGAGCAGGTGCGCGCGCTGCGCGGCGAGGCGCGCTGAGCACCGAGCTGGTTCGACCGGCTAGGCCTCGTCTGGATCGGGATCGTCGACCGTGCCGCCTCGCCGCAGGCGCTTCGCGAGTGCAGCGGGCGCCTGCGCGGCGAGCCTCGGCGTATCGACGGCAACATCGGCGTTTTGCGCACGGTGCCGCAGGGCGTGGTCGATCAGTACGCACGCGAGCATCGCTTCGGCGATCGGCGTCGCGCGAATGCCGACGCAGGGATCGTGGCGCCCGTGCGTGTTGACGATGACCGGGCGCCCGCGCTTGTCGATCGAGTGACGGTCGAGGCGAATCGATGACGTGGGCTTGACGGCGATCGCCGCGACGATGTCCTGCCCGGTCGAAATGCCGCCGAGGACGCCGCCGGCGTTGTTGCTCAGGAATCCTTCGGGCGCCATCTCGTCAGAGTGCTCGGTGCCTCGCTGACTCACCGCCCGGAAACCGGCGCCGATCTCGACGCCCTTGACCGCGTTGATGCTCATCAGCGCATAGGCGATGTCGGCATCGAGCTTGTCGTCGACCGGCTCGCCCCAGCCGACCGGAACGCCGGTCGCGATCACCTCGATGCGTGCGCCGCACGAGTCGCCGGACTTGCGCAACCGATCCATGTACGCTTCCAGATCATGCACGCTCGATCGGTTCGCGACGAAGAAAGGATTCTCGTCGACGTGCTGGAAGCCTTCGAACGCGACGGCGTTCTCGCCGAGATGCGTCAGGTGGCCGCGAATGCGCACGCCGCAGCGCTCGCCGAGCCATTTGCGCGCGATCGCGCCGGCGGCGACGCGCACCGCCGTTTCGCGAGCCGATTGACGGCCGCCGCCGCGATAGTCGCGGATGCCGTATTTTTGCCAATAAGTGTAATCGGCATGGCCGGGACGAAATGTATCGGCGATATTCGCGTAGTCCTTGCTGCGCGCATCCTCGTTGCGGATCAGGAGCGCAATCGGCGTTCCCGTCGTGCGCCCTTCGAAGACGCCGGAGAGGATCTCGACCGTATCCGATTCGCGACGCTGGGTGACGTGGCGCGACGTCCCGGGTTTGCGGCGGTCGAGATCCTTTTGGATATCGGCTTCGCCGAGCTCGAGCCCGGGCGGGCAGCCGTCGACGACGCAGCCGATCGCGGGTCCGTGCGATTCGCCGAACGACGTGACGCAGAAGAGTTTGCCGAACGTGTTGCCTGACATTGGGGCGGCACCGCGAAGCTGTTGGATACGGGCGACGGCCTCGAGCTGGTCATCCGCTGCAGTCCGCGGACGACTATAGCATTGGTGTTCGCGCGCTTTGCACCTCGCGCCGCGAGCGTGCGCATCATTGCATCGCGCTTCGCGGCGGCACGGGCGCCACGTAACCGATGATCAGCAACAGTACGCCCACGCTCATGAACGAGACGATGCGCTCCACGCCGCCCACCTGCGCGAGATCAACGAGGAAGAGCTTGACCACCACGATGGCGAGCAGGATGGCGCCGGCCGCCCAGGCGCTGCGATAGCTGCGCCGGTTAGCGATCACCATGGCGGCGAGGGCGAACAGCGACCAGACGATCGACAGCGTCGACTGCACGATCCGCGACGCCCACAGGGCGGAAAAGGACCACGGGATGTCGGCCCAGTAATGCAGCGTGCGCAGCGTCGAGCACGTGACCCAGTAGAGCAGCACCGCAGCGATTACGCCGACCACGTTCGGCGCGATGTTCGGCAGCATCCACTGATCGACATCGCGCGCGCGGCGCAGCCAAAGCGCGATCGCCACGACCACGAAGCCCTGCGCGAGATCGAGGGGATTCAGGAATGGGACGAACGGCAGCGGCGCCGGGTCGCCAGCGCTGATCGCGTTCGCGTAGAGCGTGTACGCGAGCATTGCCGCGACGATCGGCACGGCCGCGATCCGTCGATAGGCGCGCACGTGCGTACCGAGCGGCCACCCGGCGCGCACGGTGAGCGTCGTGATCGCCGACAGCATCAGCGCCGGCACCAGGCCCCAGGGGACGAGCGGCCACGCGGCGCCGCTCGTGTTCGACGATGCGAACCACGCCAACTCGTGCGCGGCGATCAGCGTGAAGAGCCACGCGAAGATCGCGTGCCCCACATCGAGCACGTTCTCCGGTACTGGCGGGGAGACGTGCTCGAAGTGTCGCAGCAGCAGCAGGTGAACCGCCAAGGCGCAAGGCCAGACGAGCGATCCCCAGCCGGCGAGCAGATGACCATCGACCGGCACCATATCGGCCATGCGGAAGAGGGCGATCAGGAGCAGCGCGACCGGCAGCGAAAGGGCCGGTACGCGCGCCATCGTCCATCCAAGACGTGTCGCGAGCGCGGCGAAGGCCACGGCCGAGGCGGCAAGGAACGCGACGAGTGCCGTGACGTGCGCATCGATCGCGACGAAGCGCTCGATTTCGCGCCACCCGGCGCCGAGCCACCACGCTACGCCCCACGCGAACACGATCGGCACGAGCGAGCGCTCCGTCGCGTTGATCGCTCCGGGCCGCGCGAGCTCGCGCGCGCTGAGGAGTCCGCCGGCGGCGATCAGAACCGCACCGATGCAATCGGCGTTGAGGATCGGCCAATGGCCGCCAGCCAACCGCTGCGTCCATCCGGAAAACCCCAGCGCGAAGGCGACCCCTGCCGCGATTTGCAACAGCAATCCGAACCGGCGCGACCCGAGGCGAGCCTGGCGCGTCCCGATCCATACGAGCGCCGCGCCCTCGAGTGCCCAGGTGGCAGACGTAACGCGTGCGTCGAGCGCGAGCGGAACGGCGAGCGTCCCGAAGACGACCGCCAATGCGAGAAACGACTCGACGAGCAGCCGCAGTTCATCACGGTGACGCACGTACAGGGCGCGCGCGAGCGTCAGGTAGATCGCCGACGCCGCGATCGCGCTCCACGCCATCGCGTATTCGATGTGCCGGACGAGCGTCGCCTGCAGGGCCGCGCTGACGAGCGGCGTCCCGAACACCAGCGTAGCGTCGACGTAGCGTTTCACCTCCAGCGAGCGGTGCCGTGCGTACAGCGTGACGATCGCGACGTAGAACAGGAAAAAGAGCACGAGAAACGGTTCGGTCGTCGCGAAATCCTCGGGTCGGTAACGCGTGACGCCAAAGAGCGTGCCCACTACGAACGTGCAGGCAAAGCCGACGACGTTCAGGACCCGCCAGGCCTTGAACCACGCGATGCCGAGGATCGCGGAATTCAGCACTGCGTAATACGAGAACAGCATGACGTGGCTTCCGGCGCCGTTCGATGTCAGCACCGGCGCTGCGAAGCCCCCGACGACACCGATTACCGCGAGCGCAACGGTGTCCTGCCGGATCGCGAGAAAGGCCGACACGACGGCGATCGAGACCAGGAATCCGAAGGCGGCGACCTCGGGCATCAACTGATAGAGCCGCAGCGACGCGAATACCGTCAGATACAGGATGGCGATGCCCGCGCCCTGCAGAATCATCGCGTAACCGGCGCGCCTGTGGCGCAGGCGCCAGCCGATCGCGAGCAGCACGATGCCGCCGGCGGCGACGGCGGCCAGGCGAACCTCGATCGGGATCGTGACGTGCTCGGACGCATACTTCACGAGAAATGCGACACCGATGAACAGCACGACGACACCGACACGCGCCAGCGCGTTGCCACCCATGAACCAGCGCCAGACGATGCCCGGCTCTGGCTTTGTCGTCGCAACATCGTCGCGCCGCGGCTTGGCGTACGCCGGCATCGCAGGAACCGTTGCCGCACAAGCCGCCCATTTCGGCGCGCGCCACGTCGGATGGTGCCGTTGCCGTTCGCAAGGCGTGTTCGAGCGCCGCGATGCGCCGCTCCATCATGCACAGGCGTTCGGTGACGCGCGGGTCGATCGGCGCGAACGGCATGGCTCCTCCCTCTATCGTCTCGTGCGTGTCAGGTCCTGCTTGCACCGTGCAGCTTGGCGTCGCTTCGCGCCGGAGACCGAGTGCAATGCCATGCGCGCGCTCATTGTGACGCCGCGACGGAAATCACCGTCGACGTCGCACCCCGATCGATCCGCTGGACGAAATCGAGCACCGACTCGGCGCTGACGAGATCGATGTCGCCGGCCATCCGGCGGTCGAGCGGATGGTCGTCGAACGCGACATTGGCGCGGGTAAGCTGACCGCCCAGGCGTTCCAGCGCGGTCAGGTGGATCGTTGTCGGATGAAAGCCGGCCGTTCGTAGCCACGCCTGTGCATCGCGTTCGGCTCGCAATCGGCCGGTCGGCGAGCGCCGCCGCGATGGTTTCGAGCACCCACTGATTCGAGTTCTGGTACTCGGTGCTCCACGGATAGGCGACGAGGTTGTAGTGCGCTTCGTGAAGCCGGCCGCCGGCGCCGGCCGAGAGCAGGGCGCCAATCCGGCGTTGGGCGACTCGGCGACGGAATGACGATCTTCGCCTCGTAGGCAAACATGTCGTCGAGGAAGAAATTGCCGAAACCGTCATCGAACAGTGCCGAGCTCGCCGTGCCGCACTGGTTCAGCTCTTCGACCATCGTCCAGGCGCCACGCGGGTGGTCCCGCCACGCGAACCCGACGTGGGAATAGCGCAACCCGTAACGTGAAAGATCGCGGCCCACGCGCGCAACAATGGCCACGTGCGCGTGGTTTCGATCGAGCTCCTGCGTAACGTCGAGCGCGAGGGAAAGGGCGGCCCGCACGTCGGCGGGTTGCAGCGTCTTCTCGGTGCACGCCTGCCCTGCGCTGGCGCAGAAGGACATGAAGGCGAGCACGACAGCGAGGGCGAGGCGGATCATGATTTTGCCTTTCAGATCTGCGGTGGAACGTGCCTGGTAAACGAGCGCACGTCCGACTTCGTTGGGAACGAAAGCGACGCAGCTTGCCGCCGACGATCAGCGACGCGCCAGTGGCTTGCGCGACAACGCTGACGGTGTCACCGACGGCGATTGACCCCGTGCGCGCCACGTCGCCTGCGACGCGAATCGACGCTTCCGAGCCGGTCGCGACATCGCGCACGACGATGACGCTCGCATTGGCTAACGGGGTCACGGCCGCAACCGCGAAGTGCGCCCCTGCGCGGATGATGCCGATGCTCCCGTCGATGAGCATGCCGGACGCGGCGAGCGAAGCTTGCGAGGCGGTCGTCGATTCCGCCGTGCTGTCTTGCGCCAAGGCCGCGGTCGATCCGACGATCGACATGCAGGCGGCGGCGGCGAGGATGGCGATGCTTCGTTTCACGTTCATGGTGATCTCCGGTGGTTGGCGCGGAGCGGCTGCGTCCGCGACACGGATTCTGCGTCGTTGGTACCGGTAGTCAATACCGAAATAGATAGGTATCATTTTGCGATACCGGCGGTTGCATGCGCCGCCACTCGCTGCAGGCCCATGACCGACACCGCCCGATTGCTCGATACGTTGAAGAAGCTGCTGAAGGCGCAAGGCCTGACCTATGCCGAGATCGCTCCGCGCATCGGACTGTCCGAGGCAAGCGTCAAGCGGCTGTTTTCGGCGCGCACGTTCACGCTGGCGCGGCTCGAGGCGTTCTGCCGCTTGCTCGACATCGATTTCTTCGACCTCGCGAAGCTCGCCCGCGGCCGCGCCGACGACGTGCGCGAGATGAGCGAGCGACAGGAGGCAGCGCTCGCGCAGCGACGCGAAGCTGCTCGGGGTGTTCTACCTGCTCTTGAGCGATTGGACGGTCGCCGACATTTCCGCCGGCTACGAGCTCACGCAGCCGGAACTCACGCGCTTGCTGGTGCGGCTCGATCGGCTGCAACTGATCGAGTTGCTGCCGCACGACCGCGTCCGGCTGAAGGTGCCCAAGTTGCTGCGGCTGCAACCGGGCGGCCCGATTCATCGCGCGCATGGCAAGCGGGTCGTCGACGAATTCATCGCCGCCGAGTTCGACCGCGTCGGGGGTCACTTTCGCTTCGAGTATCGCGAGCTCTCGAAAGCCTCGTTTGCGCTGATGCATCGCAGGCTCGAGCGCCTCACCGCGGAATTCCTCGAGATCGCCGAACTCGACGGCACGATGCCGTCGCGACAGCGCGAAACGCATCGGCTTGCTTCTGGCGATGCGGCCGTGGGCGCTGTCGTTGGTCACGGGACTCACGCCCCGCGCGACGCAGCGCTAATCAGAGTCAGGTCGTTCGACCTTCGTCACCGAGGCGGTGGCGCGGCCCTGCGCAAACGTCAAGCCGACGTCCTGTCCGACACGGATCTTGCTCGCGTCGCTGACGACGTCACCGTTTTCTGCGGTGACGATCGCGTAACCGCGGTCGAGCACCGCTTCCGGATTGAGCAAGGCGAGCGCCGACCCCAGGCGCTGGAGATGGGTGCCGGCGCGCGCAAGGCGATCGCGTCCGCTGCGCAGGAGCGCGCTCGAGGCCAGCGCCACGCGTGCGCCGTGCGGCAGCGGCGTGCGCGCTTCCCGCGCGAGGCGCGCGCGAACGGCGTGGAGGCGATGCGCGGCGTCGGCGCGGCGATGCGCAAACGCACGGGAGAGCCGCTCGCCCAGCGCGTGCGCGCGTTCGCCTTGCTGGGCAAGACGCGCGGCCGGGTGCACGAGGCGGCGCGCGGCGGCGTCGAGGCGTTGCGCGGATGCGCCCAGTCGGTGGGCCGACCCGCGCACGAGGCGACGCTGCCACTCCCGAAGCGCGCGGGAGAGGGCTGCCCGATCGGGCGCGACCAGCGCCGCCGCGGCGGTCGGCGTCGCCGCGCGGACATCGGCGACGAAATCGCAGATCGTGAAATCCGTCTCGTGGCCGACACCGGAGACGATCGGCAGCCGCGACTCGTACACGGCCCGTGCGACGACGTCCTCGTTGAATGCCCACAGGTCCTCGAGCGAGCCGCCGCCACGGCAGACGATCAGCACGTCGACCTGCCCATGCTCGTTGGCGAGCCTGATGGCCGCGGCCACTTCGCCGGCCGCGGCAGCGCCCTGCACCGAGGCCGGATAGAGAATCACCGGCAAGCCCGAAAAGCGCCGCGCGAGCGTCGTCAGCACATCGCGCAGTGCCGCGGCCTTGCGCGAGGTGACGATGCCCACACGGCGCGGGTGCACCGGCAACGGCCGCTTGCGCGCGGTGTCGAACAAGCCGGCGGCCTCGAGCGCGCGCTTGCGCACGAGGAAACGCTCGTACAGCGCACCGAGCCCGGCGAGGCGAACCGTTTCGACGTTGAGCTGGAATTCGCCGCGCGCCTCGTAGATCGAGGCAACCGCACGCACCTCGACCGCGAGGCCTTCGCGCAGCGTGATCGCCAGCCCCTGCGCCTTCTGGCGGAAAAGCACGCAGCGGATTTGCGCGCTGGCGTCCTTCAGCGTGAAGTAGACATGGCCGGAAGCCGCGCGCGTACAGCCCGAGACCTCGCCGCTGATCCATACGAGGCCAAGATGGCGCTCGAGCAGAAGCCGCGCGGACGACACGAACAGGGAAACCGGCATGACCGGCGGCGCCGCGGGAACACGGGCCGATGCGGGCGTACCGAACAGGTCACGCTTCCGCGTTGCATCATCATTCATGGATCGAGTGCTCGAGCGGTCGCGTTACGTAGCACATTGTTGTCGACAGGATCGCATCTTGTCCAGGACAATGTCGACGTGCATCCCGGCAATTCTTTCCGTTGTACCGTGTCATCCGCCGGCCGCCGAAGATCGTTGGTAGCCTGGAACCCCGCGGAGCGCAGCCGGCAGGTGATTGAATTGGCGTCGTTTTTTCACGACATGATTTTCGTCATTGAGCCGTTTTCCGTGACCGGCGCAACACTTAGCAATCGAATTTACAAGATATGCACATCGCTATCCACAGGTTTTGTGGAAAACATTCGTGAACGCGGATCGCAACCTGCCCGCAAACCGTTGCCGGACGCGGCTCTCCGGGGCGCCGGCCATTCGCCCCAGTGCCGCGGCCGCTCACGTGACAACGCGCGCAGGTTAGAATTCCCCACATCACTACCTTGTTCATGAACAAACCGCTTCATGCTGCACCGCGCAATGGCAACGCGGTTCCGGAATGCACCGCCGGGATGAGGAACGCGACGCGCCCGGGCGCGCGCGCCGACAACGATTCCGCGGGCTCGAACTTCCTGCGCGCGATCGTTGCCGAGGACAATGCGAACAACACGTACGGCGGCCGCGTCGTCACGCGGTTTCCACCGGAGCCCAACGGCTACCTGCACTTCGGTCACGCGAAGTCGATCGTCCTCAATTTCGGCCTCGCCGCGGACAATGGCGGAACCTGTCACCTGCGCTTCGACGACACCAATCCGCTCAAGGAGGACGTCGAATACGAGGATTCGATCGCCGCGTCGGTCCGCTGGCTCGGCTACGATTGGGGAACGCACCGCTATCACGCGTCCGATTACTACGACGCGCTGTACGCGTTCGCCGAATGGTTCGTCCTGCAAGGACTCGCCTACGTCGATAGCCAGACGGCGGAGGCGCTGCGCGCGACGCGCGGGACGCTGACGCAGCCCGGTGTTGCGGGTCCGTACCGCGATCGCAGCGTCGACGGAGAACCTGGATCTGTTGCGCCGCATGCGCGCGGGCGAATTCGCCGATGGCGCACATGTGCTGAGGCTGCGCATCGACATGGCAAGCCCGAACATCAACATGCGCGATCCGGTCGTCTACCGCATTCGCCATGCACGGCACCATCGCACCGGCGACAAGTGGTGCATCTACCCGCTCTACGATTACACGCACTGCATCTCCGACGCGCTCGAGCGGGTGACGCACTCGATCTGCACGCTCGAGTTCCAGGACCACCGGCCGCTGTACGACTGGATCATCGGGCGAGCTCGCCGACGGCGGAAAGCTCGATCGGCCGCTGCCGCATCAATACGAGTTCGCGCGGCTCAACCTGACCTACGTCGTGCTGTCGAAGCGCAAGCTGCTGAAGCTGGTCGAGGAAGCCTACGTCGACGGCTGGGACGATCCGCGGATGCCGACACTCGTCGGCGCGCGCCGTCGCGGCTACACCCCGGCCGGATTCCGGAGCTTCAACGAGCGCATCGGCGTCTCGAAGTCCGATTCCTGGATCGAGATGAGCGTGCTGGAAGACGCGATGCGCGACGATCTGAACGCGACTGCGCCGCGGAGAATGGCGGTGCTCGATCCGATCCGAGCTCGTCATCGACAACTATCCGGAGGGTGCGAGCGAGGCGTGCACGGCGCCCAATCATCCGCAGCACCCGGAGCTCGGCCGGCGCGCAATGACGTTCACGCGCGAATTGTGGATCGAGCGCGACGACTTCACCGAGACGCCGCCCAAAGGGTATTTCCGGCTTTCGCCGGGTGCGGAAGTGCGCCTGCGCTACGCGTACATCGTTCGCTGCACCGGCGTCGAACGCGACGCGGAGGGCAACGTCAGCGTGGTCCATTGCACGTACGATGCCGCCACTCGCAGCGGCACGGCCGGCGCCGACGCACGCAAGGTAAAGGGCAACATCCACTGGCTGTCGGCCGCCGACGCGGTGGCAGCCGAAGTCCGGCTGTACGACCGACTGTTCCGGGTGCCGTTTCCCGGCGCACGCGAGACCGGCGCCGTCGCCGGCGAAACGGCCGGCAGCGCGGAGCCGCGGCCGGCGCACGCGATCGCGGTTGCCGGCGACGACGACGAGGGGCCGGAAGAGCGTGAACGCAATTTCCTCGACGATCTCAACGCGGCATCGAAGCGGGTGATCACCGCGTACGTCGAGCCGGCGCTGGGAAAGGCCGCGCCCGAAGAACGGTTCCAGTTCGAGCGCCAAGGCTACTTTGTCGCCGATCTCGTCGACCATGCGCCAGGGCGGCCGGTCTTCAACCGCACCGTCACGCTGCGCGATTCCTGGTCGAAGCCGAAACCCGGCTGATCAACGGACGAGGCGATGGCTGTCGCGGCGCTTCCACTCCTGCCGGCGCCTTGTTTTAGCGGGTTGGCGCGCTAATATTCGGACGACGATCCCGACGAGGCCATCATGAAACGAATCATCCTGTTCATCGCCACGAATCTCGCGGTCGTCCTCGTCCTGTCGATCGTGCTGAGGCTGTTCGGCTTCGACCGGGCGTTGGCTGCGCAGGGGTTCCAGTACGGCCAACTCCTTGTCTATTCGCTCGTCGTCGGATTCACCGGCGCCATCATTTCGCTGCTGATGTCGAAGTCGATCGCGAAATGGACCACCGGCGCGCGGGTGATCGACACGCCGGCCAACGACGCGGAGGCGTGGCTTGTCGAAACCGTGCGCAAGCTCGCGACGGCCGCCGGCGTTGCGATGCCGGAAGTCGCGGTCTACGACGGCGCGCCGAACGCATTTGCCACCGGCGCGTTCAAGAATTCGGCGTTCGTCGCCGTATCGACCGGCCTGCTGCAGTCGATGAACCGGGAAGAGGTCGAGGCGGTGCTCGGCCACGAGCTGTCGCACGTCGCCAACGGCGACATGGTGACGCTCACGCTGATCCAGGGCGTCGTCAACACGTTCGTCATCTTCGCCTCGCGCATCGTCGGCTCGATCGTCGATCGCACCGTGTTCCGCACCGAGCGCGGCTCGGGGCCGGGCTACTTCATCACCGTCATCGCATGCCAGATCGTGTTCGGCATACTCGCGAGCGTGATCGTCGCGTGGTTCTCGCGCTGGCGGGAGTTCCGCGCCGACGCCGGCAGCGCGCGGCTGCTCGGCCCGCAGCCGATGATCCATGCGCTGACGCGTCTCGGCGGGCTCGAGGGCGGCCAGCTCCCGCAGGCGCTGCAGGCGTTCGGCATCTCGGGTGGCGGCGGCATGATGGCGCTCTTCGCATCGCATCCGCCGATCGAGGAGCGCATCGCGGCGCTGCAAGAAGCTCGCCCGGCGCGAGCTGAACATGAGGTACAAGATCGAGGTGCAGGACGATACCGGGGTCTGGACCGATGTGCGCGGTCAAAACGGCGCACTGCTCGTGTTCGATGACGAAGCGGCCGCGCGCGCGGCGCTCGCGGAGCGGTTTCCTGTCCTGGTGCAGATGGAAAAATACGCGGGGGGCAAGCGCACCCGGGTGATTCGCATCCTCGAGGACGAGGATGATTGGCCCGTCAACGCGGCCACGGTCGCATAGCAGGCAGCAAAACGGCCGGTCCTCCTGCGCGAGGGTACCGGCCGCCTGTATGCGCAAAACCTGACGCGCGAAAAGGGTTCCGCGTTACTTGAGGTGATTCGAGACGAGCTTGGTCATCTCGAACATCGACACCTTGCTCTTGCCGCCGAACACGGCGCGCAGCTTGTCGTCGGCATTGATGAGCCGACGGTTCACCGAGTCCTGCAGCTTGTTCTTCTTGATGTAGTCCCAGATCTTCTTCGTCACTTCGGTACGCGGCATCGGCGCGCCGCCGACAACTGCGGCGAGTGCCGTGGAGGGCTGCATCGCCTTCATGAACGCCGCATTCGGCTTGCGCTTGACGGCGGTCTTCTTCGCGGCCGGCTTGGTCGCGGCGGACTTCTTCGCGGCGGGTTTCTTCGCTGCGCTCTTCTTCGCGGCGGGCTTCTTGGCAGCAGTCTTCTTTGCAGCCGGCTTCTTGGCCGCGGTCTTCTTCGCAGCTTTCTTGGCAGTAGCCATGTTTCTCCTTCCTGTCAGTTGTGCGGGCGGACTACGCTGTAGCGTCCTCAAGCGCGCCATCCGTCCGAGGCACGACGCTCCATCGGCGGCGACTATACCGCATTTTCCTCGGGGAGGAAGGGGTGCCAGAGGGAAATTTCACTCTGGAGAAGGCGATGTTGCATCGATGCGAACGATTGCCGGCTGCGCATGGTTCCGACGGCGATTCCGCTCGGCGGGCGCGGCGCGAATCCCGCGTGGCGCGGAGTAGAATGCGGCGTCCTTTCGCCCGATGTCCATTTCCGCCACCGATCTCGCGCAGCTTCGCGTCGACTACAAGCGCGCCGCATTGAGCGAGTGCCACGCCGCATCCAATCCGTACGATCAGTTCGCGCGCTGGCTCGACGAGGCGGTCGCCGCCGCGGTTCCCGAACCGAATGCGATGACGCTCGCGACCGTCGATGCGTCGGGACGCCCGGCCGCGCGCATCGTGCTGCTGAAGGCGGTCGATGCGCGCGGCTTCGTTTTCCATACGAACTACGACAGCCGAAAGGGCCGCGAGCTTGCCGCCAACCCGCGGGTCGCGTTGCTGTTCTTCTGGGCGGAGCTCGAGCGGCAGGTTCGCGTCGAGGGCGCGCGCGACGAAGGTGAGCGCGACGGAGTCGGACGCCTATTTCGCGCTGCCGCCCGCACGGGTCGCAGCTCGCCGCGTGGGCGTCGCCGCAGAGCGCCCCGATCGCCGATCGCGGTTGGCTCGAGCGCCAATTCGCCGCGGCCGACGCGCGCTTTGCCGCGGCGGTTCCGCGCCCGCCGAACTGGGGTGGCGTGCGCGTCGTGCCGGATCGCTTCGAGTTCTGGCAGGGCAGCGCGTCGCGGCTGCATGATCGGCTCGTCTGGTCGCGCGCGGACACGGGGTGGACGATCGGGCGCCTCGCGCCATGAGCGTAGCCGTGGCGTCCCAGCGCGCGAATCACCCGCCGGAGGGCGCTGCAGCGGGGCACGGCGCAAGCGTGGATGATCGCGCAAAGCCGCGCCGCGTCTCGCCGTTCGGCGTACTGATCGCGCTCGGCGTCGCGAATCACGTCGTGCTGACGGGCTCGCGCGTCGCCGTGTCGCTGAACGCATTGGCGCTCGGCGCCAACGCGGCAACGGTCGGTGCGCTGATGGCGCTTTTCGCGCTCCTGCCGATGTTCTTCGCGATTCCCGCGGGACGGCTGGCCGATCGGATCGGCGTGCGCAAGCCGATGCTCGTCGGCTCGATCGGGATGATGGCGAGCGTTGTCATCGCCACGCTGCTGCCCGGTCTGCCGGCGCTCTTCGCGACCGCGGTGCTCATCGGCGTGTCGTTCATGCTGTTCCAGGTCGCGGCGCAGTACGCGACCGGCGAGATGGGCGGGCCCGGTGCGCGCACGCGCAACTTCGGATTGCTGGCGCTGGGCTTTCGACGTCGTCGATCGCCGGGCCGCTGATCGCCGGGCTCATGATCGATCACGTCGGCTATCGCGCGACGTTCGCGTTGCTGACGCTGTTCCCGCTGATTCCGATCGCGGTGCTCGGTACCAACCGCATCCCGCTTCCCGGCCCGCATCCGGCGCATGCCATGCATCCGCACGCGAGCGCGTTCGATCTCGTCGCGCACCGCGAGTTGCGGCGCGTGTTCATCATCAACGGCCTGACGTCGATGGCCTGGGAGCTGCACACGCTGTTCGTGCCGATCTACGGCCATGCGATCGGGCTTTCCGCGTTCAGGATCGGCCTGATCCTCGCCGCGTTCGCGGCCGCGACGTTCGTCGTGCGCCTCGCGATGCCGGTGATCGCGCGCCGCGTCTCGGAGCACGGCGTGCTGACCTGCGCGCTCTACATCGGCGCGATCGTCTACCTCGCGTTTCCGTTCTCGCGCAACGTCGGCACGCTGATGACGCTCTCGTTCTGCCTCGGGCTCGGGCTTGGCGCGAGCCAGCCGATGGTGATGTCGCTGCTGCACAGCCACGCGCCGCCCGGGCGCATGGGCGAGGCCGCCGGCGTGCGCATGTCGCTGGTCAACTCGATGGCCGTCGCGGTGCCGCTGGTGTTCGGCGCGGTCGGCGGATCGATCGGTCTCTCGCCGGTGCTGTGGTCGGTCGGCGTGTTCCTCGCCACCGGCGGCTGGCTTACGCGGGGCCCCCGAGCGCAGGTCAGCGCGCGCTAGCCTCGCTCCTGCGCTTCAGGCGCGTCGGCGAACGCCTTGCGGAACTTCGCGACCTTCGGCGCGACGACGTACGCGCAATACGGCTGCCCGCCGTTGCGCTCGAAATAATCCTGATGGTACGTCTCGGCCGGATAGAACGGCGCAGGGCCGGCGATCTCCGTGACGATCGGATCCCGAAAGATGCGCTCGCGCGTGAGCTCGGCGATGACGGCTTCGGCGTCGGCGCGCTGCTCGGGCGTCTGGCCGAAGATGACCGACCGGTATTGCGTGCCGACGTCGTTGCCCTGGCGGTCGCGCGTCGTCGGGTCGTGAATCGTGAAGAACACGCGCAGCAGGTCGCGAAAGGACAGCACGGCCGGGTCGAACGTCAAGCCGCACGACCTCGGCGTGGCCCGTGTCGCCCGCGCATACCGCTTCGTACGTCGGGTTGGCGGCGCGACCGCCGGCATAGCCGGATTCGACGGAATGGACGCCGTCCAGCTCGCGGAACACGGCATCGAGGCACCAGAAGCAGCCGCCGCCGAGGACGGCGGTTTCGAGCGTGGAAGCACGCAGGCATGGCGAAAATCCTGAAAAGGGTGATGAACGACAAGTGGGGTCAGCGACGACTTTCCGTAGCGCTGTCGGCCATCTCGACGATGTCGCGCGAATGTCGTCTCCGACTCCAGAGTCGCCGCGAGCTTCGGGAAGCTTACGCCGGCGTGCCGCAGCCTGCGATAATCGACCGCTTTGCGCCGGAGTCCGTCTGCGACGTGACGGCCAATCCTTTCCGCTTCCTGTCCCGCGTCATCGCACGTCTTCGCGACATCGACCTCGCGCGCACGGCGGGCAGCCTGTCGTTCACGACGCTGCTCGCGATCGTGCCGCTCGTCACCGTCGCGTTCTCGTTCGTCGCGCGCTTTCCGATCTTCGAGGACTGGCTCAAGGTGCTCGAGCAGTTCCTGTTGAAGCACCTGCTGCCATTCGCCGCGCCGCCGAGATTCGCGGTCACATCATCGGCTTCGCCGAGCAGGCGACGCGCTTGACCGGCATGTCGATCGTGGTGATTGCGATCACCGCCGCGCTGGCCGTCGCCACCGTCGAGCGCGAGATCAACGCGATCTGGGGGATACGGCGCGCGCGCCCGCTGCCGCGGCGCATCGTCGTCTATGCGATCGGGCTGACCGCGGGCCCGGTCCTGCTCGGCGCGAGCATTTCGATCACGACCTGGCTCGTCGTGCACTCGCTCGCCGTCGTCCCGATCCGCAAGACGCTCGGCGCGCAGATCGTGCAGACGCTGCCGTTCCTGTTCGCGACGGCGGGCCTGACGCTGCTCTACAAGGCGGTGCCGGCGCGCCACGTGGCACTGGCGCCCGCGCTGCTCGCGGCGGTCCTCGGCGCCGCGGCGCTCGAGGCGCGCGAAGCACGCGTTCGCGTGGTACCTGGCACGCGTATCGACGTACGAGGTGGTCTACGGCGCGCTCGCCGCGCTGCCGATCTTCCTGCTGTGGATCTACCTGTGCTGGATCATCATCCTCGCCGGCGCCGCGGTCAGCGCGACGATCGCCGAACCGGCCGGGCGGCGTGCGCGCAGAGCGAGCGGCGCAGCCGCGAAGACGCACGCGCCGGTTGCCTGATACGGCAGAGCCCGCTACATTTCGCCGCAGTCGTCTTAAAGGAGCAACACGCCGTGTGGTCGATCATTCAAGCAGCGGGCTGGCCGATCTGGCCGCTGATCATCGCGTCGATCGTCGCGCTCGCGCTGATCTTCGAGCGGCTGTGGTCGCTGCGCCAAAGCGTCGTCGCGCCCGCCGGCATGGTCGATCACGTGCTCGTCGAATTCCGCCACACCGGCACGACGCCGGATCTGCTCGCGCGCACCGCCGAGCAGGGACCGCTCGGCCGCATCCTCGCCGCCGGCCTCGCCAACGTGAAGAGCCCGCGGCCGGTGATGAAGGAGGCGATCGAGGAGGTCGGGCGCGTCGTCACGCACGATCTCGAGCGCTTCCTCACCACGCTCGGCACGATCGCCGCGATGTCGCCGCTGCTGGGACTCTTCGGCACCGTCGTCGGCATGATCGAGATCTTCGGCTCGCAGGGCTCGGCCGGCGTCCAACCCGATCCAGCTCGCGCACGGCATCTCGGTCGCGCTCTACAACACGGCGATGGGCCTGATCGTCGCGATCCCGAGCATGATCTTCTACCGCCATTTCCGCGCCAAGGTCGACGCGCTCGTCGTCGAGATGGAGCAGCAGGCGATCAAGCTCGTCGACTTCGCGCACGACGAGCGCAAATGACGAGCGTCGGGCAACATGCGGAGCGCGGGCATGAACCTGCGCGGCAACCGGACGCGCGACGACCCGGAGATCAACTTCATCCCGCTGATCGACGTGCTGCTCGTCATCCTGATCTTCCTGATGGTGACGACGACGTACCAGCGCGTCGCCGAGCTGCAGATCACGCTGCCCGAGGCCGACGCCGACCCGGCGAAGCAGCGGCCGCAGGAGGTCAACGTCGGCATCGACGCGCAGGGCCGCTACGTGATCGACCGCGAGCCGACGTTCACGTTCACGAGCGTCGACGCGCTCGCCGACATGCTGAAGCGCGCGGCCGGCGACGCGAAGGAGCCCGGTCGTCATCATCAACGCCGACGCGAAGGCGACGCATCAGTCGGTCGTCCACGTGATGGAGGCCGCGCGCGCGGCCGGCCTCATCCACATCACGTTCGCGACGCAGTCGTCGCCGACCGCGCCGTCGAAGTGACGCCGGCGCCGCGGCGCGGTCTGCAGCGCGTCTGGTATTCGCGCCAGCGCGACGCGCTGACCGCCACGCTGCTGCGGCCGCTGTCGCTGCGCTCTTCGGCGCCGTCGCCGCGATCGCGCCGCGCGCTGTTCCGCACGGGCATGCTTCCGCGCGACGCGCGTGCCGGTGCCCGTGATCGTCGTCGGCAACATCACCGTCGGCGGCACCGGCAAGACGCCGCTCGTCGCGGCGCTCGTCGAGGCGCTGCGCGCGCGCGGACGCCATCCGGGCATCGTGAGCCGCGGCTACGGCGGCGCGACGCGCGATCCGCGCGCCGTGTCGCGCCGGACGACGACCCGCGCGACGTCGGCGACGAGCCGCTGCTGCTCGCCGCGTCCGGCGCGCCGGTGTGGGTCGGCACGCGATCGCGCGGCCGCGGCGCGCGCGCTGCTCGCCGCGCATCCGGACGTGCGACGTCATCGTCGCCGACGACGGCCTGCAGCACTACGCGCTCGCGCGCGACGTCGAGATCGCCGTCGTCGACGCCGCGCGCGGCTTCGGCAACGGGCTGCTGCTGCCGGCGGGACCGCTGCGCGAGCCGCCGTCGCGCCTCGCGCGGTCGACGCGGTCGTGTGGCGCAGCCACGACGGCGCTCGCTCGTCGACGCGGTCGTCAGCGCACGCGCGCTTCGCGATGACGCTCGAAGCCGCTGCCATGGCATCAACCTGCGCGACCCGACGCGCCTGCTCGATGCGCGACGCGCTGGCCGATGCCGCCGCGTGCCGCGATCGCCGGCATCGGCACATCCGGCGCGCTTCTTCGCAGCGCTGCGCGCGCTCGGCATCGGCGCGCGTCGCGCATCCGTTTCCCGACCATCACGCGTATCACGCGCGGCGACCTCGCGTTTGCCGGGCGCGCGCGCGATCCTGATGACGGAGAAGGACGCGGTAAAATGCCGCGCATTCGCCGATGCGCGCATGTGGTGCCTGCCGGTCCGCGCGCGCGTCGACCCGGCGCTCATCGCCCTCGTCGCTGGAGAAGCTCGATGGATCCCAAGCTGCTTGAAATGCTCGTCTGCCCGGTCACCAAGGGCCCGCTCGTCTACGACCGCGCAGCGCAGGAGCTGATCTCGCGCTCGGCGCGCCTCGCCTATCCGGTCCGCGACGGCATTCCGGTGATGCTCGAGGAGGAGGCGCGCAAGCTCGACGCCCGAAGGAGTGCGAAGCGCATGAGTCCGAGCGTCGCGGCGTCCATGACGCGATGCTCGCAGCGCAGTGCCTTCACGGTCCTCGATCCCGGCGCGCTACGCGTCGACGCGGCTGCCGGGCAAGCCGCTCGCCGACATCGCGGGCAAGCCGATGGTCGTGCGCGTCGCCGAGCGCGCGCGCGAAAGCGGCGCGACGCGCGTCGTGGTCGCCACCGACGATCGACGCATCGCGCGACGCCGCGCACCGCGCACGGCGTCGACGTCGTGCATGACCCGCGCCGACCACGCGACCGGCACCGATCGCCTCGCCGAGGCCGCGGCGCTGCTTCGCCTCGCCGACGACGAGATCGTCGTCAACGTGCAGGGCGACGAGCCGCTGCTCGATCCGGCGCTGATCCGCCGCGTGGCCGCGACGCTCGGCGCGCACGCCGACGCCGCGATCGCCACCGCGTGCCATCCGATCGACCGACTCGCCGAGGCGTTCAATCCGAACGTCGTCAAGGTCGTGCTCGACGCGCGCGGCTACGCGCTGTACTTCAGCCGCGCGACGATTCCCTGGGCGCGCGACGCGTTCGCGCGTCGACGCGCGCGCAGCTCTCCGCCGGGCCTGCCGCTCTATCGCCACTACGGCCTGTACGCCTATCGCGTCGTCGTTCCTGCGCGCCTTCCCGACGCTGGCCGCCGCGCCGATCGAGCGTTCGAGGCGCTCGAGCAGCTGCGCGCGCTGTGGCACGGCTACCGCATCGTCGTCGAGGTCGCCGCGGGCACGCCGGCGCCCGGCGTGGACACGCCGGACGATCTCGCGCGCGTGCGCGCGCTTGCCCGGATTCGCGGACAGCCGCGAAGCGCGATTGACCGCGCGCATCCGATGCGGCGAGAATCGGTGCGCGACGTCAACGGGGTCAACCGATGCGACTGATCCTGCTCGGCCCGCCGGGCGCCGGCAAGGGCACCCAGGCGACGTTCATCACGCGAGCGTACGGCATTCCGCAGATCTCCACCGGCGACATGCTGCGCGCGGCGGTCAAGGCCGGCACGCCGCTCGGGCTCGCGGCGAAGCAGGTGATGGACAGCGGCGCGCTCGTCTCCGACGACATCATCATCGGCCTCGTCAAGGACCGCCTTGCGCGAGCCCGATTGCGCGAACGGCTACCTGTTCGACGGCTTCCCGCGCACGATTCCGCAGGCCGACGCGATGAAGGACGCCGGCGTCGCGCTCGACTACGTGCTCGAGATCGACGTGCCCGACGCCGCGATCGTCGAGCGCATGAGCGGCCGCCGCGTGCACCTCGCGTCGGGCCGCACGTACCACGTGAAGTTCAACCCGCCGAAGGTCGCCGGCAAGGACGACGTCACCGGCGAGGCGCTGATCCAGCGCGAGGACGACCAGGAGGAGACGGTGCAAGAAGCGCCTCGCCGTCTATCACGCGCAGACCGAGCCGCTGGTCGACCTACTACGCCGAAGTGGGCAGCGACCGGCGACGCGCGCGCGCCGCAGGTACCGCAAGGTCAACGGCCTCGGCACGGTCGAGGGCGTCCGCGACGCGTGCATCGCGGCGCTGCGCAGCTGATGGCTCGGGGCGACGGGCTCGCGCATGACGCGGCACTATCGAGGAACGAGCGCTCGAACGATGGCGACAAGCACGCAACGCCTTCTACGCGCAATCCGGCGGCGTGACCGCCGTCATCAACGCCAGCGCCGCCGGCGTCATCGAGACCGCGCGCACGCACCGCGACGCATCGGCAAGGTCTACGCCGGCCGCAACGGCATCATCGGCGCGCTGACCGAGGACCTGATCGACACCGAGCAGGGAGTCGGCGCGCGCGATCGCGGCGCTCACGCACACGCCGGCCGGCGCGTTCGGCTCGTGCCGCTACAAGCTCGAAGGGCCTCGACGAGAATCGCGCGCAATACGAGCGGCTGATCGAGGTGTTCCGCGCGCACGACATCGGCTACTTCTTCTACAACGGCGGCAACGACTCGGCCGACACCTGCCTCAAGGTGTCGCAGATCGCGCGAGACGCTGGGCTATCCGCTCGTCGCGGTGCACGTGCCGAAGACCGTCGACAACGATCTGCGCGGTCACCGACAACTGCCCGGGCTTCGGCTCGGTCGCGAAGTACGTCGCGACGTCGATGCGCGAGGCGGCGTTCGACGTGGCGTCGATGGCGAAGACGTCGACGAAGGTGTTCGTGCTCGAGGTGATGGGCCGCCACGCCGGCTGGATCACCGCGGCCGTCGGCCTGGCCGACGACGCCGACGACGCCGATCCCGCTCGTGCTGCTGTTTCCCGAGATCCCGTTCGACGAGGCGAGGTTCCTGCGCAGCGGTCGACGCAGCGGACGAAGCGCTTCGGCTACTGCTGCATCGGCGTCTCCGAAGGGCTGCAGAACGCGGACGGCAAGCTGATGGCCGAGGCCGGGACGAAGGACGCGTTCGGCCACGCGCAGCTGGGCGGCGTCGGTCCGCTGATCGCGAAGCTCGTGCAAGGACCGGCTCGACTACAAGTACCACTGGGCGGTCGCCGATTACCTGCAGCGCGCCGCGCGCCATCTCGCGTCGAAGACCGACCTCGAGCAGTCGTACGCGGTCGGCAAGGCGGCGGTCGAGCTGGCGCTCGCGGGCCACAACGCCGTCATGCCGGCGATCGTGCGCGTCGTCCGACAAGCCGTATCGCTGGAAGATCGGCGTCGCGCCGCTCGGCGAAGGTCGCGAACGTCGAGAAGATGCTGCCGCGCGACTTCATCACGCCGGACGGCTTCGGCATCACCGACAAGGCGCGCGCCTACCTCGCGCCGCTGATCAGGGGCGAGATCGCCGCCGCCGTTCGCGACGGGCTGCCGCAGTACGTGCGGCTGAAGAACGTCGCCGGTGCCGAAGAAGCTCGCGACAGAGTTCACGATCTGACGGCCGAAGGCGAGGAGGCCGCGATGAGCAAGATCGTCGACTACTACTTCACGCCGGTTTCGCCGTTCGCGTACCTCGGCCACGCGCGCTTCGTCGCGATCGCGCGCCGGCACGGCGCGACGGTCGCCGTCAAGCCGATCAACCTCGGGCGCGTGTTTCCCGTTTCCGGCGGCCTGCCGCTCGGCAAGCGCGCGCCGCAGCGCCAGGCGTATCGGCTGGTCGAGCTTGAAGCGCTGGTCGCGCTACCTGCGACGTGCCGCTCAACCTGCATCCGACGCACTTTCCGGTGTCAGGCGACCTCGCATCGAAGTGGATCCTGGCCGCGCTCGAGCACGGCAGCGATGCCGCGCTCGACGCTCGCCGGCGCGTTCGGCCGCGCGCGTGTGGGCCGAGGAGCGCGACATCGCGGACGCGGCACACGCTTGCCGCGATCGCGACCGCGCAGGGATGCGACGTCGACGCGCTCGACGGCGCGCGCCGATGCGCGCCGGACATCGCCACGCGCTACGACGATGCTGACGCAGGAAGCGATCGACCGCGGCGTATTCGGCGCGCCGACGTACGTCTGCGGCGGCGAACTGTTCTGGGGACAGGACCGGCTCGACTTCCTGGACCGCGCACTGGCAAAATAGCGTGTTTTGGCGGCCCGGGCTCATCAAAAGGCCCTGCCGCGAGCCAGAGGAACGGTCCGGCGCATGGCAAGCTCGATGCGCCGACAGCGCGCACGCGGACGCCCGCAGAATGGCGCTCGCGGCAGCCGTTTCATCATCACGTTCGTTGAGGGAGTACTTCCATGTCCAATCCGCTCATCTTCGCGCTCGTCTGCGCGGTGGCGGCGATCGTCTACGGCGCGGTTTCGATCAGCTGGATCCTCGCCAAGCCGGCGGGCAACCCGCGCATGCAGGAAATCGCCGCCGCGATCCAGGCCGGCGCCAAGGCGTACCTCAACCGGCAGTACACGACGATCGGCATCGTCGGCGTCATCCTGTTCGTCATCATCGGCGTGTTCCTCGGCTGGACGCACCGCCGGCGGCTTCGCCGTCGGCGCGATCCTCTCGGGCCTCGCCGGCTACATCGGCATGAACGTGTCGGTGCGCTCGAACGTGCGCACGGCGGAAGCGGCGCGCACCGGCCTCAACGAGGCGCTCGCCGTCGCGTTTCGCGGCGGCGCGATCACCGGCATGCTCGTCGTCGGCCTGGGCCTTCTCGGCGTCACCGGCTTCTACTGGTTCCTCGTCGGCTCGGCGACGCTACGCGCCGAACCTGCTGAACGAAGGCCTGCAGCACGCGATCGAGCCGCTCGTCGGCCTCGCGTTCGGCGGCTCGCTGATCTCGATCTTCGCGCGGCTCGGCGGCGGCATCTTCACCAAGGGCGCGGACGTCGGCGCCGACCTCGTCGGCAAGGTCGAAGCGGGCATTCCCGAAGACGATCCGCGCAATCCGGCGGTGATCGCCGACAACGTCGGCGACAACGTCGGCGACTGCGCCGGCATGGCGGCCGACCTGTTCGAAACCTACGCGGTGACGATCGTCGCGACGATGCTGCTCGGCGCGCTGCTGCTGCCCGCGATGGCGTCGACAGCGCGGTCACGTATCCGCTGGTGCTCGGCGGCTTCTCGATCCTCGCGTCGATCGTCGGCTGCTACTTCGTCAAGGCGACGCCCGGCGGCAAGATCATGAACGCGCTGTACCGCGGCCTCGTCGTCGCCGGCGTCCTCTCCGCGATCGGCTTCTGGTTCATCACGCAGTCGATGATGCGGCGACATCGGCAGCGCCGATCCCGCGCTCACGCCGCTGCGGCTCTTCGGCGCGTCGCTCGTCGGCCTCGTGCTGACCGCGGCGATGGTGGTGATCACCGAGTACTACACCGGCACCGACTTCAAGCCGGTGAAGCACGTCGCGCAGGCGTCGACCACCGGCCACGCGACGAACATCATCGCCGGCCTCGGCGTGTCGATGAAGTCGACCGCATGGCCGGTGCTCGCCGTCTGCGCTCGCGATCCTCGCGTCGTTCCTGGTGCGCCGGCCTGTACGGCATCGCGATCGCCGCGACGGCGATGCTGTCGATGACCGGCATCATCGTCGCGCTCGACGCGTACGGTCCGATCACCGACAACGCGGGCGGCATCGCCGAAATGGCCGACCTGCCGGATTCGGTGCGCGCGATCACCGATCCGCTCGACGCCGTCGGCAACACGACCAAGGCGGTGACGAAGGGCTACGCGATCGGCTCCGCCGGTCTCGCGGCGCTGGTGCTGTTCGCCGACTACACGCACGCGCTCGAGACGGCGGGCCTGTCGACGTCGTTCGACCTGTCGAACCACATGGTGATCGTCGGCCTCTTCCTCGGCGGCCTCATTCCCTACCTGTTCGGCGCGATGGCGATGGAAGCCGTCGGCCGCGCGGCGGGTGCGGTCGTCGTCGAAGTGCGCCGCCAGTTCCGCGAGATCAAGGGCATCATGGAAGGCACGGCCAAGCCCGAGTACGGCGTCGCGGTCGACATGCTGACCAAGGCCGCGATCCAGGAGATGATCGTGCCGTCGCTGCTGCCGGTGCTCGTTCCCGTGGTCGTCGGCCTCGTGCTCGGCCCGCAGGCGCTCGGCGGCCTGCTGATGGGCACGATCGTCACGGGTCTCTTCGTCGCGATCTCGATGACGACCGGCGGCGGCGCGTGGGACAACGCGAAGAAGTACATCGAGGACGGCCATTTCGGCGGCAAGGGCTCCGACGCGCACAAGGCGGCGGTGACCGGCGACACCGTCGGCGATCCGTACAAGGACACGGCGGGCCCCGCGGTGAATCCGCTGATCAAGATCATCAACATCGTCGCGCTGATGATCGTGCCGCTGCTCGCGTTGCATGCTACCCAGCCGACGACGAGCGCCACGGCGACGGTGATGACTGTCGCGGCACCGGCCGCGCCCGCACCGGCGAAATAGCGCGCGTTGCCCGCGAAGGCCGGTGCGCGAGCGCTGCAGCTTGCAGGATCGCCCGCGCATTGCGCGCGCCGTCGGCTGCCTTCTCGCGGCGTGCGCGCTGGCAGCCGGCGCTGCTTCTGCGCAGGCGACGTCCGGCGCGCCGGAGGTGTCGTCGGGGTGGACGACCAAGTCGCCGGTTTCGAGCCGGCACTTCATGGTCGCCACGGCGAATCCGCTCGCGACGCGCGCCGGCTACGACATCCTGCGCGCCGGCGGCAACGCGATCGACGCCGCGATCGCCGTGCAACTCGTGCTCGGACTCGTCGAGCCGCAATCGTCGGGGCTGGGCGGCGGCGCCTTGCTGCTGTACCACGACGCGCGCACGAAACGGCTCATCGCCTACGATGGTCGCGAAACCGCTCCCGCGGCTGCGACGCCCGATCGTTTTCTCGACGCCGGCGGCCAGCCGCTGGCGTTCTACGATGCGGTCATCGGCGGGCGCTCGGTCGGCGTGCCAGGAACCGTCGCGCTGCTGGAGACGGTTCATCGACGCCATGGACGCTTGCCCTGGCCGCGGCTCTTTCGGCGCGCGATCGCGCTCGCCGAACGCGGCTTCCCGATTTCGCCGCGGCTGCATGTGCTCATCAATGCGGAAACGCACTGGTCGCAGGCGCGTGCCCGCGACTATTTCGTAACGCCCGACGGCAACGCGCGTCCGATCGGCTTCAGATTGACGAACCCGGCGTACGCGCGCACGTTGCGCATCCTCGCGGCGCACGGCGCGAACGCGTTCTACGCGGGCGCGATTGCCGACGACATCGTCCACACCGTTAACGGCGCGATTCGTAATCCCGGCGATCTGACGCGCGCCGATCTTGCGCGATACCGCGTGAAGGCGCGCAAACCGGTCTGCGATCGCTATCGCGCGTACCGCATCTGCGGAATGCCGCTGCCGTCCTCGGGCGGGCTCACCGTGCTGCAGGTGCTGAAGATGCTCGAGCCCTACGACATCGCTGCGATGGGGCCGGCGTCGTTCTGGAGCGTGCATTTCGTCAGCGAAGCGGAACGGCTCGCGTTTGCCGATCGCAATGTCTACATGGCGGACCCCGATTTCTTCCGGCCGCCCGACGGACTGCTCGACGACGAATACCTGCATCGACGCTCGCTGCTGATCTCGACGACGCAAAGTCTCGGCGTCGCGCAACCGGGCGATCCCGCGCGGCGCGAGGCGCGTGCGCGCGAGCTTGCGTGGGGCGAGGATGCCGCCGCCGAGTTTCCGTCCACGTCGCACATCGCGATCGTCGACCGCGACGGCAACGCGGTGTCGATGACGACGACGATCGAGGACGGATTCGGCAGCCGGCTGATGACCGAAAGCGGCTTCCTGCTCAACAACGAGCTGACCGATTTCTCCTTCGTCCCGGTCGAGAACGGCAAGCCCGTCGCCAATCGCGTCGAGCCGGGCAAGCGACCGCGCTCGTCGATGGCGCCGACGATCGTCTATGACCGTCACGGACGGATTTACGCACTCGCGGGCTCCGCCGGCGGCAGTCTCATCATCGATCACGTCGTCAAGACGCTGATCGGCATGATCGACTGGAAGCTCGATCCGCAGGCCGCGATCGCGTTGCCGAACTTCGGCAGCCGCAATGGGCCGACGGAGCTCGAGAAAGGCACGTCGATCGTCGCCTTGCAGCCGAAATTGCGCGCGCTCGGACACGAGACGCGCGTGATGATCGACCCGAGCGGCGCGCAGGCGATCGCGCGAACACCGACCGGCTGGATCGGCGGCGCGGATCCCCGGCGCGAAGGCGTCGTCATGGGGCAGTGAATGCCGATCGCCGAAATCTTTTCCGCTGCCGTGCTGTTGCTGCTCGTCATCGACCCGTTCGGCAACGTGCCGATCGTCGTGGCGGCGCTGGCGAACGTCGCGCCGGCTCGCCGCGCGCGCGTCGTGCTGCGTGAATGCCTGGCAGCCTACGTGATCCTGCTCGCCTTCATGTTCGGTGGCCAGACGTTCCTGGCCTGGCTGCAGCTTTCCGAGGTGTCGCTGGCGATCGCTGGCGGCATCATCCTGTTCCTGATCGCGCTGCGGATGGTGTTCCGGCATCCCGAGGGCGTGTTCGGCGATCCGCCCGGCGAGGAGCCGTTTCTCGTTCCGCTCGCGATCCCGTCGATCGCCGGTCCGTCGGCGCTCGCGACCGTCATGCTGATGGTTTCGCGCGATCCCTCGCATCGGGTCGCATGGGTGATTGCGCTGACGGCCGCGATGATCGTCGCGACGATCGTGCTCGTCGCCGCCTATCGCTTGCAGCGCGTGCTCGGCGAGCGCGGGATGATCGCGGTCGAGCGGCTGATGGGACTCGTCCTGACGGCGCTCGCCGTGCAGATGCTCCTCGACGGTTTGCGCGCGTTCATCGCCACCGTTGCGCTCGCCGGATGAGCGGGAAGATCGCGGAATAGCGCTGCGCACCGGACTGTTACGACGTCATTGGCCGGCAGAACTGCCCAAGTCCACGTGAACGAGCGATACGATCGCGGCGCGATCGCGCTGCACTGGATCACCGCGGCATTGATCGTCGCCAACCTGTTGCTCGGCCTGTCGATGGTCCCGCTGCCGATTTCGCCGCGCAAGCTCCATTGGTATCTATGGCACAAGTCGATCGGGCTCACGATCTTCGCGCTCACGTCGCTGCGCCTCGCCTGGCGCGCGATTCGCCCGCATCCCGCGCCGGTGCCAATGCCGCAGTGGCAGCGGCGCGCGGCGTATGCGTCGCACGCGCTGCTCTATGCCCTGCTGCTGGCCATTCCGATCAGCGGCTGGGTCTACAGCTCGGCCACCGGCGTCTCGGTGGCTTACCTCGGCATCGTGCCGCTTCCCGACCTTGTCGCGAAGGACAAGGCGCTGGGCGACGCGCTGCGCATCGTCCACGTCGCATTGAACTCGCTGCTCGTCGCCGTGGTCTGCCTGCATGTCGCCGCAGCGATCAAGCATCATCTCGTCGATCGCGACACCGTGCTCGCCCGGATGCTCCCGATCGCCAAACCCGACGGAACCGCGCGCTGATGACCGTTCGCCGCAAGCTCTTCCCCGCGCTCGCCGCGCTGGCCGTTTCCTGCGCGTTTGCCGGCGCGGCGGCGCACGCGTCGGGCATCGACGTCGCGAAGAGCGAGATCGCCTTTACGATGAAGCAGATGGGCGTCCGATTCGACGGTCGTTTCCGCCAGTGGAAAGCCGACGTCGACTTCGATCCGAAGTCGCTTGCGACGTCGAAGGCCGTCATCGACGTCGATCTCGCCAGCGTCGATCTCGCAAGCGACGAATCGGACACGGCCGCGAAGGGCTCGCTCTGGTTCGACACCGCCCGATTCCCCGTTGCGCACTTCGCGTCGACGGCGATCAGGGATCTCGGCGCGAATCGCTACGAGGTCACGGGCCGGCTGACGCTGAAGGGCATCGCGCACGACTGCACGGTTCCGCTTGCCGTGGCAACCGATGCGACAGGAACCCGCGTCGCGGCCGGGACGTTTTCGCTCCGTCGCCTCGATTACCGGATCGGCGAGGGTGAATGGGCCGACACCAGCGTCGTCGACAATGACATTCTCGTTCGCGTCCGAATGGTTCTGGCGCCGCCGACATGAGCGCCGCCGAGCCGCCTCAAGGCGCGAATTCCGCCCCCGCGGGGGCAGCGCAGCGGCGCAGCCGCAAGCGTGGGGGGATCATACAGCGCTGCCGGCCATCGGCGCCGAATCAACTCGAAAGGAGCGCCCTCGTGAACACCCGCGTTGCCGTTGCCGTCGTCGCGTCGTTGATTGCCCTGCCGGTGCTGGCCGACGAAACCTATGTGCTCGATCCCGTGCATTCCCAGCCGCGGTTCATGACGCGACACCTCGGATTCACCACTCAGCTCGGAAGCTTCGTCAAATCGTCGGCGAAGGCGACGATCGACCGCGAGGCGAAGAAGGGCACGGTCGACGTTACGATCGATGCGGCGTCGGTCACGACGCACGACGCAACGCGGCTCGATGCGGTCGTCAAGGGCGAGAAGTTCCTGAACGTCGAGAAGTATCCGACGATCACGTTTACGTCGAACGACTTCCGGTTCGATGGCGACACCCTCGCCGGGGTGAATGGTGAGCTCACGATGCTCGGCGTCACGAAGCCCGTCCTGTTCAAGGTCGAGAATTTCCGGTGCGGTGCGCATCCGTTCAACAAGAAGCCGATGTGCGGCGGCGAGGCGACCGCGTCATCAAGCGTTCCGATTTCGGAATGACCGCCGGCCTGCCGTACGCGCCCGCCGATGAAGTGACGCTGACCGTTCCGATCGAGGCCTACCAGGCGCAGCCGTAACGGCGCATTACGCCGGCCGCAGATAGCCGTCGTCGCGGCGGACGGCGCCGACCCGCTCGAGATCGACGACGAGCTGCTCGGCGAGCGCCGCGGGCGACAGCCGGAAGAAGCGCGCATTGAATTCGCGGTAGATGCCGACCCGGGCGACGTAGTCCGGCATCGACGCGAGCGGCAGGCGCTCGCGGTCGAGCAGCGCAAACACGAGCACGACCTTCAGCGCGTGACGCGCCGATGCGCAACGAGTCGGCTTCGAACGCCGCGGTGCGGGTAAATGCGCGCTCGAGCGCGGCGTCGACGTCGGTGAACGGCTCGCCGTGACCGGGAATCACGCAGCGGACGTCGAGGCCCGCGATCATCTCGAGCGTCGCGCGCGTCGCCGGCAGCGCCGTGCGATCGATCTCCGGCGGCATCACGAAGCCGTAGCCGTTCTGCCACAGCGCGTCGCCGGAGATCAGGATGCGGTGCTCGGCGTTGAAGAACACGAGCGCGCCCATGTCGTGGCCCGGTGCCGCGAGCGCGCGCCATTCGAGATCGCCCCAGACGTGCGTCGCAGCCGGGCTGCAGGACTTCGTCGACGTCGAAGCGCTCGGCGCGCTGGTCCGCATAGTCGAGCAGCAGCGTTCGCTCGTCCCACGCCGTCGATCGAGCGGCGCTTCGCCGGCCGGGACGGCGATCGGGCAGCCGTAGGCGCGCCGCAAGCGCGGCGTTGCCGCCCATGTGGTCGGAATGGCAATGCGTGTTCACGAGCTTCGCGAGCGGCGCGCCGTCGAGTCCCATGCGCGATGCGACCAGCGCCAGCGTCAGCGGCGCGTGCTTGCGATAGCCGGAGTCGATCACGACGCCGCCATCGCGGCTTGCGAGCACGACGTGATTCGCCGACAGCCAGTCGCGCACGAACACGTGCATTTGCGGCGGAAGCTTGGGTCGCATCGTCCGCGATGATGCGTTCAGGCGAGCTTGCCGAGGAAGTCGCGGACCAGCGCGATGCGCTCGGCGAGCGTGGGCGCGCGCGCGCTCGATGCGCATGCGATCCGGGCCCGCGAAGCGGATGCGACCGTCCTTCTGCACGAGCAGGATCAGCTTGCCGGCGTCGAACGGCGGCTGCTTGACGAACTGCAGCGTCGTGCGCTCCGGGTCCCGCGTCGATCTTCGTCACGCCGAGCGGCTCGCGCGATGCAGGCGCAGCCGATGGCACGCGAGCAGCGCCTGCGCCGGCTCCGGCGTCGGACCGAAGCGGTCGACCAGCTCCTCGCGCAAGCAGGTCGAGCTCGTCGATCGTCTCGCAGCTCGCGAGCCGCTTGTAGAGGACGAGCCGCTCGTGGACGTCGTTGCAATACTCCTGCGGCAGGCGCGCCGGCGCGTGCAGGTTGATCTCGGTCGTCACGCCGAGCGGCTGCGACAGGTCCGGCTCGCGGCCCGCCTTCAGCGCCGACACGGCCGCCTTCAGCATGTCGGCGTAGAGCTGGAAGCCGATCTGCTGCATCTCGCCCGACTGCTCGTCGCCGAGCACCTCGCCCGCGCCGCGAATCTCGAGGTCGTGCATCGCGAGATAGAAGCCGGAGCCCAGGTCCTCCATCATCTGGATCGCCTCGAGCCGCTTCTTCGCCTGCGCCGACAGCGCTTCGTGCGGCGGCGTCAGCAGGTACGCGTACGCCTGGTGATGCGAGCGCCCGACGCGGCCGCGCAGCTGATGCAGCTGCGCCAGGCCGAAGCGGTCGGCGCGATCGATGATGATCGTGTTGGCCGTCGGCACGTCGATGCCCGTCTCGATGATCGTCGAGCACACGAGCAGGTTGATGCGCTGCGCGTAGAACTCGCGCATCACGTGCTCGAGCTCGCGCTCGCCCATCTGGCCGTGCGCAACGGCGATGCGCGCTTCCGGCAGCAGTTGCGCCGAGCCGCTCCGCGGTCGTGCGGATCGTGTCGATGTCGTTGTGCAGGAAGTAGATCTGGCCGCCGCGCTTCAGCTCGCGCAGCGCCGCCTCGCGGACGATGCCCGTCGAGTACGACGCGACGAACGTCTTGATCGCGAGGCGGCGCTGCGGCGCCGTCGCGATGACCGAGAAATCGCGGATGCCTTCGAGCGACATCGCGAGCGTGCGCGGGATCGGCGTCGCGGTGAGCGTGAGCACGTCGACCTCGGCGCGCAGCCGCTTCAGCTGCTCCTTCTGCCGCACGCCGAAGCGATGCTCCTCGTCGATGATGACGAGGCCGAGGTTCTTGAACTTGACGTCGGGCTGGAGCAGCTTGTGCGTGCCGATGACGAGGTCGACGCGGCCGCTCGCGAGGCCTTCGAGCGACCGCCTTCGACTTCCTTGCGCCGAGCGGAAGCGCGACAGCTCGGCGAGCTTGACCGGCCAGTCGGCGAAGCGATCGGAGAACACCTGGAAGTGCTGCTCGGCGAGCAGCGTCGTCGGCACGAGCAGCGCGACCTGCTTGCCGTCGGCGAGCGCGACGAACGCGGCGCGCAGCGCGACTTCGGTCTTGCCGAAGCCCGACGTCGCCGCACACGAGGCGGTCCATCGGCCGGCCCGGCGGCCAGGTCGGCGATCACCGCCTCGATCGCCGCCTGCTGGTCGGGCGTCTCCTCGAAGCCGAAGCCTTCGGCGAACGCCTCGTAGTCGTGCGGCTTGAACGTGAACGCGTGGCCGTTGCGCGCCGCGCGCTGCGCGTAGAGGTTCAGCAGCTCGGCCGCGGTGTCGTGCGCCTGCTGCGCCGCCTTGCGCTTCGCCTTTTCCCACTGGCCGCTGCCGAGCTCGTGCAGCGGCGCCGCGTCCGGCGACGCGCCGCTGTAGCGGCTGATGAGATGCAGGTTCGACACCGGCACGTACAGCTTCGCGTCGTTCGCGTAGATGAGCTGCAGGAATTCGGTCGCGCCGTCGCCGACGTCGAGCGTGACGAGGCCGAGGTAGCGGCCGATGCCGTGCTCCTCGTGCACGACCGGATCGCCGATGCGCACCTCGGACAGGTCGCGCACCATCGCGTCGACGTTCGAGCGCCGACCGGTGTCGCGCTTGCCGCGGCGCACGACGTTCGCGTACAGCTCCGCTTCGGTGACGAACGCGAGCCGCGCGCGCGGCCACGCGAAGCCGGTCTGCAGCGGCGCCGCGGTCAGCGCGAGCTTCGCGTCGCCTGCGACGAACTCCGCAAAGCTCTCGACCGATCGCCGGACGCACGCCGTATTCGGCGAAGTACTGCTGCATCGTCTCGCGGCGCCCGGCGCTTTCGGCGACGACGAGCATGCGGCCGTCCAGCATCGCGACGACGCGCTTCAGCGCGGCGAGCGGATCGTCGGCGCGCCGGTCGACCTGCACGGACGGCAGGCGGCGGATCGGTGCGTCCGGCGCGAGCGCGGCGTCGGCCTTTGCGACGGGAAGCTCGATGCGCGCGAACGGCTTGAGCGCGCCGCGGAACTCGTCGTGCGGCAGGAAGAGCTGCGTGCGGCGGCAACAGCGGGCGCGCCTTGTCGCCGCGCAGCAGGCGGTAGCGCGATTCGGTGTCCTGCCAGAAGCGGTCGACCGCGGCATCGACGTCGCCGTGCAGCGCGACGATCGACATCGGCGGGAAAGTAGTCGACGAACGTCGCGGTCGCGTCGAAGAACAGCGGCAGGTAGTACTCGATGCCGCCGGGCACGATGCCGGCGGAGATGTCCTTGTACAGCGCCGAGCGCGACGGATCGCCCTCGAACACCTCGCGGAAGCGGCCGCGAAAGCGCGTGCGCCCGGCGTCGTCGAGCGGGAAATTCGCGCGCCGGCAGCAGGCGCACGTCGCGCATCGGATAGAGCGTGCGCTGCGTGTCGACGTCGAACGTCTTGATGCTCTCGATCTCGTCGCCGAAGAGATCGAGGCGATACGGCAGCGGCGCGCCCATCGGGAAGAGGTCGATCAGGCCGCCGCGGATGCTGAATTCGCCCGGCGACACGACCTGCGTGACGTGCGCGTAGCCGGCGAGCGCAAGCTGCGAGCGCAGCGCGTCGACGTCGAGCGTCTCGCCCTGCGTCAGGAAGAACGTGTGCGCGGCGAGAAACGACTGCGGGTGCGAGGCGGTAGAGCGCCGTCTGCGCGGCGACGAGCGCGACGTCGCATTCGCCGCGCGTGATCCGATACAGCGTCGCGAGCCGCTCGGAGACGAGGTCCTGGTGCGGCGAGAAATGATCGTAGGGAAGCGTCTCCCAGTCGGGAAACGCGCCAACGGCAAGCGTCGGCGCAAACCACGCGATTTCCTGCGCGAGGCGGGTGGCCGCGAGCGCGTCGGAACAGATGATCGCGAGCATCCGGTGCCGGTGCCGCGCGGCAAGACCGATTTGCGCGAGTGCGAGTGCATCGGCGGACCCGGCAAGCGGCGGGAGGACCAGACGCCGGCCGCTCTCCGGCAAGACAGGGGCGAGCGAAGGCAGCGTCGCAAACGGATTTGCGACGGGTTGTTCGTCGGCGACGGGTACGCGGGTTACCGGAAGAGGCGCGGAGGCGGCCGTCGCAGCATCGGTCGAGGCCGTCGGCATGCGAAAAGCGCGAACGCGATGATTCGCGAGCGCCAATTATACGTCGGGATCAATTGGGGTCAGAGCTGCAAGTATTGCGACGTCAACTCTCGCGTCCATGGCGTGGCAGCCGCGTCGCAATACTTGCAGCTCTGACCCATTTACGCCGGCGTACGCCCGTAGCGGTCCTCGAAGCGCACGATGTCGTCCTCGCCGAGATAATCGCCGCACTGCACCTCGATGATCACGAGCGGGTCGGCGCCGCGATTTTCGAGCCGATGCCGCGTTTCGACCGGGATGAACGTCGACTCGTCGGGATGCACGTCGAACTCGCGCTCGCCATTGGTCACGCGCGCGATGCCGCGCACCACCACCCAGTGCTCGCTGCGGCGGTGGTGCATCTGCAGCGACAGCGCTGCGCCGGGACGAACCTCGATGCGCTTGATCTTGAAGCCCGGCGCTTCCTCGAGGAGCGTGTACGCGCCCCATGGCCGGCTCACCGTCCGGTGCAGCTTGTACGCCTCGTGCCCGCGCGCCTTCAATTCACCGACGACGTCCTTCACGCGCTGCAGATGATCGCGATGCGCGACCAGCACCGCATCGGGCGTGTCGACGATCACGAGATTCTCGACACCGACCGTGGCGACGATGCGATCGGCGGCATGCACGTACGTGCCGCGTGTTGCGATCGCTACCCGCTGGCCCTGGCCGCCGTTGCCGTCGCCATCGGCGGCCGTCAGCGCGGCGACGGCCTGCCACGAGCCGACGTCGCTCCAGTCGAAGTTGCCGCGGACGACGGCGACCTCGCCCGCTTCCGCGGCACGCTCCATGATCGCGTAGTCGATCGAGATATCCGGCACCGCGGCAAAGAGCGCGGCGTCGATTTCGAGCATCTGCGACGTATCGAGCGCCGTCATCGCCTGCGCAACACGATGCACGCAGGCGAGCACACCGGGCGCATGACGCGCGAACGCGTCGAGGATCGCATTCGCCGTGAACGCGAACATGCCGGAGTTCCAGACGTAGCGGCCGGCCGCCAGGTACTCGCGTGCGAGTTCCAGTGCGGGTTTCTCGACGAAGCGTCGCGCGCGATAAGCGGCAGGTAGCTGCCCATCGGCAGGCGCCAGCATCTCGCCGCACTCGATGTAGCCGAAGCCGGTCTCCGGATGCGTCGGCGTGATGCCGAAGGTCACGAGCGCTCCGCTCGCCGCAAGACTCGTTGCACGGTCGACGGCCTCCGCGAAGGCACGCTGATCGCGTATCAGGTGGTCGGCCGGCATGACGAGCAGCACGCGCTCGCCCAGCCCGCGCGCCTGCGCGCACAAAGCGCCGAGTGCCACCGCCGGGGCCGTGTTGCGGCCGAACGGCTCGAGCAGGTACACCGACGCGGCCAGGCTTTCCATCCCGGCATAGGTGTCCTTCGTGTGGAAATAGTAGTCGCGATTCGTGAGTGTCAGCAGCGTGTCGACGCCGTCGAGTGCCAATGCGCGGCTTGCCGTCTTGCCGAGCAGCGTTTCGCCATCGGGCAGCAGCATGAACGGCTTCGGCGCCGCTTCGCGTGAAAGAGGCCAGAGGCGAGTGCCGGCGCCGCCGGAAAGAATCATCGGAAGCAGTGACGCGTGGGTCATATCGTCCATTCGAGTGGGGCACGCAACTGTAGCGCAGCGCGCGATGTAGGACAAACCGCGACAAGAGGTTCCGCGAGGCGCCGATACGGGGCGTGCAAGGTTTTCCCTACGATGCGTCTGTTGCGAACAAACTACAAGAGGATGTCAATGCCCCTGCAAGAAATGTTTACCGCTGAATCGTCCAACGACATCGTCGTCGCATTGCCGTTCGTGGCCGCTGCGCGTGCCGCGTCCGCACCGGCGCTTGGGCGTTTCGGACGCCTGTACGGCAGCTCGACCGTCATGCATGAGGTGTATCGAATGATCGAGAAGGTCGCGCCGACCGAGGCGACCGTGTTCATCACCGGCGAATCGGGCTGCGGCAAGGAGCTCGTCGCACGGACGATACACGAGCGCAGTCCGCGCGCGCACGGTGCGTTCGTCGCGATCAACTGCGGTGCCATTCCGCAGAATCTGATCGAGGCCGAGTTGTTCGGCCACGAGCGCGGCGCCTTCACCGGCGCCAACCGCCAGCATCGCGGCTGTTTCGAGCGCGCCGAAGGCGGCACGCTCTTCCTTGACGAAATCACCGAGATGGCGCCCGAGATGCAGGTGCGGCTGCTGCGCGTGCTCGAAACCGGTCGCTTCATGCGCGTCGGCGGAGACGGCGAGATCAGGACCAACGTACGCGTGCTGACGGCAACGAACCGCGACGCGCTCGACGCCGTCCGGGACGGCCGGCTTCGCGAAGACCTGATGTATCGGCTCGCGGTGTTTCCGATCGTGCTGCCGCCGCTGCGCGAGCGCGAAGGCGACACCGAGCTCCTCGCAGAACATTTCCTGCAAAGTCTGAATGTCGAGGGCGGCGCGTCGAAGCGTTTCTCGCGCGCGGCGCTCACGACGATTCGCGCGTATCACTGGCCCGGCAACGTGCGCGAGCTGAAGAATGCGGTGCATCGCGCATTCATCATGGCGGAGGACGTGGTCGAGCTGGACCTCGCGGGTCTTGCGTGTCCGGCCGTCGAAGGTGAATGTCTGCGGGTACCGGTGGGAACGTCGCTCGCCGAAATGGAACGCCAGGCGATCTTCGCCACGCTCGACCACTGCCGCGGCAACAAGCGGCGCGCTGCCGAAATGTTGGGCGTGAGCCTGAAGACCCTTTACAACCGGCTCACTGCGTACCAGGCTGAAGGTGCTCGACTCGCTTCCATGTAAGCTAGAATCACGCGATTCGCGGGATTACGAGCCTTCGATGATCCGAATCTTGATCGCGGACGATCACGCCATCGTCCGGGCGGGGCTGCGGCAGTTCATCGCCGACCAGGTGGACATGGAGGTTGCCGCCGAGGCGGCCAGCGGCTCGGAGACGGTCGCTGCGGTGCGCGCGGGCGATTTCGACGTCGTGCTCCTCGACATCTCGATGCCCGACAAGAACGGCATCGATACCCTGCGCCTTCTGCGCCACGTCAGGCCCGAGCTGCCGGTGCTGATGCTCTCCGCCTATGGCGAGGACCAGTACGCCGTGAATCTTTTGCGAGCGGGCGCGTCGGGATATCTCAACAAGGAGGCAGCGTCCACGCAGCTCGTCGGAGCCATTCGCACCGTCGTGCAGGGACGCAAGTACGTGAGTCCGTCGCTCGCGCAGATTCTGGCCGACGGCGTGTCGGGGGATGGCGAAAAGCCGCTGCACGCGGAGCTATCCCAGCGCGAGTTCCAGATTTTCTGCAAGCTCGCGGCCGGTGCGGCGGTTTCGAAGATCGCGGACGAGTTGAACCTGTCGGTGAAGACGGTCAGCACGTACCGTACACGAATTCTCGAGAAGATGGCGATGAAGTCGAATGCCGACCTCACGTATTACGCCATCAAGAATGGCCTGATTGAATAGGAATCGCCGACTCCTGCGCTTGCACCTCGGGCGTCGCGAGACCGGTGGACGCCGAGCATCATGCGACTGACAGGGGCACCTTCCGTTGACGAAGATCCGGCGCGCGCCGCGGGATCGGTCGATCATTCTGACGTGGCAGCCGATTCGCCGCTGCGCGTGCTGCTCGTCGAGGATTCGCCGCTCATCCGCGAGCGGCTCGCGGAGTCGATCGCCGAGCCGGGACGCATCGAGATCATCGGCCAGGCGGACAGCGAGCAAGCGGCGATCGGCATGCTGTCGGCAGCACCGTGGGATGCGATGGTGCTCGACCTGCAGTTGCGCCACGGAACGGGACTCGGTGTCCTGCGTGCACTTATCTCGCGCCGTCCGCCCAACACGAAGGTCATCGTGCTCACGAACTACGCATTCCCGCAATATCGCGCGAAGAGCATGGCGCTTGGCGCCGATTATTTCTTCGACAAGGCGCGCGAATATCACCGCGTGCGCGAAGTGCTCGATGATCTCGCATCGGATCGGGGCACCGACATGCACTGACATGCCGGCGTCGGCAGCGCGCTGACGCGGGATGTAAGAATTTCCGGTGACCGCTTGCGACGTTTGCAAGGCGCTGCGGAAGTGCACGACCGAAGTTCCTGATGCATAACGCTTTATGCCATGGCACGCGCGCTGCATGACCACGATGCGGCTCACCGCCGACGCGGTTCACGCGTAACCCGTCACTCCACGAAAGGGGACATCATGAAACGCTTTATTGCCCTCGCGCTCGCCGCGACCTTTGCGCTTCCGTCGTTTGCACTGCTATCAGGCTGCAACACGATCGAAGGCGCCGGAAAGGACGTACAGGCGGGAGGCGCCAAGATCAAGGAAGAGGCTAAAGAGAACAAGACGTACTGAAAGCCACGCGCCTGACCCGGCGGCGTCTGGAGTCGACATCCCGGCTCCAGGCGCCGTTTTTTCGCATGGATAAGTCTTCCGAACCGCCGCTGCCGCGGCGACAGCGCTCGACGGTCACCGCCCTGATCGTGCTGGCGGTGCTCGCCGTGTGCGCGGCGGCGAAGATCGCGGCCCCGTTCCTCGTGCCCGTAGTCGTCGGCATGCTCGCGAGCTATTCGCTGAAGCCGCGTCGTCGGTGCATTGGAGCGCGTGCATATCCACCGGGCGCTGGGGTCCGCCGTGGTGCTGCTGGTGCTGTCCGCGTTCGTGGCCGGCGGTGTCCTTCTGCTGCGTGACGACGCGACGTCCGCACTCGCCGAACTGCCCGACGCGGCGCGCAAGATCCGTATCGCGGCGCACGAGACGGTGCGCCAGCGCGAAGGGCCGATGGGACATGTCCGCGCCGCCGCCGCGGAACTGAACCGGGCGGCCGCCGAAGCGACAAGCGGCGGCGCGTCAGTGGTTGTCCAGCCGCCGCCGTCGGGACCAAACGCACTCGAGAAATGGCTGAGCGACGAGTCGGCGAAGGCGCTCGGCGTCGTCGTAGACATCGGCCTTGCGGGCCTCGTCGCCTATTTCCTGCTCGCCGCCGGCGACACGTTCCGGCGCAAACTCGTCCATGTCGCCGGTCCCACGCTCGCGGCGCGGCGCATCACCGTCGAGATCCTCGACGAAATCGACACGCAGGTGCAGCGTTACCTGATGACGATGCTGATCGTCAACTCGCTGATCGGCATTGCGACGTGGGGCATCCTGCTCGCGTTCGGCGTCAGCCATGCGGGGCTGTGGGCCGTCGCCGCCGCGATCGTCCACATCATTCCGTACGCGGGGTCCGCGTTGACGATCGTCGCAACCGGCGTCGCGACGTTCGTCCAGTTCGAGGACATCGGGCGCGCGTTGCTCGTCGCCGGCTTGATTCGGCGTCGCGGCGACGTTGATCGGCATGGGATTGAGCGCCTGGATGCTGGGCCGGGCATTCCGCATGAACGCCGTTGCCGTATTCGTGTCGCTGCTGTTCTTCGGCTGGCTGTGGGGCGGCTGGGGCCTGCTGGTCGGCGTTCCACTGCTCGCCATCGTCAAGGCGACCGCGGAAAACATTCCGTCGCTCGAGCGATTGGCGACGCTCCTCGCCGATGAGCAGCGTCCGGTAACGGAAGCCGCCAAGGCCTGACTTGTCCTACAGTTGGCGCCGATCTTGCATCCACGCGCGCGCAATTTTCAACGGTGTGCGAAAGGGTACGTAATTAACTCGTTGATGCCATTGGCCTTCTTCATGGCATGGCCGTTGCTGCCATCCGGGATACGACTGGATCGCATCGGTCCGTTGCATCGGTCCATTGCCAAACCGCCGCGCGCGACGTCAACGCGCGCCACTACGAGGAGACGAACACATGTCCCAATTGTTGATCAGCTTGCTGGCCGCCGCAGGCATCGCGTTCGCGGGTGCGGCGAATGCTGCCGATACGTCGGGGATGTCGCGCGACGCATACAAGGCCGACAAGGACAAGATCGAAACGCAGTACAAGGCCGACAAGGGCCAATGCACGTCGATGTCGGGAAATGCCAAGGACATCTGCAACGCGGAAGCCAAGGGCAAGGAAAAGGTCGCGAAGGCCGATCTCGAGGCAAACTACAAGAACACCGACCGGGCGCGCTACGACGCGCGCGTCGCGCAGGCCGACGCCGATTACGACGTCGCGAAGGAAAAATGCGACGACATGTCGGGCAACCAGAAGGACGTGTGCGTGAAGCAGGCGAAGGCCGCGCGTACGAAGGCCAAGGCTGACGCGAAGGTGGCGAAGGTCGACAGTTCAACCAGCCAGGTGGCAGCCAACAAGCGCGCCAATGCACGCCAGGACGCGCGCGAAGATACGCGTGACGCGCAATACAAGGTCGCCGCCGAGAAGTGCGACGCGATGAGCGGCACGTCGAAGGATCAGTGCGTCAAGGACGCCAAGGCGCACTACGGTCGCCAGTAAGCGTTTCAGCGCGCGAGTGACGCAGAAAACGGCCGGATGATCCCGGCCGTTTTCTATGATGCGGCGGAAGCGGGTGCGGCGAGCCTGGCCGGTTCTCCGCCCTCCTCCGGCGCAGCGTCCTGCGCAGCGGGCTTGGGCAGCGGAATGAACACCTCGATCGTCGTGCCGCTACCCGGGCGGCTGCTGATCTTGAACGTGCCGTTCAGCGCGCGAATGCGCTGCCGCATGCCGACGATGCCATGCGAGAGCCGGCTCGATTCCACGCCGGCGGGCAATCCGGCGCCATCGTCGTGAACGATCAGCGAGACGCCGTCGTCGTCGCCGAGCAGCTCGACATCGATGTTGCGCGCGCTCGCGTACTTGACGATATTGGTCAGCGCCTCCTGCACGATCCGGTAGATCGCGATCGACACTTCGGGCGGCATTTCGATGTCGGCGAGGTTCAGCTCGCATTGCAGCCCGGCGCGCTCGCACGTTTGCCGGACCTGCCAATCGAGCGCCGATGAAATGCCGAGGTTGTCGAGCAGCGTCGGGCGCAATTCCTCGATGATCCGCCGCTTCATCTCGACGCCTTCGTCGAGGACGGTGAGCGCGCGGTTGAGCTTCTCCGCGGCCTCGGGCAGCGTCGCCTTGCATCGCTGTACCGCCCAGGCGACGTCCATTTTCGCGCCGACCAGGATGCCGCCGAGCTCGTCGTGGATGTCGCGCGCGAGCCGCGATTTCTCTTCTTCGCGCACCGTTTGCAGGTACGTCGACAACTCCGACAGCTCTTCGGTGCGCGCGGCGACTTCCTGCTCGAGCCGGCGCTGTTCCTCGACGAGCGTGCGCCGCTTCGCTTCGCGTGCGCTGATCTCGCGTCGCGCCAGGGCCCAGACGATGAACAGCAGCGCGATCGTGAACGCCGTCATCGTCAGCATGCCGACGCGGCCGAATTCGATGTCCTGCGCCCAGCGCGTGCCCCCCTTGCGCGACGATTCGCTCAACTCGACGAGGATGCTTTGCGCCTGGCTGCGAATCTCCTCCATCAGGCGCTGGCCGAGCCCGGTATCGATCAACTGGAACGCCGCCTCGCGGCCGTTGCGCTCGTTCAAAGCGAGCGTCGATTCCAGCTCGTTCAGCTTCTTGCCGATCAGCACGTTCAACTGGCCGGCGTGGTCGATCATCACCGCGGTGCCGTTGGCGTTGATGAGCTCGCGCAGGCGCGCGAACGTCTGGTCGATTTTCGGCAGCGCCGCCTTGTACGGCTTGAGATACGACGGATCGCCGGTCAGCAGGAATCCGCGCTGACTCGATTCCGCTTCGCCGATGAGCGCGAGCGTTTCGTTGACGGCCGTTTCCATTTCGAGCGCCGCGGACATCGCCTTGTTCGCGAACTCGAGGCGGCGATAGCCGATTTCCGCGAAGCCCAGCACGCCGAGCGAAACAATGACGCCCAATGCCAGCGGGAGCAATACGCGCAGAGGGAGGAGCCGTTTCATCGGGGACGTCTGGCGCGTCGATCATGCTCGACGAACGCGAGCTTGTCACTATACGTGGGCTGGGTATCCATCTCAAGGCAAGCTCCACGCGGGTCGGCGTTTGTCTTACAGGCGTATCGGGTGCTCACCGATAGGCCGTTGGACCGCGATTCATTACCATTTGCTCATCTTTGATGCTGTGCGTGTGGGCCAGCGAGGGCGCAATGTTGAAATGGGGGTTCGTGTTTTTTCTCCTTGCCGTTCCGAGCGGCGTGCTCGGCGTCGTGGACACGAACGTCGCGACCGCCGTTCTCGCGCAGGTCTTCTTCTTCGGCAACATTGTTTTGTTCGTCGTGTTCACGTTGCTCGGCGCCATGATGCTGCAACCGTTTGACGTTCCGCCTGCGGATCGCGCACATCGCCACGAGCATTAGCTGCACCGTCTCCCTCCCCCTCGCGCCCAAACGAGGGGTCCTCGACGCCGCTTCCACATAGCGGCGTCTTTTTTATGCGGAGTTCGCGACGCCGCGGCGCGCAAGCGGTTTGCTATTGCGACGGCGTGCTGCCGTCGGACGGCCGTCCACTGCTCTTCTCGAGCGCCGGGCTCGAGTGGTTGTTGGCCTGGCCGGCCTTCGGCATTCCGGTGGATTCCTGCTGCGACGTCAGCGCGCCGTGACGCGGGTTGTTGGTCGACGCGTCCGTCGCCGTCGGCGAAGCCTGCGTTTCACCGGCCGTTCCGGATTTCTTCGCGGCATCCGCCTCGGCGGTGTCCGCGGCGGCGGCGGCCGCTTCCTGCGCCTTCACGTGCTCCGCCTGACTCTCGGGAGGACCGCCCTTGCTCGGCGGCGCCGCCGATGCGAGTTGCTCGGGCTGCGCGAACGCGACCGACGCATTGGTTCCGGGTGCCTGCGCATTCGCGTTCGGCGGAATCGGTCCTCGCTCGGCGGGTGCGGCTGGCGCGCTCCGCGTGACGAGCGGCTCGGTGAGCGCGGTCGGGCTCGTTACCCCGCGCGGCGTGGACGTGGTCCGATTTTGATCGGGATTGTTGCAGGCCGCCAGCGCGAGGGTCACGCCGGCGAGCACGAATGCGGTCGATGGTTTCATGCGAACTCCGTAGATGGAATGGGTGCGATGCCGTGCATCGGGAATATCCGGACGCAACGAGAACGGCGTCCGGGCGTCAGCGCCCACGGTAGCGCGCGCGGCGTCGCCATCGTAGCGGCAGGTAACGCATTCTCTTGTAGGAGCTCCCCGACGGTCGCGCAGCAATTGCAGAGACGACACGAAAACGGGTGTGCGCAGGGCCTGCCTGCGTCGCCTTAAGCATCTGGTTCTGGCCGCAATTTCGAGTTCCATCGCGTGGCATGAATGGTGCGAGCAGAACACGCTATGGATCCGCGTCCGCGCGCTCCGCCCCAAACGTTCAAGGAGGTCGAAATGCTTTACTACGCTGTTGTCTTTTTCATCATTGCGCTGATCGCCGCGCTCTTCGGTTTCGGCGGCATTGCCGCCGGCGCGGCGGGAATCGCGAAGATATTGTTCGTGGTTTTCCTGATCGTCGCGCTGGTGACGTTCCTGCTGTCGCTCGTCCGGCGCTGAAAAGGAGTCGACCATGGAAGAGAACGCTGAAGCAGCAATGCCGATCCGCGGGAACGGAAACATTTCGCAGATGCCCAAGCCCCTGTCGGCCGATGTCGAGCAATTGACCCGGGATTTCCGGGCGTTCGTCGCCGATTGCGAGATGCTCTTCAGGAACGCGACGACGTTATCCGGCTCGGGCGCCGCGATCGCCCGCGCGCAGCTTTCCGAAAAGACGGCGGCGGCGAAGATCAAGCTCGACGCGATGCGGATGACGGCGAGCGACCGCGCGGCGCAAACGCGCGCGGCAACCGAGGAATACGTGCGGCGTGAACCGATGAAGGCGATCGCCTGGGCTGCGGTGGCAGGCGCCGTGGTGGGTTTGTTGATGTCCCGACGTTGAGGAGCAAGGCATGCCAGACAACAAGGCGGCGGCGAAGGCCGCGCCGTTTCTGACCGATGTCGCGACGCTGCGCGAGCGCGCGCGACAGCATCTGCAGGCCGGGGCCGTCACGCAGAACTACGGTGCCGATCCCAAGGTCGTTATCGAGGTGCTCAATGCAGCGCTCGCCACCGAGATCGTCTGTGTGCTCCGTTACAAGCGGCACTACTTCATGGCGCAGGGCATCGCGTCCGAGTCCGTGAAACTGGAATTCGCGGAGCATGCGACCCAGGAGCAGGAGCACGCGGACCGGATCGCGGAGCGGATCGTGCAATTGGGCGGCGAGCCGGACCTCAATCCCGACACGCTCACGAAGCGCAGCCATTCCGAATACAAGGAAGGCGGCTCGCTTGTCGAGATGCTCCGCGAGGATCTCGTCGCGGAGCGGGTAGCCATCGAGAGCTACCGGGAAATGGTCGAATGGCTGCACGGCAAGGACTCCACCACCAAGCGGATGCTCGAGGAAATTCTCGCCATGGAAGAGGAGCACGCGGAGGACATCAATTCCCTGCTGTCCGGCATGAAGGATTGAAATCGCGTCGCCGCGCCGCCATTTGGGACGTGATGGCGGAAGCACCGCTCGCCGGTCGTTCTGCCACGCGAGTATCATTGAAGGTTCCAGCGCTTGCCGGGTTTCCGGCGCGCCCGCATCGTTACCGGGGGTGTACTGGTTTCGACGGGGGTATCGAAGCAGCGCGGGGCATGCCGAGGCGCTTGTCCTCGTAAAACTCGAGCAATCGCAAACTTAACTGCGAACGACGAAAACTACGCTCTGGCGGCTTAATCCCGCTGGACCTCGCACCGGGCGGCGCTCAGCTCGGGTGACAAGCGGGTACACCGCAAGCCACAGCGGGGACATTTCGAGCGATCGCGCCCATCCGGGTCACTTGGATGAAGCGCTAAAGCAAGGTGACTGGTTTTCCCGCAGCCTGTCCGCCGGCGGTGGGGAAACGAGATCCAAACGACGAGACTAAGCATGTAGTCCCGACTGTAGAGGGCTTCCGGACGCGAGTTCGATTCTCGCCACCTCCACCATCACGCACTATGACGGCCGCCGCGAGCGGCCGTCTTCCGACGACGATAGCGACCGGGGCGGGGTTAAATCAGTGCCGCGGTTGATGGCGATTTCTGGCCCAGCACACTGGGATCCTCGTCGAAGTACCAAGCACTGAGCCGCCGCACTAAGGGCGAAGTACGCCGCGCTTGTCGGACACGTTTCGCCTAGTGATGGCTATCCAGTAGCCGAAGCGAGGTAGCGACGGCTCGCGCACCCGGTCGAAAAGGATCGACGTCGGCTCGGCGGTCGACGGCAACCAGCGGGCCCACCGCGAGGAGTTCTCCGCTTTTCCAACGGCCGCACGCTCGCCGGAACAACAATCCGCGCAAACTCGTCACCGCATTCCAAGGGGTCAGTGCGAGAGAAGGGTGTCTCGGCTCGTCAGGCGTGGTGTCGTCGCAGCATGGCGCAAAGGCGACGACACTTTCGAGCCGACGCGGGAAGACCGAGAGCTCAGGGACACGCCGTGCACCGCAATGTTGACAATGGCAATGACGTCACGGCATGCCACGACTTTGACAGCCTCGAGGCGGCGAAGGCATTCGCCGAGCTCCAGTGAGCTGAAACGTCATGAAGGACGCCGGCGTGATCGGCGAGCCCCACGGGGTGGACATGTGAGTACCGGCGCACGTGATCGCAGTATTTGTGAGGAGACGGCTACGACGACAGGGGTTGCTGCGCATGCAGTCGGCGATATGAAAACGTGGCTCAAGGGGAGGAGATGAGCGCGAAGGCCTTGTTCAGAGGTTTGCTTAGCTACCGCATTTTCAGAGACATACCCACCGAGGACAGTGTGTGCTCTGTTTGGAACGACGTGGATCTTGAAAAGATGAAGGCTATGATGACCTCTCCTGAGACGGTCGCGGGGAAGGCTGAAGCAGATCGTGATCGACCCGATTGAGTCTGACGTCGAGCAACGTAGATGGGGAACGTAGTGCGCTGCCAACTTCGATCGACCGGTGCACGTACGAAGCTGGGAGGAGGAGCCGAGGACGTTGGGATCTCGGAGCGGAGATCCGTCCTCGGTCCACCGGTTAAGGGTCGGTAGCCCGCGCGAAGGCCCAGATTCCGCTTTGCGTTGGTAGTCCGGAGCACGAGGCGCTCGGTACTCAGTGCGAAGAACTCCGTGGAAGTCGGACCGTCAATTCGGAATAGCCACACGCTGCCGCAACTGCGAGGCCGCCGCCTGCGGGGTGCTCCGACGCAGGATTTCCGCCCGTATCTCGCCGAACTGCTTGCGCGTCCGCCTCGATCAGCGCCGGCCCGATCAGCGGTGGGACCGAGATTTTCGGCGTGTAGCGACCGCTGTTGACGATGTGCAAGACGCCGCCTTCGTCGACAATCCGCGTAGTGAATTCCGACGTCTTGAGGTCGCCGCTAATCAGGCGCGAACGGATCTCCCGGTACGGGACCAGATGGATCTCGCGCACGTTCTCGAACGCGAAGGTCAGCGGTCCCCGTTTCGCCTTCCCCTTCTGGTATACGATCAGCCGGTCGCCGTCGCGTTCGCGACAATGCTCGTTCAAGGTTCGAGATGAACCGCGCCATGTGATCGTAGTCGATCGAGCACGTCCACACGACCGCGACGGGCGCCTTGACCGGGCAATCGGCGTCGGCGCTGATTGTGGGCCGTCCTTGGTGACATGGACCACGATGTCGCCATCGTCCGGCGGCGCCGTCCATCCCGACGCTGGCAGCGCGGCAGAGCGCCGCCAGCATCGCGAAAGACAATGCCGACTCCAACGGCGCGGCGCGATTTCCACGATCCGGCGTTGCGGCTCATAGGAAATCCTCCAGACGGAGCGGTGACCGCACGTCGGTGCTCTTAGTTCTGCATACTTCGTACAGAGTACTCACCAGGTACGCGGAGCCAACGACGATCATTGGCGGCGTTCGTTCTCTTCGATATCCAGAATCATCAAGGTACGAAAGTCGTTCTCAGGGTATAGAAACTGGAGCCCCGCAATTTCGGTGACGGGCACCTGTCGGTAGTGCGGTGGTTTCGGGCGGCGACCATCCCGCACTTCAATCGAGTCAAGTTCTTCCGCAGTTGCCTCGCGTTGCGCCGAAAGGACGTTCGTCCGGGTCTTTACCATGTCGATGACCTGGCGAATTACGTCGGGCGGACACTGGCTCGGGGTCACCAGAGGTCGGCTGTTTCGGTAAGCCCAATTGCCGCCGGCATCTCGCAGCTCGCGAAACGATTGTTCGGTATCATCAATTTGCAGACTAAAGCCGAGAATTCGGCTACGGTTCTCCTGCTCGGCGATGTCGCGATCGAATTTCTTCGATAGGGTCTCGAATTCGACGCCGAAATACCGTTTCCCGCAGTCTTTACCGATATTCGTTTCGCATCCATCGGCTGTGACAACGATGTAGCCTTTGCTATGCGGCTGTCGGCAATTCGAGAGTCCGCACCGAACTTCGTCCTTGAGTGCATACCTTCCGATCACGGAAGAAAGCTTGTGTTGCGCTGGATCGAAGTCACGAACAAAACCAGGCCGCGATTCGATCTGGTCCAGCCTTCGGCTTCGACCAAATTCTTGTTGATGTTGAGTGTGAATCATTGTGAACGGAGCGGCGTGCGGTGTAGGCGACGCCATTGTGCCCGAGGTGAATCGACCTGCGCACCGAGTACTGCGCACACCCACGAGCTCAGAACGCAGATCTCGCGGCTGCGATTCATGTGACGTACCTTACGCCTGGCACATTTACTCAGATGGCATGCCAGTCAACGACCGAGTTTGACCCAAAGCGATCGTGCACTGTACCGTGATGCGGAAGATCCAATGAATGCGAATCACGACAGATTGTGGTCGACATGCGTCGCGTCCGAGCGCCAAAAGCGGTTACCGGCGCTTGTCGCCGTTTCCTGCGGCGACCGGATTTCCGTGTCTTGCTCTCGCCGCGCGCCGCATTGAAAGGTACGCTGCGGAGCATGGATAGTGTGACCTGCCAATGAGCGCGCCACGCAGCGCCGATGACGACGGAAACGACGGCCTCGGCCGCCGTGTTACGACCGCCGCGGCGTGGATGGTGGCATTTCGCTGGGTCGATCGCCTCATCGGCATGCTGAGCGTGGCGATACTCGCCCGCCTGTTGGCCCCGGAGGATTTCGGGATCGTCGGCTACGCGATGCTCGTCATCGGCATCCTGGAACTGTTCATGGGACTGGCGACCGATGTCGAACTGATTCGGCACGCGCGGGTGGACCGTTCCTATTACAACGCGGCGTGGACGATGAACGTTCTGCGCGGGCTGGTGATCGCCACGGTGTTGCTCGCACTGGTGCAGCCGGCCGCAGAGTTTTTTGACGAACCGCGGCTCGGAGCGATCATGCTGAGCTTTGCGGCAATTCCGTTGATCCAGGGCCTGGAGAACGTCGGCATTGTCGAGTTCAGGAAGCGGCTGGAGTTCGACCGCGAATTCCGCTTCCTGCTTACGTCGCGCATTGTGGGCACGGTAGTCACCATCGGCCTGGCGTTCGCGCTTCGGACCTACTGGGCACTTGTGGCCGGCACGATTTTGCGCACGGCGTTTCGGGTCGCATTGAGTTACAGGGTCCATCCGTTCCGGCCGCGTTTCGAAGTTGCCCGGGTGCCGGAAATCTTTCGCTTTTCGCGCTGGATGATGATCCTGAATCTGGCTGGCGGCCTCGGCGAGAGGCTGCCAGGGCTTGTCATCGGTCGCGAATTGGGCAGCAGCGCGCTCGCGTATTTCAACATGGGCAAGGAGATTGCCAGCCTCTCCACGACCGAGGTCCGTGCCCCCATTCGCCGTGCGCTTTATCCGGGCTCGCCCGGATCGTGAACCACCGGGCGCGGCTGGCGCAGGTGCTCGTCCAGTCCACGGGCATGCTCGCGCTGCTCACCCTGCCCATTCCGCTCGGAATCGCACTCGTTGCGAACGACCTGGTGCCGCTTTTTCTCGGCTCGCAGTGGCAGCCGACGATCGGGCTGTTGCAGCCGCTTTGCATAGCCGGCGCAATTGCCGCGGCCGGAACCAACGGTCAGCTCGCGTACATGGCGCTCAACCGTTCGCATCTGGCCGCCATCGCGGCGTCGTTGCGTGCCGCGTTGCTGCTGGTACTGCTGCTCGTGGTTTTGCCGTCATACGGCGTGGTGGGTATCGCCTACGCGATGGCGGGCATGACGGGCCTGATGACGATTGTCGACTATGCGCTCGCGCCCCGTCTGCTGGGCATCGCTGCTGGACGATTTCTCGCCGTCGTATGGCGTCCCGCTGTAGCGGCGCTTGCGATGGTCGCTGCGGTGTGGATGTTGCGGACAGCGGTTGGTCCCGCGGACGACCTGGCCGGACACGCATGGTCGCTCATTCGAGCCACGCTTCTGGGCTCCATTGTTTACGTGATTTGCGTGTTGGGCCTATGGATCGTTGGTGGGCGCCCCGATGGGGCCGAACAGTGGCTCGTTGCGTTGGCCAAGGATCGTTACGCCCGCCATTTGCGCAGCGCCGCATGAGGGCGCCCGGCACACAGCTTCCGCGTTGCCGCAATCGATGCGTCAGTGTCCAGCGAGAACGCGCCGGAGGAGTCTCGCAAACCGGGGAAAGTTTTTCGCGCCACGATGAAGGACAAACAACGTAGGCCCACATGCTGCTCACGCAATGCGACCAGCACCTCGGGCGCGCTTTCCGCGTCGTCCAGCAGCCGTCGCAGCGATGCTCCGAGCTCCGGGTGTCCCAACGCATTCGCGAGCTCGACCAGACTCTCCACCGGAATTCGCCGATCGGGATTTCGACGCCTTTTCCGACAACTGTAGTCCGTGATCCAACGAGTCTTCGAGGGTCTCCGCCAGCCTGATCAGGGCAATTTGTCGCAGCTCGGGGTCGAGTGCCGTTGCGCTCGCGAGCAGCGCATCGACGGTCGTTCTGTTCCACGGGTTTCTTGCGTAGCAATCCAGCAATTGCTCCACCACGGGACCGGCCGCTGCGCGGAGCAGATTCGCGCTGCGCGAGTCACGTGTCCGCGGCCATGCCCGAAGTCGCCATGCGAATAAGCCGAATGCAGGAGGCCGCCGACGATCGTGGCGTGAGGCGCTTCCACCATGGCGAGGATGCTGGCGACCCCGACGACGTGACATACGAAAGGCCGGCCCTCCGGACGCAACTGGCCGGCGAATACCTTCGTGGCGAGCGTGTACGCCCGGTGAACAGCGACGATTTCCTCGCTGCCATAGCGCGCCGCGATCAATTGCCCGTACAGCTGGGTATTCGTTTGCGCCCGCCGTTCGAATCGCAGATCGTACATTCGACGGTCTCCTCTTCGCTGTCCAGCCGACCATGGCGCCCGGCCCATTCGTCGGAAGGGCCGCCGGTCCATACCTCTGGTTGCTGTGAACCTATTAGAATCGATCGGGAAAAAAATTCAACCAGGAGCGATCGTGAACCAGGATGATGTGACGGTTGTCATCGTGCCACGCGACCATTTCAGCGACACGAAGGAGTCCCTGGAAAGCATCTACGCGTTCACCCCGCCGGCATGCCCCCTCATATACGTGGACGGTGGATCACCGCCCGGGATAGCCTCCTACCTGCGTGAGCAGGCGCGCAGCCGAAAATTCGAACTCGTACGTTACGACTACTATCTGACTCCGAATCAGGCCCGCAACGCCGGCGCTGCTCGGGTGAAGAGCCGGTACATCGTGTTCGTGGACAACGACGTCGTCGTTGCGCCCGACTGGCTCGCGCTTCTTGTCGAGTGTGCGGATGCGACGGGTGCTGCGGTGGTCGGTCCGCTCAACTATGAAAAGCGTCCACTTCACCAGATCGTTCATTTTGCCGGCGGCTAACGCCCGAATCGTCGTTACGCGGGAAAACGGCATCGAGCGCCACCGCCTGATCGATCGCATCCACAAGGTCAATGTGCCCGAGGTATGCACACCGACCGATTGCGCGGCATTCATTGCATGCTGGTCCGAAGCGACGACCGGCGCCTGGGTGGCTTGGATGAAAACATGCTCAGCACCCGCGAAAACATCGACTTCTGTCTCGCGTTGCAGCAAATCGGCGAGAAGGTCTACCTCGAACCGCGCTCGAAGATCACCTATCTGCCTCCGGAACGCCTTAAGGCATCTGAGTTGCCATTCTTCGCATTGCGATGGAGCGACCTCTGGATCTGTCGAGTTTCCACTATCTTCGCGACAAGTGGAAACTCGACGAGGACGAATACTTTCGACGCCAATACGCCAATCTCGGCTGGCGACGTCGCGAATTCATGATGCGGGGAAGCGTTCTCCGATGGCTGGGGTCGGTTCGTGCCCGCGTGGCGGCAGAACGGATGCTAAGACCGCTGGAGCGGCGCGTGAATGCCGCGCTTGCCAGGCACCATGCGCGGGATCGCGGGCTCAGGCTGCGGCTGCAATAGCAGATCGGGCTTGTCGCACGACGTGATCCGCCGGTCACTGGATTTCCGCGAAATCCGCGAATCGTCGTGGGCATCGGCTCGCATGCACGAGACCGGCCAGTGAGCCATAGCCCGACGTATCTCTTCGTCGTGCCTTGGCGCGTGACCGAAGTCGGGGGGCGTGAATCAGGTCGTTCTCAACCTGTATCGCCAGTTCGAGGCTGCGGGCATACAGCCCGAGGATCTGGGTAAACGCTTCCGGAAGCACACGCGGCCTTCGACCGTCTGCGAAAACGGCCGATCGGTCACGTACATGCGAGTGAGAGCTCCGCTTGCGGCCGGCATGCCGGCCGCAATCGGGAAATGGGCCGTTTCCCTTGTTCCCGAACTCCTGCGCATTCGCCGGTACCTGCAGACAAACGACGTGGTGTGTGTCAATGTCCATTATCCGTCGCTCGCCGCGCTGCAATTCGTCCTCGCAGGATGCACGCTGGCGCGTCGACCGAAAATGATCCTGTCGTTTCATGGGCTCGATCTGCCCCACGCCGTGCGCACGACCGGTCTCGAGCGCTGGATGTGGAAGTTCCTGCTTCGACGCGCGGATGCCGTCGTGAGCTGCTCGAATGCGCACACGCGGTCCGTATTGGCGTTCGATCCCTCCATTGGAACGCGCGCATCGACCATTCACAATGGCGTCGACATGGCCCGGTTGATGAACGACCGGAAGTTCGTCGCGCCGATCGATGCGCGGCTGCTGGGGCGCCAGTTCATTCTCAGCGTCGCGTCGTACGAACCGAAGAAGGGTCTCGACACGCTCCTCTTCGCTTTCAAGTGCGTTCGCGAGATTCACCGCATCGACGCGGTGCTGGCGCTGGTAGGTCCGGATTCTGGAATGGGTAACGACCTCCGCGCCCTCGCCATCGAGATCGGCGTGTCCGATCATGTCGTTTTCTGCGGCGAGGTGCCGCATCGGGACCTGCGGGCCTATTACGGCGCGGCCCGGATTCTGTCTGCCGTCGCGTGCAGAGCCCTTCGGCATCGTGCTCCTCGAGGCCGGAGTATTTCGGTGCCCGGTTGTCGCCACGACCGTCGGGGGCATTCCGGAGATCCTCAAGCACGACGTCAACGCCTGCCTGGTGCCTCCCGATGATCCGGCCGCGCTTGCCGCGCAGCTAACGCGGTTGCTGCTCGACAGGAAGACAAGCGACCGACATGCCGATGCGCTGTACGAGCACGTAATAAAGGAATTCCGATGGGAGAAAGCGTATCGGTCCTACATGAGGCTCGTCGGGCAATACGGCACGGCCGGGGGATAACCTTTCGAAGGACATCGACACAGACCGGCTGCTCCTGGCCGGCCGTTGCCAGTGAGCGTCTGCTTTGAAAGATGAGGCGCTACGGCTGGTCCGTTGGCCGCTCTCAGCCGTACGGCGTTCGAAGTAGTGAGCACGAAATGCGTCGCGCTTCATCCGTCGTTGCCTACCCACGGTACGTAAAACTCTCGATCACCATCGCGCCGGGCCGGAGACATAAGTATAAATCGCGTACGGGCAGCTCTCGCCCGTCGAGCTGAGTACGAAATGCGTCGCACGTCCTGGCGTCGCGTTAAGAACTTCGCACCAAGTACGACGTACTTGCGCCAAATACTGGGTGTTTGAAGAGGTGCCGGGCGTTCGCTTTCGCGTCGAACGTCGCCGGTGCGGATCGTTGCTACTGGAGGTCAAGCGCGTGCTGCTTCAGCGCATCGAGCGGAATCACGGCGAGCGTTTCCTCGTGCGTCGCCGTGAGCACGACGGGTGCTGCGACACCGGCTCGAACGCTTCGCGCCAGGTGGCAGCGCACACGCACCATCGATCGCCGGGCTGTAGACCGGGAAACCGAAGTCCGGCGCTGGTGTGATGAGGTCATTGCCGCGCCCGCGCGCGAAAGCGAGAAATTCCTCGGTCACCTGCACGCAGACGACGTGCAGCCCGCGATCTTCGGGACCGGTGTTGCAGCAGCCGTCGCGGTAGAACCCGGTGCGGGGTGACATCGAGCAAGGCGAGAGCGTGCCACCAAGCACGTTCTTGTCGTCGGAGGGCATGGGCTATTCCAAAATAGCGTCCGGTAATGCAGCAAATCTACCACCTCGATGAATCCAGCGCTCTGCAAGTACGACGCGCCTCGTACCCGGTACCAAGAACTTTGGACCAGGTGCTTCGGTACTTCGAACTCAGCTGTGAGATCGATCGAGCGCGTTCTGCCGATTCCTGCGGCGGAAATCGGCTAGATTCAGTCGCTCGCGTATGTCTCAGTTCGGCTGCGGATTCAACCGGTGGATGCAACACACTATGGCCTGAGCAATCAGAGGAGTGTTGCAGATGAAGCGAAGACCTCGGATCCATTACACGGAGAGCCAGAGGGCGCTAATGTGGGAGCGCTGGCAGAAGGGTGAGTCTCTCCAGCAGATCGCCCAGTTGTTTGATCGGAACCACTCGTCGATACAGCCGATTCTGGCAGCGACCGGCGGGATCCGTCCGGCCCCGCGCTGCCGCTCCCGATTGGCGCTGACCCTGGCCGAACGGGAAGAGATCTCGCGCGCGGTGGTTGCGGGTCATTCAATCCGTTCGATGGCAGCGCAACTCGGCCGAGCGCCCTCCACGATCAGTCGGGAGATCAAGCGCAATGGTGGCCAGGAATGCTACCGAGCGAGTCAGGCCGACCAGTCCGCCTGGGATCGGGGACGTCGCCCCAAGACCTGTAAACTGGCGGAGAACCGAGCGCTGGCGCGCATCGTGGCAGGCAAGCTCCAACTGCAGTGGTCACCGGAGCAGGTTGCCGGTTGGCTCAAGCGCACCTATCCAGACGATACGAGCCGTCAGGTGTCACACGAGACCATCTATCGCAGCCTCTTCATCCAGGCCCGCGGCGCCCTGAAGAAGGAACTGGTGGAGCATTTGCGGCGCACCCGAGTGATGCGCCGTTCGCGCCATCACACCCAGAAGACGGACAATCACGGCAGAATCACCGACACCGTCTCGATCAGCGAGCGTCCGGCCAGCGTCGAAGACCGGGCGGTACCCGGTCACTGGGAAGGCGACCTGCTGTTCGGCAGCAAGAACAGCCAGATTGCGACCCTGGTCGAGCGCCATACACGCTATGCGATGCTGGTGAAGGTTACCGGCAAAGATACGCGAGACGGTCATCAACGCGTTGATCAAGAATGCTCGCAAGTTACCGCAGGAACTCTACAAGTCGCTGACCTGGGATCGGGGCAAAGAGATGGCCGACCACAAGCGCTTCACCTTGGCGACCGACATCCAGGTCTACTTCTGCGATCCACAGAACCCCTGGCAGCGCGGGACCAATGAGAACACGAACGGACTATTGCGACAGTATTTCCCCAAGGGAACCGACCTGTCGGGCTACTCACAAGCAAAGCTCAACGCCGTGGCAAGGAGATTGAATGAGCGCCCAAGAAAAACACTAAACTACGAAACACCGGCTGAACGATTTCACCAATCTGTTGCATCGATCGGTTGAATCCGCAGCCAAAAGCCGCCATACCGCCTAGTCTCCGAAAGCGGCCGTTCGCAGGCCTTATCCCTGCGCAGAGCTTCAGCGACTCGCAACGTTTTGGACACGCGATGCGGCAAGGTATAAACGCACGCAGGCCTCGCGTTCAGAGATGAACTTGGCGCAGGCGTGTTCGGCGATGACGACTTGCTCAAACGGGGCGCCGTCGCGCTGGAATAGGCCGGTGACGGCGGTAAGGAGTCCGATCGCGATGACGGTCGACAGCGCGGCGGCGGCGATAGTCGTGACGACGCGGGGGCGGGCTAGCGTGGGCTTGGCGTTCATGGCAGTCTCCTTACGGTCCTGTTTCGGTCGGGAAGAGTCCGGTGCTGCTGGGACCTACTTTCCTTCAGGCGAGCTGCTTCAGTCCTTTAGCCGGGCTTAAATGTTCTGAAAGCTGCGCTTAAGGCAACGAAGCGCGAGTAAATTCGCGACAATTGCAGTGTCAACCGCGCTCGACCCATCCGCCGTGATGACCATTTACCGTTTTGGCCGCTTTGAGCTGCAGCCCAATCAGCGCCGGTTGCTGAACGACGGCCACCCCGTGGAGCTCGGCCATCGGGCAATCGACGTGCTGTTGGCGCTGGTCGAGCGCGCCGGTCAACTGGTGACCAAGGACCAATTGCTTGGCCTGGTCTGGCCTGGCGTGGTCGTGGAGGAGAACAACCTGCAAGTGCAGGTCTCTGCGCTGCGCAAGATTCTGGGGACAGCAGCGATTGCGACCACTGCGGGCCGCGGTTATTGCTTTACGCTGGAGCTCACGCCCGGCAGTGTGTCGTCATCGCTGCCGGAGACGCCGCGGCACAACCTGCCGTCTCAGCTGACCAGTTTCATTGGTCACGACGACGATCTCGAGGAGTACGCCGCACTGCTCGAGCAAACGCGACTGCTCACACTGACCGGCATCGGCGGCTGTGGCAAGACTCGACTCGCTGTCGAGCTCGCAAAACGGGTTCTCCAGTCGCTCCCGGATGGCGTTTGGTACGTCGATCTGGCGTCGCTCCTGGATGCAGAGCGCGTGGCGCTGACGGTTGCAACGCTGCTCGGGATTCGAGAGGAGAATGACCGGCAGATGGTCGACACGCTTTGCGACCGCCTTGCCAGTAAACATATGTTGCTGGTCCTCGACAACTGCGAGCATCTGGTGGCGGCGTGTGCGGCTCTGGTACAGCGCGTGATCGGCGCCGCCTCAGGCGTGCGCGTGTTGGCGGCCAGCCGCGAAGGGTTAAGTGTTGCCGGTGAGCGCACAGTCACTGTTCGTTCGCTGTCGTTTCCACCGCCTGGATCGAAACTTGACCCCAGAGCACTGGATGCCTGCGAGGCGGTGCGCCTCTTCGTCGAGCGGGCACGACTGTTGGTTCCCAAATTCTCGCTGGGAGACGACAGCCGTGATGCCGTGGCCGAGATCTGCCGAAGACTGGACGGCATTCCGCTGGCTGTCGAGCTGGCCGCAGCCCGCGTGAAAATGCTTACGGTGGAGGAAATCCGCGCCAGGCTCGACGACCGGTTCCGGCTGCTGACGGGCGGCAGCAGGACCGCGATGGCGCGGCAACAGACGCTGCTCGCGACGATCCAGTGGAGCTACGACCATCTCGCGCCCGACCAGCAGCAGCTGTTGCAGCGGCTGTCGGTATTTGTCGGCGGCTGGACTCTAGCCAGCGCCACGCGGGTAGCCGGCGAACAGCTGGACGAGTACGCGGTTCTGGACGTGCTCACGCGTCTCGTCGAGCAATCACTCGTCACAACCAACCGCGTCGAGGGCGGCACAACCCGCTACACAATGCTGGAAACAGTGCGCCAGTATGCACAGGATCGGCTTAACGAGTCCGGTGAGGGCGAGGCGACGCGTAACCGCCACCTCGCGTTCTTCGTAGCGCTCGCGGAGGAAGCGGAACCGGAGCTTGTCGGGCAAAAGCAGGGCGTGTGGTTCGCGCGGCTTGACCTGGAACGCGAGAACCTTCTGGCGGCTCATTCTTGGTGCGATCACGCCGAGGATGGCGCCGAGCTGGGATTGCGACTGGTTTTCTCCTTAGGGGTGTACCTGCTGCATCGCGGCCTGGTCCCGCTGAGACATCGGGTGACGGAGGATGCACTGACGCGGCCTTGGGCCGAGGTGCGCAACCTCGCTCGGTGCCGGGCGCTCTGGGCTGCGGGCGAGGCCAGCTATTTTATGGGCCGTTACGCGGAGGCGAAAGAATACGTTGAGACGAGTCTGTCCATCTCGCATGAGATAGGCAACAAGGGAAGAGAGGCCGAAGCGCTCCGGTTATTAGGGTATGTGGTCCTCGCTGGGGGAAACAGAGCCATGGCGCGCACACATTTCCAGGACGCGCTTGCGCTTTCGCGACAGCTTGGAGACAAGCGACAACTTTCCCGCGCGCTCCATGCGCTTGGTGCGTCTTTTTACGGCGAAAAGCGAGAACAGGAAAAGGCGCAGCATCTGTTCGAGGAAGCGTTGACGCTTAACCGCGAGCGGGGAGATCGCGCCGGTATTGCGATCAATCTTTCAGATCTCGGGGCGACGTCGATTGCCCTCGGGTTGGGAGACCGCGCAAGGGAGATGTTGCGCGAGGGGTTCTCGATCGCCGAGGACATCGGTTCGAAGCGAGCTGGCATTGCGCATCTGAGCGGTGCGTCGGAGCTCGCGGTATTTTTCGGCGAGTGGAACCTCGCCGCGCGACTCTATGGGGCAGCCGAGGCGCAGAGGGAGCGCATCGGTCATCACCCCGAGCCAGGGGAGGACGTGTTTATCGAGCGGGCGCGGGAGGCGTTGGGAGCCATCGCGTTTGCCGCCGCTGAGTCCGATGGCCGCTCGCTTTCATATGACGAGGCGATCGCCCAAGCCCGTGCGTGGCTGGACGAGGGTTCCTGACTATTCATTAGTTGACACTGGGGCGACGGTCCGCTTTGCCGCGGCGCGTGTGGCTGCTTCGGGTCGAACTGGTCGGCGTCAACTATCTTGGCCGGCGTGTTGCCTCACAAGGAAATGTTACTCGACAGTTTTTGTCATCGTTCGCGAATCTAAGGCCGTGCGTCGAGTCACAGAGATGGTCCGCTCCTGTCAAGCCAATCCCTGGAATCGCGTGCCGGACGTTCTAGACGCCCCGATGTGGTGCATTGACGCATTAAGGGGTTCAAGCATCGCTTGCAGTGGCTGACTTTCACGACAAGCTCTTACTCGCGTTGGCATGAGTATTTGCAGATTGCAGCACTCCGAAAATCAGAGTCCGGGCCCGTGCGCTGCGCCACGCCTTCACCCGGCGCTGCAGGGTCCGCAGCTGCGCCTTGCCGTCGTAGATCTCCGGAACCATCGCCACCAGTCGCGCCATCAAGGCCTTGGCGGTTGGAGCGGCTCCCGATCAGCCAGCTCAATGACTGGCCACGCGTCGGCGAACGGGTCCTGGCGGGTCCTCCACCAATGTTTGGCCGTGGTTGCTTGCGATGCGTCGGACGCACTTCGCCGTGTGGCCAAGCCTGACGACAAGCCCTGAAGGAACGTCGCAACATCCGGTGCACGCGGCTCGAGGCTTCGCTCGGCACGCCGTGCGCTGCGATCTCGCTCAGTGTCTGCTGCGCGCTGCGGATTTCCTGCAGCAGCCGCACCGGGTCGAGTCGTTGAATTGCGTCACTCAGTTTCTTCTTGATCGCTCGGTTCGACGCCGGCGTGCCCAGCAGCCGATCGCATGGCGTCGCCGGCGCGAAGTAGACCTTGTGCACGCGAGCGCCGTCGCGCGTCTTGGACTTCAGCTTGAATGAAGGTTGGAAGAAGTTGATGTACAGCCGCGATGACTCGTACAGCTGCGCCAGGGCCTTCGTGGCTTCGCGACCGCTCAGGCGGCCATAGCCGACCAGCCGCCGAACGATGGCGCCGTTCTTCTGCTCCACCCAGGCCTGGTCGTTCTTCTTGTAGGCACGCGAGCGCGTCTGCTCAAGACCGTCGGCCCTTGCAGTAGTCGAACACGGTCTGGCTCATGAACGCGCTGTCGTTGTCCGAGTCGATGCCGAGCATCGCGAACGGCAGATCGGCCGTCACCTTCTCGAAGGCTTCGATCACCAGCATCTGGTCGCGCATCCGCATCGCCACGCATTCCGTCCACCCGCTGGCGATGTCGGTCAGCGTCAGGGTGTGAACGAAGTCACCGTCGGTCTTCGGGCCGCCGCAGTGTTCGACCATGTCGATCTCGAAGAAGCCTGGCGCCGGATCGCGCCAGTCGGCGAACGTGCGCACCGGAATGCTGCGCCGGATGGCCGCGCCCACGCCAGTGCGGCGCCTGCGCTTGCCCGTCGATATGCAAACGCGCATCGGCCAGCACGCGATCGATGGTCGCTGCGCTGACCTGCAAGACCTTGGTCCTTGACGACCGGGTCCAGGTCGAGGTGGCCATGGCGTTCCATCGCATCGACCAGCATCGGGATCAACGCCTTCAGCCGCTTGCCGCAGACCCGATCGGCGGCCTCCCACAGCACCGTCAGCGCTTGCCGGACCGCCTCGTCGTACAGACGGTTGCGTGCCCGCGTTTCCTTCGTCGCTGGCCTCTTCTCGCAGACACCCGGATGGCGTGTTTGCGGTGGTAGCCGGTCAGGGCCACGAACTCATCCAGGATCTTCGCCTTCTCCACCGGTGGCGCGCTGCTGTAGCGCGCTCGCACTGCTTCAACCAACTCCTTGCGTGTTGCCATGCTGATTCGCCTCGTCACGTAGTGCTGCTCCCGTCGGACCATCCGACGGGTAGCAAGTTACGTGAGGCAACAGGTCAGCTCGGGTAACAATTCCGATGAGTCAATGCGCCGTCTTTGTTGGCCTGTGGCTCATCCTGCGCGACGTCAACCCGATTGGGAGGGCGGCGGGAGCAATCCCGCCCCCTACCCGATCCGATACGACGGTCCGCAGCCCGCGGATTCGTGATCACGCGAGCCACGCGGCCGTTGCAGTTCCGATCTCGTCCAGCACGGCGGCATCGTCGCGGCCGGACGATTTCGTCACATGAAACGAATGGTCGGCGCCGTCGAGCCAGTGCATCGTCCAGTTGCTCGTCAGTCGCGCGACGACGGCGTCCATCAGCGCGCGCTCGCACAGCGGATCGCGCGTTCCGTTGAAGCAGAGCACAGGAGTGGTGACGCGTTGCAGATGCGCATCGCGCAGCTTTTCCGGGCTGCCCGCCGGATGCAGCGGGTACGCGAGCAGCAGCAATCCGTCGCACGCGTAGCCGTCGGCAACCAGCATCGACGCGGCGCGACCGCCCATCGAGCGGCCGCCGAGAATCCATCGCTTGGCGTCGATCTCGCGCCGGGCCCGCGCCGCAACCGCCGCAATGCAGTCCTTGAGCAGCCGCATCGGATCCGGCCTGCGGCTGTTGCGCTCGGCGTACGGGAAATTGAAGCGAATGACGTGCAGGCCCAGGTCGCACAAGAGCTTGGTCAACGCGAGCATTCCGTGATCGGCCATGTTCCCGCCGGCGCCGTGCGCGAACAGGAATACGGGCGGCTCCGCGCCGCGTGTGGCGGGGTCGAACCTCGCCGTGACGCCGTGTTTGCCGACGGCCACGCTCCATGTGCTGCTGCGCATCGGCGAATCGCTACCGCTTGCTGAGCTTGCGATACGCGCTCAGGTGGCGGACGTTTCCTGCCGCGAAGCAGGCGGCCGAGGTTCGTGTACGCGCCGACGTGCTTCGGGTTGACCGCGAGCGCCTGCCGATAGAGCTCGACCGATGCGACCGGGTTCGTCTCCTCGGTCGCGCTGGCCTTGTCGAACAGGTCATCGTCGGACACCGCCGGCGACGGCGTCGGCACGTCGAGAAACGCGAGCCGCCCCCCGAGTAGTCCGAGCAGCTTGCCGACGTCGCGTAAGGAGTAGCCCGCGCTCACGAATCTCCGGTCACGCCATCACGAACGCTTGCCGGCCTTGCGCTTCTGCACGGGTGCCTCTTCCTCGACGGCGGCGACCTTCTTCGGCGTCTTCTTCGGCACGGCCTTGAGCTCCGCCGGGGCTGCGGATCCGGCGTCGGAAGCCTTCGCGGCGGGGCGCGTGGTCGTCGTCTTCGCGAGGCTCGCCTTCAACGCCTCCATCAGGTCGATCACCTGGCCGCCCGCTTCGGGAACGCTGGGCGAAATCGCAATTTCCTGGCCTTCGAGCTTCTTCTCGATCGCGGTTTCGATCCGCTGCTTGACCTCGTCCTCGTATTTCGTCGGGTCGAACGTCGGCGACGAGATCTGCGAGATCAACTGGCGCGCCAGCGTGAGCTCCGCGTCGCGCACCGGCGCCTCCGGAATGTCGACATCGTCGATCGACCGCACTTCCGGCGCGTAGAGCAACTGCTGCATCACGAGGCCGCCGGCAACCGGGCGAAGCTGGACGATGTACTGCTTGCCGCGCGCCGCGTAGCGTCCCACTGCCGTTTGCTTCGATTGACGCATGCTCTCGGCGAGCAGCGCGTAGGGCTTGGCGCCCCCCTTGTCGGGGCCGAGGAAATACGCCTTGTCGTAGTAGATGGGGTCGATGCTCTCGGCAGGAACGAACTCGTCGATCTCGACGGTCTGCGTCGCCTTCTCGCCGAGTGCCGTCAGCTCCTCCGGCGTGAACGTCACGTACTGGTCCTTGGCGAATTCGTAGCCTTTGACCATGTCGGCTCGCTCGACGACGACGTCCTCCTTGATGCACATATATTGCTGGCGCAGCCGCGAGCCACACGCGCGATGCAGCAGGTTGAACGAAATGCCGGCGGTCGTCTGCGTGGCGGCGTAGAGCTTCACCGGGATCGACACCATGCCGAACGATACGAGCAGCGAAGCGATTGAGCGGGCGGCCATAACGGTCTCCGAACGACGGGTGCGCTTGGGACGGGTATCCTGACGCCGGTTTTCGCGGAGGTCAATCTTGCAGGTCGATTCGCTGGTCGTAGGGGGCGGCCCCGGGGGGCTTGATGGCCGCGGTTTACCTCGGGCGTTTCAGGCGCAGCGTCGTCTCGTCGATGCGCACGCAAGCCGCGCTTCGCTGATCGTGCGTTCGCACAATTACCCTGGATTTCCCGAGGGAATCGCCGGCAATGACCTGCTGTCGCGCCTTCGCGCGCAGGCGTTGCGTTACGGCGAAAAAATCATCGAAATGACCGTCGATTCGATCGCGCGAAGGCAAAGTGGCGAATTTGCAACAGATTGCGGCTGTACCTGCGCGGACTTGGATTCGCCGCTAGAATCCGGTCGGCGGAGAGTGGAACGCCGCTGGTATTACCCAATTCCAAGATCCAATCCTGGTCTTTTCGCTACGGGGTATCACGATTGGAGCGAGGGGTGTCAGTGGTCGGACCTGACCCGCTGCTTCTGGCCCAACCTTGCGTTCGGTGTCCCCGCCGGGAGTCTTTCACCTTCCTCATTGGTTGCTTGGCGCTTTTCTGATTTCCGGACCGCTCGGGATACTGTGATGGAGGAAACACTTCGGCAAACAGCACCTTTGATCGCCGCGTCTGAACAGAGGTGATAGTCAACAACGCATCACGATGCACGCGAGGCGTGCTCCCTCGCCGCCACATCGCTTACTGCGCGCGCCGCGGGCGCCGTGCAGCGAAGCAGGGAGTACCGGATGGTTGTGGTGCCGGCCCACCGGGCGCAACGCAAGGAGCTGGTCCGACCGGCTTCCTTGACCGATTCAACCGTTAAAATCACAATTAACCCGCCTTTTATCGCACTCGGGAGGAGCCCATGAAGGTCAATACATTGGTTCGGTCCTTGGCCGGAGTTCTGCTGTTCGGCAGTGGCGTAGTCACGGGCTTGGTTGCGCAAACATCGTCGGACTCGCCGCAGCGCGTGGAACAGAAGCGGACTGACCTGTCGGGTGCGCCGGGCATGGAAGTTATCGCATCAGTGGCCGAGTACAAGCCCGGTGATTCCATAGGGCTCCACAGCCACCATGGCGTCGAGGCTGCATATGTCCTACAGGGCGCCAGCGTTCAGCTTCCTGGCAAGGATCCGATGGCGTTAGCAACTGGGGCCACGGTGCTGAATCTTCGCGACGTGAAACATGGTGGATACAAAATCGTCGGAGATACGTCTCTAAAGCTGTTCACCGTTCACATCGTCGACAAAGGCGAGCCACTGTACGACTACGCGCAGTAAGCGTCACGTCGCACTTCCGAGAGGCGGGCCGAAGGGAGAGGAAACCGGCCCATCCTTCGCTGCTCGCTCGGTTCTCGCACACCGGCGCGCTATTGTGGTTTCTCACCCGCAATCGTCGTGCGGTGCATGTGCCGGCGTACGGAAAAGTCATAGTCCGCCAGGGCATAGTGCATCGTGCATCGGTTATCCCAGAAGATCAGATCGTGCACGTGCCACTGATGTCGATAGATGAACTCCGGACGCGTCGAGTGCCGAAACAGGAAGTCAAGGAGGGGCCGGCATTCCTCCTCCGGCATGCCGACGAATCCGGTCGTGAACCCGGGGTTCACATACAGCGCCTTCCTCCCGGTCACAGGGTGTGTGCGAATGACGGGATGTTGCACAGGTGGCGTTCTCGCGCGCTGCTCGGCGGTAAGCGGAGGCCGTTCCTTCAGCTTTGCGAAATAGGTGTCGTAGGCGTGACTGTAGTCGTGAACGGCGCTTAGCCCCTCGAGGAAGCCCTTCATCGATTGCGAGAGGCTTTCGTAGGCCAGATACATGCTCGCCCACATCGTATCCCCGCCGATGTCCGGCATCTCGCGGCAAAGCAGCAGCGAGCCGAGCGACGGCTTTTCCATGTACGACAGGTCGGAGTGCCAATACTGGCCGGCGTACACCGCGCCCTTGGGCTTTGTTCCCTCCCGGACATTCGAAACCACGAAGATTTCGGGATGTTCCGGCAGCGTGAACTCACCGATCACGTGAGTTTCGAGCGGTCCGAATTGCCTGCTGAACGCAATATGCTCGGCCGGCGTCATATCGGCGTCTCTGATGAGCAGCAGCCCGTTCTCGGCCAATGCGCGATGGAGCGCATCCACCGTGGGCCGATCGAGCGGATGTCGGAAGTCGATCCCCGTGACGCTCGCTCCAGCGGCAGGCGAGAGACGTTTGATGGCAATGTTCATGGCGGTTCCAGGACAAAGATCCGATCGATCACATGCCGCGCCCGGATTCGACCAGGTAGAAGAAATTCCGGGTCAATACCGCGCTCGTGCGTACTTCGATGGGTCGGTCGCCAAAGGTGTACGCAAGTCGACGCACCTCCAGAACGGGATCGCCCGTACGAAGGGCCAGCACCTTCGCGACCGCCGGGCTCGCATTCACCGCGCGGAGCTCTTCAACGGTGCGCACGATGTTGATGCCGAAATGGGTCTGGTACACGGCGTAGAGCGTGCTGCCGCTGCGAGCGATCGCTTCGTTCAATCCGCGAAAGAGCGCAGCCGGAATGGTGATGTCGGAGACGACGACTGCGATTCCGCCGACACGAAGGACGTTGCGCAGCCGGTAGACGTCCTGACCGCGCGAGCGGCGGGGCAGGTCGAGCAGGTCGGCAATATCCGCATCCGCCTTTGCCTTCTTCAATCCGATCAGTTCGCTGACCGGGAGCTCTTTCGTGCCGTCGTCGCGCACCACACGGAAGAACTGGTAGACGCTGCGGCGATCATCGTGCAGGCATACGAAGGTTCCCTTTCCCTGTTTCCGTGCGAGGATGTGGCCCGCCACCAGCTCTCCGATGGCCGATCGGATTGTCGAGACTCCGACGCGGTACCGGGCGGCAAGCTCTGACTCGACCGGTAGTTGCTCTCCGGGCTTCCATTCCCCCTCGAGGATGCCCTGTATGACTCGCTGCTTGACCTGCAGGTAGAGCGGCTCGGCGGAAAGCAGCGCGGCGGACGAGCCGCCTCGCGCCGTTGCGCCCTGATCGAGGTCGATTTCCGATTTCATGGTCCCGGGCGCGCTGCGGTATGGGGGTCGTGGTTCACTTTACGAATGATACTGATCATACGTATGATACGCACCATATGGCAAGCCGAGCAACAGGATCAGCGCCGGGCCAGCGACCGAGGTTATTTTGTGAAGGAGGTGAGGCGATGCTCGCAACGAGGAGGCGGTTGAAAGCAACGATATGCGCCGCGAAGACGCGCTCCCTCATGGCGGCTTTCGCATTTGCCACGGGTTTTGCCGTTGCGGCGCATGCCGAGGTTACCGAGGTCAAGCTGGCCGAGCAGTACGGCCTTCCGTATCTGCCGCTCGAAGTCGTCAAGAAGTATCGGCTGATCGAAAAGGAGGCCGAGAAGTCCGGGCTCGGCGCGCTCTCCGTTACCTGGGCACAATTTGGTTCAGGCGCGGCAATGAACGACGCGCTGCTGTCCGGACGCCTCGATTTCGCCTCGGGTGGCGTCGCACCAATGCTGACGATCTGGGACAAGACCAGGGGCAGCATCGACGTGAAGGGCGTCGCTTCGCTCGGCTCCATGCCGATGTACCTGAACACGAACAGCCCCAAGGTGCGCAGCATCAGGGACTTCGGCGAACAGGAACGCATCGCGTTGCCCGCGGTGAAGGTATCGATCCAGGCAATCGTGCTCCAGATGGCTGCCGCCAAGGCGTTCGGGGAAGCGCACTCCGGCAAGCTGGACGCGATGACGGTCAGCATGAAGCATCCCGATGCCATGGCCGCGCTGCTCAGCAATCGGACCGAGATCACCGCGCATTTTGGCAACCCGCCATTCCAGGAGCTCGAGCTTCAGCGCGCGAACGTCCATACGGTGCTCAACTCCTATGACGTGCTCGGCGGACCCACGACGCTCGACGTGCTGTACAGCACCGAGAAGTTTCATCGCGAGAACCCGCGTGTCTACAACGCGGTGGTTGCCGCGTTAAGGGAGGCGATGACGATCATCAACGCCGACAGGAAGGCCGCGGCGAAGGTCTACGTGGTGGAGGAGCACTCGAAGCTCGATCCCGGCTTCATCCAGCACATCCTGTCGAACGCAGACTTCGTCTTTACGACGACACCCCGCGGGATCATGCGTTACGCCGATTTCATGCATGGTATCGATGCGATCAGGAACAAGCCGGCAAGCTGGAAGGACCTGTTCTTCGAAGAGATTCACGAGGAAGCGGGCTCCTAGGCTGACGCGCCGGCTGGATCGACAATGAAGGTCGACGCGCGCAAGTTCACCGGATGACTGCCATGCATCTCGCGGGACCTGCCGATCGAAACGTGCCGGCGAAGACCCGGGTACCTTCAGTACCGTCTCGGCCCGCTGAACGTTGCTGGTGGGCCGGCGACGACCCGCTCTACATCGAGTACCACGACCGCGAATGGGGCTTCCCGGTCGCGGACGACCGGCGGCTGTTCGAGAAGATCTGCCTCGAAGGCTTCCAGTCGGGCTTGAGCTGGCGCACGATCCTCGGCAAGCGCGACGCGTTTCGCGCGGCATTCGCCGGTTTCGATTTCGAGCGCGTCGCGCGCTTCGACGCCGCGCGACATCGAGCGGCTCGTCGCCGACGCGAGCATCGTTCGCCATCGCGGCAAGATCGAGTCGATGCGCAACAACGCGCGTCGCGCCGCGCGAGCTCGTTCGGGAGTTCGGTTCGCTCGCGGCTTACTTCTGGCGCTTCGAGCCGGCTGCCGCGAAGCCGGCCGAGCGCGATCACGCGCGACGTGCTCGCCGGCAATGCCGACGTCGGCCGAAGTCGGTCGCGCTGTCGAAGGATCTGAAGCGGCGCGGCTTCACGTTCGTCGGGCCGACGACGTCTACGCGTTCATGCAGGCGATGGGGCTCGTCAACGACCACGTCGATGGCTTGCGCGCGATCCGCGCGAAGGCCGACAAGGCGCCCGCGCGGCACGTTCGCGCGCCCGCGCACGGGCGCGAGATCAGACGCGGCGGCGAGTACTCGCCGGTGCGCGTGTCGATTTCGATCTTGTCGCCGGTAGTGACGAACAGCGGCACCGGCACCTCGAAGCCGCTGGCGAGCTTCGCAGGCTTCATCACCTTGCCCGACGTGTCGCCCTTGACCGCGGGTTCGGTATAGGTGACTTCGCGCACGACCGACGTCGGCAGCTCGACCGAGATCGTCCTGCCCTCGTAGAACGTCAGCTGGCAGGCGAGGCCGTCCTCGAGATAGGGAAGCGCATCTTCCATGTTCTCCTTCTCGACGTCGTACTGGTTGAACTCCTCGTCCATGAACACGTACATCGGATCGGCGAAGTACGAGTACGTCACGTCCTTGCGCTCGAGCTGGATGACGTCGAACTTCTCGTCGGCGCGATAGACGGTTTCCGTTCCGCCGCCGGAAAGCAGGTTGCGAAGCTTCATCTTGACGACCGATGCGTTGCGGCCGGATTTGCTGAATTCGGCCTTCTGCACGACCATCGGGTTGCTGCCGATCATGATGACGTTGCCGGCGCGGACTTCCTGGGCGAGTTTCATGGACGATTCCTGAAGGCGGCCCGCGTCTGCAAGGCGAAGGCCGCGAAGCGAATTTGGAAAACCGGTAATTATAGCCGACGCCGCGCGAATTCGACCAGTCCTGCCGTCAGTTCCGGCAGTGCCGCGAGCTCGTCGGCCCAGCGCTGCGCCATGCGCCTCGATGCCGAGGATCGCGTCCGCGATACGCCGGCCACGCCGCGGCGGCGGCGGCACCGTCCTCGTCGTTGAATGCACTGCCAGAAAGTCGCGCAGCGCGGTCCGCAGCGCGGCGCGACAGCTCGGCCGTATAGCGCGCGAGGAATGCGTCGAGCTTCAGCCGATGCGCAGTTCTCGTCCTGCGGGTACGGCTGCCACACGAAGGCGCGCGCCGCCCATTGCGCGCGCACGAACGAATCTTCGCCGCGCACGAAATTGACGTCGGAGCGCCATAGCAGACGGTCGAATGCGTCCTGCGTCGTGAACGGAATCACGTCGAGCGCGCAGCCGGCCGCGCGACGACCGACTGTCCGGCGTGCGGCACGTTGCCGTGCAGCCACGTATCGAGCGCGGCGGTTGCGACGCCTTCGGGAATCGTGCAGGCGATCGATTCGTCGCCTTCGGACCACGCGTCGAACAGCGCCGGCAGCGCGCGATTCGCATAGCAGAACAACGCGATGCGCAGCGGGTCGCCGGCGCCGCGCGATGCGGGCACCTGCAGTCCGATCGCGCGCGTCGAGCAGATCCCGCTTCGCGGATCAGGCCGCCGGTGTGCGGCGTGAAGCCCGGAAACCAGAAATGGCGCGTCAGCGCCGAGTTGCGGGTGCACGCGACGCAAGGCCGTGCACGGAGTCGACCCACGGCTCGGCCGACAGGTATTCGAGATTGATCCACAACGGCTGCGCTGCCGCGGCCGCCATCGCCTCGACGTAGCGCGGCGGCAGGCCGCAGCCGAACCCCTCGATGACGACGTCGGGCAACGGCGGTGCCGGTGCCGACATCGTCGAGGCAGCGCACGGTGACCTCGCGCGCACGACTGAACGCGATGTGCGTCGTCGAATCGACGGCTCGAAGCGCGCGAGCGTCGCGAGGCGATCGATCCAGCAGCGTGACGTCGATGCCGTGCTCGGCGACGAGTTGCCGCGCAAGCCGCCAGCAGACGCCGGCGTCGCCGTAATTGTCGACGACGCGACAGAAGACATCCCATCGCTGGCCGTTCATCGGCGCAGTTTACCGCCGCACGCTTGGAGGCACGCTCAGCGGTCGGCGTGCAATTCGCTCTCGTGCCATCGCGACAGCGCCAGGCGCGACAGCCCGACCGTCGCGGCGAAGATCGCCACACCGGCGAGCGCGATCAGCACCAGCGCCGCGAAGAGCCGCGGAATGTTGAGCTGGATGCCGGCAAGCAGGATCTGATAGGCGAGGCCCGCACCCTGGCCACCGGTCCCCGCGACGAACTCGGCGACGACTGCGCCGATCAGCGCGAGGCCGCTCGCGATGCGCAGGCCGCCGAAGAAGTACGGCAGCGCGCTCGGCACGCGCAGTCGCCACAGCGTCTGCCAGCGCGTCGCGCGCGCGAGCCGGAACAGGTCGAGCAGTCCGCGGATCGACGCTGCGCAGGCCGAGCGTCGTGTTGGAGATGATCGGAAAGATCGCGACGACGACGGCGCACAGCACGAGCGCCTCGCGCGTGTCGTGCACCCAGATGATGATCAGCGGTGCGATCGAGACGATCGGCGTCACCTGCAGCAGGATCGCGTAGGGGAAAAGGCTCATCTCGATCCAGCGGCTTTGCACGAACAGCAGCGCCGTCGCGACGCCGAGCAGCGTCGCGAGCGCCAGCGCGGTCAGCGCGATGCCGAGCGTGACGGACAGCGAATGGAGGAGCAGTACGCGATCCGCATAAAGCGTGTGCGCGACGAGCAGCGGCGACGGCACGAGATACGGCGGAATCCGGTTGATCGTCACCAGCGCCTGCCACGCGGCGAGCGCGATGAGCGCGACCGCGAACGGCGCACCGATGCGCAGCAGCGTCGAATGTGGCGCGGCGGAATTCATTTCGGACTGGAGTCGGGCAGGGCGTCGGCGCCGGCCTGCGCGACGCTTGCCGACAAGTGCTGCGCGTACGCGGCGAATGCCGGCGACACGCGGAACGCGTCGTCGCGCGGAAACGGCTCGTCGATGCGCGATCGCGCCGACAAGGCGGCCGGGATGCGCCGCCATGACGGCGACGCGCGTCGACAGGAACACGGCTTCCTGGATGCTGTGCGTCACGAACACGACGGTGAATCGCTGCGCCGTCCACAGCGAGAGCAGCTCGCTGTCGAGACGCTGGCGCGTGAACTCGTCGAGCGCGCCGAACGGCTCGTCCATCAGCAGCAAATCGGGCTCGGTGACGAGCGCGCGCGCGATCGACGCGCGCATCTGCATGCCGCCCGATAATTCGCGCGGGAGATGATCGGCCGCGGCCGACAGGCCGACGCGCGACAGCGCACCGGCCACCGCAGCGTGCGCGGCTGCGCGCGGCACGCCGGCCAGATCGAGCGGCAAGCGAACGTTCGTCGCCAGTGTCGCCCAGGGCATCAATGTCGGCGACTGGAACACCAGCGCGATGCGCCGGCCTTCACCGCCCGTCGCCTCGAATGCATCGTCATCCCACCACGCCATCCGACCCGTCGATGGATGCGTAAGGCCCGCGATCAGATGGAGCAGCGTCGACTTGCCGCAACCCGACGGTCCGACGAGCGTCAGGAATTCGCCGCGACGTACATCGAGGTCGACGGCGGCCAGTGCGCGCGTGCCGTTTTCATAGGTCTTCGAAACGCCGCGCAAGGCGACGATCGTCGGCACCGATGCTGCATTCGTCGCGCGGGACAGCGACACGTGCCGGCTTACGGAACGACGCGCACGGCCTTGACGAGATCGAGCGTGTACGCGCGTCGATAGTCGACATCGGGCTTGGCGAGTCCGGCCGAACGCAGGAAGTCGACGGTCGCCTGCCATCTCGGCTCGGTCATCGTGAGCAAACCGAACTCGCTGCGCGTCGCCGCCCGTCACGATTGCGTATTCCTTCAGCTTGGCGACGCCGTAGGCGAGCAGCTCGTCGCTCATCTGCGGATTCGCCTGCTTGATCAGCGCATTCCCCGGCGCCGGATTGGCGAGATAGCTCTTCCAGCCTTCGGCGGATGCACGGATGAATCGCTCGAGCGCATCGCGGCGTTCCGCAAGCGTCTTCCGCGTCACGGCCAGCGTTTCCGAATACGGCGGATAACCGAAGTCCGCGAGCAGGAACACGGTCGGACGCACGCCGCCCTTTTCGATCGAGAACGGCTCCGACGTCACGAACCCCTGTTGCGACAATGCAGGATCGGCGAGAAACGGCTGGACGGAGAATCCGTACGGGCGCTTCTGATCGTCGGTGAAATGGTATTGCTGGCGCAGCCACGGCCAGAACGTCGTGTTGCTCGCCGCGCCGATCGCGATCGGCTTGCCCTTCAGGTCCTCGAGGCGCCTGACGCCGGGATGCGCGATGATGACCGTCGGGTTCTTCTGGAACGTCGCGGCGATCGCGACGACCGGCACGTTCTGCTCGATGGCCGACATCACCTGCAGCGCGTCGGCCATCGCAATGTCGAGTTGTCCCGCCGCGAGGAGCTGCAACCCGTTCACCTGCGGGCCGCCCATCCGGATTTCCACGTCGAGTCCGTATTTCCGATACGTGCCCTCGGCGATGGCCTGGTAGAACCCGCCGTGCTCCGCCTCGGCGAACCAGTCGGTGGAAAGGATGAGCTTCGGCAACGGTTGCGCGTGCGACGACGCCGGCGATCGCGAGCGTCGCTGCGATGAAGATTGCCACGTGCTTGAGTACGTCGAATCATCACGGCGTTCCCTGAGAATGGCGCAGGCGGCACGACGACCGCACGCTGTCGGGCGGCATTATGCGGCACGTGCGAGCGACGATCGATTTTCGATGTCGGCAGGCCTTCGCATCGTGGGCGGCAGCGGCTGCGAAGCGTCGCTCGCGCCATCCGCTTCGATGTCCGAAAATGGCGAGTAGTCGTGAGAGCCGCGGCGCATAATTCGTCCATGCTCGACTCCGATAGCTGCTATCGCGCCCTCGCGGCGCACGATGCGCGCTTCGACGGCCGGTTCTTCGTCGGCGTGCGCACGACGCGAATCTATTGTCGTCCCGTCTGCACGGTGCGGCTGCCCCGGCGCGAGAACTGCCGCTTTTTCCGCAGCGCCGCCGCGGCGGAAGTCGACGGCTTTCGTCCGTGCCTGCGCTGTCGGCCGGAGTTGGCCCCGGGGCTCTCGAGCGTCGATGCGTCCGCGCGCCTCGCGCAGGCGGCGGTCCAGCTCATCGAGGACGGCGTGCTCGAGCACGGCGGCATCGAGGCGCTCGCGTCGCGCATCGGCGTCACGAGTCGCCACGTTCGGCGAGTGTTCGATGCGGAATTCGGCGTGTCGCCGATCGAATATGCGCAGACGCAACGGCTGTTGCTCGCGAAGCGCCTGCTCACCGATACGTCGCTGCCGGTCATCGACGTCGCGCTCGCGAGCGGTTTTCAAAGCCTGCGGCGCTTCAACGCGCTGATCCGCGCGCGCTATCGGATGCCCCCCTCGCGCCTGCGCCGCGACGCGGCCCCTGCCGCATTGCCGTCGGCGATGCGCTTCGAGCTTGCCTATCGGCCGCCGTACGACTGGGATGCATTGCTCGCATTCCTCGCGGCACGGGCGATCGCAGGTGTCGAGTGGATCGACGCATCGGTTTATTACCGCACGCTTGCCGTGACGAATCGCTCCGGACCAGCCAGCGGATGGCTTTCGGTCGCGCATTCGCCGCGCCGCCGGACGCTCGTCGTCAATGTGTCGCCGTCGCTGGCGCGCGCGATCCCGCTCGTGCTCTCGCGCGTGCGCCACGCGTTCGATCTCGCGTGCGATCCGGCACCGATCATCGCGGCGCTCGGCGCCTTGGCCGAAGCGCGGCCAGGCTTGCGGGTGCCGGGCACCTGCGATGGATTCGAGCTTGCCGTGCGTGCGGTGATCGGGCAGCAGGTAAGCGTCGCCGGCGCACGTACGCTCCTCGGCCGGCTGGCAAGCACGTTCGGCACGCGGCTCGACGGCGACGTGGCGCGCGGCCTGTCATGGCTGTTTCCGTCCGCCGAAGCGCTCGCACTGCGCACGGTCGACGACCTGCGCGCGATCGGCCTCACCACGGCGCGCGCGCGGACGCTCGTCGATCTTGCCCGGGCGGTGGCGCGCGGCGACGTCGTCATTCATCCCGGCGCAAACGTCGAGGTAACGCGCAAGGCGCTCGAGGCCATCCGTGGCATCGGACCGTGGACGTCCGGCTACATCGCGATGCGCGCGCTCGGCTGGCCGGACGCATTCCCCGACAACGATTTGGGCGTACTGCGCGCGCTCGGCGAGACGCGCGCGGCGAAGGTGCGCCTTCGCAGCGAAGCGTGGCGCCCGTGGCGCGCGTACGCGGTCATGCATTTGTGGCAACACTGAATCTCAACCTGGAGAATCGACCCATGGAATCGACACTGTCCACCTGCCGGATGGAAAGCCCGCTCGGCGAGATCCTGCTCGTCGCCAGCTCACGGGGCGATGCGCTCTGCGGCGTGTATCTCGAACGCCAGAAATATTTTCCTGTCGATGCGGATCAATGGCAAGACGCGCCGAAGTTGCCGGTGCTGCGCGATGCCGTCGCGCAATTACGCGAATACTTTGCCGGCACGCGCACGCGGTTCGACATTCCGGTCGCGCCCGTCGGGACGCCGTTTCAGCGCGAGGTCTGGGCGGCGATCGGCGAAGTGCCGTTTGGCGAGACGATCACGTATGCCGAGCTTGCGCGCCGCTGCGGCCGTCCGTCCGCGGTGCGCGCGGCCGGTGCGGCGACCGGCCGCAATCCAATCACCATCGTGATTCCGTGTCACCGCATCGTGGGCGGCGACGGCTCGCTCACCGGTTATGCGGGAGGCCTCGATCGCAAGCGGGCGCTGCTGCATCTCGAGGCGCGCGACGCCGCACCCAAGGTGCGCAAGGTCGCGTGAGCACTGCCGGGCCGCCCCAAAGTGCGAACCGCCCCCGGAGGCAGCGCAGCGGCGCAGCCGCAAGCGTGGGGGCCGAGCCGCGCCCCAGCGCGGATCTCGTGTTGCTGCGCCGCTATCGTTCTTCACGGTGCTTCGTCCGCCCGATGATGCGCACCGGCGTTGCGGTTGCCGCAGGCGCCGGGCGGTAGAGCGCATAAACCTGCTGTACGAGCTTCACGTAATCGCGCGTTTCGGCGAACGGCGGCACGCTGTTGTCGTGGCTCGCGACTGTGCCTTCACCCGCATTGTATGCGGCGAGCGCGAGCGGGACGTCATCGGCGTAGCGCGCGAGCAGATCGCGCAGATAGCGCGTGCCGATGCGCAGGTTCGTCGCCGGATCGAGCAGCTTGTCCGCGACCGAGCGGCGCGCATCCGCGGTGATGCCGTAACGCTCGCCGGTGTCCGGCAGCACCTGCATCAGCCCGATCGGCGCCCTTCTTCGACACGGCGCGCGGATCGAACGCCGATTCGACGGCGATCACGCGCCTTGACGAGCGCCGCATCGAGCCCGTTCGCTCGCGCTGGTCGTCGATCAACGATCGCGATAGCGGCTCTGCGCACGCGGCATTCGGTCGCGCGCTCGTAGAGCTGCGGTTCTCCGGCTGAGTCGCCGCACGCCGGCGCCGTCGCGGGCACATCGAGCGTCGTCACGACCCTTGAAGAACGAGCTTGTAGCGCGCGTCGACCTGACGATTGGCGACGTGCGAGCGGCCCTCGCTGTCGACGATAGGCCCAGAGGTCGGCGAACGCTCCGCCGCCGTGCAGCAGGGCAGCCGACGCGATCAGCGCGACACGGATGCGCGCGCATGTGCGTCGCGGCCGCGACCGGTTCACGTGCGCGCTGCCGGGCAGCATCCGCTGCAGCACGCGGTCGTGCCGCACGAAGTAGTGGTAGAGCGCCGCCGCGACGTGCAGTCCGATCAGCACGAGGAGCGTCCACCTCGCCACGTGTGCACGTCGCCCGCGCTGCAGCGCCGATTGCGGATCTGGCCGGCACGATATGCGGCAGCGCTACGATGCCCGAACACGGTGATCGTGCAAGTCGTGCGCCGATGCCGATCGCCCAGCCGAGGAACGGATCGATCACGCAGCAGCAGATAGAGCAGCGCGTGCGTCGCGCGCGCGAACCGCTGCTCCCACGCCGCCATGTCGGCGTCGCCAGCGGAACCGGATGATCGACCCGCCACAGCCAGCGCACGCGATGACGAGCAGGATCGTCACGCCGATCGACATGTGCAGGTTGATCAGCGTGCCGGGCACCGTGTCGCGGCCGATGTCCGGCATCGTGATCGCGACGATGAACTGGGCGAGCACGAGCGCGAACACGAGCCAGTGGAGCGCCTTGGCGACTCCGCCGTACCCGCGGCGGCGCAGCGCTCACGCTATTTCGCCGCCGGCAGGTTGCCCTGCACGCCTTCGACGTAGTAGTCCATCTTCGACAACGCTTCGTCGGTGATCGTCTTGCCGGCCGCGAGCCGCTCCTTGCCGTCGTTGTCCTTCATCGGTCCGGTGAACGGTGCGAGCTTGCCGGATGCGATGTCGGCTTCGGCCTTCTTCATCTGGTCCTGCACGTCCTTCGGCACGGTCTTGCCGAACGGACCCATCTGCGATCATGCCTTCCTTGATGCCGCCCCAGACGTGATCCGGCGCCCACTTGCCGTCGAGCACCGCCTGCGCGCGGCCGCGTGTAGTACTTGTCCCAGACATGCGTCACCGCGGTGATCTGCGCGTTCGGACCGTATTTCGACATGTCGGAGTGGTAGGCGACCGCGTAGACCTTCTTCGTTTCGGCAGCCTGCACGACGGCCGTCGAATCGGTGTGGTGCGTGAGCACGTCGGCGCCCTGCGCGACCAGCGTATTCGCCGCTTCGCTCTCGCGACCCGGATCGAACCACGTGCTGACCCAGACGACCTTGATTTCCGCCTTCGGGTTGACGCTGCGCATGCCGCGCGTGAACGCGTTGATGCCCATGACGACTTCGGGAATCGGGAACGCGGCGACGTAGCCGGCGACGTTGGTCTTCGTCATCCGGCCCGCGACGATGCCGGCCAGGTAACGGCCCTCGTAGAAGCGCGCGTTGTAGGTGCCGAGGTTCTTCGCCGTCTTGTAGCCGGTCGCGTGCTCGAAAAAGGCGTTCGGAAACTGCTGCGCGACCTTGACCGTCGGGTTCATGTAGCCGAACGACGTCGTGAAGATCAGCTTGTGCCCGGATTGCGCGAGATCGCGGATCACGCGCTCGGCGTCGGCGCCTTCGGGAACGTTCTCGACGTACTTCGTCGTGACCTTGCCGCGCGAGGTTCTTTTCCATCGCGAGCCGCGCGATGTCGTGCTGGTGCGTCCAGCCGGCGTCGCCGATCGGGCTCACGTAGATGAAGCCGATCTGCAGCGGCTCCTTCGCTTGCGCGCGCGCGGGCAGCGCAAGCGCGATCGGGTACGCGGCCAGTGTCGCGAGCGCCGTTCTGCGGGTAACGCGGGACATGTTCGTCTCCTCGACGGGGGTTGAATGTGCGGCGGCATTGTACGCGCATCGACGCAAAGTTTCGCTCGCACGTTCACTCGGGATGGTACGTCTTGCCGAGCGACGCGGGCGCATTGATCCGGATCGCCGTCTCGTCGCGCGAGATGATCGCGAGGACGACGATCGTGGCGAGGTACGGCAGCATCGCGAGCAACTGCGACGGCACGTCGATGCCGGCCGCCTGCGCCTGGAATTGCGCGAGCGTGACGCTGCCGAACAGGTAGGCGCCGAGCATGACGCGCCACGGCTTCCACGTGGCGAACACGACCAGCGCGAGCGCGATCCAGCCGCGTCCGGCCGTCATGCCCTCGACCCACGACGGCGTGTAGGCGACGGCGAGATAGGCGCCGCCCAGGCCCGCGCATGCGCCGCCGAACAGCACCGCCGCGTAACGGATCGCCATGACCGGATAGCCGATCGCATGCGCCGATTGCGGCGACTTCGCCGACCGCGCGCAGGACGAGTCCCGCGCGGGTTCGGTACAGGAACGCATGCACGCGCGACGAAGAGCGCGAGCGACACGTAGACGAGCGGGTTGTGGCCGAAGATCAGCTTGCCGACGACCGGAAGGTCCGTGAGTCCCGGCATCGAGACCGGCTTGATTCCCGCGATGACGACGCTCATGTAAGGGCGCCCGACGAACGCGGACAGTCCGATCCCGAACAGCGACAGTGCGAGGCCCGTTGCGACCTGGTTGGCGCGAAGCGTCAGCGCGATCACCGCGAAGATCAGCGACAGCGCGGCGGCCGCGAGCGCGCCGGCGCATACGCCGAGCCACGGCGGACCCGGTCTTCGCCGCGACGATGAACGACGCGATCGCGCCGACCAGCATCATGCCTTCGACGCCGAGGTTCAGCACGCCGGATTTCTCGACGACCAGCTCGCCGAGCGCCGCGAACACGAGCGGCGTGCCGGCGGCGAGCGTCAGGACGACGACTTGCGCGAGCGTGTCCACGATTAGCCGCGCACGCGCCGCGCGTGCGATCCGCGGCCGGAAGTTGACGAGCACGTCGGCCGCGAGCAGGAAGAACAGCAGCGTTCCCTGAAAGAGTCCGGTCACCGCCGACGGCAGCGCGAGGTGCATCTGCGCCGATTCGCCGCCGAGATACAGCAGCGACATCAGCAGGCTCGCGAGCACGATGCCCGCGGGATGCAGGCGGCCGACGAAGGCGACGATGATCGCCGCGAAGCCGTAACCCGGCGACATCGACGGCAGCAGTTGCCCGATCGGCCCCGCGGCTTCGTTGACGCCCGCGAGCCCTGCGCATGCGCCGCCCGCGAGCATGCCGAGCCAGATGCTCCGGCGTGCCGAAATGCCGGCGTAGTTCGCCGCGGCGGGCGCCAGGCCGGCGACGCGCATCTCGAATCCGACGATGTGCCGGCGCACGAACAGCCACGCGAGCGCCACGACCGCGAGCGCCATCACGAAGCCGATGTTCAGGCGCGTTTCCGGGATCAGATTGGGCAGCAGCGCGTTCGCGGTGAAGAGCTTCGACTGCGGGAAGTTGTAGCCTTCCGGATCGCGCCACGGACCGTGCACGAGCCACGACAGCAGCAGCGTCGCGACGTAGACGAGCATCAGCGACGTGAGAATCTCGTTCGCGTTGAAGCGCGTGCGCAGGAACGCCGGAATGGCCGCCCACAGCATGCCGCCGAGCGCGCCGGCGACGAGCATCGCCGGCAGCAGGAGCGCGGCGGGCCATCCGGCGTCGCCGAGCGCGAGCGCGACGCGCGCCGCCGGCGATCGCACCGAGCGTCAACTGACCTTCGGCGCCGATGTTCCAGACGTTCGCGCGATAGCCGATCGCGAGCCCGGTCGCGATCAGCATCAGCGGGCTCGCCTTCAGCAGCAGCTCGGCGACGCCGTAGCGCGTCGCGACGGGCTCGATGAAAAACGCGTTGAACGCGACGACCGGGTCCTTGCCGAACGCCTCGAACACGATGAATCCCGACGAGCAGCGTCGCGAGCGCCGCGAGCAGCGGGGCAACCCACACCGCGACGCGCGACGGCTGCGCGCGCACCTCGAGATGCGCTCTCATCGCGACGACCCGTGTCGCTGGCGCGCGAACGGCGCCCGCCATCAGCAGGCCGATTTCCTCGGCGCTCGTTTCGCGAACCGGCTTCGCCGGCGACAGCCGACCTTGCGCGATGACGGCGAGCCGGTCGCAGATCTCGATCAGCTCGTCGAGCTCCTCCGATATCACGAGCACCGCCACGCCGCGGTCGCGCAGGTCGATCAGCGCCTGGCGGATCTGCGCGGAAGCGCCGACGTCGACTCCCCACGTCGGCTGCGCGGCGATCAGCACCTTCGGGTGGCTGTCCGATCTCGCGGCCGACGATGAATTTCTGCAGGTTGCCGCCGGAGAGGCTCCGCGCGGCGGCATCGGGGCCGCTCGCCTTGACGCCGAACGCGGCGATCGTTTGCGCGGCATACGCGCGCACGGCGCTTCGCGCGGATGAATCCGTGCGAAACGAGGCCGCGCCGCGCGCGGTCAGCAGCGCATTGTCGGCGAGCGACATTTCGGGCACGGCGCCGCGGCCCAGCCGCTCTTCGGGAACGAAGGCGAGGCCGAGCCGGCGCCGCGCGACGCATCGAGCGTTCCGGCGGGCGTGCCGCACAAGACGATGGCGTCGGCGCGCGCCACCGTGCGCTCGCCGGACAGTGCCGCGAGCAGCTCCTTCTGGCCGTTGCCCGATACGCCCGCGATGCCGACGATTTCGCCGGCGCGCACCGTCGAGCGAGATCGATCGCAGCGTCGTGCCGAACGGATCGTCGGCGCGGACGTCGAGCGAATCGACGATCAGCGCGGGCGCGCCCGCGTGCGCCTCGCGATGCACGCGGGTGCGGCAGCTCGCCGCCGATCATCATCCGCGCGAGCGACGCCGACGTTTCCTGCCGCGGATCGCATTCGCCGGTCACGCGGCCCGCGCGCAGCACCGTCGCGCGCTGACATAGCGCGCGAATCTCGTCGAGCTTGTGGCTGATGTAGAGGATGCTGCAACCTTCGCGCGGCGAGCGTGCGCAGCGTGTCGAAGAGCCGCAGCACCGCCTGCGGCGTCAGCACCGACGTCGGCTCGTCCATGATCAGGAGGCGCGGATTCTGCAGCAGGCAGCGGACGATCTCGACGCGCTGGCGTTCGCCGACCGACATCGTGTGCACGTGACGCGCCGGGTCGAGCGTCAAGCCGTAGCGCGCCGACACGTCGCGAATGCGCTGCGGCAGGCCGCGCAGCGCTGGCGGCGTCGAGCGCAAGCCGGATGTTGTCCGCGACGGTGAGCGTTTCGAACAGCGAGAAATGCTGGAACACCATGCCGATGCCGAGCTTTCGCGCGCGCGCCGGGACTGCCGATGCGCACCGGCGCGCCTTCCCAGCGGATCGTGCCGGCATCCGGCTTGACGATGCCGTAGATCATCTTCATCAGCGTGGATTTGCCGGCGCCGTTTTCGCCGAGCACCGCGTGGATTTCGCCCGGCAGCACGTCGAGGTCGACGCGGTCGTTGGCGAGCACGCCGGGATAGCGCTTGGTGATGCCGCGCAACGCAAGCCGAGGAACTGCCGCCGCCGTGATCGCGCTACCCGCCGGGGAGGAATCCGCCATGCCGCGGATTATCCGCGTCGGCGTCCCTTTTACGAAGCCGGCGTTTCGCGCACCTCAGCCGCCGGCGGGCGCGCGCAACGTCAGGGCATGCGCGTCGCGCCGCTGCGCGTTTGCGGCCCCGGGTCGGGCGACGGATTCGCCGGATCGTATTCCGGGCTGCTTTCGATGGCTTCCCGGGTCATTCTCGACGTCGACCTCGTGATCCTCCCAGCTCACGTGATCGATCTGCCTGGGGGAAAGGAGCACGCGCTTGCCCGGCAGCCATTTGCGCGTGTCGACGACGATGGCGCGAATGGCCCAGCTCTCGTCGTCGAACACGAAGTCGTCGACCTCGCCGATCGAACCGTCGCTCGCGAGGATGTCATAGCCGACAACTTCGTCGCAGCTTCGCAGGTGAATATTCTCCGTGTCGCGCTCCTCGTCGATGCGGCCCTCGATTTCGCGCGCGACTGCGGGGTCGATCGGTTGTTGCGACGCAATGAGCGGCTCGGCCGATGCACCGGCCCAGGGGTATGGCAGCATCGTCGGTCCCCAGAGTCCGTTACCTTCCCAGTAGTACGGGTACCCGTAGTAGTTGTAGTAGTCGACCTCGTGCTGGCGGGAGACCGGTTTGTCGGTGTCGATACCCGGACTGTCCCTGACTTGCTGCTGCGTCAGTTCGACTTCGATGACTTCATTGCTCCAGTCGACACGGCGCACCGACCGCGGGGAAACGAGCACTTCGCGCTCGCGCAACCAGCCGCCGGTGGCAACGACCACGTGACGGATCGCCCAACGCTCGTCGTCGAAGTAGACGTCCTTCACCCTGCCCAATTCGCCGTCGCGCGCGCCGACGCGCAAGCCCGACAATTCCTTGACTTTGTGCAACATGTCAGTGCTCCCCTCCGCTCGAGAGAGCGGTCGACGATCGAAACGACAATGGCCGCATCGTTCCCGGTGCGGCCATTCCGATAAACGTCAGGAAACCGTGGGCGCCTTGTTGCGCCAGTCGCGGTTCATCGCCATTGCCCAGGCAGCGAACAGGATGACCAGCAGGCCGACGATCACCGCGTTGGTCTCCACCGCCCGGCTGGTGACGCCGATGACCCACGACGAGATCACCATCCAGATGCCCAGCAGGATATTGATGACTTCTTCCCACGCCTGCGGTATCGACACGGCGATCGCGGAGAACACGACGATCGCAACGCCCAGTATCCACGCGTTCCATGACGCGGAGAACTCGGTGCCCGCGAAGCCGAGCACCCACGGCGATATGAATAGCCATACGCCGATCAGCAGATTGAGCCAGTCTTGCCAGCGTTTTTCCTTCATGACAACACCTCCGGTTACCAAGTATCAGTTGGACGCGTTGCGCGATTCAGGATTCCCCCTGCCAGACCTCATCGGCCACAAAAATTTGGCAGGATTTACAACGGGCGGACCGGTCAGCGGTTGCGCACGAGTCCCACGCTGCGCGGAGCATCGGCGCGGTGTGCCGACGCTTCGCGGACGACGAGCAATTCGGCCGCGATCGCGATGGCGATGGCCCCCGGGTGCTTGGCCTTGACCGCGACGCCTTCCACGCCGATCGGACACCGGATGCGCGCGCAGGCTTCGGCTGCAAAGCCGCGCGCCGCGAGGCGGCGCTCGAACTGCGCGCGCTTCGATTTCGATCCGATCAGGCCGAGGTAGCGCCAGTCGTCGCGTGCCAGCGCCGCTTCGATCAGCACGAAGTCGAGCGCATGGCTGTGCGTCGTGACGACGACGAAGGCGCCCGGCGGCGCGTCCTGCAACTCGTCCTCGGGCGCGTCGGTCACGACGATCTCCACGTTGGCCGGTACGTCTTCCGGAAAGTCGGCCGCGCGCGCATCGATCCACCTGACCTGCGCGGGAACGACGCCGAGAACGCGCACGAGCGCGCGTCCGACATGGCCGTTGCCGAACAGCCACACGGGAAACGCGTTCGAGCGCTCGATGTGGATCAGCAGGGATGCCGGGCCATCCTTGGCATGGCGCACGAGTGCTGCTCCGTCGCCGGCGCCCGCGAGCCGGGCGCGGGCAAGCGCGATCGCGCCGGAATCGAGGCTCACGTCGCCGAGCGTGCCCCGCACGTCGTCCTTCGTGACGACGAGGCGCGTCGCCGCCTCGCTTGCGCCGGCAACGCGCGAGACGAGGGCGAACGGGGATCCGGTCCGTGCGCATGCGATCGCCGGCTCGAGCCACGCGCTCGCGAGCCGGTCGAGCTTCGAAAACGCCAGGGTCGCGACGCCGCCGCAGCATTGGCCGAGCCGTGCGGCCAGCGGGTAGCGGACGATCCAGGTCCCGGTCAAGCCGTCGTCATGCAGCGCTTCGCGCGCGATGCGCGTCGCTTCGTATTCGAGATGGCCGCCGCCGATCGATCCCGCGCAGCGCTCGGAGGACACGATCATGGCCGCACCGGTTTCGCGCGGCGTCGAGCCTTGCGCGGTCGCGACGACGACGAGCACGGCCTGGCCGTCGCGCGCGAGCGCCTCGGCGAGCGAATCGAGCCAGGGCGACGTTGCGGTCGCCGCGATCGCATGCGTGCGCTTGCCAGAGCTCCGCGCGTCGCGCTGCCGCGTGCGCGCGCATGCGCGCGCGTCGTCGCACGGCGGCGAGCACGCGCTCCGGCGTCGCGGGCGCGGACAGCCGCGGCGCGATCGCGATAGTCGGCGACGCTGGCGATCGCATCGCGCAACGCGTGGAATCCGGACAGCGCCAGCATCAGCGGCGGCTCGCCGACCGCCTTCGAGCGATGGATCGTCTCTTCGCGGTTCGGTTCGCTCGAAGAACCGGACGTTGAAGTGCGTCGGGAACGTCGCGCGACGTCGGGATCTTGTACGTCGACGGCGCGTGCGTCGCGAGCTCGCCGCGCGCATTCCACGCGAGCTCTTCCATCGTCAGCCAGCCGCAGCCCTGGATGAAGCCGCCTTCGATCTGCCCCTGGTCGATCGCCGGATTGAGCGACGTGCCGACATCGTGGAGGATGTCGACGGCCAGCAGCCGGTGCTCGCCGGTGAGCGTGTCGATCGCGACTTCGCTCACCGCCGCGCCGTACGCGAAATAGAAGAACGGCCGGCCGGTCAGCGTGCGGCGATCGTAGTGGATCTTCGGCGTCGCGTAAAAGCCCGTCGCCGACAGCGGAATGCGCGCGTGATACGCCTTGTCGATCAACGCTGCGAACGCCAGCTCGCTCGTCGCCGATGCGCACGAAACCGCCCGCGAAACGCACGCTGGTCCGCCGCGCAGCGGAACTCGCGCTCGGCGAACGCGACGAGCCGCTCGCGCAAGTTCGCGCGCCGCCGCGCGCGCCGCCATGCCGTTGATGTCGCTCCCGGACGATGCGGCGGTCGGCGACGCGTTGGGCACCTTGCTCGTGTCGGACGCCGAGACGCGAACCGACGCGAGCGGCACGCCGAGCTCCTGCGCGACGACCTGCTGCACCTTGATGAACAGTCCCTGGCCCATCTCGGTGCCGCCGTGGTTCAGCAGCACCGTGCCGTCGCGGTAGACGTGGATGCAGCGCGCCGGCCTGGTTGTAATGCGTCGCGGTGAACGAAATGCCGAACTTCACCGGCGTCAGCGCGATGCCGCGCTTGATCACCGGGCTTGCGCGATTCCACGCGGCGATGCTCGCGCCGGCGCGCGCGGTAGCGGGCCTGCGCTTCCAGCGCGTCGATCAGCGCCGGCGCGATGTTGTCGTCGATCGTCATGCCGTACGGCGTGACGTTGCGTTCCGTCGTCCCGTACAGGTTCGCCTTGCGCACGTCGAGCGGATCGAGTGCGCAGCGTGCGCGCGATGTCGTCGAGGATCGTCTCGATCGCGAACATGCCCTGCGGGCCGCCGAAGCCGCGAAACGCCGTGTCCGACACGGTGTTCGTCCGGCAGCGATACGAATGGATCGCGACATTCGGCAGCCAGTACGCGTTGTCGACGTGGAACACGGCGCGATCGTTGACCGGTCCGGACAGATCGGCCGAGAACCCGCAGCGCGACGCCAGCGTGACGTCCAGCGCGAGGATGCGTCCCGCATCGTCGAAGCCGACGTCGTAGCGGTACTGAAACGCGTGCCGCTTGCCGGTCGAGCGCATGTCGTCGTCGCGGTCGAGCCGAAGCTTCACCGCGCGCCCGGTCTTCCGCGCGAGGAGCGCCGCGACGCACGCGAAGAGCGACATCTGCGTTTCCTTGCCGCCGAAGCCGCCGCCCATGCGCCGGCACTCGACGACGACGTCGTGGTCGGCAAGCCCGAGCGCGCGCGCGACGAGCATCTGCACTTCGCCCGGATGCTGCGTGGACACGTGGAGGTGCATGCCGCCGCGCTCGCGCGGAATCGCGAGCGCCACCTGGCCTTCGAGATAGAAGTGGTCCTGGCCGCCGCAGGCGAACGCGCCGGCAAGCCGATGCGGTGCGCGCGCAAGCGCGTGCGGCACGTCGCCGCGCACCACGTGCACCGGCGGGAGCACGTACGATTCGGCGGCCAGCGCATCGTCGATCGTCAGGATCGCGGGCAGCGGCGCGATGTCCAGGCCGGCGAGCGTGGCCGCGCGCCGCGCCGCGTTGACGCTGGTCGCCGCGACGGCGAACACCGGCTGCCCGGCGAAATGAACGATGCGGTCCGCGAAGATGGGATCGTCGGCCTCGATCGGACCGACGTCGTTGACACCCGGGATGTCGGCGGCGGTGACGACGGCGACCACCCCCGGAGCGTCCCGGACACGATCGAGATCGAGGCGCTCGATCGTGCCGTGCGCGAGCGGGCTCACGCCGAGCGCCGCGTGGAGCGTGCCGCGCGGCTCCGGCAGGTCGTCGGTGTAGTCGGCCTCACCCGCGACGTGGAGCGCCGCCGAATCGTGCGGCACGGGCGTGCCGACGACGTCCGCAGTGGCCGCCCAATGGGCATCGGGAGCGTTCATGATGGCGCGGGCGCGAGCGCGTCGATCCGGGTGGGCGCATCCGAAGCGCCACTCGTTTCCAGCCAGAAGCGCCGCAGCAGGTTGCCGAGCACGCTGCGCCGATAGGCAGCGCTCGCGCGCATGTCGTCGATCGGCGCGAACTCGCCGGCGAGCACCTGCGCGGCGCGCTCGGCGGTCGCGCGATCCCACCGTTGCCCGGTAAGCAAGGCTTCCGTTTTGCGCGCGCGCACCGGCGTCGCGGCGACGCCGCCGCAACCGATGCGCACGCGACGGACGACATCGTTCGCGAGCGTCATTGCCACGCACGCGAAGACCGCCGAGATGTCCTGGTCGTGGCGCTTGCTGATCTTGTACGCGCGCAGCGTCAGATCGGAAGGGCGCCGGGGTATGCGCACCGCGGCGACGAATTCGCCGGGCGCGCGTGCCGTCTGTCGATAAGCGGGATAGAACGCGTCGAGCGCGACTTCCCGTTCGCCGGCCGCGCCGCGCAGCACGACGATCGCGTCGAGGGCCATCAGCGCCGGCATCGCATCGCCGATCGGCGAGCCGTTCGCGACGTTGCCGGCGAGCGTCGCGCTGTTGCGGATGGGCACCGACGCGAAGCGCTGCCACGCTTCGTGCAGCTCGGGCCAGACGCGATCGAGCGCGACCATTGCGTCGCTCAGCGAAACGGCGGCGCCGATCTCGACGCCTGCCGCGGTTTCGCGAACGGCCGCAAGCTCGGCGACATCGCCGACGTAGATGATGTCGTCGAGCTCGCGGTGCTGCTTCGTGACCCACAAGGCGACGTCGGTCATCCCGGCGACGATGTGCGCGTCCGGCCGAGCGCTGCACGCGTGCGCGAGCGCCTCGACGCTGCGCGGCGCCGACCAGCGGCGGCCGGCGTGCGCGTATTCGATGCCGTCGTTGCGCGCCAGCATGGCCAATTCTGCGGCGAGCTGCTCATCCTCCGCTGTGACGATCGGGCTGCCGTCGGCCGCGACGCCGGGCCCTCGCCATCCGGACGCAGGCGGCAACGCGTACATCCGTCGCGCCGCGTCGACGATCGGACGATAACCGGTGCAGCGGCAGAGGTTGCCCGACAGCGCGTCGTGGATCGCGTCGCTCGACGGCGCATTCGCTGTCTTGTAGAGACCGAACAGGCTCATCGCGAAGCCGGGTGTGCAGAATCCGCATTGCGACGCGTGACGTTTCGACGAGCGCCTGCTGCACCGGATGCCATTCGCCGCGGTCGGACTTGAGGCTCTCGACGGTGAACACCGCCTTGCCGTCGACCGACGGCAACAGGCGGATGCAGGCGTTGATCGGCTTCCACGCGAGCGCCTCGCCGGCGCGCTCGGCCAGCACGACCGTGCACGCGCCGCAATCGCCCTCGGCGCAGCCTTCCTTCGTGCCGGTCAGCCGCCGTTCGTCGCGCAGGTACTCGAGCAGCGTCGTCTGGGGCGCAAGGTCGGCGATATCGACGCGTTCGCCGTTCAGCAGGAAGCGGACGGGCTCGCTCATATATCGGACTGACCTCTGTTCGGCCACGATAGCACAGCGCAAACGGACCGGCGCCGCCCCGCGGACATGTGCAATCGCATGCTAAGCTTGCCCGCATGCTGACGCTGTGGCATTCGCACTACGCGGCATTCGCTGCGCTCCGCTGATGGCGGCGCTCGCGATTTCGGACACACCGGACGGCCGGCGCGTGCTGGCACTCTCCGGCCGGCTCGACGCGACGACGATTCGACGCGTGTGGGCCGAAGGCCGGCAGGCGATCGCCGCCGCTCCCGGACGGCGCGTCGTCGTGGATGCCTCGAAGGTCGACTATTGCGATGGCGCCGGCGTCGCGCTGCTGGTCGATCTCATCGCGCAGCGCAAGGCCGGTGACGTGCAGGTCGCGCATCTCGCCCCCGCGTTCGAGACGTTGCTGGAGCAGTTCGACGTCCACGAGCTCGCGCAGGATCAGGATCCGCCTCCGCCGCGCCGGTCGGCAGTCGAGGAAGTGGGCGTGCTGGCCGCCGGCATCGGCCAGGACTTGCGCGAGCAGATCGTCTTCATCGGCGAGGTGGTCGCGGCGCTGTTCTACGCGATCCGGCATCCGATGTCGATTCGCTGGAAGGACGTATGGCGCATCTGCGAGCGCGTGGGCGCCGATGCGTTGCCGATCGTCGCACTGATCTCGTTCCTGCTCGGCGTGATCCTCGCGTTCCAGTCCGCGATACCGATGCGCCGGTTCGGCGCGGAGATCTTCGTCGCGGATCTCGTCGGTCTCGCGATGCTGCGCGAGCTCGGGCCGCTGATGACGGCGATCCTGCTTGCCGGGCGCTCGGGCGCCGCATTCGCCGCCGAGATCGGCACGATGACGGTGAATCAGGAAGTCGACGCGCTGACGACGATGGGCCTCGATCCGGTGCGCTTCCTGGTCACACCGCGTATCATCGCCGCGCTGCTGATGACGCCGCTGCTGACGTTGTTCGCCGACCTGCTGAGCCTCGTCGGCGGCGCGATCACGCTGCAGAGCTTCTCGATCCCTTACGTCACGTTCATCCACGAGGTCGAAGGCATCGTCGACTATTCGGATTTCATGGCCGGTTTTGTCAAGTCGTTCGTGTTCGCGGTGCTGATCGCGGGAATCGGGTGCCTGCGCGGTCTGCAGACGAGCGCCGGCGCTTCGGCGGTGGGCGATGCCGCGACGCGCGCCGTCGTGTCGGGCATCGTGCTGCTCGTCGCCGTCGACGGCATCTTCGCCGTGATCTATTACGTGCTGGATATTTGAGGATGGATAATGCCGAGCCGATCGTGCGCGTGCGCGACCTCGCCGTCGGCTACGGCGACGTCGCGCTGCTCGAGCACATGACCTTCGATGTGCGGCGCGGCGAGATCTTCGTCATCCTCGGCGGATCGGGCAGCGGCAAGAGCACGTTGCTGAAGCACATGATCGGCCTCGACGAGCCGATGGCCGGCAGCGTCGTCATCGACGGCGACGACATCGTGACGGCGACGGGCGATGCGCGCCGCGCGATCCTGCGCAAGATCGGCGTGATGTACCAGTCGGGCGCGCTGTTCGGGTCGATGACGCTCGCCGAGAACGTTCGGTTGCCGCTCGAGGAATACACGGATCTCGAGTCCGGAGAAATCGAGCTGATCGCCCGGATGAAGCTCTCGCTCGTGGGTCTCGGTCTTTTCACCGGGCACCTGCCCGCCGAAATATCGGGCGGCATGCAGAAGCGTGCGGCGATCGCGCGCGCGATGGCGCTCGATCCGATGATCCTGTTCCTCGACGAGCCGTCCGCCGGCCTCGATCCGATCACGTCGGCCGAGCTCGACGCGCTCATCCTGCGCCTGTCGCGAAACCTCGGCGTGACGTTCGTCGTCGTCACGCACGAGCTGCCGAGCATCTTCGCGATCGCCGATCGCGTGATCATGCTCGATCGCCGCGTGAAGGGTATCGTCGCGCAGGGCGATCCCCGCAAGCTTCGCGACGAAAGCGACGATCGGTGGGTGCGCCAGTTCTTCAACCGCGAACCCGAGCCGGCGCCGGTGCCCGCATGAGCGCTGTAATTCGGTGTCGGAGGTGTAATTATCGGAAGTGTGGTCCGATAATTACACCTCCGACACCGAAGTACAGCGCAGCGGCGACAGCCGCAAGCGTGGGGGCCCTATGAGCCAGAAGGCCAACTACTTCAAGCTCGGGCTCTTCGTCATCGGCGCGATCGCTGCGGGCATCGCCGTGCTGCTCGTCATCGGCACCGGGCGCTGGCTCAAGCCGCGCACGACGATCGAGACGTATTTCAACGAGTCGGTGCAGGGTCTCGACATCGGCTCGAAGATGAAATATCGCGGCGTCGTGATCGGCGAAGTGACGCGCATCAGCTTCACCTACGTCGAATACGAGCAGGACAAGCCGATGAACCAGCGCAAGCGCTACGTGCTCGTCGAGGCGCAGATCGAGCCGCGCCTCGTCGGCGGCAAGGCGGCGAACGACATCGCGAGCCCCGAGTCGAGCAAGCTCGAAGTCGAGCGCGGATTGCGCGTGCACCTGGCACCGCAAGGCATCACCGGGACGAACTATCTCGAGCTCGATTACGTCGACACGCTGCCGGCACCGGTGCTCCCGATCGACTGGGTTCCCGATAACATCTATATCCCGAGCACGCCATCGACGATTACGACGTTCGTGACCGCCGCGTCGGAAATCCTCGACCGGCTGCACCGGCTCGACATCGAGACGACGATTGCCAACCTCAACAAGCTGCTCGCCACGACGAACGAGCGCGTGGCGAGCCTCGACACCGCCGCGATTTCGCAGCGCGCCGAACGCACGATGTCGAAGCTCGAAACCACGCTCGACGGCATCAAGAGCAAGCAGATTTCCGACGAGGCCGTCGGGCTGCTCGCCGAATTGCGGCAGACGAACGGCGAGCTCAAGTCGTTTCTCGCGAATCCGGCGCTCGCCAAGCTGCCGGACGACACGACGGCGACGCTCGCGAGCGTGCGCCAGCTCGTGAGCGATCCGAAGCTGCCGCAGTCGATCGCGCATATGGAGCGGACGCTCTCGCGGCTGGACCGGATTTTCGGCGCCGGCGAAGCGGATCTCGGCACGACGTTCCAGAATCTGCGCCAGATCACCGACAACCTGCGCGATCTCACCGAAGACGCGAAGCGGTATCCGTCCAACGTGCTGTTCGGCGCGCCGCCGCGACCGCTGGAGCCTGCAAAATGACAGGGGTCAGATACGATTTTCGAGCGCAGAGCGTTCCGTCGCCGACGGGTCCGAAAATCGCGTCTGACCCCGCTTTTCATCGCCGCCCGTGGCTGGAAATTCGCTCTGACCCCATTTTTCGTCGTTGCCGTTGTGCTTCTCGCCGGCTGCTCCGCCATCACGCGGCCCTCGCCGGTTCGACAGACGTTCCTGCTCGATCCGCCGGCGCCGCCCGCCGTCGCGCATTCGCAGCCGGGTGCGTTGCGCGTGGGCACGATCAACGTCGCCGCGCCGTTCCGCGGCAAGACGTTCGTCTACCGCGTCAGCGACCTGCGCTTCGATACGGACTACTACGTCGAATTCCTCGTACCGCCGGCCACGATGCTGACCGAGCAGACGACGCGCGCGCTCGATCACGCCAAACCGTTCGCGCGGATCGCAGGACCAGGTGTCGGCGCTGCGGCCGATGCCGATTGGGTGCTGGACGGTTTCGCGACCGCGCTCTATGCCGACACGCGCGAAGCCGCCAAGCCGGCAGCGGAGCTCGACATCACGTATTACCTGACACCGACTGCCGGATCGCAGGAGACGCCGGTGTGGACGCGCGAGTATCGGCAGCACGTTCCGATGCGCGACGCGACACCGGTTGCGTACGCCGAGGCGCTCAACAAGGCATTCGGCGAAATCGTCGCGGAGCTTGCACGCGATCTCGCGGGCGCGCAGTTACCCGCGCGATCAATGAGCGACGCATCGCTCAAGCCGACGGTTTCGCGTGCAGGTCGTGCGCGTCCGCCGACGTGACGCGTACACGCGCGAACTGACCCGGCGCAAGCGCCGCGCCGCCGGCAATCCGGACCAGGCCGTCGATTTCCGGCGCGTCGGCGGTCGAACGCGCGAGCGCAACGCCGTCGTCGACCGCGTCGACGAGCACGTCGAGCGTCTGTCCTACCTTGGCGTGTAACCGCGCGGCGCTGATCCCGGCTTGCACCGCCATGAAGCGCGCGCGTCGTTCCTCCTTCACCGTTTCTTGCACCGGATTCGGCAACGCATTGGCGAGCGCGCCTGCCACCGGTGAATAGGCGAAGCAGCCGACGCGATCGAGTTGCGCCTCGCGAAGAAACGCGAGCAGCTCGTCGAACTCGGCCTCGGTCTCGCCGGGAAACCCGACGATGAACGTGCTGCGCAGCGTGATGTCGGGCCGCGCGATACGCCACGCGCGCACGCGGTCGAGCACTTTCTCCGGCGCTGCGGGTCGCTTCATCAGGCGCAGGATGCGCGGGCTCGCGTGCTGGAAGGGGATGTCGAGATACGCCAGCAGGCCGCCTTCGGCCGGTGTCGACGTCATCAGCGGCACGATGTCGTCGACATGCGGGTAGGGATAGACGTAATGCAGCCGGACCCAGGCACGATGGGCCTTCGCCAGCGCATCGAGCTCGCGGGCGAGCTCGAGCATGCGCGTCTTCATCGGCCGTCCCTGCCAGAAGCCGGTGCGATAACGCGTGTCGACGCCGTACGCGCTCGTGTCCTGCGAGACGATCAGCAATTCGCGAACACCCGCGCGCAGCAGCCGCTCGGCTTCGGCGAGCACGTCGCCGATCGGCCGCGACAGGAGGTCGCCGCGCATCGACGGGATGATGCAGAACGTGCAGCGATGGTTGCAGCCTTCGCTGATCTTGAGGTACGCGTAATGCCTCGGCGTCAGCTTGATGCCCTGGGCAGGAACGAGATCGACGAACGGGTCGTGCGGCTTCGGCAAATGCGCGTGAACGGCCGCCATCACTTCGTGCGTCGCGTGCGGTCCGGTGACGGCCAGCACCTTCGGGTGCGCTTCGCGGACGAAGTCGCCGCCTTGCTTCGCGCCCAGGCAGCCGGTGACGATGACTTTGCCGTTCTCGTGCAACGCTTCACCGATGGCGTCGAGCGATTCGGCGACGGCCGCATCGATGAAGCCGCAGGTATTGACGACGACGAGATCGGCGCCGTCGTACGAGGGCGCGATCGCATAGCCTTCGGCGCGAAGCTGCGTCAGGATCTGTTCGGAATCGACGAGCGCCTTCGGGCACCCGAGCGAAACGAAGCCGACGCGAGGCGTTTCCGGCGCGCGGGAGTGGCGTACCAAGCTCATGTGAGTCCGTTGCCGCGCTTAGCGCAGCGCAGCAATTCCGCGAGCGAACGGGCAGATTGCGGTGCGCTCGACGCGCATCGACCCGTCATCGTTTCTTGTCGTCTTCCGGCGGGTTTTGCGGCGGCGCGGCAAACGTCGGGAACGGGAACGCCGAGAACATGCCGCGCGTCTGGTCCTGCATCCGCTGCTGCATGTCGATGAAGAGCTTCGCGCTCTGCTCGAGGTAATTGCCCAGCATGCCCTGCATCGCCGGCGCCTGCATCTGCATGAACTGCTTCCACAGCTCCGGCGTCAGCATCATCTTGTCGCCGTAGACCTGCTTCGCCTGCTCCTGGAGCTTCTTCTGGATGGCGAGGAACGCCTGCACGTTCTGCTCGATGTATTGGCCGATGATCGTCTGCTGGGCGCTGCCGTAGAAACGGATCATCTGCGCGAGCATTTCGGAGCTGAACATCGGCACGCCGGCCGAATCCTCGTCGAGAATGATCTGAAGCAGGATGGCACGGGTCAGGTTGTCGCCGCTCTTCGCATCGACCACCTGGAACTCGATCCCTTCGAGCACCATCTGCTTGACGTCGGCGAGCGTGATGTAGCCGCTGTTGGCCGTGTCGTACAGCCGGCGGTTCGGGTACTTCTTGATCGTGCGGACGTCCGACGCCATCGATGCGATGCCTCCAAGAGGCGACATTATAACTCCCTGATTTGCCTAATCTTTGAAAAGGCGTTGCGTCGGGGTCCCGGAATCGATGGTGCAGTGCACAAAAAGGGCTTGACTTGGCTTGGGCGCGTCCCTACAATAGGTTTTGTGCGGTGCAGCAATTGCGGTCTCAAGCGGCAATCGGCGGCACCGATTCGAGGCGGGAAGGGCGAACGTACCGGTCCTGCCAAAGGCCAATGGGTCCATGGACCCGCCATTGAAAGGGCACGCAATGTACAACGCATCGGAACAATTCACGGAATTCAACCAGGCCAATGTATCGAACGCGGTCAAGCTGGCGTCGTTCTCGATCGAGAACGCCGAGAAGCTGGTCAGCCTGAACATCAACGCGGCCAAGCTCGCGATCGCCCAAGCGGTCGAGGGCGCGCAAGCCGCAGCGTCGGTCAAGGACGTGCAGGAACTGCTTTCGCTCAGGGCGAAGCTCGCCGAGGTCGGCGTTCAAAGCGCGACGGGGTACTCCCGCACGCTGTATGAGCTGTCGACGGAGGCGCAAGCCGGATTCTCGGCACTCGCCGAAGAAACGTGGAACGCCTACACGAAGAGCGTCGCGTCGTGGGTCGAGAAGGCCAGCCAAGCGGCGCCGGCCGGCTCGGATGTCGCGGTCAACGCACTGAAATCGACGTTTGCCGCGTCGACCGCCGCGTTCGACCAGTTCCAGAAGGCGACGAGGCAGGTCGTCGACTTTGCGGATGCGAGCGTCCGTGCCGCCACCGCGACGGCCACCAAGGCCGCCGCGAACGCAACGAAACGAAGACGAAGCGCGCTTAAGCTGTCGGGCAGGGCCGGCTCGCGCCGGCCTTGCCGGGATCGAGGCGGTCGCGGCCTTGAATCTGCAAAGGGCGATCCCCAGATCAGAATCGGTGGTGTCTCCTCTGTATCAATTCTCTCCTCCTGATTGATACAGTCTTCAACCCCGTGGGCTTGCGCTCGCGGGGTTTTTTTCGTGTGCGTGGTCGATCGCGCGTCGGCGCGATATCAACGCGCGTGATGCATCATCGCGGGCATCGTCGATCGCTCGGGTAGATGCTTCACGGCCGCCAGGATCTCCGCGTCGCGGTCGCTGCCGCTTGCCGGCAGACCGATCCAGCGCGCGCGCAGAACGCCCGAAGCGTCGACCAGCAGTTCGACATGCGAGGCTCGCGAACCGTCGGCGGTGCGCGCGAACATCGCATAGACGGAGGCGACTTCAGGATCGACGCGCGTTTGCATCAGCGCGTTCGTCTCGCCGGCTCGTTGCGATCCTGCGAACGGAATCGCGACGACACGCAGGTTTCCGTGCACCACGCGGTGATCGGACGCGAGCTCGTCGAGCCGCGCAGCGCGACTGCGGCAGCGAGTACAGGACGATCAGCGCCGGCGCGCGTTCTGCCGACAGCGTGCGCTGCCCCTGCCCGGGCAGCTCGTAGTTGAAATCGGGCACCGTGCTCATCGAAGCAACATCGGCGCGGGGTCCGAGCGACATTGCCGCTGCAGCGCTTGCTCGCGCCACCAGGAACTGCACGAGCTCCCAGATCCGCGTTTCGGAGAGCGCCGGCGAGAACGCCGGCATCGGCGTGTCCGGAATCCCGTGCGCAATCCACCAGAACAGGTTGCCTTGCGGGTGATGCAACGCATGCTCGGCGAGGTTGACGGGCTTCACCGGCAGCGACGCCGCCTCGGCACCGTCGCCGCGCGCATCGGCGCCGTGACATCCGCTGCATGCCTGCGCGAACGTCGATGCACCGCGCGCGACCGCATCCACGCTGTACGGCACCGGCGAAGTCGCGTACGTCGTCGGAAACGCGGGCACGGCGAGCACCCAGCCGGAGGCGACCGCGGAAAGCAGCAGCGCGATCGATCCGGGAATCCACAACCGTGCAAAGCGTCGACGCACGCCCGTGATGATAAGGATCAGCGCCGCCAGCGCAATCCCCGCGAGCGCTACGATCGCCGGCCGCGCGATGATCCGAGAGGTCGAGCGCGAACGTGAACGGCCAGACCGGCGACTGATGTGCGCCGGGAATCATCGTGCCGAGCGCGCCGACGATGGCGACGATCGCAACACCGCCGATGACTTCCAGCGTCGCGCTCCGGCGAAGCGATCGCCGCGCGGTGGCATCGCCGTGCGCGAGCTGTGGCGTCAGGTGCCACCGATTGTGCGCTGCCAGCGCGAGCATCGCCGCGAACACCGCGAGCTTGACGATCAGCATGCGGCCATACGGTGTGCCGAAGAGCGCCGCGAACGAGCCGACGAGGAAACAGGCGTTCACGATGCCGGTGACGAGCAGCACGCAAACGCTGATGATGCCCAGCACCGAAAAGCGCCGCGTGACGCCCCACGATCGCGGCGTTCGGCTGGGCGCTCCCCAGGCAGTAGACGAGCGCCGGAAGCGCGCCCAGCCATGCGCCGGCGGCGAGCGCATGCGACATGTCGGAGGCGAGATGCAACGCGCGGAGCGCGCCCTGCATCGTGGCAGCGGCGTGCCCTGCCCATGCCAGCGTCGCGAGATAGAGCGCCGCGAGCAACAGCGCGACGCGCGTACGCCGCGATCGTGCCGCATCATTCGTCGCGCGTCGTATCGCGACCAGCGACAGGGCGAGCATGACGAGCAGGAACGTTCGCAGCAGCCAGACATGGCCGAATTCCGTCTCGCGCAGCACGAGCGCAAGCGTGCGGGCGTCGATCGCGCGCGCGAGCGTCGTCCCTGCCATGTTGGCCGCTTCGATCGCGAGCCATGCGGCGCCCGAGCCGGCGCTCACGAGCAGAGCCCATGCGCTGACGACTTGCACGTGGCGTTCGAGGACGCCGCCCTTGCCCGGTCGCCGCGGCAACTGCGCGTTGCCAGGCAGAGGACGCGACGACCGAGACGAACAGCAGTTCGCCGAAAATCAGCATCGCCGAGCCGAAATGCAATGCACGCGCGGCAACGAATGGCGCATTCATGGGCCAGAGGCTCCGCACGCGGGCGATCACCGGGCGATGTCGAACGTGAAGTCTCCTTCGGTCACGTGCGTGTCGACGGAGACGACGCGCCACACGACACGGTACGTGCCCGGCGCGAGTGCCGGCACCGACGCGGCAAGGACCATCGGTTCGGCGGCATCGACGTGCGAGTCGCCGGCGTCCACCTCCTTGCCGCTCTTGTCGAGCACGCGGACGCTGCTGAACGCCGGTTCGAGCTGCTCGGTGAACCATAGCCGCACCGCGCGCGGCGATTCGTGCACGGTGCTGCCGACCGCGGGCAGCGCGTGGTCCAGGAACGCATGCGCCGCCGCCGGCGCACTCGCCGATGCAGGCGGCGAGGGCGAACGGCAGAATCGCGAAGCGCATCGGACGTGTCATCGGATGAGGGGCCGGCCGATCGTTTGCGGAAACAGGTCGTCGAGGAAGAAGTGCAGTTGCGCGAGCACGCCGACGCTGTTGCCGCTGCGGCTGTTGACCGGTATTACGGCCTCCATTGCCAATTGGATGTCCTGACCGGCCCAGATGATCCCGGGATTGACGGTGCCGGTCGTTCCGCTGGCACCGCGGTCGAGCGCGGTCGACATCGCGAATTCCACGACCGGGATCATCCGGTTGAACGGCGCCTTCAGTCCGACATCCTGCACGAACGACTGCAGATACGGCAGGCTGTACTGGATCGAAAAGCCCCATTCGGAGCGTGTGCGGATTGCGCTCGATGTCGACTTCGCCTTCGTCGCTGATCGTCGTCGTGCTGCTTCGCGAAGGAATCCCGACGCCGACGAGGCCGGTGATCGCGAGCGGGCGAAGGAACTTCATGTCGGGCGGAAGATCGCCGAAGCCCTTGCCGAAGAATATTCCCGGTGTAACGGTGCTGAACGATTCCGCGCCGACCCGGCGCGCACCGGTGCCGCCGATGTCCCAGTCGATGCCGGCGGACATGATTGCTTCGTGCGCGTCGTTTTCATAGAACTTGTACTTGATGCTCGCCGCGAGGTTGTCGAATCCGCGTTGCGAATCGGCGCCCTCGGGTCGGATCGTCTTGTAGGTGGCGCCAAGGCCGATGCCGAAGTTCTCGGTGATCCGCTTCGACACGTCGATCGCGAAATCGGTCTCGCGCGACGCCGGCTCTCCGCCGCTCGCCGGCGACTTCTGATAGAAAATCGTCGGCAGCGACAACTCGTCCGCGACGAAGGGATCATCGGTGGCGAGCGTCGCCGGAAAAAATCGCTTGCCGGCAAAACCGTGCGCGTGGATAGGGGTCGCGGCCATCCAGCAAAGCGCGACGAGCACGGCGCCTGAAATCGACGCAACTTTCATGGTGAATCCTCCGAAACGATCGACTGGGACGGCGATGCGCCGTCGCGTGCCGTGCGCCCAACGACGGGCGACGCGACAGGGGCGACGCTCGGTCGTCCGGCGAAACGGGTCAGGCGGTTGCTTCGGGAGGTGCGCGGACGGGCGGAAGGTGTGCGGTTATGTGCGTCGGCGGTAATGCGACCGAAATGCGCGGCGACACGTCGCAGATAAACGGCGGCGGTATGACACTGACCGCGAATGCGGGAAGGACGCACCGCGACAGGTGCTTGAGCACCTGGCACTCGGGGCAGTCGTGATCGATCGGATGCGTCGGACTGCCGGGGATCGATGATCCATCGAAGTGATCATCGTGATGGAGCGCTTCACCGGCATGGTGATGTCCTGCCACCGCGTGGCGATGGCCGTCGAAATCGACGATGACCCACGGCAGCGGACCGAGCGACGGCCATGCAAGGGCCACGAGCGCGCACGACGCAATCCAGTTGCGCCAGCGGCGGGCGCCACGACCTGAACTATGCGACGAAAGCGTCGTGAAAAGGCTCGTATTCACAGGATGGCGACGAGGCGAGCGTGGAAGCGCGAAGCGCCCACAGCATAGCACCCGGGCGGGTCCAAATTGCACGCGCGTCATTGCGCCGCTCACCCGCGAAGATCGATAATGGGCTGGATGACGGCGTGCAGGGCCACGCGGCCTCGATCGCCGGCAGGAATACTCCCTGGAGGAAGCAATGAAGAGAATCGCATGCGCGATCGTCTGCGCTCTCGCGGCCGGCGGCGCCGCCGCGGCGGAAAACGCAATCACCGCAATTTCGTTCGGGCGTGCCGATCAGGCGGCGTTGACGAAAGCCTACTATCGACCGTTCACCGTCGCGACCGGCATCGAAGTGAAGTCGCTTTCCTACGATGGCCAGACGACCGAGCTCAGGCAGATGGCAAAGGCCGGCAACGCCCCTTGGGACGTGATCCAGGTCGAATCGAGGACGCTGCAGCTCGGTTGCGAGAACGGCTTGTTCGAAAAGCTCGACTACAGCAGGATCGCCCTACCCAAATCGGATTTCATACCGGGCGCGCTATCCGAGTGCGGCGTTGGAATATTTGCATGGTCCGTCGCGCTTGCGTACGACGCCGACAAGCTGAAAGCGGCGCCGCGTTCGTGGGACGATTTCTGGAATTTCGGAAAATTTCCCGGCAAACGTGGCCTGCGTCGAAGCGCGAAATATACGTTGGAAATCGCGCTGCTCGCCGACGGCGTACCGGTCAGGAACGTCTACAAGGTGCTCGAGACGAACGCGGGCGTGGACCGGGCATTCCGAAAGCTGGACCAGCATCAAGGACCATGTCGATCTGGTGGACCAGCGCGCCCGATCCACAGCTCTACCTCGACGACGGGCGACTGGTCATGACGCCGGCGTACACGCTTTGGATCAATCATGAACAGGCTCAGCATCGCAATCTTCGCGTCGCGTGGGACAAGAGCCTCTACGACGTCGATAGCTGGGCCATCCCGAAGAACACGCGGCAAGGCGTCCAACGCTTATCAGTTCGTCGCTTTCGCGAGCAAGCCGGAGAACCAGAAAGCGTTCTGTCGGAGCAGCTCGCCTACGGGCCCACGAACATGAAAGCGCTACCGCTGCTCGGCACGGAGCTCGCAAGCGTACTGCCGTCGGAGGACGCCAATCTCGAAGGGGGCACTGAAGATCGACACTGCGTTCTGGATTCGCCACGGGGAAGCACTGGAAAAACGCTTCGACGGTTGGGCGCCCCAGCTCTGCGCCCAACAGACCGATGAAGACGAGGACGCCGTGGACTATAAGGGGCAGGCCGTCTGCCAGGACAATCGGGGCAGGCTTCGAAAGATCGAGGACGAGGCGGAGCCTCGTCAGGCGCATCACTGAATCCCCAAATCCATCGACCCGAAACAAAACCGGCTCGGAGCCTTTCGCACCGAGCCGGTTGGAAGCGTCGACTACCGCATCCAATGGTCGCCGTTACTGATTTCGCGGCTTACCCACGATTCCGCCGATCTGCGCCGCTTGCCCGGTGAGTTGCACGATATCCAGGCCGCCTCCTACGCGGTCACCGCAATAGAGCAGGCCATCGTCGTCGACGTATGTGTTGTCGCAGGAAACGTCCTTCGACGTGTACGTCACACCATCGATGGTGGCGCTGCTTGCCTGGGTGTTTGCATTGACTGGCGCAATGAAATACGCAACTTCAACAGGGTGGTAAGGATCACGGATGTCGGTCACGCGAATGCCCGCATCGAACCACGCGCTGACCATCAGCTTGCCGTAGTACGGATCGTTGAAGTTCTCGTTCATCGAGTGGACGCCGAAGCGCGTTCCGCGCGAGCAGAAGTTCGGCCGCTGCGAAAAGTCGTCAACCGTGACGGTCGAGATCGGCCATGGATGCTGCTCGGCACTCGTGCTGCCACCTTGGCCTATCTTCTGCGTGATGTCCATCAGATACAGCAAATGCGGCGATCCGGTGCAGCGATTGTCCGTTTCCTCCGACGATACGCCCAGGATGTCGCGCACGTTGTTGTCGGTGAAGTTCGCGTACTGAGCGAGCGGAATACCGTAGTAGGGCATCGACGAGTGGCCACCCTCGACGCCCGGCATGTAGATCACGCCGATCTGGCCCTGAAGCAATTCGGCATCGGTCGGTTTTGCCGGATTGACGTAATGGCCGGTGCCCGCGCCGACGTACACCTTCCCGGAAGCAGTTGTCGGCGGCAGCATCTTCGTCAGGTCGACGATCTGAACGATGCCGTCGGAGCCTACGCCGTACGGCATGTACAGGCGATTGATCGCCTTGCCGCCCGCGACCGCGTTGCCGTTAAACGTCGACACGACGATCGGGCCGTGCACGCCTGGAGGAACGGTCTTCGTCGTGTTCTCGGTCCCCGGCATGACGAAGGTCGACCCCGGATTCTGTCCCGGATAGCCGAAGTCCATGATGTAGTCGGGCTTCGTCGGATCGCTCAGATCGAATATCTTGAGGTGCTGATTCGGGCTGCTGTTCGGATTCCAGCCGTCCGGAGCGGTTTTCGACTTCGTGGCGCCGCCGACGATGTACGCGATGCCCGTTCTGCAATCCCACCAGCTTCGATGAGTGACGTCCAGTCCCTGTACCGGCGTCGACACGAGCGTCGAATGGACCGGATCGGTCACATCCCACACCTCGTGCGAGACCGCGCCGTTCTCGCGCAGCAGATAGACATGACCCGCGACACCATGCGGAAGGACGCTGCCGTCGCAAAGCATGTTCATGCGGGCGCCACCTTTGTTCGCCGGAATATGCTGCAAATAGACGGGATTTCTCGGATCGGTGACATCGACGAGCGACGTGCCGTTTCTTTCGGCAACACCGGTGAGCGGATTGATCATCGGCGGGTTGGCATTGAAATGCCCGGCGAAGGCGATGACGCGCCCGTTCGGGTACGTGTGCACGGTCGTCTGGTACGTCACGCGACCCTGCAGGTCGTTGTGGCCCAGCCATTTGGTGTTGTGCACGGCCGCTGCGTTGGTATCCAGTCCCGCTTTCGCGGTCGGCGTATCCAGATCGTTGGCCGCCCATGAAATGATGCTGAATGTTCCGATCGCAAGCGCGCCGGCGACGGCCGTTGCGCAGTGCGTACGGCGATGCGATATTTCCGAGCGTTGCTTCATGACTCCTCCAGTTGATCCGAGTTCATATGTGCCCAGCCTCGGTGCTGGTATTCGATGGTTTTTGCCAGGGTCCCGGCACTACACTGCGTTGATCGAGTTGATGTCGGCGCGCTAATGTTCGACCAGAACCACGCGACCCCTGGGGTCGAAACGCACGGCTCGCGAGCCGCCGTACGACCAGATCTCGACGCGTCCGTCGACCAATTCGTCCTGGTAGCTACTCGCGGGCTCACCCCACAGCGCCTTCACTTCGTCGTCGACATGCCGATCCGCGGTTCCGCTGACCCGTCACGCGTCGTTGCGGGCGCCGCGCCGTGACGTGAGACCGGCTTCAGGACTGCGCGGATCCCGCTTGGCGACGAAGGCGCAGGCGCCGAGTAATTCGGATGCGCCGGTCGACGTCGTTCCTATCGAATCCACGTCGCAGGTGAAGTTCTGGTAGACCGTCATGCCCGTCTTGCTCGTGCACGCATAGATTTCCGCGTGAGCTGCTGCGATCGAAACGGCAAGCAGCGCCGCGCATACGGATGTCAGGATTCGCATTTGTCTACCGATCAAGAAGGAGAAACATGGCGACGTCGCGTGCCGGCAACTTGCAAAACCGTCGGCGAGGAGATCGCCACGACCGCTGGAATGAGCGTCGTCGGAATGTAGCGACGCCCGGACGACGTCGCTTTTACGTTCTTGCGAAAACTTTCACAAACTTGCTAATCATTCGCATTGCCAGTTGCACAGTGCGACGAGCGGGCGGATCAGCCGAGGTCGCGGAACTGCCGCGGCGTGAGTCCCGTGATGCGGTGGAACAGCACCGAGAAATGGCTGTGGCTCGAGCAGCCGATGCGGTCGGCGATTTCGGTGATCGGCATGCCCGACTGGCGCAGCAGCTCCTTCGCGCGCTCGACGCGACGCTCCACCACGTAACGATGTGGCGCGACGCCAGTCGCCTCGCGAAACGCGTGCGCGAAATGTCCGGGGCTCAGCATGACGGCGTCGGCAATGGCCGAGAGCGTCAAGTCGTTGCGCAGGTTTTCATCGATGTACTGGATTGCGCGTCGAAGCTTGTGCGGCGAGAGTCTCGCTTTCGGCCACGCCGGCGCGATGGCTGCCGCCGTGTATTGCCGCAACAGATGGATCGCGAGCTCGCACGTGAGCGCGTCCACGTACAGGTGGCTTTCGACGCCCTCGAGCTCCATCCCCGCGAGAAGGCGTCGTCCGAGATCCTTCGATCTGCGCGTCGCGCGTCGCGAAACGTCCCCTGGATCTCGAAGCGATCGGGGTCGAGCGCGCATTCGTCGCCGGCCACGTTGCGCACGTACGCGGGTGACAGTCGCAACAGCACGACGAGGCTCTGGCCGGCTTGCCGCCAGCGCGTGGGTGGACCGACCGGGGTCACCGTGACGTCGCCTGCATTCATCGTCCGCGCGCGCGTTCGGCCACCGCGCGTTTGACGAATATTGACGGTTCCTGCGAGATGGACGGCGATGACGTGGTCGGGCGCCTGCACGACGGCATCGAGATCGTGAAAGCTTTGCAGCTCGAGCGTCAGCCCGTTCCAGCCGCGTGCGCGACTGCTGAGCAGCGGATCGGGCACGGATCCCGCAAGCACGCACGTCGCCGGCGCCGGGCGCGCCGCTTGCACGGGAGCCGCGCTCCCGGCACTGACTGCTTCGACAATCGCATCGGATGCGCGCATGGCGATCTCAGAACATGTGCTGGCCGCCGTTGATCGCGATGTTCGCGCCGGTCAGGAACGCCGCTTCGTCGCTGGCGAGATAGGCGACGAGACCCGCGACTTCTTCCGGCTTTCCGAGGCGTCCCATCGGGATCTGCGGCACGATCTTGCTGTCGAGCACGTCCTTGGGAATCGCCATCACCATCTTCGTGCCGATGTAGCCCGGCGAGATCGTGTTGACGGTGACGCCCTTGCGGGCGACCTCGAGCGCCAGCGCCTTGGTGAAGCCGTGCATGCCGGCCTTGGCCGCCGAATAGTTCGTCTGCCCGAACGCGCCCTTCTGGCCGTTCACCGACGAGATGTTGATGATGCGGCCCCAGCCGCGCTCGAGCATGCCGTCGCACACCTGCTTCGTCATGTTGAAGCACGAATCGAGATTGGTCTGCATGACGGCATCCCAGTTCGTCTTGTCCATCTTGCGGAACGTCATGTCGCGCGTGATGCCGGCATTGTTGACGAGAACATCGATGGGACCGAGCTCGCTCGTGACCTGCTTCACGCATGCCGCGGCCGAATCGAAATCGGCGACGTCGCAGGCGTATGCGCGAAAGTCGAAGCCCTGCCGCTTCATCGATGCGAGCCATTCGGCGGACTTGAGGTTGCCCGGCGAATGCGTCGTCACGACGCGTGTTGCCGAGCGCGGCGAGCTTGATGCAGATCGCTTCGCCGAGTCCGCCCATGCCGCCGGTGACGAGTGCAATGCGCTGTGTTGCCATGATCGGTTCCTCCTACGGCTGTTTGTTGTCGGATGCGTGCAATGTCGGGCGGCATCATGGTAGCGCAAACGGCGGTCAATCCACGCGTTCGCGAACGTAGTCGCCAGGCGCCGCGGCGAGCGGCGGGAAAGCGGCATTGCCCGTCTTTCTCGGTGCTGCGCGCTCGCCGTCCTTGTGCTGTTCGAGCCAGCGATACCAGTGCGGCCACCAGCTTCCCGGGTGACTGCTCGCGCCGGCCAGCCAGTCTTCCGCCGACGCTTCGCGTGCGGCGTGCGTCCAGTAGTTGCGCTTGTTCGATTCCGGCGGATTGACCACGCCCGCGATGTGTCCGGACGCGCCCAGCACGAAGACGCTTTTGCCGCCGACCAGGTCGGGCGTCTGATACGCGGTGCGCCACGGAACGATGTGGTCCTCGCGCGATGCGTACACGTACGTTGGCACCTTGACGCGCGACAGGTCGATCTTCTCGCCGAGCATCGTCAACGCATCCCGCTCGCGCAGCCGGTTTTCCAGGTACAGCTTGCGGATGTAGTACGCGTACATCGGCCCCGGCAGGTTGGCCGAGTCGCCGTTCCAGTAGAGCAGGTCGAAGGCCGGCGGCTTGCGCCCCTTCAGGTAGTTGTTGACGACGTAATTCCAGACGAGATCGTTGGACCGCAGGCTCGCGAACGCCCCGGCGAGCTCGCTGCCGTGAACGCGCTGTCCGGCAAGGAGCTGCGGTTCGCGCGCGGCGAGCATTTCGCGCGTGACGTATACGCCGATTTCGCCGGGATCCGCGAAGTCGAGCATCGTCGTCAGGAACGTCACGCTCGACGCGGTCCTGTCATTGCGCGCGGCGAGCACGGCCAGCGCGCACGCGAGCAGGGTTCCGCCGACGCAGAAGCCGAGCATGTTCACCTGCCGCGATCGCGCAACGGCTTTCACCACGGCGAGCGCAGCAAGCACGCCCTGCTCGAGGTAATCGTCCCACGTCAACCGCCCGAGCGCGGCGGGCACGTTGCGCCACGAGATCATGAACACCGTGTGCCCCTGCGCAATCGCGTGACGAACGAATGAATTGGCCGGCGTGCAGATCGAGGATGTAGTACTTGTTGATGCATGGCGGCACCATCAGGAGCGGCCGTTTCGCGACACGCGACGTCGTCGCGTCGTACTGGATCAGCTCGATCAGCTCGTTGCGGAACACGACGCTGCCGGGCGTGACCGCGAGATTGCGGCCGACTTCGAACGCCGACTCGTCGCTCATCGTGATGCGGCCCTTGGCGACATCGCCGATGAAATTGCGGAAGCCTTCCATCACGCTCGCGCCGTCCGTTTCGATCGCACGCGCGAGCACGTCGGGGTTGGTCGCCGGGAAATTCGTCGGCGCCACCGCGTCGACGAATTGACGCACGGCGAATTCGAGCCGCCGCTTTTCCTCGGGCGGCAGTTGCGCGAGCGACGCGACGGACGTCAGGTATTCGGCGTAGAGCAGGTACGCCTGCTTCAGCCATGCGAAATACGGCTGCTCGCTCCACGCCGCCGATGCGAAACGCCGGTCATTGCCGGGGTTCGCCGCTGCCTCCGTCGTTGTCGCCGCGCGCGGGACGGCCGCCGCCCAGAGTTGCCGTACGCGCGGCTCGAACGCCGCATTCAGCGCCATCAGCGCGTCGGGATCGAACGGTGAACGAGCGGGCTTCGAGGCGGTCACGGCAGCATTGGGGCGCGAGCCGGAGATGGCGCGCCCGCGCCGATATTAGCGCGGCGCCTCGCGCCAAAGGAACGCCTCCATGCGGCCGCTCGTGCCGTCGCGCCGAAACGAAAAGAAGCGCGCCGGGTCGGATGCCGTGCACATGCGGCCACCGTGAATGGCGTTGACGCCGGCGCGAGCCAGACGCATGCGGGCCAGCGCTTCGAGATCGGCGAGCCATTTTCCCGGCCGCCCGTCGGCAAAGGCCGTTTGTGCGCCGGGGTCCGCCCCCACGAATGCATCGCGAACGTCAGCGCCGACCTCGAATGCCGAGCGACCGATGGCGGGTCCGAGCCACGCGAAAATCTGCGACGGCTCGCGGCTCATCGCGGCGATCGTATTTTCCAGGACGCCGGCGGCCATTCCCCGCCAGCCGGCATGCGCAATGCCGATCACCGAGCCCGCGCGGTCGGCGAACAGCACCGGCATGCAATCGGCGACGCGAACGGCGAGGACGACACTCGGCTCGAACGTCACCGCGGCATCCGCGCGCGGAGACTTCGATCCGCCGGGCGTAACGACGACGTCCGCGCCGTGGACCTGCGTCAGCCGGACGGGCGGGGCGGGCAGAAATGCTTCCGGGCTGACGCCGCCGTTTCGCGTCGTGACGAACGCGTGCACACCGGGCGGCGCCGGCCAATCGGGAGCGATCCAGTCGAGGCCCGCCGCCCGGATGCGCTGCGCGAGCGAGTCAGGACGACATCGCATCGCCGAGCGGCGCCGGCCGATTCGGGCGCACGTTCGTCACGCGCGCGCGGCGCTCGTGCGACGCAGCGCGTCGACCAATTGCGCGAGATCGGCGGGTGGCGGCGCATCCCACGCCATCGCTTGTCGCGTCACCGGGTGCACGAGCGCGAGATGCGTCGCGTGCAAGGCCTGGCGGCCGAGGACAGGCAATGCCGTCCCGCCGATCCCGCGCACGCTCGGCATGCGCATTTCGCCGCGCCGGCCGCCGTACGCCGGATCGCCGACGAGCGGATGCCCGATCGCTGCGAGATGCACGCGGATCTGATGCGTGCGTCCCGTTTCCAGCGTGCAGCGCAGCAGCGTCGCGATGCCGAAGCGCTCGACGACGGAAACGTGCGTACGCGCGGGCTTGCCGCGCTCGACGACGGCCATCGTCGTGCGCTGCGTCGGATGGCGGCCGATCGGCGCGTCCACGACGATCGCGCGCTCAACATCGCCGCGCACGACGGCGAGGTACTCCCGCGTGACCGTGTGCGCCGCGAGCTGGCGCACGAGATCGGTCTGCGCCTCGATCGTCCTCGCGACGACCATCAGGCCGCTCGTGTCCTTGTCGAGACGATGGACGATGCCCGCGCGCGGCACCGAGGCCAGCGCGGGGTCATGGTGCAGCAAGGCGTTCAACAGCGTCCCGGCGCGGTTGCCGTTGCCGGGATGGACGACGAGTCCCGCCGGCTTGTCGAGCGACGAGGATGGCTTCATCTTCGAACACGACGGAGAGCGCGATGTCCTCGCCCGCATCGGCGAGCGACAATGCCGCGGCAGGCGGCGCGACGTCGATGCGCTCGCCACCGGCGACGTGGCGCTTCGCGTCCCAGCGCGCACCGTCCACGGTGACGTGCCCGGCCTCGATCCAGGTCTTGAGCCGGCTGCGCGAGTGCTCCGGCAGCATGCGGGCGAGCGCCTGGTCGAGACGCATGCCGGCAAGGCGGTCCGGCACGCAATGCATGAGCGTCGGCTCGCTCGGGCGGGTGTCGGGAGGCGCGTCGCCGCGCATCGACCGTCGGCTATAATTCGCGGGACTCACGAAGGATGCCGATGACGATGTCGCAATGGCCGAAATGGCAGCGGTGGTTTCTGGTTGCGCTGATGGCGCTGACGGCGGCGGGATGCGGACTGCTTCCCGACGTCAAGGATGAAACCGCCGGATGGAGCGCCGAGCAGATCTACAAGAACGCCCACGAGGCGATGCTGGACGGCAATTATACGCGGGCAGTGAAGCTGTTCGAGACGCTCGAGGCGCGCTATCCGTATGGCCGCTATGCGCAGCAGGCGATCCTCGAGGGGGCGTTTGCGAACTGGCGCAACAGCGAGCAGGCCGCCGCAACGGCCGCGCTCGACCGCTTCATCCGCACGTATCCCAACCACCCGAACGTCGACTATGCGTATTACCTGAAGGGCCTCGTCTATTTCCGCGAGGACCAGGGGATCTTCGGCTACGTGTACGAGCTCGATCTTTCCGAGCGCGATCCGAAGCCGATGCGCGAATCGTTCGGTGCGTTCAAGGAGCTGGTGCAGAAATTCCCGCAAAGCCGCTACGCGGAGGACGCGCAGGCCCGGATGCGCTACCTCACCGACGCGCTCGGCATGTACGAGGTGCACGTCGCCCGCTACTACTACGCGCGCGGCGCGTACATTGCGGCCGCCAACCGGGCGCAGTCGGCGCTGGTCAGCTATCCGCGGACGCCGTCGAACGAGCAGGCGCTCGAGGTGATGGAGAAGAGCTACCGGAAGCTCGGGCTCACGCAGCTCGCCGACGACTCGCAGCGAATCCTCGAGAAGACGTTTCCCAAGAGCATCTACCTCACGTCCAATGCGCCGGCGAAGCCGTGGTGGAAGTTGGTAGCCCGCCGGTCAGTCGCGAGCCGCGCTCGCCTCCGCGCTGCGCAAAGAACGCGAGGACGTCGGCGAGCTCGCGCGTGCGCTTCATCGGCGGCAGGCTCTGCCAGATGCGCTTGCCGTAGGGCTTGTCGATCAGCCGCGGATCGCAGAGCATCAGCACGCCGCGGTCGGTTTCCGTGCGGATCAGGCGGCCGGCGCCTTGCTTGAGGCTGATCGCCGCCTGCGGCAATTGCCATTGAATGAACGCGTTGCCGCCATCGGCGGTGAGCTTGCGCGAGCCGCGCCGCCAGCAGCGGATCGTCCGGCGGCGCGAACGGCAGCTTGTCGATCACGACGAGCGACAGCGCATCGCCGGGGACGTCGACGCCTTCCCAGAAGCTCGCGCTGCCGAGCAGCACCGCGTTGCCGAGCGCGCGAAAGCGCAGCAGCAGCTCGGTCTTCGACCCTTCGCCCTGAACGAGCACCGGATAGTCGAGTCGCTCGCGCGCGAATAGCGCGACGAGACGCTCGCGCGCCGCGTTGAGCGCGCGCAGCGTCGTGAACAGCAGGAAGGCGCGTCCGCCGCTCGCCTTCAGCACCGGCAGCGCCGCGTCGACGACGGCGTTCGTGTGCTCGATGCTGTTCGGCGCGGCAGTCCGCGCGGCACGTACAGCAGGCCCTGCGTCGCGATAATCGAACGGGCTTTCCCAGCAACCGGTCGCCGCGTCGGCGAGCCCGAGCTGTCGCCGTGTAGTGCGAGAAGTCGCGCCCGACCGCGAGCGTTGCCGACGTGAAGATCCACGCGCGTCCCGTCTGCTCGACCTGGCGCCGGAAAACGTCGGCGACCGACAGCGGCGATGCGTGCAGCTGGAAGCCCTGCGGTCCGACGTCGATCCAGCGGATCCATGCTTCGCCGCCGGCGTCTTCGGCGCGCAGGCCCGCCTTCCAGCGCGCAAGCGCTTCGGCGGCGGCTTCCGCCCGTCGCGCGATGACGGCGACATCCTCGCTGCGCTCGGCGAAAAGCTGCATCTCGCCCGCCAGGCGATCGAGTCCGGCAGCGAGCGCGTCGAGCGCGTCGACGAAATCCGGTCGCTCGGCGACGACCTGCTGCGCGAACTTGCCCGTGCCTTCGCCCGCGGCGAGCCGAAGCTTGCGGATCAGCGGCACGATCGTCGGCGCCCGCATCGGGCAGGTCGGGGACGTCGCGCAATTGCGGTGCTCGCGATCGCTTCGGCGTCGCGCGCGAGCTCCGTCAGTTGCCCGGCGGTGGTCTGCTCGCCGAAGAACAGCGTCGCCGTGTCGGGTAGCTGGTGCGCTTCGTCGAGGATCACCGTATTGCACGCCGGGCAGCAGCTCGGCCAGGCCTTCGTCGCGCAGCGTCACGTCGGCGAAGAACAGGTGATGGTTGACGACGACGACGTCGGCGTCGAGCGCGTCCTTGCGCGCCTTCATCACGAAGCAGTCGCGATGGAACGCGCAGTTGCTGCCGAGGCAGTTGTCGCGCGTCGACGTGACGAGCGGCCAGATCGCCGGCGTTTTCGGGGACGTCGGCGAGCTCGGCGCGGTCGCCGCGCTCGCTCGCCCGCGCGAAGGCGACGATCTTCGGCAGGTGGCGCGCATCGTCGCGCGACGGCAGCCGGCCTTCGCGCGCCGTGCGCTCGAGATGGTGATGGCAGACGTAGTTCGCGCGGCCCTTGAGCAGCGCGACGGTGATCGGGACGGCGAGCGCGTCGCGGATCAGCGGCAGGTCGCGCTCGAAGAGCTGGTCCTGCAGCGTCTTCGTGCCGGTCGACACGATGACCTTGCCGCCGTAGAGCAGCGCGGGAACGAGATACGCGAACGTCTTGCCGGTGCCGGTGCCGGCTTCGGCGACCAAGCGGCAGGCGCAGCGCTGATCGCGCGCGCGACCGCCTGCGCCATCGCGAGCTGCTGCGGCCGGAACCGGAAGCCGGGCAGCGTGCGCGCGAGCGTGCCGCCCTCGCCGAAGATCGCGGCGAGCTCCGCATCCGACGTACTTGCGGACACGTCCTCCGGCAACGGCGCGTTCAGTGCTTCTTCGCCTTCGGCGCGGCTTCGCTTTGACCGCCTTCTTCGCTGTTTTCGCGGGTGCTGCCTTGGTCTCCAGTGCCACGATCTCGGTCCGGATGCCGTCGATGCGCTCGGCAAAATCGTCGTACGGCTTCGCGACGCGCGTCTTGTACTCGTCGTCCGATTCGCCGCTATGCCATTGCAGCTCGGTCATCGCGGCAAGCCACGTGTCCTGCAGGCCGTGCAGGCCCTCGACCGCCTGCTTCGACTTGCCGCCTCCTTCAGCGCGGCCTTGTAGGGGCGCGCGATATTCTGCTTCTGCTTGTCGAGACACGATTCGCTTTTCGCGCCGTTCATGCCTTCGCGCGATTTCTCGTAGCCGAATTCGATGATCTCGATCGACTTCACGTTGCGGCACATCGTGTAGAGGTGCTGCGACCGCGTCGAAATAGCAGTCGAGCGGCGGCTTGCCGTCGGCGTGCGGACAGACGTAGTTGTGCTCGGGGCCGGGATTGCCGCCGATGGTTTCGCTCGTGCGGGCGGCATGGCGAGCGCGCCGGCGAGCGCCAGTGCCAAGCGAAAGGAGGGCAGCGACGTGCATCGGAATGGCTACGACAAAATGGGATGCCGAATGCTACTCGCGCACCGCATCCGCGCTCAACCGGACGAATGGATTAGCTGTACAAGAGGGTGGTCCGACCGCAACCCGACGCGTGGATGCGTGAACCGGGCACAGGAAGCGTCGGTCGGCGAAACTCCGGCCGTCAAATAGTGCAGCCGCCCGACACTTCGATGACCGCGCCGTTGATGTACGACGCCTCGTCGGAGGCGAGCCACGCGTAGGTGTTCGCGATCTCCTCGGGCTTGCCGAGTCGCCCCAGCGGCACCTTCTCTTCCATCATCTTGATGACCTTGTCGGGAATGGACGCGAGGATCGGCGTCTCGATGAAGCCCGGACAGATCGCGTTGGCGCGTATGCCCTTGCGGCCCGAGCTCGCGGGCCCAGGTCTTCATCATGCCGATCACGCCGAATTTCGTCGCCGCGTAATTCGTCTGGCCGAAATTGCCATAGAGCCCGACGATCGACGACGCGTTGAGGATCACGCCCGAGTTCTGCTCGAGCATGATGTCGACGACCGCCTTCGTGCAGTGGTAGACGCCTTTCAGGTTGACGTCGATCACGCGCTCGAACTGCTCGTCGGTCATCTTCTTGAATTGCGCGTCCTGGACGATGCCGGCGTTGTTGACGAGCGTGTCGATGCGGCCCCATTTCGCCATCACGCCGGACACCATTTTCGCGATGCTTTCCTTGTCGGTGACGTCGATGTAGAAGGCGGCCGCTTCGCCGCCCGCTTCGCGCACGGCGCTGACCGTGTCTTCGACCGAGGCGACGTTGATGTCGCAGACGGCGACCTTCGCGCCCTCGGATGCGAACTTCAGGGCCGTCGCCCGGCCGATGCCTTGCCCGGCGCCGGTGATGATCGAGATCTTGTCGGTCAAGCGCATTGCGATGTGTCCTTCCGTGGGTGCAGGTGCGAGGCGCTGGCGCCGGTCAAACTTTCCTAATCTAACGGAACATATTGCACCGCACAAGGATGGGATCGGTATTTCTGACGCAAAAGCCATCGTCGACGCGCCATTGCAACATCGATTCACTTTATCAAGCAAAACCAATGCCTTATGGAAGGGCGACCTGCGGCGCGCAGCACGCATTGCATCGGCGGATGCGCGTGGCGTGACTTTGGCGCGCGATCGGAATGCCGCTTTGCGGCAATGACAATCGGCGACGCGCAATGGCGGCCGTTGCCGCGGTGCGTCAGCGAATCGCTCAGCTCGCCGGCGACCAGTAATCGATGACGAGCTCGAGATTCGACAGACCGTTCCAGTGATGAATCTCGGGTCTGAACAGCGCGTGAATGCGCGGCGGCATCGTCGCCGGCGTGCGAAACGCGATTGCGGGAAAGCGCTCGCCACCGCGCGTGACGCGTGAGCTTCGCGTGGCCTTCGCCGACGTTGCGCTGGTCGGCCACGTCGAACACATCATCGAACGCGGGCGCCGGAAACCCCTGGCCCCAGGCGCGCTCGCGCAACGACGCGCCGAGTGCGAGCGTCAGTTCGCCAGGGAGAGAGCGCGCCATCGCTTTCGTGCATTCGCAATAGCGCGCCGTCGGAGAGGCGTTTCGCGCGCGACCGCCTCGAACTCGGCGATGAAACGAGGCAGCGCATCGTCGACGATGGTCAGTCCCGCCGCAAACGCATGTCCGCCGAAGCGCGTGATCGCGCCCGGCGCACGTTTCGCGACGAGATCGAGCGCATCGCGCAAGTGGAAGCCGGTAATCGATCGGCCCGACCCCTTCAATTCATGCGGCCCCGTGCGCGCGAACACGATCACCGGGCGGTGGTAGCGATCCTTGAGCCGCGAGGCGACGATGCCGACAACGCCCTGGTGCCATTCGGGGCGATACGCACACAACGTGTACGCATTCGAGTCACCGGGCGCCGCGATGGTCTCGACGTCGGCGAGCGCCTCGTCCTGCATCGACGTCTCGATATCGCGGCGCTCGCGATTCAGCCGATCGAGCTCGCGCGCCATCGGCTGCGCTTCCGCATCGGTGTCGGCGAGCAGGCAGCGGATGCCGAGCGACATGTCGGCCAGGCGTCCGGCGGCGTTGAGGCGCGGACCCGCGACAAATCCGAGATCGCTCGCCGTGGCGCGGCGCAGGTCGCGTCCTGCCACGGTGAAGAGCGCGGCGATTCCGGGTTGCGCGCGCCCATTGCGGATGCGCGCGAGCCCCTGCTCGACCAGGATGCGGTTGACGTGATCGAGCCGAACGACGTCGGCGACGGTGCCGAGTGCGACGAGGTCGAGCAGCGACGCGAGGTTCGGGACTGGACGCTGCGCGAACGGCTCCGCGCTCGCGCAGGCGTGCGCGCAGCGCGCACAGCACGTAGAACATGACGCCGACGCCGGCGACGTGCTTCGACGGGAACGCGCAGCCGGCCTGGTTCGGGTTGACGATGATCGCGGGCGCCGGCAGCTCGGGCCCCGGCAGATGATGATCGGTGATGAGCACGTCGATGCCGGCCACAGCGGCCGCGCGGACACCATCGACGCTCGCGATGCCGTTGTCGACGGTGACCAGCAAACGAGGCTTCCTCTGCGCGGCGACGGCGACGATCTCCGGGGTGAGGCCGTAGCCGAATTCGAATCGGTTCGGCACCAGAAAGTCGACGTCGGCGCCCATCGCACGCAGGCCGCGGATGCCCACCGCGCACGCGGTCGCGCCATCGGCATCGTAATCGGCGACGATCAGAATCGGCTCATGACGATCGATCGCCTGCGCGAGCCGACCGGCGGCCGCTTCGATGTTCGTCAGACGTCCGAAATCGGGCAGCGACGCAAGCGAGTAATCGAGCTCGGCGGCCGCGACGATGCCGCGCGCCGCGTAAATGCGTGCGAGCACCGGCGAGAGTCCGGTGGCGAGCAACGCATGCTGCGAATCGGGAACCGGGCGCCGGACGATCATGCGTCGGGGAGCACTGGCATTTCGAACGGCCGGTGCATCGTGCGCGCGGCGATGCGCTGCCAGAGTGTCGGCGCATTGGCGGTCCATGTCGCGGTGTTGCCGTTGCCGTCCGCGATCAGATGCAATGCGTCGATGCGATGGTGCTCGAGCTCGTCGAGCGCGGGTGCCAGCCAGTTCGCTTCCAGCATCGCGGGTCTTGCAGCAACAGGGAGCACGGCGAGCACGACGATCGGATCGCCCTGATGCGCCGCAGCGAACGCGCTCGCGCGCGTCATCGTCTGCGTCAGCGCTTCGCCGGGATCGAGCGTCGCATCGCCGTGTCCGCGCAACGCAATGCCCCGCGCGAGATCGCCGAGACGTCCCGGGGAAGCGGTGACGACGGCCCGCGGCATCGCGCCGGCATCGGCGAGTCGGCCGCCGCCCCAGAACCAGACGCCGCTCACCGTCGCTTCGCCGCGCGCTTCGCGCGCCGAATTGACCGGGTGCTCGTGCAGCAGCATTTCGATTTCATTCTGCCAGCGTTGCCATGTGCCGCCCTCGGCGCCGCGCGGCAGGCTGGCAAGGAGCCTGCGGCCGCGCGCAGCGTCGACGGGTGTGGTCACGATGTCCGGCGCCTGCCGGCGGCGCGCAAACCAGGCATCCGGCCTGACGGCCTCGAAGCGCAGATCGTCGCCCGCGAAATGCCGATCCAGCATCTCCACGAGCGCGCGGACGTCGTCTTCGGAAGCATCGTCGATGGTATGCGCGAGCACGACGGTGTCGCGATCGACGACAAGGTGAACCGGGTCGGCGCAAAGCACGTAGTCGCCGGCAGGATCGGCGCCGGCGCCGAGCAAGGCGAGCGGCGCGACGGGCGTTGCATCCGGCGCGCCGAGCGCGTTGAACAACGCCACGGTGATCCCGCGTGCTTCGAAGGCCGGTGCGCCGGCGTATCGCGCGAGCGTGGCGAGCGACCGCATCGCCGCGATGCTTTCGGCCGGCAACGCGAGCATTCCGCAGACGACCAGGACGAGCGTTTTCGACATGCGATAATGAATCAATGCCTCCGTGCGGGGTGAGCGTACCGCATTCGCGATCCGCGTCGCGCGGCAATGCCCTTCCGCGTCTTTCCTGATCCATCATGTCGCCGTACGAACTCGCCGTCGGCTTGCGCTATACCCGCGCCCGCAAGGGGTCCGGGCGCAATACGTTCATTTCGTTCATCGCGCTGATATCGATGGCCGGCATCGCACTCGGCGTCGCGGCGCTGATCGTCGTGCTGTCGGTGATGAACGGCTTTCAGCAGGAGCTGCGAAACCGCATCCTCTCGGTCGCGTCGCACATCGAGATCATGGGCTTCCCGGACTTGAAGGATCCGGCGGCGGTCGCCGCGATCGCGCAAAAGAATCCGCATGTGATCGGCACCGCTCCGTATGTGAACGGACAGGCGATGCTCTCATCGGCCGACGTCAACCGCGGTGCGCTCCTGCGCGGCATCGATCCGGCCGCGGAAAGGAAAGTCGCCGACATCGGCCTGCACATGCGCCGGGGCACGCTCGATTCGCTCACGCCCGGAAGCTTCAACATCGTCCTTGGCTCGGAGCTCGCGCGCGCGCTCGGCGTGCAGATGGGCGACAGCGTCGTGGTCATCACCCCGCAAGGCACGGTGACGCCGGCCGGTGCGCTGCCGCGGCTCAAGAGCTTCAAGGTGAGCGGGATTTTCGAGGTCGGGATGTTCGAGTTCGACAGCGGTCTCGGGCTCGTCAACCTCGAGGACGCCGAAAAGCTCTATCGTCTCGGCAGCGCGACGGGCGTGCGGCTCAAGCTCGACGACATGTTCGCAGCACCCGCCGTCGCCGCGCAGTTGGCGCCGTCGATGCCGGAGGACGCGGAAGTGCGCGACTGGACGCGCAACCACGCGAACTTCTTCCGCGCGGTGGCGATCGAGAAGCGCGTCATGTTCATCATTCTCACGCTGATCGTCGCCGTTGCCGCGTTCAATATCGTCTCCGCGCAGGTGATGGCGGTCACCGACAAGCGCGCGGACATCGCGATCCTGCGCACGCTGGGCGCCGCGCCGTCATCGGTGATGGCGATCTTCATCATCCAGGGTGCGCTCATCGGCATCATCGGCACGCTGATCGGCGTTGTCGGCGGGGTTCTGCTCGCGCTCAATGTCGAAACGGTGCTCCCTGCGATCGAGCGCACGTTCCACATCCAGTTCCTCGACAAGAGCGTCTACTACATCAGCGACCTCCCGTCCGATCTGCAGATTCCCGACGTCGTGACGATCGCCGTCATCGCGCTGGTGCTGGCGCTCGTCGCGACGCTCTATCCGAGCTTCCGCGCGGCGCGTGTCAACCCGGCCGAAGCGCTGCGCTATGAGTGACGGCGCGGCGGCTGCCTCCGTGCAGGCGCCGGCCATGAGAGGTGTCGCTGCGGCGGCGCCGGTTGTCGCGTGCCGCGACCTGCGCAAGACGTATCGCACCGGACCGCTGGACGTTCCGGTGCTGCTCGGCGTCGACCTCGACGTCGCCGTCGGCGAGCGGCTCGCGATTGTCGGCGCGTCGGGCTCGGGCAAGAGCACGCTGCTGCATCTGCTCGGCGGCCTCGATCTGCCAACCGGCGGCGAAGTGCGCGTCGAAGGTGTGCCGCTCGCCACGCTGTCCGAGGCGGCGCGCGGCACGTTGCGCAACCGCGCGCTCGGGTTCATCTATCAATTTCACCATCTGCTGCCCGAATTCACGGCGCTCGAGAACGTGGCGATGCCGCTTTTGATCCGGCGCCTCGACGAGCGCAGGGCGCGCGAGCAGGCGAGCGAAATGCTCGGGCGCGTGGGGCTTGCCAATCGCGTGCGCCACCTGCCCGGCGAGCTGTCGGGTGGCGAGCGCCAGCGCGTGGCGCTCGCCCGTGCGCTCGTGACGGCGCCACGCTGCGTGCTCGCCGACGAGCCGACCGGCAACCTCGACCGGCGCAACGCCGGCGCGGTGTTCGACCTGATGCTCGAGCTCAATCACGCCGTCGGCACGGCGCTGATCATCGTCACGCACGATGCCGAACTCGCGGCGAAGACCGACCGCACGCTGCATCTCGTCGACGGCAAGCTGCGAGCGGATTAATCGGCCTGACTGAACATGGCGCTCCCCGGCGTGCAGGCACAGATGCCGGAAGCGATCGCCCGGACACTCGAATGGTCGGACCAGGGTTTCGACGTTGCGGATGCCTTGCATCTGGCCTTGAGCGCGAAGGCTGATCGATTCGCCACGTTCGATGAGGACCTTGTGGCGCGTTCGCGACGATCCGGCGTCGGGCCGCCTGTATTCACCCCGTGAAGTCGCGGAGCGTGGGGATGTTTCAATACTCCACCGGTATCGGATCGAGCGAGCGCCAGAGGTACCACGTCGCGACGCTGCGATAAGGACGCCACTTTTCACCGAACGCGCGCAACTCGCCGAGCGTGGGCCGTTCGCCGTTGAAGTAGTGCATCGCGACGGCCTTCTGGAGGCCGATGTCGTCGACGGGCAGTACGTCGGCGCGCAGCTCGTGGAACATGAGGAACATCTCGGCCGTCCAGCGTCCGATGCCCTTGACGTCGACGAGCGCCTCGATCAGCGCCTCGTCGCCGAGCGCCGGCCACGCGTTCGGGTCGAGCCGGGTCGAGACGAAATGCTTCGCGAGATCGCGGATGTATTCGGCTTTCCGCCCGACAGCCCGCAGGCGCGCAGCGTCGCGACCCGCTTGCGCGCCACGCGGGACGGATCGAGCTTCGGTCCCGTTGTGCCGCCGCAGGCGGCGACGAGACGTTCCCAGATCGCCTGCGCGGCCTTGACCGAGATCTGCTGGCCGACGATGGCGCGCGCGAGCGTGGTGAACGGGTCTCCGCGACGGATCAGATGCAGGCCCGGATAGGCGGCAATCAGCGTGCCCAGCACGGGGTCGCGCGCGGCGAGCACGCGGGCGGCGTCGTCCCAGTAGTGCGGCTTTGTCATTGGAATCGCGAAGGCGTCGCCGCGGCACGCGAGGCGGTGGCCGCGACGCGCAACAATTTGCCGCCGACGCGGTCATAAGCGCGCCGCGCGCACAAGCGGCGCGACATGCGGGGAATGGTACATTACGCCGCCTCTTTTCCAACCTCCGGAGCGTGGATGCGCAGTCGATGGCAATGGGCGAGCGGCCTTGTCGCGCTGCTGATTGCCGCTTCGGCGTTTGCCGCCGATCCCGCCAAGGTCCTCCGCATCTCCTTTCCCGTCGCCGAAACCGGGTTCGATCCGGTACGCGTGTCGGATCTCTATTCGAACACCGTCAACGAGGCGATCTTCGAGCGCCTGTTGACGTACGACTATCTCGCTCGCCCCGCGAAGCTCATGCCGATGACCGCGGAGTCGATGCCCGAGGTCTCCGATAACGGCCGCACGTACCTCATCCATCTGAAGCGCGGCATCTACTTCACGCCCGATCCCGCGTTCAAGGGAAAGCCGCGCGAGCTCGTCGCGGAAGACTACGTCTACTCGTTCAAGCGCTTCGCCGATCCGAAGAACCGCGCTCCCTACGAATTCATGATCGAGAACCGGATCGAGGGCCTCGACGAGCAGATCGAGGCGGCGAAGAAGACCGGCAAGTTCGATTACGACGCAACGATTCCGGGGATGATCGCGCTCGACAAGTACACGCTGCGCTTCAAGCTCACGCACACGGATTATCTGTTCGAGTACACACTCGCGCACGTACCGTTCGGCGCCGTCGCGCGCGAAGTCGTCGAGGCGTACGGCGACGACCTGCAGGCGCATCCGGTGGGCACCGGTCCGTACATGCTGGCGGAATGGCGCCGCGCCGCGAAGATCGTCCTCGTGGCCAATCCGGACTATCGCGACGTCACGTGGGATTTCCAGGCGAGCGACGATCCCTGGGACAAGGCCGTCATCGCGTCGATGAAGGGCAAGAAGGTTCCGCAGATCGGCCGCGTCGAGATCTCGGTCATCGAGGAGAGCCAGTCGCGCTGGCTCGCCTTCAACCGCAAGGAGCTCGATCTGCTTGCGCTGCCCGCAACGTTCGTCCACGAGGCGCTCGATGCGTCGAACCACCTTACCCCGGCGTGGAGCGCGCAGCATGTCGAGCTGTATCGCGCGATCGACCCCAGCGTGACCTACGCATTCTTCGATTTCCGCGACCCCGAGGTGGGCGGATTCTCGAAGGAGAAGATTGCGCTGCGCCGCGCGATCATCATGGGCTACGACGTCGCGCAGGATATCCAGGTCGTCCAGAAGAACCAGGCGGTGCAGGCGCAAATGCCGATACCGTACGGCGTCGTCGGGTTCGATCCGAATTACCGCAGCATCAACCAGTACGATCCCGAGCTCGCGAACAAGCTGCTCGATCATTTCGGCTACCGCAAGGGCCCGGACGGTTATCGAATGCGACCCGATGGAAAGCCGCTCGTCATCCGCCAGGCGACCGGAACCTCGGCGATCGACCGCGAGTACAGTGAGCTGTGGAAACGGTCGATGGACGCGATCGGCATTCGCATGGAGTTTCAGCCGGGCAAGTTCGCGGACGAGCTCAAGGCCGCGAGGGCGTGCCACATCGTGATGTGGCAGGCCGCGTGGACCGCGGACTATCCGGACGGCGACAATTTCATGCAGCTCCTTTATGGCCCGAACACCGGCGAGAGCAACAACGGCTGCTACGAGTCGAAGGCGTACGACGCGATGTACGAGAAGTCGCGCAATCTCCCGCCCGATTCGGTCGAGCGTCAGCATCTCTTCATCGACATGACCCGGCAAATGGAGGTCGACGGCGCCTGGAGCCTGCAGACGTCGCCGATCCGCAATGAGTTGATTCGTCCGTGGGTCAAGGGGTACAAGAAGCATCCGATCCTGAACGCCGATTGGGTCTACATGGACGTGGAGCCGCGTAGCTGATGCGAACGCGTTTTCCCTGCGCGGCCGGACGCGCCGCCGCGGCGCTTGCGATCGTCGCCGCGTGCGCCGTCGCGCCGGCGAATGCCGCCGATGCGAACAAGGTCATCCGCACGGTCTTTCCCGCCGCCGAAACCGGCTTCGACCCTGCGGGGGTGCAGGATCTCTACTCGGCGACGATCGAACAGATGCTGTTCGAAACGCTGCTGACGTACGACTATCTCGCGCGACCGGCGAAGCTCGTTCCGCTGACGGCCGAGGCGATGCCGGAGGTGAGCGACAACGGCAAGACGTATACGGTTCGCGTCAGGAAGGGCATCTACTTCATCGACGATCCCGCGTTCAAGGGCAGGAAGCGCGAGCTCACCGCGGCCGATTACGCGTATGCGCTGAAGCGGCTGATCGATCCGAAAATCCACTCGCCGTGGGCGTGGCTCGTGGAAGGCAAGGTCATCGGCCTCGACGAGCTCGCCGAGGCCGCGAAGAAAACCGGCGCCTTCGACTACGATGCGAAGGTCGCGGGGCTCGAGACGCCCGACCGCTACACGCTGCGCATCCGGCTCAAGGATACCGACTACAACCTGCCGTACATCCTCGCGCACGAGCCGACGTCTGCCGTGGCGCGCGAAGTGATCGAGGCGTATCGCGATGTGGCTGGACGCGCGATGTCGAACCCCGTCGGCACCGGCGCATATACGCTGAAGCAGTGGGTACGCAGCTCGAAGATGGTGCTCGAAGCCAATCCCGGCTATCGCGGGTTCACCTGGGACTTCAAGTCCGACAAGCCGGAAGACCTGAAGCTGATCGCCGACATGAAGGGCAAGAAGATGCCGCAGGTCGGCCGGGTCGAGGTCAGCATCATGGAGGAGGACCAGGCGCGGCTGCTCGCCTTTCAGAACAACGAGCTCGACCTGATGGACCTCGGAGGCCCGTTGGCGCCGAACGTGCTCGACGGCGACAAGCTGCGGCCGGAATTCGTGAAGAAGGGCATCAAGCTGTCGCGGATCATCGATCCCGCCATTTCCTACGTGTACTGGAACCTGCAGGATCCGATCGTCGGGGGGCTGTCGAAGGAGAAGATCGCGCTGCGGCGCGCAATGGCGATGGCGTACAACGTCGACGACGAGGTGAATGTCGTACGCAATGGACAGGCCACCGAGCTGCAATACCCGATCCCGCCGGGCGTCGTGGGCCACGACCCGGACTATCGCTCGCCCGTGAGTTACGACCCCGCGCTCGCCAACCAGCTGCTGGACTACTTCGGGTACAGGAAAGGCGCCGACGGCTGGCGCAACCTGCCGGACGGCAAGCCGTTTACTATCCGCTATGCGTCGCGCCCGGACTCGCTCGGGAGGCAGCTCGACGAGCTGTGGAAAAAGGCATTGGACAGCATCGGTGTCCGGATGGAGGTACAGAAGGATCGCTTCCCGGAGCTGCTCAAGCTCGAGCGGCAGTGCAAGCTGATGATGCGAACGGCTTCCTGGATCGCCGATTACCCGGACGCCGATAATTTCATGCAACTGCTCTACAGCAGGAATATCGGGCAGAACAACAATGGTTGCGCGAAGATTCCCGAATACGACCGACTCTACGAGCAATCGATCCGGATGCCGGACTCGCCGGAGCGCAACCGCCTGTATCACGACATGGCGCGCATCATCGAGGTCGACGCGCCGTGGCGCCTCGATACGGCCACGTACCGCAACATGCTGATCCAGCCGCGCGTGCTGGGCTACAAGAAGCATCCGATCCTGCACGCCGAATGGCAGTACATCGATGTCGCGAGCAAGGCTCCGGGAAATGTTCCGAGCGCACCGGGAAGCAAGGGCGCTCCGGACTAAATAGCAGAGGCAACCGACAATGAGTGCCTACATCGTACGGCGCCTGTGGCAGATGATTCCGACGATGCTCGGCGTCGTCCTGCTCGTGTTCTTCCTGTTCAACTGGGTGGGCGGCGATCCCGCTTACGTACTGGCGGGAAAGATCAGCAACCAGGAACAGATCGACAACATCCGGCGCCAGCTTGGCGTGGATCAGCCGTACTGGGTGCAGCTCGGCATCTTCCTGAAGCAGATCGTCACGGCCAATTTCGGCGCGAGCTGGAGCACGAACGAGCGCGTGTCGCACATCCTGCTGACGCGCCTCGGCCCGTCGCTCACCGTCCTCGTGCCGCTGCTGATCCTCGCGACGCTGATCTCGATCGGCCTGGCGCTTGCCGTCGCCTACGTGCGCGGCTCGCTGACGGACCGGATGGTGATGATCGTCTGCACCGTCGGGCTGTCGATATCGATCCTCGTCTACATCATCGTGTTCCAGTACGTGTTCGCGTACAAGCTCGGCTGGTTCCCGGTGCAGGGATGGGGCGACAGTTTCATCGAGAACCTTTTCGTCTATGCGTCGTTGCCCATCCTGATCGGCCTCGTCGTCAGCATCGCGCCCAACCTGCGGCTCTACCGGACGTTCTTTCTCGACGAAATCAACCAGGACTACGTGCGAACGGCGCGCGCCAAGGGTCTGTCCGAGAATCGCATCATGTGGATTCACGTGCTGCGCAACGCGTCGATCCCGATCATCACCGTGCTGATGTCGGAGCTGCCGGGATTGCTGCTCGGGTCGTTCCTGATCGAGCGCTTCTTCTCGATTCCCGGCATCGGGCGGGAGGTGATCCTCGCCGTCGAGCGCTCCGATTTTCCGGTGATCAAGGCGATCACCGTGTACGTTGCCTTCGCGACGATCCTGACGAACCTGCTCGCCGACCTGACCTACAAGGCCGTGGACCCGCGCGTCCAGCTCAAGTGAAGGAGCCATGCACATGGCCACCGACGTAGCGGCGCTGCGCCACGGACGGCCGGCGCTCGTCCGCGAAATTCCGCACACCGTTTCGCCGGGCCTGTGGACGCTCGCCTGGCGGCGATTGCGATCCGACCACGTCGGCATGGTGTCGCTCGTGATCGTCGCGGCCTTCATCGTGATGATGATCCTGTCCGGCGTCGGACTGATCGCCGGCGACTGGAACCGGGAAGTCGGCGTGAATTACGCGCCGCCCGGTTTCCTCGGCGCGGAAGCGCCTGCGGCCGCGCCTGCCGCGATGACGATGAGCGAAGGTCCGACGCCGGCGAACGAGTACAAGTCGAGCATCGTCGATCCGATCGGCGACGTAATAAAGGCGATAAAAAGCGCAGAAAAGTCGGCAAAAAGCGTTAAAGGCGAATCTCAGTCGGCGGCTTTGCCGCCGACAACTTCTACGCCGGCTACTTCTTCCGAGGAGAAATCGGTCGATCCGCTCGCCGCGGTGATGGCGGACATCCGCGCGGGCAAGGGCGTCACCGCGGAGGCAAAGCCGGAAGAGCGCAAGGCGACGCTGCCGTTCGGCGGCGACAAATGGGGCCGCGACGTGCTGAAGAAGACGATCAAGGGATCGGAAACCTCGATCTTCGTCGGCCTCGCGGCGGCGGCGGTCGCGACGTTCCTCGGCACGTTGTTCGGTGCGATCGCCGGCTACTACGGCAAGTGGGTCGACGACTTCTTCAACTGGTTCTACAGCGTCTTCAGCTCGATCCCGTACCTGCTGCTGATTCTCGCTGTCGCCGCGGTGCTGCAGCAGAAGGGCATCTTCACCATCGTCCTGATCCTCGGCCTCACCGGCTGGACCGGCACTTTCCGCCTGATCCGCGCCGAGTACCTGAAGCACAAGGCGCGCGAATACGTGCAGGCGGCGGACGCGATCGGCGCATCGAACACGCGCCGGATGTTCATCCACATCTTTCCGAACGTGTCGCACGTCGTGCTGGTGCAGATGTCGATCTACGCGGTCGGCTTCATCAAGGCCGAGGTGATCCTGTCGTTCCTGGGCTTCGGCGTGCCGGTCGACGTCGTGTCGTGGGGCTCGATGCTGAACGAGGCGCAGAACGAGCTGATCCTCGGCAAATGGTGGCAACTGGTCGCCGCCGGAACGGCAATGGCCGTGCTGGTGACCGCCTTCTCGCTCTTCACCGACGCGCTGCGCGATGCGCTCGATCCGAAACTCAAGGGACGCGTGGGCGTTTGACGAACATGGCGCAATTCACCGGCGATTCGCTGATCAGCGTGCGCAATCTGCGCGTCTCGTTCCGCCTCGACCGCAGTACGACGTTCGACGCAGTCAAGGGCATCTCGTTCGACATCCCGCGCGACAGCACCGTCGCGCTCGTCGGCGAATCGGGGTCCGGCAAATCGGTGACGTCGCTCGCGATGCTCGGCCTTCTGCCGCCCGAGAACTCGATCATCGATGCTTCGTCCGAGATCATCTACGGCGATCGCAACCTGTTGTCGCTGCCGATCGGCGAGCTGCGCAAGCTCCGCGGCGCCGACATCTCGATGATCTTCCAGGAGCCGATGACGTCGTTGAACCCGGTGTTCACCGTCGGCTGGCAGCTCGAGGAAGTGCTGCGCCTGCACATGGGCATGACAGGCCGCGCGGCGCGCAAGCGTTCCGTCGAGGTGCTGCGCGAAGTCGGCATTCCGGAGCCGGAGCGGCGCATCGACGCCTACCCGTCGCAATTGTCCGGCGGCCAGCAGCAGCGCGTGATGATCGCGATGGCGATCGCGTGCGAGCCGAAGCTGCTGATCGCCGACGAGCCCACGACGGCGCTCGACGTCACGATCCAGAAGCAGATCCTCGACCTGATCGCGGATCTGCAGAAGCGGCACCAGATGTCGGTGCTTTTCATCACGCACGATCTCGCGGTCGTCGGCGAGATCGCCGACTACGTCGTCGTGATGCGCAACGGCGAGATCCGGGAGCAGGGGCGCGCGAAGGCCGTCTTCGAGACGCCGCAGGATACGTACACGAAGGCGCTGCTGCGCTGCCGGCCGCAGCTCGATCGCCGCCCGACGCGGCTGCCGGTCATCGACGACTTCATCCACGGCACGGGTCCGCGCACATCGAGGAGCGCAAGCGCGGCATCAAGGCGAGCGATGCGATCGTGCTCGACGTGAAAAACCTCGGCAAGAGCTTCTATTCGCGCGAGGGACTGTTCGGCAAGCGCGAGTTCAAGGCGGTGCAGGACGTCTCGTTCAAGCTGCCGAAAGGCAAGACGCTCGGGCTCGTCGGCGAATCGGGCTCCGGCAAGACCACGGTCGGCCTGACGCTGATGCGGCTGCACGAAGCGACCACCGGCGAGGCGATTTTCGAGGGCCGCGACCTGCTGGCGATGTCGCCGAAGCAATTCATGGCGTACAAGCGGCGCATCCAGATCATCTTCCAGAACCCGTACGCGTCGCTCAACCCGCGCTTCACCGTCGGCCAGATCCTCGTCGAGCCGATGCAGATCCACGGCATCGGCGACTCGACGCAGGCGCGCACCGACATGGCGTTCGAGCTGCTCGACAAGGTCGGGCTTTCCGAAGTCTCGTTCTACAAGTATCCGCACGAGTTCTCGGGCGGCCAGCGGCAGCGCATCGCGATCGCGCGCTGCCTCACGATGCGCCCGGACATCCTGATCTGCGACGAATCGGTGTCCGCGCTCGACGTCTCGGTGCAGGCGCAGGTGCTGAACCTGCTGCAGGACCTGCAGGACGAGTTCGGCCTCTCGTACATCTTCATTTCGCACGATCTCGCCGTCGTCAAGTACATCTCCGACCAGGTGATGGTGATGAACGAGGGCGAGATCGTCGAGATCGCGAATTCCGACGAGATCTACCGCCATCCGAAGATGCCGTACACCAAGCGGCTGCTCGCGTCGATCCCGAAGGGCTGGCACGGCGAGCACGCGCGCGCAAACGACTGAATCCACGTCTCACGCGCTTTCGCGCGGCACGAGCTCGAATCCGGTGTCGACGATGCGCTTTCGCACCGTTCGCCCCGCCAGCCGGTCGCCGAGCATCACGCCCGCGCGCCGGCCGATGTCGTAGCGCGGCACGCGGATGGTGGTGAGCGACGGCACCACCTGGCCGGCAATCGGGATGTCGTCGAAGCCGGCAATCGCAATGTCGCGCGGGAATCGCGAGCGCGCGTCGCTGACACTCGTAGAGCGCGCCCACCGCCAGCGCGTCGGCGGAGCAGAACACCGCGCGCACGCCGGGCCGGCGCGCGAGGAGCGCGGCCATCGCGCGTGCGCCCGCATCGATGTCGAGCGTCGTCTCGACGCAAAGTGCCGGATCGCTCTGCCGCCGTGCCGTCTTCATCGCCAGCTCGTATCCCTGCCGCCGATCGCGCGCGCGATCGTTGTCCCTGGGGAATGCGCCGATGTAGCCGATCGGCGCATAGCGTTGCTTGACGAGATACTGCGTGATCGTCCGCGCGGCGTCGACATTCGAGAAGCCCACGAGCATGTCGATCGGATGCGCGGTGATGTTGCCGCCTTCGACGACCGGGATGCCGGAGCGTTTCAGCATCCGCACCGTGTCGAGCGTATGGTCGACGCCGCTCAGGTAGATGCCGTCGACGCGCCGCGACAGGAACGCGCGGACGAGCACTTCTTCCTCGGCGGTGGAAAAGCCGCTGGCGCCGAGCAGCAGGTGGAACCCTTGCGGGACCAGCGCGTCGGTCAGACCCTGCATGATCTCCGCGATCAGCGAATTGGTGAGCACCGGGATCACCGCGGCGATCAATCCGGATCGGTTCGAGGCGAGGCCGCGCGCGATCAGGTCGGGCGTGTAGCCGGTTACGCGGATGACCTCCTCGACGCGTTCGCGCGTCCGCGCGGCGACCTTCGTCGGCTCGCGCAGCACCCGCACGACGGTCATCGTCGAGACGCCGGCGGCGCTCGCGACGTCCAGCAGGCGCGGCCGGCGCGCTCCGGGCTTCCGCGGCTTCAGCGGGACATGGCGCGCGATTGACATCCCAAAAATGAAAGCGCTAACATGTAAGCGTTAACATAGCACGGGCGCGAGCGCCGCGGAGGAAGGCAGGTGTCGAATGGCGCGCCAGTCGCGTTCGCGGGGTACCGCCGTGCCGACGACCGCTACGGCGTGCGCAACTACGTGCTCGTGCTCGGCATCAACGGCCTCGTCGCCCGGACTGCGGAACGCATCCAGCGCAGCGTCGCAGGCTCGATCGTGTTCGCCTCGTCCGTACGGCAGAGGCCAGTACGGCGCGGACAAGGAAGCGCATTTCGCCCAGCTCGTCGGCCTCGGCCGCAACCCGAACGTCGCGGCCACGCTCGTCGTCGGCGCGGATCGGCCGGCCGCGGAAGCTGTCGCCGAGGCAATCGCCGGTGCCGGCAAGCCCGCAGCAGCGATCGCGCTCGACGACGTGCACGAGGACGCGCTCGAGCTTTCGGTGCGCGGCGCCCGGGTCGCGGCGCAACTCGCACGCGATGCATCGCGCATTCGGCGCGAGCCAGCGCCGGTGTCATCGCTGTTCGTCGCCGTCGAGTGCGGGCACTCCGATGCCACGTCGGGTGTCGCGTCCAATCCGCTCGCCGGCAAGGTTGTCGATCGCATCGTCGATGCCGGCGGCACGGCCGTGTTCGGCGAAACCATCGAATGGCTCGGCGCCGAGCACGTGCTGGCGCGTCGAGCGGCGACAGCCGGCGTGGCCGCGGCGATTGTCGCAGCGGTCAGGCGGCGCGAGGACGCCGTCGCCGGCGTCGGCTTCGATCTTACCGGCAACAACCCGGGCGTCGAGAACATTCGCGGCGGATTGAGCTCGATCGAGGAGAAATCGCTCGGCGCGATTGCCAAGGGCGGCTCGCGGCCGATCGCGGGCGTGCTCGGCGCTGCGGAATCACCGAAGCGCGCCGGCGCGTACGTGATGGATGCGCCCGGTTTTTCACCCGAGTCGATGACCGGATTCGCAGCGGCGGGCGCGCAGGTGATGCTGTTCACGACCGGTGCGGGCAACAGCTACTGCAGCGCGGTGGCGCCGACGATCAAGATCAGTGCGCGTCCGGACACCGTCGCGCGGCTGTCGACGCAGATCGACTTCGACGCGAGCGGCGTTTTCGAAGGACGCGAGGACCTCGATGCCGCGGCCGATCGCCTGTACGCGCTGCTGCTCGACGTGTGCTCGGGAACCCGCACGTGGGGCGAGTTGCTCGGCGAGGGCGGCGAATCGATCATCCGTGTCGGCGGCTCGCTGTGACGACGCTCGCGGTCAGGCGCGCCGCAGGGTCCGCGCTCGTCTACGTGCGCACGATGGCGGTGTTCTTCGTCGTCTGGGCGCTGGTCGCGCTGTGGACCGCCAACGCCGTCCTGCTGCCGTCGCCGCTCGCGGTGTTCGACGCGCTCGTCGAGTCTCGCGCGCGACCTCGAGCTGTTCGAGCACGCCGGCATCAGCCTCGGCCGCATGGTCGTGAGCCTCGCCATCGCGATCGCTGCTCGCGATTCCGCTCGGCTTGTCGATGGGGCTGAGTCGCAGCGCTCGACGCAGATCATCGATCCGACGATCGAGATGCTGCGCCCGATCTCGGGCATCGCGTGGATTCCGCTGGCGCTGTTCATCTTCGGCATCGGCAACGCGCTGCCGGTCTTCATCATGACGTACGCGGCGTTCTTCCCGATCCTGCTCGGCACGATCGCCGGCGTGCGCGGCGTCGACCGGCGCCTGATCGATGCGGCGCGCACGATGGGCGTGCCGCAGCGAACCATCGTGACGCGCGTCGTCGTTCCGGCGGCGCTGCCTTCGCTGCTGGTCGCGCTGCGGCTCGGCGTCGCCTCGTCGTGGACCGCGGTCGTCGCCGCCGAGCTGATCGGCGCGCCGAGCGGGCTGGGCTACGCGGTCGAGTGGTATCGCGAGCTGCTGATGACGCCGCAGGTGATGTCGTTCATCGCGATGATCGGCGTGCTCGGCTACCTGTGCGACGCGGCGTGCGCGCGCTTGCGCCGCTGGCTCACGCCGTGGGCGCGCCGAGGCGACGGCGCGATGACGGCCGCACGCCGCGACGGCGCGATCGCGCCGCGCGCGTCGCGCGTCGGCGCGACTGCTGCCGCTCGCGCTGCTCGCTCGTCGTGGCAGGTCGCTGCGGCACGGCGATCGGCGACGCCGCGCACGCCGCTGCCCACGCGAGGTCGTCGCCGCGGCCGTCGACGCTGATCGCGTCCGGCGACCTGCCGCTCGGCGATCGCTGCAAAGCCTCGGGCGCGTGTTCGCCGGCTTCGCGTCGCCGCCGCGATCGCGATTCCGCTCGGGCCTCGCGATGGGCTAGCTTCGCGCGCGTCGAGCGCAACGTCGATCCGCTGGTCGAGAGCTTCCGCCCGATCGCGGCGATCGCCATCCTGCCGCTCGCGATCCTGTGGCTCGGCACCGGCACGGCGGCGGCGGTGCTGATCGTCGCGTACGCGGCGTTCTTTCCCGATCGTGATCAACACGGTCGCCGGGCGCGAAGCGCATCAATCCGACGCTGCTGCGCGCCGCGGCGACGATGGGCCTCGCGCGCGCTGACGCATCGATCCGCACGGTCATCGTCCCGGCGGCGCTGCCGTCGATCGGCGTCGGCCTGCGCATCGCGATGGGCGTCGCGTGGACGGCGATCGTCGCGGCCGAGCTCGCCGTCGGCGCGAAGGCGGGCGGCGGCGGCTCCGGCGGCATCGGCCAGATGATGTTCGTGTTCTACGCGTACAGCATCGAGCTCAACCGCATCATCGTCTGCATGATCGCCGTCGGCCTGGTCGCGCTCGTGCTCGATCGGCTGCTTCGCGGCGGCATGCGCCTGCTGATGCCGTGGACCGGACCATGATGAATGGCGCCAAGCTGCGCCTCGCGCACGTCGGCAAGCGCTTCCAATCGGGCAGCGCTGCGGCGACGGTCGCCGTCGACGATTTCACGCTCGACGTCGCGCAGGGCGAGTTCCTGGTCATCGTCGGACCGTCCGGCTGCGGCAAGACGACGGTGCTCAACATGCTCGCCGGTCTCGAGCGTGCCGACGCAGCGGCACGCGTCGCGCATCGACGGCCGCGCGATCACCGGGCCCGGGCCCGCGATCGCGGCGTGATGTTCCAGGACTACGCGCTGTTTCCGTGGCACACGGTGCGCGGCAACGTCGAGCTTCGGCCTGCGGCACGGACCCGCCGGGCGACGGGCCTCGACGCGACGCGCGCGCGACGAGCGCGTGCGCGCACTGCATCGAGCTCGTCGGCCTGACCGGTGCCGGAGAACAAGTATCCGCACCAGCTTTCGGGCGGCATGCGCCAGCGCGTGGCGCTCGCGCGCCTCATGGCCAACGAGCCCGAGGTGCTGCTGATGGACGAGCCGCTCGCGGCGCTCGACGCGCAGACGCGCATCATCCTGCAGGACGAGCTGTTGCGCATCTGGGGCCAGGACCGCCCGCGCGAGCGAGCGCCGCACCGTCGTGTTCATCACGCACGCGATCGACGAGGCGGTGTTCCTCGCCGACCGCATCGCGGTGATGACGACGCATCCCGGCCGCCTCAAGGCGCTGATCGACATTCCGCTGCCGCGCCCGCGCAACGACGCGACGCGCGCGTCAGCCCGAGTTCCAGGCGCTGACGCCAGCACATCTGGAGCCTGATTCGTGACGAGGCGTATCGCGCCGACCGTCACCTGATCGACCCACGAGGAGGAAAACACGGATGAACATCGAGATCCGATCGCGAAGGGCGCATCGCGCCGCCGCTTCATCGCCACCGCCGGCGCGGCGTCGCTGGCGCTGGCCGCGCCGCCGCTCGTGCGCGCGCCAGGGCCGCAAGGCGCTCAAGGTGTCGGTCGGCCGCCAGCCGTGGGCCGCGGGCAACTCGCCGGTCACCGCAGTACATGATCGCCAACAAGACGTTCGAGCGGTTCGCGGCGCGACGCCGGCTACGACCTCACCGTCGACTACCGCGACTATCCGTCGGCGCTGCCGATGGTCGAGGCGTTCGTGTCCGGCAACCTCGACTTCGGCATGTGGGGCAACACGCCGATCGTGCGCCTGATCGCGCAGAACCAGCCGATCCAGCTGCATCACCGTCGGCGAAGGCCATTTCCGCTTCGTGCTCGCGACGCGCAAGGATTCGCCGATCCGCAACATCGCCGACCTCAAGGGCAAGACGGTCGGCGCGCTGCTCGGCGGCGATCCGTACAACGTGCTGTCGCAGATGCTGCGCTACGAGCTCGGCAACCCCGACCCGAAGGCGCTCAACATCACCGTCGTCAACACGCCGACGCAGGCGCAGGCCGCGACGATTCCGACCGGCATGGACGCCGCGGTGCTGATCTATCCCGGCGTTCCTCAAGGCGCAACGCCGAGATCGGCACCGTCGGCATCATGAATTCGTTCGGCTACACCGAGAGCCACTACAAGGGACCGGCGGGCGAAGGCGCGGGCATCCTGCTCGAGTCGGTGAAGAAGTCGCCGTTCTATCCCGACGGCTATTACCTGCATCGCTCGTTCTGGATCGGCAGCCGCGAAGCATCGTCGAAGAGCGATCCGGCGCGTCGTGACCGCGTTCGTGCAGGCGCAGCAGGACGCGGTGGCGAAGCTGTCGACGATGGACCCGGGCCAGGTGTCGGAGCTCGCGAAGAAGTACTGGGAGCTGCCGCCGGAGCTCGGCGCGAAGGTCGTCAAGGACGACGTGCTGTTCGCAGCGCGGCTGGTGCTGGCCGACCGAAGGCGATGCGCGTCGCGCTGCTCGAGACGTCGAAGTACATGGTCGACGGCAAGCTGATCCCCAAGCCGCTGGCGTGGTCGCAGGTGCACGACGCGTTCGCGCTGGCCGCGCCGCTCGGTGCAAGGCCGCGTACGACAAGACCGGCCGCAAGCCCGACGCCGCGGCGTTCCAGCGCCAAGGACGCGAAGGACCTGCGCGGCGCGCCGGCGTGGGACATGCAGCAGCTGGAGCGAGCGCACGTGATCGCGCGATCGCGCCTTCAACGCAACGCGAGAGGCACCATGATCGTCGGCTTCATCGGACTGGGCACGATGGGCGCGCCGATGGCGCGCAACCTCCTCGACAAGGGTCATCGCGCTCATCGTGTCCGACGTGCAGCCGGCCGCGGTCGCGGTCGCTGGTCGCGGCCGGCGCGACGCGCGGCCGCCACGCCGCGCGAAGTCGCGGCCGCGAGCGAGATCGTGATCACGATGCTGCCCGACGCGCCCGACGTCGAGCGCGTCGCGCTCGGCGCCGACGGCATCGTCGCGGGCATCCGCGCGGGCGCGGTCTACATCGACATGAGCACGATCGATCCCGGCGACGACGCGCAAGGTCGGCGCGGCGATCGCGGCGAAGGGCGCGGCGATGATCGACAGCCCGGTCGGCAAGACCGCGGATGCCGCGGTCGCCGGCACGCTGACGCTGATGGTCGGCGGACCCGCCGACGTCGTCGCGCGCTGCCGGCCGCGTGCTCGACTGCATGGGCACCGACTTCTTCCACTGCGGCGAGCTCGGCGCCGGGCAGACGATGAAGCTCATCAACAACCTGCTCGCCACGGCGGTCGTCCGAGGCGTCGATCGAGGCGCTCGTCGCCGGGCACCAAGGCGGGCCTCACGCTCGACACGATGATGAGCGTGCTGCGCACGACGATGGCGTGGAACAACGCAGCTCGCGATCGCGATGCCGAAGCGGCCGCTCGTCGGCGACTTCGCGCCGGGCTTCATGATGAAGCTCGCGCACAAGGATTGCCGGCTGGCGCTCGCAGATGGTCGAGAGCGCTCGGCGTCGCCGCGCCGGTCGGACGCGCGGCGCTCGCGAGCCTCGACGAAGGCCTGCAGCGACGGGCTGGCGGACGACGACGTCGGCGCGCTGCTGAAGCTGCGCGAGGAAGCGGCCGGCGTGAAGGTGCGGCTGCCACGCCTGTGAAAGCTGCCGTAGCCATCGCATGGGACGCGCTCGTGCTGCACCCGGATGACGACGTCGCCGTCGCGCTGCGTGATCTTGTGGCCGGCGCGACGGTCGTGGTGCGGCGGCAAGGCGCGAACGAGCATCTGCAGATTACCGAGGCGATTCCGCTTGGCCACAAGTTCGCGCTGCATGCGATCGCCGCGGGAGCGCCGGTACGCAAGTACGGCGAGGCGATCGGCGTCGCGACCGTCGACATCCCGGGCGGGTCGCACGTGCACGTGCACAACCTCGCGAGCCGGCGCGCTCGCGCTCCACATGAGCTTCGACCCCGCCGCCACGCGCGTCATCGGCCGCGCGGCCGTCGCGGTGTCGCAACTCGGCGTCGGCACGGCGCCGTTCGGCAGCTCCGCGCCAAGCGACACCGACGCATCGATTGCGCGGCGTTCGCCGCGCTGTTCGACGCGGGGCTGCGCTATTTCGACACGGCGCCGTTCTACGGTCTGGGCCTCGCCGAGCATCGTCTCGGCGCGTGCCTGCGCAGCGTCGATCGCCGCTCGCTCGTCGCTGTCGACGAAGGTCGGCCGCCTGATTGCAGCCCGTTGGCGGCGGCACCGCGCCGGGCGTGTCGCGCGGCGACGTCGCCGTTCGAGGTCGCGTTCGACTACAGCTACGACGGCACGCTGCGCTCGCTCGAGCACAGCCTGCAGCGCCTCGGCACCAACGCGATCGACATCGTCGCTGATCCACGACGTCAACCGCCGCTGGCAGGGCGACCTGCGTCGAGCAGCGCTATCGCGAAGCGATGGACGGCGCGCATCGCGCGCTGTGCGACCTGCGCGCGGCGGGCGTGATCAAGGCGATCGGCGTCGGCGTCAACGACTGGGAGATCCTGCTGCGCTTCGCCGCCGACGGCGACTTCGACTGCTTCATGCTCGCCGGGCGCTACACGCTGCTCGATCACACGGCGCTCGACACGCTTCATGCCCGAGTGCGAGCGGCGCGGCATCTCGCGTGCTGATGGCGGCGCCGTTCAACTCCGGCATCCTCGCGACCGGTGCGCGGCCGGGCGCGACGTTCTTCTACGCGGAAGCCGAGCACGGAGATCGTCGCGCGCACGCGCCGCATCGAGGCCGTGTGCGCACGGCACGGCGTCGCGCTCGCCGCGGCGGCGCTGCAGTTTCCGCTCGCGCATCCGGCGGTGGCGAGCGTCGTGACCGGCATGCGCAACGCCGACGAGGTGGCGGCGAATCTTGCGCATTGCAACAGCCGTTATCGCCGGCGACTTCTGGGAGGAGCTGAAGCGCGAACGATTGATCGCGGCCAATGCTCCGGTACCTTCGATGCAGTGACATCAAAAGCGCATAGAGCTTCGCAACCACGCTGTATCGTCATCGCCGGACCAAACGGCGCTGGCAAGACGACGTTCGCGCGCGAATTCCTTCCCAGGCAGACCGATATCGTCCAGTTTGTAAATGCGGATCTCATCGCCAGTGGCTTGTCGGCACTGAAACCGCAGGTCGCGGCGATCGCGGCCGGGCGCGTCTTTCTTTCGGAACTCGAGCGACTGGCGCGCGCCCGAACGAGCTTCGCGTTCGAGGCGACATTAAGCGGACGCGTCTATGCCGGCCACTTGAAGAAGTGGAAAGCCGCCGGCTATCGAATCGAAATCATGTACCTGAAAATCGATTCTCCGCAACTCGCGCTCAGGAGAATCGCAGCCAGGGTGAAACAGGGCGGACATGATGTTCCACGCGAGGACGTGCTGCGGCGCTTCCATCGAAGCTCCGCCAACTTCGAACGCATCTATCGTTCGTTGGCGGACCGCTGGTCGGTGTACGATAATTCGGGTCCGGATCCACTTCTTGTCGAGCGCGGCCCATGAGCACAAAAGCGCACACTCCAAGTCCCAAACACGATGAACAGACACGTCGCAGCGCTCCGCGCGCTGCGGCGATCGGCGCGTCGCGCGCGCGAAATCGCCCGCATGTACGGCACGCCGATTTACGTCATGAAAGACGGCAAGATCGTGGCGCTCAAGCCATAGGTCCGCGCAAAGATCACTCGCGATGACCGAGCGTCAACCGCAGCAGCACGCCGCGAGGGCCACGATGCACCCACGCCGCGCTGGACCGGCGTCTTTCCGATCGCGCCGACGCCGTTCACCGAAGCGGCGATCTCGATCTCGCGGGGCAGCGGCGCGTTCTCGACTGCATGATCGACCAGGGCGTCGACGGCATCTGCATCCTCGCCAACTACTCCGAGCAGTTCCTGCTGTCGGACGCCGAGCGCGACGTCCTTCTCGAGCTCTGCCTTTCGCATGTCGCCGGGCGCGTTCCGGTCATCGTCACGTGCAGCCATTTCAGCACGCGCATCGCGATCGAGCGCGCGCGCGCCGCCGCATCCGCCGGTGCGTCGATGCTGATGCTGATGCCGCCGTATCACGGCACCGCGCTGCGCGCCGACGACGCCGGCGTCATCGAGCACTACGCGCGCATCGCCGAGGCGGTGGATCTGCCGATCATGGTGCAGGATGCGCCGCTCTCGGGCGTGAACCTGCCGGTTCCGTTGCTCGTGCGCCTGTGCCGCGAAGTGCCCTCGGTCAGTTATTTCAAGATCGAAGTCCCTGGCGCGGCAGCAAAGCTGCGCAGCCTGATCGAGGCGGGCGGCGACGCGATCGCCGGACCGTTCGACGGCGAGGAATCGATCACGCTGATGGCGGACCTCGAAGCAGGCGCTACCGGCACGATGCCGAGCGCGCTGTTGCCCGATCTCATCCGTCCGGTGCTCGAGCACTTTCGCGCGGGGCAAACGACCGAGGCGGCCGCCGCGTACGCGCGGATTCTGCCGCTCATCAACTACGAGAACCGTCAGTGCGGATTGCGCGCGACGAAGACGGTGATGATGGAAGGCGGCGTCATCGCGAGCGACGCCGTGCGGCATCCGCTGGCGCCGCTGCATCCGGCGACGCGGCGCGGGTTGCTCGCGCTCGCATTCGAAGCAGCGCCGCTCGCGCTGCGCTGGGGTCGATAGCTTGTGCGGCCGAGGTTGCCGCTACAGCGTGAAGTTGAGCTCCGACAGAAGCGCGCCGGGCAGCGTCGCGCTCGCGAGCGTCCGCGACCCGTACGTGTTCGACTCGAGCAGCAGTTCGCGCTCGGCCGTGAGCGCTTCGAGGTTGTCGCCGAGCATCCGGTAGAGCGTGTCGTCGAAGCGCAGCACGTTCACGGGCGCGATGATTTTTCCGTTCTCGACCCAGAACGTCGCGAAGCGCGTCATGCCGGTCATCCGGCATGCGGGACGATCCGAGTAGTTGAGATACCAGAGATTGCCGACGGCAAGTCCGGTGTCGAGCGCCGCCAATGCGTCGCGCGCGGCGAGCTCGCCGCCGGCCATCGCGAGCGCTTCCGGCGATTCCCCAGCGTTCGCGCCATTCGCCCGCAGATCGAATTCGCGTGCGGTTCGCGGCGACACGAGCGAACCGACGAGTGCGCCATCGGCGATCAGCGGCACGTTGTCCGGCCGCGGAAAGCCCTCGGCCTGGAAGGCGGGGGCGACACCCGTTGCGATGTCCTCGCTGATCGCGATGCGCGGATCGAGGCGCGTGTTCGCGCGCATCTTCGCAAGCGGGCTCTGCTGTGTGGCGAGCGCGCGCGCCGAAAAACCGCCCCACGCGAGCATGTCGGCCACTTCGCGCAGCGCCGATGGCGGAAGATACGCGCGGTATTTGCCGGGCAGAAGCGACTTCGGCGGCCGGCTGATGAGCGCGAGTTGCACGATCGCGTCGCTCATCCGGGCCTGCAGCTCGGCATCGCGCCATGAAAAGCCGGTGTACGCGCACTTGACGGCCTTGTCCGCGCGGTAATAAAGGCTCCATTGCAGGTTGAATGTCGTCGTCGCGTGCCAGTTGCGCTGGCCATCCGAGTTTGCGAAGCCGCGATAAACCGGCCCCGCGGCGAGGATGCCGACGAGATCGTGTCCGCTCGCCATCCGCAGCATCGTGTCGACGATCGCCTCGGATGGCGGCAGCGATTCCTGCCGCTCGTGACGCGTCGATGCGACCGTGGTCGGCAGCAGCAGATGCGGATCGTCGGCGAGCTCCGGCAGCGCTTCGCGCAGTCCGGCAAACGCTGCCTCGACGGCCTTCGAGTCGGTCGCGAGCTCGCCGGCGAGCGAGAGCAGATGCGACGCGTGCCGCGCGCCGCGAATGAGGTCGATTTCGATATAGCGCTGCTCGACATGGCCGGGCTGGCGCACCTTGCCGCGATTCATCCGCACGAAGTCGGTCTCTTCGGCGGAGAAGGTCATCGTGTAGCGCTCGCCCGGCGAGAGTGCATGATCGGCTGCCGCCGGCGAGCTCGTTGAAATAGCTTTCCATGCTGCTCACGCCTCACCGCCGAACACGTCGACATCGGTGAACACGCACGCCGGCGATGCGTGGCCGACGCGAATCGTCTGCGCCGGGCTCGCCCTTGCCGCAGAACGGCGTGCCGAGCACCTGCAGCGTATCGGCGTTGCCGACGCGCGCGAGGCTGCGCCAGAACATCGCGCTGATGCCGCGGTAGTTCGGATTCTTGACGACGGCCCCGATCTTGCCGTCTTCGATCAGGCGTCCGCGCTCGCAGCCGAACTGGAACTTGTTGCGCGAGTCGTCGATCGACCACGACGAGTTCGTTTCCAGCAGCACGCCGCGCTCGATGCCCGCGACGAGCTCATCGAACGTCGCGTCACCCGGTTCCAGATTCAGATTGGCCATCCGGTCGATCGGCGGCCGGTTCCAGTTGTCGGCGCGCGCATTCGCGACGCCAGGGAGGCCGGCGCGCGCCTGCGATATCGCGCCGCCGAGCGGCCGCTCGAGAATGCCGTCGCGAATGAGGTATGTCCGATCCGCGGGCGTGCCGTCGTCGTCGTACGCGTAGCTCGCAAGCTCCTCCGGCCGCGTCGGATCGAACGTGATGTCGAGATGCTCGGAGCCGTACCGGTAGTTCCCGAACATGTCGGGCGTGACGAAGCTCGTGCCCGCGAAATTGCGCTCGTCGCCGAGGATGCGGTCGAGCTCGAGCGGATGCCCGATCGATTCGTGGATCTGCAGCACCATCTGGTCGGGCGCCAACAGGACGTCCATCCGGCCCGACGGACAATTGGGCGCGGCCAGCAGTTCGAGCGCCTCTTGCGCAATCCGCGCGCCGGCGCCCGTGAAGCCGAACCGCGTCAGGATCTCGGTGCCGCCTTGCTGGCAGATGCCGCGATAACCGTTCAACGACCGTTGCTGCGTCACGTCGTCGGCGTGCGCGGTGACGCTGATCGACGGAAAGAGGAACCGGTAGCGCTGCAGCACGTCGCCGCCTTCGCTGGTGACCAGCCGGTGCGTCGCATGCCGGACGTCGACGAGCGCTTCCCAATCGACGATGCGCGGATCGCAGCCCGCCGCCTCGGATTCATGCTGCAGCAGTTCGTACCATTCGCGGCGCGTCGGCAGCGCCGACAGCAGCGACGGCGACGCGTAATCGCCGCGCGGCGCCGGACGGGGAAGGGTGCGCGAGTCGTCGAGCGCGTAGCGCGCGGTGGCGCGCGCCCATGCGGCGGCGCGTTCGAGCACTTGCCGCAAGCCCCGCTCGCGACGTGTCGCCCGTCGCCGCGTACCCGTACCCGCCGCCGGCATACACGGACGCCATCACGCCCCGGTCGGTCTGCACCGACAACGGCTGCGGGACGTTCTTGCGTACGGCAAACGATTGACAGGTTTCGTCGACGAAGCGCAGCGACCAGAAGTCGGCGTCGAGATCGAGCGCGGGCAGGCGGAGTTCATCCATTGGAAAAGACACCACGGGTAGCGGAGCGAGGACCGACGCGTCCGGGAAGTGAAAGGGCGCGATTATCGCCGATCCCGTCAAGCTGCGTCACTCGCGGTTACGCCTTACCCTTTCCCGTGTGGACGGAAACGCTTCGGGCGAGGGCGTCTTATCTGCCAGTCGCGCAAGGCCTTCGCCGGTGACCCGGGCGATCCGCCAGTCCGGCAGCACCGTCGCGCCGAGCGACTCGTAGAACCGGATGGCGGACTCGTTCCAGTCGAGCACGGCCCATTCGAATCGACCGCAGCTACGCGCCCGCGCGACCGCCGCCAGGGCCGCCAGCAGCGCGCGCCCCACACCGCGCCCACGGTGCTCGGGGATTACGAAAAGGTCCTCCAGCCACAGGCTTCGCCGGCCCAGGAACGTGGAGTAAGTATGAAAAAACAAGGCGAAACCGATGCAAAGCTGAGGATTCGCGTCAAGACGCACAATCAGCGCCTCGGCGACCGGCCGCGGGCCGAACAATGCGTCGGCGAGATCGGCCTCGGTCGACACGCAAATCGCGCCGAGCCGCTCGTACTCGGCGAGGCGGCGGACGAGCGCGTGGAGATCGCCGACGTCGTCGCGTGCCGCAGGCGCGATGCGGAACGAACGCTCGTTCGCCGCCGTCACGGCGCGTGTTGCGGCATCACAACGGCCGGCCAAGAATGACGAGATCGCGGCGGATGCCGTCGAGCCGGGCGACGCCCGGCAGGGTCGCCCAATCACCGAAACCGGCGCTTCTGAACAGCCCGAGGCTCGGCAAGTTGTGCCCGAACGTGAAGGCGAGCAGCGTGCGGATGCGCAGGGCGGGCGCCTCGCGAAGCGCATGGTTCAGCAATGCACGGCCGTAGCCGCGGCGCTGCGCGTCGGGCGCGGTGTAAACGCCCACTTCCACCGTTTCCTCATAGGCGGCCCGCCCGTAAAACGAGCGTAGCGACAGCCATCCGCGCGGCGTCGGATCATCGTCCGCGCAAAAGACCCAGAGCGGCCGGCGAGTGGCATCGAAGTCGGCAAACCACTGTTTGCGCTCCGCGACCGACACCGGCGCGAGATCGGCGGTGGCCATCCGCCCGGGGATCGACGCGTTGTAGATCGAGACGATTTCCGGCAGATCGGATGCGGTGGCGTGGCGGATGGGCATGATTGGCGAAATTGCAACAAAACCCCGGCACAGCGGCAAGGATTCCCGGACTTTGGTTGCTGCGTCAAACAACCGTGTTGTAACGTGGGTACTGCGTGCCGAAAGGCGAAATTTCGTCCCTTTTAGTACCACTAATCCTTGGGGGTTTCCACATGAGTTTCCAACGCAAGAAGGTCTCGGCGGCGCTCGCCTATATCGTGGGCGCGGGTGCCGCGTTGGCGGTGTCCGGCGCATACGCGCAGGCGTAAGAGTCCGGACGTGCCGACCAACACGAGACCCGAGTTCAATCCGGAGATCAAGGTCGAGGTGACCGGCTCCAACATCAAGCGGGTCGAGGGCGAAGGCGCGCTGCCGGTGCAGGTGATCACGCGCAGCGAAATCGACAAGTCCGGCGCCACCAACGTCCAGGAATTGCTGCAGACGATCTCCGCCAATACCAGCGCGGGCCAGGTGGTCAACACGCAATCGATCGGCGCGACGACGCTCTCGCAGCAAGGCGCGTCGCTGCGCGGCCTCGGCCCGGCGCGGACGCTGGTGCTGATCAACGGTCACCGCCTCGACCAGTTCGCCGGTGCCATTCAGGGCGTCGAAGGCGGCGTCAACCTCTCCGCCATCCCGTTTGCGGCGATCGAGCGTGTCGAAATCCTCAAGGACGGCGCGTCGGCGATCTACGGCTCGGATGCGATCGGCGGCGTGATCAACTTCATCACCCGCAGCGACTACACCGGCGCGGAAGTGACGGGCCAGTACGGCACGCCCACGCGCGGCGGCGGCGGTGATCAATGGTCGGGCAGCGGATCGTTCGGCTTCGGCGACCTCGCCAAGGACCGCTACAACGTCTTCGGGTCGGTCTCCTATCAGGAACAGAAGCCGCTGGACCAGAACAAGCGCAATTTCTCGAACACGTCGTACATCCCGAGCATCGGGCTACAACACCACGTCGAGCAACACGTTCCCCGGTAACGCCATTGGCATCGGCGTCATTCACAACGGCCACCTCGCCGCGCCCAACGAATGTTCGCCTTCCGTGTTCTTCCCGGATTTCAACTCCTGCCGTTTCGATCCTGCGGCGGCCAACGGCGTCGAGATGATCGGCCACCAGAAGACGTGGAACGCATTCGGCCAGGGTCGCTTCCAGATCAACAGCGACTGGCAGGCGTACGTGACGGGCCTCTATGCGCACGACGAGGTGGACAACGTGATCCAGCCGAGTCCGATTTCGGACGGCTTCGGGTTCGGTCCCGATAACGCCCCTGCGACCGTGTTGATCCAGCCGTCGAGCCCGTTCTATCCGCACGCGCTTGCCGCGGCGAGGCCGGCATCGACGGACAACCGATCGATGTGCGCTACCGGTCGTACGAGAACGGTCTGCGCGGCATCAGGGACACCAGCGAAAACGGCCAGGCGGTCGTCGGGCTCAAGGGAACATTTCACGACTGGGATGTCGACGTGTCGGGCTTCTACGCGCGAAGGCAAGACGACCGAGGACACGACGAGCGGCTACGAGGATTACCGGATCCTGCTGCCCATCCTCAACAGCGGCAACGTCAACCTGTTCGGCACCAACACACCCGAGGTCGTCTCGCTGTTGCAGACCGCCAACTTCAACGGCAACACGCTCAACGGCAAGTCGACGAGCTACGGTGCGGGCGCCAAGACGTCGGGCGACGTCTGGAAGCTGCCGGCGGGGCGTTGAGCGTCGCGTTCGGCGCCGATGCGGGCAAGGAAAAGCTCGACCAGAATCCGGCCGAGGCCATCCAGGGCGGCTTTATCACCGGCTACGGCGGACAGAACAAGCCGGTTACCGGATCGCGCACCCGCTGGGACGTGTTTGGCGAGGTCAACATCCCCATCGTCAAGACGCTCGAGGCCGATGCGCAGGTTCGCTACGACCACTACAGCGATTTCGGCGGCACGACCAATCCGAAGTTCACGCTGCGCTGGCAGCCGACGAGGTCGGTGCTGGTGCGGGGTTCGTACGGGACGGGCTTCCTCGCGCCGGCGCTGTTCCAGCTTTTCTCGGCGCAAACCTTTGGCGTGTCGCAGGTGGGCCTTACCGATCCGATCCGCTGCCCGGTCACGCATAACCAGGGCATCGACTGCAATGCGCAGTTCCCGGTCATCTTCGGCGGCAACCCGAGCCTCAAGCCCGAAGAATCCGAACAGGCGACGATTGGCGTTGTCGTCGAGCCGTTCACCGGCGCATCGTTCAGCATCGACTACTTCAAGATCAACATGAAGGACGAGATCCAGAACGGCATCGCACAGGCGACGATTCTCGGCAATCTCGACCAGTTCGGATTCCTCGTGACGCGCGGACCGCCGTCGCCTGATTTCCCGAACCTGGCGGGGCCGATCTCCGCGATCTCGCAGACGTACACGAACCTGACGGCGGTTCGTCTGCAGGGGCTCGACCTCGAGGCCGCCTACCGCACCCCGATCCAGAGCTGGGGCCGGTTGTCGTTCAACCTGAACGGTACCTACTACCTGCGCTACGACAACAAGAATCCCGACGGCACGTGGCAGGGCAACGTCGGCACGCTGTTCAATTCGGTCATCGTGACCAATACGGGCGTCATTCCGCGCTGGAAGCATTACGTGTCGGGAACGTGGGATCAGGGCCCGTGGTCGGTAACGCTGGCGCAGACGTATCAGACGTCGTATACCGACGAAAATACCGACAACGACGGCAATCTGCGCACGGTCGGCTCGCTCTCGCTGTGGGACATGCAGGGCTCGTACTCGGGCTTCAAGAACCTCAAGCTGACGCTCGGCGTGAAGAACCTGTTCGACCGCAATCCGCCGCTGACGAATCAGGGGTTCACGTTCCAGTCCGGCTTCGATCCGTCGTACTACGATCCGCGTGCCCGGTTCGTCTACGGGAGCGTCAACTACAAGTTCAAATAAGTCGCTGCACTCGTTCGTCCTTGAAGGGGCCTTCGGGCTCCTTCTTTTTCGCGACCTTGTTCGGGCGTCCTCTGGACGTTACGCTCTCGCGCATGAACAACGGGAATGCCGAAGCCGCAATCGCGGTGCAACTGCAGATGGCGCTGGATCACCATCGCGCAGGGCGATTGCGCGAGGCAGAAGCCCTTTACCGGCAAATCCTGCGAATGGCGCCCGAACACGCGGACGCGCTGCACTGGCTCGGCGTGCTCGCCCATCAGGCGGGACAAAGCGACGCGGCCCTGGCGCTCATCGACAGGGCCATCGCGATCCATTCATCGCATCCGGTCTATCACGATCACCGCGGCATGGTGCTCCAGGCGCTTGGCAAAGCCGAGGAAGCGGTCGTCTGCCATCGCACGGCGACTCGCATTGAAGGCCGACTATGCCGAGGCGCACAACAATCTCGGAAACGCGCTCAAGACGCTGGGCCGATTGGACGAGGCGGCTGAAAGCTATCGCATGGCGCTGTCGCTCAAGCCCGATTTTGCGGAAGCGCATAACAACCTCGGAACCGTATTCCACGAGCAGGGCAAGCTCGCCGAGGCGGTGGCGAGCTATCGCAACGCGCTGTCGTTGAAGCCGAACGACGCGACGTCGCACTACAACCTGGGGAACGCGGAGCGGGACCTCGGCGAGCGGGATGCGGCGATCGATTGCTACCGGCGCGCGATTTCATTGCGGCCCGATTACGCGGAAGCGCACAACAATCTCGGCAATGCGCAAAACGCAAGCGGGCGCTACGATGCCGCGCTGGTCAGCTACCAGCGTGCGCTGGAACTGAAGGAGACGCCCGAATTCAAGTCGAACTTTGTCCGCTGCCTGCAAATCGCCGAATTTACGCAGGTCGATGCTGGCTGTACGGCGCATGGTGATCCGCGCGGTGTCCGAGCCGTGGGCGAGGCCCGCCGATGTCGCGGCAGCCTGCATACGGCTCATCGCACGGGACGGCGCCATCAGGGCATGCATCGATCGCGCGGCGAGTGCCTGGCCGACAAGGTTGAGCCGGCGGGAATTGTTCGGGCCGGCGGGCATCGCCGTTTTGTCCGACGACGCGTTGCTTCGGGCGCTGCTAGAAAACGCCCAGGTGTGCGATCTCGCGCTGGAGCGGCTGCTGACGATGGTGAGACACGCCGTGCTCGATGCGGCCACGGACGGGGCCGGCGGCGACGTCGAGGGCGGCGTGCTGACCTTCTGCTGCGCACTGGCGCGACAGTGCTTCATCAACGACTTCGTCTTTTCCTGCACCGAGACCGAACTCGACCGGGCAACGTTGCTGAAGGAGCGATTGGCCGCCGAACTCGCGCGTGGGAACGCCGTTCGCGCGTCATGGATTGCAGCCGTTGCCGCCTATTTTCCGCTGCTGTCCGTGCCCGGCGCCGAGGCGCTTTCTGCCGGGTCCTGGCCTGAATCCATCGCAGCGTTGCTGAAGCAGCAGATCGCCGAACCGTTGGAGGAGCAAAGGTATCGCGATCACCTGCCGCGTCTGACTCCGATCGACGATGACGTGTCCCATTCGGTCCGCCAGCAGTACGAGGAGCATCCGTATCCGCGGTGGATCCGATTGCCGCCTCCCGGGCCGGCGCGCGGCATCAATGCCCATCTCGCCCGGCTTTTTCCGTTCGCGCCCTTTCATCCCATCGACGAGAGCGGTGGGGTCGACATCCTGGTTGCAGGATGCGGCACCGGCCGGGAATCGATTGAAACGGCGCAGGATTTTCCAACGGCGCGCGTGCTCGCGGTGGACTTGAGCCTCGCGAGTCTCTGCTATGCCCGAAAGGAAGGCCACCGAGTTGCGCGTCGAGAATGTCGAGCATGCGCAGGCCGACATCATGAAGCTGGGATCGATCGGCGCGAACGTTCGCCGTCATCACCTCGGTGGGCGTATTGCACCATCTGGCGGACCCGATGGCGGGATTGCGGGAACTGCTGTCGCTGCTTCGGCCCGGCGGCTTCCTGCTTCTCGGTCTTTACAGCGAACGTGCCCGCCGATGCGTCGTGGCCGCGCGGGCGTTCATTGCCGAGCGGGGCTACAGGCCGACCGCCGCCGATATTCGCCGATGCCGGCAGGACCTGATGATGTCCGCGGGGGACGGCGCGCCATTCGGGGAACTGGCGTCGATCAGGGATTTTTACGTGACGGGCGAGTGCCGCGACCTGTTGTTTCACGTGCAGGAGCATCGCTTTGTCCTGCCCCAAATCAAGGCGCTGCTCGCAGCGCTTGGATTGCGCCTGATCGGATTTCTGCTTGCGCCGCATGTCGCCAGAAGCTACGCCGAGCGTTTTCCGGAGGACAGGTCGATGACCGATCTCGACCGCTGGAACGCGTTCGAGGCGGAATATCCGGACACTTTCGCGGGGATGTACGTTTTCTGGGCGCAATTGTGTTAAAAGACCGCTCTCGAATCGTCGGGGGTACGGGATGAAACGACTTGCACTGGCCGCCTTTTTCGCGGTCGCGGCGATGGCGGCGCCCATCGCGTTCGCGCAGGACAGGACGGCGGACGCCACCGACATGCAGGCGCTGCGCGCCGCAGCGAAGTCGGACAAGCACGCGCTGGTGGCGTCGACGCTCGACCTCACCAGCGCCGAGGCGAAACGCTTCTGGCCGATTTACGACACGTATCAGCGCAATCTCGATCTGACCAGTCGCCGGCGCGTCGTTGCGCTCGAGGGCCTGCTGTCACGCGACAGGTCGATGACCAATCTCGCGGCCAGGAATGTCATCACGGAACTGATGGCCGTCGACGAAGCGGAAACGAGGAGCCGCCACACGCTGCGCAACCGCCTGATGCGCGCATTGCCGCCGATCAAGGCGGCGCGCTACCTGCAGCTCGAGGACAAGCTGCAGGCGATACGTGACTACGACGTCGCGTCGACGGTACCGCTGATCCGATAGTGCGCTTGCGACGCACGCGACTGCACGACCGGCACGGCGTGCGCGCTCCGGACGGCGACGACATTCATCGACGTGATGGTGCCGTCGGCCGTGCACGTCGTGTCTTCCACCTGCGTCAGCACGTCGATGTCCTTCGTGACGTAGTCCATCCCCGCCGGGGCGAGCACCGCGATCGCGAGCGTGGCGGCGGCCATCGCAACGGCGGCGAATCCGATCAGCGTACGGGGAGTGCGGGGATCGTAACGGTTCATTTTTCGGCTCCTGATTATCGATCGTGCAACACAGCGGTTCGATGCGTGCGTGGCGCGGTCCGGATTCATCGCATCCACCGGAAGACGTTTCACGTATCGCTCGGCATGGAGCGCATCGTAGGCAGCGCTATCGCGCGCAACAAGGTGCTTGCGACAGGCCCCGCTAATCCGGGACAAAGCGTGCGCAGCGCGCGACGAAACGCGCGTCGCCGGTCGTGCGGCCAGCGTGTTTCTTCGCCGGGCCGCGACGGGCGTCGATGGACTTACCCGTGATATTGTGTAGAATCTCGCGTTTTTCCGACGCTGCTTGGCCCCGTTCCGGCGGGGCCAAGGTGTTTTCGGGTGCCCGCCCGCCGGATTACGCCGCACCGTCTGCGGACGCGCGGCGCCGGCGCTCGATGCATCAGCCAACCGCGCAGGGGAACGCCGGCGCCGCATCGGCCGGAGTTCGGCTCGCTCGGACGCGCACACCTCGCGATTCGCGTCGTCCGGATTGTTCCGGAAACCGTTGACCAACGTTCGCATGGAGACAACATGTTGAAGATGAACCGTCTGGCGAGCCTCGCCGCGGCCCTGATGCTTGCGTTGCCGATCGCGGTCACCCCGCTGGCCGCGCAGGCGCAACCCCAGTCACAACCGGCAACGCCGGCCCCCAATGCGCCTCCTGCGGACAACGCCGGCGCGCCCGCTGCCGCGGCGCCCGCGCCGACACCGCCCGCCGTGGCGCCGGCACCCGGCGCCAGCGGAAAGGCGACGACCGAAATCATCGAGAACCCGTACGGTCTCGAAGCGCTGTGGAAGGGCGGCGATCTCGTTGCGCGGATCACGCTCGGCATCCTCGTCATCATGTCGATGGGAAGCTGGTACGTCATCATCACCAAGGTGTACGAGCAGGCGAAGATGGGACGGCAGGCGCGCGCGGCCGACAAGACGTTCTGGACGGCGCCGTCGGTCCAGAAGGGCGCCGTCGGATTGAAGGAGGGGAGTCCGTACCGCTTCATCGCCGAATCGGGCCTCGAGGCGACGTCGAAGCACGAAGGACTGCTCGGCAACGTCAACATGAACGACTGGATCAGCATGTCGATCCAGCGCGCGATCGACAACGTGCAGAGCCGCACGCAGGATGGCCTCGCCTTCCTTGCTACCGTGGGATCGACGGCGCCGTTCGTCGGACTGTTCGGCACCGTCTGGGGCGTCTATCACGCGCTGACGGCAATCGGCATCGCGGGCCAGGCATCGATCGACAAGGTTGCAGGACCGGTCGGTGAGGCGCTGATCATGACCGCCATCGGCCTCGCCGTCGCGGTGCCGGCGGTGCTCGGCTACAACTGGCTCATCCGGCGCAACAAGGTGGCGCTCGACCGCGTGCGCGGATTCGGCGCCGACCTGCACGCGGTGCTGCTGAGCGCGCCGCAAGCCGCGAAGGCGTAACCACCGTGTCGATGAACGTCGGTACCGGCGGCGGCGACGAAGACGAGCCGATCGCAACCATCAACACCACGCCGCTCGTCGACGTGATGATGGTGCTGCTGATCATCTTCCTGATCACGGTGCCCGTCGTGCGCAGCTCGATTCCGGTGCAATTGCCGAAGGAGCGCAACGAGATCCGCGAGACGAAGCCGGAGAACATCGTGATCTCGGTCGATGAGCAGGACCACATCTACTGGAACGAGCTGCGGATGCCGACGACGAATGCGCTCGTCGAGCGGCTGAAGAAGGTTTCGGTGCTGTCGCCGCAGCCGGAAGTGCAGATCCGCGGCGATGGACGCGGCAACTACGACGGTGTCGGGCGCGTCGTGTATGCGTGCCAGCTCGCGGGCATCTCGAAGATCGCCTTCATCACCGAACCCCCGATACGCGCCACCGCAAGCTGATGCGCGTAACGGGCAGCACCTCGAGGACTTGAGCGATGGCAATGAGCGTAGGCACCCGCGGCAGGGCGAACGATCCGGACGTGATGATCGACATCAACACGACGCCGCTGATCGACGTGATGCTCGTGCTGCTGGTCATGCTGATCATCACGATCCCGATCCAGCTTCACTCGGTGAACCTCAACCTGCCGATCGGCAATCCGCCGCCGCCGCTCGTTCTGCCGGAAGTGGTCAAGCTCGACATCGACGATCAGAGCCGCGTGTACTGGGACGGCGATGTCGTGCCGGACAAGGCGACGCTCGAGTCGAAGATCAGCGCGGCCGCGCATCAGCCGGTGCAGCCGGAAGTGCATCTTCGGCCGAACAAGCTCGCGAAATATGCGGTCGTCGCCGCCGTGATGGCATCGGCGCAGCGCCTCGGACTGACCAAGATCGGCATCGTCGGCAGCGAACAGTTCATCGAGTAGCGCCGGACGTACAGGAGTCGTCACTCAAATGGATTTCGCGCGCCAGCAACGCGACCCGACGCGGCACATGCTCGGGATCACTTTCGTGGTCCTGTTTCACGTGTTCATCATCTGGGCGCTCCTGACCGGGCTCGGACAGAAGGTCGTCGAGATCGCCAAGAAGCCGTTGACGGCGACGATCATCGAGGAGATCAAGGCGCCGCCGCCCCCGCCGCCGCCGCCTCCGCCGCCGCCGAAGCGAGTCGAGCCGCCGAAGCCGGTGATCGAGCAGCCGTTCGTGCCGCCGCCCGAGATTCCGGTGCCACCCCGGCCGCTCCGCCGGTGATCGCGAACGTCGCGCCGGCGCCGCCGCCCGTAGCCCGTCGTGATCGCGCCGCCGCGCGCCGGTGGTCGTCGCGCCGCCCGCACCCAAGCCCGCCGTCCGGCAGGGCGCGTCGTGCTCGAAGCGGGATTCGCCGACGTTTCCGCGCGAGGCGATCCGCGCGCACATCGAGAAGGGTCGCGTCAACGCGGTGCTGACGATCGACGAGAAAGGCAATGTCACGGACGTGAGAATCGTGTCGTCCGACCCGCCGCGCGTCTTCGATCGCGCCGTGCGCGATACGCTGGTCGACTGGAAGTGCGTCGCCGAAGGCTCGAAGTATCAGGCGTCGGTCGAGATCAACTTCACGCTGAAGGACGAGTAAGCAATTCGGTGTCGGAGATGTAATTATTGGCCGTGTTGCACCACGGCCAATAATTACACCTCCGACACCGAATTGATCCTAATCGCGCCGGAGCGCGACGGCGGCGCCGGTCCACGTCGCGATGCCGATCGCCGCGAGCGCGAGTGCCAGCGTCGACAGCGAGAATGGCCGGGCGGCGAACAGCTTGAACGCCTCTCGCGCGACGTCGTGCGCCGTTCCGGGGAGCGTTATCGCGAGCAAGCGCTGCCGCGACCAGCCAGAGCGCGACGATCACCGGTCGGCGCCACGCGGGCAATGCGTCGGCCGCAGGTAACGTCTGCATGACGCGCGCGGTGAATCCGCGGTCGGCAATGTAATCGCCGGCATGATCGGCGGCTTCGCGCGCGAGCAGCTGATCGAGCCAATCAGGCGGCGTATCGGACCGCGATGGCGGATGCGCGCCGGTGCTCATGAGGCTTGCGTCGATTGCGAAGGCGCCCACGCGGCGAGCGCGATCTTCAGCTTCTGCTTGCCGCGCAGCACGTGCGTTTTCACGGTGCCGACGGGACAGCCCAGCACGTACGCGGCTTCCTCGTGCGACAGGTCGTTATGGTAGCACTGCACGATTGCCGCCCGTTCGGCGTCGGGCAGCCGCGCGAGCGCGCGCTCGAGATCGATCTTCATCGTCGTCCCCGCCGCATGGTCCGCGCTGGCGCCGCCCGACAGCGCCGCATCGTCGGCATCGGCATCGGCGACTTCCGCATCGCGATCGCCGAGCAATTCCTCATGGCGTTTGCGCGCCTGCGCGAGCCAGCAATTGGTCGCGATCCGGTAGAGCCAGGTCGAGAAGCGTGCCTCCTGCCGGAACGATTTCAGATTGCGCCACGCGAGGACGAACGTCTCCTGCGACAGATCGTCCGCGAGCGCATGGTTGCCCGCCGTGAGCTTGCGCAGGCAGGCGCGCACCGACGACTGATGCCGCTTCACGAGTTCCGCGAACGCGTGCCGGTCGTCGCCGACGATGCAGCGCGCAATGAGTTGCGCGTCGGAAACGCCGGGAGGAGCTGCCTGCGCAGCCATCGGTCATGCGAACGTGAATGGCGGCGCGGCTGCGCCGGCATGCGGGATCGCCGATCGCTTCATGCATGGCGACCGATAGAGCGTTGCATTGTCCGGTCGCCCGGCATCACACGCTCCCCGGCGGCCGTGAGCCGGGCGTGTCGCGAGGCGGCGCGCTCGTGCGGTCCTCGAAGAACCACAGCAGGCAATAGCCGAGTCCGACGAACAGCAGGATGAGACCGATGCTGTTCGGCGTGCCGTCGTCGAGCATCGAATAGAACGTGAGGCCGAGACCGACTGCGCCGAGGATGATGCCCTTGCGCAAATCCGACCATACGGTGCGCCGGTGCAGGTATCGCGCATGCTCGTAGGCGGGACTGGTCGGCGGCGCGCGACGCTGCGGCAGCGACGGAGGCCGCGGTGCCCGACGCGACGGCGTCCATCGCCGCCGCCGGCGGCACGACGCCGCGCTCGGCGAGCTTCAGCATCGTTTCGTTCGCCATCCGGTTCTTGCGGATCTTGTACCAGATCAGCAGCACGATGATCAGCAGCGGGATCAGGAACACGAGCAGCACGAAAAGGAATACGAGCCCGGCAAGCCACGGCGCGTCCTGCACGAATTGCTGGAACGAGTCGTACTCCCGGTCGCGCCCGAGGCCGTCGATCCGGATGCGCTTGTCGCCCTTCTCGATGACGATCGCGTGGCTGTCGCCCGCATCGGCGTCGCGGTCGCCTTGCGCTCCGGCGGTGCCGGTATCCGCCTGCACCGGATCGATGCCGCACGGGGGGCAGGTCCGCCGCGCGCACCGTCTGCGCATGTGGGGCGCCAGCGCCGCGACGAGCCCCAGTCGCGAATGCGGCGCCGCAGAGCACCAGTCGCCGCGAAGCCCCCGCTCCGGTGCGAAACTGCGCGGACCCTGCATGAACGCTCCCTCGAACGATTCCAGGGATTGGATGCGGCGGGACGGCCTGCCGGATTCAGCGCCGCGTTGCGACAAACGCGCGAAACCCCATGCTATCATCGCCGCCGATTCCGCTTCGAGGCGCTCACTTTCCGGCGACGACGTCACGACAGGGGATCCCCGGAGCCCCGCACTCTCGCCTCGATGGCCGTCGTTTCATCTCTCGTGCGCCCGCCGCCACCGGCGACCGCAGGCCATTTCGCAACCCGACTCTCGCGCTTGCGCCGGTGGTTCCGTCGGCTGCTGGCTGCAGCGCTCCTGCTCGGCGCGGCCGGCGCGCTCGCACAGGATGCCGACACCGTCACGCTCAATTTCGTCAACGCCGACATCGACGCGGTGGTGAAGGCTGTCGGCGAGATCACCGGCCGCAACTTCCTCGTCGACCCGCGCGTCAAGGGCACGGTGAACATCGTCTCGGCGCGCCCGGTTCCGAAGGCGCTCGTCTATCCGACGCTGCTGTCCGCGCTGCGCATGCAGGGCTTCGCGGCGGTCGAAAGCGACGGCGTCGTCAAGATCGTTCCCGAAGCCGACGCGAAGACGCAGGCGGGTCCGGTGCAGCGCGGCACCGTCAGCGCGAGCGGCGATCGCCTCGTCACGCAGGTGATCGCGCTTGCGCTACGAGTCGGCGGCGCAGCTCGTCACCGTGCTGCGGCCGCTGATCTCGCCGAACAACACGATCGCCGCCTATATCGCCGAACAACGCGCTCATCATCACCGACTACGCCGACAACCTGAAGCGGATCGACCGCATCATCGCGTCGCTCGACCAGCCGCCGACCGGCGAGCCGATGCTCGTTCCGGTGAAGAACGCGTCGGCGCTCGACGTCGTGACGCTCGTCAACCGCGTGCTGGCCGAGAACGCCGGGCAGCCGGGCGCGCCGGCCGAAGCGCAGCAGCGCGTGGCGCTCGTCGCCGACCCGCGCTCGAACAGCATCCTCGTCCGCTCCGACAATCCGGCGCGCGGCGCGCGCGTGCGGCAGCTGATCGAGCAGCTCGACACGCCGGCGCGCGCCGGCGGCAACGTGTTCATCGTCTACCTGAAGAACGCCGAAGCGGCGCAGGTCGCGGAGACGTTGCGCGGTCTCTACGGCGGCGGCGAGCGAAGCGCGTCGCCGTGTGCGCCGGTGCCACGCACCGGCCGGCACGCCGGCCGCGCTGCCGAACGCCGTGACGACGACGACCACGAGCTTCGGCGCATCGCCGCCGCGACGAGCCCGCTGGTCGCAGCGGCTGCGACCGGGGCGCCAACGGCGTTCGCCGCCGGCGGCGCGACGATCCAGGCCGACATCGCGAACAACGCGCTCATCATCATGGCGCCCGAGCCGGTCTACAACAACCTGCGCGCGGTCATCGAGCGGCTCGACATGCGCCGCGCGCAGGTGTTCGTCGAGGCGCTGATCGTCGAGGTCACGTCCGACAAGGCGGCCGAGTTCGGCATCCAGTGGCAGGTGCTGACCGGCGCGAACAAGCAACAACGTGCAGGGCATCGGCGGCACGAATTTCGGCGCGCGCGGCAGCGGCCAGAACATCATCGACGCCTCGGTCAACCTCGGCTCGCTCGGCCAGGGCCTGAACCTCGGCATCATCAACGGCATCGATCAGCATCCCGGGCCTCGGCATCATCAGCAACCTCGGGCTGCTCGTGCGCGCGCTCGAGAACGACATCGACGGCGAACATCCTGTCGACGCCGACGCTGCTGACGCTCGACAACGAGGAAGCGCGCATCATCGTCGGCCAGAACGTGCCGTTCATCACCGGCCAGTACGCGACGACCGGCACGACGGCGACGGTGCAGCCGTTCCAGACGATCGAGCGCCGCGACGTCGGCCTCGTGCTGCGCGTGAAGCCGCAGATCACCGAGGGCGGCACCGTGCGCCTCGGCATCTACCAGGAAGTGTCGCGCGTCGCAGGACACGTCCGCGCGCCGGGCCGATCCTGTCGAAGCGCGCGCTCGAATCGTCGGTCGTCGTCGACGACCAGCAGATCGTCGTGCTCGGCGGCCTGATCCAGGACAGCTCAACGGACGGCACGGAGAAGCTCCCGTACGCCGGCGACATTCCGGTCGTTCGGCTCGCTGTTCCGCTACGACAACCGCTCGCGCGACGAAGACGAACCTGATGATCTTCCTGAAGCCGACGATCGTGCGCGGCACGAGCGACGGCCGCGACGATCACGTCCGAGCGCTACGACTACCTGCGCGGCGAGCAGCTCGAAGACGACGCCCGACCCGCGCTGGTTCTGGAAGGACCCGACCGCAGCCCGAGCTGCCGCCGCAAGGCGCGATGCCCGGGACACCGCAGGCGACACCGATTGGCGAGCCCGGACCCGGCAACCGCTGACGATTCCGCCCGAGCGCGCGCATTCCCTATGCGTTCTCGCGCGCGCACGGCGTGCTCGCGTGGCGCAACGAAGGCGACGCCGTCGTCGTGCTGCTGCGGCCCGATGCGACGGTCGACGGCATCGCCGAGTTGCGCCGCGTGCTGAACCGCCCGCTCGTCACGCGCGCCGTCGACGCCGAGACGTTCGCCGCCGAGCTCTCGCGCGCCTACAACCAGGCGGGCGCCGCGCTCGCGATGAGCGAAGGCCTCGCGAACGAGGCCGATCTCTCGCGGCTGATGCAGGACATGCCGACGAGCGAGGACCTGCTCGACGGCAGCGCGCAGGCGCCGGTGATCCGGATGATCAACGCGCTGCTGCTGCAGGCGTTGCGCGAGCGCGCGTCCGACCTGCACTTCGAGCCGTACGAAGCGCGCTCGGTCGTGCGCTTTCGCGTCGACGGCGTGCTGCGCGACGTCGATCGAGCCGCCGCGCGCGCTGCACGGCGCGCTCGTGTCGCGCCTCAAGATCATGGCGAGCCTCGACATCGCCGAGAAGCGGCTGCCGCAGGACGGACGCATCGCGCTGAAGCTCGGCGACCGGCAGGTCGACGTGCGCGTGTCGACGCTGCCGACCGGCGCCGGCGAGCGCGTCGTGCTGCGGCTGCTCGACAAGGAATCGGCGCGGCTCGATCTCGCGACGCTCGGCATGAGCGACGACACGCTGCGACGCGATCGATCGGCTGATCCGCGAGCCGCACGGCATCGTGCTCGTCACCGGGCCGACCGGCTCGGGCAAGACGACGACGCTCTACGCCGCGCTGTCGCGGCTGCCGCGCGACACGACGAACATGATGACGGTCGAGGATCCGATCGAGTACGCGCTCGACGGCGTCGCGCAGACGCAGGTGAACCCGCGCATCGAGCTCACGTTCGCGCGCGCGCTGCGCTCGATCCTGCGCCAGGATCCCGACGTGATCATGATCGGCGAAATCCGCGATCTCGAGACGGCGCAGATCGCCGTGCAGGCGTCGCTCACCGGGCATCTCGTGCTCGCGACGCTGCACACGAACGACGCGGCGAGCGCGGTCACGCGGCTCGCCGACATGGGCGTCGAGCCGTATCTGCTTGCGTCGAGCCTGCTCGGCGTGCTCGCGCAGCGACTCGTGCGCACGCTTTGTCCCGCGTGCCGCGTCGCAGCAGCGCCCAGCGAGGGCGAAGCGGCGGTTGCTCGCCGATCTCGGGCTGTCGGCCGACGCAGCCGTCTGGGCGGCGCCGGGGTGCGACGCATGCAACCAGACCGGCTTCAGCGGACGCACCGGCGTCTACGAGCTGTTGCGCATCGACGAGCCGTTGCGCCGGCTGATCCACGACGGCGCCGGCGAGCTCGCGCTGCGCGACGCGGCGCTGCGCGCCGGCATGCGCCGCCTGCGCGACGACGGCGCGCGCTTCATCGCCGAGGGCCGCACGTCGCTCGCCGAGCTGACGCGCGTGACGCGCGAGGCGTGATGCGATGATCGCCGCCTCGCGCCGCTGCACAGCCTCGGAGCGCCAAGGTCGGTCGGATGAGCGCGTTCCGCTTCGAGGCGGTCGACGCGAAGGGGCGGCTGCGGCACGGGCTGCTCGACGCCGACAACGCGCGCGCCGTGCGCGATCGGCTGCGCGCCGACGGACTGACACCGACGGCGGTCGACGCCGCCCCCGAGCGCGGAGGAGCGCCTGCGCGCGCGCGCCTCGCCGCGCCCGCGCTCGCGCTGCTGACGCGCCAGCTCGCGACGCTCGTGCAGTCCGGCATGCCGCTCGACCAGGCGCTCGTCGCCGTCGCCGAGCAGGCGGACGACGCGTCGGTCGCAAAACTCGTCGACGCACTGCGCACGCACGTGCTCTCCGGCGAATCGCTTCCCGCCGCGCTGAGCGCGCTATCCGCGCACGTTCTCGCCGCTTTATCGCGGCCTCATCGCCGCGGGCACCGAGACGGGACGGCTGCCCGACGTGCTGGCGCGGCTCGCCGATTATCTCGACGCGCGGCTCGCGCTGCGCCAGAAATTCACCGTCGCGCTGATCTATCCCGCGCTCGTGACCATCATCGCGATCGGCGTGATCGCCGTGCTCGTGACCTATGTCGTGCCGCAGGTCGTGTCCGTGTACCAGCAGAGCCGGCAGACGCTGCCGTTGCTCACGCAGGCGCTGATCGGCGTCAGCGGCTTCTTTCGCGCGACCGGTTGGCTGTGGCTCGCGGCGGTCATCGCCGCGGTGATCGCCCTCAGGATGTCGCTCGTGCGCGAACGCTCGCGCGCGCGGATGCACGCCGCACTGTTGCGGGTGCCGGGTGTCGGACGCCTCGCCGCGAGCCTCGATACGGCGCGCTACGCGAGCACGCTCGCGATCCTCGTCGGCAGCGGCGCGCCGCTGCTGCGCTCGCTCGATGCGGCGAGCGATGTCGTGCGGATGATCCCGCTCGCGCGCGCGGCGCGCGCGGCGGGCGGGCTCGTCCGCGAGGGTGTGTCGCTGTCGCGGGCGCTCAAGGAACAAAAGGCGTTTCCGCCGGTTCTCATCCATCTGATCGCGAACGGCGAGCAGAGCGGCGCGCTGGCGCCGATGCTGGAGCGCGCGGCGGCCGAGCTCGAGCGCGAAGCCGAGCGGCGGCTCGCCTGGGTCGCGGCGCTGATCCAGCCGACGCTGATCGTCTTGATGGGCGCGATCGTGCTCGTGCTCGTGCTGGCGGTGATGCTGCCGATCGTGACGATGAATCAGCTGGTGCGCTGATGAAGCCGCAACCCTTGCACCGGCTACCGCGTCGCGAAATCCCAGTAGTAGTAGTTGTAGATCATTCGCGTGCGCCAGATGTAGCGCCGCAAGGCTTCGGGCCCTTGCGCTGCGGCCCGCCGCACGCCGGCCTCACCCGGCGGATAGCGCCGATCCGAAGCGGCAGCGCGCGCCATCGCCGATGGCGCGCTTGCGTCGGCAAGGACGAGCGGCCCTGAAGGCGTTGACTGCGGCGCCTCCGGTGCTCCGGCAGACGCGATCGTGGCGGCCAGTGCGAATGCCGCGCCGAGCGCGCGGCACGCGTTGTTCACATGACGATTCGTGTTCATGACGGACCCTCCTGCCGCTCATGTTACCCGCGCGCGCGATTCCTGGCGACTGATCGCCCACGCCACGTGCTCGCGCACGAGCGGCGATGGATCGTCCGCGCGTTTGCGCAGCGCGTCGAGCATCGACGGGTCGTAATCGGCGTTGCCGAGCGCGACCGCGACGTTGCGCGACCAGCGCTCGTAGCCGATGCGGCGAATCGCGCTGCCTTCGGTATTGCGCAGGAATTCCGCTTCGGTCCATGCGAAGAGCGTGGTCAGCGTCCCATCGTCGAGTCCGTTGCGAACGGCGTCGAAATCATCGGTCGTGGTCGCGACAGCGTAGCGATTCCACGGGCACGCAAGCTGGCAGTCGTCGCAGCCGTATACGCGATTGCCGATCAGCGGTCGCAACTCCTCGGGAATGCTGCCCTTGAGCTCGATCGTCAGGTACGAGATGCAGCGCCGCGCATCGAGCTCGTACGGCGCGACGATCGCGCCCGTCGGACACGCGCCAAGGCATGCGGTGCAGGTGCCGCAGTGCGCGCTCACCGGCGGCGTGATCGGCAGCGGCAGATCCGTGTAGATCTCGCCCAGGAAAAAGTACGAGCCCATGTCGCGGGTCAGCAGCAACGTATGCTTGCCGCGCCATCCAAGGCCCGACTTCGCCGCCAGCGCCACCTCGAGCACCGGTGCGCTGTCGGTGAAGACGCGATAACCGAACGGGCCGACGTCGTCTTCGATGCGCTTCGCGAGTTTGGCGAGCCGCTGGCGGAGCACCTTGTGATAGTCGCGCCCGAGCGCGTAACGCGCAACGTACGCGCGGCGCGAATCGGCGAGAACCGCTTGCGCCGGCCGCGCCCGCGCTGGCCAGTAATTGAGTCGCGCGGTGATCACGCGCACGGTTCCGGGTACGAGCGCCGCCGGCCGCGCCCGGGCGACTCCATGCCGGGCCATATAATCCATCGCGCCATGCCGGTCCGCCGCGAGCCAGTTCATCAATTGCACTTCCTCGGCCGCAAGATCGGTGTCGGACACGCCGATCGACTCGAATCCGAGGTCGCGACCCCACGTCGCGATACGCGCGGCGAGCGCCGACCAGTCGCGTTCACGAGCATCGCCGTCATGCGCGTCGCCGGGCCGCCCCAAGGCGCGCATTGCTCCCCCTATGGGGGCAGCGCCGCGGCGCGAGCCGCAAGCGTGGGGGTCGCCGTCATGCTCGGTGTCACCGCTGAGCCTTCATCTTCCCGATGCCGCCGCCACCGAGCATTTCGGCGCGCGGCTCGCGCCGCTGCTTCGCGGGGGCATGATCGTCACGCTGCACGGCGAGCTCGGCAGCGGCAAGACGACGCTCGTGCGCGGACTGTTGCGCGCGCGCGGCATTTCGGGGCCGATCAAGAGTCCGACCTATGCGCTGGTTGAACATTATCCCGTTTCGAGCTTATACTTTTATCACTTTGATTTTTATCGGTTCATGAATCCGAATGAATGGGATTCCGCCGGCATGTCCGACTATTTTCGCGACGATGCCGTCTGCCTCGTCGAGTGGCCGGAGCGCGTGGGTGGCCTGCTGCCGGAGCCGGACGTCGCATTATCGCTGTCGTACGCAGTTCAGGATCGCGGACGCGACGTTGTCGCAAAGGCCTTTTCGGCGGCGGGCGAGCGATGCCTGAGCGTACTCGCGGCAACGAATCCCCCGTCGGACTGACGCGCGTATCGATCGCGCGCCGCCGCGCGTTTCGCTGGCTGCTGTTGCCTGCCGCGCAGTGGATGCTGCCCGCGGCGTGGGCCGATGCATCGCATATCGCATCGGCGCGGCTGTGGCCCGCCAAAGAGTACACGCGCATCATCTTCGAAGCCGCGGCACCGATCGAGCATCAGCTCGTCGTGTTGCGCCATCCCGATCGGCTCGTGCTCGATCTCGCGCGCATCGAACCGTCGCGTGCGCTCGAGGAGCTGGCTTCGCATGTGCAGCCCTCGGACCCTTACATTGCCGCGATTCGCATCGGGCGTCCGTCGCAAGGGTTCCTGCGCGTCGTTCTCGATCTCAAGACGGACGTGCGGCCACAAGTGTTCTCGCTCACGCCGGTGGCCGAGTACGGGTATCGGCTGGCGATCGATCTCTACCCGCTCACGCCGATCGATCCGCTGATGGCGCTGTTGCAGGGCGAAGGCTACGACGCCGGCGACGTTACCGCGGCGGAGCCGTCGAAGCCCGCGGCGACGCCGCACCGCGACGAGCCGAAGCGGAGCCTGCATGCGCCGGCGCCGCGTCGCATTACCATCGCGCTCGATCCCGGTCATGGCGGAGAGGACCCGGGCGCGATCGGCCGGCGCGGCACGTACGAGAAGAACGTCGTGCTCGCCATCGGCCGGAAGCTCGCGCGCGTGCTCGATGCCGATTCCGAACATGCGCGTGATGCTGACGCGCAACGACGACTTCTACGTTCCGCTGGCCGAGCGCGTGCGCAAGGCGCGGCGGGTCGAGGCCGACCTGTTCGTGTCGATTCACGCGGATGCCTTCCGCGAATCGTCGGCGCGCGGCTCGTCGGTGTTCGCGCTGTCCGAGCATGGCGCGACGAGCGCCGCGGCACGCTGGCTTGCGCAGAACGAAAACGCGGCCGACCTGATCGGCGGCGTCAACCTGGACGTGAAGGACCCGGCGCTCGCGCGTACGCTGCTCGATCTGTCGCAGACGGCGCAGATCAGCGACAGCCTGAAGGTCGGACAGGAAGTGCTGGAAGGCATCGGGTCGCACAACGCGCTGCACCGGGGCATCGTCGAGCAGGCCGCCTTCGCCGTGTTGAAAGCGCCGGACATTCCGTCGATCCTGATCGAGACGGCGTTCATCTCGAATCCTGACGAAGAGTTGAAGCTGCGCGATCCGCGCCAGCAGCAGCGCTTCGCCGAGTCGATCGCGGACGGCATTCACCGCTATTTCGCGCACAGTCCGCCGCTTGCGCGGGCGTGATCGATCGTCGGGGTGAACGGCCCCGTGAAATGGCGTTCAACGGGTACGCTGCGGTTAGAATGGCCCCGATGCGCCGCTTCCTGTTCGTCTTCATCGCGCTGCTCGCGCTCTCGTTCGGCGTCGAACTGACGCCGTGGGCGCAGACATGGTTCGTCACGCCGTGGACTGACGCCGTCGCGCGTGCGTCAGGCGCGCTGATGCGCGTATTCGATGCGAGCGTCACGACGACGGGCAACGTGATCGGCTCATCCGCGAGCGCGTTCGCCGTGTCGATCGAGGCCGGATGCAACGGCGTCGAAGCCACACTGGTGCTCGTCGCGGCGATGCTCGCGTTCCCCGCGTCCTGGCCGCACCGCCTGCGCGGGATCGCCATCGGCGTCGTCGCCGTGCAGGCGCTCAACATCGTGCGCGTCATCAGCCTCTTCTATCTCGGGCAATGGAACGGGGCCGCGTTCGAGTGGGCTCACCTCTACGTGTGGCAGGCGCTGATCATGCTCGACGTGCTGATCGTCTGGGTGATCTGGGTGCGGCTTTCGCCCGCCACACCCGAGCCCGCGCCGCCGATGGCGCTCGCCTGACGGTGACCATAGCGACGGATCATCCAGGTGCGACCGCGCAAGCCCCGGCGTCATCGACCGTCGGCCGCTTCGTCCTGCGCACGCTCGGCTGGCTGCCGATCCTGTTCGCGACCTGGTATTTCGCAGCGCCGCTGCTGCTCGCGCCGGCGCTGCTGATCGTGCGCGCAATCGCGCGCGCCGGCCTGCCGGACATCGTCGGCGCGATCGAGCAATCGGGCGCCATCGCGACGTTCGTCACGACATTGCGCGCCGGCGGCGCCTCGCACAACGGCGTCATTACCGTCGACGTGAACCTGTTGCTCTATTCGTTCGGCCTGCCGCTGTTCGCGGCGCTCACACTCGCGGCGCGCGAGCGCGCGTGGAAGCGGCATCTTTGCGTCGGCTACGCGGCGCTGCAGCCATTCATCGCGTGGGGCGTGCTCGCCGACTTCCTGAAGAACGTCGCGATCACCGCCGGTCCCGCGGTGGCATCGCAGACGGGATTCGCCGGGTGGCAGCGCGAAGCGATCGCGTTCGCGTTCCAGTTCGGCTCGCTGATCCTGCCTGCCGTCGCGCCCGCGGTGCTATGGGTCGCGCTGCACGGCCGCTTCCTGGCGGCGCTGCGTCGTCGTCCCGTATCGCCGGCAGCCGCGACGCGATCCCGCTAAGGCGCTGTGTTGCGGCTCGCGCGTTTGCGTGCGAGTTCGCGCTCGCGCAGCACTTTCCGCTGCACCTTGCCGGTCGTCGTCATCGGCAGCGCATCGATGAATTCGATTGCCTTCGGATACTCGTACGGCGCGAGATGCTCGCGTACGTGACGCGCGAGATCGGCTTCGAGCTCGGCCGACGGCGCGTATCCGGGCGAGAGCACGATGAAGGCCTTGACGACATTGCCGCGCACTTCGTCGGGCGAAGGCACGATCGCCGCGTTGGCGACCGCCGGATGGCGCACGAGACAGTTCTCGATTTCGGAAGGCCCGATGCGATAGCCCGCCGCCTTGAACATGTCGTCCGCGCGTCCCTGATACCAGAGGTAGCCGTCTTCGTCGCACACCGCGACGTCGCCGGTGCGGCACCAGTCGCCGGTGAACTTGTTGCGCGTGCCTTCCGGATTGCCGAAATATTCGAGGAAGAACACCGGATCGGGCGTGCCGTCGGGCGCGCGCCGGTTGATCGCCACTTCGCCGGCCTCGCCGCGCGGCACTTCGCGGCCTTCGTCGTCGATGACGGCGATCCGGTGTCCGGGATACGGCCGGCCCATCGATCCCGGCTTCGCGGGCCACAGCGTGTGCGAATTGCCGACGATGTAGTTCATTTCCGTCTGGCCGAACATTTCGTTGATCGTGACGCCGAGCGCATCACGCGCCCATTCGAACACCGCCGTGCCGACGGCCTCACCGGCGCTCATGATGCTGCGCAAGTCGATGTCGAAGACGTCGCGCGGGCGCGGATACGCCTTCATCATCAGCTTCAGCGCCGTCGGAAACAGGAACGTGTTGCGGATCTGGTAGCGCTCGATCAGGCGGAACGCGCGCTCGGGATCGAAGCGTCCGCGGTAGCCGACGATCGGCTGGCCGAAATAGAGCGCGGGCAACAGCGCATCGATCAGGCCGCCGGTCCACGCCCAATCGGCCGGGGACCAGAAGAGGTCGCCGGGCTGCGGATAACCGTCGTGCGAATGCGTGAATCCCGGCAGATTGCCCAGAAGGCACCGGTGCGGCATCAGCGCGCCTTTCGGCGGACCGGTCGTGCCGCTCGTGTAGATCAAAAGCGCCGGGTCATCGGCCTGCGTCGCGACCGGCGTGAAGTGCCGCGGCGCATCCTTCAGCGACGCTTCCCACGCCACGACGCCCGGCGCGCTCGCGCCCGCGACGCCGATGACATGCGAAAGTTGCGAACACCGCTCGCGAATCGGCAAGAGGTTCGGCAGCGACTGCGGATCGACCAACGCGACTTTCGCCCCGCTGTGCTGCAGTCGGTATTCGAGCGCTTCGGGACCGAACAGGAACGACAGCGGTACCGCGATCGCACCGAGCTGATAAAGCGCAATGTGCGCGATGGCGGTTTCCGGACGCTGCGGCAGGACGATTGCAACCTTGTCGCCTCGACGCACGCCCGCGGCAGCGAGCGCATTGGAGAGCCGGTTCGCCTGCTGTGAAAGATCCCAGAACGTATACGCGGCGCGCGTGCCGTCCTCGTCTTCCCAGTACAGCGCGAAGCGCGAGCGGTCGAGCGCCCAGCGGGTGCAGCAGGCGTGCGCGAGGTTGAAGTCCGACGGAACGTTCCATCGGTAATTCGCATGGATCTCGGCGTAGCGATCGACGGCCGCCATTGGCCGAGTATAACTGCGCGACTATCGGCGCAAGCGGCTCGTCGTCGTGTTCGATGTGGTCGTCGGACCGCTTCCCGTTGGTGGGCCGCTCGTCGTCGGCGCCGCCGGTGCGCGCGCGCCGGCTTCGAGTCGCTCGATCGCGGTCCAGATCCATTCCGGCTGCTGCTCGATCAGGCGGCCGAAGCGGATCCGGTACTCCGCCTTCTCGGTCGTCAGTTGATAGCGCTTCGCCGGCTGATATTCGACGGCGGGCACGATCAGCGACTGCACCATCGGCTCCGCATCGCGCGCGCGGAGCGACAGGAGCAGCGCTCCGAAGCGGCGGCCGTTGATCGTCGTCCCCTCGCCGTCGATCGAGTATTCATCGGCGCCCCGCCTGCGCTGCTCGGTCAGCTCGACGGCCGAAATCGTGTCGGCGACGAGCGCCAGGCCGATTTCGGCGCGGTCCGCCGACGTGCGCTTCATGCGGCGGATGATGCCGAGCGACCAGCGCGGCTGGCCGTGCGGGTGGATGGCAACGAGCGTCCCGAGCGTGACCGCATTCGCAACCTGGATCGGCGCGACCAGCTTGAATCCGGTTTGCGATACGTCGCGCGCTTCCCACGGCCCGCCCGGCGCCGCGTGCGCGCCGATGCGCCGGCGCGCGATTTCCCGCCGCCGCGTCGGCTCATCGCGAATGCGTCCGAACACGGCGATGTCCATCGTGCTGTCGAACCCGTCGCCGGTGGAATCGGCGAGCTCGATCGGCTGGCGCGCCTCTTCCTTGAAATAGCTGGCGATCTTCGGGAAGCCGACGATGGCATCGACATTCCCGCTCGCAGCGATCCGTTCACCGCGGCGCGCGAACGGTTTGAATTCGGGGTCGACCTGCGCGGCAAGCTTGGTGAACAGCGTCAACTGCTCGCTGCGCCGGGGTGTGCGGTTCGACAGCGGCTCTCCCTTGATCTTCTGCTCGAGCGTGACGACGTGCTGCATCATCACCGCGTGCAGCGGCCGCGTGTCCAGGAACAGCACGCGGCTTTCGAGCGGTCCCGGCGTGCGCCGGCGCAGCCCTTCGCGGCCGGCGAGATCGACGAAGAACGCGTTGGCGGCCGACGGCTCGAGCGTGAGGCGCAGCGGCGCGCACCAGTCGTCGAGCTCGCCCCAGATGAACTCGACCTGGCGCGCCGTCAGGCTTCCGGCGTTCATCACGTGCAGCACGAGCGCGCGCATGTATTCGTGCTCGATGGTCGTCGCGCTGTTATCGGCGAGCGTGACGACGTGGCGCTCCACCTGGCGCGAGCAGGCGAGCGTCATCAGCGCATGCAGCTCCGCCCATTTGGCCGGTATCCACTGCTCGTAGCGAAACAGGCGCACGCGCGCATCGAGCGCGAGATGCACGACTTGCCGGCAGAGCAGCTCCGGCATCAGCTCCTGCCAGCGCGCGCTCTGCGGCCGATCGGCGATTTCGCGCGCGTACGACTGGTACGTCGCGAGGAAGCTCTGCGTGAGTCCGAAGAGCGCCGTCCACAACTGGTTCTCGATGCGCGAGCTGCGGTTCGCGTGCTCGACGTATTGCGAGATCAGTGCGCGGCGCTGCGCTCCCGTTTGCGCATCGACATGGAAGATGGCGCGCAGCCCGTTGGGCGTGCGCGTCGTGTGCCCGGCGACGCGGTCGAGCTGCGCGATGACGTCCGAATGCACGGCGAGCGTATCGTCGCCCGGAAGCGTCGACAGCCAGCGCTCCGCGGACCTGACGTCGGACAGCGGCTCCTTGCTCGACCTGCCAAAACGGAACATCGTGCGTCGTCCAGCGTCAGGTGCTGCGGTGAAAGGGCGGCGGCGGCATTACGGCGAGGACGCTACGCCAGAGGGAACGCTTCCGGCGGCATCGTCCATCGCGTTTCCGATCCGGCAAGGCTGCAAGTTTCGGACCGATGCACGGCGGCGACCACCGATGATTCGCGGTGGCGCGATCCGCATGTGGCACGCATCCTGCATACCCGGTGTCCGTGCAGCACAACGCGCGGCACTCAAGGCTATTTTCGCCGCGCGCTGCGTGCTGGGGAGCATCGCTATACTTGTGCATGACAAATCGACAGGCATGGCGGCGCGAAATGCAAGGGACGGGGCAAATGGGAATCCTGATCGAGGCGCCATCGCGGCGGCAGGAAGCGACCGGAATGCCGGCGAATTCGCCGGCAGTCGCCAATGGCGAGCCGGCGGGCGCATTGCACATTCGCGAAGTCGTCCGCATTACGGGACTGCGTCGGGAGCAGCTCTACATGTGGCAACGTCGCTACGGCTTTCCTGCGCCGTTGCGCGATGCCTTCGGCGATCGCGTCTATCCAGCCGATCAGGTCGCGCGCCTCAAGCTGATCAAGCAACTGCTGTCCGAAGGATGGCGCGCAGGCGCGGTGGTCCCGCTTGCCGATACCGCGCTGCAGTCGATGGTCGGCCTGGCGGTTGCCGAGCCGGTGCCGCTGCCGGTCGAGATTTCCAGCGCGGTGCGGCTGCTCGGCGAGCATCGCATCGGCGAATTGCAGAATCATCTGTCGAAGCTCCTGGTGGGGCAGGGACTGCGCAAATTCCTCGAGCAGACGCTGATTCCGCTCAACGAAGCTGTTCATGAGCGCGTCGTGCGCGGCGAAATGCAGACCTACCAGGAATTGCGTTTCTGCGATCTCGCGCAGCGGCTGTTGCGCGACGTCACACGGCTCGTGCGGCCCACGCGCGATGCGCGTCAGCTGTTGCTGGCGACGCCGCCGAACGATCCCAATCAACTCGGTCTTGCGATTCTCGAACTGCTGCTGTTCACGGAAGGCATCAACTGCCTGACGCTCGGAACCGGCGTTCCGGCACAGGAAATCGCGAGTGCCGCGGAAGCGTATCACGCGGCGCTCGTTGTACTGCTGTTCGATCGTGGCATCTCCGGCAAGATCGCCGGACAGGAGATTCGGTGCCTGCGCCGATCGATTCCGGAGGCGGTGCCGCTGATCGTCAGTGGCCGCGCCGTGAACCTGCTCGCCAAGCCGATCGACAACGTGCAGGTCGCCGCGGATTTCAATTCGGTGATGGCTGCGCTGCGCGTGCGCGGCCTTCTTCCCTCCGCGCCGGTGACGCGCGTCCCCGACTTGCCCGGAGCTTCGCAAACGGCGTAAATTGATTGCGTGGGCCTGCGCGATCAATCCGTGACACCGAGCGCCGCTTCGGACGCCGCCAGCGGGGGCGGACGCCGCTTCGCGTGGCATGCGCTCGCCGTGTTGCTCGCGGCCGTGGTTGCGTGGCTCATCCTCGCCGCCTATCGACAGCCCGACTTCATTCTGGATCTCGCGGGCATGCGCCTTTGCTGACGCTCGATTTTCGTCACGGCTCGTTCAGGAAATCCTCGAGCTTTCGCCGGTCGCGCTTCGTGGGCCGCGATGGCGTTGCGATCGCGCGCGCGTTCCTGCGCTCCGCCAGCGTCTTTTCACGCGCGGCGGCGCTTTCGGCCGTTTCGCGGTAGAGCAGCGCCGCGTCGGCCGCCGAACCGCGACGCGCGCTCGTGTCGAGCACTTCGACGTCCCACGTGAGCTCCCGCTTTCGCACCGTGACCCGCGACGCCGGGCGCACGCAATGCGCGGTCTTGACGCGCTCGCCGTCCACGCGCACGTGACCGGCGTCGATCGCCTCCGCCGCGAGGCTTCGCGTGCGGTAGAACCGCGCAGCCCAGAGCCACTTGTCGATACGGACCCGCTTTCCTGCGCCCGGCAATTCGGCCGTGTTGCCAGCGTCTCGCGTCATCCGCTCGGGGCGTCGCCGGCGTACGCGCGCATCCATGCGGCGACCGCCGCGGCGTCGGCATAACCTTCGCTGTCGAGCGCGGCGGCGACGCGCACCTGGTCGGCGGCCGGACGGTTTTGCGACAGCTTGAATTTCGCCGTCAGCCGGCGAATGCGCAACCGGAAGGCGACGATCGCGCCGACGAGCGCATCGCGCTGCCGCTCCGGCATCGCGAATTGCCAAGGTAACTCGCGACTTGCTTCAAACCGGTGCACGAGCGCGTCGAGCACGCCGCGCGTTTCCGCAGCATCGCGAATGACATCCAGCGTGCCGTGCGCATGGATCGCCGCGTAATTCCACGTGGGCACAGCCTTCGACGGCTCGGCATACCACGAGGGAGAGACATAGGCGTGCGGACCGTGGAAGATCGCGATCGACTCGACATTCGCCGCGTGTTCCCAATGCGGATTCGCGCGCGCCATGTGCCCGATCAGCGTGCCGTGCGGCTCGCTGCCCGCGACCAGGAGCAGCGGCAGATGCGAGACGAACGGCTCCGGCGTCGCGGGGGTGATGAGCGTCGCGAACGGGTAATCGTGCATCAGCCGCGCGATCGCGACACGGTCGCGCATCTCGAAATGCGAAGGCGTGTAGACGCTCATCCTTTAATGGGTGGCCGGGTGAGGGGCATCGTGTAAATCGTCATCGGCAGCGCCGAGTTGCGGTCGAACTTGGCGCCGGCCTCGAGGCCGATCTTCGCCACCGCTTCCGCGGTCTTCGTCTGCGCGTAGCGCGCATGCATCGCGCCGAGCGCGAACTCGCGGCCCGAGCCCGCCGCCCAGAATTGCGTGTACTCGAATACCTCGCGCATCGAGAACACGCCGAAGATGCCGTTGCCGTTGGCGATCAACGCGGTGATCTGCGTCGATTCGTACGGGTCGTCCTCTTCCTCCTTCGGATTGAGGAAATGCTGCTCCTTGAGGATCGGATGCAGCTTGCGGAACGTCTCGAAGATTGCCGACTTGTGCGCGAAGTCCAGGTCGCCGTGCTTGGCGAGCAGGCTTTCGAACACGAGCTGATGCGCGGCCGAGCCGCACAGGCCGATGTACGTGTCGCGATAGCGGACGATCTTGTCGTACGTGCGGTCGTGCTCGGCGGCGAGCCGGGTGTCGCCGAACGTCGTCAGCGAGTCGGCGGCAATGGCGACGGAATCGCCCTTGCGGACGACGACGAGAGTGGTCATTGGTTGCGTTCATTATACGCGGCGCATCGTCACGCGCGGCAGCCGCGCCGGCTGCCAGCTCGCGATCGCCCACGACCAGAATTCGCGCACCGACGAAGGCGGATCGCGCGGCGCGGCCTGGCCGAGAAAGCGCCACGCGGCGCGCAGCGCTGGCAGCGCGGCCGCCGGCAGCGCGGCCGCGCCGGCCGCCTTCGAGAGCTTGGCATCGCTCGCATCCACTGCAACCGGCACGTGCATATAGCGCGGCGTCGGCAGTCCGAGCGCGCGCTGCAGGAAGATCTGGCGCGGCGTCGAAGCGAGCAGATCCGCTCCGCGCACGACGTCGGTAATCTGCTGCGCCGCGTCGTCGACGACGACGGCGAGTTGGTACGCGAAGAATCCGTCGCTGCGCCGAACGACGAAATCGCCGATGGCTTCGGCAAGGCGTTGCTCGTTGGCGCCATGGAGGCGATCGACGAATTCGACCGGTGCCGAAGGTACCCGCACGCGCAGTGATGCGCGCCGGCGCAAGGCGCGCACGCCGGCGAGACCGCCACGGCAGGTTCCCGGATAGACGCGCTCGCCGATCGGCCCGGGCAAGGCCATGGCGAGCTCGCGCCGCGTGCACGCGCAGCGGTACACGAGGCCCTGTGCGGCAAGTTGCGCAAGCGCCGCTTGCATATGCGTCGCGGCGCGCCGATTGGCGCCACACCTCGCCATCCCATTCGAACCCGAGGCGCTCCAGTGCGCCCAGGATCGCGTCGGCGGCGCCTGCGCGCGTGCGCGGCTCGTCGACGTCCTCGATGCGCAGCAGCCATTGTCCGTGCGCAGCGCGCGCATCGGCGTAGCTCGCCATCGCGGCGACGAGCGATCCGAAGTGGAGCGGGCCGGTGGGCGAGGGGGCGAAGCGGCCGCGATAGCCCGATTGATCCCGCATGCTCGCGGCATGCGCCGCTGCGGAATCGGCGCCTTGCGATGGTCCGGCGCCGCTCATCGCCGCCGGCGCGGCCACGATACAGACGTCAGTGCGCAGTAGCGGTGGCAGCCGTGCGCACGGCGACGACCGACGTGTCGGGCTGGTATCGCTTCATCGCAGCCATCACGGCCATCGGATATTCCGGTTGTCCGAGGCTGCCGTTGTAGCGGCCGAGCGCGCGGTAGACGTCACCGTTTTCGAGGTCGAGGTAATGCCGGAGGATCGTGCAGCCATAGCGCAGGTTCGTGCGCAACTGGAAGAGATTCTGATCCTGCGTGCCGATCAGGCGCACCCAGAACGGCATCACCTGCATGAAGCCGCGTGCGTCAGCCGACGAAACCGCGTATTTGCGGAAGTTGCTCTCGTGATGGATCACGCCCAGCACGAGCAGCGGATCGAGGCCCGCGCGCGTCGCCTCGTAATGTACGGTGGCGAGGAATTCGTTGCGCGCTTCCTCGTCGGGAAAGCGGCTCGCGAGCCGGCGCGACATGTCGGCGAGCCACTGGCGAACGCCGGGGCGGTCGACATAACCCCGCGGTACCGGATTGTCGGCGATCGACCGCTGCAGGCCGCTGACGACCGACGGCGCCAGGTGTTCCTCGACCTGCGCGCCGGCGCGCGCCGCGAGCGGCGCGGCGAGCGCCGTGGCCACAAGGAGAGCGAGCGCCGCGAACTTCGTCCGCGGTCGCGACAAGCAGTGCTCCTGCATCAGCTTCCGATCCGTTGCCTGATGAAAGAAAGAATGTCGGCGGCGGGCACTTTCATGGCCGCCGCCTCGCGGCGAGCCTGGTATTCGACGATACCTTCCTTCAAGCCGCGCTCGCCGATCGTCACCCGATGCGGAATGCCGATCAATTCCAGATCAGCAAACATCACGCCAGGCCGCTCGCCCCGATCGTCCAGCAGTACTTCGACGCCCGCGTCGGCCAGTTGCTGGTGCAATCGGTCGGCGTGTTCGCGGACGGCCGTGCTTCGGTCGTAGCCGATCGGCGCGATCGCCACGGCAAATGGTGCCATCGCCGCCGGCCAGACGATACCCCGTTCGTCGTGATTCTGCTCGATCGCCGCCGCGACGACGCGCGTCACGCCAATGCCGTAGCAGCCCATCTGCATGACATGCGAGCCACCTTCGGCGTCGAGGTACGTCGCCCCCATCGCTGTAGAGTACACATCGCCGAGCGCGAACACGTGCCCGACTTCGATGCCGCGGACGATCGTCAGGACGCCCTTGCCGTCCGGGGACGGATCGCCTTCGCCGACGTTGCGAATGTCGGCGACGACATCCGGCTCGCGGCAGTCGCGACCGAAATTGACGCCGCGCAGATGGAAATCGGCTTCGTTTGCGCCGCAGACGAAGTCGCTCATCGCGGCGACTTCGCGATCGGCGACGAGCGGCATGTCGATCGGGATGCCGACAGGGCCGAGATAACCGGGCGTGCAGCCGGTGGCCGCCACGATTTCCGCTTCGCTCGCCCACCGCCATCCCTCGAGGCCCGGCAGCTTGCCGATCTTGATTTCGTTGCCCATGCGGTCGCCGCGCACGAGCAGCATCTGCACGCGATCCTGCGCGTGAACCAGCAGGCACTTCACCGTCCGCGCAAGCGGCAGGCCGAGCAGTTGCGCGACGTCCTCGCACGTCGCCTTGCCCGGCGTCGGCACCCGCTGCATCGGCTCGGACGGCGCCGCGCGGGCGCGCGACGGCGCGACCGCTTCGGCCTGCTCGACGTTCGCCGCGTAGTCGGAGCCGTTGCTGTACGCGATCGCGTCCTCGCCCGATTCGGCGAGCACCTGGAATTCGTGCGACGCGAAGCCGCCGATCGCGCCGGTGTCCGCCTCGACGACGCGAAAGGTGAGGCCGAGGCGCGTGAAGATTCGCGTGTACGCGTCGTACATCGCGCGATACGACACGCATCAGCGCATCGCGGTCGACGTCGAACGAGTACGCGTCCTTCATCAGGAATTCGCGCCCGCGCATCACGCCGAAGCGCGGCCTTATCTCGTCGCGGAACTTGACCTGGATCTGGTAGAGGTTGACGCGGCAGTTGCCGGTAGCTCCGGATATCCTTGCGCACGATGTCGGTCATCACTTCCTCGTGCGTCGGGCCGAACAGGAAATCGCGCTGCTGGCGGTCCTTGATCTTCAGGAGCTGCGGTCCGAACTTGTCCCAGCGGCCCGATCTCCTCCCACAGCTCGGCGGGCACGACATGCGGCAGATACGATTCGAGCGCGCCGGCGCGATTCATTTCCTCGCGCACCACCTGCTCGACCTTTCGCAGCGTGATGAGGCCGAGCGGCATCCAGCTATAGATGCCGGACGAAACCTTCTTGATCATTCCTGCGCGCAGCATCAGCTTCTGGCTGACGACTTCCGCTTCGGCGGGCGCTTCCTTCAGCGTGCAAAGATAGAACTTCGAGACGCGCATCGACGGTCCGCGGCAAACGGGCAAGGACGGCGATTTTATCGTCCTTTCGCGGCGCGGCCGCCCGCGCATGCGAGAATCGCCGCGCTTTCTCCCGCCCGCGTTGCGCTCGAATCCGATGTCAGTCGGGAAGGGCCGCCCCGACCGACTGACCGGCCCCCCGGGGGGCAGCGAGCGGAGCGAGCGTGGGGGGATGTTCATCCTAGTCGGGAAGGGCCGCCCCGACCGACTGACCGGCCCCCCGGGGGGCAGCGAGCGGAGCGAGCGTGGGGGGATGTTCATCCTAGTCTCCGATCCTGCCGACCCGCGGGCATGGCCCGCGACACGGGCCGCCGATGCGCGAGTCGCCGCACTTTACGCAAGCGCGCAGGCGGCGATGGATGCGACGGCCAGCCGCGAAGCCGACGCGTTCGACGGCGAGGCACGGCGCTGGCTCGAAGGCGCGCTTGGCGCGTCGCACGGCGGCGACCTCGCCGACGCGTTGGCGAACGCGCCCTCCGCAGCGGTCGCGCGTCACCTGCGGCGGCTGCTGGCAGCTATCGTGCGCGGCGATCCGGCGTCCGACGCGCGCTTGCGCACGACGCTGTTCGCGATGCCGGTGATCCTCGTCGCGGCGCTCGAGCAGGGCGCGCAACCGGTGACGCTCACCGGCGCGATTGCCACGGCGGCGCTCGCCGGCGCGTTGCGCGACGCGCGCGCGTTCGGCGGTTGCGAGACATTTGCGCTGTCGACGTCGCTCGTTGCCACCAGCCGCGCTCGATATCGCGGCATTGCCCGCGCTGCTGGCGAAGGCGCGCATGGCGGAAGGCGCCGGTGAATTCGTGTCGGCGGCGCTCGATCTGCGGCCCGCGCCGTTCGACGTCGCAAGCGCCGTCGAGCGGGTCCACCTGCGGTTCTTCGTCGGCGCCGTGCTCACGCCGCCGCGCGTCGATCCGCTGCGCGAATCGAACATCGGTCGCTGGGGCATCGCGTTTTCGCAGGCGATGACGAAAGCGCTGCACGCGCCGGGCGTATCGCTGCTGGCGCTTCCGCGCCCGCCGGAGCATCTCGTCAATGCGGTGCAAACGGGCCGCGCGGCGCAGCGCGAGGTGTCCGCGCAGCTATTCGCGAGCAATGCGATCCGCAAGTTCCGTGCATCGTATGGCGAGCCGACGGCGATCATCAGCGCGCATCGCTGCGCCGCCGCGGAAGGTGGCGGCGAATTGCGTTTGTCGCTGTCCTCGCCCTTCGCGGCCAGGGAGGCCGAAGGCTTTCGCTGTCCGCTCTATCCGTATGAAGCGGTACAGGATGTCGCGGCAATGCTCGAGGCGCTGATGCGCGATTGCCAGGTGTCCGGCGTGCGGATCATGCCGGGCGTGCATGCCGATATCGATCCCGTCACCGGCGCGCCGCTGTTCTTCAAGGACAATGGCGCCTCGCCCGGGGCGCCGATCCACTGATCGCCCCCGGCCGCTGCGCGTGTGCCGGTCGCGGCGCGTGATTCGCGGCGCTTCACGCGGCCGATGCCGCTGACGCGCTCGGTGACCTCGGGGTCGCCGACGTATTCGATGACCCCCGCGCCCGATATGCTGGCGTGCAGCGTCCGTTCCGCCTGCAGCACGACGTTGCCGACGCCGCTGACCGACACGCTCGCATGCGTTGCGTACAGGTGCTCGGCGCTGTACGAGCCGGCGCCGGAAATGGAAACGTCCTCGCTCTCCACGCGACCGGCAAGGCGGGCCTGCAGCGCGCCCGATCCGTTTACGCGGAGCGACGTGGCGCGCAGGTCGCCGATCGACAATGACGAGCCGCCCGATGCGGCAATGCGCAACGACGTTGTCGCAAGCTTCGGCGCGTCCAGCTTGACGTTGCCGGTCAACGCGAGATCGTCGAGCTGGCGGAAGCGGATGACGATGTTCGGCCTGCCGGAACGCCGGTGGCCGAGGAGCCCGCTCCACCAGCGGCGCCGGTCTTGCGCGCGGATGACGAGGCGCCCGGCCGACACGTCGGCGTCGACGCGCGCGACGCGACCCGGCGCTTCGACGTCGATCGATTCAGCGTCGGATTGGAGCAGCGTAATGGCGGCGTTTCCGCCCACTTCGATCGCGTGAAAAGGCGCGAGCGCCTCGTGCTCCAACCGCGACGGCCGTGGCTCGACGCCGCCGCGGGTCAACGTCCACCAGGCGAGCGCGGCGGAAATGAGGACCGTCGCGAGGATCAGCCAGGGTAGCGAGGTGCGCGGCATCGGGAGCGATCGGGAGAACGAGGGTTGGATGCACTGGCGAGGCCGGACGGATTCGCCATCGACAGCTTCAGTTTAGTATTCCGGAATGGCGTCAGACGAGGAGGAGCAATGGAGCAACCGGCGCAGCCGATCCGGGTCATGATCGCGAAGGTCGGGCTCGACGGACACGACCGGGGCGTCAAGATCGTCGCGCGGACGCTGCGCGATGCGGGCATGGATGTCATCTATACCGGCCTTCACCGGACCCCGGAAGAGGTCGTCGAGGCGGCGATCCAGGAAGACGTGGATGTCATCGGCGTCAGCATCCTTTCCGGTGCGCACATGACCGTCTTTCCCCGCCTCGTCAACCTGCTGAAGGAACGCGCCGCCGACGATATCCTCGTCGTCGGCGGCGGCGTGATCCCCGACGAGGACCTGCCGAAGCTCAAGGCGCTCGGCGTGAAGGCGTTGCTTTTGCAGGATACGCCGCCGTCGGCGATCGTCGACATGATCCGGCGCATCGTCGCGGAGCGCGGGCAGCGCTGATCGGGATCAGGCATCAGGCATCAGGCATCAGGCATCAGGCATCAGGATCAGGATCAGGCATCAGAAACGCCGGCGGGCTACCAGCACAATACGATTGCGCATGGAAGATTGGTTCTTTCCCCCTCGATTCGACGCGCAGTACCTGCCGCCCGCGGGATCGCGCTACTGGTTTCCGCGGCGCGAGACGATGCCCGCCGGGGATCGCGAGCAGGCGATTCTCGAGCGCCTGCGGCACGTGACGCGTTATGCGTTCGACACGTCGCCGTTCTATCGCCGCAAGTGGGACGCCGCGGGGTTTCATCCGGACCATTTGCGCTCGCTCGAGGATTTCGAGTCGAAGGTTCCGGTCATCACCAAGCAGGATTTGCGCGAGGCGCAGACGCGCGCACCGCCGTTCGGCGACTATCTTTGCGTTGACGAGCGCGATGTTCATCATATCCATGGCACGTCGGGCACGACGGGGCGGCCCACGGTGTTCGCGATCGGGCGCGGCGACTGGGATGCGATCGCCAATGCGCATGCGCGAATCCTCTGGGGCATGGGCATTCGCCCGGGCGACATCGTCTTCGTCGCGGCGATCTTCAGCCTCTACATGGGCTCGTGGGGCGCGCTTGGCGGTGCCGAACGGCTGCGTGCGAAGGCGTTTCCGTTCGGTGCCGGCGCCCCCGGCATGACGGCGCGCGCCGCCATGTGGCTCGACCTCACGAAGCCGGCAGCGCTGTACGCGACGCCGTCGTTCGCGTTGCATCTCGCGGAGGTCGCATCCGCGGAAGGCTACGATCCGCGCGAATTCGGCTTGAAGACGATGTTCTTTTCCGGCGAGCCGGGCGCATCGGTGCCCGGCGTGCGCGATCGCCTCGTCGCCGCCTATGGCGCGCGCGTCGTCGACTGCGGCTCGATGGCGGAAATGACGCCGTTCATGCACGTTGCCGGGTCGGCCGAAACCGACGGCATGCTGTGCTGGCAGGACATCGTCTACACCGAGGTGTGCGATCCGCAATCGTATCGCCGCGTGCCGTACGGAGAACGCGGGACGCCGGTCTATACGCATCTCGAGCGCACGTCACAGCCGATGATCCGGCTCGTCTCCGGCGACCTGACATTGTGGGAGAACGGCGCGAATCCCTGCGGCCGGACTTACCCGCGTCTGCCGCAGGGAATCTTCGGGCGCATTGACGACATGTTCACGATCCGCGGCGAGAACGTCTACCCGAGCGAAGTCGACGCCGTGCTGAACCAGATACCCGGCTACGGCGGCGAGCATCGGATCGTGATCACGCGCGAGCGCGCGATGGACGAGCTCGTCGTCCGTATCGAAATCGCACCCGACCACGACGCGCGCGGCGCCGGCGCGCACGCGTCGCTGCGCGATGAGGCCGCCCGCAAAGTGCAGACAATGCTCGGATTGCGCTCGAAGATCGAAATCGTCGCGCCCGGCACGTTTCCGCGCACGGATTTCAAGGCGCGCCGCGTGGTCGACGATCGCGAGGTGTTTCGCGAGATGAGCGCGCGGCTTGGCCGATAGCAGCGTGCCGATGGCCTACATTCCGTCGCCGGAGCTCGAATCGCGCGTCCTCGACGGCGATACGCGTGCGATCGCGCGCCTGCTGTCGCGCGCGGAATCGGGTGCGGCCGAGGCACGCGCGACGCTCGATGCGATGTTCTCGCACGCGGGACGCGCGCATGTCGTCGGCATCACCGGCGTGCCGGGGAGCGGCAAGTCGACGCTCGTCGCGAAACTGGCCGCCGCCGTGCGACGCAGCGGCCGCAAGGTGGCGATCGTCGCCGTCGACCCGTCGAGCCCGTTTTCAGGCGGGGCGATTCTCGGCGACCGGATTCGAATGGGGGAGCTTTGTGGCGACCCGGGCGTTTTCGTGCGCAGCATGGCGACGCGCGGCACCCTCGGCGGCCTTGCGCGGGGCACGCTCGAAGCGGTCGACGTGCTCGATGCGGCGGGTTTCGACATGGTGATGATCGAGACCGTCGGCGTGGGCCAGGACGAGGTCGACGTCGCGCGTGCCGCGCATACGACGGTCGTCGTGTCCGCGCCGGGGCTCGGCGACGACATCCAGGCGATCAAGGCCGGCATCCTCGAAATTGCCGACATTCACGTCGTCAGCAAGTGCGACCGGGCCGACGCGAACAGGACGATCACCGACCTCAAGATGATGCTTATGCTCGGCCACACGAAAATGGATACCGGTGAATCAGGTGAAAATGGGGTCAGAGCGAATTTCCCGCGCGAGACGGAGCCGCGTCGCGCGCGGGAAATTCGCTCTGACCCCATTTTGTCCTGGCGGCCGCCGGTGATCGCGACGAGCGCCGTGCGCGGCGAAGGCATTTCGCAGCTGCTCGCGGCGATCGACGATCACCGCAATGCGCTCGAGCGCAGCGGCGAGATCGACACACGCCGGCGCATCGATCGCCGAGCGCCGGTTGCTGGCCGCCGGGGAGGGCATCCTGCGCGACCGGTTCGCCCGCCATCGCGACGGCAAGCTCGCGGGATTGCTCGAGCAACTGCGCGAGCGCACGCTGTCGCCGCACGCCGCGGCGGTGAAGCTGCTGCGTGAACTCGACATCGGAGGTGATACATGAACGAGATCCTCGCGACCGGCGCTTCCGCGGGGCCCGACCCGCGCGTCCGCGAAGCGCTTGCGGCAGAAGTCGATGCGTGGGAGAAAAACGAGGTCGCGGGCTTCATCGAGCGCGCGCCCGAGCGCGCGGGGAACTTCGAAACCCTCGGCGGCTTTCCGCTGAAGCGCGTGTACACGGCGCTCGATATCGCGGACACGCCGCTCGACGACATCGGCTTGCCCGGCAAGTATCCGTTCACGCGCGGCCCTTACCCGACGATGTATCGCGGCCGCGTATGGACGATGCGCCAGATCGCGGGCTTCGGCACGGCGGAAGACACGAACCAGCGCTTCAAGTACCTGATCGCGCACGGCCAGACCGGCCTGTCGACGGACTTCGACATGCCGACGCTGATGGGCTACGACAGCGATCACCCGATGAGCGAGGGCGAAGTCGGCCGCGAGGGTGTGGCGATCGACACGCTCGCCGACATGGAGCACCTGTTCGACGGCATCGATCTTACGAAGATCTCCGTGTCGATGACGATCAATCCCAGCGCGTGGATCCTGCTTGCGATGTACGTCGCGCTGGCACAGAAGCGAGGCTACGACCTGCATGCGCTGTCGGGAACGATCCAGGCCGACATCCTCAAGGAATACCAGGCGCAGAAGGAATGGGCGTTCCCGGTGGCGCCGTCGGTGCGCATCGTCCGCGACTGCATCACGTATTGCGCGCGCAACATGAAGCGCTACAACCCGATCAACATCTCGGGTTACCACATCTCGGAAGCCGGCGCGTCGCCGCTCGACGAGGTCGCGTTCACGATGTGCAACCTCGATCGCGTACGTCGAGGCGGTGCTGAAGACCGGCATGCACGTCGACGAATTCGCGCCGCGGCTGGCGTTCTACTACGTCAGCCAGTCCGATTTCTTCGAGGAGATCGCGAAATTCCGCGCCGCACGCCGCGTGTACGCGAAGATCATGCGCGAGCGCTTCGGGGCGGCGAATCCGGAGTCGATGCGGCTGCGTTTTCACTGCCAGACGGCGGCGGCGTCGCTTACGAAGCCGCAGTACCGGATCAACGTCGTGCGCACGAGCCTGCAGGCGCTGGCGGCGGTGCTGGGCGGCGCGCAGAGTCTGCATACGAACGGCATGGACGAAGCGTTCGCGATTCCGACCGAAGAGGCGATGAAGATCGCATTGCGCACGCAGCAGGTCATCGCGGACGAGAGCGGCGTCGCCGGCGTCGTCGATCCGCTGGGCGGCTCGTACTTCGTCGAAAGCCTGACGACGCAGTACGAGCGCGCGATCTTCGCCGTCCTCGACGAGGTCGACCGCAACGGCGGCACGATCAAGCTGACGCAGGAAGGCTGGTTCCAGCGGCGAATCGCGGACTTCGCCTACGAAACGGCATTGAAGAAGGCGGATGGCGACAAGCCTGTCATCGGCGTCAACAAGTACGTCGATCCGCAGGAGAAGCTCGACATCGCGCTGCATCCGTACGACGCGACGACGGCGAAGCGGCAGATCGACCGCCTGCAGCGTGTCCGGCGCGAGCGCGACAATGCGAAGGTGATTGCGCTGCTCGACCGGCTCGTCGACGTGGCGAAAGACGAGCGCTGACAACCTCATGCCGGTCACGATCGAGCTCGTCGCGGCCGGCGCGACGATGGGCGATATCATCGAAAAGCTGAAGACGCTATGGGGAACCTACCGCGAGAACCCGGTCTTCTGATGCTTTCCGGACGCCGGATGGGACGCGCGCAAGCGTTGGGCGCCGGCGGGCACGAGGAATGAAGCAAGGCCTGATCCTCGATTACCTGCACTACAGACCCGACGTCGGAGTCGCGCTGCGTATCGCCGCGCGCGGCGCGGTGATTGGCCGCGCGACGATCGGCCCGCACGCGGGCGTTGGCGACTATGCGACCGTGCGCGCCGATGGCGAGAACATCCGGGTCGGCGCCAACGCATGGCTCGCCGATCACGCGACAGCGCACATCGCCGACGAGATTCGCGGCGCGGTCATCGGTGATGACGTCACCGTCGGACGTTATGGCGTCGTGCATGCGTGCACGCTGGGCGACGGCGTCGTGATCGGCGAATCGTCGGTCGTCATGGACGGCGCAAGCGTTGGCGCGCACGCGATGATCGCCGCCGACAGCGTCGTGCCGCCGCGCAAGACGTTGCCGGGCGGATTCGTCTACGCGGGTCATCCGGCGAAGCCGCTGCGCGAGATCGCGCGCGACGAAACGGCCGGTCATGCACAGGCGATGCGAGACGGCCGTCCGCCGGCCGAGCTCGCATCGACGCACCTGCCGGCGTGGGCGGATGTCGTGCAAGCGCTGCCGCAGCAGCCGGGCGGACCGCTGCATTCGCTGCATGGGCGCTCGCCGCGCGTCGGCGCCGCGTACGTTGCGCCGACCGCGATCGTCGCCGGCGACGTGACTATCGCCGACGATGCGGGCATTTTCTTCGGGTGCGCGGTTTGCGCGGGCGACGGACGCATCGTCATCGGCGCGCGGACGAACGTACAGGACAACTGCATTCTCGCCACCGATTCGCGTCGCGGCGATCTCGTGCTCGGCGCGGGCGTGACGATCGGCCACAACGCGCAGCTCGGCTCGGCAACGATCGGTGACGATGCGCTGATCGGCATGGGCTCGCGCGTCGGAGACAACGTCGTCGTCGAGCGCGGTGCGTGCATCGGCGCCGGGGCGTGGGTCGAGCCCGGCACATTCGTTCCCGCCGGATGGATCTGGGCGGGACGGCCGGCGCGCGCCTTTCGGCAGCTCAAGCTCGCCGAGGTCCAGGAATTCGCGCGGGCACGCGACATCTACGTCGGCTATTCCCGCGAATACCGGGCAACTCGATAATTATCGTCTGGCGCCGGTCGCCGGCTGTGGCACCCGCTCGAGACGAATATCGCCGTACCACGCCTCGGCATGTCCATCGGTGTTGTCGGTGTCGGTCAGCACGCCGACGGCGATCAGCCGTCCCGGCTCCTCGCCGAAGGCGCGCCGAAAATCGGCAAGCGCGTCGCGCGTCAGCGCTTGCCAGGTGCCCACGCCGGCGGACCCGCTCGATGCGACGACCATCTGCACGCGACGCGTGCGCGGGTTCGGGATGATCGTGCCGACGCTTTCGCGATTCGACCAGATGTACATCAGCGTCGCGTACGGCAGCGCGCGGCCGGAGACGCGCTCGGCGATGCGGTAGATGCCGCGTTCCACCAGCGGCAGCTTCGTCTTGTCTCCGTCGAATTCGAGCACGATGCGCGCCGGCGCATCCTCGCGCGACGCCTTGTACGGATCGGCATCGCGAATCAGGCCGGCGATTTTCCAGCGCCACGTGATATCCGGCGCATTCGCGAGGACGACATTCGTCCGATACGCCAGCCCGCTCGCCGCATTGTCGGCCACCGCGTGCAGCACGACCTTGCCGGCCTCTTCGGCGAGATCGTAATGCGTGGCCCGCTTGCCGAACGCTATCGTGATCGGCATCCAGGGCGCGAGCACGTCGCCCGGGCGCATGCGCGAAAACGGCGCCGGCTCCACGGCCGTCGGCGGTACCGGCGTCTCGGCGGCGCTCGCGAGGTCCGCAACCGTCAGCACAAGAACCGCTGTCCGCGCCAATGTGTGCAGCAACGGCCGGTATAATCGCGCCGTTTCGAGGGGGTACATCAATGAGCCTCGATCGCGTTCCCGCCGGCGCCGATGTGCCGAACGACTGCAACGTCGTCATCGAGATCCCGATGCATGGCGAGCCGATCAAGTACGAGGTGGACAAGGAAACGGGCGCGGTGTTCGTCGATCGCTTCATGTCGACGTCGATGCACTATCCCTGCAATTACGGATACATCCCGCGGACGCTGTCCGACGACGGCGATCCCTGCGACGTGCTCGTGCTCTCGCCGGTGCCGTTGATCACCGGCGTTGTCGTACGCTGCCGGCCGATCGGCATGCTGAAAATGGACGACGAGGCCGGCGGCGACGCGAAGATCCTCGCCGTACCGATCGACCGCCTGTCGTCGCTGTACGGGTCGATCGAATCGCCGCGCGACCTTCCCGCCATCCAGCTCGTCGCAGATCGCGCATTTCTTCGAGCACTACAAGGATCTCGAGCCTGGCAAATGGGTCCGCCTTGCCGGCTGGACGGGTCCCGACGAGGCGAAGCGGGAGATTGTCGACAGCGTCAATCGTTTTCGCAGTCGCCGCGCAGCGCGGAAAAGCGTAGCCTGCGCGCGCGCGCCAATCCGCTGCTGCCGGCGCTGTTCGTCGTTCTCTGGAGCACCGGCTTCATCTCCGCGAAGTACGGGCTGCCGTACGCGCCGCCGCTCAAGTACCTGCTCGTCCGGTTCGCGCTGGCCGCCGCGCTGATGCTGGTCGTGGCGCTCGCGACGCGCGCGCGCTGGCCGGCGGGCCTTCGCCAGATCGCCCACGTCGTCGTCGCGGCATGGCTCGTGCACGGTCTTTACCTCGGCGGCGTGTTCGTCTCGATTGCGGGCGGCATGCCGGCAGGGACGAGCGCGATGCTCGTCGGCCTGCAGCCGATCCTGACCGTCCTTCTCGCGCGCGCGTGGCTTGGCGAGCGCATCAGCGCGCGCCAATGGAGCGGACTCATGCTGGGCCTTGCCGGTGTCTATCTCGTCGTGCGGCACAAGGTCGCGCTGGACGGCGATCTCGTCACGCTGTTGCCGATCATCGCGGCGCTCGTCGGCATCAGCATCGGCACGCTCTACCAGAAGAAATTCGCCGCGCACGTCGATCTGCGCAGCGGCGCCGTGGTCCAGTTCACCGCGTGTGTCGTCCTGTACGCGCCGATCGTCTGGTGGCTCGAGCCGCGGCCGATCGCGTGGACGATCGCAGTTCGTCTTCGCGCTCGGCTGGTCGGTGATCGTGCTGTCGGTCGGCGCGATCAGCCTGTTGTACTGGCTGCTTCGCCATGGCGCGGCGGCGGACGTCGCGCGGCTCTTCTATCTCGTGCCGCCGGTGACCGCGCTGATGGCGTATGCGCTGTTCGGCGAACGGCTCGACGCGCTCGCGATCGCCGGCATGATTCTCATCTGCATCGGCGTCGCGCTGGCGCGTCGACGTTAGCGCTCGACGAAGTTTCCCGGAAGCGCCCGTACCGGCTGCGGCGCTTCGCGCAGCGCGTCCGTCTCGCACGGCACAGCGCGTCGATCAGGCGGCCCACCGTCGATTCGTGCGGCACCGAGACACCGAAATGCAGAACGTCGCTGCCGCGATACACGGCGAGCGTCGGAAAGTTTTCCACGTCGACGTCTCCGGCGATCGCCGCGTCGTCTTCGATGTCGAGCCACACGAACGCCATCTGTGGCCGTGCTTGCGCCAGACGCTCGAAGGATGCGCGGAACTCGTTGCAGGTGTCGCACCACGCGGCGCAAAACGACACGACGACGAGGCGCGCGGGATCGGCGAATGCCCGCGCGATGTCAGCCCGGTCTTCCTTCGCGGCAGTGAGAACCGTCATCGCCTCGCCTCGATTGCGTCGTTGACGACCCGCGTTCCGGCAATGCGGTCGTGCAGGAATTGCCGGTCCGGATCGATGATCGCCCAGCAATAGTTGAGTGCGGCAAAGGCAAGCGCGTTCCGCCCGTAGGCGGAGGCATGCAGCACGCCATAGCCGAGCAGCGCGAGTGCTGGACCTGTCCACGCCGCGGCGTAACGGATCAGCGCTTGCCGGCGCGTCAATGGTCCGCCGCCCCGATCGACGACGCGCAGCCGCCACGTCTTTTGCGGCAGCGTCCGGCGACCGTCGCTCCAGCACCAGCCGTAATAGGCAGCGGCGCCGCCGACCAGCGCGCAGAACATCATCGTTCGCGCGAAGACCGGAGGAACGGTTAGCGTGCGATGGCTGACGCCCCATGGCGAGACGAGCGGCAGAAAAAGGAAACCGGCGACGAACGCCATGGCGACCAGCAGCAACGCTTCATAGGCGAGTGCGCCAATCCGGCGCAGGAACGAAGCGCGCCTGGGATCGAGCGCCGTCCGTTCAGCGTCTGCGCGCTCGGCGGTCAAGGTATCGCGCGGCGCGCGGTTGACGGCGGAAGTGACTCGGGTGGGGGAAGCGGCGGGTCGCGGTCGCCGCGGACCGGTCACTGCGCGCGCGGACCCGCGGGCGCGCCCGGGGCGCCGGACGTTGGCGGCGCGGCGGGCGGCGTCGCAGCGCGCGGTGCGGCCGGGGGCGCCACGGGAGGGCGCAGCCCGGGCGCGGCGGTGGCGCCGCAGCGCGTGCGGCGGCGACGGCTTCATCGCGACGCCAGGCGCAGGGTGCGCCGGTGCGCGGGCCGTGCCCGGCGGCGGCCTTGCCGGCGGCGGCGCTTTCGCCGCGAGCTCGCGTTTTTTCTCCGGCGGCAGGTTCTGGTATTCCTGCCATTTGCGGCGCATGTCGCCGGTCTTATCGGGCGGCATCGACTTGAGCGACCGGTAACGCTCGCGCGCGGCGTTGCGCTGGTCGGGCGTCAGGCGGGACCACTCGCGCATCTGCGCCTGGATGCGCTCCTGCTGGTCGGCGCGCAGCGTCGGATAGCGTTTGGCGAGCCCGAGCCATTTGGTCTTGCGCTGCGCGTCGAGCGTATTCCAGTCGGACGCAAGCGGCGCCAGCACCTGGCGGTCGTGCTCGGACAGCTCGTTCCAGGGCGGCGATTTGAGCGTGATCTGGCCCTGCGCCGCCGAGGCGGCCAGCGCGACGATCGCGACGAAGAGCCTCAGTAATCGAACGCGGTCCGGAGCCAATTCTGGAATCCCCGGTCCAGGTAGGCGTCGATGGGCAGGTCCGACGCGAGCAGATGAAGGTCGAGCTCTTCGAATTCGCGCACCTGCTGCACGGCGTGCCACTGCTGATAGCCGAAGCCCAAGGCGGCGACCAGCAGCGCGACACCGGCCCAGCGCACCGGGGCATTGCGCGGTCTGAGGCGGCTTCCGGAAGCGCCGCCGACCCCGGCGGTCGCCAATTCGACGTCCGGGACGCGCGATGCGGCGGCCGCCATCGCGGCGGCGCGCGCCTGCTGCAGGCGATAGAGGGTGCCGGAGCGCATGTCGGCCACCCCCCGATCGAGGTAGCGCGTGAGTTTCCGGGCGAATTCGGATTCACGGTCGGTCATAACGTTATTCCCTTTGCCTTCAGCATCTCGGCCAGGGCGTGGACCGCCCGCGAGCAGTGCGTCTTGACGCTGCCCTCCGAGCAGCCCATCGCGGCCGCGGTTTCCGCAACGTCGAGTTCCTCCCAGTAACGCAACAGGAACGCCTCGCGTTGACGCGCGGGCAGCCGCGCCAGCGCCTGTTCGATGATCCGCATCGTCTGCCGCTGCTCGGCATGCGCCGCGGGATCCGCCGGCGCATTCGATTCGGTCTTCGGCTGCAAAGTTTCCAGCGGATCGTAATCGTCGTCCTTCTCGTCGCGGTGTCCGAGCGCCGAAAGCAGCGTCGTCCATGTCGAGCGCACTTTCTGCCGGCGAAAGTGGTCGTGGATCGCGTTTTGCAGGATCCGCTGGAACAGCATCGGCAATTCGCCGGCCGGCTTGCCCGAATAGTTCTCGGTCAGCTTCAGCATCGCTTCCTGAACGATGTCGAGCGCGGCATCCTCGTCGCGAACCGCGAACATCGCCTGCTTGAAGGCGCGGCGCTCGACATTGGCGAGAAAGCTCGAAATTTCCTGATGGTGAGCCAGTTTGCGGGGTTCCCGGATAGGCGCGGCGATTATAGGGCGGTTGGGCGCAATAAAACGGTTGGGCGGTCGGCATCGAGCGGTCATTGCGCCGGCGCCATGCCCGGCGACGCTGGACGCCCAGCCGACGTTGCCCTTCTTGACCGGATGCGGCATTTCCCGGTAGTGTGCGGTTTCCGGGTCGCGAGGCCCGGTGTTGTATTGCAGGAAGGGCCGATGGTGCTCCCTCCGCGACGCCACAAGCGTCAACGAGTCCCCCTGGAGCCGGCCTTGATGCCCCATTCGCGGCTTTCTACCCGATCGAGCCTTGGCGGGCGCGCGCTCCTAAGCGGGTGCGACCGGCACTATTGCTTGAACCGTTCGCCACGACCGGCGACGGAACACTGCACGAGGCGACAACTTATGGAATTGACCGGTGCGGAGATCCTGATCCGCTGTCTTCAGGAAGAATCTGTCGAGTACGTTTTCGGGTACCCCGGCGGGGCGGTACTCAACATCTACGACGAGCTCCTGAAGCAGACGCGCGTCAAGCACGTGCTCGTTCGCCATGAGCAGGGCGCGGTCCACGCGGCGGACGGCTATTCCCGCTCGTCGCGCAAGATCGGCGTGGCGCTCGTGACGTCGGGGCCCGGCGTGACGAACGCCGTCACCGGCATCGCGACCGCGTACATGGATTCGATCCCGATGGTGATCATCACCGGCCAGGTGCCGACGGCGGCGATCGGCCAGGACGCGTTCCAGGAATGCGACACCGTCGGGCATCACGCGTCCGTGCGTCAAGCACAACTTCCTCGTGAAGAATGTCGCCGATGTCGCGCTCACGATCAAAAAGGCGTTCTATCTCGCCACGACCGGCCGGCCGGGGCCGGTGCTCGTCGACATTCCGAAGGACGTTTCGCAATTGAGGACCGAGTTCAGCTATCCGAAGTCGGTGTCGCTGCGCTCGTACAACCCGGTAACGAAAGGCCACGCTGGCCAGATCAGGAAGGCCGTGCAGCTTCTGCTCGAGGCCAGGCGGCCGATGGTGTATGCCGGCGGCGGCGTCATCCTGAACGACGCCTCGGACGCGCTCACGCGCCTCGTGCGGCTCACCGGGTTTCCGTGCACGAACACGCTGATGGGCCTCGGCGGGTTTCCCGGGACCGATCCGCAGTTCACCGGCATGCTCGGCATGCATGGCACGTATGAATCGAACATGGCGATGCAGCATTGCGATGTGCTGCTCGCGGTGGGCGCGCGCTTCGACGACCGCGTCATCGGCAACCCGGCGCATTTCTATCGCGCCGATCGCAGGATCATCCACATCGACATCGATCCGTCGTCGATTTCCAAGCGCGTGAAGGTCGACGTGCCGATCGTCGGGTACGTCGGCGACGTGCTGAACGAGATGGTGAAGCTCGTCGAGTCGTCGCCGTCGCGGCCCGACCCCGCTGCGCTGAAGGCGTGGTGGGCGGAAATCAAGGAATGGCAGCGCAAGGACTGTCTCAAGTACGATCGCGAGAGCAAGCTGATCAAGCCGCAGTCCGTGATCGAGAAGCTCTACGAGGTCACGCACGGCGACGCATTCCTGACGTCGGACGTCGGCCAGCACCAGATGTGGGTCGCGCAGTACTACAAGTTCGCCAAGCCGCGCCGCTGGATCAATTCCGGCGGGCTTGGCACGATGGGCTTCGGACTGCCCGCGGCGATGGGCGTGCAACTCGTCAACCCCGGTGCGACGGTCGCGTGCGTCACCGGCGAGGCGTCGATCCAGATGTGCATCCAGGAGCTGTCGACGTGCAAGCAGTATCACCTGCCGATCAAGATCGTGAATCTCAACAACCGCTACATGGGGATGGTGCGGCAGTGGCAGGAGTTCTTCTACGGCAATCGCTACGCCGAGTCGTACATGGACGCGTTGCCGGACTTCGTGAAGCTTGCCGAGGCGTACGGCCACGTGGGGATGAAGATCGAGAAGCCGGGGGACGTCGAAGGCGCGTTGCGCGAGGCGTTCGCGCAGAAGGATCGGCTCGTGTTCCTGGACTTCATCACCGACCAGACGGAAAACGTGTTTCCGATGGTGCCCGGCGGGAAAGGGCTCACCGAGATGATCCTGGCGGAGGAGCTGTGAGCGCTCCGTCGGTGCAGACATGAGACACATCCTGTCGATCCTCGTGGAGAACGAGGCGGGCGCACTGTCGCGGATTTCGGGGCTCTTTTCGGCGCGTGGTTACAACATCGAATCGCTGACAGTCGCGCCGACGGAAGACCCGACGATGTCGCGGATGACGATCGTCACCAGCGGCTCCGACGACGTCATCGAGCAGATCACGAAGCAGTTGAACAAGCTCGTCGAGGTCGTGAAGGTGGTCGACCTGACCGAAGGCAATCACATCGAGCGCGAGCTGATGCTCGTCAAGGTGCGCGCCGCCGGCAAGGACCGCGACGAAATGAAGCGGCTCGCGGACATCTTCCGCGGACGCATCCTCGACGTCACCGACAAGAGCTACACGATCGAGCTCACGGGCACCGGCTCGAAGCTCGATGCGTTCCTGCAATCGATCGAGCCCGGGGTTATCCTCGAGACGGTGCGTACCGGCGCGTCGGGGATCGGGCGGGGCGAGCGCATTCTCAGAATCTAGGAAGGGAGCACGGCGATGAAAGTGTATTACGAGAAAGATGCGGACCTGTCGCTCATCAAGGGCAAGAAAGTCACGATCGTCGGCTACGGCTCGCAGGGCCATGCGCATGCGCAGAACCTCAACGATTCCGGCGTGAAGGTCGCCGTCGGACTTGCGCAAGGGCGGCGCGTCGTGGGAGAAGGCCAGGGCGGCAGGCCTGAAGGTTGCCGAAGTCGGCGAAGCGGTGAAGGGCGCCGACCTCGTGATGATGCTGATGCCCGACGAGAGCATCGCCGCCACGTACAGGAGCGACGTCGAGCCGAACATCCGCAAGGATGCGACGCTCGCGTTCGCGCACGGCTTCAACATTCATTACGGGCAGGTCGTTCCGCGCGCCGACCTCGATGTCGTGATGGTCGCGCCGAAGGCGCCCGGGCACACGGTGCGCTCGACGTACGTGGCAGGCGGCGGCGTGCCGATGCTGATTGCCGTGCATCGCGATGCGTCGGGCAAGGCGCGCGATGTCGCGCTGTCGTACGCTGCCGCGATCGGCGGTACGCGCGCCGGTGTCATCGAGACGAACTTCCGCGAGGAGACCGAGACCGATCTCTTCGGCGAGCAGACGGTGCTGTGCGGCGGCACCGTCGAGCTGATCAAGGCCGGTTACGAAACACTGGTCGAAGCAGGCTACGCGCCCGAGATGGCGTATTTCGAGTGCCTGCACGAGTTGAAGCTGATCGTCGACCTGATCTATGAGGGCGGCATCGGCAACATGAACTACTCGATCTCGAACAATGCCGAGTACGGCGAATATGCGACGGGCCCGAAGATCGTGACGGCGGAAACGAAGCAGGCGATGCGGGACGCGCTGGCGCGCATCCAGTCCGGCGAATACGCGCGCGATTTCATTCTGGAGAACCGCGCCGGCGCGCCGACGCTGATGTCGCGGCGCCGGATGACGTCGCAGCATTCGATCGAGGTCGTCGGCGAGAAGCTGCGCTCGATGATGCCCTGGATCAAGAAGAACAAGCTCGTCGACCAGACGCGCAACTGATTCCCGCCATTCTCGGCGCGGCGCGGAAAAGCGCCGCGGAAGGCGACGGTATACTCGCCATCTTCGCCACTGCGGGAGATAGCCGATGCCGTCGCGCGATCAACAACGGGGGTGGGTGGGGCTCGTCCTCATCCTGCTCGCCCTCGTCATCGTGGCCCTCTCGGCGCGCAGCGCGCTCAAGTCGTACGGATTGGTCGACGACCCGGCCAAGACCCGGCATGCGGCGGCACCGGGCGCTTCCGAGGCCGAACAGGCGGCGGCGATCACGCCACGCAACGCGCTCGAGCGCGCCCGCGGGGTGCAGGACATGGTCAAGCAGGGAGCGATCGAGCAAGAGAAGCGCATCGACGATGCGATCCCCAAGTGAGCCGCTTTCACCCGGCGTTCGACCGCTCGCCCGCTGCATTGCGACTCCGAGACCGCGCGGCTGAAGGAAAGGAGCAGCGCAGGCGCGGGCTTCGACCGTGACTCGTTATCCGCATCCGATCATCGCGCGCGAAGGCTGGGCATTTCTGCTGGCGGCATTCGGCGTTGCGCTGGCATTGTCCGCCGCGTCGTGGTGGGCGCTCGCCGCGCTCGCCTGGATCGCGTTCCTTTTCATCCTCCAGTTCTTTCGTGACCCGCCGCGAAACGTGCCCGCTGATGCGAACGCGGTGCTGTCGCCGGCCGACGGGCGCGTCGTGCGCGTCGGCAACGCGCGCGATCCGTATCTCGGTCGCGATGCACTGATGATCAGCGTGTTCATGAACATCTTCAACGTGCATTCGAACCGAAGCCCGGTCGATGCGGCTGTCGCCGAGCGGTGGTATCACCCGGGCGGCTTCGTCAACGCGGCGCTCGACAAGGCGTCGGTGGACAACGAGCGCAATGCGCTCAAGCTCGTGACACCGTCCGGCGCCGAGATCACCTGCGTGCAGATTGCCGGGCTGATCGCGCGTCGTATCCTCTGCTACGTGAAGGCGGGTGACCGGCTGGCGCGAGGCCAGCGTTACGGTTTCATCCGGTTCGGCTCGCGCGTCGATCTGTATCTCCCGTCGGACGCGATTCCCCGCGCAACCGTCGGCGACAAGGTGTACGCGACCCGGTCGATCGTCGCGGAACTGCGGCAAGCTGCCTGGCCATCGCCGCGGCCAATGCGCCGGCAGCGAGCGAAGGCCGACGCGCGGTGCCATGATGCACGACGATCTGCAAAGCGAGCGACGCCTGCTCAAGAACAAGGTGCGCCGGCGCGGCATCTACCTGTTGCCGAACCTGTTCACGACGGCTGCGCTGTTCGCCGGGTTCTACGCGATCGTGCAGGCGATGAACGTCAACTTCGACCAGGCGGCGATCGCGATCTTCGTCGCGATGGTCCTTGATGGCCTCGACGGGCGCGTCGCGCGCATGACGCGGACGCAAAGCGCGTTCGGCGCCGAATTCGACAGTCTCGCCGACATGGTGAGCTTCGGCGCCGCGCCGGCGCTCGTCATGTACGAATGGGTGCTGCGCGATCTCGGCAAGCTCGGCTGGATTGCGGCGTTCGTGTACGTCGCGGGCGCCGCGCTGCGCCTCGCGCGCTTCAACACGCTGCTCGAGGTCGCCGACAAGCGGTACTTCATGGGATTGCCGAGTCCGTCCGCTGCAGCGCTTGTCGCCGGCCTCGTCTGGGTCGTCGACGATCTGGGCTACGATCCGGACGCACTGCGCTGGCTCGCGTGGTGCGTGACGCTGTTCGCCGGCCTCACGATGGTCACGAACCTCAAGTACTACAGCTTCAAGACGATCAATCTGAAGAAAAGCGTTCCTTTCGTCGCGGTCTTCCTGATCGTCCTGTTCCTGGCGCTGCTGTCCTACCAGCCGCCGCTCGTCCTGTTCGCCGCATTCGTCGTGTACGGGCTGTCTGGTTACGCGGTGTCGGCGTGGCGGCTGATTCGCGAGCGGCAGCTGCGCGCGGCCGGTACGCGTTGACTCGTTCCCCCGCGCGTGTCGCGGTGCTGATTCCCTGCCGCAATGAAGTGGCGACAGTCGCGCAGGTGGTCGCCGACTTTCGCGCGGCGCTGCCTGCCTGCGAAATCTACGTCTACGACAACGGATCGATGGACGACACGGCGTCGGCAGCGAGCGCCGCGGGCGCGATCGTGCGCAACGAAAGCCGGCCGGGCAAGGGCGGCGTCATTCGCAGGATGCTGGGCGAGATCGATGCCGACGCTTACGTGATCGTCGACGGCGATGCGACATACGATGCACGAAGTGCGCCGCGGATGATCGACGAGCTCATTGCCAACGATCTGGACATGGTCACGGCGGTCCGCGACGAGCGCGGCGAAGATGCTGCGTATCGCCGCGGTCATCGCCTCGGCAACCGCGCGTTCAACGCGCTGCTCGGCATGCTGTTCGGCTCGCGTCCCGGCGACATGCTCTCCGGTTACCGTGTGCTGTCGCGCCGGTTTGCGAAGTCGTTTCCGGCGAATTCGCGCGGCTTCGAAATCGAGACGGAGCTGACCGTGCACGCGCTCGAGCAGCGGCTGCCGGTCGCCGAGATGAAGACGCCGTATTTCGAGCGACCCGCCGGATCGTCGAGCAAGCTTTCGACGTGGGCCGACGGCGCGCGCATCCTGTGGATGACCGCGATGCTGTTCCGCGACGAGAAGCCGCTGGCGTTTTTCGGCAGCATTGCACTGGTGATCGCCGGCGTCGGCCTGTTGCTCGGCGGCAGCGTCGTGCTCGAATACATGGAAACGCACCTGGTGCCGCGATTGCCGACGGCGATTCTTGCGACCGGGTTGATGCTGCTCGCCTTCCTGTCGCTTGGGTGCGGACTGATTCTCAATAACGTGGCGCGCGGCCGGCGCGAGATGAAGCGGCTCGCGTATCTCGCGATCACCGCGCATCGCCGGCCGGTCACGCCGACATAGCCTCGACATCAATGCATCGCGCCAACGCGCTGCAGCCGGCACAGCTCGATCGGGCTCGTCGGCATATTGGTGCGCACGTCTGCGCAGCCTCCGGGAACCCGCTCCAAACCATGGGCGCGAAGATCGGCTTGGCCTTCGCCGGCGGGGAACGATAGCGCGTACAGCGGCCCGCGATGGTCGCGTACGCGCGCCGCAATGGATTTCGCAAGCCGATTGTGCTGCGCCGGGTCGACCAGATTGCTGCGAATGCCGACGAACTGCGCATCCGGCGGGAAGAACGGCAGCACGTACGACATCGGCGTGCTCGCCACGAGCAGCACGAGCGCACCGTGCTCGACCGGCGGCACGCGCACATCGAACCAGCGCGGACCGAAATCGACACGGCCCCAATCGGTGCGCGACGTCGTCGCCGCGAGGCCGGCGACAGCGAGGATGATGGCGGCCGTCGCATGCCGCGGCGGCAGCAGATAACCGATGAGTCCGACGATCAGGAGTCCCGATGCGATCTCGAGCGGAATCGTGTAGCGGAGGATCGAATGCACGATCGCCCATGCGATGAACGACGCAGCGAAAAACACGCCGACGAAGCGCCATTGGCTGCTGGTCGTCGCGAATTGCGGCGGCAGCGGATTCGCTGAGCGGCGCATCCAGGCGGCGGCAACGCCTCCGGCGGCGATCAACGCCAGCAGATACGTCAGCGGAAAACGCGCATCGACGTACGGCAGCTCGCTCACGAACCCCGTCGGCGGCGCGAGCAGCTTGAACGGAAGCCACAGCCAGTCGCTCACGGTGTGCGGCCCGTAGATGCGCTGCAGCACCGGTCGGGCATCCCACCATGGCGAGCGAATCCAATCGTTGGCGTAGGGAAAGATTGGATTGCCGAAGTGGCGCCATAATTGGACGCACCAGGGCCCGAACGCAATCGCGAGGCCGGCGAGCACGCCGCAGGCGTAGAGCGCTGCGCCGCGAACGCGGATATTCAGCGACTCGCGTTCGGTGCAAAGCGCCACGAACAGCCCCAGCGCGTACGTTGCCGCGGTCAGCTTGAGGCCGCTCGCGATCCCCGCGATCGCGCCGGAGAGGAGCAGCGCCCGGGTGGCCGGCGTGTCGTCCCTGGCGTGATACCGCTGCAGCGCCAGCAGCAGCGCGGCCATGATCAGCGCCGTCACGAGCCATTCGCCGGTGGTGGTACCCGCTTGCGCTATGCCCATTGCACCGCCAAAGCCGATCGCGAGCGCCGCGATCGTCGCGCCGGCGCGCTGCGGCAACGTCAGATCGGCCAATAGCCGCCACGCGATCCTGCACGGATCCACGCGGCGATCCCCATCGGCAGCGCGAGCCACAGCGTGACGAGACGCGGATCGACGCCGTTGGCGGCCAGCAGGTAAAACGGAACGTCGGCCAGCGGGTTGTGAAACGTCTGCAACTGCGCCGCGGCGAGATCGCGGTCGAAGATGCGCCCGGCTAGCCATGCCCAGGGATCGTAGAAATGGTAGTTCTGCAGGTCCCAGTTCGCGTCCTGCCGCAGGGACAGCGCGAGCGCGCATCGCCGCGAGCACGCAGACGAGAAGCAGCCCGGCATCCGCGCATCTGGCAGCAACGACACGCGGGCGCGGCGCATTCATGGCGCGGGCGATTATGCCACCGCGCATTCGATGGGCTCGATAGTGCTCGAACGCCATCGGACGCCGCCTCGCTTGCGAACCGACGCGAAATGCGCTACCGTGCATTCGTGAGCAGATTTCCATTCGCCGCCATCCGCGCGTTCGCGCCTGCCCTCGTTCCGGGCGGCCTGCTGCTCCTGCTGCGCCCCGCGCGCAGATAAAACCCCACCCCTCGCTCCGAGCAGTGCCCGCGCCGTCCCGACCGGACGGTTCGTTCATCGTTGACTGGTTCATCATGCACGCCGTGCCTTCGCAGAAATACCGGCCGTTTCCACCGATCGACCTTCCCGACCGTACGTGGCCATCGCGGACGATCACGCATCCGCCGATCTGGCTTTCGACCGATCTGCGGGACGGCAACCAGGCGCTGATCGAGCCGATGGATGCGTCGCGCAAGCTGCGGATGTTCCGCCAGCTCGCGCATCCGGTGATCCTCAACCTGCCGGCAACGGTCGGTCGTCGCGGCGGTGAACCGCGCCTCCATGCAAGGCGCGCTGGCGCTCGGCGCACCGGTCGGCGCGGCGGCCGCATGAGTGCCGCCGGGAATTCCCCTCACCCCAACCCTCTCTTGCAGAGCGCGCCGTCGCTTGCAAGCGACGGCCGCGAGACGGGCGCCGAGCATGCTCGGCGAAACCCCCGCCTCGCCCCCGCGCGCGGGGAGAGGCAGCCGAGCGGGAGCGAGGCGGGTGAGGGGTGTCGCGACCCGCAAGCGTTGGGGACCACAATCCACGGAGAATCGCCATGTCCGATCACCTGATCATTTTCGACACGACGCTGCGCGACGGCGAGCAGAGCCCGGGCGCGTCGATGACGCGGGAAGAAAAGACGCGCATCGCGCGCCAGCTCGAGCGGCTGCGCGTCGACGTCATCGAGGCGGGCTTCCCCGCGTCATCCAACGGCGACTTCGCCGCCGTGCACGACATCGCGAAGGCGATCACCGAAAGCACCGTGTGTGCACTCGCACGCGCCAACGAGAACGACGTCCGGCGCGCGGGAGAGGCGCTCAAGCCCGCGAAGTCGATGCGCATTCACACGTTCATCGCGAGCTCGCCGATCCACATGCAGATGAAGCTGCGGATGGCGCCGGAGCAGGTGCTCGAGCAGGCGGTCAAGGCGGTCCGCTGGGCGCGCGAGTACACGGACAACGTCGAATTCTCGCCGGAGGACGCCGGCCGCTCGGAGCCCGATTTTCTCTGCCGGCTGCTCGAGGCGGCCATTGCGGCCGGTGCGACGACGGTGAACATTCCCGATACGGTCGGCTACACGATGCCGTGGCAATTCGGCGCGCTGATCGCATCGCTGCGCGAGCGCATTCCGAATGCCGATCGCGCCGTGTGGTCCGTGCATTGCCACAACGATCTCGGCGTGGCGGTCGCCAACTCGCTGGCGGCGGTGATGCAGGGCGCGCGGCAGATCGAGTGCACCATCAACGGGCTTGGCGAGCGCGCCGGGAACGCGTCGCTCGAAGAGATCGTGATGGCCGTTCGTACCCGGAAGGACGTCTTTGCCTGCACGACGCGCATCGACACGACGCAGATCGTCGCAGCGTCGAAGCTCGTGTCAGGCATCACCGGCTTTCCGGTGCAGCCGAACAAGGCAATCGTCGGCGCGAACGCGTTCGCGCACGAGTCGGGCATCCATCAGGACGGCGTGCTGAAGCACCGCGAGACGTACGAGATCATGCGTGCCGAGGATGTCGGCTGGCATGCGAACAAGCTCGTGCTCGGCAAGCTGTCGGGCCGCAACGCATTCAAGACGCGCCTCGCGGAGCTCGGCATCGAGCTGCCTGACGACGACGCGGTCAACACGGCCTTCTCGCGCTTCAAGGAGCTCGCCGACAAGAAAGGCGAGGTGTTCGACGAGGACTTGCACGCGCTCGCGTCCGAGGAAGGCATCGTGCCGGCGCACGAGCACTACCGGCTCGCCGCGCTCAAGGTCACGTCCGAAACCGGCACCGTGCCGCACGCGCGCGTCGTGATGACGGTCGGCGATGCGGAAGTGGTCGCGGAAGTCGGCGGTGACGGCCCGGTCGACGCCGTGTTCAAGGCGATCGAGCGGATGGCCGGATCGCACGCGACCCTGTTGCTCTATTCGGTGAACGCCATCACCGGCGGCACCGACGCGCAAGGTGAAGTGACCGTGCGCCTTACGCAGGGCGGCCGGATCGTCAATGGACTTGGCGCCGACACCGACATCATCGTCGCATCGGCGAAGGCGTACATCAACGCGCTCAATCGCCTGCACGATGGCGTGCGGCGATTGAATCCGCAGCTGGCGGCGTAAGCGATTCAATTCGTCGGGGGTCGATTCGCGGCGTCGCGGTAACATACCGCTCGCGCTTGCCGTTTGCGGACTTCGTGTTCCTGCATGCCGCGGGCAGCGCACGGCCCTTATCCCGGAACCACCCCGATGAATCCCCCGCGCTACGGCCCCGGCATCGAAGTCAACGCCGAGGTCACGCCCGAATTCGCACAGGTCCTGACGCCTGAGGCGCTTGCGTTCGCGGCGCGGCTATCGCGCGCATTCGCGGGCCGGCGCACCGAGCTGCTCGCCCGCCGCGTCGCTCGCCAGGTGCAGTTCGACGCCGGCGAAACGCCCGATTTCCTCGTCGATACGCATGACGTCCGCGAAGGCGACTGGGCGTGCGATCCGGTGCCCGCCGACATCCAGGATCGGCGCGTCGAGATTACGGGACCGGTCGACCGCAAGATGATCATCAACGCGCTCAACTCGGGCGCGAACGTATTCATGGCGGATTTCGAGGATGCGAACACGCCGCTGTGGACGAACAACGTGCAGGGACAGCTCAACCTGCGCGATGCGATCCGCCGCCGGATCGATTACGTCTCGCCCGAGGGCAAGGCGTATCGGCTGAACGAGCGCACCGCGACGCTCTTCGTGCGTCCGCGCGGCTGGCATCTGCCCGAAAAGCACGTGATCGTCGATGGCGAGCCGATCGCCGGCGCGATTTTCGACTTCGCGCTCTATTTCTTCCACAACGCGAAAGAGCTCGTCGCGCGCGGCAGCGGGCCGTATTTCTATCTGCCGAAGCTCGAGAGCCACCTCGAAGCGCGCCTGTGGAACGACATCTTCGTGATGGCACAGGACGATCTCGTCATCCCGCGGGGCACGATCAAGGCAACCGTGCTGATCGAGACGGTCCTCGCCGCGTTCGAGATGGACGAAATCCTGCACGAGCTGCGCCATCACTGCGCGGGCCTCAATGCGGGACGCTGGGACTACATCTTCAGCTGCATCAAGAAATTCCGCAGCAACCGCGACTTCTGCCTCGCCGATCGCGCGCTCGTCACGATGACGACGCATTTCATGAAGAGCTACGCAGAACTGCTCGTGAAGACTTGCCATCGCCGCAACGCGCACGCGATGGGCGGCATGGCGGCGCAGATTCCGGTGAAGAACGACGAGGTCGCGAACGCGGAAGCGTTTGCCAAGGTCAAGGCCGACAAGGAGCGCGAGGCGAAGCAGGGGCACGACGGCACGTGGGTCGCGCATCCGGGCCTCGTCCCGGTCGCAAAGGAGGCGTTCGATCGGCTGATGCCGGGGCCGAATCAGATCGCGACCGCGAAGCGCGACGATGTGCACGTCAGGGCATCGGACCTGCTGCGTTTCGAGCCCGAGGCGCCGATCACCGAAAAGGGACTGCGGCTCAACGTCAATGTCGCGATCCAGTACATCGGCGCGTGGCTCGCCGGCGAGGGTGCCGTGCCGATCTTCAACCTGATGGAAGACGCCGCCACCGCGGAAATCTCGCGATCGCAGGTGTGGCAATGGATTCGCTCTCCCAAGGGCAGCCTCGATGATGGGCGCAAGGTGACGAAGCCACTCGTCGCAGCGATGATCCCCGAAGAGCTCGGGAAGATCCGCAAGCTGCTCGGCGCCGACTTCGCCGAGGGTCGTTACGATGAGGCGTCGCGCCTCTTCTCCGAGCTCGTCGGGAACGATACGTTCGTCGAATTCCTGACCCTGCCGGCCTACGAGCTGATCGATTGACCGATAAGCACGATCTATCGGCGGCATTGTCATAGTTCATTGGACACGGTTTTCCGGGCCACGCAAAATGACCGGATCACCGGGTGCGCCGATTCCCGGCATCGTCCCATGCGCTCCGCCATCGAGGGCGCACAACCAAGGAGCATGTCGCATGAAACCGCTCAAAGGCACGAAGACGCACGAGAATCTCAAGTATGCGTTCGCCGGCGAATCGCAGGCGAACCGCCGTTATCTGTATTTCGCCAACAAGGCCGACGTCGAGGGTCAGAACGACGTGTCGGCGATTTTTCGCTCGACGGCTGAAGGCGAAACCGGCCATGCCCATGGGCACCTCGACTATCTCGCCGCGGTCGGCGATCCCGCAACCGATCTTCCGATGGGCTCGAGCCGCGACAATCTGAAGGCCGCAATTGCCGGCGAGACGCACGAGTACACGGACATGTACCCGGGGATGGCGAAGGCCGCGCGCGGCGAAGGCTTCGACGAAATCGCCGACTGGTTCGAAACACTGGCGAAGGCGGAACGCTCGCACGCCAATCGGTTCCAGAAGGCGCTCGACGTGCTCGCCGACTGACGTCGCTTCTCCAAGTGATGTCGCCGCGCGAAGGCAACCTGCAGGCACCGACGCGCCATCCGCTCGACTGGCGCGCGCCGGAGTTCTACGACGAAGCGGCGCTCCACCAGGAGCAGGAGCGCATCTTCAACATCTGCCACGGTTGCCGGCGCTGCGTTTCGCTGTGCGGCGCGTTTCCGACGCTGTTCGACCTCATCGACAACAGCGCGACGATGGAAATCGACGGCGTCGCGAAGGCGGATTACGCGAAGGTGGTCGACCAGTGCTACCTGTGCGACCTCTGCTACATGACGAAATGCCCGTATGTTCCGCCGCATCCGTGGAACGTCGACTTTCCGCATGTCATGTTGCGCGCGAAGGCGGTCAGGTTCCGCAAAGGCGACTTCACGCTGCGCGATCGCCTGTTGACGAGCACCGATGCGGTGGGCAAGCTCGCTACCATTCCGGTCGTCGTGCAGGCGGTGAACGCGGCGAACGCATCGCCGCCGGTGCGCAAGGTCATGGAAAAGGTGCTCGGTGTGGCTGCGGACGCGTGGCTGCCGCCGTATGCCGAACGGCGATTCCGGTCTGCCGCACCCGCGTCGCTCAGTTGGCCGGTGCGCGATGGCGCGCGCACGCCCGGCAAGGTGGCGATCTTCGCGACCTGCTACATCAACTACAACGAGCCGGGCATCGGGTACGATCTGCTGAAGATTCTCGATCACATCCGGGTGCCGTATGCGCTCGTCGCGAGCGAAGCGTGCTGCGGCATGCCGAAGCTCGAGCTCGGCGACCTGGCCCGCGTCGAAGCGCTGAAGAACGTCAACATCCCGGCGCTTGCCCCGCTCGCGAAGGCCGGCTACGCGATATTGACGGCGGTTCCGTCGTGCACGCTGATGTTCAAGCAGGAGCTGCCGCTGTTGTTTCCCGACGACGCCGACGTGCGGACCGTGGCCGAGGCGATGTTCGATCCGTTCGAATACATCGTGGCGCGCGAGCGCGACGGACTGCTCGACCGCACGTTTGCGCGCGGGCTCGGCAAGGTGAGTTATCACATCCCCTGCCACTCGCGCGTGCAGAACATGGGCCAGAAGACGCGCGAGACGCTGGAATGGATTCCCGATACGTCGGTCAATACCGTCGAGCGTTGTTCGGGACACGACGGCACGTGGGGCGTCAAGCGCGAGTTCTTCGACGACGCGATGAAGATCGGCAAGCCGGTGTTCAGGCGGATGGAAGAGTTCGAGCCGGATTACATCAGCTCGGATTGCCCGATCGCCGCCCGGCGCATCGAGGAGGGCATCGCGCAGGCCGGCGGTGAGCGCAGCCCGCGCAAGGCTCATCCGCTCACGCTGTTGCGGATGGCGTATGGAATCGACTGACCCGCACGCGGACGCCGATGCCACGAGTCACGCGCGATAGCCTGCTGACGCTCGAAGCCTATGCGAAGGAGCGTCCGTCGTTTCGCGCCCGCGCGCTGGCGCACAAGCGCGAGCGCACCGTGCATCTTGGCGAACATGTGACCCTGTTGTTCGAGGACGAGATCACCGTCCGCTATCAGATCCAGGAGATGCTGCGGATCGAGAAGATGTTCGAGGAGGCCGGCATCCAGGACGAGCTCGACGTGTACAACCCGCTCATTCCGGACGGCAGCAACCTGAAGGCGACGATGCTGATCGAGTACGAGGATGCCGACCAGCGCCACCAGGCACTCGCGCGCCTGAAGGGCATCGAGGATCGCGTCTGGCTGAGGGTTGGCGAGCTGCCCGCGGCTTACGCGATTGCCGACGAGGACCTCGAGCGCGAGAACGCGCAGAAGACATCATCGGTGCATTTCCTGCGCTTCGAGCTCTCGCCGCCGATGATCAGTGGCTTCAAGAACGGCGCCGATGTCGCGATCGGCGTCGATCATCCCGCGTACCAGGCGGAGATCCCGTCGCTCGGCGAACCCGCTCGCTCGGCGTTGCAGGCGGACCTCGCTTAAGGCTTAGTCGCGGAAATTCTGGTATTGCAGCGGGTAGTCGGCGATCGACTTCCGGATCAACGCGATCGCCGCCTGCAAGTCGTCCTTCTTCGTGCCGGAGACGCGCACGGCGTCGCCCTGTATCGATCCTTGCACCTTGAGCTTGCTCTCCTTCAGCAGCTTGACGACCTTCTTCGCGAGATCCTGCTCGACACCCGTGCGCACCTTCACCGCCTGCTTCATCTTGTTGCCGGAAATCTTCTCGGTATTGCCATAGTCGAGCGAGCGGATGTCGACCTGGCGCTTGGTCAGCTTGGCGACCAGGATGTCCGTCACCTGCTTGAGCTTGAAATCGTCGTCGGCGTAAAGCGTCATCGCCTTGCCGTCGTACTCGACGCGCGCATCCGATCCCTTGAAATCGAACCGCGTCGACACTTCCTTGTTCGCCTGGTCGATGGCGTTGCGCACTTCGACCTGATTCACTTCCGAAACGATATCGAACGAGGGCATGCGTGGCTCCGGTCAGGCCGCCACGCTAGCACGGCGATGCGGGCGCCGGCAAACGTCAGAGGTCCTCGATATTGCGCGGCCAGCTTTTATGCAGCAAGCGGGAAAGCGCGCGGTCGGCGAGCACGGTGCCGCCGGTCTGGCAGGTCGGGCAGTAGTTGCATTCGTTCTCGGCGTAGACAATGCGCTGAACCGGCGTGCCGCATACCGGGCACGGCTCGCGGAATTTGCCGTGGACCGCCATTTCCGGCCGAAACGCGGTCACCTTTTCGGGAAAGGCGCCGCCGGCTTCTTCGTGCAGCCGTTCGGTCCATTCGCGCAGCACGTTCAGCGCGGCCCGAAAAAGCCGCGCTATCGCGTCGTCGTCGAGCTTTCGCGTATGCCCGATCGGCGAGAGGCCCGCACGATGCAGGATCTCGTCCGAATACGCATTGCCGATGCCGCTGATGATATGCGGATCGGTCAGCGCGCGTTTCAGCGTGTGGTTCTCGGCGCGCAATCGCTGCGCAAATGTCGCGGCATCCGCCGTTTCGAGATCGAGTCCGCCGGCATCGAACGTCGCGAGCGCTTCGGCGCCGCGAACGAGATGAAGCGACGCGCGTCGCTTCGTGCCGGCCTCCGTCAGTGCCAGCGTGCCGTTCGAAAAGTCGAGCAGCGCGAGCGTGATTCGCCCCGGCGGCCGGCTGCCATGCTCGAGCCAGCGCAGTCGGCCCGCGATCATCAGGTGGATGACCAGAAAAAGATCGTTCGCAAGGCCGAGCACGATCCGTTTGCCGAGACGGCGCACGTCGAGAACGCACAAGCCCTCGACGGTGATCAGCGGCGGCTCCGCCGTACGCAGGACGAACGGATTGACGATGCGCACGCGCTCGAGAACCTGTCCGCGAACATGCTTGTCGAGCGCTTCGCGGTAGACGGTGATGTCGGGCAGTTCGGGCATACGCGTGGCCGGCAACGGAGGAATCGTTCGTGTCCGGCTTGCTAGCCGACCCGGTAGGTCACCCGCCGACAATCGATTACGACGATGGCCGATGCCGCAGCCGGGTTCCACGCGACATGATTTCCGTTTGGGACAGCGATGGAGGCACTGACATGGCCCGCACGCATGCACGCGTACGCATTGGACTCTCGTTCCTGCTGGCAGCCGCGATCGCCGGCGGCGCAGCGGCGCAAGCGGCCGCTCCCATCCGCGCTTCCACGGCAAGGCGAGGTCGGGTATCTGAACGGTGGAATCGGCGTGGAGCAGGCCGATCTCATGCGTGACATGAGCCCGCAATTTCCGGTGCGGATGACGTTCTCGCAACACAACGGGGGGCAGGACGAATTCGTTGCCGACGTGCACCTGCGCGTTATCGACAGCCGCGGCCGTACGGTGCTCGACCTTCCGGCCCAAGGACCGATTTTCCTGCTGCGATTGCCCCAAGGCTCGTACGCGGTCGAGGCCGAATACCAGGGCGAAGTGAAGACCCGTCGCTTCGACGTCGTCGCAGGTCGCCACGACGACCTCGTGTTCTCGTGGTCGTGAGGATCACCGACCGCGTCTGGCGGCGATACGCAGGCGCAAGGCGTTCAGCTTGATGAATCCTGCGGCATCCTTCTGATCGTACGCGCCGGCATCGTCGTCGAACGTCGAAATCTTCGCGTCGAACAGCGAATCGGTGGCCGATGCGCGGCCGACGCACATCACCGTGCCCTTGTACAGCTTCATGCGGACGGTGCCGTTGACCGGCGCCTGTGACGCGTCGATCAGACCCTGCAGCAGCTTGCGCTCGGGACTGAACCAGTAGCCGTTGTAGATCAGCCGCGCGTACCGCGACATCAGATCGTCCTTCAGCGCGACGACTTCACGGTCCAGCGTGATCGATTCCATCGCGCGATGCGCCTTCAGCATGATCGTGCCGCCGGGCGTCTCGTAGCACCCGCGCGACTTCATGCCGACGTAGCGGTTCTCGACGATATCGAGTCGGCCGACACCGTGGCGGCCGCCGATCGCGTTCAATGCCGTCAGCACCGCGGAAGCGGACATTGCCTCGCCATCGACGGCCACGATGTCGCCGCTGCGGTACGTGAGCTCGACGACCTGTGATTTCGCCGGCGCCTTTTCCGGCGAAACGGTCATTCGCCACATCGACTCGTCCGGTGCGACATCCGGGTCTTCGAGTACGCCGCCTTCGTAGCTGATGTGCAGCAGGTTGGCGTCCATCGAATAGGGCGCACCGCCTTCGCGCTTCTTGAAGTCGACCGGGATACCGTGCCGGTCCGCGTAGGCGAGGAGCTTTTCACGCGACAGGAGATCCCATTCGCGCCATGGCGCGATCACGCGCACGCCGGGTGCCAACGCATACGCGCCCAGCTCGAAACGAACCTGGTCGTTGCCCTTGCCCGTCGCACCGTGCGCGATTGCCTCCGCCCCGGTCTGCTTCGCGATCTCCACGAGGCGCTTCGCGATCAGCGGCCGCGCGATCGACGTGCCGAGCAGGTATTCGCCTTCGTAGATCGCGTTGGCGCGAAACATCGGAAACACGAAGTCGCGGACGAATTCCTCGCGCAGGTCCTCGATGTAGATGTTCTTCTTCGCAATGCCGAGCTTGAGCGCCTTCTGGCGCGCGGGCTCGACTTCCTCGCCCTGTCCGATGTCTGCGGTGAACGTCACGACTTCGCAGCCGTACGTGTCCTGCAACCATTTGAGAATGACGGACGTGTCGAGACCGCCCGAGTAGGCGAGCACGACCTTTCCCGGTTGCGCGACGGTTGGCGAGGTACCCCGCGCTTCGGTCCCCGACGCCGGGCGGTCAGCGGACATGCGTGCGTTATCCATTCGATCAGTCGACCTTCAGTCCGACCTTCTTGATCACCGGCGCCCACTTCTGCGCCTCGCCGCTGATCAGCGCGCCAAAATCTGCGGGCGTGCCGCCGATCAGGTCGAAGCCGAACGCGTGCATCTTCTGCAGCACGTCGGGTTCCTTGAGAATCGCATTCATCTCCGCATTGAGTCGCGCGATGATCGGCCGCGGCGTAGCGGCCGGCACCATCACGCCATTCCACGCCAGCGCCTCGAAGCCCGGATAGCCGGATTCCGCGATCGTCGGCAGGTCGGGCAGCAGCGCAAAGCGCTTCGCCGTCGTGACCGCGAGCGCGCGCAGCTTGCCGGCCTTGATCATCGGCTGCAGCGGCTGCATCACCGCGAACAGCATTTGCGTTTCGTTCTGGATGGTCGCGGTCACCGCGGGCGGGGATCCGTTGAACGGCACGTGGACGGCGTCGAAGCCGGCGACGCTCTTGAAGAGCTCCATGTTGAGATGCGACGAGCTGCCGTTACCCACCGAGGCGTAATTGAGCTTGCCGGGATTCGCTTTCGCATAGTCGACGAGCTCCTTGACCGAATGCACGGGCAATGTCGCATTGATCGCGAGCACGTTCGGCTGGCTCGACGTGATGATCACGGGTGCCAAGTCCTTCTGCACGTCGTAAGGCAGCTTCTGCAGCAGCGGCGCGAATGACAGCGGGCCGTTGAAGGCCAGCAGCATCGTGTAGCCGTCCGGTGCCGAATGCGCGACGTCGCCGGTCGCGACGGTGCCGCCGGCCGCGGGCTTGTTCTCGACGATCACCGGTTGCCCGAGACGGACCTTCAGCTTGTCGGCAATGGTGCGGCCGAGCACGTCGATCGAGCTGCCGGCCGGCGCCGACATCACGAACTTGAGCGGGCGCGCGGGCCACGGTTGCGCATGCGCGAGCGGTACCAGCGCCAGCGCGAGAAGGATCAAGCCAGTCGTTTGAACATCATTATCTCCATTGGGTCACACTCGCCCGCACACCAGGTACTCGAGCAGCGCCTTCTGCGCATGCAGCCGGTTTTCCGCCTCGTCCCAGACGACGCTTTGCGGTCCGTCGATGACGTCGGCCGATACTTCCTCGCCGCGATGCGCGGGCAGGCAGTGCATGAACAGCGCATCGGCGCTCGCGCGCCGCATCATCGTCGCGTCGACCTGCCAATGCTCGAACGCCCGCTGACGCACATCGTTCTCGGCCTCGAATCCCATGCTGGTCCACACGTCGGTCGTGACGAGATCGACGCCTTCGCAGGCGGCTTCGGGATCGTCGAAGACAGCGCAATGGCGGGAATCGGCGGCATCGGGCGGCAACGCGTAGCCGGGAGGCATCGAGACATGCAGGCGGAAATCGAAAATCGGCGCAGCCTGAAGCCACGTGGCGCAGACGTTGTTGGGGTCGCCGATCCATGCGACCGTTCTGCCCGCGATGGATCCGCGGTGCTCGATGTACGTATAAATGTCGGCCAGGATCTGGCACGGGTGATATTCATTCGTGAGTCCGTTGATAACCGGCACGCGCGAATGCGCGGCGAAGCGCTCGATGATCGACTGCTCGAACGTGCGAATCATCACGACGTCGACCATTCGCGATACGACGCGCGCGACATCCTCGATCGGCTCGCCGCGGGCAAGTTGCGTGTCGCCGCGGTTCAGGTTGATCGCGATGCCGCCGAGCTGGTTCATGCCGGCCTCGAACGAGACGCGCGTGCGCGTCGACGCCTTCTCGAACACCATGGCGAGCGTGCGATCGCGCAGCGGCTGGTAGACCTCGTAGCGCTTGAACCGGTCCTTGATCCAGCGCGTTCGATCGAACAGATAATCGAGCTCGTCGCGCGAAAAGTCGCGGAACTGCAGGAAGTGCCTGGGTGGGGAAGCGACCATCGAATGCGTCGTGACCTTCGCGGTCGGGAATCTCAGTCGATCGAAAAGTCTAGCACGCGCTCAGGCCGCGGCCGACTTCGACGCCGCGATCAGAATACGATTGCGACCCGCGTCCTTCGCCTGGTACAACGCCCGGTCCGCCGCAGCGAGCAGTTCGGCAAACGTGCTTCCGTGTTGTCCGAGCACCGCCACGCCGGCGGAGAACGTGAAGCCGCCGAGCGAGTGACCCTCCCACGCGATGCGCAGATCGCGAAGCCGCGCGGCCAGGCTCGCGAGCGCCTTTTCCGCGCCGGCGCCGTCGGCGTCGGGCAGCGCGAGGCAGAACTCTTCGCCGCCGTAGCGGCACACCACATCGGCCGGCCGCAGCGACATCGGCAGCACGCGTCCGATCTCGCGCAGCACGAGGTCGCCCGCCGGATGTCCGTAGCGATCGTTCACGAGCTTGAAGTGATCGAGGTCGACGAGCGCCAACGACAGCGCCGCGCCGCGGCGCTCCGCCGATCCGATCAACCCCGGCATCACGGAATCGAGATACCGCCGGTTGAAAAGCTGTGTCAGCGGATCGTGCACCGCCTCGACGGCGAGCTGCGCCTGCAACGCCTCGACCTGGATCATCTTGTGCGTCAGATCCGCATTGAGTCGCGCAAGCTCTTCGTTCAGCCGCTCCATTTCGATGCGCTGCGCGAGCGCGCGGTCGCGCTCGGCGCGCGCGTGCGTAAGCTCGTGCTCGACGCGCAGGAGATAGTACTTGGCGCTCGCGCGATGCGACAGACGCCGCGTCTGCGCGATCAGCAGTTTCCGGCCGCAGGAATAGGCTGCCTCGAAATCGCGCGCATCGGCATGGCGTTCGGCGAGCCGCGACCACGCCTTGCATTCACCGGGCAGGTAGCGGTGGCGCTGCGCGGCTTCCGCCGCAGCCTGCAGGCGCGAAACCGCGGCCGGCTCGTCGCGCGCATCCGCAACCACGGCGTCCGCCCAGCGGCTGTGCACTTCGTTGAACCCGCCGGGAAAATCGGCATGGATCGCGCGCGCCGTTTCCGCGCACGCCGCGGCATCGTCGATGCGCCCGTGTCGTGCGCAGATTTCGGCAGCGATCGCCATGTAGTGGTTCTGCGCGGCGCGGCGCGGCGCCTTCGCCGCATCGGCGAGCATCGCGTCGACCACGCCGAGCGCGCGCGTGTCGTTGCCGATGCCGGCCAGCGCTTCCGCAAGCGTTGCGCGCGCGAACATCGCGACCTGCGCGTTGTTGAAATGCCCAAGCTCCGCGACCGCTGCTTCCGCGAGCTCGCATGCCGGCGCGTAGTCGCCGACGGTCACGAGCGCCGCGGCAAGGTTCGACATGATCGTGGGATGCTGCGGCGAGGGTTCGGCGCCGCGCAGCGTTTCCAGCGCTTCGTACAGGTACCGGATCGCATCGTCCAGCTGGTCGGTGAAATAGTGCGCAGCGCCTATCGTGTTCAGCAACCAGAATCGGTCTTCGGGCGCCAGAACCTGCTGCGCCTCGGGATACAGCGTCAGCAGCCGCTCGCGCGCGGCCAGCGGCGAGCGCTCGACGATGGCGAGCCGCGCGGCACCGATTTCGGCGAGCAGTTGACCGCGGCGATCACCGGCGGTGGTGAACCCCGCTTGCGCATCGGCAAGGAGGCGCCGCGCCTCGAGCGGCTGCGCCGTAAGGAAGTGGTGAAACGCTATCGTGAGCTCGCACCATGCGCGCGCCGGCTGACCGATCGGTTCCTCGCGTGCGAGGAGCGCATCGGCGCGGACATACGCGAATTCCGGATCGCGGAAGTGTCGCTCCCACAATGCAACGACCTCAGGCACCGTCGCGTCGTTCACGGGGCTATCGTCCCCCGCGATGCAGATGCGTCGCGCGGGCGGCGGCCATGCGCGGCCCGCCGGGTGTCAGCCGGCGATACCGCCGTCTGAAACAATCAGGGCGCCCCGCGAGGCGCCCTGTCGGTCGATCGGCGCGCAAGCCGTTACGCCAGCGCCTTGATCGCCTGCGCAAGGCGCGACTTCGTCCGCGACGCGAGATTCTTGTGCACGATCCGCTTGTCCGCGATGCGGTCGATCACCGCCTGCGACTCGTGAAATGTCGCCGCCGCGGCGGCCTTGTCGCCGGTCGCGATCGCTTTTTTTACCTTCTTGATGGCCGTGCGAAGCGCCGATTTCTGGCTGGCGTTGCGCTGGCGCGTCGTTTCTGCCTGCCGCGCGCGTTTGCGCGCCTGTGCCGTATTGGCCATGTGATTCGATCCTGATTGCGCTCGGCATCGGCTTTTGATGCCTTCGAGGTGATTGATGGCGTCCCGAAAAAAGGCCGTCGGCGCCCCTGCTGCAAGTAATCGCGAAAGACCGGGCATAATACGCGATTTTCGCATTGCAGGCAAGGCGTTGCGCGGCTTTCCGAATTGAATCTCCTTCGTACCCTGACGACAGTAAGCGGCATGACGCTGCTGTCGCGCATCACCGGGCTCCTGCGCGAAACGCTGAAGGCGACGGTCTTCGGCGCCGGCCTTCAGATGGACGCGTTCGAGACCGCGTTCCGGCTGCCGAACCTCTTGCGCAGGCTGTTTGCGGAGGGCGCCTTTTCGCAGGCGTTCGTTCCGATCCTCGCCGAGTACCGCCGAAAGCGCGGCGTCGATGCCACGCGAGCGCTCGTCGGCAACGTGGGCACGCTGCTCGCGGTGATCCTCGTCGGATTGTCGGTCGTCGGTTCGCTTGCGGCGCCGTGGCTTGTCTACCTTCTCGCCGGCGGTTTTGCGCGCACACCGGGGAAAGTCGAGCTGACCGCCGAGATGATCCGGATCGTCTTTCCGTACATCCTGTTCGTCTCGCTGGTCTCGCTCGCGGGCGGCGTCCTGAACGTGTTCCGCCGCTTCGCCATACCCGCGTTCACGCCGGTGCTGCTCAACGTGTCGATCATCGGCGCCGCGATCTTTCTCGCGCGCTACGTCGATCCGCCGATCGTGGCGCTCGCCTGGGGCGTCGCAATCGGCGGGGCCGCGCAGCTCGCGCTGCAGATCCGTCCGCTGATCGCGCTTCGCATGTTGCCGAAGCTGTCGTTCGATTGGCGTGACGAAGGCGTGCGCCGGGTATTGATCGCGATGGGGCCTGCCGTGATCGGCGTTTCCGCTGCGCAGATTTCGGCGTTGCTCAACACGCAGCTCGCGGCGCTGCTCGGCGACGGGCGCATTTCCTGGATTACCTACGCGGACCGCCTGATGGAGTTTCCGAGCGCGCTGCTCGGCGTGGCACTCGGCACGATCCTGCTGCCGTCGCTCGCGCAGCACCACAGCGACGAGGATCACGCCGAGTATTCGGCGCTGCTCGACTGGGGACTGCGCCTTGCGATCCTGTTGGCACTTCCCGCCGCCGTGGCGCTGGCGCTGCTTGCGCTGCCGCTCGTGTCGACGCTCTATCAATACGGCAAGTTCACCCTGAACGACGTCATGCAGACGCGCGCCGCGCTGCTCGGCTACTGCATCGGCCTGCCGGCGATCATCCTGGTCAAGATCCTGGCGCCCGGCTTCTATGCGCGCCAGGTGATGAAGACCCCGGTGAAGATCGCGTTCTTCACCGTGCTGGTCACGCAGACGCTGGCGGTGCTCTTCGCGTGGCCGCTGGGGCTCGAGCAGGCCGGCCTGACGCTCGCGATGAGCGTGGGCGCCTGCTGCAATGCCGGGTTGCTGCTGTGGCTGCTGCTGCGCAAGCGCTTTTACGTCCCGCAGCCGGGATGGCTGTCATTCATTGCCAAGGTATGCGTGGCAAGCGTCGTACTTGCGGTCGTGATCGCGTGGCTGGCCGGCGCCGATTCGCTATGGCTGCACGCCCGCGTGACGCAGAAGGTCGGTCGGTTGGCGCTGGTGATCGCGAGCGCCGCGCTCGCCTATTTCGGCATGCTGTTCGCGCTTGGCTTTCGCGTGGCGGATTTCAATCGGCGCGAAGCCGTGCAGCCCCCCGACATCGTGGTTCCGGATGCCGAGGATTAAGGCCTGCTCACACTATGTCGACGGGCGCTAATTCGGCTCGTTGCTCTTGCGATGCGGGCACCGGACCTTGGTGCAATCGGCGTACAGGTAGAGCGCGTGCTCGCTGATCTCGAACCCGCGCTCCTTGGCGACCCTGGCCTGGCGCTTCTCGATTTCGGCATCGTAGAACTCCTCGACGCGGCCGCACTGCATGCATACGAGGTGATCGTGGTGCTTTCCCTCGTTCAGCTCGAACACGGCCTTGCCGGACTCGAAATGATGCCGGACGAGCAGGCCGGCCTGCTCGAACTGCGTCAGCACGCGATAGACGGTTGCAAGGCCGATGTCGAGACCTTCGGTGAGCAGAAGCTTGTAGACGTCCTCGGCGGTGAGATGGCGAACCTTCGACGTCTCGAACAGATTGATGATCTTGAGACGCGGAACGGTCGCCTTGAGGCCGGCGCTTTTGAGGTCGTGCGAGTTGCCCATGGGAGCGGTAGGAGCTTTCACGCCGGATACCGTGGCTATAATAGCCATTTGCCCTGATGATTCCCATACTGTTTCGAACGACTACCCGCGCGAGCGCGCGGGCTGCGCTTCGCGTCGTGCCGCTTGCGCTCGCTGCGATCCTCCTCGCCGCCTGCGCCACCTTCGATCGATATGCGCCCTCGTGGCGCTCGCTCGGCGTCTACAAGATCGACATCAACCAGGGCAATTACCTGTCGCAGGACGCGGTAGACAAGCTCAAGGTGGGCATGACGCAGCCGCAAGTCAAGCAGCTGCTCGGGACGCCGCTCGTCACGTCGCCGTTTCGCGCCGACCGCTGGGACTATGTCTACGAGTACACGCGGCAGGGACAGGTCGTCGAGCATCGCAACTTCACCGTCTACTTCGCCGAAGGGAAGGTCACGCGCTGGGAGGGGGACAAGATGCCCGAGACGGTCGTCGATCTCAATCGTTCGGCGAGTGCCAAGGCGCTGCCGGCAACGAATACACAGGGCGACAAGAGTTTCTGGCAGCGCTTTCTCGACGTGTTCCGGCAATAACACCGGGTGCTGCATGACGATACGCATTACCGTTGCCGGTGCCGGTGGCCGAATGGGCCACGCGTTGATCGAGGCGGTGCTGGACTCGAGTGATTTCGCGCTCGCGGGGGCGCTCGATGTGGCGAACAGTCCCGCGATCGGCACCGATGCGGGCGAGCGTTTCGGGCGATCGACCGGGGTGCAGGTGGTCGCGGACATCGATGCCGCCGTGCGCGGTTGCGACGTGCTGATCGACTTCACCCGCCCGTCGGGAGCGTCGGCGCATCTCGCGGCCTGCGCGCACGCCGGAACCGCGGCGGTCGTCGGTACGACGGGCTTCGACGACGCCGGCAAGGCCGAAATCGCCGAATATGCGCGCGCGATTCCGATCGTTTTCGCGCCGAACATGAGCGTGGGCATCAGCGTGCTCGCCGAACTGGTCGAGCGCGCGGCACGTGTGCTCGGCTCGACCTTCGACATCGAGATCGTCGAGATGCATCACCGGCACAAGGTCGATGCCCCATCCGGCACCGCATTGAAGCTCGGCGAGGCCGCGGCGGCGGGCGCGGGCGTGAATCTGCGCAATCACGCCGTCTACGCGCGCGAAGGCGTCACCGGCGAGCGCAGGAGCGGAACGATCGGCTTTGCGACACTGCGCGGCGGCGACGTCGTCGGCGAGCACACGGTGATCTTCGCCGGCGCCGGCGAGCGGCTCGAGCTCACGCACCGCGCGACGTCGCGTCAGAATTTCGCGGCAGGCGCGTTGCGTGCGGCGCGGTTCGTCGCCGAGCGGCGTGCGAACGACGAGAACGGTCTATTCGGCATGACCGATGTGCTCGGCATTGGCTGAGTTACTGATCGGGCTTTCATGAACGCGCTGGAAACCACGGCTGCCACGACGCCTGCGCTGTTTCCTGCGCAGCCCCAGGCGCTGCTTGCGCTGACCGATGGAACCGTGCTGCGCGGTCGTGCGATCGGCGCAATGGGCCATGCGAGCGGCGAAGTCGTGTTCAACACGTCGATGACCGGCTATCAGGAGATCCTGACCGATCCCTCGTATGCGGGCCAGATCGTGACGCTCACCTACCCGCACGTCGGCAACGTCGGCATCAACGCCGAGGACGCGGAATCGCGACGCATGTTTGCGGCGGGCCTCGTGATCCGCGATCTGCCTCGGCGTGCGTCGAACTGGCGACGCGTCCTTGATCTGTCGCAATACTTGCGCGAGGCGAACGTCGTCGGCATCGCGGACGTCGACACGCGCAAGCTGACGCGCATCCTGCGCGAGCGCGGCGCGCAGAACGGCTGCATCGTCGCCGGCGAAACATTGACCGAGGCGGACGCCGCTGCCGCGGTTGCGCGTGCGCGCGCAGCGCCGTCGATGACCGGGCTCGATCTTGCGAAGGTCGTGTCGTGCGCGACGCGGTATGACTGGACGTCCGGCGCGTGGGCGCTGGGGGCCGGCTATCGCCCGATGGGCGAGGCGAGGTTTCACGTCGTCGCGTACGACTATGGCGCGAAGCACAATATTCTTCGCCTGCTCGCGCAGCGCGGCTGCCGTCTCACCATCGTGCCGGCGAAGACGAGCGGCGAGCGAAGTGCGCGCGCTCGCGCCCGACGGCATCTTCCTGTCGAACGGGCCGGGCGACCCCGAGCCCTGCGACTACGCGGTCGCTGCGATCCGTGAACTGGTCGATCGCGGCATTCCTACATTCGGCATCTGCCTCGGCCATCAGTTGCTCGGGCTCGCCTCGGGCGCGCGCACCGTGAAGATGAAATTCGGCCATCACGGCGCGAATCACCCGGTGCTCGACAAGGACACGGGCCAGGTGGTCATCACCAGCCAGAACCACGGCTTCGCCGTCGACGCCGCGACACTGCCGAAGAACGTGCGCGTGACGCACGTGTCGCTGTTCGACGGCAGCCTGCAAGGCATTGCGCGCACCGACCGGCCCGCATTCAGCTTCCAGGGGCATCCCGAAGCGAGCCCCGGGCCACACGATCTCGGCTACCTGTTCGACCGCTTCGTGAAGTCGATGGAAAAGAAATAGCGGATGCCGAAACGAACCGACATCCAGTCCATCCTCATCATCGGCGCCGGCCCGATCATCATTGGCCAGGCCTGCGAGTTCGATTACTCGGGCGCGCAGGCGTGCAAGGCGCTGCGCGAGGAGGGCTACCGCGTCATTCTCGTCAATTCCAACCCGGCGACGATCATGACCGACCCGGAGATGGCCGATGTCACCTACATCGAGCCCATCACGTGGCCGATGGTCGCGAGCATCATCGAGCGCGAGCGGCCCGATGCGCTGCTGCCGACGATGGGCGGACAGACGGCGCTCAATTGCGCGCTCGACCTCGCGCGCGAAGGCGTCCTCACGAAGTTCGACGTCGAGCTGATCGGCGCGTCGAAAAAGGCGATCGACAAGGCCGAGGACCGCGAGAAATTCAAGGCGGCGATGACGCGCATCGGGCTCGGGTCCGCGCGCTCGGGGATAGCGCACAACGTCGAGCAGGCACTCGACGTGCAGGCACAGATCGGCTTTCCCGCCGTCATCCGCCCGTCGTTCACGCTTGGCGGCACGGGCGGCGGCATCGCGTACAACAAGGACGAGTTCGTCGACATGTGCAAGCGCGGCCTCGATCTGTCACCGACGCGCGAGCTCCTCATCGAGGAATCGCTGCTCGGCTGGAAAGAGTTCGAGATGGAGGTCGTGCGCGACCGCAAGGACAACTGCATCATCGTCTGCTCGATCGAGAACCTCGACCCGATGGGCGTGCATACGGGCGACTCGATCACCGTCGCGCCCGGCGCAGACGCTGACGGACAAGGAATACCAGATCATGCGCGACGCGTCGATCGCGGTGCTGCGCGAGATCGGTGTGGACACCGGCGGGTCGAACGTCCAGTTCGCGATCAATCCGGACGACGGCCGCATGCTCGTCATCGAGATGAATCCGCGCGTGTCGCGCTCGTCGGCGCTCGCGTCGAAGGCGACCGGATTCCCGATCGCGAAAATCGCCGCCAAGCTCGCCGTCGGCTACACGCTCGACGAATTGCGCAACGACATCACGGGTGCTGCGGACGGTCATTTCATGCCCGCGTCGTTCGAGCCGACGATCGATTACGTCGTCACGAAAGTGCCGCGCTTCGCGTTCGAGAAATTCAGGCAGGCCGACGACCGGCTGACGACGCAGATGAAGTCGGTCGGCGAAGTGATGGCAATCGGCCGCACGTTCAAGGAGTCGCTGCAGAAGGCGCTGCGCGGCCTCGAGGTCGGCGTCGACGGGTTCAATCTGAAGACGGTCGATCCCGACACGATCGCCGACGAGCTCGCCTATCCGCGCGCCGAGCGGCTGTGGTATGTCGCCGACGCCTTCGGCATCGGGATGAGCGTCGAGGAGTTGCACGGCTACACGAAGATCGATCCCTGGTTTCTCGCGCAGATCAAGGAGATCGTCGATGTCGAGCTCGAGCTCGAGAAGCGCTCGCTCGAATCGATCGGCGGCGCCGACCTTCGCGAATTGAAACGGATGGGCTTTTCCGATCGGCGGCTTGCGCACCTCTGCAAAACCACCGAGACCGTCGTGCGCGCGCGCCGACACGCGCTCGGCATCCGGCCGGTCTACAAGCGCGTCGACACCTGCGCGGCCGAATTCGCGACGCGTACCGCCTACATGTACTCGACGTACGAGGACGAATGCGAGGCGGCGCCCACCGACCGGAAGAAGGTGATGGTGCTCGGCGGCGGCCCGAACCGGATCGGGCAGGGAATCGAGTTCGATTACTGCTGCGTGCACGCGGCGACGGCGCTCTCCGAAGACGGCTTCGAGACGATCATGGTGAATTGCAATCCGGAGACCGTGTCCACCGATTACGACACGTCCGACCGGCTGTACTTCGAGCCGCTGACGCTCGAGGACGTGCTCGAAATCGTGCACGTCGAGCAACCGTGGGGCGTGATCGTGCAATTCGGCGGGCAGACGCCGCTCAAGCTCGCGCGCGATCTCGAGGCGAACGGGGTTCCGATCATCGGCACGACGCCCGACATGATCGACATGGCCGAGGACCGCGAGCGGTTTCAGCGGATGATCGATCGCGCAGGGCTCAGGCAACCGCCAAACCGCACGGCACGCACCGAGGCGGAGGCGGTCAAGGCCGCCGAGGAGATCGGCTATCCGCTCGTCGTGAGGCCCTCGTACGTGCTGGGCGGACGCGCGATGGAAATCGTCCACGAGCCGCGCGACCTCGATCGGTACATGAGGGAAGCGGTGCAGGTGTCGAACGACAGTCCCGTGCTGCTCGACCGGTTCCTGAACGACGCCATCGAAGTCGACGTCGACGCGGTGTGCGACGGCAACGACGTGATCATCGGCGGCATCATGGAGCACATCGAGCAGGCCGGCGTGCACTCGGGTGACTCGGCGTGTTCACTGCCGCCGTTCTCGCTGTCGCAAGAATTGCAGGACGAGCTGCGCCGCCAGACAATCGTCATGGCCAGGGAGCTTCAGGTGGTCGGGCTGATGAACGTGCAGTTCGCCATCCAGGACGACCGCGAGAACGGCCCGGTGGTGTACGTGCTTGAAGTCAATCCGCGCGCGTCGCGCACGGTCCCGTACGTGTCCAAGGCGACCGGACGGCCGCTCGCCAAGATCGCCGCGCGTTGCATGGTCGGCAGGACGCTGAAGGCGCAGGGTGTCGTGAGCGAAATCGTCCCGCGCTATTTCTCGGTGAAGGAAGCGGTGTTTCCGTTCATCAAGTTTCCCGGCGTCGACACGATTCTCGGTCCCGAGATGAAATCGACCGGCGAAGTGATGGGGGTGGGTGAAACGTTTGCCGAAGCGTTCCTCAAGAGCCAGCTCGCGGCGGGAATCAAGCTGCCCGATGCCGGCAAGGTGTTCATCAGCGTCAAGAACAGCGACAAGGCGCGCGCGATCGACATGGCGCGCAAGCTCCATGGTCTCGGCTACCAGATCGTCGCGACGCGCGGGACAGCCGCCGCGTTGAGCGCAGCCGGCGTACCGGTCACGCCGGTCAACAAGGTGGCCGAGGGCCGTCCGCACATCGTCGACATGATCAAGAACGACGAGATCGCGCTCGTCGTCAACACCGTCGAGGAAAAGCGTTCGGCGATCCAGGACAGCTACGCGATCCGCCGCGCCGCGCTGACCGATGAAGTGCCGACGTTCACCACGCTCGCCGGCGCGCGCGCGGCGGCGATCGGCATGGAGCACCTGCGCGATCTCGTTCCGTATTCGTTGCAATCGTTGCACGCCAGGCTCTGACCGGCGTAGCGGATCGCCCGGGTCGCGCCGGACTGCAAATTCGCGTAAACTACAGGCACGGCCGGAGGCGGTTCCCGCTTCCGGTCGTTCGCTTTTGTGGACGCAAAATGATCAAGGTACCGATGACGATTGAAGGGGCTGCGCGCCTCAAGGCGGAGCTGCACCGGCTCAAGACGATCGAGCGGCCGGCGGTGATCCAGGCATTGTCCGACGCGCGCTCGCACGGCGACCTGTCCGAGAACGCCGATTACGACGCGGCGAAGGACCGGCAGGGGTTCATCGAGGGCCGCATCTCGGAAGTCGAGGCCAAGCTCGCGCACGCACAGGTGATCGATCCCGCCGAGATCGAGGCGGACGGCCGCGTCGTCTTCGGCTCGACGGTCGAAATCGCGGATGTCGAAAGCGGCGAACGCAACGCCTACCAGATCGTCGGGGATGACGAGGCCGACATCAAGGCCAGCAAGATCTCCGTCAATTCGCCCATTGCGCGCGCGCTGATCGGCAAAACCGAAGGCGACACCGCGGAAGTGCAGGCGCCCGGTGGCGTGCGCAGCTACGAGGTGGTGAGCGTCCGCTACCGCTGACGGCGAAGCGCGATCGACGTGCGAAAGGGGAAGGCCGCTCGCGAAAAGCGCGCTGCGGGCACCGGCACCGCTTCGGATGCTGCGGTGCCGGACGAATCAGTCACGGGCGCGGTGGTGGAAGAATCCGGCACCGGTGCGGTCGCGCCATCGCGCTGGGGTGGATCGGCATAATCGGGCAGCTTCAGAACGCCAGCCTCGGCCTGGCCGTCGCTGCACGGAGCATTCTGGTACGCGACGACGCCGTCCGCCACGCACTTGCGGATCTCCTGTGCCTGCGAGGCGGTGGCGAGCCCGATGCAGACCAGCAACCATGCGCGGTGTTTCATTGCGTTCGACGACCCGGAAACGATCACGAACGTAAGGTGCCCGGCATGCGCCCGCGCGGCCATCGGCCGCGTGCCGAACCGCGTGTAGGAAAGGACGAAGCTGGCGCGGGACGCGAAGGCGGCGCTAGCTGACGTCGATCACGAAACCGGGGTCGAAGCGGGCGTTCTCGTTGACGCCGTATTGCGCGTACCCGCGCGGATTGCAGACGACGCGCGTGCCATTCACGACGTAGTCGAAGCTGTCGTGCGTGTGCCCATGCACCCACAGGCGCGCGCGCGCGCCGTCCATCAGATGCTCGACATCCGAAATGAAGCACGCGTTGAGCAGCGATGTCGCGAATCGCGGGTGAATGCTCTTGCGCGAGGGCGCGTGATGCGTGATGACGACGGTGCTTCCTGCGAACGGTTGCGCGAGCTTCGCCGCGAGCCAACGACTGTGCCGCTCGAACAGCGCCGCGGAATCGGCCGGCGAGAAGATTGCGCCGGTCGCATCGTCGACCCGGATGCGCGAGAAATCGCGCATGTAGCGCTGGCCCTCGCGCATCGCGATCTCGCGCCGCTCGGGTCCGAGCAGCATGAAGTCGGTCCACAGCGTGCTGCCGAGGAAGCGCACCCCGTCGAGGACGAGCTCGTCGTCATCGAGCAGATGCACGCCGGTCCCGTCGCAGAGCGCGCGAAGCTCCTCGAGCGTGCCCTCGATGCTGTTGCCGTAGAACTCGTGGTTCCCGGGGACGTAGAGCACCGGTTTCGCGAGTTGCGATGCCCAACGCGACCGCTTCCTTCGGGCGCGCGAGGTCGCCGGCGAGGATCACGACATCGGCGTCGGTGTCGGGCGGATCGAGCGCACCGAGACCGAGGTGCAAATCGGAGAGGATGTTGAGCTTCATCGAAGGACAGGACTGCGCATCAGCCGTGCGGGCGCGGCGCAGCGCCTCACGCCGGCCTCTTCGTCAATCCTCGAACGCGTCCGCCGGCTGCCGGATCGGCACCAGCCGCCGCAATCCCGAGGCGATCATCGGCCAGCACAGCAGGAAGAGCCCGAGCGCGCTTAACGTGGAGACGAGGGGATTGGACCAGAAGATGGACAGCGATCCCTTCGACATGATCATCGACTGGCGAAACGCATCCTCCGCCTTGTCGCCGAGCACCATCGCGAGCACGAGCGGCGCAATCGGATAGTCGAGCTTCTTGAATGCGTAACCGGCGACGCCGAAGAGCACCGCGAGCAGGAGGTCCGGCGTGCTGCCGGCAACCGTGTAGGCGCCGATGAAGCAGACGACGACGATCATCGGGCCGATGATCGAAAACGGGATGCGCAGGATCGCCGCGAACATCGGGAACGGTCGACAGGACGAGCACGACGGCGACGATGTTGGCGACGTACATGCTCGCGATCAATCCCCAGACGAAGTCCGGGCGGTCGACGAAGAGCGTCGGGCCGGGATTCAAGCCCCAGATCATCAGGCCGCCCAGCATGACGGCCGAGGTGGCCGATCCGGGGACGCCGAGGGCGAGCATCGGCAGCATCGCGCTCGTGCCCGCCGCGTGGTCGGCGGTCTCCGGCGAGATGATGCCTTCCGGCTCGCCGGTGCCGAAGTGCTTTCCGCGCTTCGAGAAGCGCTTCGCGAGCCCGTAGCTCATGAACGACGCCGCCGTCGGCCCGCCCGGCGTGATGCCCATCCAGCAGCCGATCGCGCTGCCGCGCAGCAACGCGACCCAGTGGCGCGGCATCGTGCGGATCGCGTCCTGCACCGCGCGCGGGCTGATGCGCGCCTTGATGCCGTCGAACCGGAGCCCTTCCTCCATGCTGATCAGCAATTCGCCGATGCCGAAGAGCCCGATGACGGCGACCAGAAAGCTGATGCCCGATACGAGCGTGTCGAAGCCGAACGTCAGCCGGAGGCTGCCCGAAATGGTGTCCATGCCGACGGCCGCGAAAGCGAGGCCGAGCCCCATCGACACGATCGTCTTCAGCGGCGCTGCGCCGCCCAGGCCGACGAAGCTCGCGAACGCGAGGAAATAGACGGCGAAATATTCGGCCGAGCCGAAGCGCAGCGCGAAATTGGCGGCCCATGTCGACAGCAGCGTGATCAGGATCACGCCGACGAGCGCGCCGAATGCCGCCGACAGGAACGCAAGGGTCAGCGCATGCGCGGCCTTGCCCTGGCGCGCCATCGGATAGCCGTCGAACGTCGTCGCGACCGACGAGGGCTCGCCCGGAATGTTGAACAGGATCGACGTCGTCGAGCCGCCGAACAATGCGCCCCAGTACATGCTGGTGAGCAGGATGATCGCCGCAACCGGGTTCATGCCGAACGTCAGCGGCAGCAGCAGCGTGACGCCGTTCGGCGCGCCGAGGCCCGGCAGCACGCCGACCAGGATGCCGAGCAGCACGCCCGCGACCATCAACAGCACGTGGTAGCCGGACAGCGCGACGCCGAAACCTTGCAGCAGGGATTCGAAGTTCGCCATCGCCCCGCAATCAGTGCAGTCCGACAAGCGCTTCGAGCGGCCCTTTGAGGAGCGGCACCTTGAACCAGACCTCGAGCACGATGAAGAAGAACGCGGAGGTGCCGATCGCGACCGCGAGCGCACGCTGCGAAGCGATACCGGCCCTGGATGCGCATCACGCCGGCGAGATAGAGGATCGTCGCGACGTAGAAGCCGAGGGTCACCGACAGCGCGACGAATCCGAGCAGCGGCAGCCCGAATGCCGCGATGCGTCGCGCCTGCGCGGCGTCGACGAAGATGCCGCCGGCGCGGCGCTTGCGCCACGCAAGGAGCAGATTGCCGGCGCTTGCCGCGACGACCAGAAGGCCCACGTAGAACGGAAACGTTCCCGGCTCCGGACCGCCTTCGTTCCATCCGGTGCCGTATTCGCGCGCGCCGATGACGACGGCACTGCCGAGCGCAAGCGTCACGAGCGCCGTGACGGCTTCGGCCGCGAAGCGTGTGACGTGCGCGTTGTCGAGCCACGAATCAGTGGACGAGCCAGCCTTCCTGCTCGAACACCTTGCGCGCCTTCGCGTCGTCGCTCGCGACGAAGCTCGCCAGGTCCGCGCCGGTCAGGAAGCGATCCGTCTGCGCCGAGCGCTCGATATATTGCTTCCACTCGGGCGTTGCGCGCACCTTCGCGAGCACGTCGACATACCAGGCGACCGCGTCGGCCGGCGCGCCTTTCGGCAGCCACAGCGTGCGCGGCTGCTGGTACTGCTCGATCGGAATGCCGGATTCGACGCACGTCGGGACGTCGGACCAGCCCATCGTCTCGGTAACCTTCGGGCCGGGCGCCAGCCGCTTCGCGCTGAACACGCAAAGCGGCGTCACCAGTCCGCCCTTCCATTGCCCGATGCTTTCGCTCGGATTGTTCGTGTTCGAGTCGATGTGGCCGCCGGCAAGCTGTACGGCCGCTTCGCCGCCGCTCTTGTACGGGACGTAGAGAAACCTGGCCCCCGTCGCCGCCGTGATTTCGCTCGTCAGCGTCTGGTCGGTGTCCTTCGACTGGCTGCCGCCCATCTTGAACGTGCCCGGCTTCGCCTTGACCGCGTCGATGTACGCCTTCGCCGTCTTGTACTCCGACTTGCCGTTCACCCAGAGGATGAATTCGTCGAGCGCCATCGACGCGACCGGCGTGAAATCGTCGCCTTTCCACGAGAGCTTCGCGATCAGCGGCAGCAGGTATTCGTTGTTCGTCGCGAACGTCACCTTGTACGCATCGCCGGCCGGCGACTTGCCGTACTGGAAGCCCTCGGCGCCGCTGCCGCCGCCCTTGTTGAGGACGACGATCGGCTGATCGATCAGCTTGTATTTCGTCACGATCGACTGGATCGTGCGCGCGAAATTGTCGGTCCCGCCGCCGGGACCCGCGGTGACGATGAACTCGATCGGCTGCGACGGCTTCCAGTCGGCGACGGCGCTCGCAGCGGCGAGCGCCAGCGACAATGCGCCGAGCACGACAGCAATCCGGCGAAACTCCCCTGCCTGTGACATTCGAGACTCCTCCTGGTGGTGGTGCATCGGTAAGATCAAGCGGCGCGAGCCCGCCGTTCGCGACGCGTCGTCGCCATCCGCGCGGCGAGCAGCAGCGCGGCGCGCGTGGCGCCGATATTCGCGATCCCCTTGCCGGCGATGTCGTACGCGGTGCCGTGTGCGGGTGTGCAGATCGGGAAACGGAAAGCCGCCGAGCAGCGTGACGCCGCGGTCGAAGCCCATCAGCTTCATCGCGATCTGCCCCTGGTCGTGGTACATCGTCACCACCGCGTCGAAGGCGCCGTTTCGCGCGCGCACGAACACGGTGTCGGCGGGATAGGGCCCGTCGGCCGCGATGCCTTCGCGCCGCGCGTCGTCGACGGCCGGCGCAATCGCGTCGATTTCCTCGCGGCCGAAATTGCCGCCGTCGCCGGCGTGCGGGTTCAGTCCGGCGACCGCAATGCGCGGCGACTCGACGTCCGCTTCGCGCAGCGACCGGTGCGTCAGCCGGATGGCGTCGGCGACCGCCGCGCGCGTGATCGATGCGGCAACGGCCGACAGCGCGACGTGCGACGTGACGCGGGCGTTCCACAAGCCGTCGAGGATGTTGAACTCGCTCGCGGCGCCGCTCGTCCCGAGCACTTCCGCGGAGTAGCCGATCTCATCGTCGTAGCGCGGATGGGCGCTGCGCATCGCCGCCTTGTTGAACGGCGTGAAGCACACGGCGTCGGCCTTGCCGGCGGCGGCGAGTTGCAGCGCCGCGCGGAAATTCGCGAGCGCGTATTCGCCGCCGGCCCGCGTCGCCGTTGCGCTGGCGACGCTTGCCGGATCGAGATGGCCAAGATCGAGGAAGACGGGGCGCGTTCCGACGCGAAGGTCGGCGGGGCCGCGGCGCATGTCGACATCGACCCTCGTGCCGGCGATCTTCGCGCCGGCCGCCAGCACGCGTGCATCTCCAATAACGATCAGATCGATCGCATCGCGCACGTCGCGAAGCGCGATCGCCTTGGCGGTCAACTCGGGGCTGATCCCGGCGGGATCACCCATCGCGAAGGCGATGATCGGACGGATCGACGGATGGGAGGGGGCCAAGGGACTACCGCGGACGAGCGATTATCGGTATGCTGAATGCTGCATGCAGGATTCACGCGACCGCACTTTGCCATCAAACGTCCAAGCGCGTCAAGACGAGGGGACAAGCTCCGTCATGGAAGCGTCTCTCACCGAAAATACCGCAGCAACCGCGTCGGCCATCGTGCCGCTCAACCGGCGCACGCTCCACGACGAGCTCGTCGGTCGCGTGCGCACGCTGATCGTCGAGGGCCAGCTCCTGCCCGAGACGCGCATCCACGAGGGCCGGCTCGGCAAGGCGCTCGGCGTATCGCGGACACCGCTGCGCGAGGCGCTCAAGGTGCTGGCGAGCGAAGGCCTGATCGAGCTCGTGCCCGGACGCGGCGCCGTCGTGCGCAAGCTGACGCGAAGGGACGTGCGCGAGATGCTCGACGTGCTGACTGCGCTGGAAACCCTGGCCGCCCGGCTGACCTGCGAAAACGCGACCGCCGACGAAATCGCCGCGTTACGCCGCACGCACGACGAGATGATGACGTTCTATCGAATCGGGAACCGGCTCGAATACTACTGGCGCAACCAGGCGATTCATGCCGGGCTGGCGCAGCTATCCGGCAATGCCCTGCTGGCGTCGATGCACCAGGTGATCCAGGCGCGGCTGCGGCGCGTTCGCTTCATCGGCAACGAAGAGCCCGAAAAATGGGCGGATGCCGTCGCCGAGCACGAAACGATGATCGCCGCGCTCGAAGCGCGCGACGGCGGGCGGCTTGCCGACGTCATCCGCCGGCACCTCGATCAGACGTGGTCGAGGGTCGCCGACAAGATCTGAGCGTTTCGCTCATGTTGCGCGCCGGCGGCGCCGAGGCAGCGCGGCGCGCGGCACGCCCGGGGGCGCCTTTCCGGCAGGCGCCTTTCGCCGCAACTTTGCGGCGGGGGTCACCGGCGCGGGGACGCGCGCGCGTCGCCGGGGCAATCCGGCCTGCGGTCTCGCCGGTGAGCGCGGTTCGACGCCCTTCACGTTCCGCACGGCGCCGCCCCTCCGTGCGCGGGTCGGCTCGATCGCCGCGGCCGCTTGCGCCGGGCGCGGTCGCCAGAGCACCAGCAATTTGCCGATCTGCTGCACGGCGCCGCAATGCAGCTCGGCGCAGATCCGGGCGCTCATCGCGACCCGTTCGTCGCGATCGTCGCTGCCGAGGCGCACCTTGATGAGCTCGTGCGCGGTCAACGCGACGTCAATTTCGTGGAATACCGCCGGCGTTAGCCCGTGATGTCCGACCGACACGACCGGATGCAGGTGATGCGCGCGTGCGCGCAGTTCCCGGCGAAAGGTGGGCAGCAGTGGGTCCATCGGTCGATTATAGTGGGCCTGCCATGACGTCACCGCTCAATCCGTCGCGCAGGAAACATCGCTTCGGCAAGGCGTGGATGCACGAGCATCTGAACGATCCCTATGTGCGCGAGGCCAACCGCCGGGGATACCGCTCGCGCGCGGCGTTCAAGCTGCAGGAGCTCGACTTGCGCGACCATCTGCTGCGGCCCGGCATGACGGTCGTCGACCTGGGCGCCGCACCGGGAAGCTGGTCGCAGGTGCTGCGCGAGCGGCTCGGCCCGAAGGCGCGGATCGTCGCGGTCGACATCCTGCCGATGCACGCGATCGCGGGCGTGCAATGCATTCAGGCGGATTTCGACCAGGACGAAGGCATCGCGATGATCGAAACGACGCTCGCCGGAGCGCCGGTCGACCTTGTGCTGTCGGACATGTCCCCCAATCTTTCGGGAATCGACGTCGTCGACCAGGCGCGAAGCATTCGGCTCGCGGAGGTTGCATTGGAGTTCGCGCGCACGCACCTGCAACCCGGAGGAGATCTCGTGGTCAAGGTATTCCAGGGGGCGGGCCTCGACGCGTTCTTGCGCGATGCACGCCGTCATTTCACGAAAACCTGGCTGCGCAAGCCCAAGGCCTCCCGCGATCGCAGCCGCGAGCATTTTCTGGTGGCCAAGGGTCTGCAGCCGTCGGTGGGCGTTTCAAAGGTAAAATGATGCGTGTCGCAGCCAGCCCGGCGCGCGCGCGAACCCTGCGCCCGACGGGCGCACGACCGGGCCGACCGCCCGTCGCCAGGAGCATTGCTTGAACAATTTGTTGAAGAACATCGGAATCTGGCTCGTCATCGGGCTCGTCGTGCTCACGGTCGTGAAGCAATTCGATTCGCGCCAGGCCTCGAAGGATACCGTCGCCTATTCCGATTTCATGGAGCAGGCGCGAAGCGGCCGCGTCGAATCCGCGTCGGTCGAAGGCCGCACGATCAAGTGGGTGTCGACCGACAAGAAGCGCTACGTCACCTATAGTCCCGGCGACATCTGGATGGTCGGCGACCTCGTGAAGGACGGCGTCAAGGTCGAGGCGCGTCCGGAAGAAGAGCAAAGCTTCCTGGCACAGATCTTCATCTCGTGGTTCCCGATGCTGCTGCTGATCGGCGTGTGGATTTTCTTCATGCGGCAGATGCAGGGCGGCGGCAGGGGCGGCGCGTTCAGCTTCGGCAAGAGCAAGGCGCGCATGCTCGACGAGTCGAACAACACCGTCACGTTCGCCGACGTCGCCGGTTGCGACGAGGCGAAGGAAGAAGTCGGCGAGCTCGTCGAATTCCTGCGCGATCCTTCCAAGTTCCAGAAGCTCGGCGGGCGCATCCCGCGCGGCGTGCTGATGGTCGGCTCGCCCGGCACCGGCAAGACGCTTCTCGCCAAGGCGATCGCCGGCGAGGCGAAGGTTCCGTTCTTCTCGATTTCCGGCTCCGACTTCGTCGAGATGTTCGTCGGCGTCGGCGCCGCGCGCGTGCGCGACATGTTCGAGCAGGCGAAGAAGAATGCGCCGTGCATCGTGTTCATCGATGAAATCGACGCCGTCGGCCGCCAGCGCGGCGCGGGTCTCGGCGGCGGCAACGACGAACGTGAGCAGACGCTCAACCAGTTGCTGGTCGAGATGGATGGCTTCGAAGGCAGCGCGGGCGTCATCGTCATCGCCGCGACGAACCGTCCGGACGTGCTCGATCCGGCGTTGCTGCGTCCGGGTCGCTTCGACCGCCAGGTCGTCGTGCCGCTGCCCGACATCCGCGGCCGCGAGCAGATCCTGCTCGTCCACATGCGCAAGGTGCCGATGGCGCCGGACGTCAAGCCGGACATCATCGCGCGCGGCACGCCGGGATTCTCCGGCGCCGACCTTGCGAATCTCGTCAACGAGGCGGCGCTGTTCGCCGCGCGCGGCAACAAGCGGCTCGTCGACATGCTCGATTTCGAGCGCGCGAAGGACAAGATCATCATGGGCGCCGAGCGCCGGTCGATGGTCATGCCCGAGGAAGAGCGCCGCAACACCGCGTATCACGAATCGGGACACGCGGTCGTCGCCATGCTGGTGCCGAAGACCGATCCCGTCCACAAGGTCACGATCATCCCGCGCGGCCGCGCGCTCGGCGTGACGATGCAATTGCCGGAGGGCGACCGCTACAGCCTGGACAAGGAACGGATGCTGAACACGATCGCCGTGCTCTTCGGCGGACGGATCGCCGAGGAAGTGTTCATGAACCAGATGACCACCGGCGCCTCGAACGACTTCGAGCGGGCAACGCAGCTCGCGCGCGACATGGTCATGCGCTACGGCATGAGCGACCTGATGGGCCCGATGGTCTACGGCGACAACGAGAACGAGATCTTCGTCGGCCGCTCGATCACGCGCACGGTGAACATGTCCGAAGAGACGATGCGCAACGTCGACGCCGAAATCCGCGGCATCATCGACCAGCAGTACGCGCTGGCGCGCAAGCTCATCGAGGAGAATCGCGACAAGGTCGAGGCGATGGCGAAGGCACTGCTCGAGCTCGAGACCATCGACTCGGACCAGATCGCCGACATCATGGCCGGCAAACCGCCGCGACCGCCGAAGCCGACGTCGTCCGCGACGCCGGGCACGACGATCGCCCCCGGGACGATGGGCGGGACGGCGCCTTCCGCGAATCCCGCGCGGTCGCGGCTCGATTCCTGAGCCCCGATCCAACCTTCAAAACAGCAAAGAGGCGTACGGCGACGTACGCCTCTTTTTTCAATCAAGGGAGCAAAGTCGTTGAAGCGCCGATTGTTCGTTTCAACGAGACGCTGACCCCTTGATTCGTGCAACGGTGACGATCCTCACAGCCGGCAAGCACGACGATCGATCTCGCGATGCCCTGCGTCATGGGCATCCTCAACGTCACGGCCGACTCGTTCCATGACGGCGGGCGGCTCGATCGAGGGGCCGCGCTCGCACACGCGCGCCGGATGATCGACGAGGGTGCGCGCATCGTCGACGTCGGCGGCGAATCGACGCGGCCGGGTGCAACGCCGGTCGACGAACGTGAAGAAATGGCGCGCGTCGTCCCGCTCGTCGAGGCCCTCGCCGACGACGACATTTGCGTGTCGGTCGACACGATGAAGCCCGCCGTCATGCGCGCGGCGCTCGACGCCGGCGCGTCGATGATCAACGACGTGCGCGCACTTCAGGCGCCGGGCGCGCTGGCCATCGTGGCCGACAGTAATGCAGCCGTCTGCCTGGTGCACATGCAAGGCGAGCCGCGGACGATGCAGCGCGCGCCCGCGTACGCCGACGTCGTCGCCGAAGTGCGCGCGTTTCTCTCGCGCCGCGCACATGCCTGCATCGACGCCGGAATCGGCACGGACCGGATCGTTGTCGACCCCGGCTTTGGCTTCGGCAAGTCGGTCGCGCATAATCTCGAACTCTTGCGCCATCTGGACGAGATCACCACGCTGGGCCATCCCGTTCTTGCCGGACTTTCGCGAAAGTCGACGATCGGGTCGATCACCGGGCGCGACGTCGGCGACCGGCTCGCGGGCAGTGTTGCAGCGGCGCTCGCGGCTGCGCTGCGCGGCGCGCGGATACTGCGGGTCCACGACGTCCGGGAGACGGCCGACGCGCTTGCCGTCTGGAACGCAATCGAGCCGTGGCCGGCTTCGGACACATCACCGCGGACGGAACAATGACCGACAACGCATCGCGGCCACGCCGCTATTTCGGCACGGACGGCATGCGCGGGCGCGTCGGCGAACTGCCGATCACGCCGGAGCTGATCCTGAAGCTCGGCTGGGCGGCGGGCCGCACGCTCGCGAAAGCCGATGGCGCGCGCGGCGAGCGTCCGGCCGTGCTGATCGGCAAGGACACGCGCATTTCCGGTTACCTGCTCGAAGCGACGCTCGAGGCGGGCCTGTCCGCGGCAGGCGTCGACGTCTACCTGTGCGGACCGCTGCCTACGCCCGCGATCGCCTACCTGACGCGCGCACTGCGGCTGTCGGCCGGCATCGTCATCAGCGCGTCGCATAATCCGTTCGACGACAACGGCATCAAGTTCTTCTCCGCCGGCGGCGCGAAGCTGCCGGACGACGTCGAGCTCGCGATCGAAAGTGAAATGGAGCGCCCGCTCGTCTGCGCGCCCTCGGCGGAGCTCGGCAAGGCATTCCGTGTCGCCGATGCGCCCGGCCGCTACATCGAGTTCTGCAAGAGCACGTTTCCGAACGAGCGGGACCTGCGCGGCTGCAGGATCGTCGTCGATTGCGCGCACGGCGCCGGCTATCACGTCGCGCCACCGGTATTCCACGAGCTCGGCGCGGATGTCATCGCCGTCGGCGATACGCCGAATGGCACGAACATCAACGACGATGTCGGCGCGACGCATCCGGCGTATCTCGCCGAGCAGGTGCTCGCCCATGGCGCGGATTTCGGCGTCGCGCTCGACGGCGACGGCGACCGGCTCGTCATGGCGGATCGCGCCGGGCGCCTGTACGACGGCGACCAGTTGCTTTACGTGATCACGCGCGACTATCAACGCCGCGGCATGCTCGCCGGCGGCGTGGTCGGCACGCTGATGAGCAATCTCGGCTTCGAGCATGCGCTGTCGCAGGCCGGCATCGAGCTCGCACGGGCGCGGGTTGGCGACCGCTACGTGCTCGAGGAGCTGGTCGAGCGGGACTGGCAGCTCGGCGGGGAAAACTCCGGCCATCTGATCTGCCTCGACAAGCATACGACCGGCGATGCGACGATTGCGGCGCTCGCGGTCCTGCGGGCGCTGATCGAGCAGAAGACGACGCTTGCCGAAGCGTCCGCGCCCGTGATGCTGTTTCCGCAGCGCCTCATCAATGTGCCGGTGCAGCGCGGGTGGGACTGGCGCTTGAGCGAAGCCGTCGTCGTCGCGGAGCGCGCGGCCGTCTCGTCGCTGGGCGCCGCGGGACGCGTGCTGCTGCGAGCGTCGGGGACGGAGCCCGTGTTGCGGGTGATGGTGGAGGCGCGCGAGCGCACGCTCGCCGACGAGCACGCGGAAACGCTCGCGCATGCGATTGCCGCGGCTGCCGGACAGGGACGCTGATGCGCGTTGTCATTACCGGCGGCGCGGGCTTTCTCGGCAGCCGCCTTGCGCGTGCGATCCTCGAGCGGGGCGCGCTCACCGATTCGCGCGGGCAATCGCGGCCGATTCGCGAGCTGGTCCTGGTCGACGTCGTCGCTCCCGCACCCGCCGGCGATCCGCGCGTGCGCGCGATCGTGGGAAGCCTCGCCGATCCTGCCGTTGTCGAAGCGGTCATCGCGCCGCACACCGACAGCGTGTTTCACCTTGCCGCGGTCGTCAGCGGTCAGGCCGAAGCGGAGTTCGACATCGGCATGCGCGTCAACGTCGATGCGACGCGCAGCCTGCTCGAGCGTTGCCGCGGCTGCACGGCGCCGCCGAAGTTCGTGTTCGCAAGCTCGCTCGCGGTATTCGGCGGAACGCTTCCCGATCCCGTGCCCGACGACGCGCCCGTGACGCCGCAAACGTCGTACGGCACGCAAAAGGCGATCGGTGAACTGCTGGTGAGCGACATGAGCCGCAAGGGCTTCATCGACGGCCGGTCGCTGCGCCTGCCGACGATCGTCGTGCGGCCGGGCAAGCCGAACCAGGCCGCATCGTCGTTTGCGAGCGGCATCATCCGCGAGCCGTTATCGCACGTCGCGGCGATCTGTCCGGTCGCGCCCGACCACAGCGCTGTGGGTGCAATCGCCGCGTGCGGTGATCGCCAATTTCGTCATCGGCCATGAAGCGCCCGCGGGCGAGCTCGCGCGCTCGCGCGCGATCAACGTCCCGGGAATCAGCGTCGCGGTCCGCGACATGGTGAAGGCGCTGCGCGCGGTCGCCGGCGACGCCATCGCCGATCTCGTTCGCTGGGAACACGATCCCGTCATCGATCGCATCGTCTCGACGTGGCCCGCGCGCTTCACGGCCGACGCCGGACGCGCGCTCGGCATGCGGGCAGATGACGACTTCGAAAGCATCGTGCGCGCGCATGTCAGTGAGCCGCCCGACCGACTGATCAGCGACACCGCGCCACTATAATCCGTCATGGTTGCCGTCACGCAGGCCGCGCCGCATGCTGCCGCGCCGCAGGCGGTTCGTGCGTGGCTCGATTCGCTGTCGCCGGTGTACACCGGACGCGGATCGCGCGCGCTTCGGGGCCGCCTACGAAATGGCGCACAAGCGCGTCGGCGACGCGCGCGGCGCCGATGGCGAGCCGCTGATCGCCCGTGCGATCGGCACCGCGAGCATCCTTGCCACGCAGCGCCTCGACCCCGACTCGCTGACCGCATCGCTGCTCTTCGGATTGCCGGCGTCGGCGACATACGAGCACGACGTCGTCGCTGCGGCATTCGGGGAGGACGTCGCGGCGCTGGTCGAGGGGGTTGCGCGGATGAACGCCGTGCAGGCGCAGCCCGTCGGCGCCGATGCGCAGCAGCGCGCCGCGCAGGCGGAAAACCTGCGCAAGATGCTGCTCGCGATGGTCGAGGACATCCGCGTCGTGCTGATCAAGCTTGCCGAGCGCACGCAGGCATTGCGCTACCTGATTACGGCTGACGACACCGGCCGGCGAGCGTCGGCGCGGGAGGTGATGGACGTCTATGCGCCCCTCGCCAATCGCCTCGGCCTGTGGCAGCTCAAATGGGAGCTCGAGGACCTGTCGCTGCGCGCGCTCGAGCCCGACGAATACCGGCGAATCGCGCGGCTGCTCGACGAGCGGCGCCTCGATCGCGAGCGCTACATCCGCGAAGTGGCCGCGACGCTTTCGCGCGAGCTCGAGTCCGCCGGCATCCACGCGGACGTGAGCGGGCGGCCGAAGCACATCTACAGCATTTTCAGCAAGATGCGCCGCAAGCAGGTCGGCATCGAAGCGCTGTACGACATCCGCGCGCTGCGCGTCCTCGTCGACTCCGTGCGCGAATGCTATACGGCGCTCGGGCTCGTTCATCACCTGTGGACGCCGCTGCCGGGCGAGTTCGACGACTACATCGCGAAGCCGAAGGCCAACAACTATCGGTCGCTGCATACCGCGGTGCTCGGGCCCGAGGGCAAGCCGCTCGAGGTGCAGATCCGCACGCGCGAAATGCACCGGCATTCGGAATACGGCGTCGCCGCGCACTGGCGCTACAAGGAAGGCGACGCGCGCGCGGAACGCCGCGACACGGGCTACGACGACAAGATCGCGTGGCTGCGGCAGATTCTCGAGTGGAAGGATGCGGTCGCCGACACCGGTGAGTGGTTGTCGGCGTTCAAGAGCAGCCTCTTCACCGATTCCATCTACGTGCTGACACCGCAGGGCCGGGTCGTCGATCTGCCGCGCGGCGCGACGCCGATCGACTTTGCGTATGCGGTGCACACGAGCCTCGGCCACCGTTGTCGCGGCGCGCGCGTCGACGGCCAGATGGTGCCGCTCGACTACGTGCTGAAGAACGGCCAGCAGGTCGACATCATCGCGGCGAAGCAGGGCGGCCCGTCGCGCGACTGGCTGAACCCGGATCTCGGTTACGTGGTGAGCCACCGCGCGCGCGCCAAGGTGCGCCAATGGTTCAAGGTACTGCAACATGACGAGACCGTCGCGCAGGGGCGCGCAATGGTCGAGCGCGAGCTTGCGCGCCTCGGGCAGACGGCGCTCAAGCTCGACACGGTCGCGGCAAGGGCCGGGTATGCGCGAACGGAGGAATTGTTCGCCGCCTTCGCGCGCGACGAGATCAACAGCCGGCAGATCCAGGCCGCGATCCTTGCGGTCGCGCAACCGGCCGCCGTGCCCGTGCCGCCGGCGGAGCCCGAAGTCGTCACGCGCAAAAGCCGCGCCGCGCAGAGCGGCCACGGCATTCTCGTCGTCGGCGTCGATCGTCTGCTGACCGGTCTCGCGCGCTGCTGCAAGCCGGCGCCGCCCGATCCCATCGTCGGCTACGTGACGCGCGGCAAGGGCATCACCGTCCATCGCGCGTCGTGTCCGAACGTCGGCCGCATCCGCAGCCGGGAGTCGGAGCGCCTGATCGAGGCCGATTGGGGCGTGCCGCGCGACCAGCTTTTTCCGGTCGACATCGTCGTCGAGGCGAGCGATCGGCAGGGTCTGCTGCGCGATATCTCCGAGCTGCTGTCGCGCGAGAAGATCAACGTGACCGCGGTCAACACGCAGACGCGGCAGCATCAGGCGCGGATGGCGTTCACGCTCGAAGTGGAAAGCGTCGTGCAGTTGAAGCGCGCGCTGCAGCTCGCGCGCGACATTCCCGGCGTGTTCTCGGCGGAGCGGCGCTAATTCGGTGTCGGAGGTGTAATTATTCGGCGCCATGCCGCCGAATAATTACACCTCCGACACCGAATTGGCGACATCAGATACGCAGCGGCTCGCCGTACCCCGTGAGCTCGAGATAGCCGCGGCCGGCGACGCGGCCGCGGATGCTTGCGCGCGTAGCGCCTTCCCAGTACACGGTGCCAACCCCCGCGCGCGCGTCGAGCTCCTGATCGTCGAGCAACGGCTCCAGCGTGACGTCGATATCGCCGGCGCGAACACGAAAAGACACCGGATACTCGATCGCCGTCCGCGGCGAACGCCAGCGTCGTTGCGCGATGAAATCGACGTCGCCGGGCCCGAGCGCGCGCGATACGTCTTGCCGGTCGCGATATGCGCCGCCGGCCCAGAGCGCGCCGCCGTTGGCATCGCGTATCCGGAACGCCATCAATGCGCTTCCGTCGTCGAAGTTGATGCCGATCCAGTCCCAGCCGACGCCGCCCTGCGGGATCAGGCGGCTCGACCATTCGTGATCGAGCCATGCGACGCCGGATACTTCGCGCGTTTTCTCGTCGAACGCCACGCTACCTTCGACCGCGAGCTGCGGGCGGCTGTAGTAATAGCTGGCATCGGCGGGATCCGGTCCCTTGCGGCTCACGCCGCGCTCGCCCTGCAACAGCGGCGGCGCGCTCGCGTCGAGCGTGAGATCGATCGCGAATGCGCGCGCGCGGACATTCGCGGCGAATCGATCGGCTTGCTGCACCAGCGACCAGTCGCCGATGAGCACGTCGGTCGCGCCCGTCGATGCGGCGGCGAGTCCGAAACCCTCGCGTGCTGCGCGTTGGTCATAGCGTAACCGCGCCCATTCGGGATTGGCGAGCGCGGCATGCGCGAACAGCAGCTGTTTCGGCGCGAAGCGGCTCGTGCTCGTTTCGGCGATGCCGGGACGGATGCGGAAGAACGTGACCTGGAAGCCGAGCTCGTGCGCTTGCGCATCGCGCAGCCACCCGGTGACGTACCACCATTCGGTGCGAAACGCCGGATGCGCGCCGTCATCGGCAGGAAACACGAGCGGCGTTCCCGGTTGCACCTGCGGGTACGTCACGTTCGCGCGCGCCGATGTTGCCGCCGACGCGAGCGCGAACGCCACCATCCGGCGTCGCACGAGATTCACCACCGGCGCGCGTGCATCGTCGTTGAAGGCGTCGAATTACCAGTCCTCGCGGACCGCGCGCACCGCGTCGATGCTCGTAGCACCCCGCGCGCTGATGCGTGCCGTCAGCGTCGCGAGCACCAGCAGCGCACACGAGAGCGACGCGAGAAGAAGCCACGGCACGTGCAGGTCCATCCCCCAGTGAAACGACTGCCGGTTGACGACGTGAATCAGAACGAGGCTGATGGCGAAGCCGAGCAGCAATCCGGCGGCGACGCCGATCGCCGCCAGCGTCGCGCCTTCGAGGGCCAGCATGGCGCCGATCTGCCGGCGCGCCATGCCGACGTGGCGCAGCATGCCGAACTCGCGGCTGCGGGCAAGCGTCTGCGCGACCAGCGCGGCCGACAGCCCGACGAGGCCGATCACGACCGCGGCCGCTTCGAGCGCATAGGTCACCGCAAACGTGCGATCGAAGGTCGCGAGCGATATCCGGCGCAACGCGCCGGGCGTCTCCACCCGGATGCGCGTCGAATCGCCCGCGTAAGAGGCGATCTCGTCACGCACGTTGTCGGCGCTTGCGCTCGGCGCGAGCCATAGCGCTGCTTCGTTGACCGCGTCATCGCCGGTCAATGCACGGTAGCGCGCCCGCTCGATGACGATGGCGCCCTGCTGCCGCGCGTAATCGCGCCAGACGCCCGCGACGGTGAAGACGACGTTGCGGCCGGCGAGCGGCAACGTCAGCGTACGGCCGGGCGAGAGCGATTGCCTGTCGGCGACGGCTTCGCTGATCCATGCCGGCGGCGGCGCACCGGGTGAGGGTGCCTGCGACGAACCGACGAGCGCCAGGCGATCCGCGACATGCTGCGGGTCGATGTCGCGCGCGAGGAGTACGACGCGCGGCCGCGTGGGGTCGAGGCTCACCGACGTCGCGCGCATGAACTCGGCGCGCGCAACGCCGGGCACCTGCGCGATCGCCCGCTGGTCGTCAGTCGACAGCCAGGCGCTGTCGCTTCCGGTTCGCAGGTAAAGATCGGCAGGCAGCATCACCGACAGCCAATCATCGAGGGACTGGCGAAACGATGCGACCATGATCGCCATCGCCACCATCAGCGCGACGCTTGCGACGATGGCGGCCAGTGTCGCGGTGAATCGCCCGGGTGTCGCGCGCAGGTGCGCGAGGGCGAGCAAACCGGGGACGGAGCGCGGCGAGCGCAGCGCGCGTAGCGCCGCTTGCGCAACGGCCGGAATCGCCAGGATGCCGCCGACCAGGATCAGCGCGATCGCGAGATATCCGAATATCGGCAGATCGGCGACGGGCGGCAAGAACGCGGCGACAACGCCGGCCGCGATCACCGCCCATGCGATCGGCGTCGTGTGCGCGGGCGCCGCGACGTCGGCGTCGATGGCCTTCAGCGCCGCAGCGGGTGCTGCGCGTGCCGCTTCGCGCGCGGGCATCGCGCTGCCGAACACGCTCGCGGCCACACCCAGTGCGGCGAACAGCAGCAGCGAAAGCGGCTCGATGGACGGCACGATCGTGCGTCCGCGAAAGAAGCCGGCGCCGAGATCCGGTCCGAATTTCAGCAATGCGATCCATGCGATCGCGTAGCCGGCCGCGAGTCCGATGACGGCCCCCATTGCACCGAAAAGCGCCGCCTCGCCGACGACCCAAAGCACGAGCCGCCGGCGCGAGAGCCCGAGCGTTCGCAGCAGCGCGAACTGCGGTCGCCTGCGGGTAACGGCAAGCGTCTGCGTGGCGTAGACGAGCATCGCGCCGGTGAACAGCGCGACCAGCGCCAGCACGTCGAGATTCACCCGATACGCGCGCGAGAAGCGCGCTGTTGCGTCCACGCTCGCCGCGGGCCGCGCGACCTGCACGCCCGGCGGCAGCAGCGCCTGAAGGCGGCGCTCCGCGGTCGCGATGTCGACGCCGGGACGAAGCCGAACGTCGATGCGCGTGAGACGCCCGCGGCGATCGAAGTGATCCTGGACCGCGGCGATATCCATCACCGCGTAACGCGCTCCGCCGTTGGCGCCCGCGTGTCCCGCAACACGCAGCGTAACGTCGCGCAATCCCGCCTGCGCGATGACGCGATCGCCGACGGCAACGCCGAGCCACTGCGCAGCCGCCGCCTGGGAAAAAGCGCGTCGCTGCGTAGCGTTCGAGACGAACACGCGCGTCGCGCTGCGCTAGCGTGCGTCGACGACGCGACCTTGCGGCTCGGCGCCGGCGGCGCAGCGACGAGCGCGGGATTGATCGCCGCTGCGCGAAACACGTCGACGCCGAGGACGGCAAGCGGCTCGTCACGATCGCGCAGCTTGACGTCGACTTCGACGACGGGACTTGCGACCGCGACATCGCGATCGCGGGCAAGCGCCGGATACAGCATCTCGTCGAAGCCGGCGCGCGGGCCGCGCACGTCGAGATCGGCATCGCCGGAGAGTAGTCGCTAAGCCCGCCGTCAACTCGCCGACGGCGGACCGATTGATGAGCTCGATCGCATAGCCGAGCGCCACGCCGAACGCGATCGCCATGACGGCGACGAGCGTGCGCCCGCGAAGCGTCGAACGCATGCCGCCGGTGACCGCGCGCGCTACCGCGAGGCGGGCGGATATCGTCATTCGAAGTCGGCGGGCGACGAGGCCTGCAGTCCATCGGCCGTGAGCCGATAGATACGATCGGCCGACGCCGCAGCGACCCGCGAGTGCGTCGCCAGGAGGCCGGCGGCGCCGCTCTTCTTCACGGTATCGCGCAGCAATGCAATCACCTGCCGCGCCGTCTTCGGATCGAGATTGCCGGTGGGCTCGTCGGCGAGCACCAGCATCGGCCGGTGCACCAGCGCGCGGGCGATTGCGACGCGTTGCAACTCGCCGCCGGAAAGCTCGCGCGGCTCGCTCGCCTCGCGGCCGTCGAGACCCACCGCGCGCAGCATCGCCGTGACGCGCGGATCGTCCGCGTTTGCGCCGCATCCCTGCAACGCGAGCGGCAGCGCGACGTTCTGCGCGACGGACAGATAGGGCAGCACGTGGAACGCCTGGAATACGAACCCCATGCGCGCGCGGCGAAACGCGGTCTTCGCCTCGTCGCCGAGCTTCGCGCAATCGACGCCATCCACGATGACGTGACCGGCGTCGACCGGCTCGAGGCCGGCGATGATATTGAGCAGCGTCGACTTGCCGACGCCCGACGCGCCGACGATCGCGATGTATTCACCGCGCGCGATCGCGAGCGAAAGGTCGTCGAAGATGCGCCGCGGCGCCGGGCCGGCGAACGATTTGGCGACGCCGCGCAACTCGACCATATTGGGGTCAGAGCGAATTTATTCGGTGTCGGAGGTGTAATTCGCGGCGAGCCCTGGCAACGGCCGGCCGGTGACCGCGAATTACACCTCCGACACCGAATAAATTCGCTCTGACCCCATTTACGCGTCGAACGGAATGAAGCGCAAGGCGACGCCGTTGTTGCAGTAGCGCAGGCCGGTGGGCTGCGGACCATCGTCGAAAATGTGGCCGTGATGTCCGCCGCATTTCGCGCAGTGATATTCGGTGCGCGCCATGATGAGCTGGTGATCGGTCTTGGTCGCGAAGGCGCCGGGAATCGTCGTGAAATAGCTTGGCCAGCCGGTGCCGCTTTCGAACTTCATCGCGGAGGTGAACAGCGGCAGCGCGCACCCGGCGCAGACGAACACGCCCGGGCGGTGCTCGTCGTTGAGCGGGCTCGTGAACGGGCGCTCGGTTCCCTCGTGGCGCAGGACGTTATACGCCGCCGGATCGAGCGTTTGCCGCCATTCGGCATCGGACCGGACGATCGGCGTGGCATCGGTGGCGACTTTCGCATCCTTCGCCAGCAGCGCCTTCCAGTTGCGCTGGAGGTCATCGACGCTTCGGACCTTCGGCGCCGCCTTCGTGGCGAACTGGGCGGGAACGATGCCGGCGCGCAACAGCAGCGCGGCGGCGAAACCTTGCAGCAGCAGACGGCGGTTCATCGAGCGAGCTCCCGGTGGATGATCGATCATTGGACGCGATCGCGTCCTTTATCGTTCCGTGCAACGCATGGACCGACACGAGTCGCGGCGGGCCGGCCGTACCTTACGCGCGTCGCGGGCGGCCGCGATCGGCTCCGGCGCTCACGCGCGTCATCCCGGCGTGGTTTCCCGCACGTTCCAGACATCGGCGACGACCTCGCGCAACGCGTGGATCGGCGGATCGCGTTCGCGCTCGCGCCGGTAAACGAAGGCGAGCTGCGTCGCGATGCGCGTGTCGCCCCAGATCGCGATGGTATCCGAGGCCGCCTCGGCCAGATCCTGGCGCATCAGCGCGACGCCGAGCCCGCCGCCGACGAGCGAGCTGATCACGGCCTCCTGATCCGCCTCCACCTGGCGCGACGGCGCGACGCCGTGCGCGGCGAAAAGATCGGACGCGAGCGCATGGTGCGTGCTGACGGGCGGGGTCATGACCCATGGCTCGGCCGCGAGCGCTTCCCACGATGCGCCGGCGAGCCGCTGCGACCAGGCCTTGGGCGTCACGACCCGGAACACGAGCTCGCGCAGCGGCAGCGATGCGACCGCCGGATGCGCGCGGTTGCCGAAATAGAACGACGCATCGAGTTCGCCGTCGCGGACCTTGTCGAAAGCGGCGCCTGAAATTTCCTGGTGCACGTCGATTTCGAGCAGCGGAAAGAGGTCGACGGCGCGCCGCAGAACGCCGGCGAGGCGCGTCAATTCGGGATCGGCCACCGTGCCCAGACGCAGGCGGCCGCTCAACGCACCCTGCAGTACGAGCGCCTCGCTGCGCAGGCCCTGCGCCGCGGCAATCACGCGCTCGGCCTCCGGCAGCAGCCGGCGGCCCGCGGCCGTCAGCGACATGCCGCCCGCGCCGCGCTCGAACAGCGCCACCCCAAGCTCGTCCTCCAGCGCCTTGATCTGGGCCGAAAGCGCCGGCTGACTGACGTGCAGGCGTTCGGCGGCGCGGGTCAGGTGACCGAGCTCGGCGACGGCCGCAAAGCTTCTCAATTGATAGAGCTCCATGTATCGCGTCCATTGTTCAAAAGGCAATGGTGCAGTGCAAACAGTCATTTAGCAAGCATTCATATTACCTATGACCATGATCGGAAAGGATGATTTGACGATTACCACAGCCGTCACTATGTTCGTCTTGTGCGATGCAACAGACTTGCATCCAAGTGCAGAAAGCCCCACGAGGGCGGGAGAAACGCATGAGAACCTACGAAATATCTTCGCCGAATGCGGCGGAACTGTACTTCAGGGACAGCATCCTCGGCCACGTGGCCATGTTGCTGGCCGAAGCGCTCGGCGCCACCCGAAAGCCTCGTCGCGCGCCTCGACGTGCAGAAACGCGTACGGCGGCGGTGAAGCCTGTCGCCAAGCCGGTCGAACGCGCGCGCGCCGGCTGGCTCGATCGCCTCGACGCGTGGTTCTGGCGGCAGGAGCAAAAAGACCGCGAGGCGTACCTCGCCGAGTCGCGGGATATATTCGAGCTCGAGCGGCGGATCGAGCTCCTCGACCGCGAGGGCATCGCGCGCTACTACTAAATGAGCCCTTCGAGCAGTTGAACGTCGACCGCCGCGCCTGTATCGACGTTGCCGGTTTCGGGCGGCAGCACGATGAAGCAGTTCGCCTGCGACATCGACGACAGGATTCCGGAACCCTGATCACCGGTCGTTCGCACCTGCCAGCCGCCCGCGCCATCGGGTGAGAGCACGGCGCGCTGGAACTCGGTGCGCCCGGGCGCTTTGCGGATCGGCGCGGCAAGCGTCGCCCTGAACATCGGCATCGGCGCGACGTTGGCGCGGCCCTGCAGCACCAGCAGCGCATCGCGGACGAATTCGTAGAACGTCACCATCACCGAAACCGGATTGCCCGGCAGGCCGAAGAAATGCGCGTTGCCGATGCGGCCGTACGCCAGCGGCCGGCCCGGCTTCATCGCGATTTTCCAGAACAGCACCTCGCCGAGCCTGGCGAGCAGCTCCTTGACGAAATCGGCCTCTCCGACCGAAACGCCGCCCGAGGTGATGACGACGTCCGCGGCGTCCGCTGCATCGCGAAAGGCGCGCTCGAGCAATTCGGGTACGTCGGCTACGACGCCCATGTCGATGATCTCGCACCCCAACCGCGTCAGCATGCCGTAGAGCGTATAGCGGTTGCTGTCGTAGATTTCGCCGGTGGCGAGCGGCTGGCCGACCGAGCGCAGCTCGTCGCCGGTCGAGAAGAACGCCACGCGCAAGCGTCGATACACGCTCACTTCGCCGATGCCGAGCGACGCGAGCATGCCGAGCTCGGCCGGGCGCACCGGTTGCCCTGCGCGAAATACGGGCGCGCCGCGCTTCAGATCCTCGCCGGCGAAGCGCCGGTTCTGGCCGGCCTTCGTCACGGCGCCGGCCGCGATCGCGACACCGGTCGGCATTTCGCGGGCGCGCTCCTGCATCACGACCGTATCGGCGCCGCGCGGCATGACGGCGCCGGTGAAGATGCGCACCGTCTCGCCCGCATGGACCTCGCCGTCGAACGGCTTGCCGGCAAACGATTCGCCGATACGGCGCAGGATCGTTTCCGCCTCGCCTCCGAGGTCGGCAAAGCGCACCGCCCATCCGTCCATCGCCGAGTTGTCGTGCCCCGGCACGTCGAGCGGCGATTCGACGTCCGCGGCGAGCACGCGGTCGAGCGCGCTGCGAATGTGGACGCGCTCCACGGCGGTAACGGGCGCCAGAAATTCCCGGATCAACGCGCGCGCGCGCTCGACCGGCAGCGAATCCGGATCGTAGTCGTCGGCGCACGAAAGCTCGCGCAGCGTCCGGGTGGTTTCCATGGCGAGGTCGTGAAGCGCCGTCAGTGCGCCGGCGCGGCGCTCGCGGCCAGTTCCGCCGGCGTATTGATGTTGCGAAACGCGTCGGCATCGTCGTCGAACGCGACTTCGGCGATCGGCAGCGACGCGTACCATGCATCGATCTTGCGCCCGCCCGCGCCCAGGAATTGCGCGAGATGGGGCAACAGCGAGCGGCGCGCCAGCGCAAAGACGGGATGCGGCTGCGCAAACGTGCGTGCAACCGCGATATCGATCGGCTGCGCGTCGAATGCGCCGGAAAGACGTGTCACGAGGTCGGCCGGCAAAAACGGCGAATCGCAGGGGCACGTCGCCACGAACGGCGTCGTCGCCGCGGTGAGCCCGGCGTGGAGCCCCGCGAGCGGACCCGCGAAGCCGCCGATCGCGTCGGCGACGACCGGATAACCGAAGACCGCGTAACGCTCGGCGTTGCGATTGGCGTTGATGACGAGCGTCGCCACCTGCGGCGCGAGGCGTTCGATCACATGCGCCACGAGCGGTCGCCCGTCGAGCTCGACGAATCCTTTGTCGACGTTGCCCATCCGGCGCCCCTGGCCGCCCGCCAGCACGATTCCCGTGATGTCGGCGCGCGAAATCGTCATTCGTGGACCGGACGCCTCATGCGTCGCTGCGGAATCGCGCCGCGCCGGTGAACAGCAGGTAATGGCGGTTCGTCGCGCGGCCGATCATCGTCATGCCGACTTTCTGCGCGATGTCGTAGCCCATCTGCGTCAAGCCCGAGCGAGACACGAGAAACGGAATGCTCATCTGCGCGGCCTTGATCACCATCTCGGAGGTGAGGCGCCCCGTCGTGTAGAAGATCTTGTCGTCGCCTTGCTCGCCGTCGAGCCACATCTGTCCCGCGATCGCATCGACGGCGTTGTGGCGGCCGACGTCCTCGACGAACTGCAGAATTGCCGAATGCGCGCCGGCGTTGGATGCGAGCGCGCAGCCGTGCACGGCGCCCGCCTGCTTGTAGATCGTTTCGTGCACGCGGACGTTTTCGAGCAGATCGTAGAGGGCCGAGCGGGTCAGCGTCGCATCGCGCGAAAGCCGCACGCTGTCGATGTCGTCCATCAGATCGCCGAACACGGTTCCCTGACCGCAACCGCTCGTCTTCGTGCGCTTCGCCGTCTTCGCCTCGAGATCGGCGAGTCCGTGGCGCGTCTTGATCGCGACGGAATTCGTCTCCCAGTCGACCTGTACCGCGACGATCTCGTCGAGGCTTTGCACGAGGCGCTGGTTGCGCAGGTAACCGATCGCGAGCGCCTCGGGCGCGGCGCCGAGCGTCATCAGCGTCAGGATTTCCTGGCGATCGACGTAGAGCGTGAGCGGATGCTCGCCGGCGATCGGCACGTTGCGCACCGCGCCGTGCTCGTCGATCGCGGCGACGTCGAACGTCGACGGCCGCGCGGCATGCGTCAGCAGCGGCCGATACCGCGCTGACGTCGATGCCGCGCGCTTTTCATCCGATGCCGAACGCACGACGTCCAAGCTATCCTCCGATGTACGACATCTCGATCCGCGACGCGCGCGGCGTAGCGGCGGTGCGGATCTCCGAGTAGCGGTCGCTGCGTCCGCGCCAGATCGCCGCGATTGCATTGCCGATCTGCGCATCCGAGTATCCGCCGCGCAGCAGCGCGCGCAGGTCGTACCCGCTGTCGGCGAAAAGGCAGGTGTAGACCTTGCCGTCGGTCGACAGCCGAGCGCGCGAGCAGTCGCGGCAAAATGCCTGCGTGACCGACGCGATGACGCCGATCTCGCGACCGCTGTCGCGATAGCGCCAGCGCTGCGCGACTTCTCCGGCGTAATTGGGTTCGATCGGCTCGAGCGGAAATGCACGATCGATCAAGCCGACGATCTCGGCCGCCGGAACGACGTGGTCCATGCGCCAGCCGTTCGTGTGGCCGACGTCCATGTACTCGATGAAACGTACGATGTGCCCGCTGTCGCGGAAGTATCGCGCGAGCGGCACGATTGCATGCTCGTTCAATCCGCGCTTGACGACGACGTTGATCTTCAGCGGTGCGAGTCCGACCGCATGCGCGGCCGCGATGCCCTCGAGCACGCGCTCGACCGGAAAATCGACGTCGTTCATCGCGCGAAACGTCGGATCGTCGAGCGCGTCCAGACTCACGGTGACGCGCGAAAGGCCCGCATCGCGCAGCGCGCGCGCCTTTTTCGCGAGCAGCGCGCCGTTCGTCGTCAGCGTGAGATCGATGTCGCCGAGCGACGCCAGCATCTCGACCAGCCGCTCGAGATGGCGGCGCAACAGCGGCTCGCCGCCGGTGAGGCGGATCTTGCGCACGCCGCCGCGCACGAAGATCGCCGCAATGCGCGCGATCTCCTCGAACGTCAGCAGCTCGGCGTGCGGAAGGAAGTGAAAGTCGCGTCCGTACACTTCCTTCGGCATGCAGTAGACGCAGCGGAAGTTGCATCGGTCGGTCACCGATATCCGCAAGTCGGAAAGCGGCCGCCCGCGCGTGTCGAGTGGCTGCGCTGCGTCGCTGACCGGCGCGCTGGCGGCGTTGCGGACGAACGCATCCCGCGCGGCCGCGCTCGGAGCGCCGCGGACATCGGTGAGCGGAATGATGGTAGCCATGACGATGGTTCATGTTAGCAGAGCGGCATGCGCGAGCGCATGCCGAGTATGATCATCGCAGACCCGTTCGTTGCGCATCGCCGTTGTAGCGGGCAACCGGACGAAAACGATGCAGCCGCTCATCCAGACTGTCGACGTGATCATGGAGCGGATTCCGCTTCAAAGCCGGTGGGCCAGCGAACGCTGGCAGCCGCAGGCCGTCGTAGTGCCCGCGCCGGACGCGCGGCTCGTTTCCGCATGCGAACACCGTACCCGGACAGAATGTCTGTGTTCCGGACGGCGAAAACCGCTGGCGTTGCCGCGGATTCGACATCGAGCTGCACCCGACCGAGGCCGAAGGCTACTTTCTGAACATCACCGCGCCCGACCCGCGTATTTTCGTCATGTACCGGATGTTCGACGACGGCGCAATGCCCGTCGCGCGTCCGGTCATCGTCACGGTGAGCTACAACCAGGCCGGCCGTTACATGGACGGCGGCGAACAGGTCGACGGCGTGCCGATGGTGCCCGCGATCGCCGACTGGATGCGGCCGTTCATCGCCTTGCACTACAAGCCCGAGCCGCGCCGCAAGGTGAAGCGCAACGATCCCGTCGCCGACGAAGTCGCGGCGCGCGAGCGCGCGTCGACGTTCCTGAAATGACCGCCGATACTCAGGACCCGACGACGCGTTTTTCATTGCGACGGTGGTCAAAGCGCAAGCTGGAGGCCGCGCGCAACGAGGATTCGCCGCGTCCGGTCGACAATCCGGCCGGCGGCGATGCCGTACGCGCCCGCGACGTCGCCGCACCGGCGACGCCCGTCGAAATGCTCGAATCGACGCCCGTCGCAATCGCGGTTCCGCCCGAGGCTGCGCCGTCGTCGTCTGCGCCGGATGCCGGTCTCCGATCGCCGGCAGCGCAATCCGGCGCGGCGAGCGCGAACGTCGGACTGCCGTCGCTCGAGTCGCTGACGATCGATTCCGATTATTCGCCGTTCATGCAGCCTGGTGTCGACGAAGACGTCAAGCGCAGCGCGCTTCGGAAGCTGTTGCGCCATCCCCGGTTCAACGTGATGGACGGGCTCGACGTCTACATCGACGACTATTCGCTGCCGAGCCCGATCGAGCCCGCGCTCGCGCGTACGCTGATGCAGGCCCGATACATCTTCAATCCGCCGCAAACGCGCGTGAACGCCGACGGACACGTCGAGGACGTTCCCGACGAGCCGGTCGCGGCCGCGCTCGCTCCCGAATCCGCGCCACGGCCAGGCGACGACGAGGCCGCGCTGCCTGCGAACATCCCGATCGACGCCGCCCCTGTCGATGTGACGCCGCCGCGGCGCGCCGACGACGCAGCGACACATGAACCCCAACCCGCGCCATTCACCGCGGAAACGAAGCGCTGACGCGCCGATGACCCTCGCCGACAAGAACGTTTTCCTTTGCACGTGCAACGGCACGATGCCGCTCGATGCTGCCGCGATCGCGCGCGCGAGCGGAAGCGGCGCCCTGCCGCCGGTGCACACCGCGATGTGCCAGCGCGAGCTCGCCCGCTTCAAGGACAAGGCCGGCGGCGACATGATCGTCGCGTGCACGCAGGAGCGGCGGTTGCTGGGCGAGGTGGCGGAAGAGGCCGCCGGCGTGCGTTCGATCCGCTTCGTGAACATCCGCGAAGCCGCCGGGTGGTCGGCCGAGGCGCCGCAGGCAACGCCGAAGATTGCGGCCCTGCTCGCGATGGCCGCGCTGCCCGATCCCGAGCCCGTACCGAGCGTCGCGTACAAGGCCGAAGGACAGGTGCTGATCATCGGCCGGCTCGACGAAGCGCTGCGCTGGGCGAACCTGCTGCGGCCGGCACTGTCGGTCACGGTGCTCGCCACCGGCGCGTCGGACAGCGCCGAGCTGCCGGGTCCGCGCGAAGTCCCCGTATTTTCCGGGCGGCTGACGCGTCTTGCCGGCTGGCTCGGCGCGTTCGACGCCGAGTGGTCGCAGGACAACCCGATCGATCTCGACCTGTGCACGCGCTGCAACGCCTGCGTCGTCGCCTGTCCCGAGCACGCGATCGGCTGGAACTTCCAGGTCGACCTCGACCGCTGCAAGGATCATCGCGCGTGCGTCGCCGCGTGCGGCGCCGTCGGCGCCATCGATTTCGGACGCAGGGATACGACGCGCACCGGGCGCTTCGATGCCGTGCTGGATCTGTCGCCGGCGCGCTGGTTCACGCAACATCAGCCGCCGCAGGGCTATTTCGCGCCGGGCACCGATGCGCTCGAGCAGGCGAAGGCCGCCGCGGAGCTCGCGCTGATCGTCGGCGAATTCGAGAAGCCGAAATTCTTCGCGTACAAGCCGTCGATCTGCGCGCACAGCCGCTCGGAAAAGATCGGCTGCACGCAGTGCATCGACGTGTGCTCGACGCTCGCCATTCGCGCGGACGGCAATCACATCGCCGTCGAGCCGCATCTGTGCATGGGTTGCGGCGCCTGCACCACCGTGTGCCCGTCCGGTGCGCTCACCTACGCCTATCCGACGGCGACCGACCTCGGGGCGCGGATACGCACGTTGCTCGGCACGTTTGATCGCGCGGGAGGCCGCGACGCCGGCGTGCTGCTTCACGCCGCCGATGCGCAACCCATCGCTCGAATCGCTCGCGCGGCGCGGGCGCGGGTTGCCGGCGCGCATCATGCCGCTCGAGGTCGAGCACATCGCCTCGGTCGGCATCGACCTGTGGATGGCCGCGCTTGCGTGGGGAGCCTCCAGCATCGCGGTGCTCGCGACGGGACGGGAAGCGCCGCAATACCTCGACGCGCTGCGTTTCCAGATGTCGATCGGTCAGACGATCGCGAACGCGCAGGGCTACCAGGGCGAGCATTTCCGGCTGATCGACGCGAGCGTCGACGACGTCGATCGCGCGTTATGGGACTGGCCCGTCGCGCTGCCGCCGCGCATGGCCGCGACATTCGCCGCGACGAACGACAAGCGGCGCACGCTGGCGCACGCGTTCGAGCATCTCGCGCTGCATGCGCCCGTGCCGCAGGCGACGGTGTCGCTGCCAGCGGGCGCGCCATTCGGCACGCTCGCGGTCGACCGCGACGCCTGCACGATGTGCCTCGCGTGCGTGGGCGCCTGCCCCGAATCCGCGCTGCTCGATCATGCCGAAACGCCGCAGCTTCGCTTCATCGAAAGCAACTGCGTGCAGTGTGGTCTTTGCGCCAAAACGTGTCCCGAGCAGGCGATCACGCTCGTCCCTCGGCTCGACCTCACGCCCGAGGCGCGCGCGCCGCGCGTGCTGAACGAGGCGGCGATCTTCGCGTGCACACGCTGCGGCAAGCCGATGGGCACCGAAAAGCTCGTGCTGGCGATGGTCGATCGCCTGCGCACCCACTCGATGTTCGCCGGCGCGGACAGCCTCGCGCGCTTGAAGATGTGCGCCGATTGCCGCGTCGTCGACCTGATGACGAACGAGCGGGTGGCGGATATACGCAGCCTATGAGCGTCGCAGGGCCGCCCCAAGGCGCGAATCCGGCCCCCCGGGGGGCAGCGCAGCGGCGAAGCCGCAAGCGTGGGGGGATCATACAAGCGTCGCCGCGGGAGTCGTTTCTTGAGCGCCGTTGCGACAATCACGCTCGCGCACCCCCTGTCTCCCGAAGATCGGGGTCGATGCGAGTTCTACGCGCTGCTCGGCCGCCTCTATGCCGATGGCCCGGACGCGCGGCTTCTGAAGGCGATCGCGAGCGCAGCACGGATGGAGGACGGCACGCCGCTCGCGAGTGCGTGGAATCGTCTGATCGATGCGAGCAGCGCGATGGACGCGGAGGCCGGCGCGCAGGAATACACCGATCTCTTCATCGGCGTCGGCAAGTGCGAGATCAACCTGCACGGATCGCATTGGATGTCGGGATTCATGATGGAGAAGCCGCTCGTCGACCTGCGCTCCGATCTCGGCGCGCTTGGACTTGCGCGTCGCGACGACGTCGTGATGCTCGAGGATCACCTGTCGGCGCTGTGCGAGACGATGCGCCTGCTGATCGCCGGCCAGGACGAGCGCAAGCCGGCGTCCATTGCGACGCAACGCGCCTTTTTCGAACGCCACATCGCGTCCTGGGTCTTCCTTTGCTGCACTGCAATACACGAATCCGCTATTGCCAACTACTATGCGTGCGTAGCAGAATTGACGGCACAATACCTGGCGATCGACCGTGACGCACTCGCCATGGACTGAATCGATTATGCGCACGGAATCCGTTTGGAGGAGAGCACCATGAGCGATACATCGCACCGCGATACTTCCAGTACATCGCAACGCGATATTTCGACCGCGACACCGGCGAAGGCCGCACGCTCCCCCGACGCTGCTCGCCGCCGTTTTTTGCTGGCGTTTGGCGCCGGCGCGGCAGGTGCGGCGTCCGCTTCGGCCCTGGCCGCGGCGCCTGCCGTGATCGTCGAGCCCGCGGAATCGAAACCCGACGTCGCAGGGGTATCAGGAAACCGAGCACGTTCGCAATTACTACGCGACGACTCGCCTCTGACCGCAGCGCGCTCCCCGCTCGGGGTGTTTGCACCGAATCCGCTCCAACACACGTCTTCAGCAGGAGAAGAATCATGCTGCTCACGCGCAAGACCGAGACCGCCCGCGTAGCCGGCCCGCGACTTTACCGGGACATCGGTGCCCGGATCGCGACGATGGACCGCCGCGCCTTCCTGAAGCGCTCGGGCATGGTCGCCGGCGTCGGCGCGTTCGCGAGCCAGTTGCCGTACGGCACGATGGGCAAGGCGCAGGCGGCCGATGAAACAGTCCGACGTCAAGCGCGAGGTGCATCGCACCGTGTGCACGCACTGCTCGGTCGGCTGCTCGATCGACGCCGTCGTCGAGAACGGCGTGTGGGTGCGCCAGGAGCCGGTGTTCGATTCGCCGTTGAATCTCGGCGCGCACTGCGCGAAGGGCGCATCGATCCGCGAGCACGGCCACGGCGACCATCGGCTGAAGACGCCGATGAAGCTCGTCAACGGCAAGTACCAGAAGATCACCTGGGACCAGGCGATCAACGAGCTCGGCGACAAGCTGATCCAGATCCGCAAGGAATCGGGCCCCGACGCGGTGTTCTGGGTCGGCAGCTCGAAGCACAGCAACGAGCAGTCGTACCTGCTGCGCAAGTTCGTCTCGTACTTCGGCAGCAACAACTGCGATCACCAGGCGCGCATCTGCCATTCGACGACGGTCTCCGGGGTGGCCAACACCTGGGGCTACGGCGCGATGACCAATTCGTACAACGACATGCAGAACACGAAGTGCGCGCTGTACATCGGCAGCAACGCCGCCGAGGCGCACCCGGTGTCGATGCTGCACATGCTGCACGCGAAGGAAACCGGCGCGAAGATGATCGTCGTCGATCCGCGCTTCACGCGCACGGCGGCGAAGGCCGACTACTACGTGCGCATCCGCTCGGGCACCGACGTCGCGTTCCTGTTCGGCGTGCTGTACCACATCTTCAAGAACAACTGGCAGGACGACAAGTACATCCACGACCGCGTCTACGGCATGGACAAGGTCAAGGAAGACGTCATGGCGAAGTGGACGCCGGACAAGTGCGAGGAAGTGACCGGCGTGCCGGAGGCGGCGGTCTACAAGGTCGCCGAGATGATGGCGAAGAACCGCCCGTCCACACTCGTCTGGTGCATGGGCCAGACGCAGCACTCCACCGGCAACGCGTTCGTTCGCGCGTCGTGCATCGTGCAGCTGGCGCTCGGCAACATCGGCGTGTCGGGCGGCGGCGCGAACATCTTCCGCGGCCACGACAACGTGCAGGGCGCGACCGACATCGGCCCCAATCCCGACTCGCTGCCCGGCTACTACGGCGTCGCCGCGGGCTCGTGGAAGCACTTCGCCGCGGTGTGGGGCGTCGACTACGACTGGATCAAGGGCCAGTTCGCGTCGCAGGCGATGATGGAAAAGCCCGGCATGACGGTGTCGCGCTGGATCGACGGCGTGCTGGAGAAGAACGAGCTGATCGACCAGGACAGCAACCTGCGCGCGCTGATCTTCTGGGGCCACGCGCCGAACAGCCAGACGCGCGGCAAGGAGATGGTCGAGGCGATGAAGAAGCTCGACGTGCTCGTCGTCGTCGACCCGTATCCGTCGGCGACCGCGGCGATGGCCGCGATGGTGCGCAAGGACGGCGTTTATCTGCTGCCGGCGTGCACGCAGCTCGAGACGTCGGGCAGCGTCACCGCGTCGAACCGGTCGCTGCAATGGCGCGAGCGCGTGATCCGGCCGCTGTTCGAGTCGCAGACCGACCAGGCGATCATGTACGCGTTCGCGAAGAAGTTCGGCTGGGGTCCGCAGTTCGTCAAGAACTACGAGCTGTGGAAGCCCGACGGCGACGCGAAGTTCGAGGAGCCGACGCCCGAATCGGTGCTGAAGGAGATCAACAAGGCGACGTGGACGATCGGCTACACCGGCCAGTCGCCCGAGCGGCTGAAGCTGCACATGAAGAACCAGAACACGTTCGACGTGAAGACGCTGCGCGCGCGGGGCGGCCCGTGCGACGGCGACTACTACGGCCTGCCGTGGCCGTGCTACGGCACGCCGGAGATCAAGCATCCGGGCTCGCCGAACCTGTACGACGAGTCGAAGGACGATGATGGACGGCGGCGGCTGCTTTCGCGCCAACTTCGGCATCGAGCGCGACGGCGTCAGCCTGCTGGCCGAGGACGGCTCGTTTCCGAAGGGCTCGGAGATCACGACCGGCTATCCGGAGTTCGATCACGTGCTGATGAAGAAGATCGGCTGGTGGGACGAGCTCACCGACGCCGAGAAGAAGGCCGCCGAAGGCAAGAACTGGAAGACCGACCTGTCGGGCGGCATCCAGCGCGTCACGATGAAGCACGGCGTCCACTTCTGGGGCAACGCGAAGGCGCGCGCGGTCGTCTGGAACTTCCCGGACGGCATCCCGCAGCATCGCGAGCCGCTGTATTCGCCGCGGCCCGACCTCGTCGCCAAGTACCCGACGCACGACGACAAGAAGGTGTTCTGGCGCTTGCCCACACTCTACAAGTCGGTGCAGGAGGCGAACGTCAAGGACAAGATCGCCGAGAAATTCCCGCTGATCCTCACGAGCGGCCGCCTCGTCGAATACGAAGGCGGCGGCGAGGAGACGCGCAGCAATCCGTGGCTCGCCGAGCTGCAGCAGGAGAGCTTCGTCGAGATCAACCCGGTCGACGCGAACAACCGCGGCGTGCGCGACGGCGAATACGTGTGGGTGAAGACGCCCACCGGCGCGCAGCTCAAGGTCAAGGCGCAGGTCACCGATCGCGTCGGCAAGGGCACGACGTTCATCCCGTTCCACTTCTCCGGCTGGTGGATGGGCAAGGACATGCTCGAGTTCTATCCGGAGGGCGCGGCGCCGATCGTTCGCGGCGAGGCGGTCAACACGGCGACGACGTACGGCTACGACTCGGTGACGATGATGCAGGAAACGAAGACCACCCTTTGCCAGGTCGAGAAGTTCACGGCGTAGGATGAACGTCCCCCCACGCTCGCTCCGCTCGCTGCCCCACCAGGGGGCGGATCAGTGGCTTGGGGCGGCCCGGCGCCACTGATAGCGAGGAGCCTCACATGGCCAGAATGAAATTCCTGTGCGATGCCGAGCGGTGCATCGAGTGCAACGCCTGCGTCACCGCGTGCAAGCAGGAGCACGAGATTCCATGGGGTGTGAATCGCCGGCGCGTGGTGACGCTGAACGACGGCGTTCCCGGCGAGCGCTCGATCTCGGTCGCGTGCATGCACTGCTCCGACGCGCCGTGCATGGCGGTGTGCCCGGTCGACTGCTTCTACAAGACCGAGGAAGGCGTCGTGCTGCACGACAAGGACCTGTGCATCGGCTGCGGCTACTGCTTCTACGCGTGCCCGTTCGGCGCGCCGCAGTTTCCGCAGACCGGCGCGTTCGGCGTGCGCGGCAAGATGGACAAGTGCACGTTCTGCGCGGGCGGCCCCGAGCCGGATCGCTCGGACGCCGAGTTCCAGAAGTACGGGCGCAACCGCCTCGCCGAAGGCAAGCTGCCGGCGTGCGCCGAGATGTGCTCGACGAAGGCGCTGCTCGGCGGCGACGGCGAGGTCATCGCCAACATCTACCGCGACCGCGTCACGCACCGCGGCAAGGGCGGCGAAGTGTGGGGCTGGGCCACCGCGTACAAGGTGCCGGCGGCGCCGGCGGCACGCAACAGCCCGGCGGTGCAGCCCCGACGCCAGCGCCCGGAGCCGCACCCGCGACCGGAGGGACCAAATCGTGAACGGCCTGCGCACGGTAGTGCTTGCGTTTGCCGCGGCGGCCGTCGCGATGAGCGTCGCCGGCTGTGGCGAGCGCCCGCAGGTGATCAACTACAAGCAGGGCAAGTACCAGGGCAAGCCCGATACGCCGGCGTTCAACAGTCCCCCGTTCAACGGCAACAAGCAGCAGTGGGAGAACGAGATCGATGACCGCGCGCAGAAGCAGAACGAGTACGTGCGCCTGCGCGACTGATCGGAGAGCGACGATCCATGAGCGCTCACGCGGTTTCCTCGTTTCCGTTCTGCGCGCTGCTGGCCGCGCTGTTTTTCACGTGCGGCGCGCAGGCGCAACCGAAGCCGCAGGCGCAGGCCGAGCAGTCGCCGGCGACGAATGCCGGTCGACGCCAGCTACGCGACGCAGCAACAGCAGCGTCAGCTCACGCAGCCGCTCAACAATCAGCCGATGTGGAGCGAAGTGCGCTCGGGCGCGCCGCAGACGACGACGGTCGTCGGCCGCGAGACCAACATCCTGATCCAGCCGGAGGGACAGACCTGGCGCACGCTGCGCAACTCGATGGTGTCGGTGTACGCCGGATGGGCGCTGGTGATCATGGTGCTGGTGATCGCCGCGTTCTATTTCTGGAAGGGAACGATGCAGTTGCACGAGCCGGCGACGGGCCGCAGGATCCGGCGCTTCACCGCGTGGCAGATGACCATCCACTGGACGACGGCGTGGACGTTCGTCGCGCTCGCGATCAGCGGCCTGATCATGACGTTCGGCAAGAACATCCTGTTGCCGCTGATCGGCTACACGCTGTTCTCGTGGCTCACGATCTTCGCGAAGACCCTGCACAACTTCATCGGTCCGCTGTTCCTGATCTGCATCGTGCTGCTGTTCTTCACGTTCGTCCGCGACAACTTCTGGCGCCGTTACGACTGGAACTGGATCCGGCATTTCGGCGGTCTGGTCGCGAAGCACGACGTGCCGTCGGGCAAGTTCAACGCCGGCGAGAAAGCGTGGTTCTGGGGCGGCTTGCTGGTGGCCGGCCTGATCGTCAGCGCGAGCGGGCTGATCCTCGACTTTCCCAATTTCAACCAGACGCGCAGCACGATGCAGATCACCAACCTCGTGCACCTGTCGATCGCCGCCTTGTTCATGCTCGCGGCCCTCGGCCACATCTACATGGGCACGCTCGGCATGGCCGGCGCCTACAACGCGATGAGCAGGGGCTACGTCGACGAAACGTGGGCGAAGGAGCACCACCTCTACTGGTACAACGACATCAAGGCCGGGAAGATTCCCACCGCGCCCGATGATGTGCCAGCGGCCGCGCCGCGGCCCGCGTAATCGGCCATTCTGGAGAGCAAACGCATGCAAACCACGATACGGGCATTGATCGGCGCGGCACTCGTCGTCACCGCGTTTGGCGTGGCGGTGGCGAAGCTTCCGCCCGCGCCGCCGATGACCGACCAGCAGAAAGCCGAGAAGGCCGCGAAGGACAAGGCCACTGCGGATGCCGCCAAGGCGGAATTGACGCGGGCCGAGGACAAGGCGGTCGCGAATTACGTCGCCAACGAAAAAGCGAAGGGCGTCAACCCGAAGACCCAGACGACCGAAGGCGCGTCGGGCGGAACGAAGGGCGCGGCCAACGCGCACGCGCCGGCGAAAAAATAGCGCTGCTACAACTCGTCGTCGAGCGGCAGCAGACCGTACAAGTCGACCTTCAGCTCCCGCCAGCGATCGTCTCCCGGCTCGGTCTCGTAGACGACCGGCTTCCCGTCCTTGACGCTCTTCCAGACGAGGTGATGCGATCCATTGGCGTCATCCTCGAGCCCGAGGACGAAGCTGTTGGCGGGATTGGCGATCGTGTCGAAGCGCGTGATGACCTGTTGCGCGAGCTCGGGGCTGTCGATGATCAGCCCGATCTCCGTGTTGAGATGGAGCGAGCGGCGGTCGAAGTTCGCCGATCCGATGAAGATCCGGTTGCGATCGAAGACGAATGCCTTCGCATGCAGCGAGAACTGCCCGGAGCTCGGCGTCTTCAGCAGTCCTCCTCCCGGATGCGGCTTGCCGGGTAGCGGCTTCACCTCGTAGAGCTCGACGCCCGCCTCCAGCAGCGGAACGCGAAAGCGCCGATAGCTGGCGTGCACGGCCACCACGTCGGTCGACAGCAGCGAATTGGTGAGCACGCGCACGCGTACGCCGCGGGCGCGCAGCTTCTTCAGCAGCGCCTCGCCCTTGTCGCCGGGAATGAAATAGGGCGACACGATCAGAAGGTCATTCTTCACCTCGGCGGTCGCCTTGAGGAGCCGGCGGCGGAAGCAGCGCGCCGATCTCGTCGCCGTCTTCGACACCGGCCTTGTCGGGGCTGTCGGCGAGCACTTCCGCCTTCGCCCAGACGACGCCGGTATCGTTTCCGAGCAGGCTCGCGAGCGGCCGGCCCGTGCGGATGGCACGCTCCTCGTCGCTGTCGTGCATTTGCTGCCGGTGCGCGGCGAGTTGCTGTTTCAACTGCTCGAGCTTCGGCCCGGTCGGCATGTTCCCGTACAACGCGCGCGCCGGAATCGACAGCGAACTGTTCCAGTACGCGTCGAAGCTCTTCGAGAGATCGCGCACGATCGGCCCGAGGGCGAGCACGTCGTAATCGCCGAATTGCGGCTCGTCGCCCGTGTCGAAGTATTCGTCGCCGACGTTGCGGCCGCCGACGACGCCGATCTCGTTGTCGACGACGAAGAGCTTGTTGTGCATCCGGTAATCGAGCCGGCTCATCGTCAGCGCGAACTCGGCGACGCGCAGCAGCGTGATCGAGCCGCGGTAGTAGAACGGGTTGTACAAGCGGACTTCGATGTTCGGATTCGCGGCCAGGAGCGCCACGCGATCGTCCTGTCCGCGCGCTTCGGTATCGTCCATGAGAACGCGCACGCGAACGCCGCGATCGGCGGCGGCCAGCATCGCGCTCATCAGCAACTGGCCGGTGTCGTCGTCCTTGAAGATGAAATACTGGACGTCGAGCGTGCGCTGCGCGCTGTTCGCCAACTGCACGCGCAGCGTGAACGCGGCGCTGCCGCTCGCGAAGAGCCGGAATCCGGACAGTCCCGGATGCGCCTTGGCGTACGCGTCGACCTTGCGGCCGATCGCCGTTTCCTCGGGGTGCGCAAGCGCCTTCGATTCGACCTTCGGGTAATCCGCCCCCGGCGGCATCGTCGCGCACGCGGAAACGAGGATGACCGACACTGCGACGAGCCAGGCTCGTAGCCGGTGCGTGGGCGGCGATTCAGTCATGCGAGGCGGTCGGTCCCGACGGATGAGGCAATCCGTAGCAGACCATGTTTCGGCAACGCACCGCATCCGCGTCGCACTGATTGACTTATCGGCGCGCGGCGCGGCAAAGCGTCAGAAAGGTCCTACCGGCGTGCGCGCCCGCGCCTGACAACACGGCGGTGCTCGGCGTCGGCCACGTTATAATTCGCGGCTGCGGAGAGATGGCCGAGTGGTCGAAGGCGCGTGACTCGAAATCACGTATACCGCAAGGTATCCAGGGTTCGAATCCCTGTCTCTCCGCCACCGCTCAAATGTGTACGACCCGGAGACATGGGTGACGGACCGTACCTATCTATGCAGGCGCCATGGCGATCCGCAAAGGCGCGTCGATCGGCGATCTGAAGATCGTCGAGGGATACGACGCTCCACAGCCGACGAATTCGTGATCACGCGAGCCACGCGGCCGTTGCAGTTCCGATCTCGTCCAGCACGGCGGCATCGTCGCGGCCGGACGATTTCGTCACATGAAACGAATGGTCGGCGCCGTCGAGCCAGTGCATCGTCCAGTTGCTCGTCAGTCGCGCGACGACGGCGTCCATCAGCGCGCGCTCGCACAGCGGATCGCGCGTTCCGTTGAAGCAGAGCACAGGAGTGGTGACGCGTTGCAGATGCGCGTCGCGCAGCTTTTCCGGGCTGCCCGCCGGATGGAGCGGGTACGCGAGCAGCAGCAATCCGTCGCACGCGTAGCCGTCGGCAACCAGCATCGACGCGGCGCGACCGCCCATCGAGCGGCCGCCGAGAATCCATCGCTTGGCGTCGATCTCGCGCCGGGCGCGCGCCGCAACCGCCGCAATGCAGTCCTCGAGCAGCCGCATCGGATCCGGCCTGCGGCTGTTGCGCTCGGCGTACGGGAAATTGAAGCGAATGACGTGCAGGCCCAGGTCGCACAAGAGCTCGGTCAACGCGAGCATTCCGTGACTGGCCATGTTCCCGCCGGCGCCGTGCGCGAACAGGAATACGGGCGGCTCCGCGCCGCGTGTGGCGGGGTCGAACCTCGCCGTGACGCCGTGTTTGCCGACGGTCACGCTCCATGTGCTGCTGCGCATCGGTGAATCGCTACCGCTTGCTGAGCTTGCGATACGCGCTCAGGTGGCGGATCGCTTCCTGGTCCAGCGTCGATCAGGCCGCAGATGATGGAACGCGGTAGTCCGAGCAGCTTGCCGACGTCGCGTAAGGAATAATCCGCGCTCACGAATCTCCGGTCACGCCATCACGAACGCTTGCCGGCCTTGCGCTTTTGCACAGGTGCCTCTTCCTCGACGGCGGCGACTTTCTTCGGCGTCTTCTTCGGCGCGGCCTTGAGCTCCGCCGGTGCTGCGGGCTCGGCGTCGGAAGCCTTCGCGGCGGGGCGCGTGGCCGTCGTCTTCGCGAGGCTCGCCTTCAATGCCTCCATCAGGTCGATCACCTGGCCGCCCGCTTCGGGAACGCTGGGCGAAATCGCGATTTCCTGGCCTTCGAGCTTCTTCTCGATCGCGGTCTCGATCCGCTGCTTGACCTCGTCCTCGTATTTCGTAGGGTCGAACGTCGGCGACGAGATCTGCGAGATCAGCTGGCGCGCCAGCGTGAGCTCCGTGTCGCGCACCGGCGCCTCCGGAATGTCGACATCGTCGATCGACCGCACTTCCGGCGCGTAGAGCAACTGCTGCATCACGAGGCCGCCGGCAACCGGGCGAAGCTGGACGATGTACTGCTTGCCGCGCGCCGCGTAGCGTCCCACTGCCGTTTGCTTCGATTGACGCATGCTCTCGGCGAGCAGCGCGTAGGGCTTGGCGCCTCCCTTGTCGGGGCCGAGGAAATACGCCTTGTCGTAGTAGATGGGATCGATGCTCTCGGCAGGAACGAACTCGTCGATCTCGACGGTCTGCGTCGCCTTCTCGCCGAGTGCCGTCAGCTCCTCCGGCGTGAACGTCACGTACTGGTCCTTGGCAAATTCGTAGCCTTTGACCATGTCGGCTCGCTCGACGACGACGTCCTCCTTGATGCACATATATTGCTGGCGCAGCCGTGAGCCACATGCGCGATGCAGCAGGTTGAACGAAATGCCGGCGGTCGCCTGCGTGGCGGCGTAGAGCTTCACCGGGATCGACACCATGCCGAACGACACGAGCAGTGAAGCGATTGAGCGGGCGGCCATAACGGTCTCCGAACGACGGGTGCGCTTGGGACGGGTATCCTGACGCCGGTTTTCGCGCAGGTCAATCGTGCAGGTCGATTCGCAGGTCGTAGGGGGCGGCCCCGGGGGCTTGATGGCCGCGGTTTACCTCGGGCGTTTCAGGCGCAGCGTCGTCGTCGATTCGATCGCACGAAGGCAAAGTGGCGAATTTGCAACAGATTGCGGCTCACAGACGCTTGCGGCGCAAACCGTCGTGCTCGCGACGGATGTCGTCGTAACATCGAGCCCGAGCTGCCCAACCTTCGCGCGCCATCCGTCGCGGACCGATCCGGCACTGCCCGGTCTGCGACGGGTTCGAGGTGATCGATCAGCGCATCGCCGTCATCGGCACCGGAGAAAGGGCGTGCGCGAAGCGCTGTTCATCAGTCACTTCGCGCCGGTGTCTCTCTGGAGGAAGGCGCCTCAGTGACCGTTCTTGCCGAGGATGATGACGGTAGCTTTGCCTTGACTCCCGAAGAGGAGCAGGACTGCATTCTTTCGCCCGCGTGAGGATTGACAGCCTGATCGATGGCGAAACGCATGTTGCGCTTGAGGGCGTTCGCCTGATGCACCGTGACGGACGCACCCATGACGACGAAACTCAGTGAACCGCTTCGCCGAGAAATCGAGGTCGACGGTGCGCCCTACACGCTGACCATTACCCCGCAGGGGTTCACGTTGGTGGTAAAGGGCAGGAGGAAGGGCTACGAGCTTGCATGGAGCGCGCTCGTCAGCGGAGATGCGGCGCTTGCCACGGCGCTCAACGCGTCGTTACGGGTGAGGCCGTCCGGTTCCCCTGCGCACCTACTTCCAACCCCGTAGCGCAATGGTGGTGACACCAGGTCGCTGCCCCAAGCGCGAGATTGTGACGCTCATGATGAAAAAGAGAACGACGATCTCCCCGCTCAAAGATGCGCCTCTGCGTAATCCGGGTCAGTCACTCGACGTGCAGATCGACGATCTGACGTACCGACATGCTGGGGCCGATCCTCATGGCAACGATGTTCGTTACCCTTTCGGCGATGGAGTGGTTTCGCTGGTACCGGGACGATCGCCCACACCCACTTTTCTTTTCGCTGGTCGCGGGGCTCGGCATCGTCTACGCGATATTCAGGACGCGCCGCTCTTGGAAGCGGCTGCAAAGCATGAAGCTTGGGCGCGATGGCGAGCGCGCAGTCGGGCAATATCTTGAGCAGGTGCGCGAAGCGGGAGCGCGGGTCTTCCACGACATTGTCGGGAAGGATTTCAACCTTGATCACGTCGTGCTCAGCACGAAAGGGTTCTTCGTCGTCGAAACGAAAACATGGAGCAAGCCGGCGCGTGGCGACGCCAACATAACCTACGACGGTGAAGCGATCCGAGCCAATGGCGAGACGCACGACCGCGATCCGATCAAACAGGGCATCGCGCAAGCCGCATGGCTGCGTGATCTACTGAAAGAAAGCACCGGGAAAGCGTTCGCAGTGAAGCCGGTCATCGTATTTCCCGGCTGGTACGTAGACTCCGCTGCTACACGGGCGGCGAAGGCACGTGGCGTATGGCTCCTTAACCCAAAGGTGCTAACGGCGTTCATCGCCGCCGAGCATGGTTCCATCGCTGCTGAAGACGTGAAGCTTGCGGCGTATCACCTTGGCCGGTACGTCCGCATGGCATCGGGTATCAAAAGCGTAATGCGATCAGCTTCGCGGAGCGAGCGCGGGAACAGCGCGAGCGTCGGCATTCGGCCAACACCTGCCGATCAATGCCGCCGCGCAAATCGCCGATAATCGAACGCTCCGGATCGTGACAATCGATTGTGCTTTGGCGCGGTCGTCGGGCGCAGGTTGCGTCGAAGTAACCTTCGGCAAAGCCCGCCGCAATGACTTCACCGCGGGGCTCGTAGCAGTGTGCAAGGGCGCACCGCCATCCGGGCGGCAGCCAAGCTCGCAAGTTGGTGCGGTTGTGAGGCGTTCGATTTCGTCGTGCTAGCCACCGACGCGATCGAGCAGCCGTCGGGCACCCGACCAAGGTGTCTCACTCTAAATGGCCGCCGGGGAAGCCGTCGTAGCCGGCGCGGGGCCGTCATGTCGAAGGGGCGGAGCGACGGAGTAAAATTGATGCCGCCAAATCCCCGGCAATGGATCATTATCAATCCGACCGTGACGCATTATGTTGCCGGTGACCAGGACTCTTTCGTGAGAGGTCTTGCATGAGCAAGCTTCCCGTGCCCCGCGCGGAACGGGCGCCGTGCAAAGTTGAGCAAGATGTGATCGAAGTCATGGAGCCGGCCTCAAGGACTAATCCGTTCTTCAGCTTCCGCTATTCGTACACGGAGATTTCGGCGTCCGGTGGCAAGGCCCGGGTGAAATCCAGCAGAGCCCGCTTCGAGGATGGCAAACTTACCTCGGAGGCGTTCGAGGGCGAGTTGGATCGCAGCGCCTACGAGCAGATGGTGAGCGAGGCGCAACATCAGTTCCTTGCCCAGACCGCGTTGTTGATGAAGTCGCTGTCGTGGTTGCTGCCGTTTTCCGCGAAACATCGTCCCGACCGCGACTGATCAATTCCAAGCAGCGTTGCAGCCTCTATTCATTGCGACCCTGAAAGGCGCAATGCTCCAATAGGCCGAGCGCGCGTACTTGGTCGCGGGTTCCAATGGGCAAACGAAAGGAAATTTGCCGTGAACGATAGTGTGATAAAGACGATCGGACTCATCGGTGCCGGGCACATAGGAAGCCAGGTCGCGCGACTCGCGGTGAGAAACAACTACAACGTCGTGATCAGCAATTCGCGCGGGCCGGCGACGTTATCAGCGCTGGTCGCGGAACTTGGACCGAGAGCGCGGGCGGCGACAGCTGCCGACGCGGCGAAGGCTGGCGACATCGTCGTGGTCACGGTGCCCCTGAAGAGCTACCAAGCCGTTCCTGTCGAGCCTCTGGCGGAAAAGATCGTGATCGACACGAACAACTACTACCCCGAACGTGACGGCCATATTGCCGAGCTCGACAATGAGTCGACTACGACCTCCGAGCTCCTGCAGGCGCACCTGCCGACCTCGAAGGTGGTCAAGGCTTTCAACCATATCTACGCTGCTGCGCTCACCACTGACGGGCAACCAGCCGGCACAAAGAATCGTCGCGCGTTGGCCATCGCCGGCGACGACCCCGGGGCCAAGGCGACGGTCACCCGTCTGCTCGATCAATTCGGATTCGACACGGTGGATGCGGGGCCGCTGAAGGAAGGTTGGCGTATCCAGCGCGATACGCCAGGCTACGGTCCGCGGCGCACGGCGGAGGAGTTGCGCCGAGACCTCGCGGCGGCGAAGCGGTACGCGGATCACTAGTGCCTGCGTTCCAATCTTTGCGGAACCCCTGAGCGGCATCTCGGGCCGGATGACCCAAGATGCGGTATTGGCGGACCGTCTCTCCGCCAATCCCGTGCTGTACGGCAACTTCGTACGTAGCGGTGACAGCAATGGACGAATCAGATCTGCGAGCCGTATTCGTCGACGCGAACGCCGATCTGGCCGAAGTAGCGGACAAGCACCTACGACTGCGCGGTGTGCGGTTCACGATCAATCGCGACCCGAACATTCGGTCCGAGGCGTTGCCGGCCGCGCTGGCCGGTGCGCACATTGCGATGATCGATCATACGTATGTGCCTGCACTCATCGCGCGCGAATGCACGGGGCTCCGGCACATCGTTTTCCTCGGGACGGGCGCGCGCAGCTACATGAACCCGGAAGCGCTTGCCGAGCTCGGCATTGCCGTGCACACGATCCAGGGCTACGGCGATACCGCGGTCGCGGAGTGCGCCATTGCTCTGATGTGGGCGTCGGCGCGCGGATTTGCTCGCATGGATCGCGAAATGCGTGCCGGAAACTGGCTACGCACGGACGCCTTGCAACTCACGGGATGCACGCTCGGGCTGATTGGCTTCGGCGGTATTGCCAGAGAAGTCGCGCGTCTGGCGTCGGGTTCCGGCATGAAAGTGTTGGCATGGAATCGAACCGCCAAGACGTACCCGGGAGTGTCATTCGTGCCGCTGGCGCAGTTGCTTGCGGACAGCGATGTCGCCTCACTGCATCTGATGCTCAACGACGAGACGAAAAACTTCCTTTCCCGCGAGCGTATCGCCGCGATGCGTCCCGGCGCGATTCTGATCAACACTGCACGCGGAGCGCTGGTAGATGAGGAAGCAATGATCGATGCATTGCGTAGCGGCCATCTTCGCCACGCGGGTCTCGACGTGTTTGCGACGGAGCCGCTGCCAGCCGGTCATCCGCTGACGACGCTACCGAATGTCACGCTATCCGCACACTCGGCATTTCGCACTGCCGAGGCCAATCACAACCTGATCAACGCGGCGCTGGAACATTGCCGGCGCATCGCCGAGGAGGCTCGTTGACCGGCGAAAACATCCACGATGTCGTCGTGCTGGGAGCGGGCACGATGGGGCCCGGGATGGCCGCAACGTTCGCCCGCAGCGGTTACGCCACGACGCTTTCGGATGTCGATCCCGCGCAGCTCGAAAAGGCGCGCGGCGCGATCGACTTCGTATTCGAGACGCTCCTCGGCGGCGGTTTCGTGACCGACGCCGGGATCGAAGCAGCTCGCGCACGATTGACGCTGACCGGGGACGCGTCGGCCGCAGTCGCTCGCGCCGATTTTGTCGTGGAGACGGTGCCCGAGCACCTGGAAATCAAGCGACGCGTTTTCGAGCAGCTATCCGATCAGGCTCGCGAGGATGCCGTGCTGGCCTCCGACACGTCCGGCATCCCGATCTCCACGCTGCAGAAGGGGCTCCGGAACCCCGGCCGCGTGATCGGCATGCACTGGTCGAACCCGCCGCACCTGATTCCGGTCATCGAAGTCATCAGGGGTGACGAGACGGCGAAGTCGACGATGGATACGACGGTCGCACTCGTGAAGAGCATGGGCATGGTGCCGGGCATCGTCGATCGCGACGTCCCCGGATTCGTCGAAAACCGCATTCTCTACGCGATCATGCGCGAGGCGTTGCACCTGCTCGACGAAGGCGTCGCGTCGGCGCAGGCGATCGACGACATCGTCCGATGGGGCATCGGCTACAAGCTCGCCGTGATCGGTCCGCTGGAGCTGCTCGATGTGGCAGGGCTCGACGTTTACACCGCCGTAGCCGGCTATCTGAACAAGGATCTTTGCAACGACCCCGGCATTTCCCCGACGGTGCTCGGCAAGGTCGACGAAGGCAAACTGGGAATCAAGACGCAGGGCGGTCTTTTCGAGTACACCGCCGCGCAACTTCAGGCGCTTGCGCGCAAGCGTGCCCGGTTGCTCTTGGCGTCGAAGAAGGCGCTGTTGAGCTAGGCGGATCATCCCCACGCTCGCTTCGCTCGCTGCCGGGGGCGGTCGTCGGTGGGGCGGCTTCGCGACGCTGCACGCCGCGCCGGCCGCATGCGGACGATCCGGCTCCGACCGGAGCTTCAGGCGGCGTTTGCCGCGATGAGCCGATTCAGGATCACGCGGTGCACGGCATTGAGATGCGCGCGCATCGCGGCCTCGGCGCCTTCAGGGTCGCGCGCCGCGATCGCTTGGGCCACCGCGTGGTGCTCCTGGTCGCGTTGCGCCAGTCGATTCGGACATGCGGTCGCGCCGCTTTGCACGCGCACGCGCGAATCGGATCCGACCTTGCGCAACAGCGCGTACAGGTCGGCGGCGAGCCCGTTGCCGCTGGCGCCCGCAACGAGCTTGTGGAACGCGAGGTCGGCGGTGCTTCGCTGCATGTCGGGCGGTGTCGTCGCGGCGCGGATGATGCGCGCGATCTCGAGCGGTGTTGCGCGCACGGCCGCCAGTCGCGCCAGTGCCGGCTCCAATGCGAGCCGCACCTCGATCACCTCGAGCGGATTCGTCGAGCGGATCATCGACTCGCCGCCCCCGGCGCCGGCGCGTCGCGACGAATCGAGCGCGCCTTGTTCGCGCAAGACCGCAAGCGCCTGGCGTACGCGGTGGCGCTTGACCGCGTATTGGTCGGCAATCGCCCGTTCGGCCGGCAGCGCCTCGCCGGCCGCCAGGCGCTTGCGCAACTGGCCGACAAGGACACGGATATCGGGCAGCGGGGGCGTCCTTGGTTGTCTCTGGTTACGCATGGTTTGTCGCTCCGACCGGACGACGCGATGCTAGCGGGGTTTTCACCGGTTCACAAGGCTCGCCCGCCAACAGCGCGTCGTACCGGCGCACGGTTTGCAACACGGGCGACGGCCGATCCACGAATCGTCATTACAACCAATGCACGCTTGGTTATCGTTGGTTGACAACATTTCGATGGCTTGGCACTATCGAGGCCGTCGAATCGGTGCAGGCGAAGGCTATCCATGGGTCATCATCGCGAATTGACGCTGACAGGCGCTGCGAAGGAGGCCGCGCTGCGCGAGATGTACGCGGATATCACCGCGAAGAACCTGTTTCCTTTCTGGGCCCGGCAATCCGACGTCGAGCACGACGAGATCCGCCAGTTGATGAGCGGCCCGAAACCGGTGCCCTTCCGCTGGAGCTACAGGGACGACCTCGAGCCGCTGTTGCATCGTTCCGCCGAACTCATCACGGCCGAGGACACCGATCGCCGCTCACTCGTGTTGATCAATCCCGGACTGTCGCCGCGCCGCGCGACGGTCAGCACGCTCTACACCGCGTATCGGCTGAATGATCCCAACGAGGTGATGCCGCCGCACCGGCACACGGCCAGCGCGATCCGCTTCGGCCTCATCGGCGCCAGGAACTTCACCGGCGTCGAGGGCGAGGACATCACGTTCGGCCCGGGCGACATGGTGCTCACACCGCGCGATACGTGGCACAACCACGGCAACACCGGCGACGCGCCGGCGATCAATCTTTCGGTGCTCGACTATCCGCTGGTCGAGAGCCTCAACGCGCTGGCGTTCGACCACGACTACAAGGAAAGCGGCGTCGCCAAGGCGAAGCAGACGGCGCGCTTTCCCACCGACTACTCCGCGCGTGTCTACGGCGCCGGCGGACTGCGGCCCCGCTTCGTCAATCATTTCCGCGGCGTCGGCGGCTCGTCGCCGATGTTCGTCTATCGGTACGACGCGATGCGCGAGCTGCTCGAAAAGCACCGTGACTACGCGGAGAACCAGCACGAAGGCCTGCTGATCGAGTACGTCGATCCGCTGACCGGCGGTCCCGTCTACAGGACGACGACGTTCTTCATGCAGATGCTGCGTCCGCGAGAAAGGACGCTGCCGATCAAGCAGTCGTCAAGCCTGCTGGTCGCGCCGTTCGAGGGCCGAGGACATGCCCTCGTCGACGGCAAGCGCTTCGAGCTCGAGCGCTTCGACACGCTGGCCATCCCCGGCGCGCTCTGGACCGAGTACGTCAACGACGGCGGCGATCCGCTGATCCTGTTCGTCGCCAGCGACGAGCCGGCGCTCGCCGCCTTCGGACTTCTCACGCGATACGGCCGCAGCGCTTCGGGCGACGTCGTGAGCCTGATGTAGCGCGGCCGGATGGCACGCGCGTCGAACACCCGGCTTGTCAGCCACATCGACTGTCCCGGAGGCGGCCAGGTCTGGTGGGACAGGAACGTGCTGTACGTGTCGCACATGCGGCCCCCCGACGGCACGTCGATCTACGATGTGTCCGATCCGCGGCATCCGAGGCTGATGGCGAAGCTCGAAGTGCCGATGGGCTGGCATTCGCACAAGGTGCGCGTGGCCAACGACCTGATGGTGGTCAACTACGAAAAATTCCGCGAAGGTGCGCCGGAGTTCGGCGGCGGCCTCGGCATTTTCGACGTGTCCACACCGTCGAAGCCCAGGCTCGTCGACAAGTGGCGCGTCAGCGGCGAGGGCGGCGGCGTGCATCGCTACGACTTCGACGGTCGTTACGCGTACATCTCGCCGACGGCGGACGGCTACGTCGGCAACATCATGATGATCCTCGATCTCGCGCGGCCCGATGCGCCCGAGGAAGTCGGACGCTGGTGGATTCCCGGGCCAGCATGCCGCCGGCGGCGAGGAATATCCGTGGGACGATTACGTGAAGCCGCGCTGCCATCATCCGCTGCGCCATGGCGACCGCTTGTACGTCTCGTACTGGCATCACGGATTTTTCATCCTCGACATTTCCGACATGAGCAGGCCGACGCTCGTTTCCCGTGTCAACACCGGGCCGGCCGATCCGCATCCCACGCATACGGCGCTGCGCATGCCCGGCAAGCTGAAGGGACGCGACATCCTGCTCGTCGCCGATGAGGACGTCGCCAAGCTGCGGCCGTCGGCGCCTGCGTTCGCGTGGGTCTACGACATCAGCTTCGAGCAGCAGCCGACGGCGATCGCGACGTTCCAGGTGCCCGGACTCGACCCCGACGGCGCGCCGCAACCGCCGATGATGGGTTGCCACCAGCCCTCCGAGCGCTTCCATGGCACGGTGATCCCGTTCGCGTGGTTCGCGCGCGGCCTGCGGCTCGTCGACGTTTCCGATCCGTTCGCGCCACGCGAGGCCGGCTTCTACGAGCCCGATCCGCCCGAAGGCTACGAGATGGTGTCTTCGAACGACGTCACCGTCGATCCTTCGGGACTCATGTACCTGCTCGATCGCCAGCGCGGCCTTTGCATCCTCGAGGCCTCCGTCTGACGAGCCGACTCCATCGGAATCACAGCATGAGCAATCCGGGCATCTCCGTATACGGCAAGAAGAATCCGAACCTGCCCTTCCATCCGGCGGTACGCGCCGGCGACTACGTCTACGTGTCGGGCCAGGTCGGCAAGGATGCGGACGGCAACATGGTCGCCGGCACGATCGAGGAGGAGACGCGGGCAACGCTCGAAGCCGTCAAGCGCGTGCTCGCCGACGCCGGCTGCGAATTGTCCGACGTCGTCAAGGTCACCACCTTCCTCGAGGACGCGCGCGACTTCGGTCGCTACAACGGCGTGTTCAAGGAGTATTTTCCGGAGGGACGCATCGCGCGCACGACGGTCGAGGCGCGCGCGGTGATCAGCACGAAGATCGAAATCGATTGCATCGCCTACAAACCCGCTTTGACCGATTCAACGCAACGCATGCGAGGAGCCGCAATGATTCAGCTATTGGGCCGGGCGACATCCGGCAACGTGCAGAAGGTGATTTTCCTGCTCGAGGAACTGGGGCTGCCGTACGAGCGCAAGGACTACGGCCGGCAGTTCGAAAACACGACGACGCCCGAATACGCGGCGTTGAACCCGATGAAGAAGGTGCCCACGCTCGTCGACGACGGAACCGTCGTGTGGCAGTCGAACACCATCCTGCGCTACCTCGCGAACAAGTCGGGCAGCACGCTCTACCCGGCCGACGCGGCGCAGCGGTCGCACGTCGATCGCTGGATGGACTGGACGCTCGCGGAGCTGAATCCCGCCTATCTCGCCGGGTTTCGCGATGCCAAAAAGCCCGAAGCCGAACGCGCGGCGGACACGGCAGCGAACCTCGGCAACGAGCTCAAGCTGCTCGATGACCAGCTCGCGAAGTCCGCGTGGGTGGCCGGCGGGCAATTTTCGCTCGCCGACGTCGCGCTCGGCCCGATCGTCAAGCGCAGTGTCGGCTTTCCGCTGGGTTTGCCGGCGTTGCCGAAGATCGCGGCGTGGATCGCGACGTTGCAGAAGCGTCCTGCATTCCAGAAAGCCACCGCGACGGGTTGATTGCCGGCGCGCGACGGTCGCCGATGAGCGAACGCGCGCCGATTCGCGCGCCGCGTCGCAGGCGCCCGCGCATATCCTGGCGCGCGGCGTGTGCGTCGATTTCACCGTCGCCGGACGCGTGAACCGCGTGCTGCACGATGTCAGCCTGTCGGTGCCCAAAGGCGGATTCGTATCGCTGATCGGACCTTCCGGATGCGGGAAGAGCACGCTCCTCAAGGTGCTTGCGGGCCTGCTGCCGCCCAGCGCCGGTGAAGTATCGGTCGCCGGCGTGGCGCCGGTCGAAGCGGTTCGTCAACGGCGCATCGGCATCGTGTTCCAGGAGGCGACGCTGCTGCCCTGGAAGAACGCGCTCGACAACGTCGCGATGCTGACGCAAGTCGCGCACGCAGGACGCACCGGCAGCGAAATTCGCCAGCGCGCGACCGAGATGCTGCGCCTCGTGGGGCTCGAGCACGCCGCGCACAAGCGTCCCGCGCAATTGTCGGGCGGCATGCGGCAGCGCGTATCGATCGCGCGCGCGTTGGCACTCGATCCCGAAGTGCTGATGATGGACGAGCCGTTCGGCGCACTCGACGCGATCACGCGCGAGGAGATGAGCGCATTCCTGCTGGAGATCTGGGAGCGCACGAAAAAGACGATCGTCCTCGTCACGCACTCGATCGACGAGGCCGCGTTCCTGTCGCGCGAAGTGCACGTGATGGCGTCCGATCCGGCGACGATCATCGAGGCGCTGCCGATCGACCTGCCGTATCCGCGCAACGAAGACAGCTACTCGGCCCCGGCATTCGCAAGGGCGACCGCACGCCTGCGCCGCCTGCTCAAGGAAGGTCATCGCCAGGCGGTGGCCGCGTGACGGCCATGATCCGCGACGATCCGGCTGCGCGGCCTGCGGGCATCGACGCGAGCACGGGTCTTGTCGCCAACACGCGCGGCGCGCTGTCGCGCTTCGTGCCCGCGTTGGGGCTCTTCATTGCCGTGCTGGTCGTGTGGGAAGGCGTGTCGCGAATCTTCAAGCTGCCCGAGTTCGTGCTGCCCGCGCCGACGGCGATCCTCGCGGTGCTCATCGCGCACCAGCGCGACCTCGGCTATGCCGCATACGTGACGGCGCGGGAAGTCCTCTACGGTTTCCTGTTTTCGGCCGTCATCGGCGCGGCGGTCGCGCTCGTGACCGCACGCTTTGCCGCGTTCGGCCGTGCGCTCTATCCGCTGGTCGTGCTGTTCCAGACGGTGCCCAAGGTCGCGCTGGCGCCGCTTTTCATCCTGTGGTTCGGGTTCGACCTCGCGCCGAAGGTCGTGCTGATCGTCGTGATCGCGTTTTTCCCGGTCGCGATCAACATGATGGTGGGCCTGCAGAACGTCGACCCCAACCTGATCGCCCTCATGCGCTCGGTGGGTGCCAGCAGGAACGAGATCCTGATGCGCATCCAGATTCCGAATTCGCTGCCTTACCTGATGGCGGGGCTGAAGGTTGCGGTCACGCTCGCGGTGATCGGCGCGATCGTCGGCGAGTTCGCCGGCGCGCAGGCCGGGCTCGGCTACATGATCCAGTTCGCCTCGACGCAGATGCAGACGTCGCTGGTGTTCGCGGCGCTGGTCGAGGTGTCCGTGCTGGGATTGCTGTTCTATTACGTGATCGAATGGATCGAGCGGCGCTACGTCGATTGGGTGCCCGCCGCGGATTGAGCGGCGCATCGCGCGCCGCGGGAAAGTTTCGCTGGATATCGTAGTCAACGAAAGGGGCGATCGATCATGATCAACAGGAAATGGATGGGCCGGCTGCTCGCAATCGCCGCAGGCGGTTCGATCGTGATGGGCATGGGCACGGCGGCGGCGGCCGACGACGTGTCGGTGCAACTCGACTGGCTCGTGCGCGGCAATCACGCGATGTTCTTCGTCGCGCGGGACAAGGGCTATTTTTCGCAGGCGGGCATCAACGTGACGGCCATCCGCAAAGGCACCGGCTCGACCGATGCGTTGAAGCTCGTCGCCAACGGCAATGCCGACTTCGGCTTCGCCGACCTGCCGACGCTGCAGGTCGGACGCTCGCAGAAGCTTCCCGTGGTGGCGCTGGCCGCAGTGAATCAGGAAAGTCCGCTGGCGATGATCTCGATCAAGGCGAAGCATCCGATGTCGAAGCCCGCCGACATGAAAGGCATGAACATCGGCGTGCATCCCAGCGGCTCGACGTACGTGTTCCTCAAGGCGTTCTTCGCCAAGAACGGACTCAATCTCGCGGATTTCAAGCAGAGCACGGTTTCGCCTCCGTACGAGAACATGCTGATCCTCGGGCGCGTCGACCTCGTGCCCGGCTACGTCGACGCCGAAGTGCCCGAGCTCGAGGCGAAGGCGGGCGGCCCGGGATCGCTGTCGATCCTGCTCGGCGCCGACTATGGCTACGACGCGTACGGCTCGGGACTCTTCACGTCGGAAAAGATGATCGCCGAAAAGCCCGACGTCGTGCAGCGCTTCGTCAAGGCGTACCTGCAGGCGTTCGCGTTCGTCGTCGAGAATCCGCAACAGGCGGTGGACATCGTCGTGAAGGCCAATCCGGAATACAAGGGCAAGGAGTCGACGCTGCTGATGCAACTGCAGGCGGACATCAAGTCGACGTTCTTCAGCGCGTACACGAAGGCGCATGGCATCGGCGCCATCTCCGACAAGCAGTGGAACGAAACCGCGCAGGTGCTGAAGGAGCAGGGCATGCTGCCCGCCGATTTCAATCCGGCCGGCGGATTCAATGCGAGCTTTGTCGAAAAGGCGGGCGCGCTGAAGCGCTGACCGCTGCCGAACCCCACCGCGTTCGGCGCGGCAGCGGTTGCACGATCGCGATTCGTGGCGCACCTGCCGCGCCGCTGACACCACCGCCGATGTCCGCGCCGACGGAATTCGACTACGTCATCGTTGGCGCCGGCTCGGCCGGCTGCACGCTCGCGTACCGCCTGGGCGAGGACCCCGGTGCGCGCGTGCTGGTGCTCGAAGCCGGCGGCTGGGATCGCAGCCCGTGGATTCACATTCCGCTCGGTTGGGGCCGAATCCTCACGCACCGTCTCCACGATTGGCAATACTTCGCGAGTCCCGAGCCCAACGTCGGCGGCCGCGCCGTCGAGTGCGCGCGCGGCAAGGTCGTCGGCGGCTCGTCGTCGACCAACGCCATGGCGTATGTGCGCGGCAACCCGGCGGACTTCGACCGCTGGGCGGCGACCGGGCTGCCGCAATGGGACTTCGCGCATGTCCTACCGTACTTCAGGCGCCTCGAACGCTGGGAGCGCGGCGCCGACGCATGGCGCGGCGGTGACGGTCCGCTGGCGGTGCAATTGTGCCGTTACGACGATCCGCTCAACGACGCGTTCATTGCGGCGGCCCGCGAAGCCGGCCATCCGACGACGGATGACTACAACGGGCAACGCCAGGACGGCTTCGGGCAGTTGCAGGTGACCATCGAGGGCGGCCGGCGCGTGAGCGCGGCCCGCGCCTACCTGCGGCCGGCGATGGCGCGCGGCAACGTCGAGACGCGCGTGCATGCGCACGTCACCCGTGTGCTGTTCGACGGCGACCGTGCGCGCGGCGTCGAATATCGGCGCAACGGCGCGACGCATCGCGTCGATGCTGCGCGCGAAGTGATCCTCGCGGGCGGCGTGATCAACACGCCGCAGCTGCTGATGCTCTCCGGTATCGGCGATGCGGGCGAACTTGCGCAGCATGGCATCGCGGTGAAGGCCGCATTGCCCGGCGTCGGCAGGAATCTGCAGGACCACGTGTCGGTGATCCTGATGTACCGGCGCCGCGGGCAGAGCCCGTTCCACCGGAACATGCGCGCCGACCGGATCGCGATGTCGCTCGTCGAGGCGTACGCATTCGGCCGCGGCTTCGCGTCCGACATACCGGGCGGAGCCATTGCCTTCCTCGGGAGCGAGCCGTCGCTGTCGTGTCCCGACATGCAGATGATCCTGACCACGGCGTCGCTGCCGGCATGGCCGTGGTTCCCGCTGGTGCGCAAGCCCTTCGTCGACGGCTTCGCCTGCCGCACGGTGATGCTGCATCCACGCAGCCGCGGAGCGGTGCGCCTTGCATCGACGGACCCGCTCGCGGCGCCGCGGATCGACCAGAATTTCCTCGCCGACCCGCATGACTGGAGCGTGATGCGTACGGCGATCCGCATGGTGCGCGACATTGCGCGACAGCCCGCGCTCGCGCGCTTCGTCGAGCGCGAAACGCTGCCCGGTCCCGGCGTTGCAAGCGACGACGCGCTCGACGCGTTCATTCGCAACACCGCCATCACCGTGCATCATCCCGCGGGCACGTGCAGGATGGGTCCGGCGAGCGACGCGCTCGCGGTGACGGATGGCGAAGGGCGCGTTTTCGGCGTGCGCGGATTGCGCGTCGTCGATGCGTCGCTGATGCCGGATCTCACGTCCGGCAACATCAACGCGCCGGTGATCATGCTCGCGGAAAAGATCGCCGACTGCGTGCGCGGGCGGCCCGCACTCGCGCCCGCAGGCGGCTGACGGGGGGCGTCGCGCTCGCGAGGGTTGTTCGTTACGATCGTTCCAGCGCGCCCAGGCGGCGGGAAAGCTCCTTGGCCGCGGCGCTCACCGCTTCCGCAAACGCGCCCACGTTCGGCTCGACGCGCTCGCGCGGGCCGGAGATGCCCACGGCGGAGATCACTTTCCCGTGGCGATCGAAAACCGGCGCGGCGATTCCCCACACCGAGGCGCGCCATTCTCCGCGATTGACCGCGTAACCGAGCCGGCGCGTCTCGGCCGCCGCGCGCAGCACCTCGTCGGCGCCAGCACTCGTCGCCTCGGTCCATCGTTGCGCCCGGCGTCCCACCTCCGCAATCTCGCGCTCGTCGCGCCACGCGAGCAGCGCCTTGCCGGTCGCCGTTGCGTAGGCCGGGGAACGGCCGCCGACCGCCGTATAGGAGCGAATCGGGTGGAGACCATCGACCTTCTCGACGTAAACCGCGCAGCCGTCTTCGTACGCGGCGTAGTGCGCCGTCTCGTCGGTGCGGTCGACGAGCCCGCGCAGCAGCGGAAGGACTTCGTCGCGGATCGCCTCGGCGTTGAATGCGTTGCAGCCGATCTGCCACATCTTGAGGCTCACCGCGTACTCGCCATGCGCGGTGCGCCGCAGGAAGCCGCGTGCGACGAGCTCCTGGACGAGGCGCAACAGCGTCGATTTGGGCAGGCCGACATCCTTCGCGATTTCGCTCAGCGTCCGCCGTTCCGATAGACCGACGCATTCGAGCACGAGCAGCGCCTTCGCGACCGAGCTCGTGTGCGAGACGCGAGCTTCCGCGATTCCGCGTGCGACGCAGTGGCCTTCATCCGTCATTCACCCGTCGTGCGGCGCGCGCGTCTCGCGCGCGACGCGCATGGTCGCGCATCTCTCTCGGCCAGACCGTCGCGCCACACGGAGCGCAAGAGTTCGGAACGGTCGCGCTCGGAAGGCACGTCGCGCGTCAGCGCCAGGATCGCACGCAGCGTCGCGATATCGAGCGCTTCGGAACCGCGCAGGATGTCGTCGACGCGCTGCGCGACCTGGTCGTCGGCACAGAGCGAGCTCAGCAAGCCGCAGTCCGGCGGCCGTCTGCGCGTCCAGCATCCGGCCTTCGACGAGGATCTCGCGCGCGAGCTGTCCGCCGACGACGGTCGCGAGATGCCGTGTCCCGAGGACGACGCCGAAGCGGCTTCCGGGAAACGCGAGCCGCGCGCCGCTCGTGCCGATCCGGTAATCGCACGATGCGACCAGGTCCGCGCCGGCACCGAGCGCCGGGCCGCGAACGACTGCGATCGTGAGCGTCGGCGCACGACGGAGCGTCTCCAGCAGATCCTCGATCGCGCCGAAGCGCTCGCGCAATTCCGCGTCGTCCAATCGGTCGATGTCCGCGAGATCGGAGCCGGCGCAGAAGCGCTCGCCGGAGCTGTCCAGAACGATTGCGCGTGCGTCGTTCGCGAATGCGGCGTGCAGCGACGCCTGCAGGCTCGCAACGAGGCGCGGGGAAAGTGCGTTCGCGCGCGCCGGATCGTCGAGGACGAAGCGCCAGGCTCCCGCACGCGGAACATCGCGCTCGACGCGCAGCGGCTCACTCACCGCGCACGACCCTCGCCGGCGAACGCCTTGCCGGTCCACTCCGCGTACACGTCGTCGCTGTGCTCGCCGAGGCGTGGCGGCGGCAGCGACGCACGCACGCGATTTCCGTCGAGCTGCACCGGGTAGACGATCGTCTTCGTCGTGCCCGCCACCGGTACCGGCATCTCCTGGATGAGCCCGGTCGACGCGAGCTCGGGATCGCCGAGGACATCGGCAAAGGTGTTCATCGGCCCGCACGGCACGCCGCGCCTTTCGAGCTCGTCGAGCCATTCGCGCGCGGTGCGCTTCGAGAACGCTTCCTGCAGGATCGCCGCAAGCGTTTCCTGGTTTTTTGCGCGTTGCGAAATTCCGGCGAAGCGCGGGTCCGCCAGCAGCTCCTCGTTGCCCGTCGCCTCGCACACTTCGCGCCACAGCTCGTCGTTGCCCGCGGCGATGACGATCTCTGCATCGCTCGCGTCGAACGCCTGGTAGGGCGCATTGCGCGGATGCGCCGAGCCGAGACGCCCGGGTGCGACGCCCGTTCCCCAATACTCGCTGGTCTGCAACGCCGATATTCCGAGCAGGCAGTCGAGCATCGCGCAGTCGAGATGGATCGCGCGCTGCTCGCGCAGTGCGTCGCCGCGGGCGGCGAGAATCGTGTACGCGGCGTAGAGGCCCGCCGTGAAGTCGGCCACCGGTACGCCGCATTTGACCGGCGGACCGTCCGGTTCACCGGTAACGCTCATGAGTCCGGACGCCGCCTGGACCACGACGTCGAAGGCGCCCCTTCGCGCGTACCGTCCGCGCTGGCCGTAGCCCGAGATCGAGCAATAGACGATGGGCTTCTGCAAAGCGGCCACCTGTCCGAAGCCGACGCCGAGCCGGTCGAGCACGCCGGGACGATAGTTCTCGATGATCACGTCGGCCTGCGCGCAGAGCTCGCGCACGCGCGCAAGCTGCGCCGGGTCCTTGAGATCCGCGACGACGCTGCGCTTGCCGCGATTGAGCGATGCGAAATTCAGGCTGAAGCGCTCTCCCGTCGCATCCTCGGCGATCGGCGGCCACGTGCGCAGTCCGTCACCTTGCGGCGCCTCGACCTTGACGACGTCGGCGCCGAGGTCGGCGAGCAGCATGCCGCAGAACGGCACCGCGGCGATGTGTCCGAATTCCAGGACGCGCAAGCCGGCAAGAAGCGTGTGCGGCACGTCGCTCGTCATGCCGCCGCGCCCTGGGCGAGCCCCGCGACGTCCGATTCGACCCTCTGCCGCCAGGCGGCGACGCGATGCATGCTGTTGAAGAGAAACGCGGCCGTCGTGCGCGCGTCGCGCTCGAAGACGGCGACGAAGCGCGGCGCGTCGAGCGCGCCTTCGACGACGCGCAGCACGTCCCCCGGCCGCGGGAGACCGATCAGCTGCAGCTTGCTGTCGTATTGATCCGACCAGAAGAAAGGAATCGGCGCGTACGCCGGCGCCTTGCCCGGCGCCGCGAGGAGCGTCTGCGCTGCGGCGTCGCCCTGCGCGATCGCGTTGTCCCAGTGCTCGATGCGAATCCGGCCGTAATGCGGGTGCAGCCAGCTCGCGACGTCGCCCGCTGCGACGACGTTTTCGGCGCCGAGTGCTGCACAGCTCGCGTCGCACGCGACACCGTCGTCGATGCGCAGGCCCGAGTGTGCGAGCCACTCGACGTTCGGTGTCACGCCGACGCCGACGACGACGCAGTCGGCTTCGACGACCGTTCCGTCCTCGAGCTCCACGCCCTCGACCGCTGTCGCGCCGAGGAGCGCCTTCACCGCGACGCCGAAGCGCGTGCGCACGCCGTGCGCCTGATGGAGGCGCAGGCATACGCCGCCGAGCGTTTCACCCAGCACGCGCAGCATCGGCAGGGGATCGACATCGATCAGCGTGACGTCGCAGCCAAGCTTGCGCAGCGTCGCCGCGGTTTCCGATCCGATGAAGCCGGCGCCGACGATCGCAACCTTGCGCGTGCGGGCGGCAACGTGCGCCTTGAGCGCGAGCGCGTCGTCGATCGTCCGCAGCGTGAAGACGCCATCCATTTCCTCATGCCAGCGCGGCTTGCGCGCACGCGCGCCGGTCGCGATGACGAGGCCGTCGAATCGCAGCCGCCGGTCGTCGGCGAGGGCCACCTCGCGACGCGACCAGGTCGAGCGCGCAGGCTCGCACGTCCAGGAGCCACTCGAGTTGCAGGCCATCGGCAATGCGCAGGTCGATCCGTGCGCGATCCCACGCGCCGGCGAGAAACTGCTTCGACAGCGGCGGCCGCTGGTAGGGCAGGTGCGGCTCGTCGCCCACCAGCGCCAGCGTTCCGTCGAATCCGCGCCTGCGCAGCGCCTGGGCGGCGGAGAAGCCGGCGAGCGATGCGCCGACGATGACGACGGAGCGCACGCGCTATTTTTCGATCGTGATCGCCTGCGTCGGACACAGGCGGGCCGCGTTTTCCACCTTGGCCCGGAGTGCCTCCGGCGGCTCTTCCTGCAGGACGTACAGGAAGCCATCCTCGCGCACTTCGAACACCTCCGGCGCGGCGAGCATGCACTGCGCGTTGCCCATGCATACGTCGAAATTCACGACGACCTTCATCGTCCGGCTCCCTGTGCTTTCAGGTTCGATGCGTATCTGGCCATCTCGAGCGACGATGCCGGCAACCCGAGCGGTTCGTTGTGCTCGACTTTCTCCATGCGCGCGAGGACGCGACGCGCATGGACGACGCCGACGTCCGAGCGCATGTTGATCTCGCGATACCTGGTGTTGTCGGAGAGCACGTCGGAAAAGTCGAGCATCTCCTGCTGCCTGGCGAGCGCCCACTCGTCCTGCGCGACCACCTCGGGGAACTCGTGCGCCATGCCCTGCGCGAGCGTCATCGAGGGGTCCGGGGAGAAGCGCGCTCCCGCCTTCGCGATCATGATCCAGTGCCACTCGAGGTGGTGCTCGTCGATCGGCGTATCGGTGTGGCAAAGGATATAGCCGGTCTCGTCGGCCGAGCCGAGCTTGCCCGGCGGCGCGACGTGCAGCTGCACGCGCACCAGTCCCGGGCCGATCATCGCGTGCGTATGGTTGCGATCGACGACCTCCAAGCCGAACCAGCGCTGATAGTAGGGAGGGAGCCGGTAATCCTTCACGCTGCGCGTCGTCATGACTTTCGGATTTCCGTCGACGTCGCCTTCGACGAGGCCGACCGGAATCATCGAGTTCGCAAGGTCGCCGATGTTGCCGTCGTGCAGCGGGAAGAAGTGCGTGATGTCCAGCAGGTTCTCGATCAGCAGCCGGTAGTTGGCGCGGATGCGAATGGGCGGGTCGGAGATGACCGCCTCGTACCGAGAATCGGCGAGCTCGGGTATCCGCGGCGGCTTGACGTCGCCGACCTGCGCGGGATCGCCGGGCCATAGCCAGACGAGCCCGTCCTGCTCGACGACGGGAAAACGATGCAGCTGCGCGGCCGGCGAGATCGGAATGTCGCGCTGCATCGGGATGTCGACGCACTTGCCGGCGCTGTCGTAGCACAGTCCGTGATAGGCACAGCGCAGCACGCCGTTGTCGAGCAGCTTTCCTTCCCACAGCGGAAATCGCTTGTGGCAGCAACGGCCGTCGAAAGCCACCACGTTTCCGTCCTGCGTCCGCCACATCACGATGGGCAACGCGGTGATGATCTTCTTGTCGAGCTTGTATTTGAAGTTCCGGGAAAGTCCGGCGACGTACCAACTGTTGCGGATCATCGAGGCTTACCTCCAAAAAGCGGTCCGAAAGTCCCAGCATGCGAACCTGAGTTCTGCAGAGCAACCATATCAAGCGCGTCGTGGCCCGTCAACATGCGAGGACTCACGTCAGGTACGCGCTGCGCACCCGATCGGAGTCGCGCAGGTCGGCCGCGCGCTCCGAGAAGCGGATCTGGCCGTGCGACAGCGCGTACGCCCAGCCCGCGAATTCGAGCGCCAGCGTCGCGTTCTGCTCGACGAGCAGGACCGAGATGTCGTGCTGGCGGAATTTCGCGATGACCTGGAAGATGTACTCGACGATGAGCGGTGCGAGTCCGAGGCTCGGCTCGTCGAGGAGCAGCAGCTTCGGCTCGCCCATCAGCGCCCGGCCGATCGCCAGCATCTGCTGCTCGCCCCCCGAGAGCGTCCCGGCCGCCTGGGCAAGGCGCGAGCGCAGCGCCGGGAAAATGTCCAGCACGCGGTCGAACTGGACCCGCGGATCGCCTCGCGCGTAGCTCCCGAGCATCAGGTTCTCGCGCACCGTGAGCCCGGGGAAAACCTGCCGTCCCTCGGGACAATGGACGATGCCGCGGCGCACGATTTCGGAGGGATCGAGACCTGCGATCTGCGCGCCATCGAACCCGATCGTGCCGCGCGAAGGCCGGAGGATTCCGGAGATCGCCTTCAGCATCGTGGACTTCCCCGCGCCGTTGGCGCCGAGCAGCGCGACGACGGCGCCGTCGGGAACCTCGAGGCTCACCCCGCGCAGGACGTGCACGCGACCGTAGTGGACGTGGACGTCGTCGAGCTTCAGCACGACGCGACCTCCGTGGCGTTCTGGCGACCGGTGCCGAGGTAGCACCGGATCACCTCGGGATCGCAACGCACGCTCGCGGGCGATCCCTCGGCGATCTTGCGGCCGAAGTTCATCACCGTCATCCGTTGCGCAATGCCTTCCAGCAATTCGAAATGGTGCTCGATCATCAGCACGGCGCAGCGCTTGCCCGCGGCGGCGATGCACGCAAGAAGGCGCGGCGTCTCGGCCTCGGTGAGCCCGGCGAACGGCTCGTCCAGCAGGAGCAGCCGCGGTTCGGAAATCAGCGCACGGGCGACGTCGAGCAGCTTCTGGTGCCCGTAGGGGAGGTCGGCAGGCGAGAAGTCGCGCAGTTCCCACAGGTTGAGCTCGTGCAGCAGCCGCTCCGCGCGCATTCGCGCCGCCTTCTCCTGCCTGCGCGTCGAAGGCGTCAGGAACGCGCCCTCGAGCCCGGTCGTGATCTGGCTGTGAAGGCCGACGAGAAGGTTCTCGAGAACCGTCAGCGTCGGGAAGAGCTCGGCTCGTTGAAAGCTGCGCGCGATGCCCGCGCTGACGACCTGGTGCGGCAGCAGTTGCAGCACGTCGACGCCGTCGAGCCGGATGCTTCCGTTCGTGACCGCGCACACGCGGCTCAGCGCATTGATGAGCGTCGTCTTTCCGGCGCCGTTGGGTCCGACGAGCGCGAAGATGCCGGTATCGGGCAGGTCGAGGTCGAGCCCGTCGACGGCTACCAGTCCGCCGAAGCGCACCGTCACGTGACGCGCCTCAAGCATCGAGCGGCACCGTGGCATTGCGGGGCCGATCGAGCGGCAGCCGTCTTCGCGCCTCGCGCACGCAGCAGCGCCTTGAGCCCGCCGGGGAAAAACAGGACGATGAGCACGATCATGCCGCCCAGGAGCGCAAGCGAAAGTCCGCTGACCGTCGCCGCGGCATTCTTGACTGCATCGACGACGACCGCACCGCCGATGGCACCCGGGATCGAGCCCATGCCGCCGATGATCACCATCGCGAAGTACAGCAGCGAGCTGTCGATTCCGAAATCCTCGGGTGCGACGAATCCGGCGAGAAACGCGTAAATGCCGCCCGCGGCGCCGGCGAGAAATGCGCTGCACATGAACGCGAGCACCTTCGTGCGTGCGACCGGGACGCCCATTGCCGCCGCGGCGATCTCGCTGTCCTTGATTGCGGCGAACGCGCGCCCGACGCGGGTGCGCGTCAGGCTCCAGACGAGCAACGCGGCGACGACGAGTGCGACGAGCGCGACGTAATACATGCGAACCGGACTGCCGACGTCGAGGCCGAGCAGCATCGGCTTGTGCAGATGCACGCCCTGATCGCCTCCGGTCAGCGTATCCCATTTGAGCGCGATCTGGTCCACGGCGATCCCGAAGCCCAGCGTGACGATGCCGAGATAATGGCCGCGCAGTCGCGTCGCGGGGAAGCCGAGCAGGAGGCTCACGACTGCCGCAAGGACACCCCCGCACAGCGCGCCACCCAGCAAGTCGATCCCGAACCGCTCGTTCAGGATCGCCGCCGCATACGCGCCGAGTGCTACGAATCCGCTGTGCCCCAGCGAGATCTGGCCGCTGCGGCCCATCAGCAGGTCGAGGCTGATCGCGACGACGGCAAAGATGAAGAACTCGGACACGACGAACAGCCAGTAGACCTGGCGCTCGCCGATCAACTGCAGCACGAGCGGGAGCAACGCGGCGACGAGGATCACCGGAACCGCGATCGCGTTTCGTGGCACGTCGCGAATCCCGCTAGACCTTCTGCACCGTCACGCGTCCGAACAGTCCGTCGGGCCTGACATACAGCACGACCAGCAGCAGCCCGAACACGATCGACATCGCGAGCTCGGGTGCCAGGAACGCGTCGATCAGGTTGACGATGACGCCGAGGATGAGCCCGCCGATGACCGCGCCGACAAGGGAGCCGAAGCCGCCGAGTATCGCGGCGATGAAGCCGTAGACGACGATCGTGTCCATCATGTTGGGCGTCACGGACGTCGTCGGCGCGGCGAGGAGGGCCGCGACGCCCGCCAGGAGCACGCCGACGCCCCACGCCGTCCCGAGGACGCGCCCGACGGGAATGCCCATGAGCCGCGCGGCATACGCGTTTTCGGTGATCGCCCGCATGCCGAGACCGAGCTTGGTCGCGCCGAAGAGCGCGGCCAGCGCGAGACCGAGTGCCACGAGCAACGCGAGCTGGACGATGTCCTGTGGCCGCAGGACCAGACCGCGCGACGGTGACCGGCGCGATCGTGATCGGCGCCGCCATCGGGCGCGGGTTGTAGCCGAAAACGAGGCCCAATACGCCCTCGAGAAACATGAACAGGCCGAGCGTCACGACGATCTGTGTGAGCACCGGCGCGCCGGCGAGGCGGCCGAGGAGCAACGCCTGCACGACGACCCCGAGCACGAATGCCGCCGCCATGGCGCCGATGAAGGCGAGCGGCAATCCGACGTGCAGGTCCGAGATCAGCACGTACGCGACGTAGGTCGCCGCCATGCCCATCGCCCCGTGGGCGAAATTCACCACCGTGCTCGCGTTGTAGATGACCACGAGCCCCAGCGCCGTGAGCGCGTACAGGCTGCCTTGCGCCAGGCCCGCAAGCGAGATCTGCAGGACGTACTGCGTCACGCGCGGCCCGGCGTCACTTCATCGCGGAACCGTTGAACATGCTGTCCGGCACGATCTGCCACTTGCCGCCCTTCGCCTGCCACAGCAACTGGCAACAACTGCCTTCGTGCCGCTGCGCAGAATAGTTGATCTTGCCGGCGATCGTGTCGAAATCGCGCAACGTCTCGAGTTGCGCGACAAAGGCGTCGCGCGTGATCGGTCCCTTGATCTTCTCGAGGCCCGCGTACGTGACCTGGCCGGCGAGCCAGCCCCACGCGGCATAGATGTCCGGCGAATGGCCGGGCGCGTACTTGCTCATCGCGTCGGCGAACTGCACCCACTGCGGATCGGTACTGCCCGGCGGCGGCAGGAACGCCGTGCAATACGTCCCCTCGAGCGATGCGATCGTGCTGAAGATGCCGCCGTAACCGCAGGCGGACGACGTCAGGATGCGCGTTGGATGGTAGTCGAGGCTCGCCATCTGGTTGAGTATCTGCGCGCCCGACGTCGCGATCGTCGCGAGCATCACGACCTTGACGCCCGCGGACTTCAGCTTGATGACGGCGCTGCTGAAATCGACCTGCGAGGGCACGTACGGGAATCTCGACGTCGACTTTGCCGAGGTCGCCCTTGATGCCCTCGAGGATCGGCTTTCCGAACGCATCGTCCTGGTAGATCACCGCGGTTGCCTGACCGGGGAAGTGCTTCTTGACGAACGCGCCCATCGTCTTGCCGTCGGTCGTGTAGATCGGCCACGCCGGGAACACGTATTTGAGACCGGGCTGATAGAAAATCGGACTGCCGCTGCCCATCGACAGCAGCGGCACGTGCGCATCGTTCAGCGTCTTGTAGACGGCGGCGGTCGTCGGGCTGCCGATGCTGCCGACGATCGCGAACACGCCGTCTTCGTACACGAGCTTCTTGTCGAGCGCGGTCGTCTGCGCGGGCTGGTAGCCGTCGTCGTAGCTGATCAGCCGCAGCTTTTTCCCGGCGACGCCGCCGCGCGCATTCACCGAGCCGATGAACGCCTCGAGCCCCCACTTCGACGCGCCGATCGGCGCCTGCGGTCCGGACTGCGCCGCGGTCTGGCCAAGAACGATCGTGTCGCCGGCGACCGTGCCGCCCGGTGCCGTCGCCGGATCGGCGGCGATCGCGCCGGAAGACGCCAGCATCGCGCACGCGATCGCCGTCGCGACGTTGGTACCCCATCGAAGCAGGCATTTCTTCATGAACTCCCCCGGTTTGCGTCACAAAAGTCCCAACATGCGGAACACTTGACTGCGGGTTGACTTTAGCATGTGCCACGCGGCGGTAGCAACGGGCGAGTAACGGGTCGAAGCAGCCTACCGGCGGTTCGTCGAGGCGCGCAGGGCGTGCCATGGGACGTCGGAATCGGAAACGACGAGGCGTCGCGCGTTCGGCGGGATGTACAGATGCTGGTAGTAGACGATGATGCGCGAGCGCGCCATCGCGACGCACTCCATGATCATGCCGACCGTCCCGCGCGGCACGCCGATCGACCGGCAGACGTCGCCCGGGAAGCGATCCATCAGCACGCGCTGCCCGACGTGGGAAATCGGCAAGCCGAAATCGCGCTGTATGAGCGCCTTGAGATTGGCGCCTTCGATTTCCTTGACCGATTTCGACAGCAGGCCCGCGAAGCGCGCCGCATTCGTGTACAGCCGGCTGTAGACGAAGAATTCGTCGGCGATGCCGAGGCGGCGGTCGATTTGCAGCACCTCGCCGCGATCGGCTTCGATGTAGTCCGACCATGGTCCGCGCCGCTTGACCCGCTTGCGCAGCAGGAGCTCGGGAAACACCGGCAGGAAGGCCGAGCCCTGCTCGTCGAGGAAACGGCAGTGCCATGGCGCTTCCATCCGCTGGCGGCTGTCGCAGACGAATGTTCCACTGCCCTGCGTGCGCGTGACGATGCCCTCCTCGACGAGCGCGCGCAGCGCGCGCTGCACGGTGCCGAGGCTGAAGGGCGTGCAGCGGACGAGCTCGGCTTCCGTCGGCAGCCGGTCGCCCGCCGTCCAGTATCCGTGGTCGATGGCGGCCGCGATCGCCTCGCGCAGTTGCGCGTACTTGGGCAGGCCGCGGATCGGCAGTTGACCGAACCGGTCGAAGAACTCCGCGGCGCGCGCGTCCCGCTCCCGATGCGCGCCTCGCGGCGGCGGGGAGACGCGTCGAACGTCTTTCATTTCCATGATCGATCCGATCCCGCCATTGCGCTCGCCAAAGGGAACCATCTGCCCGATCGCGCCCGCCGGTAATCGTCGCTGGCAGAAATACTATATAGTATTGTTACACCGTAGTAACCGGCGGAAAGCGCGATGAAACCGAAGAACCTGCTGATCATCATGTCGGACGAGCACAGCCCCAAGGTGCTCGGCTGCCACGGGCATCCGATGGTCCGCACGCCGAATCTCGACGCGCTCGCCGCGCGCGGCACGCGATTCTCCGCCGCGTACACGACGTCGCCGGTATGCGTGCCGGCGCGCGCGGCGTTCGCGGCGGGAAAATACGTGCACCAGATCGGCTTCTGGGACAACGCCGACCCGTATGACGGCTCGATCCCGAGCTGGCACCATCGCCTGCGGGACCGCGGCCACCATGTCGTGTCCATCGGGAAGCTGCATTTCCGCGGCGGCGACGACTATGGCTTCAGCGAGGAGATGATCCCGATGAACGTCGTCGACGGCAAGGGCGACCTCATGGGACTGGTGCGCGAGAACCTGCCGGAGCGGGGCGCAGCGTGGAAGATCGCCAAGTGGGCCGGCCCCGGCGAAACGCCCTATACGTTCTACGATCGGGAGATCGCGGCGCGTGCGCAGATATGGCTTCGCGAGGAGGCGCGCAAGCACTCGGAGCGGCCGTGGGTCCTGTTCGTTTCCTTCGTATGTCCGCATTTTCCGTTGACCGCGCCTCCCGAGTTCTATTACCAGTATCCGCTCGATCGGATACCGGTGCCCAAGCAATACGGCGAAGGAGACCGGCCCGCACATCCATTTCTGCGCGACTATGCCGGTAGCTTCGTCTACGACAGGTATTTCGACGAGGAAAAGGTGCGCAAGGCCATCGCGGGCTACTACGGCCTGTGCTCGTTCCTCGACGACAACGTCGGCCAGGTGCTGCGTGCGCTGGAGCAGTCGAGTCTGGCGGAATCGACGCGGGTGCTCTACACGAGCGACCATGGCGACAACCTCGGCACGCGCGGCCTGTGGGGCAAGTCGACGATGTACGAGGAGACGGCCGGCGTGCCGCTGATCATGCAAGGCGTCGACATTCCCGTCGGGCGGGTCGTCGCGACGCCGACGAGCCACGTCGACATCCATCCGTTCATCATGGACTGCGTCGGCGCCGACGCCGGCGCGGCCGATGACGATCACCCGGGGTACTCGCTGTTCGATATCGCGAACGGACTGCAGCCCCCGAGGACCGTCCTCTCGGAATACCACGGGATGGGATCGACGACGGGCGCGTTCATGATCCGCAATGGCAACTACAAGTATGTCCACTACGTGAGCTACGAACCGCAGCTGTTCGACCTGCAGCAGGATCCCGAGGAGCTGCACGACCTCGCGGGCGATGCGCATTACGCGCGCGTGCTGACCGAGTGCCGGGCGCTGCTCCAGACGGTCTGCGACCCGGAGGACGTCGATCGTCGAGCCAAGGCCCGACAGCGCGAGCTTCTCGCGCAAAACGGAGGACGCGATGCGGTTATCGCGCGCGGGGACCTGGGCTTTTCCCCGCCGCCGGGCGTGCAGCCCGTCTTCGAGTAGTGCAACAGGTTGCCTTGCCGTCATCGGCGGGGCATTGCGGGGCGGCCATCACGAAGGAGGAAGCGATGAAATTCAACGCACGGAAATGCGCCGTGCTCGGCACGCTGATGGCGACTGCGTTCGCGTCGCTTGCGGCGTCCGCCGAGACCGGCGAACTGCGGCTCGGTCACCAGCTCGGACTCGGCTATCCTCCAGTTCTACGTCATGCACGACCTCGAACCTCGTGCAGAAAGACGCCAAAGCCGAGGGAATAGCCGACCTCAAGGTGACGCAGCAAGGAAATCGGCAGCCCGTCCGTCCTCAACGATGCAATCCTGTCAGGCAGCCTCGACATGGTGATGCGGGTCCGCCGCCGTTCCTCAACTTGTGGGACGTCACGCGGGACAACCTTGACGTGCGCATGCTGGTTGCGCTCAACATGCAGCCGATGCGGCTCAACACGAACAATGCGAAATGGAAACGGCGTGCGACTTCGCGCCCACCGACCGGATTGCCGTGCCCGGCGTCAAGACGTCGACGCACGCGATCCTCCTCGGCATGCTGGCCGAGAAATGCTTCGGGCCCGGGAAGCGCAACTTTTTCGATAGCCTCGAGGTCCCGATGAAGCACCCCGACGCGGTCATCGCGCTCACGTCGGGAAGATCGGAGATCACCGGGCACTTCGCGACGATCCCGTACCAGAACATCGAGCTGCAAAAGCCCGGCATACACACGGTCGTGACATCGTACGACCTCACCGGTGGTCCGTCGACGGTGACCGGCGTATGGCTGACCGCGAAGTTCTACAACCAGGATCCGAAGGTCGTGCGCGCGGCGTACAAGGGTTTCGAAGAGGCGACGGACATGATCCGGAGGATCCCGACCGGGCCGCCCGGATCTATCTCAAGCTCGACAAATCGACACCGCTCAACCAGCAGCAAGTCGAAGAGATCCTGAAGGACCCCGATGTCATCTATTCGCTTGCGCCGCAGAAGATGATGGTCTGGGCGACGACGATGCATTCGCTCCGCCTCCTGAAGCACGAGCCTAAAGGCTGGAAGGACCTGTTCTTTCCCGCGGCTCACGGTCTCGCGGGCAACTGAGCGGCGGCGGCGCCGCCGCTATCGGCCGGCGTCGTCGCGGTGCGGCAGCCCGCGCTCGCGCGCTTCGTCGAGCGCGAACGCTGCCCGATAGGACGTCCGCGGCAATACGAAACGCGCCGGTGATCATGCTTGCGGAAAAGATCGCCGACTGCGTGTGCGGACGACGCGCACTCGCGCCAACGGACGACTGACCGTCCGCGGGCTTCGCTATCCCGAATCGCGTACCTCATTTCCACTGCCGGCGCGGCGCCGCCGGCATCACGGCATCCGGATCTTCGCATCCGGACGCTGCATCCAGATCAGGCGCCGCGTTTAGATGAGCCAGTCAGGATGGTGCCGACGCCCTGGCTGGCGGTCCGCCGCGCTCGCGGTCGCGTTCGCGCTTCTGCCGGCCGCGGCATGCGCTAAACCGTCGTCCCGCCAGGCGATGCCGTCGTCCCTGGAACGGCTGCCGGGAAAGGGCGATCCCGCGCTCGCCGAGTTGAAGCGAATGCGCGCCGCTCTGATGATGAGCCCGCGCGACCTCGATAGCGCCGTGCCTGTCGCGCGTCGTGCGCTGGATAGCGGCCGAGGACGCTTGACGATCCGCGTTATCTCGGCCAGGCGCGAGCGGCGCTCGGGCCCTGGTGGAAAGGCGACGATGCGAGCCCGGCCGGTCGCGCTGCTGCTGCCTGGTGCGCCGCTGAAGCAAAGCCGCATGATTTCGCCGGCTCGCGGTCCACCTCGATCGGCTGCTCGCCGTGAATCCGGCCATGGCGCAAGCGCGACTGACACGGTCCACCGTCTTGACCGTGGTGGGCCGTTACGCCGACGCGCGTCGCGATTGCGCCGAGTTGGCCGGCAAGGTTGCGCCCATGATCGTCATCGGCTGCGAGGCGACGCCGGCGAGCCTGTCCGGCCAGGCGGGGCCTGCGTACGGCGCGCTGGTGCAAAAGCGCTCGCCCTTCCGGCCGCCGCGGGTGTGCGGGAGTGGGCATTGACGCTTGCTGCGGAGATTGCCGCACGTCAGGGCGACTTTGCCGCGGCGGAACGGCACTTTCGGGATGCGCGGGCGCTCGATCCGCGCGATGCGTATCTGAAAGGCGCGTACGCCGATTTCTGCTCGATCGCGACCGACCCGGCGAAGTGCTGCCGCTGCTGCGTGACGATACGCGTAACGACACGCTGTTGCTGCGGCTGGCACTCGCCGAGCAACGCCTTGCGGATCAGCGGGAGCGCTTTGCGGCGCATTGCGCGGATCTCGCGGCGCGCTTCGAAGCGGCACGCCGTCGCGGCGACAGCCTGCATCGGCGCGAAGAGGCGCGCTTTCGGCTCGCCATCGAAAAGAATCCGCAGGGCGGCGCTCACGCTTGCGCGCGACAACTGGGCGGTGCAGCGCGAGCCGGCGGACCTGCGCATCCTGATCGAAGCCGCGCGCGCATCCGGCAATGTCGATGC
>CAVPMH010000016.1:0-136466 GCA_963706225.1 uncultured Pseudomonadota bacterium
ATCCAGTCCTCTGATCGTTTCGGAAGCGGCGCCTCCGGCGTAAGCAATCACCGGCGTGCCCAGCGCCTGCGCTTCGAGCGGTGCGATGCCGAAGTCCTCCTCCGCGGCGAAGACGAATGCGCGCGCACCGGCGAGCCAGCGATTGCGCTCGGCGTCGGAGAAGGCCCAGCATCTGCACGTTGCGCGGAGCGATCGCGGCGATGCGCGCGCGTTCTGGCCCCTCGCCGATGACGACCAGCTGCCGCTCGGGCAGCAGCCGGAAGGCTTCAACGATCAGATCGACGCGCTTGTACGGCACGAGCTGCGAGACGGTGACGTAGCATGCGCCGCGCGGCGGAGACGGCTCGACAGGTTCGACGGCAACGGGCGGATAGATGACCGTGGAGTCGCGCCCATAGCTCCGCTGGACGCGCCGGGCAATGTAATGCGATATGGCGACAAAATGATCGACGCGCCCGCTCGCCGCCCGGTCCCACGCGCGAAGCCGCGACAGCAACCGCTTCGCGATGAAGCCGCGCAGCCCGCGGTCGAGCCCGGTCTGCGCGAGATACTGATCGCGCAAGTCCCACGCGTAGCGCATCGGCGTGTAGCAATAACAGATATGGACCTGTCCGGGACGCGTTCGCGTACCCTTCGCGACCGCGTGCGAGCTCGAGATGACGAGATCGTACGCCGACAAGTCGAGCGACTCGATCGCGCGCGGGAAAAGAGGGAGCAGGAGGCGGAAACCGGCTCGGGCAAAGGGAACCCGCTGCAGAAACGATGTCGTCGCCCGCTTGCCATTGAGCGCTCCGCGGTCGGCTTGCGGCAGAAAATCCACCAGCGCGAACAGATCGGCATAGGGATAGATGCGCAGGATCTCCGCCAGCACCGATTCTCCGCCGCGCCAGGTATCGAGCCAGTCGTGGACGACGGCAACCCTCACGGCAGGCGCGATCGTCGAGCTCGGTATGTCGGCGGCATCGTGGCGTCGGGTCCGCAGTTGCCGCGCAATTTTACCCGCCCACCGGTAGCTGGGTCGGCCGGTGCAACGCGCGGGCAGGAGGTGTTCACGACGTTCGGAATCGATCCCTGCGCGCGTGCATACGGCGCACCTGGGGTTTCGCCGGTGTTTCGGCCGCGCGGCGATGTGGGACGCGCGCAACGCTAAATGGGCTCGGTCTCGTAAACGGCGAGGACGTTCTCTGCCGCCATGCTCTATGCGGGCGGTGCGGCGTTCGCACTCACGTCGATCTACGAGGGTTTCGGCTTGCCCGTCGCTCGAGGCGATGGCGTCAGGCGCTCCGGTCCTCGTCGCGGAACGCGCATCGCTGTCGGAAGTGGCACTGAAGCTCGATGACGCGCGACCTAACGAGACCGCACTCGATCTCACTTCGATACTGGACGAGCTGGCGGTTCACGACGATTTCGCGCGTCGCGGACTGAGGCGGGCCGCCGGCTTCACGTGGGACGCGTGCGCGCAGGCTACGATTCGCGTATATGGCACGGCAGATTAGAGCAGATCGTGGAGATTCGTCAGGGCCGGCGGAAACAGATCGTTGCGGTCGGCGACATCGATGTGACCCGCGATTTCACCAACGTGCACGACGTGGTGAACGCGTATTTCGCGTTGCCCCCGTCGGGCTCGCCGGTCGAGGTTTACAACGTATGCTCCAGGCACGAGGCTTCGATCCGTGCGGTGCTTGAGCGTCTCCGCGGCATGGGCCGGCGTCAAAAACGCGATCGAGCGCGATTGCACAATGCGGAGCAACGAAGAACGTGCGGTAGCTTGCCGAAATTAAGGCGCGTAACCAGACGAGTGGCGGCGACGCCGCTCGACGATTCGCTTGCCGACATGCTGCGCTGTTGGGAAAACCGGGAACGGGATTGGTCAAGTCGGCACTGATCACCGGTATTACCGGGCAGGACGGTGCGTATCTCGCCAAGTTGCTGCTCGCGAAAGGCTATCGGATTTACGGCGTGCTGGTGCGGCGCAGCTCGAATACGGTATGGCGCCTTCGACACACGACGCGTTCATACACAACTTTCGAGCATAGCTTCCGAGCAGGGCATCGAAGGTCAGAGTGTATTCCGGTCGGCGAAGGCAAGCGCCGGGTAGTGCGGCGACGTTGTTCGGTTGGTCGCATCTAAGCTTGCCCTGAAAGCGCTGCTGCGATGTCTTGCGGCGAAAGAGCCGATGTTATTTGATCTTACTGGAGTAGGTGCTATAATCGCGCTTCTTTGCACTCGGAAATGCGATCCCTGTCTCGGGCGATATCGGGACAGTCGCTCTTTAACAATCAGCAATCGATAGGTGTGGGTGCTGAGGCGAGGGTCCTCTGGCGTCTCGTGGCGCGCGGTTTTCGGATCGGGTGTTGCGGGATGGCGGGGGAGTTCCCAAGCTTGAGTGCTCACACGACGCTAGTGCGGTTGGCGGGTGGTGCATGCGAATGCGCCGCATGCCGACCGTGCGCCGTTCGCTCTCGTCAAGGGGGCGGATGGCAGAGTCAAGTGAGTTGGAACTTTGCAATTGAGATCGAACTGAAGAGTTTGATCCTGGCTCAGATTGAACGCTGGCGGCATGCTTTACACATGCAAGTCGAACGGGGTGGAGGGGCAACTCTCCATTCAGTGGCGAACGGGTGAGTAATGCATCGGAACGTGTCCCGTAGTGGGGGATAACGCCGCGAAAGCGGCGCTAATACCGCATACGCTCTGAGGAGGAAAGCAGGGGACCCGCAAGGGCCTTGTGCTAGGGGAGCGGCCGATGTCCGATTAGCTAGTTGGTGGGGTAACGGCCTACCAAGGCTGCGATCGGTAGCTGGTCTGAGAGGATGATCAGCCACACTGGGACTGAGACACGGCCCAGACTCCTACGGGAGGCAGCAGTGGGGAATTTTGGACAATGGGGGCAACCCTGATCCAGCCATGCCGCGTGCGGGAAGAAGGCCTTCGGGTTGTAAACCGCTTTTAGCCGGGAAGAAAAGGCGCGGGCTAATACCCCGTGTTTTTGACGGTACCGGCGGAATAAGCACCGGCTAACTACGTGCCAGCAGCCGCGGTAATACGTAGGGTGCGAGCGTTAATCGGAATTACTGGGCGTAAAGCGTGCGCAGGCGGTTCGTTGTGTCGGTGGTGAAAGCCCCGGGCTCAACCTGGGAATGGCCATGGAAACTGGCGAACTGGAGTGTGGCAGAGGGGGGTGGAATTCCGCGTGTAGCAGTGAAATGCGTAGAGATGCGGAGGAACACCGATGGCGAAGGCAGCCCCCTGGGCTAGCACTGACGCTCAGGCACGAAAGCGTGGGGAGCAAACAGGATTAGATACCCTGGTAGTCCACGCCCTAAACGATGTCAACTAGGTGTTCGGGAAGCGATTTCTGGGTACCGTAGCTAACGCGTGAAGTTGACCGCCTGGGGAGTACGGCCGCAAGGTTAAAACTCAAAGGAATTGACGGGGACCCGCACAAGCGGTGGATGATGTGGATTAATTCGATGCAACGCGAACAACCTTACCTACCCTTGACATGTCCGAGAGCCTGCTGAGAGGCGGGTGTGCCTGAAAGGGAATCGGAACACAGGTGCTGCATGGCTGTCGTCAGCTCGTGTCGTGAGATGTTGGGTTAAGTCCCGCAACGAGCGCAACCCTTGTCCCTAGTTGCTACGCAAGGGCACTCTAGGGAGACTGCCGGTGACAAACCGGAGGAAGGTGGGGATGACGTCAAGTCCTCATGGCCCTTATGGGTAGGGCTTCACACGTCATACAATGGCCGGTACAGAGGGTTGCCAACCCGCGAGGGGGAGCCAATCCCCAGAAAAGCCGGTCGTAGTCCGGATTGCAGTCTGCAACTCGACTGCATGAAGTCGGAATCGCTAGTAATCGCGGATCAGCATGTCGCGGTGAATACGTTCCCGGGTCTTGTACACACCGCCCGTCACACCATGGGAGTGGGTTCTACCAGAAGTAGGTAGGCTAACCGCAAGGGGGCCGCTTACCACGGTAGGATTCATGACTGGGGTGAAGTCGTAACAAGGTAGCCGTATCGGAAGGTGCGGCTGGATCACCTCCTTTCTCGGAATCAGGAATCAGGAGTCAGAGGACAGAAGCAGAAAAGACAACTGCCCAACGACCTGACCTCCTCACACGCTTTCAGTACCCACAACCTATCGATTGCGCATCAGGAGACAGGAATCAGAAGACAGAGGACAGAACGCTGGGTGAGCGCCGGCGGTAGCGCGTCTTTGCTGACTTCTGTCCTCTGAATTCTGTCTCCTGACTCCGGGCCTGTAGCTCAGCTGGTTAGAGCACCGTCTTGATAAGGCGGGGGTCGATGGTTCGAATCCATCCAGACCCACCACATCAGAGGTCAGAGGTCGGGTCAGAACAGCGGCGGCGAAACGATGCCGCAGCGCCAGGTGAGGCAGGCAGCGGGGCCGTAGCTCAGTTGGGAGAGCGCCTGCTTTGCAAGCAGGAGGCCGTCGGTTCGATCCCGTCCAGCTCCACCAGTCAGGAGTCAGAGGTCAGAGGACAGAAGACAGAACGGCGACGTCGGCGGACTATCTATCGATTGCGTGACAGCCTTCAGCTCTGTCGTTTTGCGAAGTGCAAAGCTGAAAGCTGTAGTTGCTCTTTAACAATTCGGGAAGGTAAGGCGCATTCGGACTGATGAGGTCTGAATGCGATGGGTTGAGTTGTATCTTGCCCGGATACGCGACACAAAAGGCGCGTCGTCGGGTGGCGCAAACACACTCGTAGCGAGTGGCTTTGGGCGCTGGATGGCGGTGGCGGGGTTTGGTTTTATCTGACTTCTGTCCTCTGACTTCTGACTCCTGAGGGCCCACGGTTATGGGGTCAAGCGACTAAGTGCATGTGATGGATGCCTAGGCGATTACAGGCGATGAAGGACGTGGCAGCCTGCGAAAAGCTGCGGGGAGCCGGCAAACGGGCTTTGATCCGCAGATGTCCGAATGGGGAAACCCGGCCCGCGAGGGTCACTCTCTGCTGAATTCATAGGCAGGGTAGAGCAAACCCGGTGAACTGAAACATCTCAGTAGCCGGAGGAACAGAAATCAACCGAGATTCCGCTAGTAGTGGCGAGCGAACGCGGAGGAGCCGGCAAGTTTTAGCGATCGGTGTAGCAGAGCGCTCTGGAAAGGGCGGCCGCAGTGGGTGACAGCCCCGTATGCGAAATGTCGATCGTGGAACCAAGCTTGCGACAAGTAGGGCGGGACACGTGAAATCCTGTCTGAAGATGGGGGGACCATCCTCCAAGGCTAAATACTCGTAATCGACCGATAGTGAACCAGTACCGTGAGGGAAAGGCGAAAAGAACCCCGGAAGGGGAGTGAAACAGATCCTGAAATCGCATGCATACAAACAGTGGGAGCCCAGCTCAAGCTCTTCGCGCTCTGACGCACGAAAGTGCGGCAAAAGACCTCGACGATGAAACGATCCTGCGATGGCGCAGGGTTTTGAGCTGGGTGACTGCGTACCTTTTGTATAATGGGTCAGCGACTTACGTTTACTAGCGAGCTTAACCGACTAGGGGAGGCGAAGCGAAAGCGAGTCCGAACAGGGCGATTGAGTTGGTAGGCGTAGACCCGAAACCGGATGATCTAGCCATGGCCAGGCTGAAGCGGGGGTAACACCTCGTGGAGGGCCGAACCCACTCCCGTTGAAAAGGTAGGGGATGAGCTGTGGCTAGGGGTGAAAGGCTAATCAAATCCGGAAATAGCTGGTTCTCTCCGAAAACTATTGAGGTAGTGCCTCGTGTATCACTCTCGGGGGTAGAGCACTGTCATGGTGGTGGGGGCCGTCGAGGCTTGCCACGCCATTGCAAACTCCGAATACCGGGAAGTGCGAGCACGGGAGACAGACGGCGGGTGCTAACGTCCGTCGTCGAAAGGGAAACAGCCCAGACCCTCAGCTAAGGTCCCCAAGTTCAGTTAAGTGGGAAACGAGGTGGGAAGGCTCAGACAGCCAGGATGTTGGCTTAGAAGCAGCCATCATTTAAAGAAAGCGTAATAGCTCACTGGTCGAGTCGTCCTGCGCGGAAGATGTAACGGGGCTCAAACTGAACACCGAAGCTAGGGATTTCAGGGGTCTTCGGATCTCTGGAGTGGTAGGAGAGCGTTCCGTAGGCCGATGAAGGTGGGGGGTGACCCCTGCTGGAGGTATCGGAAGTGCGAATGCTGACATGAGTAGCGATAAAGCAGGTGAAAGTCCTGCTCGCCGAAAGCCCAAGGTTTCCTGCGCCACGTGCATCGGCGCAGGGTGAGTCGGCCCCTAAGGTGAGGACGAGAGTCGTAGCTGATGGGAAGCGGGTCAATATTCCCGCACCGACCAACGATGCGATGGGGGGACGGAGAAGGTTAGGCCGGCCGGGTGTTGGACGTCCCGGTTCAAGCGTGTAGACGTGCCTGGCAGGCAAATCCGCCTGGCTTAGTCGAGGCGTGTTAACGAGGGCTGGCTTGCCAGCCTGAAGTGGCGGATACCAGGCTCCCAGGAAAAGCCTCTAAGCTTCAGTCGTTGGTTGACCGTACCGCAAACCGACACAGGTGGGCGAGCTGAATATGCTCAGGCGCTTGAGAGAACTCAGGAGAAGGAACTCGGCAAATTGACACCGTAACTTCGGGATAAGGTGTGCCCTCGGTAGGTGAACGCTTTACGGCGGGAGCCGAGGAGGGCCGCAGAGAATCGGTGGCTGCGACTGTTTAACAAAAACACAGCACTCTGCCAAGACGAAAGTCGACGTATAGGGTGTGACGCCTGCCCGGTGCCGGAAGGTTAAGTGATGGGGTGCAAGCTCTTGATCGAAGCCCCGGTAAACGGCGGCCGTAACTATAACGGTCCTAAGGTAGCGAAATTCCTTGTCGGGTAAGTTCCGACCTGCACGAATGGCGTAACGATGGCCACGCTGTCTCCTCCTGAGACTCAGCGAAGTTGAAGTGTTTGTGAAGATGCAATCTCCCCGCGGCAAGACGGAAAGACCCCGTGCACCTTTACTGTAGCTTTGCATTGGACTGTGATGAGGCTTGTGTAGGATAGCTGGGAGCCGATGAAGCGGAGGCGCTAGCTTTCGTGGAGGCAACCTTGAAATACCAGCCTGGCGGCATTGCGGCTCTAACCTGGTTCCATTGATCTGGAACGGGGACCGTGCATGGTAGGCAGTTTGACTGGGGCGGTCTCCTCCCAAAGCGTAACGGAGGAGCTCGAAGGTTCGCTTAGCGCGGTCGGACATCGCGCCAGACGTGCAAAGGCACAAGCGAGCTTGACTGCGAGCCTGACAAGGCGAGCAGGTGCGAAAGCAGGACTTAGTGATCCGGTGGTTCTGAATGGAAGGGCCATCGCTCAACGGACAAAAGGTACGCCGGGGATAACAGGCTGATACCGCCCAAGAGTTCATATCGACGGCGGTGTTTGGCACCTCGATGTCGGCTCATCACATCCTGGGGCTGAAGCCGGTCCCAAGGGTATGGCTGTTCGCCATTTAAAGTGGTACGTGAGCTGGGTTCAAAACGTCGTGAGACAGTTTGGTCCCTATCTGCCGTGGGCGCTGGAGATTTGACGGGGGCTGCTCCTAGTACGAGAGGACCGGAGTGGACGTACCGCTGGTGTACCGGTTGTGACGCCAGTCGCATCGCCGGGTAGCTATGTACGGAAGCGATAACCGCTGAAAGCATCTAAGCGGGAAACGCGCCTGAAGATGAGGATTCCCGGGGACTTGATCCCCCTGTAAGGGTCGTGGCAGACCACCACGTTGATAGGCCGGGTGTGGAAGCGCAGTAATGCGTTGAGCTAACCGGTACTAATGGCCCGTGCGGCTTGACCCCATAACCGTGGGTCGTCAGGTAACAGAGTTCAGGGAACAGGTAACAGAACACACCGCGCCTGACTGGCGCCAATACAACTCAACCCGATTTCCTTACCTTCCAAGCGCAGAGGTCAAGCCGCAGCGCAGCAGCGCGTCATCTGTTCCCTGTTACCTGACCTCTGTCACCTGTCAGAGCCTGACGACCATAGCCCGCTGGCACCACCCCTTCCCATCCCGAACAGGACCGTGAAACGGCGGCGCGCCGATGATAGTACGGATTGCCCGTGCGAAAGTAGGTCATCGTCAGGCACCCTTCACGTACAAAACGGCCCACCTCGCGTGGGCCGTTTTGTATGCAACAAAAAAGGGCGACGCTGCGGTCGCCCCTTCGATTGCCGACTTGACGTCGGTATAGTGCGTGGCGCTTATGCCCGTCGATACTTGCGTCGACCAATCCATCCAGCAGCCAGCAGTCCCACCGCGACGAGAGCTAAAGATTCGGGTTCGGGAATCGATGCGGCGACAAACTCGGGGTCTCCGAACGCGAATACGACGGAGTTCACTTCCGGCGCGAATTGCAGGCCCGTCAACGCAAAATTGAATGTCACCGGACCGACCAGAAGCGGATTGTTGGAAGGTGTTGCCAATGCACCCCCACTCGCCAGCGAAATGTAATTCTGGTTCACGATCCCGTATGGTTGGTACGCGAACGTGGTTCCATCGAAGCCTGCGCCCAGCGAGAAAGCGTTTCCGCTCGACGTCGCGCCCCAGCCGTAGGGTGACGTACCGCTCCCCGCCGGACACGGACTGGATGCATTCGTGCAATCGATCAACTGCGCGGCGCTAACCGAGGTAAGCGATATTGTCGCGGGCGCGAACGTAAGAGCGAAGTTCAGTCCGCTGATCTCGGATTGAATCGCCGTCGTGGGACTGACGGTATCGGTCAACGTAATGGCGAGCGAACTCCCGTCGTTCGCGAAACTGAATGTTGCCATTCCCTGTTGCGCGTAACTTTCCGTTACCCCGTTGGCATAGAACGTATATTCCACATTGGCTGACGCAAGCGATGTTGCCAACATCAGTCCTGCCGCGGCGAATAATTGTCGGGTTTTCATGCTTCATCTCCGGCTACGCAGCCTCTGAACCGGCTAGTACCCTCGCTGGACGCAATTCCCATTCCCGGCACCGTAGCTATTTGTTGTCAAATGATTTTCAGGAAGTGCAAAATCTACAATCGCTTCATCTGTAAAGTAATCTGACGATTTAACCTTACGAATCCGCGAGTTGTCAGCTAAACAACTCGTACATTACACATCGGAATTCGGCGTGAGCGCTAGCTGTAGTTTCGGCAACAAACCGTTTCGCAATTCGTTCGACCCGGGCACCGGGGGCCGGTCTCCATGCGCAGCAACAGCACCCCTTTCAGGTCGCGGTGCGCTTCTCGACGCGCGACGTGTTCGAGGTCGCATGCGATGACGACGATATAATTTGCAAGCGGCCCACCGCTCCCTGTCCAACCTGAACACAGATCATGATATCGAGTGCGATTCCTCGCTGAAAGAACGCGATGGCACTTTGGACCACCTGCCATGACAGTGGAGACTCGTTGGAGCGCCAAGCGCATTGCTGAACTCATTCAGACACATCGAGGCGGTCGCTCTGATGGGCCGCTCGCAGCGACCGTCGAAGGACAAGATGCGATCGATGCGTCGAGAGCGTCGGGCCGTCCGTCAAACGATGCCAGCTTGCTTCATCGACTCACGTGGCTGGATCACCACGAATTCATCGATAACGCCTATCGAATTCTCCTCGGCAGGCCGCCGACACCGGTCGAGTACGTGCAGGTACTCACGGCTCTATTGAACGGCAACGCAAAGACCTGGCTATTGGGCGCGCTTCGTTATAGCGCCGAAGGACGCGCGCGTGGAGTCCCGATTCCCGGGCTGCGCTACCGCTACTTTGCACAACAGCTATTCCACCTGCGATTGATCGGACCGGTTTTCGAGTGGCTGAACGCAATCTGTCGTCTGCCGCGCTCAATCCGCATTTCCAGAGCGATTGCGCAGATCGCGGCTGGTAAAGCGCTCGATACCGAACACACGGTTCGGATGCTGGCCGCTGATCGTTCGGCCGGTGTCGATGCAACCAGGCAACCAGCCAACGCGGCCGTCACCGCCCATGCACGGCTGCAACAGTTGCAAGAAGCATTGAACAGCGACGTCGAACGACTGTCGGAAGAGCTCGCGGTTGTCAGAGCACATGCAGGCGCCGTGGCGTCCAGGCTCGATGCGCTCTTCCCGCCTCCGCTTGGCGACACGCTCGAACTGGACGGGAATCCGTTGATAAAACCGGCGCACGGGTGCGCCGCCGTGCCGGCACGTGTGCCGATGTCCGAACTTTCACGCCACGCTCGTTACGCACTCTTCCAGGCTGCGTTCTATGACTCGGCGATCGTTGCCGCGAAGCAGCGCGTGTACGTGCCGTATCTCCAGCGCGAGCTCGCGTCGCGGTATCCGTTTCTGGATCTGGGATGCGGACGAGGAGAATTCCTGCGGATACTTGCCGGTGAGGGAATACGGACGATCGGCGTAGATGTCAATCCGATGGCCTTCGAGGGGCTCCGATCCGCCGGTTTCGAAGTCGTCGAACAGGATCTTTTCGATTTCCTTGCAACCGATCGCCGGACATATTCCGGGGCATCGGCGTTGCAAGTAATCGAACACCTTGGAGCAGACGAGATCGAACGGATGCTGTCGCTGGTGGCAACGCGGCTTGCACCGGGCGCACCGCTCATCGTGGAAACCCCAAATCCTCTGTCTCCGTTCGCGTTGGGCCAGTTCCATACCGATCCGACCCACATCGCGCCGATTCCGCCGGAGCGATTACGGTTCGCGGTCGAAGCCGCGGGATTCGAGCGGACGCGAACGCTGTTTCAAGCGCGTGTTCCGGGACAGCCGTTCATGGGCCCCGATCCGCGCGCCTATTACATGGACTACGCGATCATCGCCTACCGATCTGCGTCGTGAAGATTGCCATCGATCTTCAGGCGTGCCAAACCCCGGGATCTGGGCGGCGCGGAATCGGCCGCTACTCCCTCGAGCTTGCAAAAGCCATGCTCCGGAATCGCGGCTCGCATCAGGTGCATTTGCTTCTGAACGACGCGTTCGTTCACCAGGCCGAAGCGTTGCAGGGCGAACTGGGAGAGATCCCGGACGCCACGTTCGAGACCTACCGCCTGCTTGGATCCGGCGCTGCGCAGGGCGAGGCCAGGCGAAAAATCCAACGTATCAACGACGAGATTCTGAATTGGCGATATGCCTGCAGCGGCGCCGATGCGTTGCACATATCGAGCGTCTTCGAAGGCTGGCAAGCGGGCGACGCGCACGTGACCGGCAAGTTAGCGGATGTTCCGGGATCCATCCGATCGGCCACCCTCTACGATCTGATCCCGCTGCTTTTTGCCGACACCTATCTGACGCCATCCACAAGGCGTGAATACTTCGCTCGACTGAACGTCTTTCACCAACTCGATCTGATCTTCGCGATCTCGGAGTCCGCGCGCCGCGACGCGATCGGGCGGCTCAATATTCCGTCCGAGAAAATCGTGAACATCGGCGCGGCCGCGAGCGGCGCATTTCACCGGATCGGGAATCTCGATCGTGGCAAGGCGGCTGAAGTGCTGTCGCGGCACGGAATGCTGCAACGATTCATTCTCTACACGGGCGGCATCGATCACCGCAAGAACCTCGATTTCCTTTTCGGCGCCTATGCGGCACTTCCGATCGAGATGCGACGAGATATCCAGCTCGTCATCGTCTGCGAAGTGTCCCCCGAGGAGCGCCTCTCGCTCCTTCGACGAGTCGCGACATTCGGCATCGCCGATCAAGCCATCTTTCCGGGTTACGTCCCGGATGAAGAACTCAACGTCCTTTACAACCTGTGCGAGTTGTTCGTATTTCCCTCGCTTTACGAAGGATTCGGTTTGCCGCTGCTGGAAGCGATGACCTGCGGGGCCTGCGTGATTGCGTCGAACACATCCAGCATGCCCGAAATAGTCGGGCAGCCAGAGATGCTGTTCGATCCCGCGGACTCGGAATCGCTTACGCGAATGATGCGCGGGCTTCTTTCGGCTCACGATCGTCGTCAGGAACTCGCCGCGTCCAATGCTCGACGGGCCCGCAAGTTCTCGTGGGACAACGTCGCGCGGGCAGCGATAGCGGCGATGGAGGACGCGTACGCCCGACGCCACTCCGTATCGGCGAGCTGGACGCCCGCTCGCCGCCGTCGCGTCGCGCTGATCACACCATTACCGCCGCAAAGGAGCGGTATCGCTGACTATTGCGCGTCCATGCTGCCCCACTGGAGCCGGCATTTCGACCTCGAGCTGGTTGCCGACGGGTACGGTCCGGAAGTCGACGGCGTGGTCGGTTCCTACCCGATCAGGAGCATTGCCGAATTCCGCCGGGAAGCCCATACGTTCGATTCCATCCTGTACCACTTCGGGAATTCGCCGTACCACGCCACCATGTATGCGCTTCTTCCACTGTACCCCGGTATCGTCGTCATGCACGACTTTTTTCTCTCGGGATTGGTGCAATGGATGAGTGCCGTCGGCGGAACGCCCGGCTTGTTTCAGCGCGAGCTTGCCATTGCGCACGGCGAGCGGGCCGTAACCGACATCCATTCAGTCGATCGCGGCGAATTGCCGATCGACGACCTGAGGATTCGCTATCCCGTTTCTCGCAGGGTCGTCGAGCACGCGAGGGGACTCATCTTCCATTCTCGATTTGCGCAACAAATGTCGATAAATGCGTACCCGGACCTGGCCGGCGTTCCCAGTTGCGTCGTACCCCAGGCTTCATTTCTCGCACGCGTCGATGCGGACGAACGGGTAGCGTCGCGTGCAGCGCTCGGATTGCAAAGCAGTGATCTGCTCGTATGCGCATTCGGATTTCTCGTCGAAACCAAGGACAATCACCTGCTCCTCGAGGCGCTCACCCGACATGGCCTCGCAAAGGATGATCGCATCCGGGTCGCTTTCGTCGGGGAGCTCGAGCCCGGTCCGCTTCAAGCGCGTATCGGTGCGCTGATTGCTCAACATCCGATGCGCGATCGAATCAGGATCACCGGCTACGTGGATGAATGCGAGTACATGCGATATCTCGCAGCGTGCGACATCGGGGTGAGCCTGCGATCGAATTCCCGGGGAGAAACGTCGGCCGCCATGCAAAAGCAGCTCGCCGCCGGATGCGCGACAATCGTCAGTGATTATGCCGCGATGTCCGAGCTGCCGGACGACGTGGCGATGAAGATTCCACCGTCCGACGCCGACGCATTGGCGCGCGCGTTGAAGTGTCTCGGCGGACGATGCGCCGCTCAGGTTGCGACTCGGGGACGCAGCGCGTCGCTGGATCGATGCATCATGCCATCCGGCGAGCGTCGCGGAGCAATATGCCGCTGCGATCGCGACGCTCACCGAGCTCGATGGCGCGAGGTGCGCCGGGCGCCTGGTACGGAAGATTGCCGAGCTCGTGGACGATGAGGGACTGGAAGGGCAGGTGACGGCGGCCGCGGGCGAAGCGATCGCCGCAGGCTTGGCATGGCACCCCGCGAGCGCGCGCTGGTTGCCGCGACATTAGCAAATGCCGGCGACTCAGCCGCGCTCCTTTTCAGCGTCGCCGATGCTGCGGACGCGTAAATCGCTGATTCATCACGGGGTAGCCGTGGCAGTGGTTCCGAACCAGGGCACTGTCAATCCATTTCCCGAATGGCAGGTGATGCCGTAATTGAACGGGCCTGCGGCGCCGCTGCCCGCGTTCCGTTGTACGTCGATGTACCAGCGCGTCGTGGCACCCGATGAGATTGCTGCTTTTTTCGCCGGTATAGACGTAGAAACCGGTCTGGCCTCCACCACCGCTGGTATAGGGCGATACGTTGTATGGCGCGGGAAGCGCAAAAACGGGTGCGTGATTGGGTCACCCGGTCCTCGGAGCGTGATCTCCAGAGCAGACATCGTCGGTGCATCAGCGACCAAATCGCACTTCACGAAATCCGGCTGGTCGATGATCATGTAGTGAATGTTCTTCTTGCTGACGTCGCTGATCGTCGCCGAATTATTCAGGCTGCTCGATCCGCAGTCGTCCTGACCATAGCAAGCGAGTCGCGCCTGCCTGACGTCCCGGGCGTCGTCCGATTTGGCGACTCGGAAATCCGCGCTTCCGTTATCAGTGGTTTCCAGCGTGCAAAAGCCGATCATCGCTGAATTGGCGCGTTGACGAAGTTGGCGCGAATGTTCGAGTAGTCTGATCAGGGAGCAACGCGGCGGCGAAGATGTCGAGGATGCCGCACGGTGTGGTAAGCCGCGAGCGTTGTCGGGCTGTGACGGAATTGGATTGCCAATCAGTGCTCCTGTATCACCTTGGAATAGCAGTATCTGGTAGGTGACCGGCTCATTCAATGCACCGACAAAGCAATTCGACCTGTAGTGCGGTGCGGCGGTCGTCTTCTTCAACCCGAGGGCCTCAGCCTGCGCGGACGAGAAATTGCCGACCGGGAAGCCTTCGACGCTGAATCCGTTGCCGGTCGGGATCCTGCGTTCGAGAGTAGGCGAAAAATGTATTCGTCTTATACGTCGATGTTACGTCTTCGAGGATGATCATCCCGAAGTTGTCCGACGGGGGAAAAATTGCATTGGACTGCGAGGTCGAAGGTGATGGCCGCATTTGCGGGCACAATCAATTGCGGACATGCTAACGGACTGCCGGTACCGGGCGGCGTCGCGTTATCCGATTGGTAATAACGTACGTTAAGCGTGAGTGCGCTCACGGCTATTCGGATTCCTGACGAACACAGTCGTTGCGTATGCGTTTGGAATGGCGGAAGCCAACGGAAGCACAATCACTGTGCCGGACGCGGCGGTCGTTTGTGCATGCGCAGTGACTCCGATGGCGGCGGTCACTCCGAACAGGGCCGAGGCAATCAATCGACGTACCGGCATATCGACGTTCTCCGAAGGTCAGATGTTGAGCAAAGCGACTTATCGGTAAGCAAATCTTGCACCAACTCGTCGGGCATGGCGTCCCGGCGCGCGTCGATGTTGCCAGCAATTCCATCGGAGCGACGTGCGTCGCGTCATCTAACGCCAGGTTCGTTCCGGCACGCGTTCGACGAGCGTCACGGAATATCGAAAACGCGCCGTCGATAATCGGCAAATCTTTCCAACACGATCTGCATTTCCTGCGCGGGAAGAAGTTTGGGTCCACCGACTTGCAGCGCACGCCAGTACATCTCCGCCAGCGTCTCGACTTCGACCGCGAGCGCCAGCGCCGGCTCGAGCGAATCGCCGACGGCGATCATCCCGTGATGCGCGAGCAGGCACGCCTTGCGGCCTTCGAGCGCGCGCACCGCGTGATCGGATAGTTCCTGCGTGCCGAACGTCGCGTACGGCGCGCAGCGGATGTCGCTGCCGCCCGCGACGGCGATCATGTAGTGAAACGCGGGAATGCCGCGGTCGAGGCACGCGAGCGTCGTCGCGAACGGCGAATGCGTGTGCACGATCGCCATGACTTCCGGCCGCGCCGCGTAGATGTCGCGATGGAACCGCCATTCGGACGACGGCGCGCCGCCGGCCTCGCGCCTCGCCGTCGCGGTCCACCGCGACGATGTCGTCCGGCGCGGTTTGCTGCGTACGGCAGCGCGCTCGGTGTAACGAGGAAGCCGCCGTCGATCCGCGCGCTGACGTTGCCCGATTTGCCGCGATTGATGCCGAGCGCGTTCATGTCGCACGCCGTGCGGATGACCGCAAGGCGAAGCGCGCGCGAATCAGTCGCTGGCCACGCGCGCGCTCCGGAAACAGTTCACGAAGTTGCCGGGCGTCCTTCGCGACGCCGCGCTCGGTCACGTAGCCGGTCACGAGCCGCGCAGGCGTCACGTCGAACGCGAAGTTGAGCGCGCGCGTCGACTCGCCGGCGATCGCGACGTCGGCGCTCTGCCCGGATTCGTCGCGTCCCCGCACCTTGAGCACTTCATCGCGTCGAGCGCGCCTCGATCGGAATGGCGTCGCCCGATGCGAGTGTTCCAGTCGATCGTCGGCGACGGCAGCGCCACGTAGAACGGCACCCGTTGTCCGCGGCGGCGAGCGCCTTGTCGTACGTGCCGATCTTGTTGCAGACGTCGCCGTTGCGCGCGACGCGATCGGCGCCGACGATCACGAGGTCGACGTCGCCGCGGCGCATCAGCAGCCCGCTCGCGCTGTCGACGATCAGCGTGTGCGGGATGTCGCGCTGCGCCATTTCCCACGCGGTCAGGCTCGCGCCCTGCATCCGCGGCCGCGTCTCGCTGACCCAGACGTGCACCGGCAAGCCCTTCGGCATGCGCGAGGAAGATCGGCGCCGTCGCCGTCCCGAAGCCGCAGGTCGCGAGCGCACCGGCGTTGCAATGCGTCATCACATTGATCGGTCGATCGCGATCGCGCGCGACGTCGCGCAGCAACGCCAAGCCCATGACGCCCGAGCGCCAGGTTGATCGCAACGTCCTCGTCGCATGGATCGCATCGGCTTCGCGCCACGCGGCGTCCGCGCGCACTGCCGGCGCCAGGCGCGCGACGCGGTTGCGAACGCGATCGAGCGCCCAGCGCAAATTGACGGCCGTGGGACGCGTCGCATCGAGCAGCGCGTGCGCGCGGGCGAGCGCTGTCGTCGGACGGATCGGCGTCGAGCGCGAGTGCCAGTCCGTACGCACCGACGGCGCCGATCAATGGCGCGCCGCGCACGACATGTCGCGGATCGCCATCGCCGCCGCCTCGACATCCGCGATGCGACGCGTCTTCACCGACATGCGGCAATGCGCGCTGGTCGAGCACGTCGATGAAATGCGCGCCCGCGGGACGCGCGAGCGCGCGATAGCGCGCCGTATCGGCCGTCGCGTCGGTCTCGTGACCGTTCATGGACCGATTCTAGTGCACCGGCGACCGGCATCGCCGTCGATGCGAACGCGCTATTGCAGCCATCGGCGCCGTCATCGCCGCAACACCTGGAACAGGTTGTTGAAGTCATCGGTCCACAGCGCGCCACTCGGGATGCGACTTGATGAGGCTCGCGGCATCCGCGATCCGCGGCTGCGCGAGCAGTGCGCGGTTGCTCGACACGAGCACCCAGTCGCTGCGGCTCGCCAGCACGTCCTCGCCTTCGTCGTGGATCCAGACGGCCTGCATGTGATTCGCGGTGGCGAGCGCCTCGACGACCGGGACGAGGTCGAGGTAGCGGTTGGTCACGTGGAAGGCGATGACGCCGTCCGGCTTGATGTGCTTGGCGTAGAGCGCGAGCGCCTCGGACGTGATGAGATGCACCGGAATGGCGTCGCTCGAGAATGCGTCGACGGCGAGCAGGTCGAGATCGGCGGCGGCTCGCGCTCGAGCGTCAGGCGCGCGTCGCCAAGCGGCGTCTCGATCCGTCGCTTCGCTTTGCGCGAGGTAGCTGAAATCGCGCTTCGCGATCGCGATGACCGCGGGATTGATGTCGTAGAACCGGTAGAGGTCGCCCGGCGTTCCGTAGGCGGCGAGCGTGCCGGCGCCAAGGCCGATCACGCCGACGCGCAGCGGCTCCATGCGCGGATGCAGCGTCTCGAGCAGGCGGCCGACGCCGGACGTCGTCGTGTAGTAGCTCGTCGCCTGGCGCCGGAATTGCGGCGCCAGGTATTGCTAGCCGTGCATGATCGTGCCGTGAATCGAGCGTGCGGTGCCGGCTCGCGTCGTCGGCGCCGCTCTCCTGCACGCGCAGCACGCCGTAGAAATTGCGCGCGGTGACGATCGTCGTGTCGTAGAAGTCGATGACGCGCCAGATCGCGCATCCGATCGTCGCGATGCCGGCGACGATCGCGAGCAACCCGAAGACGCGCGCGTCGGCGCGCACCTGCCAGGCGAGGAGGCACGCGGCGACGATCAGCCCCAGCGGCAGCTCGAAGTACGCGGGCAGGACGAGCGGCGCGACGATGCCGACGAGCGCGGCGCCGACCGCGCCGCCGAGCGAAACCATCAGGTAGAAGCGCGTCAGGTAGCGCGGGCGCCGGCTTGAGCCGCGCGAGCTCGCCGTGGCAGAACATGCAGACGATGAAAAGGCCGACGCAGAAGACGCCGAGCTGCAGCTCGAGCTCGTGCGTGAGGCCGCGGATCGGCGAGGCACCACGCCATGACGCCGAGCGCCGCGGCCGCGATCGGCAGCAGCGCTTCGCGCGGATACCAGGCGGCTGCTTTCGAAGCAGAGGATGAACGTCAGCAGGTAGATCGTCAGCGGCACGATCCACAGCAGCGGCACCGCCGCGATGTTCTGCGTGATGTGGTTCGTGACCGACAGCAGCAGCACGCTGCTCGTCGCCGCGAGCGCGCACCACAGGAGCTGCCGGGCGAGCGTCGGCGCCGGCGCTGGCGCCTCGTCGGCTCGGCCGGGCTGCGCAATCACGGGCCTCTCGGTGATCCGCAAATTGCGCCACGCCGCCGCGACGCACAGCGCGACGAACAGCGCATAGCCGGCGGACCATGCGTGCGCCTGCATCCGCGTCGGAATCCACGGCTCGATCACGAACGGATAGCGCGAGGAGCGCCAGCAGCGACGCGAGGTTCGACAGCGCGAACAGCCGATACGGATTGCGGCCCGGGTAGCGGCGCGCGAACCACGCCTGCAGCAGCGGGCTCGTCGTCGACAGCAGGAAATACGGCAGGCCGAGCGTGACGGCGAGCAGCCCGAGGATCAGCGCAGCGGGATTTTCACTGCCGGCCGGCTTCCAGAACGCGCCGGGAACGATCGGCAGCGCGAGCGAGGCTCGCCACGAGCAGCGCGGCGTGCAGACAGCGCCTGACGGCGCAACGACAGCCGGCGCACGACGAGGTCCGCGTACGCGTAGCCGGCGAGCAGCGCCGACTGGAAGAACACGAGGCACGTCGTCCATACGGCGGCCGATCCGCCGAACCACGGCAGGATCTGCTTGGCGATGATCGGCTGGACGAGGAAGAGCAGGAACGCACTTGCGAAAATCGTCAGCGCGAAAAGCGGCATGGAAGGGGACCGGGAGGGCCGCCGCCGATCGCGCCGAAGCGCGTTTCGCGGCGGGTGGCGGCTGCGAATCGCGCATTCTAGTGCGGATCGCAGGCGCTACCGGTCCCTTCCGCGCGACTATTCGGGATTCAGATCGTCGACTGCGGCCGCAAATACGCGACGCGGTCCATCGACCGGATGCTGATCTCCTTCACGTCCACGCCCTGCAGCACCTTGAGCGGCACCTCGTCGCCGGCGTGCCGCTTGGCCCACACGCGCTCGTAGAACTCGTCTTGCGTATGGACCGGGTCCGACGCCGACGCCGAGGATGATGTCGCCGACCGCGATGCCCGCGCGATCGGCCGGGCCGTCCGGCGAAACGCGCGTGACGAACAGATGTCCCTGCAGTTCGTCGGCGGCCACACCGAGCCACGGACGCGCGGGACCCGCGCGGTGGCCCTGACGGACGAGGTCGGTGAGGATCGGCTTCAGCAGATCGATCGGAACGAACACGTTGCCCGGCAGCTTCGGATCGTCGTTGGTCGCTTCGCGCACGATCAGCGAGCCGATTCCGACCAGCTTGCCGTCGCGATCGATCAGCGCCGCGCCGCTCCAGTCGGACGTGGGCGGGCTCGTGAACAACGCGTAATCGAGCTGATATTCCCAGTTGCCGGTGAACGGGCGCTTCGAGACGATGAACGCGAACGAAGCGCCTTCCCCGCCGGCGCTCGCGATCAGCACCGGCTCGCGCTCGGTGGTCTTGCCGGAATCGCCGAGCGGGATCGGCGTCGCATCGAGGGGAACGACCGTGCGCACGAGGCCGAAGCCGCTCGTGTGATCGTAGCCGACGACGCGCGCGGGCAGCGACGCGGCCCTTGGAATCGGTGATCTTCACGTCGTCCGCCTCGACGATCAGGTAGCCGATCGTGAGCACGAGTCCGTCGCGGCCGATGACGACACCCGTCCCTTCGCGCTCGTTGCCGAGCGAATCTTCGCTGCGTGCGTCGGGAACCGAGTGCGCGGAGACCTTGACGATCGCGCCGAAGAGCTTGTCGGGATCGATCTTCGGCGACGCTGCCGCGTTGCCATCGGTGCGCGCAGCGGAAGGCGCGGCGGCGCTCCGTTCTCGTTGGCGGCATACGCGGGAAACGCGATCAGCAACGCGATGGCCGCCGCCAACGCCAGAAGCAGCGCCAATCGCGCGCCGTGATTGGGAAGAGACCGGGTCGTCGTCATGACAGCCTCCCGAAATGGCTTCGACACGCGGCGCGCGGTCGGCGTTCGTCGCGCGGGGCTGCCGGCCGTCGCCGCTATAATGTGCAAAAAATGCATCGTCCGTCAGGAGAATTTCCCGTGCGGGCGAGCGCCGCATCACGAACGTTTCCCCGCGCGCCGCTACCTGGCCCGCTTACCGTCGAAATCCCGTGCGAGACAATTCTCTGGAAGCAAGCGGCGCGCCCGCCGCAATTGAACGATGACGGTCTCCCGCAAACGTCCCGAGGATCTGCGTTCGCACCGCTGGTATGGCGCTTCCGACCTGCGCGCGTTCGGCCATCGCTCGCGCACCGCGCAGATGGGCTATTCGCGCGCGGATTACCTCGGCAAGCCGGTGATCGCCATCGTCAACACGTGGAGCGACATCAACCCCTGCCACGCGCACTTCCGCCAGCGCGCCGAGGAAGTGAAGCGCGGCGTCTGGCAGGCCGGCGGCTTTCCGGTCGAGATGCCGGCGCTGACGCTGTCCGAGCCGTTCCAGAAGCCGACGACGATGCTCTATCGCAATCTGCTCGCGATGGAGACGGAGGAGCTGCTGCGCTCGTATCCGGCGGACGGCGCCGTGCTGATGGGCGGTTGCGACAAGACGACGCCCGCGCTGCTGATGGGCGCGATCAGCATGAATCTGCCGGCGATCTTCCTGCCGGCGGGTCCGATGCTGCGCGGCGACTGGCGTGGACAGGCGCTGGGCTCGGGCTCGGACGTCTGGAAATACTGGGCGGAAAAGCGCGCCGGCAACCTGTCCGAGAAGGCGTGGGAGGAAATCGAGAACGGCATCGCGCGCTCGCCCGGCCATTGCATGACGATGGGCACGGCGTCGACGATGACGTCGGCGGCCGAGGCGCTCGGCATGACGCTGTCGGGCGCCGCCTCGATTCCGGCCGCCGATTCGCGCCACGCGCGGATGGCGAGCGAGACGGGTCGCCGCACCGTCGACATGGTGTGGGACGACCTGAAGCCGCGCGACATCCTGACGGCGGACAGTTTCGACAACGCGATCACGACGGTGCTGGCCCTCGGCGGCTCGACGAACGCGCTCGTCCATCTGATCGCGATGGCGCGGCGCGCCGGCATCCCGCTCAACGTCGATCGCTTCGACGAGCTGTCGCGTCGCACGCCGCTGTTGGCGAACGTCCGGCCGGCAGGCAAGTACCTGATGGAGGATTTCTATTACGCCGGCGGCCTGCGCGCGCTGATGTCGCGCATCCGCGATCTGCTGGCGCTCGACGCGCGCACCGTCGAACGGCGCGACGCTCGGCGATGACATCTCCGGTGCGGAGGTGTTCAACGATCGAGGTGATCCTGCCGCGCGAGCGGCCGCTCGTCGCCTCGGGCAGCCTCGCGGTGCTGCGCGGCAACCTGGCGCCCGATGGCGCCGTGATCAAGCCTGCCGCCGCCGAAGCGCAGACTGCTGCAGCATCGCGGGCCCGCGATCGTCTTCGCGAATTACAACGACATGGCGGCGCGGATCGACGATCCCGCGCTGCCCGTCAGCGCCGACTCGGTCCTCGTGCTGCAGCATGCCGGTCCGCTCGGCGCGCCCGGCATGCCCGAGTGGGGCCAGCTTCCGATTCCCGAAGAAGCTGCTCGAGCAGGGCGTGCGCGACATGCTGCGCATTTCGGATGCGCGGATGAGCGGGACGAGCTACGGCGCGTGCGTGCTGCACGTCGCGCCGGAATCGTATCGTCGGCGGCCCGCTTGCGCTGGTGCGCGACGGCGACATGATCGCGCTCGACGTCGCCGCGCGCCAACTGCATCTCGAGGTCGACGAATCCGAGCTCGCGCGCCGGCGCGCGGCATGGCGAAAACCCGAGCCGCATTTCGCGCGCGGCTTCGGCGCGCTTTATCAGAACCACATCACGCAGGCGAACGACGGCTGCGATTTCGATTTCCTCGAGGGCACGGCGCCCACGCCCGAGCCGGAGATCCATTGATGCGCACGGTCGCCGGCAGCCGAAGCTCGCGACGCTCGTCGCCGCGATCATGCGCGGCGCGGGTTGCAACGCCGACGAGGCGCAGGCGGTCGCGACGCCGGCTCGTCGACGCGAACTGTGTCGGCCACGATTCGCACGGCGTCATCCGCGTCGGCGAAGTACCTCGAATGGGTGCGCGACGGGACGCTGCGGCCCAACACGGCGCCGACGCTCGTCGTCGACACGGACGACGCTTGCGATCGTCGACGGCAACCGCGGCTTCGGCCAGGTCATCGGCGAATACGCGACGCGGCTCGGCATCGCGAAGGCGGCGACGACCGGCATCGCGATGATCGGGCTGCGCAACTGCGGGCACCTGGGACGCGTCGGCGACTGGGCGGAGATGGCGGCGGCAGCGGGACAGGTGTCGCTGCATTTCCTCAACACGTCGGGCGCGCAGCGCGTCGCGCCGTTCGGCGGCAGCGATCGGCGCCTGTCGACCAATCCGATCTCGATCGGCGTGCCCGTCGCGGGCGGCGATCCGGTGATTCTCGACGTGACGACGTCGACGGTCGCCGAAGGCAAGCTGATGGTGGCGCTGAACAAGGGCGAGCAGGTGCCGGACGGATGGATCATCGACCGCGACGGGCGCCGACGACCGATCCCGAAGGCGTTCTACGATGGCGGCGCGCTGCTCACGATCGGCGCGCACAAGGGCTCCGGACTGTCGATCGTCACCGATCTGCTCGCCGGCGCGCTCTCGACCGGCCGCAGCTCCGATCCCGACGACACGGTGCTGCGCAACAACATGCTGTCGATCTACATCGCGCCCGCGGTCTACGCGCCGGAGGGTGCGGTCGCGCGCGAGGCGGCGCGCTTCGTCGACTGGGTGAAGGCGTCGCCGCCGCGCAAGCAGGGTGAGCCGGTGCACGCGCCCGGCGACGTCGAGCGACGCACGCGCGCCGAGCGCGCTGCGCAGCGGCGTGCCGATCGACGACAAGACGTGGTCGGATCTGCTCGACGCGGCGAAGTCGGTCGGCATCGATGCTGCGCGCGCTGCGGCGATCGTCGAGCGCTGAACAACGGTCGTGCGTTGAGCGAGCAAGAACTCTTTCCCGGCTTCACGACGCATCGCGTACGAACGGCGGACACGGAAATCCGCTGCGTCGTCGGCGGCGACGGGCCGCCGGTGCTGCTGCTGCACGGCTATCCGCAGACGCACGCGATGTGGCATCGCGTCGCGCCCGCGCTGGCGCGACACTACACCGTCGTATGCGCCGATCTGCGCGGCTATGGCGATTCCGGCAAGCCCGCGTCGGACGATGCGCACGCCGCCTATTCGAAGCGGGCGATGGCGCAGGACATGGTCGAGCTGATGCGCGATCTCGGCCATCGCGCGTTTCCGGCTGGTCGGCCATGATCGCGGCGGACGCGTCGCGCATCGGCTTTGCCTCGATCATCCCGACGCCGTGACGCAGCTCGCCGTGCTCGACATCTCGCCGACGCGCACGATGTACGCGCACACCGACCAGGCGTTCGCGACCGCGTACTATCACTGGTTCTTCCTGATCCAGCCGTTCGACCTGCCCGAGCGGCTGATCGGCGCCGATCCCGTGTACTTCCTGCATCGCAAGCTCGGTGGCTGGGGCACCGGCCTCGCGCATTTCGATCCGCGCGCGCTCGCCGAATACGAGCGCTGCTTCAGCAATCCGGAGACGATTCATGCGAGCTGCGAGGACTACCGCGCCGCCGCGTCGATCGATCTCGAGCACGACGCGGCAAGCGAAGCGCGGAAGATCGCGTGTCCGCTGCTCGTGCTGTGGGGCGAGCGCGGCGTCGTGCATCGCTTCTTCAAGCCGCTCGACGATTGGCGCGCCGTCGCCGTCGATGTGCGCGGCCGCTCGCTGCCTTGCGGGCATTACCTCGCCGAGGAGGTCCCCGACGAGACGCTGCGCGAGCTTGACGGCGTTCTTCGCGACATAGGCCGGCATGCGGTTGCCTGCCATCGCGCGGCGAGGCCAATGAAAAACGGGGCGCGTCGCCCGCGCCCCGCTCGTGATGACATTCCGCGTCGAGCGCTAGCCCAGCTTGCCAAGGACATTGGACATTTCGTCTTTCGAGAAAGCGCGCAGCGTCTGCGTCCGCACGTTCCCCTGCGCGCCGAGCGCCAGGCAAAGCGCGGTCATCGCTGCGTCGTCCGGCGCCTCGAAGGTCGCGACGACGTCGTATTTGCCGACCGTCCAGTAGAGCGATTTCGTTTCAATTCCCATTTTCCGCGCCAGCTCCCGTACGGCGTCGGACCGCTTCGTCGTGTCCTTGACGTTGCGAATGCCTTGATCGGTGAAATTCGAGAGGACAATGTAAGTGGCCATGCTGATACCTCCTGATGGCTTGATCGTGCGACGATGGACTTTCCGTTTCGAAGCGCACGCCGGGTGTCCTCGCAGCGCAGCCAATGGCCGATTCGCGCGGGGCGGACGAGCGGTTCGAACCGGATAGCATAGGCCTTGTCGCGCGTGATGCCAACGCGTCGCGCAGGCGCGAAGCATGGTGAATCCGCACTGATATAATTGCGCCCCGGCCGGAGCTTCGAATATCGAGCTCCGGCCGCTGCAGTTCCAATGGCCAAGTAGCTCAGTTGGTAGAGCAGAGGACTGAAAATCCTTGTGTCGGTGGTTCAATTCCGCCCTTGGCCACCAATATTTCACCGTTGAATTAGCGGGTTGCAGCAAAAGCCTCCCGTTGTCATCCCCCGTTCGGGGACACTGGTGGGACAGTGAATCCAAGTAACTGTCCTCCCGTGCTCCAAGGTACGCAGTCACGTTGAGATCGATCGCGCAGCACGCCCACGGTGGGGCCGATGCGCAACCGATTCCGGATTCCGCACACGGACCCGGGTGTGATTTACCGCACCAGGATGACTGCCATGCCTACTATTGAATGTCGAATGGCGCCCGACGGCGCCGTCACCTACCGCGCCAAAGTGCGAATCAAAGGCGCCCGTCAAGTCTCCTCCAGTTTCACGCGAAAGACGGACGCCGCCAGATGGGGGCATGCCACGGAAGCTGCCATCCGCGAGGACCGCTACTTCAAGAGTTCGGCGGCTAAGAACAACACGCTTGCGGATGCGATCGATCGCTACGTGTGCGAGGTGTTCCCTCGCAAGCCACGCACCGCCAAGTTCCAAGCGCGCCAGCTCGGCTGGTGGCGTGCGGAGCTTGGCCACCTCTTCCTGGGGGACGTGACCGCCAGCGCCATCTCGGAGGCGCGCGCAAGACTCCTGAGTCAGCCTGGGCGCGGCAAGCGCAGCCGAGGCCCCGCCACTGCCAACCGCTATATGGCCGTACTGGCGCACCTCCTTAGCGTGGCCGCACGTGAATGGGAGTGGCTCGAGATCAATGCTGCGCATAAGTTGCGCAAGCTCAAGGAGCCGCGTGGCCGTGATCGCTTCCTCTCTGAAGACGATTGCGCGCGCCTCCTCGTGGCCTGCAAGTCTTCGTCGAATCCGAACCTGCACGACGTGGTCGTACTCGCGATCTCGACGGGAATGCGCCGAAACGAGATCCTCTCGCTGCGCTTCGACCAAGTGGATCTAACGCGAGGGATGATCTACTTATACGACACGAAGAACGGCGAGCGCCGTGGCGTGCCACTGGCGGGCACCGCGCTCGAGTTGATGGGACAGCGGGCGCAGTTGAAGGTGGACGAGTGCGGGCTCGTTTTCGCTGGCAAGACCGGCATCACCCCGTTCGATATACGGAAACCGTGGTACGGGGCGCTGCATGCCACCGGGTTGCAGGACGTTCGTTTTCACGACCTGCGACATACGGCGGCGTCATTTCTTGCGAAGCAGGGGGCATCGCTCGCCGAGATCGGCGCGATTCTCGGCCATAAATCGGCGACGATGACCAAGCGATACACGCACTTCGCTGAGACGCACCTACGAGGCGTGGTTGAGAAAATGAACGCGCGGGCGTTCGTCCGAACCTCCTAACGGAATCGAAGTGTTCCACGCCACCCGAGCGAAGGGCGGCCGTCGAGAGGCGCGGCCGGGGCTCGAATGGCCGCCGTCCGCGCCTGCCTGCGACTCTCAAAAGGAGAGCCCCGCGAACCTTCGCACATCAAGACACTTTGCGGATCGCAGCGAACGTGCAATAATGACGCCGTTGAGTGAAGGGGCATCGCAGCTCTGGACAGCGCCGCCGGGGGTATTCCCGGATCGCCTGTCGAGGAGTTTGGCATGTCCAACCCAACGCGGTACCTCACAGTCCAACAATGGACTGAGCAGCATTCTTGGCCGCCACTCGGCGGCTTGCGCCACCTCATATTCAACGCGAAGCACAACGGTTTCGACGCGGTAATTCGGCGTGTCGGACGCCGAATTCTTCTGTCTGAGTCAGCGTTCGACGGCTGGATCGAGAAGAACGTTGGCCGCACGCAGCTTGAGCCGCCGTGTCCACGGACGCACGCTTCATCTGCCAGGAGCGCGTGAAGATGGCTCTTATCAGATCAAAGCACGGCCAAGGAAAGTCGACCGATGCCAGGACTTACGGCCGCGCCACGGGCATCGCCAGCGACGTTCCCATGGGGCAGCTCCATGAGTAAGCGTTGCGAGGGATTTACGCTGATGTTGGGCTCAGCATCGCTCCCCGGAGGTGGCAACCCCGGAATCTTGTGCACTCGTGATTTCGAACTCACGGACGAACAGATCGTCACGTGCTTCAAGCTGTTGCAGCTCGAAACAGCGACGTGGCCATCTGATATTCGCAGGAAGTGGGAGGCGTTCCGCGAGCTCCTTGCGAATGATGGCCAGCAAGCTCGGCTCGCTCGTTGGGTAAATGGCATCGAATGTGTGCTGTACTTCGATCAGCACCGGCAGTGTCCCCAACCAGAACAATTACTGCGTGCATACAAGAACGCGTTCGCCGCCCGGGCCTTCATGTCAAGAGCGGCAGAAGCCCCAAAAGGTCAGGCGTGAGTCCGTCTCAACAAGGCGTTCACGGTGCGGGCCAAGAATATTTGAAAGCCGGATGGCAACCCGTCGCACTTCGTCGCAACACAAAGACACCACGTCACGCGGGTTGGCAAACTCGGGTGCTCAGCGAGAACGACATCGATCGAGAGTTCGGCCACGAGGACAATATTGGCCTTCAGTGCGGCACGCCGTCGGGCGGCTTGATCGATGTCGACATCGACGTGTTTGAAGCCATGCCGTTCGCGGCGCGCTACCTTCCTATCTCGTCAATGCGTCACGGCCGGCCCGGAAACCCGAATTCGCACCACTGGTACCTGGTGGATGAAACGGAGTGCACGACTACGCAGTTCCGGGATCCGACCGACAGATCCATGCTGATCGAAATTCGAGGGACCGGAGGCCAGACCATGGTTCCCCCGAGTATCCATCCCAGCGGCGAAGAGCTTTGCTGGAGCGGTGATCACACGCCTGCCAAGGTTGAATGGAGAGCATCCATGACGCGGTCAGGAAGATTGCCGCAGGAGCTCTTCTGGCTCGGCACTGGCCTGCGGAAGGAGGGCGGAACGACACTGCTCTGGCACTGGGCGGCGCCCTGATCCGCGGCGGAATGAACGAGGATGCCGCGGCGGAATTCGTCGAACTCGTCGCAGAGGCGGCGAACGACGAGGAGGCCGCGGAGCGCGGCGCAAGCGTGCGAAAGACGAGCGAAAAACTAAACAAAGGGGAAGCAGTTACCGGGTATACGCGGCTGAAGGAAGCGGTAGGTAGTGCACCAGCGAATCTCGCGTTTCAATGGTTGCGAGAGGCCGGCGAACTCGTCGCCGTGTCCGAGTGGGAATCCCCGGTATTGTTCGAACTGCTGGCGCCTCCCGACATACCCGCATCGCTGCTACCCGGCCCGCTTGGAACGTTCGCACAGGCACTCGCTGATATGGCGGAAGTGCCGGAAGCCCTTACCGTCTTCGCGGTACTCGGTGTGGTCGCCACGGCGGCGGCACGCCGCTACATGGTGTCACCACAACCAGGCTGGATGGAACACGTAAACATCTACACGGCGGTCGCGTTGGCGCCCGGTAACCTGAAATCGCTGGTCGTGCGAAGGGCTACGCAGCCCCTCGTCGAGTGGGAAAACAAACAGTGCATGGACCTGCAGCCCAAGATTCAGGACGCACGGTCAAAGCGGAAATCAGAGGAAGCAATAATTCAAGTGCGGCGTCGTGCTGCCGCCAAAGAGCCTGACGGTGTTCTGCGTGCAAAGCTGGTCGAGGAGATAGCTCGACTCGAGGCCGACCTCACCGAAATCCCGGTGCTCCCGCAGCTGTTCGCGAACGACGCGACGCCGGAGTCGCTGGCCACCAGGGTGGTTGAGCAAGACGGTCACTTTGCGCTCATCAGCGACGAAGGGGGAATCACCGAAACACTCGCCGGCCTTTACACCAATGGTGCAGCCAACGTCGACATCCTGCTCAAGGGGATTGATGGAGGTGTATTCCGGGTACTACGCAAAGAGCGGACGTACGACCTCAACCCGGTCCTCACGATCGCGCTGGCGATTCAGCCGCAGATTCTGACGAACATGGCCGGAAAACGGGCCTTTCATGGCAACGGCCTGCTGGATCGGTTCCTGTTTCTGCTTCCACAAAGCAAGCTGGGCCGCCGAAGCCTCAACGGCCCGCCGATTCCTGAAAGTGTGGCGAACGAATACAGTCAAGTGATCTCGGAGTTGTTGAACGTCGAGCCGCCCGAAACCGACGGCTGCTATCAGGTTCTTGAACTGAGCGATGAGGCGCGTGAGACTTGGCAAGTGTTCCGACACCAAGTCGAGCAGCACCTGCGACCCGATGGTCGTCTCGCCGAGGCAAGCGGCTGGGCGGGGAAGCTGCCAGGGTTTGTGTTGCGGATCACCGCGTTGCTGCATCTAGGGACGGGCGCCACAAGAGAACAGGAAGATCTCCGGAAAGCGCACATGAATTGCGCGTTGAAGATCGCAGAGTTGTTGTGATGGCGAGCGGAATTACTGCCATTAAAACCACATAAGCCGAGGGGGTGGGGAGATCACTTGGCGTGGGGAGAACACAAACGGTAGATTAGGACAGAAACAAGAATGGAATTAATGGCATTAATCCACCCCTCCCCCTCGCGCGAAATGCTGGACCTCAGTCCTCCGTACTCCCCGCGTCGAACCCAGCACCAAGAATCCAGTACGACGCGCGGGACACAGCGACCGCGGCGGTGTCGCCATAACGCGTTATCGGGCTCATCACGGCGAGCTCGTGCACCTCGCCCGTAGAGGCCTTAATCGAGCCATAGGCGCACGCACGACGCACGAGGTACCCAGTGGTCACCCGAAGCGCTGCGCGGCCCGTGCGGCGCTCCTTGTACCTTCCGTGCGCAGCCCCCACCCTTTGGCCTGGCAGCCCGTCCTTAGTGCTGACCCCCTCACACGGACTCACCGGTGAGTGTCGCCTCGTACCCGGTTCTTAGAGCGAAGACGTCGTACTTCGTGCGCAGTTCTCCGTGCTGGGAGCGAGTGCAGAACGAGGGTAGTGGTGCTCAGCACGTCGCACGAAGCTCGAGCTGCCTCGACGGTCGAAGCACGAAGCACTCAGTACTGACTCGCTGTACGTCGTACTTGGCAGCGAAAGCCAAGCTCTTCGCTCCGGCACGAAGTGCAAGGAACGAAGTTCGAAGCACTTAGCACCGCTTCATAGTGAAGCCGCCTCGAACGTCGTTCTTGGAGCGAAGAACGCGGTTCCGATGCTCAGCCCCCAACGCTGGTGACGAAGGAGTTGCGAAGGTGGCCGAAGGAATCTGCTCTCCAGTCCAGTTCGACGTTCAAAGTACTCAGTGCGAAGACGACGGACGAAGTGCCGACAGTTCGCGCGCAACCGCCCTAAATCGAGCTCTGAGCGCCGCGGCGGGGAGCGTGGTACCCCGAGGTGCTCCGGCGATCCCAACCCGTCCGTACGCCGTTCTAAGCACGCCGTACGAAGCACGAGGCGCGTCGCCTTGAGTGAGCTGACGGGGCACGGACACCTTGGCGCCGCTGGCGAAGGCCGTGTCCGCACTTTCGATAGAGGGGTTCCGTACGCCGTACCAAGTACCTCGTACAAAGCTCGAGGAGCGAGGGCGGCGCCTGGCCGGCAGATGACTAGGCACCGATTATCGTCACCTTCGACCACGGACGCGTAGGTAAATGGCGACGCGCCACGTAGGACACAATCGGATTCTGCGTTCTTACGGTACGCAATTGGGAAAGGCATGTCCTGAGGTAGGTCCAAAAGCCCATACTCCACCTGTCCACATAGGAGTCTGTCATGCACCGCAAGTTACTGGTTGGAGTTGTTGCGCTCGTACTTTCGACGGTGCCTGTCGCCGCCGCCGCCGCAGCGGCGTACGCTCTCAACGGCGCCCAAATCTTCGCCGGCCCGGGCAACGATTACCCAGTCGTCGCGGAGCTCAGCTCGGGTGTCAGTGTGAACGTCAATGGCTGCCTCAGCGACTACAGCTGGTGCGACGTGAACTTGGGCAGCAACCGCGGGTGGGCGTACGCCGGAGATCTCGCCTATCCGTATCAAAATCGGCGAGTCCCGATCCTCGGGAATGGCCCCCGTCTCTCGTTGCCCAGGGTGACGTTCTCGCTCGGCAACTACTGGGATCGGTACTACCGAGGCAAACCTTTCTATGAACAACGGAGCCAGTGGGCGCAGCGCGCAAGTGAGCGCGCTAAGACAGAACCCGGCCGAGCAACAACGGAGAACCGCAGCAATGTCAATCGCAGCAATGTGACCCAGGCTAACGAGAATCGTGGCAAGGCGGCTCCGGCGAACGAGAATCGCGGCAAGGCGGCTCCGGCGAACGAGAATCGTGGCAACGTGACCCAGGCGAACGAGAATCGTGGCAAGGCGGCCCCGGCGAACGAGAATCGCGGCAAGGCGGCTCCGGCGAACGAGAATCGCGGCAAGGCGGCTCCGGCGAACGAGAATCGCGGCAAGGCGGCTCCGGCGAACGAAAGCCGCGGTGAGTCCGACGACCGGGCAGGCAAATCGAACGGAGGACCTGCAAACGAAAAGCAGTAGGTCAGCGAGGCACGTGGCCGCGATGGAAAAACGTCTGGTCCTGCCTGGATAGATCAATCAAAATTAGGGCTTTCGCCATGGTCCGACTGTTCATCCGACACAAAGTCCGGGATTACGCTGAATGGCGCAAAGGCTACGACGACTTCGAGGCCACTCGGATCAAGCTCGGCGCGCGCGGCCACGATGTGTTCCGCGATGTCGACGATGGGAACGATGTCACAGCGTGCCACGACTTTGACAGCCTCGAGGCGGCGCGGACATTTGTCCACTCCTTCGAGCTCAAGTCGGCGATGCAGACCGCAGGGGTCGTTGGGGCGCCGATGATTTGGTTTACCCACCCCGCCTAGCCGCGGCAGCAGGCGCGGTCGTCACGGGACGCTTCTCAGAGCGAAGACGTCGTACTCAGCACAACGTTCGTCGCGCGGGGAATTAGTGCGGGGCGCGGCTCTTGGTGCCCAGTTCTTCGTCCGGAGTCCGAGGGATTCGATACGAAGTCGTTGCGCGTCGACTCTGTGGTGAGATCGAGGTCGAGCCCTCGAGATGCGCGACCAGTCGATACGAGCGGCTCGATTGGCAGGCGACAGTAGCGAGAGCATCGCTGCTCGCAGGACGGCGATGATTCCGCGCCACGCCCTCGGCAAATGGCTGTTGTCGACCCCGGAGCAGCCGTAGCAGCGCCCGGAAAGCGGCCCTTCGCATTGCTGCACCCGTGCTCGTTATCCGATCGACCGGCATCTCCCGCCGTCGATGATTTTGCGTCCGAGGCGAACTGGGTGACAATCGGCGCGGCCCTGGTCCAGGGCCACGGCAGCCCTGGCCTCCCTGGGTCGCAGTGCACCGTCCCGATTAGCCCGTACGTGAGCAGTTCCCCCAAAGCCGTGTTTCTGAGCTACGCGTCGCAAGATGCCGAAGCCGCGCGGCATATCTGTGACGCGCTGCAGGCGATGAGTGTCGAGGTGTGGTTCGACCAGAGCGCGCTGCGCGGGGGCGACGCGTGGGATGCGTCGATCCGTCGCCAGATCAAGGACTGCGCGTTGTTCGTGCCGATCATTTCGGCCAACACGCAGGCTCGCGAAGAAGGTTACTTCCGTCGCGAATGGAATCTGGCGGTGAACCGCACACTGGACATGGCGGACGGCAAAGCGTTCCTGCTGCCGGTGGTCATTGACGCGACGGTCGACGTCAACGCCCGCGTGCCGGAGAAATTCCGCGACGTGCAGTGGACCCACCTGCCCGACGGTCGATCGTCAGCCGCGTTTGCCGAGCACGTGCAGCGACTGCTGTCGGGCGGCGCTGCGCCGGCAGCGGTTACGTCAGCGCGCGCTGTTGCGTCAACTACAGCCGCGGTTGCAGTCGCAGTTCCAAAGCAGGAACCACCGTCGATCGCGGTGCTGCCCTTCGTCAACCGCAGCAGCAGCGCGGAAGACGAGTACTTCTCGGACGGCCTCGCCGATGAGCTGCTGAACGTGCTGGCGAAGATCCGCGGGTTGCGCGTGGCCGCGCGTACGTCATGCGTTCCAGTTCAAGGGCAAGAACGACGACATCGCGGTGATCGGGCGCAAGCTCAACGTCACGACGGTGCTCGAAGGCAGCGTGCGCAAAGCGGGTAGCCGGATGCGGATTGCCGTGCAGCTGGTGAACGTCGCGGACGGCTACCACCTGTGGTCGGAGACCTACGATCGGACCTTCGACGACATTTTCGCCGTGCAGGACGACATCGCGCAGTCGGTGGTGCAGGAACTGCGCACGAGGCTGCTCGGCGGAGCGACCGACGCCAAGGCCAGCCAGGAGGTGACGGCCCAGGTCGCGGCCGCGGCGAAGGGTCGGGCGACCGACCCCGAGGCGCATCGGCTCTTCCTGCAAGCACGTTACCTCGCCCAACGAAGCAATCGCGACGACACGGCAAAGGCGATCGGCTACCTGAAGCAGGCGCTGGAGCTGGATCCGGAGTTCGCCCTCGCGTGGACCGAGTTGGCAGGTGCCTATTCGGCTGAAGCTGGACAGGGTTGGGTCCCTGTCGCGGAAGGCTATGCGCGCGGCGCGCGATGCGGTGGCGCGTGCGCTGGCGCTGGAGCCTGATCTCGCGGAGGCGCACGCGCAGAGGGGATGGATACAGGTCAACGCCGACTGGGATTGGCGCTGGAGCGGAGGCGTCCTATCGTCGGGCGCTGGAGCTGGCGCCGGGCAATGCCCGCGTGGTCAACGTTGCCGGCGCGCTCGCCATGACCCAAGGTCGCCTCGAGGAGGCGCTCGGACTCTATCGCCAGGCGCTCGAGCAGGATCCGTTACGTCCAGCGGCCCATTCCAACCTCGCTAACACGCTGCGCCTGGTCGGTCGCTTCGCCGAAGCAGAGGTGGCATATCGGAAGGCGCTCGAACTCGCGCCGCAACGCGCCGGCGTGCACGGAAAGCTTTCGCTCAACCTGTTGGCGCAGGGCCGGGGCGCACGAGGCGCTCGCTGAAGCGCTGCGCGAGCCGGAAGAATGGATGCGCCTGTGGGTGCTTGCGATCATTCATCATGCCGAAGGCCACCGCGCTGAATCCGACGCTGCACTGCAGGCGCTGATCGCCAAACACCCGGAGGCGGCTTATCAGGTCGCGACGGTGTATGCCGCGCGCAACGAGTTGGAGCTCGCTTTCCAGTGGCTCGAGCGGGCGTATGACCAGCGCGATCCCGGAGTCACGGACATGAAATCCGACCCATTACTTCGTTCTCTCCACGCCGATCCACGGTGGGAAGCATTCCTGCGCAAGATGCGGCTGGCGGACTGAGACGCATGTTTGTTGCTACGCGCTGCGGAGCGTGCGGTCCTCCTTCACGATTGACCCGCCGCAATGACCGCTATCAGCGACTTGGCATCCGTCCGCTGTTGTTAAGGGTTGTGCGACGCCTGCCCGCGAAGGCAGGATCAGCGCGCACGCCGGCGCGTAAGGGCAGGCATCACACAACCCTTAACAACACCGGCCGTAGCGCAATGTCGCCGATAGCGGTCGTTCGACAGCGCTGTCTTCGATGGCAGTTGGTCAAGGTAACCAAACCAGACTTTGATTCGGTCCTCTTCGGCGACGCCAACGGGCTTTGGTAGACTGATGTTCGGCTTCCGACGCCAGTCAATGATCGGTGACAATTGAGCGAAGCCAGTGAGCCGAGACGCATCGTTGCAGGGACAGACGACGAACCGGGCCAAGTCTGCGCACTCTCGACTGCTCGCGAGACTGAAGCGCCTGCGACGCCCTATCGTCGCCATCGCCGCTGTGGGCGCAGTGTTCAGCGGCCTGGTCGGATACTGGAACACCTACCGAACCGTTCGCGATGGCGTGGCGCCAGCCACGGTGACCAGCAACTTGCCGGCTGACGCAGGGCCGCTGTCGATCGTTGTGCTGCCCTTCACGAATCAGACCGGCGACCCGCAAAAGGCCTACATCGCCGACGGCTTGACGAGCAGCATCACCGCGGATCTTTCTCGCATCCGCGATGCGTTCATCGTGCCGGTCAGCAGTGCCGTCACGTACCGTGACAAGGCCGCGCCGGTAAAGCAAATTGGGCTGGACTTGGGCGTGCGCTTCGTGCTGCAAGGCAGCGTGCTCGCTAATGGCAACAAGCTGCGCATCAACGCGCAGCTGGCCGATACACAGTCCGGCGCGCAGAAGTGGACGGAGACCTTCGAAGGCGATCTCGCCGACCTGTTCGCGCTGCAGGACCAGGTGACCGCGCGCATCGGCAACAGCATCGGCAACCAGATGGTGATTCTGGCGGCGCGCGAAAGCCAAACCCGCAAGAGTGGCGCCAAGGTGGCGGACTTGATTCTGCGCGCTGACGCGCTGGCGCTGAATCCACAGTCACTGCAGAACTGGAAGGCGGTCGAAGCGATGCTGCGTCAGGCGTTGGTTGCCGATCCCGGCAACGCCACTGCGACGGTCGGGTTGGCTGAGACGTTGTTGCTTCAGGCATTTAATTTTGGTGGTGTACTCAAAGACGACGTGCGGGAGAAACTCATCGCGGAAGGCGGCGCGCTGGCAATCAAGGCCAAAACGATGGATCCGGACAACCCGGACGTCTACGGTGCGCTGGTAATGCATGCGTGGTTCCAAAGCGACACCGCAGCCGCGCTGCGCAACGAAGAGAAGCGCGTCACGCTGGATCCCCGCAATCCCGGCGCCTACAACGACCTCGCAGTCCTCTACTACCATCTCGCCCAACCCGCCAAGGCGATCGAGCTGTTGAACAAGGCGCTCGCGTTGTACCCCAAGGGATTCGACACGATCTTTCTAAACCTGGGAGTGAGCTATTTCATGCTCGGGGACTACGGCTCCGCCGCTGCGTGGGCGCAGAAGTCCATAGACACCAGCACGGGATTGGACGACGGCTACTCGCTTCTGGCGGTCGCCTACGCTGAACAAGGCGACGTAGACAGGGCAAGCGCCGCAGCGGCGGAAGCGCGGCGGAGATTTCCCGATCTGAAAGCGCGAACGCTTTCGGCGCGGGAGTGCGTCTCCGAGGTCTGGTGCCAATTTCTCCAGACCAAATACCTTCCCGCCTGGCGAAAGGCCGGCTTGCCGTAACTCGGCGGTTCAGCGAAGTCTGCGAACGTCCGCATCTCCAGCGCGCGACAGGCAGCAACGGGTCGATCTCCGCCGTCGAGTGACCGCTATCGGCGACGTTGCATACGCCGCACCAGGTACGAAGCACGACGTTCGAACTCCGTCGCGGAAGCACTGCGTCCTTGTGCGGCGTTCGAATCACTCAGTCCCGAGTACCAACCGCGCATACGACGAGCGACGCAGGTAGTCACGCGGTTGTCGGAGAACACAGACCGGCCGCCTTAGCTCGCTTTCCGGCGATCGGCGACTACACTACGATTTGCGTCGCGGAGACGGATCGTCACATGAACGATGAGAAAATCAAGGTACGCGTCACGGCCAGCGGCCAGACGCTGGATGTCGTCGTCCTGAATAAACGCCTCGACGGGATTGAGATTGTGCTCGGGGAAGGTGTCCACAACGTGCGATGCAACTTGGTGCCGACACGGAATGGCTCGGCCTACGTCGGCAACGCGATGGGGCGCGAGGTCGTCTACGAGCGCAGCCGCGAAGAGGTGAAGGCCGTCTGGCGCGCGCAGCGGGTTTCCGCGATTTCAAGCGATAACCGGTTGGCCCGCTGTCGAAAACCACCGCAAGCTATTTTCGTGGATTGGTTCGATGAGTAGTGTGGGAAATATTAGAGTCGAACGTCTGGCTGAGATGCGCCAGAAGTATTACGAGATGCGCAAGCTGGTATTCAACGATGCAACAAAGCCTGCTGACGGAAATTACGTTCAGCACGAGGAGAACAAGCGGAAGTTCCGATCAAAGGTGACCCAGGTGTGCGACGCGGCCAACGTGGCGCTCTACCGGCCCGGGACTCAACAGGTTCGGACGAAGCTCTGGAATCAACTGTGGACAAAGGTAAAGTACGCTGGCAACAGAGCACAGAATGCGACGAAGGAGATCAACAGCATCAAAGGCATTTTCGACGATATCGCCGGTTTGCCGACCCGGCATGGGACGTCAAGATTGGGTGGAATGGGGCTGCAAGGAAGCACATTCTGCTCAGCAGTGGCGGTCAGATGCATGCCTTTCTCGCACGATCCGGCGATTTCAATGGACTTGTGACGAACGGAAAGCTCACGAGCTCGACATGATCGTCAAGGTTGCAAGGGATTACACCGCATTCTGCAACTCGGAGCACAATGGAAGTCCGCTTGAGTTCGTGACCAACGGGCGGCAGTTGCAGGACGTATGGGCGGTCCACGCCGCGCTGATGGCTGGGGTTACCGCAGCGACCTGACCTGCTGCCGTTTCATGATCGACGTCGGCTTCCCACTCATCAAGCCCGATGTGGTGCTATCCCGTCGTTCTTGGAGTGGGGATGGCTTCACGATGCCATCCCCGTCTTCCGAAGCACGCCACGCAAGATGACCTAGTCGGCGACGGCGGATGTGATCGCGATACGTCTATACCAAGCCGGAGATGTATCGGCCGATCATCGACCTTGCTAGGTGGATCGTCGCCGGCCTGAACGAAGAGAAGCTCAAGACGGGCGTTGGCTGGATCACCGGCAATGCGTTGCGCGAGTTCGACCTGTTTGTCGTCAAGGCTCGGGCAGCAGCCTGAAGAGGAATTCGGCATCGAACGAACCCTGCTCCCCATCCGGACACAACGTCAGCAAGAACGCCACGTGGCTTCAGCGCTGCTCATCCTCTCTACTGTCGCATTCGGCTCGTACGGCGGATCAATCGTCGGCTATGGCAACGTCTCGACCGCGGCCATCGAACCCTCGCTATCGAGGAGTCTTACGAACTCTCGGAAGGGGTACGTCCAACGACGCTCGAAGTGCGTCGATCCAGCGCGGCGTTCGAAATACGTTAGTGGTAGCTGTCCAGAAGTTGCAGCGAGGTTGCGACGGCTCGTGCATCCTGGCCGAACGGATCGACATCGCTCTCGCCTGTCACCGCAACTGGCCGGTCCACGGCGAGAAGCTCGCGTTTCTCCGGCGGCCATACACTTGCCGGGATCACGATCCGCGCAAGATCGTCACCGCATTCGACGATAAGCACCCGGGCGGGATGTCCAAGCTCGTTGGGCGTGGTGTCGTCGATGTCCGCAACGACGCCGGTCAGACGGAACGACACGGTCAACGTTCGCGCCATAGTGGGACAGAGTTCTTCGTGCTGCTATAGATCGTGGCAAGGTCTTCGTACGAAGCGCGGTACGACGACGACCTACTGATCCCCGGTGTGCCTGCCGATCACCCGCGGCAAGATGCGCATGCCGAGCGGTATGGTGCTGAGCACGCCCAGTCCCAACAGACTCCAGCCTAAAATCCGTCGCTCACTCGGCGTCAGATACCCGGACGCTAACAAGCCAATCCCCACACCCGCCAGACCGCGCGTTAATGCAACGGCTACCAGTTCCGGAACGGTTACAGTAAGGTCTCGCACTTGCGTCTCCAGTATTAGCCCTGCCAGGGTGGGCCGGCGCTGATGCCATTTTACGTCGGGCAGTAATAGACAGTCATGCGACGCACGAAGAGGATCGGTTCTCCCGCTCTTCAACGGCACCTCGCTCGAACGCGCTCAGCGCTTCGCTCGAGGCACCTGGTTCAAGGTACGAAGCACTCGGCGCTTCGTCGACGCGCGAAGGACTCCGTAGAAGGCACTGGGCTTCGTGCGGAGCCCGGGATTCGCGGATGCAGTATTGGGTACGACGCGTGTATTGCGACCGTCCCTTCTGGAAGGAGAACGACCAATGGTTCGCCTGTTCGTGAGACACAAGGTGCATGACTACGCAGCGTGGCGCAAAGGCTACGACGGTTTCGAGCCGACGCGGGTAAAACTGAGAGCTCAGGGACACGCCGTATACCGCGATGTTGAGGATGGCAATGACGTCACGGCATGCCACGACTTTGACAACCTCGAGGCTGCGAAAGTATTCGCCAACTCCAATGAGCTGGGGCCGTCATGAAGGATGCCGGCGTGATCGGCGTGCCCACCGTGTGGATTACCCGGCGCACGTGATCGCAGTATCTTGTGAGGAGAACGACTATGACAACGGTGGTTGCTGCGCATGCAGTCGGCGATATGCGGCTGCCGTTCCAGCATTACCGCGTTCGCTTGGCGCGATGTGTCGCCGCGCTGTTCATTCCTGACGTTCTAGGAATAGTCCCAACAGCGCCAGCGCTCTTTCGCCGAAGGGCCGCGTTTTCCATTCCGTGTACGTGACCAGCCGGCTCACCACGCGATCACGCTCAAAGTCAACGTTGAGTCGGGTGGCGACCTCGCGATCCATTACGACCACATTCACTTCATCGTTGAGATCGAATGATCGGCTATCGAAGTTCGTCGACCCCACGACGGACCACAGACCGTCCGCGACGAGAATCTTGGCATGGATCATCCGGGGCTGGAACTCGTAGATTTCCACTCCGGCCTTCAGCAGTTCGCCGTAGCGCCGGCGGCTCGCCCGCCGCGCGATGGGGTGGTTGTTGGCACGTCCTGGCGTAATGATGCGGACCCGCACCCCGCGACCCGCTGCTGCAATCAGTTCTCGGCGCGCACTGGGATCCGGCAAAAAGTACGGAGAATTGATGTCGATGGATTGACGCGCGGCAGCGAGAACTACCTGGAACAGGACTCGCGCCGGCGACGAGCGCGCAGGAGACGGCGTGCCGATGACGACCAACCCCGCCCTCTCTTGGCAGCGCACCGAACCTTCGGAAAGACCGATGCATCGGCGAGAATTTGACTGGTCGATTCGAGCCAATTTTCGGCAAAGGCCGTTTGCAGGCCGCCGACCAGGTCGCCCGTGATGCGAAGCATGGTGTCGCGCCACGGCTTCTCGCCTTGTTTGGGTCCGAACCAATGGGAGGCGATGCCTGCTCCTCCGACGAAGCCTATCGTGCCATCCACCACGATGATCTCGCGATGAGTGCGATTGTTGAACCGTTTCAGTGTGTACCACCTGATTGGCTGATACCACGTGACGTGCCCGCCGGCGGCACGAAGCGGCGCAAAGTAGCGGTCGGGCGTTGAAAAGCTTCCGATCGCATCGACAACGACTCGCACAGCGACACCGGCCTGGCGCTCGCTCGGTCAAAGTCGTCAGAAATCGGTCAGCGATCTCGCTAGGGTGAAAGATGAATGCTTCAATGTGAACCGATTGTGTCGCCGTGCGTATGGCGTCGAGCTCCGATTCGTAAAAGAATTCGCCGTCAGTGAGCACTTCAACAGCCTGGGTGGCATGAACCTCCGAGTCTGTGATCGCACCAAGGATGCGCAGCAATTCGCTCGCATTCGGCGGAGTGACCGGCATTTCGACGTGGTAGCTGAGGCCGGGCTCGAACAACACAAGGAAAAGGAGGCCGCAGGAAGCCAATGCGGAAAGCACGAGGATGATTTCGAGCGCCATGCCGCTGCGTAGATAAGCCGAAGCTCGCAATCATGCCGTAGGACCGCTCTGGGGAGTCGGCGTTAATGAAACTATCGGCCTATTCGGTGCTGAGTACCGAGTTCTGCGCACCCCGTACCACGAGATAGACCGAGCCGGCTTCTGGAGCGTGCGCAGTCGCCTACGCTTCAACCACCTCGGCTTCAAGGATGGATTCTTCGGTTAGGCTCAAGTCCACCCGATCATTTGCAAGATCAAACTCCGCTAATAACACGTCAGCAGCATGGCCAGGGAGTTGTGATTATCGTTGGCGATTGGCACGGCACGGCCGCTCGCAACCGTGCGCTGATGCTGGTCGGTTTTGCCGGTGCGTTTCGGCGCGGCGAATTGGCGCGCTGCTGGTGAGGGATGTCACGTTCAACCGCGCCGGGATGGAAATCACGATTCGGCGCAGCAAGACCGACCAGGCAGCGCGCGGCCGCGCGGTATTCGTCGCGCGCGGCAGGCGGAGTCGCTGTCCGGTGGCGGCGCTCGGCAGCTGGCTCAGAAAGACCAAAGTCACCGAAGGCGTCACCTTTCGGCGGATAAGCCGATACGGTACCGTGCTGCCGCATGCGCTGCGGCCTGCGGCGGTCACCACGATAGTGCAGCGGCTGGCAGATTACGCGGGGCGCGATGCTCGAAACTACGGCGGCCACAGCTTGCGCGCAGGGTACGTGACTGCGGCTGCTTTGGCAGGGATGCCGCTTCACGAAATCAAGAACATCACCGGTCACAAGAGTAGCGAAGTGCTCGCCGGTTACATTCGCTGTGCCGATGCGCGTGCACGACCGTCGCGCGTGCTATAGGATCGAGAATCGTCACTCGGCTTTGCGTTCCTCATTCTGCGCCGCTTCCAACATCCTGGCCACAAATATAGTTGTGGTCACGGACCTCGAACTGAATTAGCTTGTGGTCACGGACCTCGAACTGAATTGCGAAGCTGCTCGCAAGAAATCATTTGTTCATTCAATTTATTGGAGACAATCATGAAAACGCGTCGGACTATATTCCCCGCATTCGGCTTTGGCCTATTTCTCGCGTTCGCTCAGTTTTCCGGTTCAATCGCCGAAGCGCAGCCGGTTCCCGACCCGCGTGTGGCCGACCTTGTGCGTGTTGGCAAAGTTCGGCTCGCGCTGTTCCTCCCGCAGTACACCAAAAATCCCGTAACCGGTGAGCTACTGGGGAATGGGCCCGGCGTTGTAGCTGTAGAGATTGGTCGCGCGCTTGCAGCACGCCTCGGGGTTGAGGTCCTATTGGCCGGATATCCGACTCCTGACGCGGTTGTGGAATGCCTCAAGGCTGGCATGTGCGATACAGCACTTATAGCTATCACGCCATCTCGGACTGCGGAGTTAGGCTTCTCGCCCCCAGTGGTTCAACAGGACTACACTTATCTGGTGCCCGCTGCATCCTCAATCCGCAGCGTCGCCGACGCGGACCAGCCTGGGGTTCGCATCGCGGTTGTGCGCAATCATCTCTCGACCTTGGCTCTGAGCCCAATACTGAAGCACGCCAATCTGGTGTACGCCGAGGCCCCGGACCCTACTTTCGACCTGCTGCGCACCGGGCAAGCAGACGTAATGGCATCAGCCCGCCCAACGCTTCTAAACTATTTCCCCAAGTTGCCCGGCTCACGCGTGCTGGAGGACCGCTACGGGGCGAACATCCAAGCCATGGCGGTTCCGAAGGAGCACGCCGGATGGCTCGCCTATTTCAGCGAATTCCTTGAAGAGGCCAAGGCATCGGGGATGGTGCAGCGGTTCGTCGAGAACGCCGGCCTGCGCGACGCCTACCGGGTGGTGCCTTCAGGGAAGCCCAATTGAACGAATCCGCGACCCCCTAGGCGGAATTATTTCGACAGCAGGGAACCCGTGTAGTGACATCGCCGTCGATTCCGAAAACTCGATGTGGCGCTCGCGTGCCAGCCTGTTCCTGATCAAACGCGATACCGTTGCGACGACAGAGGCGTTCGAAGAACGCACCCGTGTCCGGCTACGGGGAAGACCTGGTGCCTGCTATGGCTGGGTCGTAGATTGCGTTCAGGCTCTCAAGCACGGCGGCACGGACGCCCCAGCGAAGATGCAGTGGCAGACCCGCTCGGCGGCGAAGGCGAAGGACACGAGTGATTGCACGTGTCCGACGTGATCCCCTAGGTACTTGCGCCAATACTGAGTGTTTGAAGAGGGGCCGGGCGTTCGCTTTCGCGTCGAACGTCGCCGGTGCGGATCGTTGCTACTGGAGGTCAAGCGCGTGCTGCTTTAGCGCATCGAGCGGAATCACGGCGAGCGTTTCCTCGTGCGTCGCCGTGAGCACGACGGGTGCTGCGACACCGGCTGCGAACGCTTCGCGCCAGGTGGCGGCGCACACGCACCATCGATCGCCCGGCTGGAGACCGGGAAACCCGAATCCCGGCGCCGGCGTGATGAGGTCATTTCCGCGCCCGCGCGCGAAAGCGAGAAATTCCTCGGTCACCTGCACGCAGACGACGTGCAGCCCGCGGTCTTCGGGACCGGTGTTGCAGCAGCCGTCGCGGTAGAACCCGGTCCGGGGTGACATCGAGCAAGGCGAGAGCGTGCCACCAAGCACGTTCTTGTCGTCGGAGGGCATGGGCTATTCAAAAATAGCGTCCGGTAATGCAGCAAATCTACCATCGGAGGGAGGAAATGGCGACGGACCTCGATGAATCCAGCGCTCTGCAAGTACGACGCACCTCTCGGTTCGGGCAGGAGCGGACATCCATGCATCTCGCCAGCACCTAATACCGCACGAGACGACTTTTCCTGAAGCCGTGAAGTCGCTGCCGCCACCGGAAAATCGGTGGCGGCAGTTAATCTAAGGGCTAGGTGAATCGATGAGCCGAACAGCTCCTACGAGATCATTCGAAGGCACGCTCGACTTGTCTCGGCATCAGTCCGTGATCTCAACCTTGAGAATCTCACCAGTGGGCGGACCGAAACCAATATTGGAAATGTACAGCGCGCCGTCGGGTCCAAAGGTCATACCGGTAGGGAAGAACAGAGGGCCACCGCTATCGATCAGGATTTCTTGCTGGCCGTTCGGCAATATGCGAATGAGGCGGCCCGTGAATGGTTCGGGGCCCGGGTCGCTCGTCGAATAGGACGTTTCCAGCACATACATGCGATTGCGCCCGTCGAAAGCCAAACCGAGCACCTTGCTCAAGCCGGTGGCGACGACCTTCAACTCGCCACTCGGCGTGATCTTGAAAACGCTCTGCGTGTTGAGTTGGTCAGGATCGAATTGGCCCAGATTGCTTACATAGAAGTTGCCGTGGTAGGCCACTACGGTCGGCACTACGTGTCCCTGTGATGCCGAGATATCATAACCCGTGTGATTTTGCCGTCGGTCGTGATTTGATCCAGCTCGCCATGGTTCGGCTCGACAGCATAGAGAGCGCCGCGCACCGAGATCATGCTGTACCAAGTACCATCCGGCTCGAAATCCCCGGTGATCGCGTCTGTAGGATTGGCGACCGGATTTGCTTGCTGAAACGCACTGAGATTGGCGATCATCGTCGGAGGGCCGTCGGGATTGATCCGTAGGACGCCATTGGGCGTGCCGGGTACGCCGTGCGAGCATCCGGCTCCGGCAAGGATGGCGTACATCGTGTCACCGACGAATGCAATGTCCGCAACGCCGCTGGCAAGACCCCCCGCCTCGCTCGACGGCAAGTTGTCGACAAACGTCTCGACGTTCCCCTGGGTATCGACCTTCAGGATGCGCGACCCGGTCGGACTTCCGAAGTAATCCCCGGGTCCGTTGGCACCGGCCGAGCAATTTCCACCGAGGCCGGCTGGGGCGGCCGTTATCGGGGGAACCGGAAGGCCGCCCTCGGCGACGTAGAGATTCCCGTCCGGTCCGAACTTGAGTCCGCGTGGATTGGCCAATGGGCCCGGGACGAACGTGGACACAATGACCGTTGGATTGGCTACGCCCTTGGCTGGGGCACGCACAGCTCCGAACAAACCGATCCCGAACAGCAAGACCACGCCCAAGATCGTCGAAACAGAAAGACCAAATCGGGAACTCCTCGTGTTCGAAATCATTGCACCCCCCTTCTGGTTGAGTACTCAATCAGACACGTCCGCGAATATACGCAGGCGAGCGGAACCTCGACCTTCGTGCACAGTTCTTCCGAATGTCTACCGATGCCACCTGGGCGGAATTACGTATTCCACCCCTCGTACAAAGACTTTGCCGGCCGTTCCGGGGCCGGGGACTGCGAGCAGCAAACGATGGTCGATTGTGAGTGCGCGGCGCCTTGCCGCAAGCGGTATCAGACCAAACCGCCTAAACCCGTCGCGAAATGGATTTCACGGCTCGCGAATCGGATTTCGACGAGGCTCGATTTACGGGGACCCTCTAGGAGGTCGGTCTATGAACCAAGGCCCGTGCTTCGCCTTTTCCTAAAAGCAAAGCGAGAGCATCGTACGTGCCATAAGCGGACCAGGCCAAAGAATCAGGATCTTAGATCCGGCCATTCACTTTGCGCGTCCGTAACCGTAAGAATTCCTGACTGGCAATCTGTCAGGAGGCTCGTCGCGACAGGACGAAGTGGTCTTCGTGTCAACGAAGCGAAAGTCGCTCAAAGGCGCGTCTCGGAAACCGCTTGAGGCCCATGCCGCGTTGTCGCAATTTTTGACATCGACCGCGCTGGGTGGAGCGTCGCATCGTCGGCATCGCCTTGATTTGCCGGCCCATTCGTAGCGGGCACGGCTTATGCACGAGCGCTGTCGTGCTCAAGTTGCCCCATCCCGACACAAGCGCGGAACCGCCGCCGAAGTTCGCGAGCGACGCGGAAATTGAATTCGCGGAACAGTTGCGGCATCGGCTCGAGGAACGATACCTCGAACTACCTGCTGCATCGTCGTCTCCGAAATATCGATCGGGCGACAACCACTGATCCGATTATCCGAAATACTCAGCTCTAACTACTGAGTACTTCGCGCCGAGGGGCTCGCGGCGGAGCTTGTTCCTGATCGTACTGAATACTTCGGGCTGAGAACGGCGAACTCTGCACGAGGTTGGATTGCGCGAGAGCGGCCGGTTCTCCGGAAAGTTCTTCTCATTTCTTCTGCATATATTTTTGGAGGCGTCTCGGATTTTTTATTGAACAAGCGCGACACCGATCCTCATCCCCTGGTTTTCGTACGACCCCACCCGGCTTCCCTTTTCCGTTTCGCGTACGGATAGGGATCCTAAATCCCGCATGCTTTGAGCTGAGTGCTTCGCGCTGCGCGCGGGCAAGCGTTCTCTGGTGAGCATATCGCTCACTACTTCAGGAGAACGGCATGTGGCTACTCAGAACTCTTTCAATTCGCGACGTCGGCAACGCGCTGGTGCGGCGCGAGCTCGGGCTGGCGTTTCGCATTTCGCAGAATCTCGTCAGCAATCGCGTGAATGCCGTGCAGTTGCAGTTGCACCGGCACACCCGTCGTCCTGCGCGTCGTGCACTGCGGCGGCCGTCATGAACATTCCAACGCGCACTTTGTTGGCAACTGCGCCGCGCTCCCTCTGGCTCGCGGCAACCAGCCTGATCGCAGCCGGGCTGCAACTCGCCGGCGTTTACGCAGCGATCGTCACCTTCGGCGCGCTGCTCACCGCGGCGATCTACGTCGTAGGTAGCCTCGTCGCGCTCCTGCAGCACTTCATCGTCGGGAGGATCCAGCCATGATCACCTGGGGCGTGATCGTCTTCATTGGACTCTGGCTAATCCTCGCCGACGTGAAGCCGGTGGCCAAGGCGAAGCTGATGGGCAGCCCGTTCCTGATCCACTTGATCGTGATCGGCTCCGGCCTGTGGATCCACGGCGGATCCGCTGACGGCGCGATGGCAGCGATCGTCAGTGGTTGCTTCAGCGCGATCTACGTGCGCTGGCAGCAGCGTATGTACGGCTACATCCGCCGCAACCAATGGCATCCCGGCGCACTGCGTGCTCGCGATCCACGCCTGGGGGCGACATCATGAATACCGATCTGTATGCCGAAACTACGGCACGCATCGTTGCCGCGCTGGAACGTGACACCCCGCCCTGGGTACGGCCGTGGTCCTCGATTCCCGACGCGATGCCGATGAACGCGCAGAGCCGCCGACCGTACCGCGGGATCAACTTCGCTCTGCTTTCCCTGGAAGGAGAAAGGCACGGATACGGCATCAATCGCTGGCTGACGTTCCGTCAAGCCCTCGAGCTCGGCGCACACGTCCGCAAGGGTGAGTAGGGCACTCCCGTCGTCTTCTGGCGCCTGCGCCAGATCGGTGTGGTCGCGGACGCGTTCCCCGAATCAGACGATGACCCGCCGGAACGGCGAGGCAAGGTCTATCCGCTGCTGCGCGCGTACACGGTCTTCAACGTCGCTCAGATCGATGGGCTGCCACCGCAATACGTTCAGGCGTCCGTGCCGACCTGGGACCCGGAAGCGAAGGCCGAAGGGCTGCTTTTGATGTCGGGGGCACGGTTCCGGATGGGAGGTGCGCGAGCGTTCTATCAGCCCGCGAGCGATGAAATACACCTGCCAGCGCTCGCCGCCTTCGCCACCGCGTCGAATTATTACAGCGTCGCGTTGCATGAGCTCACCCACTGGTCCGGGCATCCGGACCGCTGCCACCGTGACCTCAACGGTCGCTTCGGTGATGCGAGCTACGCAGCCGAGGAGCTCACGCCGAGATGGGCGCGGCGTACCTCTGCGCGCACTGCCGGATTGACGGCGAGTTGCGACACGCGAGTTATCTGCAGAGCTGGTTGAAGGTGCTGCGCAGCGACAGCCGAGCAATCTTCACCGCTGCGGCACAGGCTCAGCGCGCTGCCGATTACCTCCTCAAGCTCGCGCAGCCGCCCGAACGGGAATCGATGGCCGCCTGAACAGATTTATTACGCATTGAACTCCGGCCACGGCTCATCCCCGTGGCTTTTTCATTTCTACGACGCACTGGAGAACCCATGACACACGACCAGACCATCCGCCGCGCCCTGAAGATCCTGGACGGACGAATTCGCAATACCACCGCGCTCGCTTCCCCGGAAGCGGTACGCGATTACCTGCGGCTGCTGCTGCACGACCGACCCCACGAAGTGTTCGTGTGCGTGTTCCTCGACAGCCAGCACCGAGTCATCGCCGCGAGGAGCTGTTCCGCGGCACGCTCGCCCAGACCTCGGTCTACCCGCGCGAAGTCGTCAAGGCCGCCCTCGCGCATAACGCCGCCGCGGTGATCTTCGCTCATAACCATCCGAGCGGGATCGCCGAGCCCAGCCGCGCCGACGAGCTGCTCACGCAATCGCTCAAGCAGGCGCTGGCCCTGGTCGACATCCGCACGCTCGATCATTTCGTTGTCGCAGGCGCTGCTTCGGTGAGCTTTGCCGAAAGGGGCTTGATCTAGCCGTACCTCTTCGCGACGCACCTCGTCGCCTTCCACGCGCCCTGGCGGGCCGTCGAAGACGGTCTCCAGGGCGCGCTGCATTCAACTTCTACACAAGGAGTTTCCACCATGAACGCAACCAGCAATAGCAGCAGCTTCATCCGCATGGCCGCTATCAACGTCAACGAGCACGTGGAGAAAAAGCAAGGCTTGTCGTATCTCCCGTGGGCCTGGGCGGTGGATCAACTGCTCCGCGTCGATCCCACCGCAACCTGGGAATACCGGGATTGCAACGGATCTCCGCACCTGACGCTTGTCGATGGCACCGCAATGGTGTTCTGCACGGTCACCGCCTTTGGGCAGTCGAGAACGATGCAACTGCCGGTGATGGACCACCGGAACCGGGCGATCGCCAACCCGGATGCCTTCGCCATCAATACCGCAATGCAGAGAGCGCTTGTGAAGTGCATCGCGCTGCACGGACTCGGGCTCTATCTCTACGCCGGGGAAGACCTTCCTGACGGCGACACGCCAGCTGACGAGGTCAAGTCGACGCCACCCAAGGCGCCCGTCGCCCAAATCAGCGGACCGCGCATCACGCAGGCGCAGTTGCGCTACGTCGAGCGGCTGATCGACGAAACCGGGAGCGACCTCGGGAAAGTGCTCGACTTCTTTGGCGTTGCGGCGCTGACCGAGCTCAGCAGTCACGCGGCGAGCCGCGCCATTACTTCGCTCGAGAAGAGCCGGAGGGCCGCGTAATGAGCACGATCCTCAAGCTGGTCCAAGGGAGCGCCGAGTGGCACGCGCACCGGCGCACCCACCGTAACGCGAGTGAAACGGCCGCGGTGCTTGGGCTGTCTCCGTTCATGACGGCGTATCAGCTCTGGCAGATCAAGGTGGAGCTGGTCGAGCCGGAGGTCACGCCGGCGATGTTGCACGGCACGCAACTCGAGCCACAGGCTCGGGCCGCGTACGAGGCGCTGACCGGCCACGTGATGCAGCCGCTGGTGCTGGTCGACGGCGAGTACTCGGCTTCGCTGGATGGGGTGACCTTGGCCGGCGATCGAATCGTCGAAATTAAAGTACCGTTCAGGGGCCGCGAATCGACACTGTGGAAGACGGTGGCTGATGGCCGTCTGCCCGAGCACTACCAACTACAAGTTCAACACCAGCTCCACGTGGCGCGAGCGGAAACGGCCGACGTCTACGTCTTTGACGGCACCGAGGGATTGTTGCTCAAGGTCGCGCCGGATCCGAGTGTGTGGCCGCAGATTCACGAAGCGTGGAACGCGTTCATGCAATGCGTGAGCGACGGCCAACCACCGGCACTGACCGATCGCGATACGCGCATTCGGGACGATCCGGAGTGGCTCAGTGCTGCGGCTGCGTACCTCGAAGCGAAGCGCGCGGCGGACGCGATGGCGGTCGCATTGGATGAGGCGAAAGCAAAGCTCGTTCAGTTCACCGATCACGCGAAAGAGCAGGGCGGTGGTGTATCTGTGACGCGGCTGTGGAAGCGTGGCAACGTCGACTATAAGCGCGTGCCGGAGCTCGCCGGTGTCGATTTGGAGCCGTACCGGTGGTGCGGCACGGGAGGAGACGCGCGTACTGATCGCGTAACAGCGCGAAACTGCAGGTGGCAGCGGTGTTCGTCACCTGCAGTCTCCGTGGGACACTCATGGGACACTTGCCCACAACTACCGAGGATAACTGGCAATCAGCGACAACACATGCTAGATTTCAACTCGTTGATTTGCTTGTGGCTGCGTGTGGCCATTGGTTGTGGCGTGTTGTCCGGCCGAGACTGAAAATCCTTGTGTCGGTGGTTCAATTCCGCCCTTGGCCACCATATTCCAAGGGACTTTCCGGCCTAGCTGGCGAGCACCAATCGGGAGTCCCGCGGGTACGCGGGTCACGTTCGCCCATGAATCGTTGATGCACACGCAGTGCATCAGTCGTGCGCCGCGCGCGCTGGCGCCGTGACCCCGATGTCAGGCGAAACCACACTCGTCGTTCTTCTGCTGTTGCCCTTCGTGGGCAGCATTGCCGCGATGCTGCTCCGGACGAACGCGCGCAACGCGGCGGCCTCTCTCGCGGGTGCGACCGCGCTCGCCGCGCTTCTCATGGCGCTTCGCTGCTACAGCGACGTCGCCGCCGGGCGCGTGTTGCGATTCGCGGTTCCATGGCTGCCCGCCGGTGGCGTCGACTTCGCGCTGCGCATGGATGGCTACGCGTGGATGTTCTCCATCATCGTCACCGGCATCGGCTTCCTGGTCGCGTTTTACGCGCGCTATTACATGTCGCCGCAGGATCCGGTACCGCGGTTCTATTCGTTCCTGCTCGCGTTCATGGGCGCGATGCTCGGCGTCGTGCTTTCCGGCAATCTCATCGTGCTGGTGTTCTTCTGGGAGCTCACGAGCCTCGCGTCGTTCCTGTTGATCGGCTACTGGCATCACAACGCCGCGGCGCGCGACGGCGCGCGCATGGCGCTGATCGTCACTTCGGCCGGCGGGCTGTGCCTGCTCGCCGGCGTGCTCGTCCTCGGTCACATCGTCGGCAGCTACGACCTCGACCGCGTGCTCGCCGCGCGTGAGGCAATCGTCGGCGCACGAGCTGTACCTGCCGGCGCTCGTGCTGATCCTGTTGGGCGCGCTCACCAAGAGCGCGCAGTTCCCGTTCCACTTCTGGCTGCCGCAGGCGATGACGGCGCCGACGCCGGTTTCGGCCTATCTGCACTCGGCCGCGATGGTGAAGCTGGGCGTTTTCCTGATGGCACGCCTGTGGCCCGTGTTGTCGGGCACCGACGCGTGGATCTGGATCGTCGGCAGCGCGGGGCTCGTCACGTTCGTGCTTCGGTGCTTACACCGCGATCTTCCAGCGCGACCTCAAGGGCCTGCTCGCCTATTCGACGATCAGCCATCTCGGCCTGATTACGCTGCTGCTGGGGCTCAACAGCACGCTCGCCTGCGTCGCGGCGATCTTCCACATGCTGAACCACGCGACGTTCAAGGCGTCGCTGTTCATGGCGGCCGGCATCATCGATCACGAGACGGGCACGCGCGATCTGCGCCGCCTTTCCGGACTCTACCGCTTCATGCCGATCACCGCGACGCTCGCCGTCGTCGCCGCCGCCGCCATGGCAGGCGTGCCGCTGTTGAACGGGTTCCTGTCGAAGGAGATGTTCTTCGCCGAGGCGCTCGACGTCGAGGGTCCGTCGCCCATGCTCGATCACGCGCTGCCGTACGTTGCGACGCTGGCGGGCATGTTCAGCGTCGCGTATTCGGTGCGCTTCATCCACGGCGTGTTCTTCGGGCCCGGACCCGGTGGGACTGCCACGCGAGCCGCACGAGCCGCCGCGCTGGATGCGCTTTCCGATCGAACTGCTCGTGCTTGCATGCGTGGTCGTCGGCATATTTCCGGCGCAGACGATAGGCCCGCTGCTCGATGTTGCGGTCGGCGCCGTGCTCGGCGCCGCGACGCCGGCGTACAGCCTTGTCGCTCTGGCATGGCTTCACGCTGCCGCTGCTGATGAGCTTCGTCGCGCTCGCGGGCGGCTTTGCGCTGTTCCTGACGCTCCGCGGCTACTTTGCGCGCAACGACGACCGGACGCCGCTCCTTCCATCGATCGACACGCGGCGCCTGTTCGATGCCTTGCTCGTGATGATCTCGTGGCGCTGGGCGCGCACGCTCTTGCGCTGGCTCGGAACCGAGCGGCTGCAACCGCAGCTTGCGGTGGGTCGTGCTGCTCGCGATCGGTGCCGCGTTGTGGCCCGTCTACCACCTCGGCGTCCACTTCGGATCGCACGTCGCAACGCCGCTCGACCCCGCGCTCGCGATCGCGTGGGTGCTCGGCGGAGCGCTGCGCGGTCGGCGCCGCGTGGCAGGCGAAATTCCATCGTCTCGCCGCGCTGATACTCGCAGGAGGTGCCGGACTCGTCACGTGCCTCACGTTCGTCTGGTTCTCGGCGCCGGACCTGGCACTCACGCAATTGCTGGTGGAGATCGTCACGACGGTGCTGATGCTGCTCGGGTTGCGCTGGCTCCCGAAGCGCGTGCCGTACCGGTGGAGCTGGGCGGGCGCGCGCGCGGCGCTGCCGCGCAGGCTACGCGACCTGGCGATCGCCACGGCAGCAGGAGCCGGCCTTGCGGCGCTCGCGTACGCGGCGATGACGCGGCCCTGCAGCGGACGATCGCGGACTTCTTCGTGACGCGCGCCTATCCCGAAGGCGGCGGCACCAACGTCGTCAACGTCATTCTCGTCGATTTCCGCGGGTTCGATACGCTGGGCGAGATCACCGTGCTCGCCACGGTGGCCGTCGCAGTGTATTCGCTGCTGCGCCGCTTTCGCCCGGCGCGCGAAAGCATCGAGCGCCTGCCGCAGCAGCGCGCGCAAAGTGCGCGCGACGGCTGCGCAGGACCTGCTCGTCCCCGGCGTCATCATGCGCGGCATGTTCGCCGTGATTGCGGTTTTCGCGCTCTTCCTGTTGCTGCGCGGACACAACCTCCCCGGCGGCGGCTTCATCGCCGGAATTGCGCTCGCCGTCGCGTTCATCCTGCAGTACATGGCCGGCGGCACGCGCTGGTTCGAAGATCGCCTCGAGCTCCGGCCGGTTCGGCTGATGGGCTTCGGGCTCGCAATCGCAGCGGCGACCGGAGCAGGCGCATGGTTGTTCGCGCATCCTTTCCTGACGTCGCACGTCGCACACGTCGATCTGCCACTCGTAGGCGAGGCTGCATTTGCCGAGCGCGTTCCTGTTCGACATCGGCGTCTTCGTGCTCGTTGTCGGCGCGACGGCGCTGTTCCTGATCGCGCTCGCGCACCAGTCGCTGCGCGCGCATCGCGGCCGAGCGCGAAGCGCGCGCACCGGATCGGAACGCGACGTCGGCGCGCCGCCGCGGCGAGGAGCTCGATCCAATGAACGAAGTCATCGTCGCGCTCGCGATCGGCGTGCTCGCCGGTTCCGGCGTCTGGCTGTTGCTGCGGCCGCGCACGTTCCAGGTCGCGATCGGGCTCGCGCTGCTGTCGTACGCGGTGAACCTGTTCATCTTCGCGATGGGCCGGCTGCGGATCGGCGCCGCACCGGTCGTCGCCGCCGGCACCGCAGCGGACCCCGCGGCGTTCGCCGACCCGCTGCCGCAGGCGCTCGTGCTGACCGCGATCGTGATCGGCTTCGCGACGACCGCGCTTTTGCTCGTCGTGCTGCTCGCGTCGCGCGGTTTCAGCGGCACCGATCACGTCGACGGCCGCGAGCCGCGACAATGACGCTTCAGGACCATCTCGCGATCCTGCCGATCGTGCTGCCGCTCGCGGCGGGTGCGATCACGCTCGTCGTCGACGAGCGCAGGCTGGGCCTCAAGGCGGCGATCGGCATCGGCACGATGCTGCTGCTCGTCGCGACCGGCATCGCGCTGACGAGCATCGCGAACGACATCCCACGTCACCGTCTACCGCGTCGGCGATTGGCCGGCGCCGTTCGGCATCGTGCTCGTCGTCGACCGGCTGTCCGCCGTCATGGTGCTGCTCGCCGCCGTACTGGGTTTCGCATCGCTCGTGTTCTCGCTCGCGCGGTGGGACCGCGCGGGGCCGCGCTTCCACTCGCTCGTGCAATTCCTGCTGATGGGCGTGAACGGCGCGTTCCTCACCGGCGACCTCTTCAACCTGTTCGTGTTCTTCGAAGTGCTGCTTGCTGCATCGTATGGACTCGCGCTGCACGGCTCGGGCGGCGCGCGCGTGCGCGCGGGCCTGCACTACATCACGGTGAACCTGGCCGCGTCGCTGCTGATTCTCGTCGGCGTGAGCCTCATTTACGCCGCCACCGGCACGCTCAACATGGCGGACATTGCACGTCACTGGCGCGAGGCGTGGACCGGCGATCGCGTGCTGTTCGAAGTCGGCGGCGCGATCCTCGGCATCGCGTTCCTCGTCAAGGCGGGCATGTGGCCGCTGTGCTTCTGGCTGCCCGGCGCGTATTCGGCGTCGAGCGCTCCGGCGGCTGCGCTGTTCGCGGTGCTCACGAAAGTCGGCGTCTACGCGGTGCTGCGGACCGGCACGCTGTTTCTAGGCGCGGACGTCGCAGCGTCGCCGTCGCCGGGTACGCCGTGGCTCGTCGTGGCCGGCATGGCGACGCTCGGGTTCGGCGCGCTCGGCGTGCTCGCCTCGCAGGACCTGCCGCGGCTTGCGAGCTACTGCGTCCTCGTGTCCTCGGGCACGCTGCTCGCCGCTGTCGCCATCGACAATCCGGCACTTACCGGTGCCGCGCTGTACTACCTCGTCGTGTCGACGCTCGCGCTTTCGGCCTTCTTCCTGCTGGTCGAACTGGTCGAGCGCGGGCGCGGTCCCGGCGCCGACATGCTGGCGGTCACCGCGGAGGCTTTCGGCGCCGACGCAGGCGACGAGGAAGAAGGCGCGTACGTCGGCGCGGTCATTCCTGCGGCGAACGCGTTGCTCGGGCTGAGCTTCGTTGCGTGTGCGCTCATGCTGGCGGGACTTCCGCCGCTTGCCGGTTTCGTCGGCAAGTTCGCGATGCTCGACGCGTTGTTCGCGCGCAGTCGCCGTGCCAGCGACGTCGTGGACGATGCTGGTGCTGCTGATCGGCTCGGGCTTCGCGACGCTCATCGGCATGGGCCGCGCGGGCGTGCGGCGCTTCTGGGCCGCATCGGGTGCCAGCACGCCGCGCGTTCGCGTCGTCGAGATCGCGCCGATCGTCGTTCTGCTCGTGCTGTGCGCGGCACTTACCGTACGGGCGGGCGGGTCGATGCGCTATCTGAACGAGGCCGCGCAGGCGCTACATGCGCCGACGGGTTACATCACCGACGTGCTGGGCCGCCGATGAGACTTCCGTATCCGCTGCTGTGGATCGCACTGGTCGCAATGTGGCTGCTGCTGAACGACACGCTCGCGCTCGCGGACGTCCTCGTCGGTGCGCTGGCGGCGTTCGTTGCCGTGCACGGACTCGCATTGCTGCAGCCCGCTTCCGCTCGCCTGCGGCGACCCGGGACAGCCGCCAGGCTCGCGGGCGTCGTGCTGCTCGACATTGCGCGTTCCAACGCCGATGTCGCGACGATCGTTCTTCGCCGCGGCACGCGTGGTCGGATCGCCGGGTTCGTCGACATCCCGCTCGACGTCCGCCATCCGGCGGCGCTCGCCGTGCTCGCCTGCATCATCACGGCGACGCCGGGCACGGCGTGGGCGGGATACGACGAGCGTTCGAACGTGCTGACAATCCACGTTCTCGACCTCGTGAGCCACGAAACCGTCGTGCGCGCGATCAAGGACCGCTACGAGCGGCCGCTGCGGGAGATCTTCGAATGAGCGCGCCGGGCCGAACCAAGCGCGAATCAGCCCCGAAGCGCGAAGTGCTGCGGGTGGTCCAGTGAGCCCATCGCTGCTTGGCGTCGCACTGGTCGGCGCCCAGATCATGCTCGCGCTCGCGATGGCGTTCGCCGTGGTGCGACTGATGATCGGACCGAGTGCGCCGGACCGCGTGCTCGCGCTCGACACGCTGTATGTCGACGCGATGCTCTCGATCCTCGTGTTCGGCATGCGCGAGGCGAGCGTCTTCTACTTCGAAGCCGCCCTCGTGATCGCGATGCTCGGCTTCGTTTCCACCGCGGCGCTCGCGAAGTTCCTGCTGCGCGGAGAGGTGATCGAATGATCGACGCGGGCGCGCTTCCGCCGGTCGTCGCCGCGCTGGTGGCCCTTTTCGCGCTGCTCGGCGCGGCCTTCGCGCTGATCGGGTCGTTCGGTCTGTTGCGACTGCGAACCTTCTACCAGCGCGTGCATCCGCCGACGATGGGTACGACGTTCGGCGTCGGCTTCACGCTCGCCGCGTCGATGCTGCTCTTCTCCGTGCTGGAGTCGCGTCCCGTGCTGCACGAGATCGTCATCGCCGTGTTCGTGATCGTGACCACGCCGGTGACGTACATGCTGCTGGTTCGCGCGGCCGTTCATCGCGACCAGGCGGCCGGGCGCGATGGCCCGGATGCGGAGCTTTGCGAAACGGACGACGCTTCCACTCGCGCGTCTGCTCGCAGTCAGGTGGTCGGCGTCGAGATCAATTCCCCGGCAGATCGGCGGTGATCGGCAGAGTTTCGGCGTGAGCCAGACGCCGGTGCGCGACGCGTTGATGCGCCGCGCGGAGGAGAAGGCAAAGGCGAGGCGATCCTGCGCGATCACACGCGCATCGTCCATGCGATCGCGAAGCGCGACCTCGACATCGCGCAGCAGCGCGTGCGCGAGCACATGTCGGGCACGCTCGCGCAGGTGGACGCGATTCGGGCGCGGCATCCGGATTACGTGACGAATTAGGTCACCGCATCAAGCACCGGCCGACGCATTGACGTTGACGAGATGCGTGACGACCGGCGGGCCGAGCAGATAGCGGCGCGCGCGTTCCTGCAGCACTTCGTCTGCTCTCGTGACGCGCGCGTGTTGCCGCAGATGCTCGACCCACGACTCGCTGAGGAAGGCTTCCACGAGCCGGCCCGGCTTCGCTGTGTCTTCGTAGAGGCCCCATGCGTACGCGCCGTCGCGCCGCCGCTCGTTCGCGACGGCATCCATCGCTTCGACGAACGCGTCGTGATGCGCCGGATGCACCGCGTACTCGATCATCACCATCACCGGGCCCGCATCCGGCTCGAGATCCTCGACGACGATCGGCGTCGGCCAGTGCATCGACGGCGTAAGGTCTAGAGCGGCGGCGGTCTGCAGCTTCGCTCCCCTCGTCAGCGGAATCCCGATGAGTGCACCGAGGGCGGCGAGCAGGTGCGCGGCGGGAAGCCCGAGAACGGCTGCCACCTCGCCCCAGATCGCGCTGCCGATCGTGAGCGCACCGAAGAACACGGTGACATAGATCGCCAGACCACGCCCCCGGACCCAGTCGGGCAGCGCGAGCTGCGCCGAAATGTTGAATGTCGAGATTGCGGCGATCCAGCATGCGCCGGCGATGACGCTCGCGACGAACGCAACGGCCACCGCGTGCGCGATGGCGTAAAGCACGAGCGCGATCGCCGTCCCGACCGTTCCGGCGACCGCAAGTCCGTCCGCGCCGAGCTTCGCCTTGAGTCGCGGCAGCGCGAACGCGCCCCCGACGGCGCCCGCACCGATCGCGGCGAGCAGCACGCCATACACTTCGGCGCCGCCAGCGATCTGCGAGCGGGCGAAAAGCGGCAGCAGCGCCCAGTACGCGCTCGCAAAGAGAAAGAATGCAACGGCGCGCACGAGCGTTGCGCGAAGCGGACGATTGTGTCGTGCATAACGGAGTCCGATGCGAACGGCCGCCGCGAGCCGTTCCGCGGGCAAGCGCCGCGTGCGCCGTACCGGCGGACGCCACCATGTCAAGGCACCGATGGTGGCAAGATTGCTGAAGGCGTCGAGCCAGAACGGCACCGCGATGCCCGCCGATACGATCAGCACGCCGCTTAGCGCCGGGCCGATCGCGCGGCTGATGTTGACGCCGACGCTGTTTGTGGCGATGGCAGCGGGCAGGTCTTCGCGCGGCACGAGCATCGGCACGATCGCCTGCCAGGCAGGCGCATCGAGTGCGCTGCCGGTGCTCACAACGAACATGAAGACGAGCAGCAGCGGCGCCGTGACGAGATCGAGCGTTACCATCGTCGCGAACACCACGGCGACGACGAGAATCGCGACCTCGACGCCGGCCAGGTAGCGGCGCTTGTCGACGATGTCGGTGATCGCGCCGGCGGGCAGGGCGAACAGGAACATCGGCAGGCTCGTCGCGACCTGCACCAGCGACACCAGCAGCGGATCGGTCGTGAGATTCGTCATGAGCCATGCCGCGGCGGCGCTGTACATCCAGCCGCCGACATTGGCGACAACCGTCGCCGACCATATGACCGCGTAGACGCGATGCCGGAACGGGCGCCACGGCGCGCCGCTCGTCGCGCTGCGCACGTCCTTCGGCGCTTCCCGCATCGTGATGCGAGGTCCCGTTACTGTAATTGCGGCGTGCTCTCGTTATCTCCCAACGAGCGCGTAACGACCCGGTCCAACGACAGCAAGCAGGATCAGGCCGCCGGCGATGCTCACGTTCTTCCAGAAGTTCAGCAGATTCTCGTGCCGTTGCATGCCTTCCAACGCCCACCAGCGGTGGCCGAGCAGCGCGGTCGCGAGTGTGAATGCGACAAACACCCACGCCAGAACGCGCTCGTAGATGCCGAGCATGATCGCGACGCCGAAGAAGAATTCGACGATCGTCGCGATGATGGCCGCGATTCGCGGCGCGGGGACGCCGGACGTCTTCATGTAATCGACGGTGCCGTTGAAGCCGGTGAGCTTCTGCCAGCCGGTCATCACGAAGAGCGCCATCAGGAACACGCGTGCGACGAGGATCAGTGCGTCAGTGTCCACGATTTCTCCTTGTGCCCATACAAGGCGTCGTTATGACGCCCGCGCGAATGGGTTGCCAGCGGCAGCGCGCCGGTCGCGGTGATTGCGAGTCATCGCGAGCTATGGCAGCCCCAGGACGACGATTGCATTGTCGCCCTTCCCCTTATCGCCCGCCGGGCGCAACCCTCATTTCACCATCCCGAACGGATCGGGCACGACGTGCTGATTGGCGTTGTTCCAGAAGTTCTCCAATACGAAGCCGTACTCGGACAGGTTCTGGATGAACGGCGCAAGCATGTCATTGGCCGTTGGCGACTTCCAGTCCGCCTGCAGCTCGCACGCAAGCGCGAAGGTCGTCACGAGATCGGCGCCGGCGCGTGTCATGCGCGACATGGCCGCCTCGGCCTCGTAATGATTCCACGCGCCACAGGCATCCACCACCGGGAACACCTTGTATCCGTCGTGAAGCATCGAAAGCGTGGGCAGCGCACAGCAGGTGCCGATCGTTACCCCGGCGATGATGACGTGCCGGCGTCCACTCGTTTCCACCAGATGTTCGAAGGCCTTGCGAAACGTCGGATCCTCGTAGCAGTTGATGATGCCCGTGCGCCGATAGATCGGCTCCTCGGAAAAGATCTCCTTGATCTCGGGCAGCGTATCGCCGTTTTGCCACTGCGCGTTCGACGATGAAATCAGCACCGGCATTTTCAGTGCCGTCGCGGTGCGGGCGAGTCCGACGACGTTGCTCTTGTACTCGGCGAGCGACGCGAAATCGCGCATACCCGCCATCAACCCGACCTGATGGTCGATGAAGAGCATGACGGCGTTTTGCGGCGTCGGCTTGTCGTACGGTATGCGGCCGCCGCGGCGGGCCTCGTCCGCGGATGTCTTCGGCGGCAGAATCCGATTGCTGGTCGGGCTCGTGATGTCCGGTGGGCGGTTCATGTGCGACTCCTTGTCTTCGATACGTTCAGCGGCCGCGCGGCAGCACGGTATAGACGCGTGTGATGAACGCGTGGAAATCCGCCATATAGCCGCGCAGGAAGTCTTCGGTCAGCTCGTCCGTGACCTGCCCGTCGTCGGTGATGAGACCCGGCTTGAACTGGATGTAGGCCTCGGGAGAGTTCATCTGCGGCGCGTTGCAGAAGCTCAGGACGCTCTTCAGCTGCTGCTGCGCGATCGCGGTGCCGATCGCCCCGGGCGACGTGCCGATGACTGCAGCCGGCTTGCGAGCGAAGGAATTCTGCCCGTACGGTCGGCTCGCCCAGTCGATCGCATTCTTGAGCCCGCCGGGGATCGAGCGGTTGTATTCGGGCGTGACGAACAGCACCGCGTCGACGTCCGCGAGCGCCTTCTTGAATGCGCGCGCGGTCGGCGGGAAATCGGCGTCGTAGTCGTAGCTGTAGAGCGGCAGGTCCTTGAACGCGATCTCGACCATATGCAGTTCGGGCGGTGCGAGACGAACGAGCGTGTTGGCGAGCTTGCGATTGATGGATGCGGAGGCGAGGCTGCCGATGAGGTAGCCGACCTTGTACTCGGACATGATGATCTCCTTGGAAGGGCACCCGCAATCGGCCTGGTCCCGAACTGCGCAACGCGTTTCACCGATGTGCGAGATGCCGTACATTAGGCGCCCCGCTTCCTTTTTGGAAGCAGTTACCGCGCAGTAACTCGCTTACTCATGACGTCGTGCCGCGAAGTCGCAATGTCAAAGCTGACGAATTCCTGACACGCGGGAAGCCACATTGGCATTCGGTCGGCCGGCGTGACAACATGACGCAGGTCGAACGCCGATGCCGCCGTTCGGTCCACGCTGTGCGCTGGAGGCCGCCATGCCAACACCATCGACCCACGTATCTGCTCCGGAAAGTGCGTCATTGGCGGGACTCGACGCGCTTTTGCCCGAGCTCGAAGCACTCTACAAGGACATTCACGCGCATCCCGAGCTGTCGATGCAGGAAACGCGCACGGCGGACATCGCGGCGAAGCACTTGCGCGATGCGGGCTACGATGTTACGACCGGCGTTGGCAAGACGGGCGTCGTGGGACTGCTGCGCAACGGCGACGGCCCCGTGGTGATGCTGCGTGCCGACATGGATGCGCTGCCGGTCGCCGAGGCGACCGGACTGCCGTACGCCAGCAAGGTTACGGCGACCGACGATGAAGGCAATACCGTACCGGTCATGCACGCATGCGGCCACGACATGCATACGACGTGGCTTGCGGGCGCCTCGAAGATTCTCGCGCAGACGCGCGACACATGGCACGGTACGGTGATGGCGGTGTTCCAGCCGGCGGAGGAAACCGCCGCGGGCGCGCAGGCGATGATCGACGATGGCTTGTTCGAGCGCTTTCCGAAGCCGATCGGTCATTATCGGTCAGCACGTGATGGTGGGGCCGGCAGGCGTGGTGGGTGGACGCACCGGCGCCATCACGTCGGCCGCCGACAGCTTCCAGATCCGCTTGTTCGGCCGCGGCGCGCACGGCTCGATGCCGCAGTCGAGCATCGACCCGGTCGTCATGGCCGCGGCCACCGTGATGCGCCTGCAGACGATCGTCTCGCGGGAAGTGGCGCCGACGGAAGCGGCCGTCGTGACGATCGGCGCGCTGCAGGCCGGCACCAAGGAGAATGTCATTCCCGACGAAGCGATCATCAAGCTCAACGTGCGCACGTTCGACGAGGGTGTGCGCAAGCGCGTGCTGGCGGCGATCGAGCGCATCGTCAACGCGGAGGCAGCGGCCTCGGGTGCGCCGAAGGCGCCCGAAATCACGCCGCTCGATCGTTACCGGCTCGTGGTCAACGATGCCGACGCCGGTCAACGCGTCGCCACCGCGTTCCGCGAGCATTTCTCCAAGGCGAACGTGCACGAGACGGGGCCGACGAGCGCGAGCGAGGACTTCGGCTCGTTCGGCGCCGAGTGGCATGTGCCGTCGGTTTTCTGGTTCGTCGGCGGGACGGATCGCGACGCGTATGCGAAAGCGAAGGCGGCGGGCAAGGTCAACGAGATCCCGAGCAATCACAATCCGCACTTCGCCCCGGTCATCCATCCGACCCTTAGCACGGGTGTCGAAGCGCTCGTGGTCGCGGCGCGCGCATGGCTGTCCGCTGACAAACAGGCGGCATAGCTCGCGCATGAGAAATCACCTGCCGTCGCGGGCGGGATCGTGACGCCCGCCGTCGCGCCCGCGATGCAGCTGTTTCTCACGGTGCTGGATTTCGTCGGCACGTTCGTGTTCGCGCTGAGCGGTGCCGTGGCGGCCGTCAAGCGCGACCTGGACGTCTTCGGCATTCTGGTGCTGTCGTTCGTGGCGGCGACCACCGGCGGCATCATTCGCGACGTGCTGATCGGCGCGATCCCTCCGGCCACGCTGGTCGACTGGCGCTACCTCGCGATCGCGCTATTGGCCGGCGTTCTCACGTTCTACTGGTCCTCGATCGTCTATCGGCTGCAAAGTCCGGTGCAACTCTTCGATGCGCTGGGACTCGCGCTGTTCGCGGTAACCGGAGCACAGAAGGCATTGTCCTATGGTCTCGATGCGCCGATGGCCGCGTTGCTCGGCATGTTGACCGGCATCGGCGGTGGCATGGCACGCGACATCATGCTCACGGAGATTCCCCACGTCCTCCGAGCCGAGCTGTATGCAGTCGCTGCACTCGCCGGAGCCGGCGTCGTGGTGATCGGCGAACTGCTCGGCGTGCCGTCAATGACCACGACGCTGATCGGAGCGGCTGTCTGCTTCGGCTTGCGATTGGGCAGCATCTATTGGGGCTGGCATCTTCCCAAGGCGATGCCGTCGAAATCGACGGGCACGAATCGCGGATCCAGGTAGGAAGTCAGAGCCAGAGTTGGAAAGCCGTCCGTCCTTTCATTCCCGTCGCTGTGTGCTGCGCGCTCGCGCAGGCGTAAGATCGCGGCACAGGGAGAGGGGAATGGCGTACGACGGAAAAAGCGTTCAGGCAAGCGATCCCGAGCGCATCGACGTCAACCAGCATGGCGAGCTGCTGTGGTGGTGCAAGAAGCTCAAGTGCACCGAGGAGGAGCTGCGCTTCGTCGTGAAGTACTACGGCGTCGTGGCGAAAGACATCCAGGCGTTTTTCGAGCGCTGCCGTTACTGATCGTCAGTTCACGGGCGGCGGCTGGTAGCCGTTCACGCCGAGTTGCCAAAGCAGGAACGCCAGCCGATCGGCGGCGAGCTCATACGCCGATTTCTTGGTCGTGCCGAAGCCGTGCCCCGCGTCATAGTCGACGCGCAGTAGGACCGGCTTGCCGCTGCTCGTCGCGGCCTGCAGCCGCGCCGCCATCTTCGCCGCCTCCCAGGCGTCGACGCGCGGATCGTTGAAGCCTGTCGTGAGCAGCACCGCCGGGTAGGCGACGCCATCCTTGACGTGGGCGTACGGGCTCATCTCGAGCAGCGCCTTGAAGCCCGCTTCGGTCTTCACGGATCCGAATTCGGGCATGTTCGGAACACCGTTCGCGGAGAATTCCATCCGCAGCGTGTCCGATACCGGCACGTCGTCGATTGCCGCTGCGAAAAGGTCCGGACGCTCGGTGATCGCGCGGCCGACGAGGATGCCGCCAGCACTTCCGCCGCGAATCGCGAGTTTCGCCGGCGACGTGTAGCGGTGGTCGATGAGCCATTGCGCGCACGCGATCGCATCGCGCCACGTGTTCGGCTTGGTCGCCTGGTAGCCGGCCTTGTACCAGTCCTCGCCGTACTCGCCGCCGCCGCGCACGTGCGCAACCGCAAAGATGCCGCCGCGGTCGAACCACGGAAGCAGTGTCGGCGAATACGATGGCGTCTGGGAAATGCCGTACGCGCCGTAGCCCCACAGGATCGTGGGATTGCTGCCGTCGCGCTTGATGCCTTTCCGGTAGACGAGCGACAGCGGAATGAGCGTGCCGTCGGCAGCCGTCGCCTTCACTTCTTCGGATACCAGGTTGCGCGGGTTGTCGTACGGTCCCTGCGGCTGCAGGTTTGTATCCGTCACCCGGCCCGATTTCGGCTCGTACGCGAACACGCTGCCGAAGCGCGTCCAGCCGCCCATGGCGAACAGCACGCCCGGCACGCGTGGATCGGTGGCCATTGCGTCGATGTCACCGTCGTAGGGCAGCGTGATCGCGCTCGGCGGACCGCGATGGTCGAAGCCCAGGCGCAGCAACTCGCTGATGCCGCCATTCATGCGCCGGACGTACAGCGCATCGGCGGCTGCCGCGACGCCGGTCACGACCGCTTCGGAGGGCGGCACGAGCACGTCCGCGCGCGCGATGTCCGGCTTCTCAAGTGACAGGCGCAGCACCTTCGATCGGGACGCGTCCTTGTGCGAGATCGCGAACAGCGTGTCGCCGGCGACGGCCACGTCGGTCACCTGGTCGCTCGTGTCCGCGACCGCCTTCCAGGGCGTCTTCGCGCCATCGAGCGTGGTCAGCGGCGCGGTCCAGACACGCACTTCGCGTTGCGTGCCGTTCACGGCGATCGCCACGACATGGCGGGAAGCAGGGACAATGCTCGCGAACACCAGCTCGACGGGACGCACGTCGATATTGGCGTTGACGCCTGCGCCGAAGAGAGCGGGATCCCGATCCGGATCGCTGCCGAGCCGATGCAGATAGACGCGCTGATTCTGATACTTCCCGGTCACCGGTGCGCTGGGCGCGAGCTTTTGCAACCGGCTGTACAGGAAGCGGCCGTCCGGCAGCCACGACGGCGACGCGTCGTTCGCGCGATCGATCACGTCGCCGGTTTCGCGCCCGGTGGCCATGTCGAGGACGTGCAGGACGCTTTGCTCCGAGCCGCCGAGCGAGATGCCGTACGCGACGTAGCGGTTGTCGGGTGACGGCGCGTAGTAATCGATGGCGTAATGCGCGCCGCCCGGCGCCTTCATCCGCTCGGGATCGACCAGCAGGCGCTCCTTGCCGCGCCTGCCCTGCCGCACGTAGAGCTTGGGCAGGTTGTCGCTCGGCCGGCGCTTCTCGTAATAGATGAAGCTGCCGCTGACCTGCACGCCGGTCACGCGCGCCGACGCCGAATCGCCGTACTTCGCGATCTCCTCGTAGAGCGCCTCGCGATGCGGCACGCCGTCGAGCGCCTCGCGCGTCGCATGCGCCTCTGCCTTGATCCAGGCCGCAACCTCGGGATCGGCGAGGTTCTCGAAGTAGCGATACGGATCGTGGACCGTGACGCCGAAATGCGATTCGGCCACATCGCGCACCGGCGCTGCGGGACCCGCCGCCGAAACGGGCGTGAACACGCTCGCGAGAAGCAGGAAACCGATGAATCGAGGGAAGCGCATTCGCAGCCTTTCGGTTTTGTCAGCGCCGTGACGGTGAACGCGCACCCTATCACGCCGCAGCGCGCCAAACGTGTCTACAATGCCCATCCTGCAATCGACGGCGCGGGGTTGCGATGGGAAGTCTGACGACGCACGTGCTGGACACCACCAGCGGCCGACCGGCCGCGGGGATGCGCGTCGACCTGGCGGCACTCGATTCTGGCGGCGCGCGCCACATCGCAACGTTCCGCACGAACGGCGAGGGGCGGTCCGATGCGCCGCTGCTCGCGGACGCGGGCATGCCGACGGGGACCTACGAGCTCACGTTCCACGTCGCTGATTACTTCCGGGACAACGGCCACGTGCTGGCCGACCCGCCGTTCCTCGATCGCGTGCCGCTGCGCTTCGGCATCGCCGATTCGGCAGCGCACTATCACGTGCCGCTCCTGTGCTCCGCCTGGAGCTATTCGACGTACCGTGGCAACTGATCCCGGCCGAATCGCTCCGGCGCGCACGGCGGGACACCGTCTGACGCTGGACGGCATCACGCATCGCTTCGGCGAATTCACCGCGGTCGAGGACGTCGATCTCGACATTCCGGGCGGCGAGCTCGTGGCGCTCCTCGGTCCGTCGGGATGCGGCAAGTCGACGCTGCTGCGGATCATCGCCGGCTTCGTCGGACAGTCCGAGGGACGCGTGCTGTTCGACGGCGAACCGGTCGATCATCTCGCGCCCAACCGGCGCGGCGCCGGCCTCGTATTCCAGAACTACGCGCTGTTTCCGCACATGAGCGTCGCGCGCAACATCGCGTACGGCCTCGAGGCGCGCCGGACGCCGAAGCACGTCATTGCGCCGCGCGTCGCGGAAATGCTGCGGCTCGTCCATATGGAAGCCTTCCGCGACCGGCTGCCGCGCGAGCTTTCCGGCGGCCAGCAGCAGCGGATCGCGCTCGCGCGCGCGCTCGCCGTCGACCCGAAGATCCTGCTGCTCGACGAGCCGTTCGGCGCGCTCGACAAGAACCTTCGTCTCGACATGCAGATCGAGGTCAAGCGCCTGCAGCGCCAGTACGGCATCACGACCATCCTCGTGACGCACGACCAGGAGGAGGCGCTGTCGATGGCGGACCGCATCGCGGTGATGAACCGCGGCCGGATCGAGCAACTGTCTCCGCCCACCGAAATTTACGATCGGCCGCAAACGCTCTTCGTCAACCAGTTCGTCGGCACCGTGAACCTGATCGCCGGCGAGCTTGCCGACGGGACGCGAAGCACCGTGCGCCTTGGCAACGGCGCGGTGTTCTGCGCGGCGCCGGCGCCGCATCTTGCGACGGGGACGAAGGTCGTCGTTTCGGTGCGTCCCGAGCAGCTACGCCTGCACGACGCGCAAGGCGACGGGCATTGGGCAGCACGGATCAAGGTCGTGCTGCCGCTCGGTCCGCACGTGATGTACGAAGCACAGATGCACGACGGAACGTCGATCAGGATCAGCGAGCCGCGCGATGCCGGCGCGCGCCTGCTCTCGCCCGGAGACGATGTGTTCGTGGCCCCGGTGCAGGCCAGCGCGTGCCGCGTGTTTGCGTCTGATCCCTGATACCTGAAATCTGATACCTGACAAGGAGCCCGCCATGGTCTTGCGCATGTCCCGCAGGGAATTCCTCGCCGCCGGCGGTGCCGCCGGGCTCGTTTACGCGCTGCCCGCGCGCGTGCTGGCGCAGCAGAAGAACCTCGTCGTCGCGACGTTTCCGGGCACCTGGAACGAGGCGCATCGCAACGTCCTCGCGCCGTATTTTCGGAAGCGAACGGGCGCCTCGGTCACGCAGAGCATCCAGCTTGCCACGGAGCAACTCGCGAAGCTGACGGCCGCGAAGGGCGGGCGTGCGCCGTTCGACGTGGCGCTCTTCGACGAGCCGCAGGTGCTCGACGCCGTGAGCCAGGGGCTGATCGACGAATATCCGATCGCCAAATCGCCCAATTACCACGAGCTCCTGCCGGCGTTCCAGGACAAATGGGGACCGAAGATTTCGATGCAGGTCATCGGCATCGGCTACAACCCCAACAAGATCAAGACGCCGCCCAGGTCGTACGACGACCTCCTGAATCCCGCGTACAAGGGTCGCGTCGGGCTCACGGCGCTCAACAGCCAGCTCGGCATGGCCTTCCTTGCCGAGCTGAACCGGATCAAGGGCGGCAACGAGTCGAACTTCGATCCCGCGTTCAAGGCGCTCACGGCGCTCTTGCCGAACGTCGGCGCGGTCGCCGCGAATCTCGGCGCGTACGCGACGCTGTGGCAGCAGGAACAGGTCGACATCGCGCCGTACAACTTCAACTTCGTGCAGACGCTGAAGGCCAAGGGCGTGCCGGTCGAATTCGTCGTGCCGGAAACGGGGCTCGTCGGCTGGAGTACGAGCATGCATCTGTGCCGCAACGCCGCCGAGCCGGATCTCGCCGTGCAGTACATCGATTCGCATCTCGCAGCCGAAATGCAGGCGGAAATGGAGAAGCCGCCCTACGACATCATTCCGACGAACGCCAGGGTTCCGCTTGCCGGTGCCATCGTGCAGACAGTCGCACGCACACCTGCCGATCTCGGCAAGATCAAGGGCTTCGACTGGGCGAAGATCAATCCGCAGCGCACGGCGCTGATCGAGCGCTTCAATCGCGAGATCAAGCTGTAGCGCGACGCGGTGGCTTCGCAACCCGCGCTGCCGGCGGCGGCCGTCTCTTCGCCGGGAGAGGCCGCAACGCTTGCCGCCGCGCGGGTCCTGAAGCGTTCACCGTCCCGAGCGAAAAGCGCCGACTGGCCGCTGGCGCTGCCGCTCGCGGCGTTGTTCATCGTCTGCTTCGTCGCGCCGTTGATGGTGCTGGTCGGCGTGAGCGCGTACGCCGAGCCGGCCATGCGGACGCTGTCGTTCGCGCAATACACGAAATTCTTCGGCGACGCCTTCAACCTCGGCATTCTCTGGTCGACGATGGTGCTCGGTGTCAAGGCGACGCTCGTGTGTCTGCTGTTCGGCTACCCGATCGCGTGGATCTGCGCGCGCGCGCCGGCGCGCTGGCAAAGCGTCCTCGTATTTCTCGTCGTGCTGCCGATCCTCACGAGCGTCGTCGTGCGCACGTTTTCGTGGATCGTCATCCTCGGGCGCGAAGGCGTCCTCAACCACGTGCTGCGCGACCTCCACCTGATCGACGAGCCGATCCGATTGCTCTTCACCGAAACCGGGGTGATCATGGTGCTGGCGCAGGTGCAGATGCCGCTCATGGTGCTGCCGCTGCTCGCCACGCTCTCGCGGATCGATCCGAACCTCGCCGACGCGTCGGCCGCGCTCGGCGCCGGGCAATGGCGGACGTTCTTCCGGGTGACGCTGCCGCTGTCGACGCCGGGCCTCATCGCCGGCTGCATCCTCGTGTTTTCCGCCTGCGTCACCGCGTTCGTCACGCAGACGCTGATCGGCGGCGCGCGGCTCGTCTACATGCCGCTGCACATCTACCAGCAGGCGGTCGGCGCCAACAACTGGCCGTTCGCGGCGGCGATCTCGGTCGTGTTCATGCTGGCGGTGCTGATCGTGATCTACGCGCTGAACCAGGCTGGGGCGCATGAGCCGGGCTTACGGATGAGCAGAGCGAAGGACTGGGAGGCGCTGTCGCTGCGCATCGTCTTCGGCGCGCTCGCTGCGATCGCGCTCGTCTTCCTGATCACGCCGACGATCATCGTGCTGCTGACGTCGTTCACCGCGTCCGAGTCGCTGCGCTTTCCGCCGCAGGGCTATTCGCTGCGCTGGTACAAGGCGCTGATCGACGCCGACCAGATGCAGGCGGCGGCCTGGAACAGCCTGATCGTCGCGGTCTGGACGACGATCGCTTCCGTCGTGCTCGGCACGGCGGGCGCGCTCGCGATCGCGCGAAGCCGCGCGCGCTGGGCGCGGATTTGCGACGTGCTCTTCATGTCGCCGCTGATCCTGCCGGCGCTCGCGTTCGGATTCGCCGCACTGATCTACATTCACCTGCTCGGCTTTCACCCGTCGATCCCGTTCCTGATCGTCGGCCACGTCGTCGTGTGCGTGCCGTTCGTGCTGCGAACGACCGTCGCGGCACTCGCGCAGCTCGACCACGCGCTGCTCGACGCGTCGACGAGCCTCGGGTGCGACGCAGTTGACGACGTTCCGGCGCATCACGCTGCCGCTGATCGGACGCGGGATCGGCGCCGGCGCGTTCCTCGCGTTCATGGCGTCGTTCGACAACGTCCCGGTGTCGCTCTTCCTGGCCGACGAGCGCACCGAGGTGCTGCCCATTCACCTCTGGCAGCAGATCGACACGAATCTCGACGTGCGCACCGCGGCGGTGTCGGGGCTCATCGTCATGGCCACGATCGTCCTGATGATCCTGGCCGAGCGGTTCGCCGGCCTTTCGCGGCAGTTGTCGAAGTAGTGACCGCGCGACGCGACGCGCTCGGCGCGTCAGCGTCCCATCTCGACGTGCTCCCACGCCGACTTGCCGTAATGGTGGACCTTGTAGAAATGATCGCGCAGCGTCGCGAGCTCGGTGGCGACCTGCAGCGGAAAACCCTTGCGCGTGCCCCGGCGATCGATCATCAGGTCATCGAGCAGCCGGTCGAATTTCGCGGGCTCGCTCCACGCCTTGCACAGCCGATTGGCTAGGCGCGCGTAACGCAGCGACAGCTGCTGCGGCCGCACCGATTCGGGCAACTCGGCCATCCACGCGATCGTCTCGTCGCCCAGCGGCTCGGTGGACGCTTGCGACCGCTTCTCGTCCCAGTTCTCCGACTTTTTCGGCGCGGCATACGCAGCCGGGCCGGTTTCCTCGAGCGCCTTGCGCGCGTCGGTCAGCGAAACCTTTTCGAACTCAAGCGAGCCGGAATCGGCGTTACCTGGCATGAGGCGCTCTCCTCTCGTCGGTTCGCATCACCGAACCGAGTTCCCTGCAACTATCGCGCTCGATGCGCGCGACAACAGTATACCGGCGCCCGAGTAAAGCAAAAGGCCGGGCGTCGCCCGGCCTTTTGCGTACAGCGGTTAAGCGAGCGTCAGACAGCCTGGATGTTCGACGCCTGCTTGCCCTTCGGGCCCTGCGTCACTTCGAAGCAGACCTTCTGACCTTCCTTGAGCGTCTTGAAGCCCTGCATGTTGATCGCCGAGAAGTGCGCGAACAGATCTTCACCACCGCCATCGGGAGTGATGAATCCGAAGCCCTTCGCGTCGTTGAACCACTTCACAGTTCCGGTTGCCATTTTCTGGTAATTCCTTAAGTACGAGAAGTAAACGGGACGTTGCCCGGCCGATGTTTCGATCTCAAGGAAAGTACGGCGGTCGAACGACTGCGTGGCGGTCGTACAGAGCGTGCCTTTACTGCTTGGAACAAAACACGGCGGGCACTATACGGCAGATTTCGCAAAAAAGCGATAGCTTTCCGGCGGGTGGCGCGTTTCGCGTTGCGCCGGAAGCCGCGCCAGACGCGGGATTCGGGCAAAAGGCGCCGCCGGCGGTCGGCCGGCGTTAGGACGTCAATTCGCGCCGGACCAGCGCGGCGCCGGCGCCGAGCGCGCGCAGCTTGCCGCGGGCGACGTCGCGGGCGAGCGGCACCATGCCGCAGTTGGTGCAGGGCAGCAGCCGGTCGGCCGGGACGAACCGCAGCGCCGCGCGGATCACGGCGGCGACGTCCTCGGGCGTCTCGACCCGGTCGGTCGCCACGTCGATCGCGCCGACCAGCACGTCCTTGCCTTCGAGCAGGCCGATGAGCTCGATCGGCACGTGCGAGTTCGCGCATTCGAGCGAGACCTGGTCGATCGTCGGACGCGGCGAGCAGCGGAAACGTCTGCTCGTACTGGCGCCACTCGCCGCCGAGCGTCTTCTTCCAGTCGATGTTGGCCTTGATGCCGTAGCCGTAGCAGATGTGCACGGCGGTGGTGCAGGCCAGGCCCTCGCGCCGCGCGCTCGAGCGCGGCGATGCCCCAGTCGCGCACCTCGTCGAAGTAGACGTTGAAGGCCGGCTCGTCGAACTGGATCACGTCGACGCCGGCGGCGGCGATCGCGCGCGCCTCCTCGTTCAGGATCTCGGCGAACGCCCAGGCGAGCTTCTCGCGGCTGCCGTAGTGCGCGTCGTAGCAGCGTGTCGACCATCGTCATCGGGCCGGGCAGCGTGTACTTGACCGTGCCGCGTCGTCTGCGCGCGCAGGAACGCCGCGTCGTCGACGAAGATCGGATGGCGGCGCGCGACCGGCCCGACGACGACCGGCACCTCGGCGTCGTAGCGATTGCGGATGCGCACCGTTCGCTTGTGCTCGAAGTCGACGCCGTCGAGGCCTTCGATGAACGTCGTGACGAAGTGGCGGCGCGTCTGCTCGCCGTCGGTCACGATGTCGATGCCGGCGTGCTCCTGGTCGCAGAGCGCGAGGCGCACCGCGTCGCGCTTGCCCTCGGCGAGCGCGTCGCCTTCGAGCTTCCAGGCGCCCACAGCTGCCTCGGGCTCCGCGAGCCACGCGGGCTTCGGCAGGCTGCCGGCGATCGTCGTGCGCAATGGCGTGCATCGTCCAGTCATAGCGTCGCGACTGTCGCTCATGCACGTCGCAGCGCTCGGCGATTCGCATGCGGCCTTGACGCGGTCAGGCCACTTGACCACGCGTGCCGTTCGCCGTACGCTTCGGCGCCGATCCGCGCGCCGGCGCCATCGACCCGACTCCGATGCCCAGCATCCTGTTCGCCGACCACGATTTTCCCGATATCGATCTCGAGCGCGCGCTGTTCGCACGCGCCGGCCTCGAGCTGGTGCTCGCGCAGTGCAGGACCGAGGACGGAGGTGATCGCGCGCGGCGCGCGGTTGCGCGGCGATCCTGCTGCAGTACGCGCCGATCACCGCGCGCTGTCGTCGCAGCGCTGCCGGACCTCGGCATCGTGAGCCGCATCGGCGCCGGCTTCGACACCGTCGACACGAACGCCTGCGAAGCGCACGGCGTCTGGGTGGCCAATTCGCCGGACTACGGCGTCGGCGAGGTCGCGACGCATGCGCTGGCGCTGGCGCTCGCGTCGCTGCGCAACGTCGTCGCGCTACCACCGCGACATCCGCGCCGGCCACTGGCACTACCTGTCGTCCGGGCCGCTTGCGCCGCCCGTCCGAGCTGACGCTCGGCATCGTCGGGCTCGGCCGCATCGGCAAGCGGATGGCGCACGTCTCGCGCAACGTCGTTCAAGCGCGTCGTCGCCTACGACCCGTACCTGATCGACGGCGACTTTCCGGCGTACGTCGAGCGCGCGCATTCGCTGGACGAGCTCGCGGCGCAGTCCGACGTCGTGTCGCTGCACACGCCGCTCAACGCGAGACGCGCGGCCTGATCGGCGCCGCGTTCTTCGCCGCGGCGAAGCCGGGACTGACGCTCGTCAACACGTCGCGCGGCGCGGTCGTCGACATCGCCGATTTGCTCGCGGCGCTCGATGCTGGAATACTGCGGGGCGCGGCGCTCGACGTGCTGCCCGAGGAGCCGGTGCCGCGCGATTCGCCGCTGCTCGCCGATCCCCGCGTCATCCTGACGCCGCACGCCGCGTTCTACTCGGTCGAGGCGGAAGCGAGTTGCGGCGCAAGGCGGCGCAGAACATCGTGACCTGGTGCCGCACGGGCCGACCGGATTACCCGGTGGTGCGCGGCACCCGCGAAGCTGCAGGCAACATGACGCGGCCAGGCGCGCCATGGTCGCGGATGACAGGAGGCGCGATGGCCGCGGTGAACATCGCCGCCGTGCAGAAGTGGTTCGGCTCGACGCACGTGATCCGCGGCGTCGACATCGCCATCGCCGACGGCGAATTCTGCGTGCTCGTCGGCCCGTCGGGCTGCGGCAAGTCGACGCTGCTGCGCATGATCGCCGGCCTCGAGGAGATCACCGACGGCGAGATCGCGATCGGCGGCAAGGTCGTCAACCGCGTGCCGCCGAAGGAGCGCGACATCGCGATGGTGTTCCAGAACTACGCGCTCTATCCGCACATGACGGTGCGCGACAACATGTCGTTCGCGCTGATGCTCGCCAAGCGCCGCAGCGCCGACATCGCGGAGCGCGTCGCGCGCGCCGCGGACATCCTCGGGCTCGCGCCCTACCTCGACCGCTATCCGCGCCAGCTCTCCGGCGGACAGCGGCAGCGCGTCGCGATGGGCCGCGCGATCGTGCGCGACCCGCAGGTGTTCCTGTTCGACGAGCCGCTGTCGAACCTCGACGCGAAGCTGCGCGTGCAGATGCGCACCGAGATCAAGGAGCTGCACCAGCGCCTGAAGACGACGTCGATCTACGTGACGCACGACCAGATCGAGGCGATGACGATGGCCGACCGGATCGTCGTGATGCGCGACGGCATCGTCGAGCAGATCGGCGACCCGCTCGAGCTCTACGACACGCCGGTCAACACGTTCGTCGCCGGCTTCATCGGCTCGCCGGCGATGAACATCGTGCCGGGCATCGCGCGCACGCCAGCGGCGGCTCGCCGGCGGTCGAGTTCGACGGCGGCGTGCGGCTGCCGATGCCGCGACGGCGCGCGCCGTCGGACGGCCAGCCGGTGCTCTACGGCATGCGGCCCGAGCATTGCACGCTGGCCGGCAACGACGGCTTGCCCGCCGACGTCGTCGTCGTCGAGCCGACCGGCGCCGACACGCAGCTCTTCTGCCGCTTCAACGGCCAGGAAGTGACGTCGCTCGTCCGCGATCGCGTGGATTGCCGCGCCGGCGACCGCGTCGGCCTCGTGCCCGATCTCGCGCGTGCGCATCTGTTCGACGCGGCGAGCGGCGCGCGGCTCGCCGCATGACGCATTGCCAAGCCATGAGCCCATCAACGTGTTTTCGCGCATCACCCTTCGGAGGAGAGAGTCATGAGTGAGATCAAGCGTCGCAAATTTCTGAAGACATCGGCAGGGTTCGCCGCAGGCGGCCGCGGTGGGCCCGCTGATCTGGATCAAGGACGCCAACGCGCAGTGGAAAGGCACGCCCGAGAAGGGCGCCAAGCTGCGCGTGCTGCGCTGGAAGCGCTTCGTGCAGGGCGACGACGATCAGTACATGACGAACGTCGCAGAAGTTCACCGAGAAGTACGGCATCGAGGTGCGCGTCGACACCGAAGGCTGGGAGGACGTGCGGCCGAAGGCGGCGGTCGCGGCGAACGTCGGCAGCGGGCCCGGACATCATCCTCGCACGATGGACGACGCGAACCAGTATCCGGACAAGCTCGTCGACGTGACCGACGTCTGCACGTATCTCGGCAACAAGTACGGCGGCTGGTATCCGGTCTGCGACCCGTACCTGCGGCCCGCACGGCAAGAAGTGGATCGGCGTCCCGCTCGGCGCCGCCGGCGACGCATGGTGTATCGCGAGAGCCACGATGAAGGCGGCGGGCTTCGACACGTTCCCGAAGGACACCGACGGCTTCCTGAAGCTGTGCCAGGCGCTGAAGGCGAAGGGCACGCCGCCCGGCTTCGCGCTCGGCAATGCGACCGGCGACGCGAACACCTGGTGCCACTGGCTCGTGTGGGCGCTCGGCGGCAAGCTCGTCGACACGAAGAACAAGGTGGTCATCAACAGCCCGGAGACGATCACGGCGCTCGAGTACGCGAAGGAGCTCTACGAGACGTTCATCCCCGGCACGCTGTCGTGGCTCGACCCGAACAACAACAAGGCGTTCCTCGACGGCCAGCTCTCGCTCACGACCAACGGCATCTCGATCTACTACGCGGCGAAGAACGTCGCAGGATCCGAAGGTGAAGGAGATGGCGACCGACATCCAGCACGCCAACTTCCCGATCGGGCTCGATCGGCAAGCCGACCGAGTTCAACCTCTTCTTCACCGATGATGATCTTCAAGTACTCGAAGTATCCGAAGGCGGCGAAGGAATACCTGCGCTTCATGATGGAGAACGAGCAGTACGTGCCCGTGGCAGGCAGGCGTCGATCGGCTACGTGACGCCGCCGCTCGCGCCTACGAGAAGAATCCGTTCTGGACGGCCGATCCGAAGAACACGCCGTATCGCGACTGCGATGAAGAACATGCTGCCGAACGGCTACGCCGGCAAGATGGGCTACGCGTCGGCCGGCGCGCTCGCGGACTTCATCATCTCGAACATGGTCGCGGAAGCGGCGTCGGGCTCGAAGACGCCGAAGGAAGCGGCGGAGCGGGCGCAGAAGCGGGCCGAGCGCTACTACAAGGTATGACGTCGCGCCGTAGAGCGCTCGTTCTTGATCGAGACGTTTCGTCGGCGCGACGTCATACCTGCGCGCGTTCGACCGGCGCCGACGGCGCCGGTCAACGCGCGCAACGTCGCCGGCGCACTGCGCCGCGTGTCTTGTCATCGCTGTTCATCGCGACCGCGATCGCACGTCGGCTTCCTGATCGGCCTGCTCGCCCGCCTGCAGGACAACCGCAACGCGCTCGGCGCTGCTGTTCCTGCTGCCGACGGCGGTGCTGCTGCTGCTGTTCCTCACGTATCCGCTCGGCCTCGGCACCTGGCTCGGCTTCACCGACGCGAAGATCGGCCGCGCCGGCGAATGGATCGGCCTCGAGAACTTCGAGTTCCTGTGGGGCGACGCGGTCACGCGGCTCGCGCTCTTCAACACGCTTTTCTACACGACGGTCGCGAGCGTCATCAAGTTCGGCCTCGGCCTGTGGCTCGCGCTGCTGCTCAACAAGCACCTGCCGTTCAAGGCGTTGCTGCGCGCGATCGTGCTGCTGCCGTTCATCGTGCCGACGGCGCTGTCGGCGATCGCGTTCTGGTGGATCTACGACTCGCAGTTCTCGATCATCAGCTGGGCGCTCGCTGCGGATGGGGCTGATCCACCAGTACATCGATTTCCTGGGCGATCCGTGGAACGCGCGGTTCTCGACGATCGCCGCCAACATCTGGCGCGGCGTGCCGTTCGTCGCGATCACGCTGCTCGCCGGCCTGCAGACGATCTCGCCGTCGTACTACGAAGCGGCGAGCCTCGACGGCGCGTCGCCATGGCAGCAGTTCCGCTACGTGACGCTGCCGCTGCTGACGCCGATCATCGCCGTGGTGATGACGTTCTCGGTGCTGTTCACGTTCACCGATTTCCAGCTCATCTACGTGCTGACGCGCGGCGGCCCGCTCAACGCGACGCACCTGATGGCGACGCTGTCGTTCCAGCGCGCGATCTCCGGCGGCAGCCTCGGCGAGGGCGCGGCGATCGCGACGGCGATGGTGCCGTTCCTGCTCGCCGCGATCCTCGTGTCGTATTTCGGCCTGCAGCGCCGCGCGTGGCAGCAGGGCGGCGCGGACAAATGAGCCGCCGCGATCGCAGCGACTCGCCGACGCCGCCCGCCGGTCACCGACACGCAGGGGATGAACTACCTCGTGTCGCTGCCGCGGCGCGTCGTCACCGTCTACGTGCCGCTGGTCGTGTTCCTGATCGTGCTGCTGTTCCCGTTCTACTGGATGGCTGATCACGGCGTTCAAGCCGAACGACGAGCTGCTGTCGCGCGAGGGCAATCCGTTCTGGGTGCACGAACCCGACGCTCGCGCACATCAAGAAGCTGCTGTTCGACACCGCGTATCCGGACTGGCTGTGGAACACGATGCTCGTGTCGGTCGTGTCGACGTTCCTGTCGATCTTCTGCAGCGTGCTCGCGGCGTACGCGATCGAGCGGCTGCGCTTTCGCGGCGCGCGCTACGTCGGCATGAGCATCTTCCTCGCCTACCTGGTGCCGCCGTCGATCCTGTTCATCCCGCTCGCGGCGATCGTCTACAAGCTGCAGCTGTTCGACACGCGGCTCGCGCTGATCCTCACCTATCCGACGTTCCTGATCCCGTTCTGCACGTGGCTCCTGATGGGCTACTTCAAGTCGATCCCGCTCGAGCTCGAGGAATGCGCGCTGATCGACGGCGCGAACCGCTGGCAGATCCTCGTGAAGATCATCCTGCCGCTCGCGGTGCCCGGGCCTCATCTCGGCCGGCATCTTCGCGTTCACGCTGTCGTGGAACGAGTTCATCTACGCGCTGACGTTCATCTCGTCGTCGGAGGTGAAGACGGTGCCGGTCGGCGTCGTCACCGAGCTCGTCGAAGGCGACGTCTACCACTGGGGCTCGCTGATGGCCGGCGCGCTGTTCGGCTCGCTGCCGGTGGCGATCCTGTATTCGTTCTTCGTCGAGTACTACGTGTCGGGGCTGACCGGGGCGGTGAAGGAGTAGATCGGCGCTTGAAACGGGCGCGGTCCCGGCGGCCACTTGCGGTAGAATGACCGCTGTAACCCGCTAGCCGGAGCCACGCATGAGCGACATCCAGGACACGATCAAGGAACAGGTCGCGCACAGCCGCGTCGTCCTGTACATGAAGGGCACGCCGCAGTTCCCGCAATGCGGATTTTCGGCCACCGTGGCCGAGATCCTGAAGCGCTGCGGCGTCGGCCGACTATGCGTCGTTCAACGTGCTGGAGGACGACGACCTGCGCCAGGGCATCAAGGAATTCTCGAACTGGCCGACGATCCCGCAGCTCTACGTCAACGGCGAATTCGTCGGCGGCTGCGACATCGTGCGCGAGATGTACCAGTCGGGCGAGCTGCAGCAGCTGCTGGCCACGCAGCCCGCCTGATCCGTTCCGTATTACGTGCGCGCGCGGTGCACGCGCCGCACGTCCGGGATCCGGTGCAGCGCGCGCATGACATTGCGCGAGATGACGCCGGTCGCGCACCTGCACGCCGAAGAACATCGCGACATCGCCGCCGTCGGGCCGCTCCATCGACACGGTGTCGATGTTCGCGTCGGCATCGCCGACGGCGGTCGCCAATTCGGCGAGCAAGCCCCGCCGATCGGCCACGAGCGACGCGCACGCCGCAATCGAACACGCCCTCTACGTCGGCCGCCCATTCGACGTCGACGAGCTCGCTGCCGTCGATGCGTTGCTTGCGCAGCGTCGCGCAATCGCGCAGGTGCACGATCAGTCCCTGGCCCTTGCGGAACTGGCCGATGATCGCGTCGCCGGGAACCGGCCGGCAGCATTTCGCGTACTGAATCGCCACGCCTTCGACGCCGCGTAGCGTGAGCGCCGCCGCTTTCGCGCTGCCGTCCGCATGCGACGTCGCCTCGAGCGCCTTGCCGGCCGGCCGCGTCAGCGCCTGCGCGACGACGAACGACAGCCGCTTGCCGATGCCGATGTCGGCGAGGATCTCGAGCTGCGTCTTCGACGCCGTACTCCTTCGCCAGCGCCTCCCACCGGTCCCAGGTGATCGATTCGGGCTCGACCTTCAGCGTCGCGAGCGCCTGGTTCAGCATCCGCTCGCCGAGCGCCGCCGATTCCTTCTGCTGCATGCCCTTCAGGTAGTGCCGAATGCGCGAGCGCGCCTTGCCGGTCGTCACGAACGACAGCCACGACGGATTCGGCCGCGCCGTGGGCGACGTCAGGATCTCGACGTGGTCGCCGTTCTTCAATTCGGTGCGTAGCGGCAGCAGCTCGTAGTTGATCCGTGCCGCGACGCAGTGATGGCCGATGTCGGTGTGCACGCCGTACGCGAAGTCGACGGCCGTGGCACCGCGCGGCAGCGCCATGATCTTGCCTTTCGGCGTGAAGAGATAGATCTCGTCGGGGAAGAGGTCGCCCTTGACGTGCTCGAGAAACTCCTTCGAGTCGCGCGACTCCGACTGGATTTCGAGCAGGCTCTGCAGCCAGCGATGCGTCTCGCGCTGCGCCTCGGCAAGGTCGAGCTGGCCGCCGGCCTTGTAGAGCCAGTGCGCGGCGACGCCCGCCTCGGCGACGCGATGCATGTCGTGCGTGCGGAGCTGCGCTTCGAGCGGCGTGCCGAACGGCCCGAACAGCGTCGTGTGCAGCGACTGGTAGCCGTTCGCCTTCGGGATGGCGATGTAGTCCTTGAACTTGCCCGGGATCGGCTTGTACAGCTCGTGGAGAACGCCCAGCGCCGCGTAGCACGTCGATTTGTCGGCGACCAGCACGCGCACGCCGTAGATGTCGAATACCTGCGAGAACGTGTAGTGCTTCTCGCGCATCTTCTTGTAGACCGAATAGATCGTCTTCTCGCGGCCGGTGACCACCGCCGCGATGTTGGCGCGCGCCAGGCCGTCGCGGATGACATCGAGCAGCCGGTTCATCACCTCGCGGCGATTGCCGCGCGCCATCTTGATCGCGTGCGCGAGAATCCGGTAGCGCAGCGGGTAGAGGTGCTTGAACGACAGGTCCTGCAGCTCGAGGAACAGCGCGTTCAGTCCGAGGCGATTGGCGATCGGCGCGTAGATATCGGTCGTCTCGCGCGCGATCCGCTTGCGGTGCCCGGGCGCCATCGCGTCGAGCGTGCGCATGTTGTGCAGCCGGTCGGCGAGCTTGATCAGGATGACGCGCACGTCGCGCGCCATCGCGAGCAGCATCTTGCGAAAGCTCTCGGCCTGCGCATCCTCGCGCGTCGCGAACTCGATCTGGTCGAGCTTCGACAGCCCGTCGACCATCGCGGCCACCGGCTTGCCGAACGTCGACTCGATTTCGCCGCGGGTGACGGACGTGTCCTCCATCACGTCGTGCAGCAGCGCGGCGGCGAGCGCCTTCGGCATCGAGCCGCCACTCGGAGAGGATGCTCGCGACGGCGAGCGGATGCGTGATGTACGGCTCGCCCGACTTGCGGAACTGGCCGCGATGGGCCGATTCGGAGAACTCGAATGCGCGCTCGACGAGCGCGATGTCGGGCGAAGGCAGGTAGTGTCCGAGATGCCGCGTGAATTCGACGATCTCGGACATGGCGGCCGCGGGCCTCGCGTGGCCCGTCAGAGCGTGACGGTCGGCGCGATCTTGTGCAGCATTTCGATGCCCACCTTGCCGGCGGCGAGCTCGCGCAGCGCGATGACGGTTGGCTTGTCGCGGTCGGGCTCGACCATCGGCGCCGCGCCGGACGTGATCTGGCGCGCGCGATTGGTGGCGGCGAGCGTCAGCTCGAAACGGTTCGGGATGCGGGCGAGACAGTCGTCGATCGTGATGCGTGCCATGGTGACCTTTACGGTGCGGGAGAAAGAAGTTCGGCGAGCGCCTTCGCGTGCCGCATCTGCTGGCGGGCGGCGGTCAGGCGAGCGGCGCGGACGATGACGGACAGATCGTCGACGGCCCGTGCAAAGTCCTGATTCATAATAACATAATCGAATTCTCCGCAGTGACGCATCTCCTCGCGCGCAGCCTCGAGGCGCTGCTCGATGACACGTCGGCGGGTCCTGCGCGCGCTTCGTCAGCCGCTCGCGTAACGCTTCGATCGATGGCGGCAGGATGAAGATGTGCACCGAATCGGGAATGAGCCGGCGCACCTGTGCCGCACCCTGCCAGTCGATTTCGAGCAGCACGTCCTGGCCGGCCGCGACCTGCGCCGTCAGCCACGTCGACGATGTAGCGTACCAATTGCCGTGGACAAACGCGTGCTCGAGAAATTCACCGCGCTCCTTCAACCGGAGGAACTGCGCAACGTCGACAAAGTGGTAGTGGTTGCCTTCCGACTCGCCGGGCCGGGGCGGGCGCGTCGTGTACGACACCGACAGCCGGATCCCCGGCTCGCGCTCGAGCAGCGCGTTGACCATGCTGCTTTTCCCGCCGCCGGACGGCGCCGCGACGACGAACAGGCAGCCCGATGCGCCCGGACTCCGGGTGGTGATCGTCACTTGTGATCCCCCCACGCTTGCGGCTTCGCCGCTGCGCTGCCCCCGCGGGGGCGCGCGTGCCTTGGGGCGGCCCGGCGGCACGCAGGCGCGGTCGTCCGCTCATTCGAGGTTCTGCACCTGCTCGCGCATCTGTTCGATCAGCACCTTGAGCTCGAGCGAGACCTGTGACAGCTCGGCATCGACGGATTTCGAGCCCAGCGTGTTCGCCTCGCGGTGCAGCTCCTGCGCCAGGAAATCGAGACGCTTGCCCACGGTGCCGCCCTGCGCCAGCACGCGCCGCATTTCGCCGATATGGGTCGAAAGGCGCGCGACTTCCTCGGCAACATCGATCTTCGTCGCGAAGAACGCAAGCTCCTGCTTCAATCGATCGTCATTGGCGTCGACACCGGCATCGGCGAGGCGCGCGCCGAGCTTGTCGAGATAGGCGGCGTGCAGGGCGGGAATGCGCGGCACGATGCGCGCGACCTGGGCTTCGATATCGGTGCAGCGCGCCTCGAGCACGGCGCGAAGCGTCGCACCCTCACGCGCACGGGCGGAGGTCAGATCCTGCAATGACTGCTGGACGAGCGCATCGACGGCATCTGCGAGCGCCTCCGGTGAAATCGTCGCGTCGATCATCACGCCGGGCCACCGCAGGATGTCGGCGGTGGTCAGCGGCGGCGTGCCCGGGACCGCCCGCGCGATATCCGCCGCTGCGCCCGCGAGTTGCTGAACGCGCTCGGTGTTGACGGCGATCGTGGCGGCCGTGCCGGCCGTTCGCGCGAGCGACACCCGGCATTCGACCTTGCCGCGCTTTTGCGCCGCTGCAAGTTGCTCGCGCAACGCCGGCTCGAGCGCGCGCAGTTCCTCAGGCAGCTTGATGGTGACGTCGAGGTAGCGGTGATTGACCGAGCGGAGCTCGACAGCAAGCGAAATGCCCGGCAGCGCAGCACTCGCTGACGCGAAGCCGGTCATGCTGAGAATCATGAGCAGAAGGACGACGAAACGGCTTGAATGGATGGCGCAAGCGCGGGCGGGGCGGGCGAGTTCGACTTTACTTTCGGTGCGGCCATCGGGACAATGTATGCGTTCTGCGCGCCTCGCGCAAGGCGATCGCCTTCTTTGGCACGCGACTTGCGGGCATTTCCATCCGCGCGCGGCCGCCGCTTCCCCACTCCAGATGCCCGTCAACAATCAAGCGCTTCCCGGCGGCTATGCGCTGCTGAATTACCGCATCGACCGCCAGATCAGCCGCGGCGGATTTTCCATCGTCTACCGCGCGTTCGACGAGACGGGCCAGCCGGTCGCGATCAAGGAATACCTGCCGTCGTCGCTGGTGCTGCGCACCGAGGGCGACATCGTGCGCGCGAGCTCGGCGGAGAATCTCACGTCGTTCCGCTACGGCATGAAGTGCTTTTTCGAGGAAGGACGCGCGCTCGCGAAGATCAACCATCCCAACGTCGTGCGCGTGCTCAACTTCTTTCGCGCGAACGAGACGGTGTACATGGTGATGCGCTACGAGCGCGGCCGCACGCTGCAACAGCAGATCCAGATGCGGCAGGACCAGATGTCCGAGCGCTTCGTGCGCCAGGTGTTCATGCAGCTCCTGAACGGCTTGCGCGAAGTGCACACGCACAAGATTCTCCATCTCGACATCAAGCCGGCGAACATCTATCTGCGCACCGACGGCAGCCCGGTGCTGCTCGATTTCGGCGCCGCGCGGCAGACGCTGACGACGAACCGGCCCAAGCTCGCGCCGATGTACACGCCGGGCTTCGCCGCCCCCGAGCAGTATCGCGACCACGATCGGCTCGGCCCCTGGACCGATGTGTACGGCACCGGCGCGTCGATGTTCGCCTGCCTCGCGGCTTTCGCGCCGCAGGCGGCCGACGCGCGCGTGACCGAGGATCACCTCGTCTCGGCGAAGAAGATCTGGTCAGGGCAGTATTCGGACAACCTGCTCGAAGTGATCGACTGGTGCCTGCGCCTCGACCCGCTGGAGCGCCCGCAAAGCGTGTTCGCGCTGCAGCGCGCGATTCGCGACATCGCGCCGATGAAGCGCAAGCTCACGTTCCTCGCGAATCTCAAGCGGCTGCTATTCTCGGAAATCGGCGTGTAGCGTTCCGCCGCATCATGCGTTTCACGATCTTCCAGGAGTCGCGCAAGGGCGCGCGCGAGAGCAACCAGGACCGCATCGCCTACACGTACAGCCGCGAGACGCTGCTGCTGGTGATTGCCGACGGCATGGGCGGCCACGTCGGCGGCGAGATCGCCGCGCAGATCGCCGTGCGCCTGTTCATCGAGCGCTTCCAGCAGGAAGCGAAGCCCATCCTGCGCAACCCGCTCAGGTTCATGCAGGACACGATGCTGCGCGCGCATGCGGCGCTCGGCTCGTATGCGAACCAGTTCTCGATGCTCGAAACGCCGCGCACGACCTGCGTCGCGGTCGTCGTGCAGGGCGGTTACGCGTACTGGACGCACGTCGGCGACTCGCGGTTTTACCTGCTGCGGCAGGGGAAGCTGATCGCTTCGACGAAGGACCACTCGAAGGTGCAGTATCTGGTCGATCAGGGCATCATCACGCCGCAGGAAGTGCCGTCGCATCCGGACCGCAACAAGATCTTCAGTTGCCTGGGCGGCATGGCGGAGCCGGTGATCGATCTTTCGAAGCGCACGCCGCTCTTCGACGGCGACATCCTGATCCTCTGCACCGACGGGCTGTGGAGCGTCTACCCGCATGGCGAGATGGCGACGATGCTGACTTCGACGCCGATTCTCACGACGGCGCCGCGGATCATGCGCGACGCGGAGGTCCGCGGCGGCGCCGAAGGCGACAACCTGTCCGCGATCATCGTGCGCTGGGGACCGGAAACGCTCGCCGACGAGCCGACGACGACCGATAATCTCGAGCTCGGGCAATTCGAGACGCAGGTCGAGAACACCGTCACGCTGGCGGATCGCGCGGGCGCGCAGCGCGACCTGTCCGATGATGAAATCGAGCGCGCGATCGCCGAGATCCAGTCGACGATTCAGAGGTATCGGAAATAGGAGCGAGGGATGAGGGGCGAGAGGCGAGGGAGCGCATAGCAATGCGTCAGCTATTGCTCGATACCGAGACCACCGGCCTCGATCCGAAGCAGGGCCACCGGATCATCGAGATCGCCGCGGTCGAGGTCGTCGATCGGCGGCTCACCGGACGCCACCGGCATTACCGGCTCGATCCGGAGCGCGACATCGATATCGCGGCAACCGAAGTCCACGGCATGACGCGCGACGACCTGCGCGGCAAGCCGCGCTTCGTCGAGATCGCGGCCGACTTCGTCGAATTCGCGCACGGCGCCGAATGGATCATCCACAACGCACCGTTCGACGTGGCGTTTTTCGATTACGAGTTCGATCTCGCCGGCCTGCCGCGCTCGACGGCGCTCTACGGCAAGCTCGTCGACACGCTGGCGCTGGCGCGCGAAGTCTTTCCCGGCAAGCGCAACAACCTCGATGCGCTATGCGAGCGATTCGGCGTATCGAACGCGCATCGGACGCTGCATGGCGCGCTTCTCGACGCGCAATTGCTGGCCGAGGTGTATCTCGCGATGACGCGCGGACAGGAGACGCTGATCATCGACCTGTACGTGCCGCCGCGGCCCGCGGGCCCGGGATTCTCCATCGACGGTGCGGCGATGGATACCGCGCGCTACATCGTTCATCGCGTCGTGCCCGACGACGCCGAACTGGCGACGCATCGCGCGTATCTCGACGCGCTGGCGCGCGAGTCGAAGGCGGGATGCCTGTGGCTCTCGCTGGACACACCCGTCGCGATAGCCTGAAATGAAACATCCCCCCACGCTCGCTCTGCTCGCTGCCCCCCGGGGGGCTGGTCAGCCGGTCGGGGCGGCCCTTCCCGCCTGACGATGGACCTCATCCTCTGGCGTCATTGCGATGCCGAGCCGGGCGTTCCGGACGAGGCCCGGCGCCTCACGGCGCGCGGGGTTGCGCAGGCCGCGCGCGTCGCGCAGTGGCTCAACGCGCATCTGCCCGATACCTGCCGCATTCTCGTGTCGCCGACGCTGCGCGCGCAGCAAACCGCGCAAGCGCTCGAGCGAAAATTCGCGACGTCGCGCGAAATCGGAACCGGCGGATCGGTGGCGGCGCTGCTCGCCGCGGCCAATTGGCCCGAGTCGCGCGAGCCGGTGCTCGTCGTCGGGCATCAGCCCACGCTCGGGCGCGTCGCGTCGTTCCTGCTGGCTGGCGAGGAGACCGACCGCGCAATGCGCAAGGGGGCCGTCTGGTGGCTCTCCAATCGGCCGCGCGAGCAAGGCACGGCTGTGGTCCTGAAGGTCGCGATCGGGCCGGATTTCATCGAGCCCTGATTCGCCCGCCGGTCGGGCGCGCGGCAAAGCCTGATAACCTCGACGGCTTTCCTCACGCGGCCCCATGCGCCGCCTGTTGCATGCCGGTCGATTATCTGCAGAAAATCCTGACGGCGAAGGTCTACGACGTCGCCATCGAGTCGCCGCTCGAGTGGGCGCCCGCGCTGTCGGCGCGGCTTCGCAACCGCGTGTTGCTGAAGCGCGAGGACGCAGCAGCCGATCTTTTCGTTCAAGCTGCGCGGCGCGTACAACAAGATGGCGCACATGAGCGCGGCCGAGCGCAGCGGCGGCGTCATCGCGGCGTCGGCGGGCAATCACGCGCAGGGCGTAGCGCTCGCGGCGCAGCGGCTCGGCTGCGCGGCGACGATCGTGATGCCGGTCACGACGCCGCAGATCAAGATTGCGGCTGTCGAAGCGCGCGGCGCGCGCGTCGTCCTCCACGGCGATTCGTACTCGGATGCGTTCGACAAGGCGCGGCAGTTGCAGAAGGAAACCGGCGCGACGTTCGTGCATCCGTACGACGATCCCGATGTCATCGCCGGCCAGGGGACGATCGGCATGGAGATTCTGCGTCAGTGGCAGGCGCCGCTCGACGCGATCTTCGTCGCGATCGGCGGCGGCGGCCTGATCGGCGGCATTGCCGCGTACGTGAAGCGCGTGCGTCCCGAAGTGAAGATCATCGGCGTGCAGCCCGAGGACGCCGATGCGATGGCGCGCTCGCTCGCGGCCGGACGACGCATCACGCTGCCGCACGTCGGACTGTTCGCCGACGGCGTCGCGGTGAAGCAGGTCGGCCGCGAAACGTTCCGGCTGGCGCGCAAATACGTCGATGACATCGTCGTCGTCGACACCGATGCGATCTGCGCGGCGCTGAAGGACGTCTTCGAGGATACGCGCGCCATTCTGGAGCCGGCCGGCGCGCTCGCCGTCGCGGGCGTCAAGGCCTGGGTGCAACGCACGCGCGCGAAGGACAGAACGCTCGTGGCGATCGCCTGCGGCGCCAACATGAATTTCGACCGCCTGCGCTTCGTGGCGGAGCGCGCGGAGCTCGGCGAACAGCGCGAGGCGATTCTCGCCGTGACGATTCCGGAGCGGCCGGGGAGCTTCCGCGATTTCTGCGCGCTGCTCGGCAGGCGCTCGGTCACCGAGTTCAACTACCGCTACGCCGACCCGCAAGGTCGCGCACCTTTTCGTCGGCATCGAAGTCGCCGATCGCCGGGAAACCAGGCAGTTGCTCGCAGCACTTTCGCGCGCCCGCATCGAGGCCTGCGACCTCACCGACAACGAGATGGCGAAGCTGCACGTTCGCCACCTCGTCGGCGGCCACGCGCCGGCGGCCGAGCACGAGATCCTCTATCGCTTCGAATTCCCCGAGCGCCCCGGCGCGCTGATGCGCTTCCTCGACAGCATGAGCGCCCGCTGGAACATCAGCCTCTTCCACTACCGCAACCACGGCGCCGATTACGGCCGCGTGCTGGTCGGCATGCAGGTGCCACCGGGCGACAGCGCGGAGTTTCGGCGCTTTCTCGCTCGTCTCGGGTACGACCACGTCGACGAGTCGGCGAATCCGGCGTATCGGATGTTTCTCGGTCGCTAGACGTCGCGCTGCGGCGGTTGACGGCGTGAAGCGGGCGCGGCGACCGGCTTCCCGGTGGCTCGCAACGCGGCATCTCATGCCGCGCAACGGCATCCGAATGCCCAGAAAATTGGCTGAGTTGTTGCGTTTTCGTCAGAATTCGGCGGCAATGCCGATTCCGGCAAGCTTTATGCTCTAGGCAAGCCGCCCGGCCCATGGCACAGTGGGGCTCGGGCCGCTCGGCGCCAAGCCGCAAGCGGCAGGATCAACGGAGCGCCGATGGGCAACGATGTCAGCCGAAGTCCGCTGCAGGGCATCAAGGTGATGGTGATCGACGACTCGAACACCATTCGCCGCAGCGCGGAAATCTTCCTGTTGCAGGCGGGATGCACGGTGATCCTGGCCGAGGATGGCTTCGACGCTCTCGCGAAGATCGCCGACCACCAGCCGGAGCTGGTCTTCGTCGACATCATGATGCCGCGGCTCGACGGTTACCAGACCTGCGCGCTGATCAAGAAAAACAGCCGTTTCCACGCGATGCCGGTGATCATGCTCTCGTCGAAGGACGGCCTTTTCGACCGCGCCCGCGGCCGGATGGTCGGCTCCGACCAGTACCTGACGAAGCCGTTCACGAAGGAAAGCCTGCTGAAGGCCGTGGCGGCGCATGTGCGCGTCGTCGCGGCGTAGCACAGGAGGCAGCACGCATGACCGACCCGATCACCGCGCGCGCGATCGTCGCGGAAGCTCGCTCGACGGACGCCGAACGGAAGGGAGGCACGATGGGCATCAAGAGAATTCTCATCGTCGACGATTCGCCGACCGAGCGGCACGTGCTGAACGACCTGCTGACCAAGGCCGGCTACGAGGTGGTATCGAGCGACAACGGCGAGGATGCGATCCGGAAGGCCCGGCAAGCGAAGCCCGACCTCATCCTGATGGACGTCGTGATGCCGGGCCTCAACGGCTTTCAGGCGACGCGCGCGATCAGCCGCGATCCCGAGACCAAATCGATTCCCGTGATCATGTGCACGTCGAAGAGCCAGGAAACCGACAAGATCTGGGGCTTGCGCCAGGGTGCGCGCGATTACGTCGTCAAGCCGGTCGATCGCGACGAGCTGCTCGCCAAGATCGCGTCGCTCGGCTGACCGGAACGGCCACAACACCATGTCGCGCGCCGCCCGTCTCGATCTACGCTCGTTCCAGCAGGAGCTCGCCACCCGGCTCGCGAGCAAGACCGCCGCGCAGGTCGAGTCGTCGCGTCTCGGGCTCGCCTGCGGCGATACGCGCTGGCTGATCCGCCTCGCCGACGCCGGCGAGGTGATCGCGGTGCCGCCGATCGTCCCGGTGCCGCTCACGCAGCCATGGTTTCTCGGGCTCGCGAACATTCGCGGCAACCTCTACAGCGTCATCGACTTTCCGGCCTTTCTCGGTCGCGCACGCGTGGGCGGCGGCAGCCTCGCGCGGCTGATCCTGCTGGCGTCCGGCAGCAGCGAGCAAAGCGTCGGCATCGTCGTGCAGCGCGTGCTCGGCCTGCGCAACCTGGCGCAGCTCAAGCCGGTGGAAACCGCTGCCCCGGCGCGCTCCTGGCATGTCGCGCAGCTGGCGGGACGACGACGGCGCCACCTGGCAGGAAATCGACCTTGGCCGGCTCGCCGCGGACCCGGCGTTTCTGCAGGTCAGCGCATGAAGCATGCGGACAGATCGGAGGCAACACCATGGCACTGAAGATGACGAAGCTGTTCGGCGGCGAGCCTCGCGCGGCGGAGAACACCGACTTCGACGTGCCGACGACCCAGGTGCGGATGGGCATCACGTCACCCGATGGCTACGATCCGCTGACGTCGTTGTCGGTCATGGAGCAGTTGCGCACGGCGAGCAACGCGCCGCCCGCGCCTTCGAAGCTCGTCGTGATCGGCAATCTGCCGGTCGTGCGGCAGTTCCAGATGCTCGGCGTGCTGACTGATCGCGTTCCTGGCGCTCGCCGCGTTCATGGTGTACCTCGACAACCGCGCGGCATCGCAGCAGGCGCTGCAGTCGTCCGCCGCCACGGAGATGCAGATGCTCTCGCAGCGCCTCGCGCGCGGCTCGGCGCTCGCGGCGCAGGGCCAGGCAGCCGCGTTCGCCGCGGTCCGCGACAGCCGCGAGCGTTTCAAGGTCAACCTCGACGCGCTGCAGGGCGGCGGCGTCATGCGGGGCGCTACGCTCGATCCGACGCAGGACCCTGGCGCCATCGAGACGCTGACCGCACATCAAGGCGCGCTGGGAACGCATCGAAACCGCCGCCAGGCGGCTCATCGACAACGAGAAGAGCCTGACGTCGCTCGCACAGGGACTCGGCGCGATCAACCAGGGCAACAGCGGACTGCTCGAGCTCGCGCAGCAGGCGGCGCAGCAGATCGGCCAGGGCGGCGGCAACCTGCGCGAGGTCGATTACGCGAATCAGCTGGCGGTGCTGTCGCAGCGGATCGCCAAGAACGCCAACACGCTCGCATCCGCCGACGAGATCGATCCCGAAGTCGCGTTCCTGCTCGGCAAGGACGACGCCGCCGTTCCGCGACGTCGTCAACGGTCTCGCGAAGGGCAGCGACGCGCTGCGCCTCTCGCCCGTTCGCTCCGACGACGCGCGGGCGACGCTCGACGAGCTCGGCAAGCGCTTCGGCGCGTACGAGGCGGGCATCAACTCGATCCTCTCCAACATGGCGAACCTCGTCGTCGCCAAGCAGGCGGCGCGCAGCATCAACAACGAGGCCGAGCCGCTGTTGACCGACACGACGAAACTGACCGCGCAGTACGAGACGCGGGGCCAAATCGCGCGCGCTGACGCTCGGCCTCGCGATTCTCTTCGCGGTGCTAGCGCTCGGCTGCCTGGCGCTGATCGCCAAGGTGTTCCTCGACGACGCGCGGCTTCGCGCGCAGGACAGCGAGCACGAGAACAAGCGCAACCAGGAGGCGATCCTGCGGCTGCTGAACGAGATGGGCAACCTCGCCGACGGCGACCTCACCGTGCAGGCGTCGGTGACCGAGGACGTCACCGGCGCGATCGCCGACTCGATCAACTTCACGATCGAGGAGTTGCGCACGCTGGTGCGCGGCATCAACTCGGCGACCGACCAGGTGACGAAGGCGACGCAGGAAACGCAGGCGATCTCCAACCGGCTGTACGAAGCGTCGCAGCGGCAGAACCGCGAGATCCAGCAGGCGTCGGCGTCGGTGCTGCACGATGGCGCAGTCGATCAACGAGGTCGCGCAGAACGCGGCGCAGTCGGCGAAGGTGGCCGAGGCGCAGCTCGCCGCCGCGGAAAAGGGCGGCAGCGCCGTGCAGAACCAGATCTCGGGCATGAACGACATCCGCTCGCAGATCCAGGAGACGTCGAAGCGCATCAAGCGCCTCGGCGAATCGTCGCTCGAGATCGGCGAGATCGTCGAGCTCATCTCGGACATCACCGAGCAGACGAACGTGCTCGCGCTGAACGCCGCGATCCAGGCGGCATCGGCCGGCGAAGCGGGACGCGGCTTCACGGTCGTCGCCGAGGAAGTGCAGCGGCTCGCCGAGCGCTCGGGCGAGGCGACGAAGCAGATCGAGGCGATCGTGAAGACCATTCAGGCCGACACGCAGGATGCCGTCGCGGCCATGGAAAAATCGACGGTCGGCGTGGTCGAGGGCGCGAAGCTGTCCGACGCTGCGGGGCAGGCGCTGACGGAGATCCAGCGCGTGTCGCGCGAGCTCGCCGAGCTGATCGGCGCATTTCCGCGCAGACGCAGACGCAGTCGACGTCGGTCACCGACGTGACGCGCGGCATGCAGGGCATCCTCAGGATCACCGAGGAAACCACCGAAGGCACGAAGCAGACGAACGTGTCGATCGGCCAGCTGACGAAGCTCGCCGCGGAACTGCGCAGTTCGGTCGCCGGCTTCAAGGTCTGACACGTCGCCCGACGCGAAACTGCGATCGGAGAGCGCCCGCGTGTTGAGTGAAACGGCAACCGAATTCGATCTCGGCCCGCTGTCGTGGGTGCAGGGCGAAATCGACGAGGCGCTGACGCGCGGCGCGAGGCGCTCGCGGCGTTCCGCGCGAATCCCGCCGACACGGCGTCGCTCAAGCACGCGCGCTCGCACGTCCACCAGGCCGCCGGCGCGATCCAGATGGTCGGCCTCGACGCGGTCGTCGCGTTCACCGACGAGATCGAGCGCCAGCTCGTCGCGTCTCGAGGATCTCGCGCCGGAGCAGGTGCCGCGGCGTCGTCGATCCCGTCGATCGCGCGTGCCGCCAGCTGCGCGTCTTCCTCGACGAGCTCGCCAACGGCGCGCCGCCGGTGCCGCTGACGCTCTCCCCGAATACGAGGCGATGCAGCAAGGCGCGCGGCGCAGGACGCGCCGGCGCCGACCGACCTCTTCTATCCCGATCTCAACGTGCGCGCGCCGCGCGCGCCGCGCCGACGCGAGATCATGCCCGCGGCTCGGCTCGCGTCGCATCTGCTCAAGGAGCGCCGGCAGTACCAGCGCGGCCTGCTCGACTGGCTGCGCGGCGACGCGAGCGGGGCCACGGCGATGCGCGAGGCGATCGCCGCATCGAGGACGTCACGACGCAGTCGAGCCTGCGCGCGTTCTGGTGGACCGCCGGCGCGCTGCTCGAGGCGCTGGTCAAGAACGGGCTCGAGCCGCGCTTCGGCGTGAAGCAGCTCGTCGCGCGCGATCGACCTGCAGATTCGCCGCGTCACCGAAGGCAGCGCGAAGGTCGCCGATCGGCTGCGCCGCGAAGTGCTCTATTACGTCGCGATCAGCGCGCCCGTGGCGCCGCAGGTCGAGGCGGTGCAGCACGCGTACGGTCTCGCGGCGCTCATCCCGTCGGCCGAGGTGCTCGACGCCGACGTCGTGCGGCTCCAGCCGCTGCTGCGCGAAGCGCGCGAGCAGCTCGCGGGCGCCAAGGACGCGTGGCTCAAGGCCGCGTCCGGCCGCGCCGAGAACCTGCCGAAGCTGAAGCAGACGCTCGCGTCCGTGCACGCGAAGGCGCGGACATCACGCATCGGCGCGCTGATGAAGCTCACCGCCGCGCTGGTCGAGCGGCTCGCGAAGATGCCCGTCGGCGGCGTGTCCGAGCCGCTCGCGATGGAATACGCGACCGCGCTGCTGCTCGCCGAGAGCGCGTTCGAGAACTACAGCAACCTGTCGCCCGACTTTCCCGAGCCAGGTCGACGCGATGCTCGTCGCGGCTCGACGCCGCGCAGGCCGGGCACGCGCCGCCGCGCGGCGCGCCGATGCTCGACGAGATGCGCAGCGCGCGCAGGAGCGCGTGCTGCTGTCGCAGGTGAGGCGCGAGATCCAGGCCAACCTGCGCCACATGGAGCAGGTGCTCGACGCGTTCTTCCGCGACCACACGCAGCGCGCCGAGCTCGCCGCGCTCGCGAAGGACAGCCAGCAGATCCGCGGCGCGTTGCGCATGCTCGGGCTCGACGCGCGCCGACCGGCTGCTCGGCGCTGTGCCAGCAGCAGATCGAGACGTACGCCAATCCGGACACGCCGGTCGACGAGGAGACCTCGAGCTCCTCGCCGAATCGCTGTCGGGACTCGGCTTCTACATCGAGGCCGTGGAGCAGCAGCGGCCCGATCGCGATCGCCTGATCGCGCCGCTGATCGCCAAGCGCCTCGGCGAAGCGCCGCCACCGGTCGCCGCCGAGCCGCAATCGGTCGAGGACTCGGTCGCCGAATTGCGCGCGGCGCTGCCGCGGCTCATCGCGGAAGTGCGCGCGCGCCCGCCGACGCCGCTGGCGCGAAGCGAACTGCGCGGCAAGCTCGCGAGCCTTCGCGACGACGCCGAGCTCATCGGCGACGCCGACCTCGTCGCGCAGGCGAACGCGGCGCTGAAGGCCATCGACGACGGCGGCGGGACGCGGCGCTCGCCGCGAGCGTCGACCTGATCGTCGACTCGGGCACGGCGCCCGCGCCCGCGATCTCCGAGGAGACGCAGCGCCTGCTCGCCACCGAACGCGAGCGCGCTCGATGCCGAGCTGCTCGAGATCTACCTGACCGAAGCCGACGAGGTGCTCGACACGATCGCCGAGCATCAGCGCGTGCTCGACGCAATCGCCGGCGATCGCGAAGCGCTCGTCACCGTGCGCCGCCAGTTCCACACGCTGAAGGGCAGCGGCCGCATGGTCGGCCTGACCGAGCTCGGCGAGCTCGCCTGGGACGTCGAGCGCATCCTCAACCGCCTGCTCGAGGAAGATCGCCGCGTCACGCCCGCCGTGCTCGCGATGATCGGCGTCGCCGAGGCGCGTTCCGCGCGCTGGGTGCGCGAGCTGCGCGAAACGGGGCGTATCGCGACCGATCCGCGCGCGCTGCAGGCCGCCGCTCCGCGCAGTCGAAGCCGAGTTGCCGGGGGCCGCGCCCGGCGTACCGGCGCTGCCGCCGGTCGAGTCGGCCGCCGCCGAGGATATCGCGCTCGCGGACGCGCCATCGATTCCCCGCCTGCCCGACCTCGAGCTGGTCGACGTTGCCGGAGCTCGGCTCGCCGCTCGCCGATGGCACGGCGCCGGTGGTGACGGTCCTCGAGGAGTCGCTGGGCGAAACGATCGACGTCGGCCTGCCCTTCGATCTGCGCGACGGCGCGAAGCCGGTGCTGCGCGTCGTCGCCGACAACACGTCGACGCTGAGCCGCGCGACGCGACGCATGTCGCGCATCGCTCGGCGCATTCGCGCCGGAGCTGACGCTGCTCACCGACGCGCCGCGCGCGCCGCGATGCCGCATCTGCCAGCCCGAGCCGGACGACGTCGTCGTCGGCGACGTGACGCCTGTCGGCGTCGCTGTGGCGGATCCTCTGCGACGAGGCCGAGCAGCACGTCGCGACGCTGCAGCACGAGGTGTCGGTGCTGCAGTTCGATCCGCGATCACGGGCCGATCGCCGACGATGGTGCGCGCGAGCCATACGCTGTGCGGCATTCATCGCACCGGCGGCTTCGCGCTGATCGCGACCACGGCGCGCGCGCTCGAGCAGGCGCTGCTCGGCGCTGGAGGAGCGCGGCGCGCCGTTCCCCGAGCACGCGCAGCCGGTGCTCGCGCGCGCGGTCGCCGGACTGGCGCATTTCGTGATCCGCGTGAAAGGCCGCGAACGCTTCACGCCGAGCGACGAGCGCGAAGCGGCCGATATCGGCGCCGAGCTCGACGAGCTGCGCCAGGAAGCCTTGCGAGCCTGCCGCCGGAGGAGCCGCTGATTCCCGCCGACGAAGGCAGCGACCGGATCGAGCTCGTGGCCGACGCAGCCGGTCGCCGAGAGCGCGGCGACCATCCCGCGTTCGCCGTTCGCGCCGGCCGCCGACGCGATGCTGCTGCTGTCGCTGAGCACCCGATGCTCCGCCGCTTTCGGCGCCGGCGACCGCGCGCGATGGCCTCGCGCAAGTGCAGCGGATGCCGCAGCGCCCGCCGAAGTCGAAGCAGACGCGGCGACGACGTTCCCGGCTCCGCCGCCCGTTATCGTGGCGGAGCCCGCCGCGCGCGACGATGCGCTGCCCGTCATCGGCGCCGAGCCTGCTGCGCAGGACGAAGCGGCGCCCGACGCCGGCGAGGCGTGGCGCGCCGCGGCACTCCCGCCCGCCGCGCCGGCACAAAAACCGGTGTCGAGCGACGAATCGCTGCTCGACGTCGCCGACGACGTCGACGCCACGATCCTGCCGATCTTCCTCGAGGAGGCCGCCGAGCTGTTCCCGCAGGCGGGCGAGCAGGTGCGCGGCTGGCATCGCGGCGCGCGACGATACGTCGGCGCCGCGCAGCTGCGCCGCACGCTGCACACGTTCAAGGGCAGCGCGCGCATGGCGGGCGCGATGCGCCTCGGCGAGCTCACGCACCGGATGGAGTCGCGGCTGTCGATCGGCGATGCGGCCGGTGGCCGCCAGCGCCGAGCTGTTCGACGCGCTCGACACCGATCTCGACCAGATCGCCTTCGTGCTCGACGCGTTGCGCGAGGGCAAGGCGAACGTCGCGCTGCCCTGGCTCGTGCGCGGCCGCCGGCAGACGTCCTCCGCCGCGCGGGCGAACCCGCGCACCCGATGCCGTGGCGGCCATGGACGATCCGGCGCATGCCGTCGCGCCGTGCCCGCGCAACGGCGCGCGCCGTCGTCGCAGCGCCGGCGGCGCGCATCGGAGCCGAGGTCGACAGCGGACGCGTGCGCGCGATGCTGCGCGTGCGCGCGGACATCATCGACCGGCTCGTCAACGAGGCCGGCGAAGTGGCGATCGCGCGTGCGCGCGTCGAAGGCGAGCTGCGCGCGCTGAAGGCCAACCTGCTCGAGCTCACGAGCAGCGTGATCCGCCTGCGCAGCCAGGTGCGCGAGATCGAGCTGCAGGCCGAGACGCAGATCCAGTCGCGGATGTCGGCGGTCGACCCGTCGCAGGACGACTTCGATCCGCTCGAGCTCGACCGCTACACGCGCTTCCAGGAGCTGACGCGCTCGCTCGCCGAGGGCGTCAACGACGTGTCGACGGTGCAGCAGTCGCTGCTGAAGAACCTCGACGACGCCGACGCCGCGCTGCTCGCGCAGGCGCGCCTGTCGCGCGACGTGCAGCAGCGGCTGTTCGCGATTCGCACGGTGCCGTTCGGCAGCCTGTCCGAGCGGCTCTACCGCATCCTGCGCACGACGGCGCGCGAGCTCGACAAGCGCGCCAACCTCGAAATCCACGGCGCGCAGACCGAGCTCGACCGCTCGGTGCTGGAAAAGCTCGTCGGTCCGCTCGAGCATCTGCTGCGCAATGCGCTCGACCACGGCATCGAGTCGCGCGCGGCGCGCATCGGCGCGGGCAAGTCCGAGACGGGCGAGATCGCGCTCACCGTACGCCAGGTCGGCAACGAAATCGCTGATCGAGCTCGCCGACGACGGCGGCGGCATCGACTTCGAGCGCGTACGCGAGCGCGCGCGTGGCGGCCGGGCCTGATCGCGCGCGGACGGCGAGCCGACCGACCAGCAGCTCATCGAGTGCCTGTTCCAGCCGGGCTTCTCGACGGCGTCGAAGGTGACGCAGATCTCCGGCCGCGGCATCGGCATGGACGTCGTGCGCAACGAGATCGCCGCGCTCGGCGGCCGCGTCGACGTGCATACGACGCCCGGCAAGGGCACGCGATTCAACCTGTTCCTGCCGCTGACGCTCGCCGTCGCGCAGGCGGTGCTCGTGCGCGCCGGCGGCCGCCTGTGGGCGTTGCCCGCGCCGATGGTCGAGCAGGTGCAGCAGGTGAAGGCCGACGTGCTGCGCACGCTGTACGCCGATGCGCAGCGTGCACTGGCAGGGACGCGCGTATCCGTTCCACTACCTGCCGCGGCTCCTCGGCGACGCCGCGAGCACGCCGCGAGACGGCGCGCTACAACGCGGTGCTGCTCGTGCGCAGCGGCCAGGGAACCGCGGCGATCCACGTCGACGAAATGATCGGCAACCAGGAAGTCGTCGTCAAGAACATCGGGCCGCAGCTCGCGCGCGTGTCGGGCATTTCCGGCGCGACGGTGCTCGGCACCGGCGAGATCGTGCTGATCATCAATCCGGTGCAGCTCGCGCAGCGCGCCGGACGTGCTGCGTTACGACCCCGCGGACGACGAGCGTTTCGCCGGCGAGCGCCGCCTGGCGGCCGCGGCCGTTCCGTCGCGCCGCTCGTGATGATCGTCGACGATTCGCTGACGGTGCGCAAGATCACGAGCCGCCTGCTGGCGCGCGAAGGCTTCGAGGTGGTGACCGCCCGCGACGGCGTCGATGCGCTGCAAGGTGCTCGCCGATCACACGCCCGACGTGATCCTGCTCGACATCGAGATGCCGCGCATGGACGGCTTCGAGTTCGCGAAGACGATCAAGGGCGACGCGAAGACCGCGACATCCCGATCATCATGATCACGTCGCGCACGGCCGACAAGCATCGCAAGCGCGCCGCCGAGCTCGGCGTCGAGCTCTTTCTCGGCAAGCCGTATCAGGAAGAGGAACTGCTGCGGACGCTGCGCGAGGTGTCGGAAATGCAATTGCCGTAAATGGGGTCAGAGCGGGGTCAGAGCGACGTTAAATCGGCCGTCGGACGTGTAATTCGCTCTGACCCCATTTACGTATGCAGCGGCCGCGGCGGCCTCGCCACCGGCTCCCATTCGATCCGCTCGTACTCGGCGATCACCTGCGCGCCGAACAGCAGCACGATCGCGGCGATCTCGAGCGACAGCAGCACGACGATCGCCGTCGTCAGCGACCCGTAGACCGTCTGCACCTGCGACAGCGTCGTCGAGATACCACACCAGCAGATGGCGCGAAATCTCCCATAGCACGGCCGCGCTGCCGCCGCCGATCAGCGCATGCCGCCATGAAAGGCGGCCCACGGGCATGACGAAGTAGATCGACGCCAGCATGAGCACTTCGCCGACAATGCCGATCAGGTAGAGCAGCGTGCGCGAGACGCCGGAAAGCGACCAGTCGTGTCCGAGCACGTCGAGCGTTGCTCTGTGCCAGCGCCTGCAGCGCGCCAGCCACGAGTGTTACGACCAGGAGGCCGATCCCGAGAAACAGGATGTAGAGGTACGGTATCAGCACCGACACCACGAACGGCCGGTGCTTCGCGAGCACGCGGTGGTAGAAGATCACCGACATCGCGTTTTCGAGCACCGAGAACGCGAGCGAGCTGAAGAAGATCAGCGTGACCGCGAGCGTCCAGCCGATCACTTCGCGGTGCGCGATGAACGCCCGCAATTCGTCGATCAGCGGGCCCGACTGGCCGGGAACCACGATTCCCGAGATAGCGCGCCAGCGTCGACATGAGCTCTTCCGCGTCGATCACATGCGACAGGATGATCACGAGCAGGATCATCAGCGGGACGATCGACAGCAGCGTGTAGTAGGCGACGCCGCCGGCCAGCAGCAGGCCCTGGTTCGCGCGAAACGCGCGGATCGTCTGCATGGCGAAGCCGAGCGGATCGCGGCCGATCTTGCGTGCGGCGCGTGACAATCCCGGCCGAGGGGTGGCGGGTGCAAGCACGTCGTCGATGCTCGCACGCCGCGATCGAAGCCGCTGTAGGCGGCACGTCGCGGCCGCGCGTAGGACAAACGCTCAAGGAACCGCTGCCTTCTCCGGGCCGGGCTGACAGCGCGGGGCATCGGCGGTACATTGCCTTCCATTCGAATCGAGGAGACGACCATGGCGCAGTACGCAACGGAAAACATTCGTACCGTAGCGTGGGTGGGCGACGGGGGCGCCGGCAAGACGACGCTCGTCGAAGCGCTGCTCGCGAAAGCCGGTGCGATCGCGGCGGCGGGCAGCGTCGAGCGCGGCAGCACCGTCAGCGACTTCGACGCGCTCGAGAAAACGTACCAGCATTCGCTGCGCGCGTCGCTCGTCCACCTCGAGACGGACGGCACGCGGATTCACATGATCGACACGCCGGGATTTCCCGATTTCATCGGGCAGGCGATCGGTGCGCTCGACGCCGTCGAGACGGCCGCGATCGTCGTCAACGCCGTCGGCGAGCGTGCAGATGATCGCGGCACGGATGATGGAATGGGCGGCGGCGCGCGGACTGTGCCGTCTCCTCGTGATCAACAAGATCGACGCCGAGAACGTCGATCTGCCCGGCGTGCTCGAAGCGATCCAGAGCGCGTTCGGCAAGGAGTGCCTGCCGATCAATCTGCCGGCCGACGGCGGCCAGCGCGTCGTCGACTGTTTCTTCAATCCGTCGGGCGAAGCCGATTTTTCATCGGTCGCCGCTGCGCACAGCGCGCTGGTCGATCAGGTCGTCGAGGTCGACGAGGCGCTGATGTCGCTCTACCTCGAGCAGGGCGAGGTCGCGCCGGCGCAGTTGCATGCGCCGTTCGAGAAGGCGTTGCGCGAGGGCCATCTCGTTCCGGTGTGCTTCGTGTCCGCGCGCACCGGCGCCGGCGTGGCCGAGCTGCTCGACGTGCTCGTCAAGCTGGCGCCCAATCCCGCGGAGGGCAATCCGCCGCTGTTCAGCAAGGGCGAAGGCGATAATGCCGTCGAATTCCGTTCCGAGCCCGACCCGCGCAAGCACGTGCTCGCGCACGTGTTCAAGGTCGTCATGGATCCGTTCGTCGGCAAGCTCGGCGTCTTCCGCGTGCATCAGGGAACCGTGACGCGCGATACGCAGCTCTTCGTCGGCGACGGCGCGCAAGCCGTTCAAGGTCGGACACCTTTTCATGCTGCAGGGCGGCAAGTACATCGAGATCGATCATGCGGTGCCGGGCGACCTCGCCGCGGTCGCGAAGGTCGACGAGATCGTGTTCGACTGCGTGCTGCACGATTCGCACGACGAGGACCACATCCACATGCGCCCGCTCGAGTTCCCCGTGCCGATGCACGGCTTCGCCATCACGCCGAAGCGGCGCGGCGACGAGCAGCGGATCTCCGACGTGCTGCACAAGATGATCGCCGAGGACCCGACGCTCGTCGCTCGCGCACGATCCGCGGTGAACGAGACGGTGCTGCGCGGCCTGGGCGAGCTGCATTTGCGCTCGGTGTTCGAGCGGATGGCGAGCCAGTTCAAGCTCGAAGTGGAAACGCGCCCGCCGCGCATGCCGTATCGCGAGACGGTCACCGCGCAAGGCGGAGGGCCATCACCGCCACAAGAAGCAGACCGGCGGCGCCGGGCAGTTCGGCGAGGTCTACCTGCGCATCGAGCCGATGCCGCGCGGCGGCGGCTTCGAGTTCGTCGATCAGGTGAAGGGCGGCGCGATTCCGAACACGCTGATTCCCGCCGTGCAGAAGGGCGTGGAGCAGGTGCTCGGGCGCGGGGCCCGTCGCGGGCTTTCCGATGCAGGACGTGCGCGTCATCGTCTACGACGGCAAGTACCACCCGGTCGATTCGAAGGAAGTCGCGTTCGTCGCCGCGGGACGCAAGGCGTTCCTCGATGCGATCGCCAAGGCGAGGCCGATCGTGCTCGAGCCGATCGTCGGCGTCGAGATCAATTGCCCGGCCGACACGATGGGCGACGTCGCCGGCGACCTCTCGTCGCGCCGCGGCCAGGTCACCGGCACGCAGACGCAGCAGGCCGGCATGCTCGCCGTGAACGGGCTCGCGCCGCTGTCGGAGCTCGACGGCTACGCCGCGCGATTGAAATCGATGACCGGCGGCCACGGCGCCTGGACGATGTCGCTGTCGCATTACGAGCAGGCGCCGCCGAACCTGCAGAACGCAGCTGTCGACCGAATACGCGAAGCATCGGCGCCACGAGGAAGAGTAGCGACGAAGGATCAGAACTCGTACTCGATCTGCGCGCGCAGCGTCCGCGCGGGCGCCGCGCTCGATACCTTGAACAGCAGCGCCGCGTCGTACTTGACGACCTGCCGGCCGCCGAGGCCGACCTTGCCGAAGATCGCCGGGCCGAGCACGTGCGCCTGTTCGCGCGCCGGCGCCCAGTCGTTCCACGGACCGACTTCCCCGAATCCCTGCGCGCCGAATTCGAACGCCGGCCGCCAGCGGTACTTGATCTGCCACTGGTAGCCGAGCTCGGTCGCTTCCGGCGCGTCGGCACGATAGTGGCGCTCGAGGAGCACGTTGACGTTCGCCTGCACGGGTCCGAAATCCTTCTGCATCAGCGGGCCGAGGCGCAATTCGTAGCCCTCGGCACGATCATGCGGGCGCTCGAGCTCGACGAGCAATCCGAAATCGGCGAAGTATTGACCGGGCTCGCTCAACTGGAAGCGGTTTTCCCATTCGAACGCGTCGAAGCGCGTCGCGTCGCTGCGGCTCCATTTCCCGTAGATCTCGGTTGCCCACCACGGCGTGACGCCGTAGCCGAAGGCGAGCGAGGCGGCCGAATGGCGCTGGCCTTCCGTCGCCGTGGCGGTTCCGAGCCGCAACTCGATTTCGCGCTCGCCGTACTCGACGGCCGGGGTCGCGACATAGTCGTCGGGATCGGCATGCGCGGTCGGTACGAGCAGGAGAAGGGCAAGCAGGGCGAATGACGAAGGCGAGCGCTTCATTGCGCGACCACCGCACCCTGCGCGGTCGACGCGTTGAATTCACCGATGAACGGATAGCGGCCGGGGGCCAGCGGTCCGATGAAGATCGTCGCCTTCGACGCGCCGGGAATCACCTTTTCACGGTTGAGCGCGTGGCTGTCGAACTCTTCCGGCGCGGCGTCCTCGTTCTGTACGATCAGCTTCACTTTGGTATTGGCCGGGATCCGGATTTCCGCAGGCGCGAAGCGGTGGCCGCGGATCGTCAGCGCGAATTCGGGCTCGTCGGCGCCCTGGGCGCCACCGGCGGCTACGAGGCATGCAATCAATACGAGGCGAGTTATCACCTTTTGCTCCGTGATTTGCGGGAATGCAGATGATAACCATTCTCATTAGCGTCTGGCAAGCCGATCGGCCGCGACGACCGTGCTTCGCGTGGAAAGTGCAGCATTTGTGCCGATAAACCCCACCCATTACAATCGGAGCCGTGGGCGAATCGGTGAACCTCACGCACCATTTCCTGATCGCCATGCCGGCGATGGCGGACCCTCACTTCGCCAACGCGCTGACATACGTCTGCGAGCACAATCGCGAAGGCGCGCTCGGCATCGTCGTCAACAAGCCGATCGACATGACGCTCTCGGCGCTGTTCGAGCAGATCGAGATACCGCTCGCCGACCGCGCGCTGTGCGAAGCGCCGGTGCATTTCGGCGGGCCGGTGCAGCTCGACCGCGGCTTCGTGCTGCATCGCCCGCTCGGCAACTGGCAATCGACGCTGGCCATCCACGACGGCCTCGGCCTCACCACGTCGAAGGACGTGCTGGAAGCGGCCGGCCGGGGCGAAGGCCCGAAGGACATGTTCGTGTCGCTCGGCTACGCCGGCTGGCAGGCAGGGCAGCTCGAGGAAGAGCTCGCGCAGAACGCGTGGCTTACCGTCGAAGCCGATCCCGACGTGATGTTCGATTTGCCGGCCGAGCGCCGGCTGCCTGCCGCGGTGCGCCTGCTCGGCATCGACATCTCGCGGCTTTCCGATACTGCCGGTCACGGGTGAGCAGCGCGTGCGGAAAGGTCCGGACGCGACGGTGCTCGCGTTCGATTTCGGCACGCGGCGCATCGGCGTCGCCGTCGGCAATACGTTGACGCGCACCGCGCATCCGTTGCAGACGATCGACGCCGCCAATGCCCATACCCGATCGGCATCGATCGCCGCCCTGGTCGACGAATGGCGTCCACAGCGGCTCGTCGTCGGCTTGCCCGTGCACGCCGACGGCGCCGAGCACGCGATGACGGCGCGTGCGCGCGCGTTCGCGCACGACCTCGAGCGCCGGTTCGCGCTGCCGGTGACGCTCGCCGACGAGCGCTACACGAGCGCGCTCGCGAGGCACGCGCTCTCGACGTCCGGCCGCGGCGGGCGCGCCGATCGGCATCTGCGCGACCAGCTTGCCGCGCAGATGATCCTGCAAGCCTGGTTCGACGAGCAGCATGACGCCTGACGACGATTGGCCCGACGCGGAAGCGGCGCTCGAGGCGCTCGTCGAACGCATGCGCGGCGCGGTCGCGCACGATGCGGCGCTCGTCGGCATCTACTCGGGCGGTGCGTGGATCGCGGAGCGGCTCGCCGCGCGGCTTCCCGGCGCGCATCCGCTCGGCTTCATCGACGTGTCGTATTACCGCGACGACTACGCGCTGTCCGGCCTGAAGCCGAACACGCGGCGCACCGCGCTCCCGTTCGACGTCTCCGGTGCCTCCATCGTGCTCGTCGACGACGTGCTGTACACGGGGCGCAGTGTGCGCGCCGCGATCAACGAGCTGTTCGATTTCGGCCGTCCCGAGCGCATCGAGCTTGCCGTGCTCGTCGACCGCGGCGGCCGCGAGTTGCCCATCGAGGCGACCTACACCGGCGTGCGGCTCGCGGTCGCGCGCGATCGCTCGATCGTCCTGTCGCGCGACCCCGGCGGCGCGCTGTCGCTTTGCGTCGAGCCGGTCGGCGTCGTCGGATAGGCCGGCATGACGCGAAACCCGCAGCTCAACGCGAACGGCGAGCTCACGCATCTCCTGACGCTCGAAGGCCTGCCGGCCGCGATCGTCACGCACATCCTCGACACGGCGGAGCCGTTCGTCTCGATCGCCGAGCGCGAAGTGAAGAAAGTGCCGCTGCTGCGCGGCAAGGCAATGTTCAATCTGTTCTTCGAGAACTCGACACGCACGCGCACGACGTTCGAGATCGCCGCCAAGCGGTTGTCGGCCGACGTGATCAATCTCAACATCGGCGCGTCGTCGACGACGAAGGGGGAGACGCTGCTCGACACCGTCGACAACCTGTGCGCGATGAACGCAGACCTCTTCGTCGTGCGGCACTCGCAGTCCGGCGCGCCGCATCTCATCGCCGCGCACCTGACCGCCAAGGGCCGCTCGCACGTGCACGTCGTCAATGCGGGAGACGGCCGGCACGCGCATCCGACGCAGGGGCTGCTCGACCTCTACACGATCCGGCATTACAAGAAGGACTTTCGCGCGCTGACCGTGGCGATCGTCGGCGACGTGCTGCACTCGCGTGTCGCCCGTTCGCTGATTCACGGCCTCACGACGATGCAGGTTCCGCGCGTGCGCGTCATCGCGCCGCGCACGCTGTTGCCGACGAAGGTCGAATCGCTCGGCGTTGCGGTGTTCAACGACATGCGCGAGGGCTTGAGCGGCTGCGACGTCATCGTGATGCTGCGCCTGCAGAACGAGCGGATGAAAGGCGCGCTGCTGCCGTCCGCCGGCGAGTATTTCAAGCACTACGGCCTGACCGGCGACAAGCTGGCGCTTGCCAGGCCCGACGCGATCGTCATGCATCCGGGACCGATGAACCGCGGCGTCGAGATCGAGTCGCCGGTCGCCGACGGCGCGCGTTCGGTGATCCTGCCGCAGGTCACGTTCGGCATCGCCGTGCGCATGGCAGTGCTCTCGATCGTCTCGGCGAATTGAGCGCGCCGTGAAGATCGAAATCCGCAATGGCCGGCTGATCGATCCGGCGCAAGCGCTCGATCGCGCAGCGTCGCTCTTCATCGATGCGGAAATGATCGCGAGCGTCGGCGAAGCGCCGCGCGACTGGCGGCCCGACCGGGTGGTCGATGCCGCCGGTTGCATCGTGTGTCCTGGACTCGTCGATCTCGCCGCGCGGCTGCGCGAGCCGGGTTTCGAGTACAAGGCGACGCTCGAATCGGAGCTCGCCGCGGCGGCGGCCGGCGGCGTCACCAGCCTTTCGTGCCCGCCCGACACCGATCCGCCGCTCGACGAGCCCGGCCTCGTCGAGATGCTGAAGCACCGCGCGCGGCAGATCGGCCAGGCGCACGTCTATCCGGTCGGCGCGCTCACCGTCGGTCTCGCCGGCGCGACGTTGACCGAGATGGGCGAGCTCGCCGAAGCCGGCTGCGTCGCGTTCTCGCAGGCGGACGTGCCGTTGCACGATACGCTGATGCTGCTGCGCGCATTGCAATACGCCGGAACGTTCGGCCACCGCGTCTGGCTGCGCCCGCAGGATCACCATCTCGCGTTCGGCGGCGTCGCGCACGACGGCGAGGTCGCGACGCGCCTCGGCCTGCCGGCGATTCCGGTCGCCGCCGAAACGATCGCGCTGGCCAAGATCTTCGGCCTCGTCCGCGAGACGGGGGTCGGCGTGCATTTGTGCCGGTTGTCGTCGGCCGGAGGGTGTGGCGATGGTGCGCGGCGCGAAGCAGGAGGGACTGCCGATCACCTGCGACGTGGGCGTGCATCATCTGCATCTGTGCGACGTCGACATCGGCTGGTTCGACGCGCAGGCGAACCTGATGCCGCCGCTGCGCGGCACGCGCGATCGCGATGCGTTGCGCGGCGCTGCGATCGACGGCACGATCGATGCGATCTGCTCCGATCATGCGCCGGTCGACGACGACGGCAAGCAGGTGCCGTTCGCCGAGGCCGAGCCGGGTGCAACGGGGCTCGAGTTGCTGCTGCCGCTGACGCTCAAATGGGCGAACGAGCTCAAGGTGCCGCTCGTCGATGCGCTCGCGCGCATCACGACAGGGCCGGCCGCAATACTGGGTGCAGCACCGGCGTCGCTTGCGAAGGGCAGCGCCGCCGACGTGTGCGTGTTCGATCCGGCGGCGGCATGGACGGTTTGCGCCGACGCCCTGACGAAGTCAGGGCAAGAACACGCCGTTCCTGGGCCTCGAAGTCGCCGGCAAGGTGCGCGCGACGCTGCTCGCGGGACGCGTGGTGCACGAAGCCTGACCTCGGATTGCGAGGCGGCGGACACCCGACGCGCGTCGCGACCAAGGTCAGGTCTTCGGAATGCGGCCCATCGTGTAGAACTCGTCGTTCGGCCGCATCGCGATCAGGTTCGCCATCCGGTTCGACAGCGCGAAGAACGCCGCGATCGCGCCGATGTCCCAGATGTCCTCGTCCGAAAAGCCGTGCTCGCGCAGCGCCGCGAAATCGGCATCCTCGATTTCCACGCTGCGCAGCGCGACCTTCATCGCGAACGCCAGCATCGCCTGCTGGCGCGCCGTGATGTCGGCCTTGCGGTAATTGACGGCCACCTGATCGGCGACGAGCGGATGCTTCGCGTAGATGCGCAGGATCGCGCCGTGCGCGACGATGCAATACAGGCAATCGTTGGCACCCGACGTCGCGACGACGATCATCTCCCGCTCGGCCTTCGAGAGGCCGCCTTCCTTCAGCATCAAGGCGTCGTGATAGGCGAAGAACGCGCGGAACTCGTCGGGCCGGTGCGCGAGCGTGACGAAGACGTTCGGAACGAATCCGGCCTTTTCCTGCACCTCGAGGATGCGCGCGCGAATGTCGTCGGGCAGGTCGGCGAGCTGCGGGACCGGATAGCGGCTGATCGAGGGTTCTGAACGCATGCGAACGAGTCTACCAGCCGGAAGGCGGCTACGCGGTCGCGGCGAAGCCGACGGCGTGCACGTGCACCGGCTGGTCAAATCCCTTGAGCGGAACGCGGCCGACATCCGTGAACGGCAGCGCCTTGCCGATGCACAGTTCCGCGACAGCGTTCGACACCAGGATCTGTTCGGGTTGCGCGTGCGCGCACAGTCGCGCGGCGAGCTGCACCGTCGAGCCGAAAAGATCGTTGTGGTGCTCGATCGGCTCTCCCGCGGCCACGCCCACGCGCACCTTGAGCGGCTCATCGGGATGCACGCTTCGATGATGCGCGAGGCTTTGATGGACATTCATTCCGCAACGAATTGCCGCCGCGGCCGAGACAAAGACCGCCATGATGCCGTCGCCGGTGTGCTTTATCTCGCGCCCGCTCGTCGCGCCGAGCGCCGTGCGCACGATCCGGTCGTGCACCTGCAGCATGGCGAGCGCGATCTCGTCGCCGAGACGCTGCGTCATGTTGGTCGAGCCCACGATGTCCGTGAACAGCACGGTGCGCGTCCCCGGATCACGCTCGGCGTTTCCGGGAAGGAGGGCTGCACCCGCATTGTCGATCTCGGCCGCGCCCATGAACGCGTCGGCAAGATCCGGCGTCACCTTCAGGATCCGCGCGGCCGCCAGGCCGTGGGCCTCGCGGTGCACGGCGTCGGCGGCTTTCGCGCTCGGCGCCGTGCACAGGCAGTAGATTTTCCCCTGCTGCTGGTTCAGCCAGTATTTGACGTACTCGACGCCGTGCTTCGCCTGGATACGCACGTCTTGGAGGTGCGCCTTCGCGACGTCTTCGGGCGTGACGCCGGGCACATCGTGGATATCCATGTACATCGGCATCGGCGTCTCCCCATCGCGAATGCGTAGCCTATAGCAAACGCTGGCGGCGGCCAACGTGCGGGCGACAGGCGCCGCGGCTCCGCCCGGTCTCTCGTGCGAGAATGTCCGACGTGTCGTCCAGCGTGCCGCCGCGGGTTGAAGTGGTCATCGAGATTCCGCGCGGCAGTTTCGTCAAGCGCGGGTCCACCGGCCACGTCGACTTCATCTCGCCGTTGCCGTGTCCGTTCAACTACGGATCGGTGCCCGATCTCGTGGGACTCGAAGGCGATCTGCTCGACGCGCTGGTCCTGGGATCGCGTCTTCGTCTCGGTACGCGCATCACGGTTGCCGCGTGGGGTGCGGTGACGTTGACGGACCGCGGGATGGCCGACGACAAGCTCGTTTGCAGCGACAAGCCGCTGCGCGCGTCGCAACGTCGGGACGTCCTGCGATTCTTTCGCTTCTACGCGCGATGCAAAGGCGTTCTGAACGTGTGGCGCGGACGTCCGGGCCGTAACGCCTGCGAAGGCTGGTGCGAAGCCGACGCGGCCATCGCGCGTGCCCGCCCGCGCGACGCGACGTGGCTCGGCCCGCAGGTCGAATTCTAGGCGACTTCGTTGGCCCGAGGCACCCCGATCGCGCCGGACGCGGCGCGGCTCGCGTGCGGATCAGGGCGTCGGCGGAACGTAACCGGCGGGCATTTCGGCGCCCGTGCCGAAGAAGTGCTTCTCCATCTGCTCGGCAAGCCACTTTCGCGCGCGCACGTCGGCGAGCGACAGGCGATTCTCGTTGACGAGCATCGTCTGGTGCTTCAGCCACTGCGCCCACGCTTCCTTCGACACGTTCTCGTAGATGCGCTTGCCGAGCTCGCCGGGATACGGGGGGAAATCGAGTCCTTCCGCTTCGCGTCCCAATTTCACGCACTTCACCATTCTTGCCATCGCCATTCCTTTGAGGCTGACCGCTACAGATTCTTGACGTACACCAGCGACTTGCGCTGGTAATTGTAGAGCGACTGCTTCTCCTGCGGCAGGTCGGCGACCGAGCCGGTGCGATAGCCGCGCTCGACGAACCAGTGCGCCGTCTTCGTCGTCAGCACGAACAGCTCGGTCAGCTTGAGCTTGCGCGCACGCTGCTCGATCTCGTTCATCAACGCCTCGCCGTAGCCTTCGCGCCGGAAGTCGGGATGAACGGCGAGCGCTGCCAGCTCGCCCACGCGCTCGCCCGGAAACGCGTACAGCGCCGCGCAGCCGATGATGTGATTGTCGTACTCGGCGACGACGAAGCGCTCGATTTCGCTTTCCAGGCGCTCGCGCGAGCGCCTGACCAGCACGCCTTGCTCCTCGAGCGGCTCGATGATCGACAGAATGCCGCCGACGTCGTCGATCGTCGCGGTGCGCATGTGCGCGAGCGCGGTGGAGGCGATCATCGTGCCCACACCGTCGCGCGTGAACAACTCGAGCAGCAGCGCGCCGTCGTGATGGCGGCTGATCAGGTGCGCCCGCTTGACACCGTTGTTGCAGGCGCGAATCGCGGCGGGCAGGTACACGCGAATGTCGGGTGGCAGGCGGTCGGGCCGCGCGAGCAGCTTTTCCGCGTCCGTCGTCGAAAGATCGGACAGCAATTGCCTCCGCGCGTTGCGTACGCCGTCGGCGTCGGTGAGGAAGATCAGCTTCGTCGCGTCGGTGCGTACCGCGCATTGCGTGGCGACCTCCTCGACGGTCAGGTTGAAGATTTCGCCGGTGGGCGAGTAACCGGTCGGCGAGATCAGCACGATGTCGCCGTCGTCGAGGCGTTGCCGGATCGCCTCGGTGTCGATGCGGCGCACCTCCCCGGAGAGCTGCATGTCGACGCCGTCGACGACGCCCATCGGCTTCGCCGTCAGGTAATTGCCGCTCGACACGCGGTTGCGCGCGCCGGCCATCGGCGAGTTCGCAAGACCGAGCGACAGCAGCGCCTCGATGCGCGCGCGCACCTGGCCGGCCGCCTCGAGCACGCAGTCCATCGCATCGTTGTCGGTGATCCGCACGCCGTTCGCGTAGCGGCTCGGAATGTTCTGCGCGTCGAGGATCGCCTCGACCTGGGGACGGCAGCCGTGCGCGACGATGAGCTGGATGCCGAGACTGTGCAGCAGATTGAGGTCGTGCACGACGCCGAGGAACGAATCGTCGGCGACGACTTCACCGCCGAAAGCGATGACGAACGTCTTGCCGCGAAACGCGTGCACGTACGGCGCCGCAGCGCGGATCCAGTGCACGAACGAGCGCATCGTGGCCGAATTGACCGGCGGCGTTTCGTCGGGCGCGCGAGGCATTTACGAGACCGCATTCATGGGCGGCGCGATTATAGCGTTCACCCCCGCGGCTTATAATTGCGGTTCAGTGAGTTCGCCGCTTCTCGCCAATCTCAATCCGGAGCAGCTCGCCGCCGTCACGCTGCCGCACACGTCCGCGCTGATCCTCGCCGGCGCCGGCAGCGGCAAGACGCGCGTCCTGACCACGCGCATCGCGTGGCTCCTCGCAACCGGCCAGGCATCTCCGCTGTCGATCCTCGGCGTCACTTTCACCAACAAGGCGGCGAAGGAGATGCTGACGCGCCTTGCCGCACTGACGCCGATGAACCTGCGCGGCATGTGGATCGGCACGTTCCACGGATTGTGCAACCGGATGCTGCGGATGCATTACCGCGACGCGCGCCTGCCGCAGCTCTTCCAGATCCTCGACACGCAGGACCAGCTTTCGCTGATCAAGCGGATGTACCGCGCACACGGCATCGACGACGAGAAATATCCGCCGCGCGAGCTGCAGTGGTTCATCGCGGCGGCCAAGGAAGAGGGACGGCGGCCGAATGCCGTCGAGGCCGGTGACGACGTCGCGCGCCGCCAGGTCGAGCATTACGCACTGTACGAGGCGATGTGCCAGCGCGAAGGCGTCGTCGATTTCGCCGAGCTGCTGCTGCGCTGCTACGAGCTGCTGGCTACGCACGACGTGATTCGCGAGCATTACCGGCGCCGCTTTTCGCATTTGCTCGTCGACGAGTTCCAGGACACGAACATCCTGCAGTACAAGTGGCTGCAGCAACTCGCCGGGCCGAGCGCCGCGGTGTTCGGCGTGGGCGACGACGACCAGTCGATCTATGCGTTTCGCGGCGCGAACGTCGCGAACATGCAGCATTTCGCGCGCGATTTCGCGCGCGCCGACGCGCCGGTGCAGCTCATCAAGCTCGAGCAGAATTACCGTTCGCACGGGCATATCCTCGATGCGGCCAACGCGCTGATCAGGAACAACGCGTCGCGTCTCGGCAAGAACCTCTGGACGAGCGAGGAGCGGGGCGAGCCGGTTCGCGTATTCAACGCGCCGAGCGATCTCGACGAGGCGGCGTTCATCGTGGACGTCGTCAAGGGTCTCGTCGACGAAGGGCTGGCACTCGACCAGATGGCGCTGCTCTACCGGAGCAACGCGCAATCGCGCGTGCTCGAGCATGCGCTCTTCAATGCGGCGCTGCCGTACCGCGTCTACGGCGGCATGCGGTTCTTCGAGCGCGCCGAGATCAAGCACGCACTCTCGTACCTGCGCTTGCTGGCGGAGCCGGGCGACGACGGCGCCTTCCTGCGCGTCGTCAATTTTCCGCCGCGCGGGATCGGTGCGCGCACGCTCGAGCAGTTGCAGGATGCCGCGCGCGCGCACGGGACGTCGCTCTGGCAGGCAGCGTGCGCCGGGACGCTGAAGGGCAAGGCCGCGACAGCGCTCGCGGCGTTCGTGCGGCTGATCGAGGACGCGCGCGAGGCGACGCGCGCGCTGCCGCTTTCCGAAACGGTGGCGCACATCATCGAGGTATCCGGGCTCCTCGCGCATTACCGCCAGGAGAAGGAAGGCTCCGAGCGCGTCGAGAACCTCGAGGAGCTCGTCAGCGCCGCGCAGAACTTCGTGCGCGAAGCGGACCTCGCCGTCGATGCGCCGATTCGCACGTCGACGGACACCGGTACTGCGGAGCAGGACGCCGCGTCGGCCGGCAATGCGCCGGAAGCGGTGACGAGCATCGCCGACGAGGGTGCCACCGACCCGCTGACGGCATTTCTCGCGCACGCGGCCCTCGAGGCCGGCGAAACGCAGGCGGCCGAAGGGCGTGCGGCGCTGCAACTCATGACGATCCATTCGGCGAAGGGACTCGAGTTCCACACGGTGTTCGTCACCGGTCTCGAGGAGGGCCTGTTTCCGCACGAGAACAGCGCGAACGAAGCGACCGGTGTCGAGGAAGAGCGGCGGCTGATGTACGTGGCGGTGACGCGCGCGCGGCGCAGGCTGTATCTGTCGCTCGCGCAGAGCCGGATGCTGCACGGCCGATGGCGCCCCGGAATCGCTTCGCGGTTCATCGACGAGATCCCCGGCGAGCTGCTGCAATGGTTGTCCCCGCGAGAGCGGCGACCGGCGTACGACATCGATCGTTCGGACTGGGGTACCGCGCTGCGAACGCCGGCGGCAGCATCGAGCGTCGGCGGGCCGCTGGCGACACCGCCGCCGCCCGGGTGGCGCATCGGTCAGAGCGTTCGTCACCCGAAGTTCGGTCTCGGCATCATCATCGACGCCGAGGGCCGCGGCAGCGACGCGCGCGTACAGGTGAATTTCCGCGACGCCGGCGTCAAGTGGCTGGCACTCGATTACGCGCGGCTCGAAGCCGCGTGACATCGGTGTCGGAGGTGTAATTATTCGCCGAGACCGACACGACGTCGGGCGCCGAATAATTACACCTCCGACACCGATGTCTCGCCGGCGTGGAACACGTCGCGATAGCTCACGTAATCCGAGATGTGCAGCGTCGCAACGAAGAATGCGATATACGGCAGCACCAGCACCGCGGCAAGCGTCGCATTGAGCGGCGCCGGGACCAGCAGCGCGAGTGTGGCGGTCATGAGCGTCGGCACGATCGCGCCCATGATGAAAACGCCGATCGCGTAGCGCACGGCCGGCCGCCAGTTCGCGAGCGCCGCGCGAAAGCTCGCGCGAAGTGCTGCCGCCAGCCGCGCGTCCTGGAACACGACGAGCGCAGGCGCCCACCAGAGCGCCATCAGCGTCGGCAATGCGCACAGCGCCCCGAACAGCATCGCGAGTTGCACGCGCGGCATGCCGAGCGTGGCTTGCACGTGCCGCGCGGCCGCGGCGGGATCGGCATCGCCGGCCGGCGCCGCGCCGTACAGCATGTCGAGCAGTTGCCCGCCGTCGATCAAGCGCCGTCGCGCCGAGCGCCACCGATATGCCGATGACGAACACGATGCCGAGCGGCAGCAGCGCCGCGAGATTCGAGCCGAAGCCGCGCAGCAGCATCCGGATCGCCGGTTTGCCGCCGCGCTCCTGTGTCCACGCGGCGGCGAGGAAGCCGACGGAGAGCACCGGCTTGATCATCGGCGCGAGCAGGACGCCGATCCACGGCAACAGATCGATGAACAGCAGCGCCAGGTAATAGCCGAGCAGCAGGCCGATCCACGCCAGCCGGTGCTGCGCGAACATCCGGTAGCTTTCGATGAGCCATGCGATGCCGCGGCGCGCCGTCGTGGCGCGTGAAAGGGATGTCGAATGGCGGTGCCGGCCATCGTGCGCGATCGAGCCGTCAGACGTCGAGCGGGCGTGCGGGCGCTTCGGCGCGCGCGCGCAGCAGGCGCTCGAAGGGAACGGGATCGTGCGCATGCGTGAGCTCGCCCGGACGCGGCAGATAAAGGTCGTACAGCCGCGAAACCCAGAAGCGCAGCGCGGCCGCGCGAAGCAGCGCATGCCATTGCGCGCGTTCGTCGCCGGTGAGCGGGCGCACGTCGTGATAGGCGCGAACCATCGCGCGCATCCGCTCGCCGTCGGGCGCATCGTCTGCGTTTCGCCCGACGCACCAGTCGTTCACCGCGATGGCGAGGTCGTACGCGTAGAAGTCGGTCGCGGCGAAACCGAAGTCGATGATGCCGGACACGGCTCCGTCCGCGAACAGCACGTTGTCGCGGAACAGATCGCCATGGATCGCGCCTTTCGGCAGCTTGACCTTGCCGAACCCGGTCTGGAACTTCACTTCCGCCGTCAGCAAATCGTTTTGCGCCGGCGTGACGAACGGGCGCACCGCACGCTGCCGCCTGTCGCCACCATGCCGGGCCGCGGCGATTGGTGAGCCGCGCGCGATAGCTTTGCGACGCGCAGTGCAGGCGCGCGAGGGCCGCGCCGACTGCCGCGCACTGCTCGGGCGTCGCAACCTCGACCGGCGCACCGTCGATGCGTCGAACCAATCCGGCAGGCCGGCCGTTCAGGTGCGAGAACAATGCGCCGGTGCGATCGGGCGCCGGCGCGGGCACCTCGACGCCCGCGCGCGCAAGATGCGCCATCAGGTTGAGGTAGAACGGCAACTCGTCCGCCGGCAGTCGCTCGTACAGCGTCAATACATAGCGGCCGCGCGCGGTCGTGACGAAGTAATTGGTGTTCTCGATGCCGGCCGCGATCGGCGTCAGATCGACGAGCGTTCCGAGCGCATAGCGCGCGAGCCACGCGTCGAGCTCGTCAGCGGTGACGGCGGTGTAGACGGACATGAGGACGCGTGCGGCGCGCGACGCGCGGCACAGCCGGGGCGTGGGTCAAGAACGGACGATCAGCAAGCGGTCGCGAAACGCGCCGGGACCGCATCGTTTTCGAGCCGGGCGGTCGTATGCATCGGCTCAAAACGAGAACAGCACCCACATGGGGACCTTGAGCCTCGGAGTCGAGGCTGTCGCGCCGGATGTAGGTGGCGCCGTTGCCATCCGGGATCAGATAGTACGGCCTGCCATGGGCCGGCGTAACGCGCAGATAGCGCAGTTCGCCGCGAACGCGCACCTCTTCGGTGACTTGATCGTCGTTGTGGATGATCGTGACTTGCGGCTCGAGCTCCGTCGTCGCCGATGACGTCGTAGGGCGCGGGCGGAGGCGGCAGCGGCACCGTCCTGGCGCGGCGCCTGCGCGAAGCTCCATCCGGCAACCATGGAGAGGAGCAGCATCAGAAGCGGGCGACGTGCAGCCATGGCGAGGGTGGAAGGAGATGAAGTGGGCGAAGGGCAGCGCGAAAGGACGGCGAAGACACGCTCATCTTAGCAAACGCGGCGTCGTCTTCCGGTGTCTGCGCGCCGGATGCGTGTCGTCCGGATTCGCATTCGCGCGTAGGCGGATTCGTGCGATTGGTCGACGCGTGACGGCGCGACAGATCCGATCGATTTGCGGACATCACAGGTTCAGCAGCTTCTCCCGCTCGTCGCGCGACGGCAGGAAGCCGCGGTTCTCGTAGAAGCTGAAAATCGCCTCGACCACCGCGTCCGGATCGTCGATGACGCGCATCAGCCCCACGTCGTGCTCGCCGATCATGCCATCGCCCTTGACCTTGTCGTTCAGCCAGTCGAGGAAGCCCTGCCAGAACGATCCGCCGACGAGGATGATCGGGATGCGCCGGCTCTTGCCGGTCTGCACGAGCGTCAGGCACTCGGTCAGCTCGTCGAGCGTGCCGTAAGCCGCCGGGCAGCACGACGTACGCGGACGCAAAGCGCACGAACATCATCTTGCGCGCGAAGAAATAGCGGAAGTCGAGACTGATGTCCTGGTACTGGTTGCTCGCCTGCTCGTTGGGCAGCACGATGTTGAGGCCGATCGCCGGTGCGCGCCCCGCGTGCGCGCCGTGGTTCGCCGCCTGCATCAGGCCCGGACCGCCGCCGGAGATCACCGAAAATCCGGCGTCCGACAGCTTGCGCGCGATCGCCTTCGCGGTGGCGTAGTACGGATGCTCTTCCTTGATGCGCGCGCTGCCGAACATGCTGACGGCCGGACGTACGCCGTTCAGCCGATCGGCCGCGATCTGGAACTCTGCCATAATTCCCAGCACCCGCCACGCTTCCTGTCCGTTCGTCGAATACAGCGCCTGCGGGTCAATCAGCTCGGGAATCTTGTGGGTCTGTAACCGCATGGCAACGCTCGTCCTCGTCGATGGCTCGTCGTATCTTTACCGCGCGTTCCACGCGTTGCCCGACCTTCGCACGTCGAAGGGCGAGCCGACCGGCGCGCTGCGCGGCGTGCTGTCGATGTTGCGCCGTTTGGTGATCGACGACAAGCCGGACTACTTCGCCGTCGTGTTCGATGCGCCCGGCAAGACGTTCCGCGACGACTGGTATGCCGAGTACAAGGCGAATCGCGCGCGCGATGCCCGACGATCTCACGCTGCAGATCGCGCCGCTGCACGATCTCGTGCGCGCGCACGGCTGGCCGCTCGTGATGGTCGAAGGCGTCGAGGCCGACGACGTCATCGGCACGCTCGCGCGGCAGGCGAAAGCAGCCGGAATCGAAACGCGTCATCTCGACGTCCGACAAGGATCTCGCGCAACTCGTCGAGCCCGGCATCACGCTCGTCAACACGATGACGCAACGAGCGTCTCGACGAGGAAGGCGTCGTCGCGAAGTTCGGCGTGCGTCCCGACCAGGTGCTCGATCTGCTGACGCTCACCGGCGACGCGGTCGACAACGTGCCCGGCGTCGCGAAGGTCGGCCCGAAGACGGCGGCCAAGTGGCTCGCGCAGTACGACATCGCTCGACGACTCATCGAGCACGCGCACGAGGTCGGCGGCGTCGTCGGCGAGAACCTGCGCAGCGCGCTCGACTGGCTGCCGCAGGGCAAGCGGCTGCTGACGGTGAAGATCGATTGCGAATTGCCGATCGAAGGCCGAGGCGCTGACGTTGGGCGAGCCGGCGCTCGAGCAGCTGCAGGCGATGTACGAGCGCTTCGAATTCAAGAGCTGGCTGCGCGATCTCGGGCGCACCGGACGCGAACGTCGAAATCGCGCCGAAGCCGCGCGGCGCGCGGCGCCGCGACGTCGCGCGCGCACGCTGCGCCGTCGGCCGCGACCGCGCGGTTGCCGCGCCGCCGCGTCGACTACGAGACGGTGCTGACGACGCGAAGCGCTCGACGCTGGGTCGCGGCGATCGACGCCGCGCGACATCGTGTCGATCGACGTCGAAACGACCAGCGTCGATCCGATGACGGCGGAGATCGTCGGCATCGCGCTGTCGCGGTCGCGCCGGGCGCGCCGGCTACATCCCGCTCGGCCATCGCTATGCCGGCGCGCCCGCGCAGCTCGATCGGCGACGCGTGCTCGATCGTCTCGCGCCGTGGCTCGCCGACGGCGCGCAGCGCGAAGCTCGGCCAGAACCTCAAGTACGACCGAGCACGTGCTCGCCAACCACGGCCTCGCGCTGCGCGGCGTCGCGCACGACACGCTGCTGCGAGTCGTACGTGCTCGAGTCGCACAAGCCGCACGACATCGACAAGCCTCGCGCTGCGCCATCTCGACGTGCAAGACGCTCAGCTACGACGACGGTCACCGGCAAGGGCGCGCGCCGCATTCCGTTCGACCAGGTCGCGGTCGAGCGCGCCACCGAATATGCCGGCGAGGACGCCGACGTCACGCTGCGGCTGCACCAGCGCGCTGCATCCGCAGATCGACGCGCGACGACGAAGCTGCGCTTCATCTACGCGAGCATCGAGCTGCCGGTGCGCGACGTGCTGTTCCGCATGGAGCGCAACGGCGTGCTGATCGATTCGGCGCTGCTCGCCGCGCAGAGCCGCGAGCTCGGCGAGCGCGCGCTGGCGCTCGAGCAGCGAGGCGCATCGAGCTCGCGGGCACGCCGTTCAACCTCGGCTCGCCGAAGCAGCTCTGCGAGATCCTGTTCGAGCGGATGAAGCTGCCGGTGATGAAGAAGACGGCGACCGGCCAGCCGTCGACCGACGAGGACGTGCTGCAGGAGCTGGCCGCCGACTATCCGCTGCCGAAGATGCTGCTCGAGCACCGCGCGCTGTCGAAGCTCAAGTCGACGTACACCGACAAGCTGCCGGCGATGGTCAACGCGCGCACCGGCCGCGTGCACACGACGTTCGCGCAGGCGACCGCGGTCACCGGGCGTCTCGCGTCGACCGATCCCAACCTGCAGAACATTCCGGTGCGCACCGCCGAGGGCCGGCGCATCCGCGAGGCGTTCATCGCGCCGCCGGGGCACGCTGATCGTCTCGGCCGACTATTCGCAGATCGAGCTGCGGATCATGGCGCACCTGTCGGAGGATCCGGCGCTGCTCGACGGCGTTTCACGAAGGACGCCGACATCCACCGCGCGACGGCGGCGGAGATCTTCGGCGTGCGCCGCGAGGACGTCACGGCCGACCAGCGCCGCTACATCAAGGCGGTCAACTTCGGGCTCATCTACGGCATGAGCGCGTTCGGCCTCGCGACGCAGCTCGACATCGAGCGCGCGGCCGCGCAGCAGTTCATCGACACGCTATTTCGCGCGCTATCCGGGCGTCGCCGCGTACATGCAGCGCACGCGCGAGCTCGCGCGCGAGCAGGGCTACGTCGAGACGGTGTTCGGCCGCCGGCTGTGGCTGCCGGACATTCGCGCGGCGAGCGGCCCGCGGCGGGCAGGCGCCGAGCGCGCGGCGATCAACGCGCCGATGCAGGGCACGGCCGCCGATCTCATCAAGCTCGCGATGATCGCCGTGCAGGATTGGCTCGAGCGCGAGCAGCTCGCGCACGCGACTCGATCCTGCAGGTGCACGACGAGCTCGTGCTCGAGGTGCCCGACGACGGAGCTTCCGCGCGTCCAGCGCGAGCTGCCGGCGCTGATGACGGCGGTGGCGACGCTGCGCGTGCCGCTGGTGGTCGACGTCGGCACGGGCCGAACTGGGAGCAGGCGCATTAGCGAGCGCGACCGATTGCGCGTGATAACAGTATCCATTAAAATGTTATCATGATTCGGACACAGATCAGTCTCAGCGAAGAAGAGTACGAGGCCGCCAAGCGCGAAGCGGCGCGCTTGGGCGTTTCATTGGCCGAGCTTCTTCGCCAGTCGTTGCGCACCCTCATTCCGGTCGACGAAAGCAAACCGTGGATGCGATACGCCGGGATGGTGGAAACCGGCAATCCGGAGTCGAGCCTGCACATCGACGATGTCGTCTATGGCCGGAAAGTTTGACGGTTACGTCGATACTTCGGCACTGATCGCATTCGCGGATCGCTCGGACGCGCATCACCTCACGTTTCGGCGCCTCTTCGCGGCACCACCTTCGCTCGTGACGACGACGCTGGTGGTCGCCGAGGGGCATGCGTGGTTTCTTCGCCGATACGATCGGACTCGCGGGCTGCGTTTCCTCGCCATGATCGAGGACATGTCGCCCTTGACCGTCGCGCCTGTCGGGCAAGTCGAGCAGAAGAAGGCTATCGAAATCCTGCGTCGCTACGCGGACCAGGATTTGACGATGACCGACGCCGTCGGCTTGCATGTCATGGCGGCGCGGCGAATCCCCGTTTGCTGGTCGACCGATTTCCACCTGGGACTGACCGGCGTTCCATTGGCGATCAACCAGGCATGAGCGCTGTAATTCGGTGTCGGAGGTGTAATTATTGGAAGTGTGATCCGATAATTACACCTCCGACACCGAATTACAGCGCAGCGGCGCAGCCGCAAGCGTGGCGGGACCATATAAGCGGCGCGCTTTGGTCACCGTCCGAAAATCGTTCGCCACCCCGCGTAGCAGCTGCCGACGAGCATCGGCCCGAGCACGAACCAGCCGAGCCCCAGCGGAATCGTCGCGACGATCGCGAGCCCGATGTAGATCACGCCGTAGAGCAGGAACGCGCCGAAGTTTTGCCACGACGCCATGAAGCTCTTCTGCAGCGCGACGATCGGCGGCTCGCCGTTCAGCACGACGAGCGCGGGCGCGAACCAGTACGCCATCGCGACGAGCAACGCGATGACGACGGCAACCAGGCCGACGATGAGGATCGACGCGCCGGCCGACAGCGAGCGCCGCGTAGTCGATGGACGTGGTCGCGCCGAAACCCATCAGCGCCGCCAGGCCGGATGCGCCGAGCGTCAGGAACACCGTCGCCGACCATGACGATCGCGAGGACGAACAGGACCGCGAGCCACAGCAGTCCAAGCACGCAGCAGCGGTGCGAAACGCGGGCCCTGAAAGCCTTCGAACAGATGCCCGATCGTGAGCGGCCGTCCGCGCGCGAGCGCGTCGCAACCGAGCATGACGCCACCGGCGAACACCGGCGTCAGCACCGTGTGCACGATGCTGCCGACGATCGGGATGAAGACGAGCGCCGATCGACAGCACGACGAACACGACGAATATCGCGAGCCAGACGCCCGGCGCCGCGCAGAAGATGCGCCAGCTTTCGCCCCACCACGCGGCGCCCTCGCCGGCGGCGAGTTGCCGCGGCGGTGGCGCGGACGCTGTCGGCATCGGCCGGCGGTCCGGACACGGGTGGCGGCGGCTGATTGATCCATGCGGCTCCTCCGCGAAGCGGAAGGCGTTACGTATGCGTACGTTCGGACGGAAGTGTGGCGTACCCGCCGGCAAAAGACGAGCGGCCCTTGGGAACGCCTTTGCGCGCTCCCATGTGCCATTCTCGCGCGATTGACCCGGAAAACGCATGGATTCCATTGCCACCCAGCTCGCCCAGTACGGCGTGCCTCTTGTCGGACTGAACGTTTTCCTCCAGCAGCTCGGGCTGCCGATTCCGGCGGTGCCGACGATGATGCTCGCCGGAGCGCTCGCGATGGCGGCGCAGCATCGACTTCCTGCAGGCGTTCGTCGTCGCGGTCGCCGCGTCGCTCGTCGCCGACATGCTGTGGTTCTGGGCCGGCCGCCGCTACGGTTACCCGGTGCTGCGCTTCCTGTGCCGGATCTCGCTGTCGCCCGACACCTGCGTTCGCCAGACCGAAGGCATCTTCGAGCGCTGGGGCTTCTTCTCGGTCGTCGTGTCGAAGTTCGTTCCGGGGTTCTCGACGGTGGCGCCGCCGATCGCGGGCGCGCTGAAGATGCGCGTCGGTGCGTTCGCGCTGGCATCGGCGGCGAGCGCCGCACTGTGGGCCGGTGCGGCGATGGTGGCCGGTGCCGTGTTCGCGCGGCAGATCGGGATCGCGCTCGACTGGATGACGTCGCATGTCGCGCTTGCGATGGTGGCGATCGCCGTGCTCGTCGTCGCCTATGGCGCTCGTGAAGGCATGGCAGCGCTATCGGATGGCGCGCCTTCTCGCCGCGTCGATGATGTCGATCGACGAACTGCGCGACCGGCTTGCCGGAGCGCCGCGACCGTTCGTCATCGACGTCGGCTCGTCGCTCGCGCACGACGCACGTCCGCACATTCCCGGCGCCGTGCTGCTCGACCTCGATGCGATTGCGCGGTCCGACGATTTTCCCGACGATCGCGACATCGTCCTCTATTGCGCATGCCCGAACGAGGCGTCCGCGCGCAGGGGCGCGCAGCTGCTGATGCAAAAGGGCTATCGCCGCGTGCGCCCGCTTGCCGGCGGCATCGACGCGTGGACGCGGGCGGGCTACCCGGTCGAGCACGCGGCGAAAGTGGCATTCGTGCAGGCGGCTGGCGCTGGCCGCGGCCGCGTCGCCTGAAACGATTGCTTGCAACTCGCCCGGCCATTCGCCGGCATAATCCCGACGCTCGCAGGACCAATCCGCACGTACATCCGCGGAGAACCGCGCTGTCGCCCCGAAGGCCGAAGCCCTGACGCATGACGCGCTTCGATCGCACGGGCCGGCCTACAGGACTCCATCCATGGAACATCCGCCGTCGTCTTCCCCCACCACGCCCGCGGCGGAGGCGCCCCCCACCGTTTCACGGCGCGGCCGACGGTGGGGCAGCGTCATCGCCGTTGCCGTGCTGGCCGCGATCGTGGGCGCTGGCCTGGTATCTGACACACCGGGCACCGGCCGACCGTGCCGGGCGGCGGTCCCGGTCGCCCCGGGCGCGGGCGCGGCAAGGCCGCGCGTGGCGCGGCGCCCGGTGCGCGGGGTGCGCCGCCGAGCACCGTCGGCGTCGCCACGGCGCGGCACGCCGATATCCCGGTGATCATCGAAGCGCTGGGCACGGTGACGCCGGTCGCCGTCGCGACCGTGACGCCGCAGGTCTCGGGCGTGCTCACCCAGGTGCTCTACACAGGAAGGCCAGATGGTGCAAAAGGGCCAGGTGCTCGCGACGATCGATCCGAAGCCGTTCCAGGCGGCGCTCGCCCAGGCCAACGCCGCGCGCCTGCGCGACGCCGCGCAGCTCGACGCCGCGCGCGTGCAGCTCGAGCGCTACCAGGTGCTGCTCAAGCAGGATTCGATCGCGCGCCAGACCGTCGACACGCAGGATGCGCTGGTGAAACAGCTCACCGGAACCGTGGCGCTCGACCGCGCGAATGAAGACACCTCGCGGCTCAACCTGCAATGGTCGCGCATCGTGGCGCCGATCGCCGGACGCGTCGGCCTGCGACCGATCGACGCCGGCAACTACATCGCCGCAGGCAACGCGACCGGCGTCGCGACGATCACCCAGATCTCGCCGATCGACGTCCAGTTCTCGATTCCGCAGGAGCGCGTACCCGACGTGAAGGCGCGCATCGCCGCCGGCGCAAAGCTGCCGGTGGACGGCGTGGGACAGCGGACGCACGCACAAGCTCGACGACGGCGAATTCCTGACGCTGGACAATCAGATCGACGTGCAGACCGGCACCATCAAGGCCAAGGCGCGCTTCGCGAACGCCGGCGGCGCGTTGTTCCCGAACCAGTTCGTCAACGTGCGGCTGCTGCTGCAGACGATCGACGCCGCCGTCGTGGTTCCGGTGATCGCGCTGCGCCACGGCCCGAGCGGCGATTTCGTCTACGTCGTCAATGCCGACCATACCGTGTCGCTGCGCAACGTCACGGCCGGCATCTCGGGCGTCGACGACGTCGCGATCACCGACGGCCTGGCATTCGGCGAGCAGGTCGTCACCGAAGGCGGCGATCGGTTGAAGGACGGCGCGCGAATCCAGACGAGCGCGGATCGGCCCGCGGGCTCGCGGCTCCGGCTAACGGCGGCCGCGGCGCCGGCGCCCCGGCGGCGCGCGCCTCCGGGCGCACCGGCAGAGCGCCGCCCGAGCGGTCAACGGCCGCGGTGCCGGCGGCACGCGCCGGCGACGCCGTGACGCCGTGACGCGCAACGCGGGGCTTCGTGAGCCCATCGCGCCCCTTCATCGAGCGGCCGGTCGCGACGTCGCTGCTGATGCTGGCGATCGTGCTCGCCGGCCTCGTCGGCTTCCGGTTCCTGCCGCTGTCGGCGCTGCCGCAGGTCGATTACCCGACGATCCAGGTGCAGACGCTGTACCCGGGCGCGAGTCCCGAGGTGATGGGCAATACGGTGACGGCGCCGCTCGAAGGCCAGTTCGGCCAGATGTCCGGGCTCGATCGCATGAGCTCGACGAGCGCGTCGGGCGTGTCGGTGATCACGCTGCAGTTCTCGCTGAACCTGTCGCTCGACGTCGCCGAGCAGGAGGTGCAGGCGGCGATCAATGCGAGCGGCTCGCTGCTGCCGGCCGACCTGCCGGCGCCGCCGGTGTACGCGAAGGTGAATCCGGCCGATGCGCCGGTGCTGACGCTCGCGGTCAGCTCCGACAGCATGCCGCTGCCCGACGTGCAGAACCTCGTCAACACGCGGCTCGCGCAGAAGATCAGCCAGGTCTCGGGCGTTGGACTCGTGTCGCTGTCGGGCGGCCAGCGCCCGGCGGTGCGCATCCAGGCCAACACGCAGGCGCTGGCGTCGTACGGCATCGGCCTCGACACGTTGCGCACGGCCATCAGCAACGCCAATTCGAACGCGGCGAAAGGCAATTTCGACGGCCCGAAGCGCGCCTACACGATCAACTCGAACGACCAGCTGCTGACCGCCGATGACTACCGCGGCCTGATCGTCGCGTACCGGAACGGCGCGCCGGTTCGCATATCCAACGTCGCCGACGTGGTGGAGAGCGCCGAGAACAATCAACTGGGCGCATGGGCGGGGTTGCCCTGCGCGCCGCGCGCCGCCAACCCCGCCGCGACGGCGGCCCGTGCAGGGACGACTGCCGCGGCAATGAAGGCGCGGCGCTCATCCCCGCGATCATCATGAACGTGCAGCGCCAGCCGGGCGCGAACGTGATCGCGACGGTCGACGCGATCAAGGCGCAGCTTCCGGCATTGCAGGCGGGGCTGCCGGCGTCGGTGACGGTCGACGTGCTGGCTGATCGCACCAGCGGGATTCGCGCATCCGTCAACGACGTGGAAAAGGAGCTGCTGCTGGCGGTCGTGCTGGTCGTGCTGGTGATCTTCGCGTTTCTCGGCAGCCCGCGCGCGACGGTGATCGCGAGCATCGCCGTGCCGATCTCGCTGATCGGCAGCTTCGGGCTCATGTACCTGCTCGGCTACAGCCTGAACAACCTGAGCCTGATGGCGCTGACGATCGCGACCGGCTTCGTCGTCGACGACGCGATCGTGATGATCGAGAACATCTCGCGCTACATCGAGCACGGCGAGCCGCCGATGCGCGCGGCGCTGACGGGCGCGACGCAGATCGGCTTCACGATCATTTCGCTGACGATCTCGCTCATTGCCGTGCTGATCCCGCTGCTGTTCATGAGCGACGTCGTCGGGCGCCTCTTTCGCGAGTTCGCGGTGACGCTGGCGATCACGATCCTGATTTCGGCGGTCGTCTCGCTGACACTCGTCCCGATGATGTCGGCACGCTGGCTCAAGACGCGGCGTGACGAGGGCGCGGCCGGCGCCGTGGCGTCGCGAGGACAGCGCTTCTTCGCCGCGGTGCTGCATCGCTACGACCGCTCGCTCGTCTGGGTGATCGACCATCAGCGGTCTCACGCTGCTGGTGGCGCTCGCGACCTTCGCGATCACCGTGCTGCTCTACGTCACGATCCCCAAGGGGCTGTTCCCGACGCAGGACACCGGCCAGCTCCAGGCGCGCGTACAGGCCGCGCAGGACGTCTCGTACGACCGCATGGCGGAACTGCAGGCGCAGGCCGCGCGGGCCATCCTCGCCGACCCCGCGGTCCTGAACCTGAGCTCGATCGTCGGCGTCGATGCCGCCAACAACACGATGCTGCAGACCGGCAGCATGCTGATCAACCTCGAGGCCGTCGCACGGCGACCAGCAGGTCGTCATGAACCGTTTGCGCGACCGGGTGCGCACGGTGCCCGGCGTGACGCTGTACCTGCAGCCGACGCAGGACCTGACGATCGACGCCGAGACGGGCCCGACGGAATACCGCGCATCGCTCGAAGGCGTCGACAGCGCGCAGATCACGAAGTGGATGGGCGCGCTGATCGCGCGGCTTGCCGGACGCGCCGCAGGTGCGCAACGTCAGCAGCGACGCCGGCGCGCAGGGCCTCGACCAGCAACATCGACGTCGACCGCGACACCGCGTCGCGCCTCGGCATCACCGCGAGCGCGGTCGACGACGCGCTGTACAGCGCGTTCGGCCAGCGCATCGTCTCGACGATCTTCACCGACACCAACCAGTACCGCGTGATTCTCGAGGCGCAGCCCGGACTGGCGACGAGCGCCGAAGGCGTCGGCAAGCTGAACCTGATCTCGAGCAGCGGCCGGCCGACGCCGCTGTCGGCGTTCGCGAGGATCACCGAGCAGCTCGCGCCGCTGCAGATCACGCACGTCGGCCAGTATCCGGCGAGCACGCTCAACTTCGACACCGCGCCGGGCGTCTCGCTCGGACAGGCGGTCGACGCGATCCGCAAGGCCGCGCGCGACATCGCGCTGCCGTCGACGATCACGCTGAGCTTTCTCGGCGCGTCGGGCGCGTACGAGCGGTCGCTGGCCAACGAGCTGTGGCTGATCCTCGCCGCGGTCGTGTGCGTCTACATCGTGCTCGGCGTGCTTTACGAAAGCTACGTGCACCCGCTGACGATTCTCTCGACGCTGCCGTCGGCCGGCGTCGGCGCGCTGCTCGCGCTGATCATCACCGGCAACGACCTCGGCGTGATCAGCATCATCGGCATCATCCTGCTGATCGGCATCGTCAAGAAGAACGCGATCATGATGATCGACTTCGCGATCGACGCCGAGCGCGAACAGGGGATGAGCGCGCGCGATGCGATTCACCAGGCCGCGCTGCTGCGCCTGCGGCCGATCCTGATGACGACGTTCGCCGCGCTGTTCGCGGCCGTGCCGCTGATGCTGAGCTGGGGCGTGGGCGCCGAGCTGCGCCGGCCGCTCGGCCTCGCGATCTTCGGCGGGCTCATCGTCAGCCAGATGCTGACGCTGTTCACGACACCGGTGATCTACCTCGCGTTCGACCGTCTGGGCGGTGGCCGCACGCGCCGCATCGCCCGACGACACCGACGGGCGTCGACGCGGCGCGCGGAGGTCGGCAGTGAACCTGTCGCGCCCGTTCGTGCTGCGGCCGATCGGCACGGTGCTGCTGACGGCGGGCGTCGCGCTCGCGGGCATCGGCGCTTTCTTCGTGCTGCCGGTGGCGTCGCTGCCGCAGATCGACCTTCCGGTGATTTCGGTCAACGCGAACATTCCCGGCGCGAGTCCGGAAACGATGGCGAGCAGCGTTGCGACGCCGCTCGAGCGCCACCTCGGCACGATCCCGAGCGTCAACGAGATCACGTCGACGAGCTCGGTCGGTGCGACGCGCGTGACGCTGCAGTTCGATCTCGAGCCGCGACATCGACGGCGCCGCGCGCGACGTGCAGGCGGCCATCAACGCGGCGCGCGTCGACCTGCCCGCGACGCTGCGCGCAAACCCGACGTATCGCAAGGTGAACCCGTCCGCGGCGCCGGTGATGATCCTCGCGCTGACGTCGAAGACGAAGACGCCGGGGCAGATCTACGACGAGGCGTCGAACATCCTCAACCAGCAGTTGCTGCAGGTCAATGGCGTCGGCGACGTGCAGATCGGCGGCGGCTCGCTGCCGGCGGTGCGCATCGAGCTGCAGGCCCTTCGCGCTGAATGCGTACGGCATCAGCACCGAGGACGTTCGCGCCGCGATCCAGGCGAGCAATGCCAACCGGCCCAAGGGCATCGTCGAGGGCAACGGGCGCCGCCTGCAGATCTACACGCAGACGCCCGGCCTTCGCGCGAGCGACTACGCACCGATGGTCGTCGCGTGGCGAAACGGCGCCGCCGTGCGTCTGCAGGACGTCGCCGACGTGGTCGACGGCGTCGAGGACACGCACACGCTCGGGCTCTTCAACGGCGAAAAGGCGATCATCGTGCTGATTCGCAGCCAGCCGGCCGCGAACGTGATCGACACCGTCGACTCGGTGCGCGCGCTGCTGCCGGCGCTGCAGGCCGAGCTGCCGGCCGACGTCGAGCTCCACGTCGCCTCCGACCGCACGCACTCGATTCGCGCGTCGCTGCACGAGGTCGAGGTCACGCTGATCGTCGCGGTGATCCTGGTCGTGCTGGTCGTCAGCCTGTTCCTGCGCAGCGTGCGCGCGACGCTGGTGCCGGCGGTGGCGACGATCACCGCGCTGCTCGGCACGTTCGGCGTGATGTACCTGCTCGGCTACAGCCTCGACAACCTGAGCCTGATGGCGCTGACGGTCGCCACGGGCTTCGTCGTCGACGACGCGATCGTCGTCCTCGAGAACACGAGCCGTCACATCGAGGCCGGCATGACGCGCATGCAGGCGGCGCTGCTCGGCGCGCGCGAGGTCGGCTTCACCGTCGTGTCGATCAGCCTGTCGCTGGTGGCGGTGTTCATCCCGCTGCTGTTCATGGCCGGGCCTGCCGGGGCGTCTGTTCCGCGAGTTCGCGGTGACGTTGTCGGCCGCCGTGCTGATCTCGCTCGTCATCTCGCTGACGACCACGCCGATGATGTGCGCGTGGGTGCTGAAGCCGGGCGGTCGCGCCGACGCGCAGCGCCCGCCGGGCTGGATCGCGCGCCAACTCGAGCGCGGCTACGACTGGATGCTCGCGCGCTACGCGCAAAGCCTCGACTGGGCGCTCGCGAGCAAGGGCCTCGTCATGCTGATCCTGCTCGCCGTGGTCGCGCTGAACGGCTACCTGTATCTGGCGGTGCCGAAGAGCCTGTTCCCGCAGCAGGACACCGGCCAGCTCCAGGGCGGACTTCAGCGCCGACCAGAGCATCTCGACCAATGCGATGGGCGACAAGCTGCGCGAGGTCATCGACATCGTGCGGCGCGACCCGGCGGTGGCGTCGGTGGTCGGCTTCATCGGCGGATCGCGCGCCGGCGGCGGCTTCATGTTCGTCGAGCTGAAGCCGGTGTCCGAGCGCACCGACCGCGGCCTCGCGGTGATCGCGCGGCTGCGTCCGCAACTCGAGCGCGTCACCGGCCTGCGCGCGTTCCTGTCGCCGGTGCAGGACGTGCGCGCCGGCGGGCGCTCGAGCAACGCGACGTACCAGTACACGCTGAAGGGCAGCGACGGCGCCGAACTGCAGGCGTGGTCGCGCAAGCTCATGGATGCGCTGAAGACGCACGACGCGCTGACCGACGTCAACAGCGACGTTCAGGAAAACGGCGTCCAGACCAACGTCGTCGTCGATCGCAACGCCGCCGGCCGGCTCGGCATCAGCTCGAAGGCGGTCGACGCCGCGCTGTACGACGCGTTCGGCCAGCGCCAGGCGGCGACGATCTATACCGCGCTCAACCAGTACCACGTCGTGATGGAATGGGCGCCGGCGTACACGCAAAGCCCCAACGCGCTCGACGACGTGCACGTGCCGGGGACGTCGCTCGTGAACAACGGCGGACAGGTCGTTGCGGTCGAAAGCGCCGGTTCGAGCACGCAGACGGCGTCGTCGGCGGGCGCGGCCGGAACGCCCGACACGGCGCCGCCGTGAGCACTCCCGCCGCTTCACCGCCCGTTTCGCCGAACCCGGCGCTGCGCAACGCGTCGAGCGGCAACGTGCTCAGCAACACGCCCACGAACCTGGTGCCGTTGTCGGCGATCGCGCGCTTCGTCGAGGGATCGACGGCGACGTCGGTGAACCATCAGGACACCGAGCTCGCGACGACGCTCTCGTTCAACCTCGCCGAGGGCGCGACGCTCGACGACGCACGCCAGGCGATCGTTCAGGCGGAGGCCGACATCGGCATGCCGACGACGGTGCGCGGCGCATTCGCCGGGACGGCGCTGCTCGCGCAGCAGACGGCGAGCCAGCAGGGATTGCTGATCGCCGCGGCGCTGATCGTCATCTACATCGTGCTCGGCGTGCTGTACGAGAGCCTCGTGCATCCGATCACCGTGCTGTCGACGCTGCCGTCGGCCGGCGTCGGCGCCGTGCTGGCGCTGCTGCTGTTCAGGATGGACTTCACGCTGATCGCGCTGATCGGCGTGTTCCTGCTGATCGGCATCGTGAAGAAGAACGCGATCCTGATCATCGACTTTGCGCTCGAGGCCGAGCGCGCCCGGGGCTTGAGCTCGCGCGAAGCGGTGCGCGAGGCGTGCCTGCTGCGCTTCCGGCCGATCCTGATGACGACGCTGGCCGCCGCCCTCGGTGCGCTTCCGCTCGCGATCGGCTTCGGCGAAGGCGCCGAACTGCGCCAGCCGCTCGGTGTCGCGATCATCGGCGGCCTCATCGCCAGCCAGTTGCTCACGCTGCTGACGACGCCGGTCGTCTACCTGCTGCTCGACAAGCTGCGTCCGGGCGGCGCCGACGAGCGCCATCTGAGCCGTGTCGGCGCGAGCGCGCTGCAGCCATCCCCGGGATCCCGATGAGCGGAATGCATTGCCGGACCGCGTGGTTGCTCGGTGCAGCACTTGCCGCCGCTGTCGGCATGCACGCTTGCACCGCCCTACGAGCGTCCGAGTACCCCCGCGCCGCCCGCCTACAAGGAGGCGCCGGCCGCCGATTCGACGTGGTTCCCGGCGGCGCCCGCCGACGAGCTCGACCGCGGCCCGTGGTGGGAGCTCTTCGGCGATCCTGCGCTCACCGCGCTGGTCGAGCAGGTCGAGGTGTCCAACCAGAACGTCGCCGCGGCGGTTGCCGCGTACGCGCAGGCGCAGGCGCTCGTCAGCGAGCAGCGCGCCGCGCTCTTTCCCTCGCTGGCGCTGAACGGCGCCGCGACGCGTGCCGGCGGCGGGAGCGCGCAGGCCAGGCGCACGAGCTTCGATCTCGATCTCGCCGCAAGCTGGGAGCCCGACATCTGGGGCAAGCTGCGCCTGGCGGTGACGAGCGCGCAGGCGAGCGCGCAGGCGAGCGCCGCGAACCTCGCCGCGGCGCGCCTGTCCGCGCAGGCTGCGCTCGCGACCGACTACTTCGCGCTGCGCGAGGCGGACAACGAGATCGCGCTGCTCACGAGCGCGGTCGCCGCGTACTCGCGTTCGCTGCGCATCACGCAAAACCAGTACGACGCGGGGATCGCGCAGCGCACCGACGTGCTGCAGGCGCAAACGCTGCTCGAGACGACGCAGGCGAATCTCGTCGCGATGGTCGGGCAGCGTCAGCGCCTCGAGCATGCGATCGCGCTCCTGGTCGGCAAGGCGCCGGCCGAGTTGAACGTCGCCGTCGCGCCCTGGAACGCGAGCGTTCCCGCGTGTGCCGCTCGTCGTGCCCTCGCAGCTGTTGCAGCGCCGGCCCGACATCGCCGCGGCCGAGCGCGCGGTGGCGGCGGCGAACGCGCAGATCGGCATCCAGCGCGCGGCGTATTTCCCGAGCCTCGGACTGTCGGGGTCACTGGGTGCGGCGAGCGCGACGCTGCCGGCGCTGCTTCGCGCGTCGAGCAGCGTGTGGTCGCTCGGCCTGACGGTGGCGCAGACGGTGTTCGACGCCGGCGCGACCACGGCGCGCGTCGAAGGCGCGCAGGCCGCGCGCGACGTGGCGATCGCGAATTATCGGCAGACGGTGCTCACCGCATTCCAGGCCGTCGAAGACCAGCTCTCGACGATCCGCTCGCTTGCCGAGCAGGAGGCCAACCGGCGCGCCGCATCGGCCGATGCCGACCGCACCGAGCAGTTGACGCTCAATCAATACCTGCAGGGCCAGGTGCCCTATACGACGGTCGTCACGGCGCAGGTGACCGCGCTGAACGCGCGCCAGACGCTCTCGGAGCTGATGTCGAGCCGGCAGGCGGCCACCATCGCGCTGATCCAGGCGCTCGGCGGCGGCTGGCACGCGCCAGGCGACTGACGAAACCGCCGCCGCGCACTGATCGACGCGGTCCGCGCGCCGACGGCCGGCCCCGGAACCGATCGCCCCGGCGGCGATCAGAGCCGGATCGGAACGAGCCGCCTTCCGGCAGATTGATGCCGCTGTCATAGCGGATCGCCGAATCCAGGCAGAAAAAATCGGAAAAGGCTTGAAATCCGGGGCGCGACGCCGTACTATTAGCACTCGCATGAGATGAGTGCCAAGAGACCGCTCCGCCACTGGCGGATCGGACGCGCTCGACGCTCGGCGTCACGGTTTCTTCAATCAGTTGCAACCCAGTTCATTTCAGGAGTGAGCACTAACATGAAACTTCGTCCCCTGCACGACCGGATCATCGTCAAGCGGCTCGAAGAGGAGCGCAAAACCGCCGGCGGAATCGTCATCCCCGACACGGCGGCCGAAAAGCCCTCGATGGGTGAAGTCGTCTATGCCGGACCCGGCAAGACCGACGACAACGGCAAGCTCGTCGCCATGGGCGTCAAGGCCGGCGACAAGGTTCTCTTCGGCAAGTACTCGGGCCAGGAATTCAAGCTCGACGGGAAGGACCTGCTGCACATGCGCGAAGACGACATCATCGGCATCGTCGACTGAATCCTTTCCTCTTTAAGCACACGTACCAGGAGAATCAATTATGGCAGCCAAAGACGTCCGCTTCGGCGAAAACGTCCGGAACAGAATGGTGTCCGGCGTCAACGTTCTCGCCAACGCCGTCAAGATCACGCTCGGCCCGAAGGGCCGCAACGTCGTCCTCGAGCGCAGCTTCGGCGCACCGACGATCACCAAGGATGGTGTATCGGTCGCGAAGGAAATCGAGCTCAAGGACAAGTTCGAGAACATGGGCGCGCAGATGGTGAAGGAAGTCGCGTCGAAGACGTCCGACGTCGCCGGTGACGGCACGACGACGGCCACCGTTCTCGCGCAATCGATCATCGCCGAAGGCATGAAGTACGTCGCCGCCGGCATGAACCCGATGGACCTGAAGCGCGGCATCGACAAGGCGGTCATCGCCGTCGTCGAGGAGCTGAAGAAGATCAGCAAGCCGTGCACGACCAGCAAGGAAATCGCGCAGGTCGGCGCGATCTCGGCCAACGCCGACGAATCGATCGGCAAGACGATCGCCGAAGCGATGGACAAGGTCGGCAAGGAAGGCGTGATCACCGTCGAGGACGGCAAGGGCCTCGAGAACGAGCTCGACCTCGTCGAAGGCATGCAGTTCGACCGCGGCTACATCTCGCCGTACTTCATCAACAACCCCGACAAGCAGGTCGCAGCGCTCGAAGACCCGTACATCCTGCTGCACGACAAGAAGATCTCGAACATCCGCGATCTCCTGCCGCTGCTCGAGCAGGTGGCGAAGGCCGGCCAGCCGCTGCTGATCGTCGCCGAAGACGTCGACGGTGAAGCGCTCGCGACGCTCGTCGTCAACAACATCCGCGGCATCCTGAAGACCGTCGCCGTCAAGGCGCCGGGCTTCGGCGATCGTCGCAAGGCGATGCTCGAAGACATCGCGATCCTGACCGGCGGCACGGTCATCGCCGAAGAGCTCGGGCTCAAGCTCGAGAACGCGACGCTGAAGGATCTCGGCCGCGCGAAGCGCGTCGACGTCGCGAAGGAAGACACGACGATCATCGACGGCGCCGGCGAAAAGGCGGCGATCGAGGCGCGGGTCAAGAACATCCGCAAGCAGATCGAGGAAGCGACGTCCGACTACGACAAGGAAAAGCTGCAGGAGCGCGTGGCCAAGCTCGCCGGCGGCGTTGCGGTGATCAAGGTCGGTGCGGCGACCGAAGTCGAGATGAAGGAAAAGAAGGCGCGCGTCGAAGATGCGTTGCACGCGACGCGCGCGGCCGTCGAGGAAGGCATCGTCCCCGGCGGCGGCGTGGCGTACCTGCGCGCGCGCGCTGAGCCTGAAGAACCTGAAGGGCGACAACCCCGACCAGGATGCCGGCATCAAGATCGTGCTGCGTGCGCTCGAGGAGCCGATGCGCCAGATCGTCGCCAACGCGGGCGACGAGCCGTCGGTCGTCCTCAACAAGGTCGTCGAAGGCAAGGGCAACTTCGGCTTCAACGCCCAGACGGGCGAGTACGGCGACCTGGTGGAGATGGGCGTCGTCGATCCGACCAAGGTGACGCGCTTTGCGCTGCAGAACGCCGCATCGGTCGCGAGCCTGATGCTCACGACCGACGCGATGGTCGCCGAGCTGCCGAAGGACGACAAGCCTCGATGGGCGGTGGCGGCGGCGGCATGGGTGGCATGGGCGACATGGACATGTAATTCGGTCCGGTCCGAAGCAACTGAAAAGGCCCGCAGCGATGCGGGCCTTTTTTACTGCACGGCTCGGCTCCTGCGCATTGGCGACCGTCCCGTTGCGCTTTTGCCAACGCGCCCGCCGAAGGCCCGCCACCGGCGACCGTTTCTCGGCGCCCGGTGCCGGAAATGCTTTAGACTAGTCGCGGGCCGCGCAAAACGATGAAAACTGCACTGCTTATGCATCAGTCATCCGCCGCGCTCGGTCAGTCGATCGTCCGCGCGGGTCGCGGATGACTTCGGGCCTCGTCTTCGGGTTTGCCGTCATCACGCTGGCGGCCGTCATCATCGCCGGCCTCATGCGGCGCAGCCGCGAGGCGCCGGCGGGCGCGCGTTCCTCGATCGACGGCCCCACGGCGGTCGCGCAATGGACCGAAGGCGAAACGACGCGGCTGCTCTCGTCGGCCGAGGTGCCCGGGCTGTATCTGCTGCGGCCGCGCTTCCTGTCCAAGGCGGAAAGCATCGTCTTCCTGCTGCTGAAGGCGGCGTTCCCGCGCCACGAGGTATTCGCGCGCGTCCGGCTGGCCGACGTGCTGCAGGTGAAGATCGGCCCGCAGGGCATGGAGCGCCTGCGCGCCTTTCGCAAGATCGCGAACCAGCACGTCGGCTTCGTCGTCTGCGATCGCGACATGACGATCGTTGCGATCGTCGACGCGAAGGAGCCCGATCAGGTGATCGATCCGCGCGATCAGAAGCTCGAGACGATCAAGCAGCGCTGCCTGCAGGCGGCGCAGGTCAAGTACGTCTGCATCTTTCCGCCGCAACTGCCGCGGTACCGCGAATTGCGCGAGCAGATCCTCGGGCCCGCCGGCGATCTCGTCTAGCCCGGGGTCGCCGCCGTTACGCCCGGCTTGCGCGCGGCGGGCGGAAAATCAGACCCGGGTCGCGATGAAGTTCAGGTACAGCCACAGCACGATCAGCGCGCCGACGATGGACAGGATGAAGCCCGCGGGGTGAAACTTGCCGTCGGGCGATCGCCACAGCATGCCGCCGATGATGCCGCCGACCAGCGAGCCGACGATGCCGACGATGCTGGTCGCCCAGAACCCCATCGATTGCGCGCCCGGATAGAACGCCTGCGCGAGCCAGCCGACGATGAAGCCGACGACGATCATCCAGATGATGTGCATCACGCCCACGAGAACCTCCTTCTTGTCGGGATGTCGCGCAATCGTGCGCGGGAAAGCCAGCGTAGCATACCGTCGAGCGTGCCGGTGTAAGGGATCCGGCGCGGGGAGCGACGGGCGTCGATGACCCGCCTGGCGATCATCGTGGTGCTGGTGACGTCGCTCGCGCGCAGCCCCGCGCGCGCGGCCACGGCGTGCCATGCGACGAGCGAGGCGCAAACAAGGCCGCTGGTCGAGCTTTATACATCGGAGGGCTGCGACAGTTGCCCGCCCGCCGATCGCTGGTTTTCGTCGCAATTCGATGCCGCGGGCGACGTCGCCGCATGCGATCGCGCTCGCGTTCCACGTCGACTATTGGGATCGGCTCGGCTGGGTCGACCGCTTCGCGGACGCGACATACACGGAGCGCCAGTACCAGGCGATGTACGCGAACGATGCGTCGTTCGTCTATACGCCGCAAGTGCTCGTGCAGGGACACACGCTCGCCGACTTGCGCGCCGGCGCGCCGGCCGCGATCGATGCGGCGTCGCGCGAGCCCGCGCGCGCGACGATCACGCTCGACGCGACGCCGGGCGCGCACGAGATCGTCGTGCGCGCCGACGCGCGCGTGCGTCGACGCATCGCGGATGCGCGATGCGCAACTTTTCGTCGCGTATGCGGACAGCGGCCTCGTTTCGGACGTGAAGGCCGGCGAGAACCGCGGCGTTCGCCTGGTGCACGATCACGTCGTGCGCGCGCTGCAGCGTCGTGGCCGCTCCCGCGGCGCGACGGTCATTGGCAGGCGAGCGTCACCGTGCCGAAGCCCGCGGAGGCGGGCAAGCATCCGATGCTCGTCGCGTTCGTGCAGCGCGCAGCGTCGGGGGACGTTCTGCAATCGGTCGCATTGCCGCTCGACGGCTGCGCGTCGCATTGAGCGTGCGCAGCGCCATGTCCCGCGCTTCGAGTGTCAGCTTCGCTCGGCGTGGCGGTGCCGGCACGTCAGCAGCACTTCGTCCGGATCGCGCTTCCACCAGTTGTCGGCCGAGAAGATCTCGACCTCGTGCATGCCGCGATAGCCGGCCGCTTCCATCCACGAGCGGATGAGCGGCAGATCGATGACGCCGTCGCCCATCATGCCGCGATCGTTCAGCAGGTCGCGCGTCGGAACGAGCCAGTCGCAGATGTGATACGCGTAAAGCCGCTCGCGCTCGCCGGCGCGGATGATTTCGGACTGCAGCAGCGGGTCCCACCAGACGTGATAGACGTCGACCGCCACGCCGAGTCCGTCGGCGCCGTCGGGTGCGATCTCGTCGCACAGCGCGTTCGCCTGCGCGAGCGTGTTCACGCACGCGCGATCGGCGGCATACATCGGATGCAGCGGCTCGATCGCGAGGCGCATGCCGGCGCCTTGCGCGTAGTCGTGCAGCAATCCGATGCCGTCGCGCACCATTTCGCGCGCCCCGGCGAGATCGCGCGACACGATCGCGCCGTTGCGATCCTTCGGCAGGCCGCCGACGACGAGCACGAGGCATTGCGCGCCGAGTGCTACCGCCTCGTCGACCGCGCGCCGATTGTCGTCGTGCGCAGCCTTGCGGCCTTCGCGATCGGGTGCCGGAAACATGCCGCCGCGGCAAAGGCCGGTGACGGTCAGTCCCGCATCGCGGATTCGGCGCGCGCTGTCGTCGAGCCCGGTCGCCGCGACCTGGTCGCGCCACGGCGCGATGCCGCGAATGCCGTGGCGCGCAAGCCCGGCGATGATCTCGGGCAGTTTCCACTGCGCGCGCAGTGTCGCCGTGTTGATCGACAGCAGCGCGGGATCGGGCGTCGTCATCGTAGGATCGTTCACTCGATGCCGTGCAATCGCGAGCAGCGTGCGCATCCGCGCAACGGCCAGATCGGGATCGCGCAGCAGGTCGGCGGCATCGGCGAGCCGGAACAGTTCGGCGAGATGCGGCGAGGCTCCGCGCGCTCTGCTGGCCGCCCACCATCGTGAAGTGCGACTGGTGGCCGTTCAGCCACGCCATGAATACGACGCCCGTCTTGTAGAAGCGCGTCGGCGCCGCGAAGACATGGCGCGACAACGGCACCGTGGGTGCCAGGATGGCGTCGAACCGCGCACGATCGCCGTTCGCGAGCGCCGTCAGCGCCGCCGAAGCGGCCGGCGCGATCGCATCGAAGATGCCGAGCAGCGCATCCGAATGCCCGCGCGCATCGCCGCCGATCAGCGCGGCGAAATTGAAGTCGTCGCCGGTGTACATCCGCACGCCGGCGGGCAGCCGGGCGCGTAGCGCGATCTCCTTGTCGGCGTCGAGCAGCGAAATCTTGATGCCGTCGATCTTCGCCGCGTTGGCCGCGATCACGTTCGCGCAGACATCCATCGCGCGCGCGTGGTGCGGGTCGTTGCCGCGCCCGGCGGCGCCGACCCAGTAGCCGGCGAGCGCGGGATCGAACATCTCGCCGAGCCAGTGGAGGATGACCGGCTGCGAGACGCCGGCGAGCACGCGCGCGTAGACGTCGACGTAATCGTCGGACGAGCGTGCGCAGGCGGCGAGCGCGCGGCTCGCCATCAGGATGATGCGGCCGCCGAGGCGCTCGATCGCCTCGCACTGCGATCGATACGCGGCGATGACGTCCTCGAGCGTGCCGTCCGGATCGGGCGCGAGTTGATCGGTGCCGGCGCCGGAGAAGACGACCGCGCCGGGGAACGCGCGCGCTTCGGCGACGCTGCGGCCGATCAGCTCGAGCGACATCGGCCAGTCGAGTCCCATCCCGCGCTGCGCAGTGTCCATCGCTTCCGCGACGCCGAAGCCTTGCGCCCACAGATAACGCCGATACGCGAGCGTCGCGTCCCAATCGATCGCCGTCGCGAGCCACGGATCGACGTTGGCCAGCGGATCGGAAACGACGTGCGCGGCCGCGAACGCGACGCGATTCCAGCGCGGCCGCATCGATGCGGCGTGCGGCGACGCGTTGCCGCGGAGCGTGTATCGCGTGAGCTGGCCGCTCGCGTCCGGCAGGTTGAGCGCGCGCATCGTTGCTGTCACGCCTCGAGCGGCGGTACATCGAGCATGCGTCGCTCGGTCCAGCTCCGCATTCCCAGCTCGGCGAGCTGCACGCCTTTGGCGCCCTCCAGCAGGTTCCAGCGAAACGGGCCGCCCTCGACGACGTGGCGCAGGAACAGCTCCCACTCGGCCTTGAACGCGTTGTCGTACACGCGGTTCGCCGGCATCTTCTGCCACGTGTCGTAGAAGTCGATCGTCTGCGGCACGTCGGGATTCCACACGGGCTTCGGCGTCGCCGCGCGCGGTTGCAGGTAGCAGTCGGTAAGGCCGGCGACGGCCGAGCCCAGCGTGCCGTCGACGTGGAAGGTCGCGAGGTCGTCGCGGCGCACGCGCGTGCACCACGAGCTGTTGATCTGGGCGATCACGCCCGCGTCGAGCTCGAACGTCGCGTACGCGGCGTCTTCGGCCGTTGCCGTCGTAACGCTTGCCGTTCTCGTCGACGCGCTCGGGGATGTGCGTGGCGCCCACGCACATCACGCGCTTGACGCCGCCGAACAGGTTGTCGAGCACGTAGCGCCAATGGCACAGCATGTCGACGATGATGCCGCCGTCGTCTTCCTTGCGGTAGTTCCAGGACGGCCGCTGCGCCTCCTGCCAGTCGCCCTCGAACACCCAGTAGCCGAATTCGCCGCGCACCGAAAGAATGCGGCCGAAGAATCCGCTGTCGATCAGCAACTGCAGTTTCCGCATGCCCGGCAGCCACAGCTTGTCCTGCACGACGCCGTGGCGAATGCCGGCGCGCTCCGCGCGGCGATACAGATCGAGCGCGTCCTCGAGCGTGGTCGCAACCGGTTTTTCGGTGTAGACGTGCTTGCCCGCGTCGATCGCCGGCCAATGAGCTGCGCGCGCAAGCCGGTGGACGCGGAATCGAAGTAGATCGAATCGTTGCGATCGGCGAGCGCCGCGTCGAGGTTCGTCGTCCAGCGCGATACGCCGTGCGCGCGCGCCAACGCCTCGACCTTCGCGGCATTGCGGCCGACGAGAATCGGGTCCGGCATCACGCGGCGGCCGTCGGCGAGCGCAACGCCACCTTGTGCGCGGATCGCATCGATCGAGCGCACGAGGTGCTGGTTCGTGCCCATCCGGCCGGTGACGCCGTTCATGATCACGCCGACGCGAATCGTTTCCATTCCCGCTCCTGGTCGTAATTCGGTGTCGGAGGTGTAATTATCCGGATCGACTCCGATAATTACACCTCCGACACCGAATGAATTCGCTCTGACCCCGTTTCGCCGATCGGTTGCATGGACTCGACGTCGGGCCACGCGCCGGATGCAAAACCGGCGACGGCGAGCGAGTCGAGCGCGATTTCGCCATCGCGGATCGCCAGCGCGACCTGATCGCCGGTGCGCGCATAGAGGTCCGGATGCGCGGCGAGAAAGGCCTGCTGCTCGGGGATCGGCGCGTGCTGGCCCGCGAATCCGGCGACGTAATGATGACCGTTGCGCTCGACGTGCGTAAGGCCGAGCACCGCGGCGAGCGCGAGATCCTGCTGCACGGCGAGTCCCGGCTGCGCGGTGAGGTCCTCGCCCGTCATGAACACCGGCGCGCCGTGACCGGCGGCGTTCCATCGTGCGCAGCGCGCGTTGTTGAGCAGCGATTTGTAGATGCCCTTGCAGGTCTTGCTCGACACGCCGGCGTAGCCGAGCGCACGCGCCCGCACGAACGCATCGATCGTCGCATCCGATTCGTCGATGATCAGCGGCATCGCCGTCGCGACGGCGTGCACGCCGGTGTCAAACGCGATCGAGCGCGCGAGCGGCTGCTCGAGATAAAGCGTCGCG
>CAVPMH010000017.1:0-99444 GCA_963706225.1 uncultured Pseudomonadota bacterium
ATGGTTGCGGCTTCGAAGATGAAGAAGGCGCAGGACCGCATGCGCGCAGCCCGCCCGTACGTCGAGCGCGCGTTCGGCATCGCGATGCACATCGCGAAGGCCAATACCGAGTACAAGCACCCGTTCCTGCACAAGCGCGACGTCGTGAAGCGCATCGGCGTGATCGTCATCACGACCGACAAGGGCCTGTGCGGCGGCCTCAACACGAACGTGCTGCGCCTGATGATGCAGCGCTTCAAGGAATGGCGCGGCAATGGCCTCGACGTCGATTTCGTCACGATCGGCAACAAGGGTCTCGGCTTTGTCTCACGGATGGGCGGCAACATCGTGTCGAGCGTCGTGCACCTCGGCGATCGTCCGCGCCTCGAGCGGCTCGTCGGCGCGGTCAAGGTGCTGATCGACGAGTACTCGACGGCAAGGTCGACGAGGTCCACATCTTCTCGACGAACTTCGTCAACACGATGAAGCAGGAGGCACGGCAGGTTCGCATCGTGCCGATCCCCGAGGAATACCGGACAGCGGCCGGCGAGGTGCGCACGTCGCAGATTTCCGACGGCGCGTGGGATTACATCTACGAGCCGGATGCGCGCGAGCTGCTCGACGGCATGATGCGTCGCTACATGGAAGCGGTCGTCTTCCAGATGGTCAACGAGAACATGGCCTCCGAGCAGTCGGCGCGGATGGTGGCGATGAAGGCGGCGTCCGATAACGCGGGCAAGATCATCGACGAGCTGCAGCTCATCTACAACAAGACGCGGCAGGCCGGCATCACCAAGGAATTGAGCGAAATTGTCGGCGGCGCCGCGGCGGTATGACGGGACAACGAAATGGATCAATCGCGTAACGAGCCAGGGAACGATCGTCCAATGCATCGGCGCCGTCGTCGACGTGGAATTTCCGCGCGACGCACATGCCGAAGATCTAGACGCGCTGAAGATGGACGAGCATCGGGCCTGACGCTCGAGGTCCAGCAGCAGCTGGGCGACGGCGTCGTGCGCACGATCGCGCTCGGCTCGTCCGACGGCCTGCGTCGCGGCATGAAGGTGGTCAACACCGGCGAGCCGATCATGGTGCCGGTCGGCCCGAAGACGCTCGGCCGCATCATGGACGTGCTGGGCGCCCGATCGACGAGCGCGGACCGATCGATGCGGAAAAGCGCCATGTCGATCCATCGGACTGCGCCGACGTTCGACGAGCTGTCGCCGTCGCAGGAGCTGCTCGAAACCGGCATCAAGGTCATCGACCTCATCTGTCCGTTTGCGAAGGGCGGCAAGGTCGGCCTCTTCGGCGGCGCCGGCGTCGGCAAGACGGTGAACATGATGGAGCTCATCAACAACATCGCCAAAGCGCACTCGGGCCTGTCGGTGTTCGCCGGCGTCGGCGAGCGCACGCGCGAAGGCAACGACTTCTATCACGAGATGATGGAAGCGGGTGTCGTCAACAAGGACGACCTCTCGCAAGTCGAAGGTCGCGATGGTGTACGGCCAGATGAACGAGCCGCCGGGCAACCGCTTGCGCGTCGCGCTCACCGGGCTCACGATGGCCGAGTACTTTCGCGACGAAGGCCGCGACGTGCTGCTCTTCGTCGACAACATCTATCGCTTCACGCTCGCCGGCACCGAAGTGTCCGCGCTGCTCGGCCGGATGCCGTCCGCGGTGGGCTACCAGCCGACACTCGCCGAGGAAATGGGCCGGCTGCAGGAGCGCATCACGTCGACCAAGACCGGATCGATCACGTCGATCCAGGCCGTGTACGTGCCGGCGGACGACCTGACCGACCCGTCGCCCGCGACAACGTTCGGCCACCTCGATGCGACGGTCGTGCTGTCGCGCGACATCGCGTCGCTCGGCATCTATCCCGCGGTCGACCCGCTCGACTCGACGTCACGCCAGGTCGACCCGAACGTCATCGGCGAGGAGCACTACAACACGACGCGCGCCGTGCAGTCGGTGCTCCAGCGCTACAAGGAATTGCGCGACATCATCGCGATTCTCGGCATGGACGAGCTGTCGCCCGAGGACAAGCTGGCGGTGGCGCGCGCGCGCAAGATCCAGCGCTTCCTGTCGCAGCCGTTCACGTCGCCGAGGTGTTCACCGGCTCGCCGGGCAAGTACGTGTCGCTCAAGGACACGATCAAGGGCTTCAAGATGATCGTCAACGGCGAATGCGATGCGCTGCCGGAGCAGGCGTTCTACATGGTCGGCGACGATCGAGGAAGCGTTCGAGAAGGCGAAGACGCTGCAGTAACGTGGCCAAACCATCCACGTCGACGTCGTCAGCGCCGAGGAGCAGATCTACTCCGGCGAGGCGGAGTTCGTCGTGCTGCCCGGCATGCGGGCGAGCTCGGCATCTATCCGCGGCACACGCCGCTGTTCACGCAGATCAAGCCGGGATCGGTGCGCATCAAGCCGGCGAATCGGCACAGCGAAGAGCTGGTGTTCGTGCAGGGCGGCTATCCTCGAAGTGCAGCCGCATCTCGTCACGGTGCTCGCCGATACGGCCATTCGCGCGAAGGACCTCGACGAGAAGGCCGCGCTCGAAGCGAAGCGGGCGGCCGAGGAAGCAATGCAGAACAAGACCTCGAAGGAAGAAATCGCGCACGCCGAGGCCGAGCTTTCGATCGCGCTCGCGCAGCTCGAGGCGATTCGCAAGCTGCGCCACCGCGCGCAGTAGCCTCGCCAGAGCAGGGCCGGGATTGAAGGGCAGCCGCGCGCTGCCCTTCGTATTGGGGGCACTGCATTTGGTGTTGGCGCTTGCTGCCCTCACATGAATGGATGGGGCGGGAGGCCGCTTCTGTTACGATGTTGCATTGCAGCATCGCCGTTTTCCCCGAGGACTCCGCAATGCCCAATCTGAATCAGACGATCGATCGCTCGCTTGCCATCTCGCGCAGGGTCACGACGTCCTCGATCGCCGCATGAAGGATGCGGCCGCCGCATACGTCGAGCGGACACGGCGTGCGCAAGCGAGCTACGCGGCATCGATCGGGCCTGGAAACGGCATGAATCTCCGAGCAGGCCTGGCGCGACTGGTGCGAGTACGGCGTCGACTTCGCGCAGCGCTCGCGTCCTGTTCTGGGACACGCTGCGCCAGCGCGGCAACAACTGGATCGCGCACGAGGCCGCCGGCAAGCCGCCGGTGCTCGCCTACGAGTACGAGGTGCTCGCCGACGCGCGCACGTTCGAGCGGCCGGCCAACTACGCGCTGGTGCGCATCATTCCGCCGAAGGGCGTGACGCGTCGACGACACGCTGCGTCCGTACGTCATCATCGACCCGCGCGCCGGCCACGGTCCCGGCATCGGCGGCTTCAAGGAGGACTCCGAGGTCGGCGTCGCGCTTGCGCGCCGGCCACCCGGTGTACTTCGTCATCTTCTATCCGGATCCGGAGCCCGGCCAGACGCTCGCCGACGTCACCGACGCCGAGGCGGAGTTCGTGCGCATCGTCGCCGAGCGCCATCCGCGACAGCGCCGAAGCCGGTGATCGTCGGCAATTGCCAGGGCGGCTGGGCGGTGATGATGCTCGCCGCCGCGCGGCCCGACATCGCCGGCCCGCTCGTGATCAACGGCGCGCCGATGTCGTACTGGGCCGGCAACGACGGCGACAACCCGATGCGCTACGCCGGCGGCCTGCTCGGCGGCGCCTGGCTCGTCGCTGCTCGCGAGCGATCTTGGCGGCGGCAAGTTCGACGGCGCGCATCTCGTCGCAGAATTTCGAGAGCCTCAATCCCGCCAACACGTGCTGGGACAAGTACTACCACCTGTTCGACGAACATCGACACCGAGCCGCAGCGCTTCCTCGAGTTCGAGCGCTGGTGGGGCGGCTACTACCTGATGAACGAGGAGGAGATCCGCTGGATCGTCAACAATCTCTTCGTCGGCAACAAGCTGTCGCAGGGCGAGGCGCGCCTCGGCCCGGGCCGCTATTTCGACCTCAAGTCGATCCGCTCGCCGATCATCGTGTTCGCGTCGATGGGCGACAACATCACGCCGCCGCAGCAGGCGTTCAACTGGATCGCCGACGTCTACGGCTCGACCGAGGAGATCAAGGCGAACGGCCAGACGATCGTCGGCCTGATGCACGAGGACGTCGGCCATCTCGGCATCTTCGTGTCCGGCAAGGTCGCGAAGAAGGAGCACGCGCAGATCGTCGAGGTGCTGAAGTACATCCAGGAGCTGCCGCCCGGCCTGTACGGCATGCAGATCAACGAGACCGTCAGCGCCGACGGCAGCGATCGAGTACGACGTCACGCTGCACGAGCGCAAGCTCGAGGACCTGAAGCGGCTGCAGAAATACGATCGCGTCGACGAAAAGCCGTTCGAGGCGGTGGCGGCGCTGTCCGAGTTGAACGAGCGCGCGTACGAATTGCTGGTGCGGCCGTTCGTGCGCGAAGCGATGCCCGAGTGGCTCGCCAAGCTGCTGCGCGAATGGCATCCGCTGCGCGTGCAGCGCTGGTGGTTCTCGGATCGCAATCCGCTGCTGGCCGGCCTTCCGGCGGCGGCGGCGTTCGTGCGCGCGCATCGGCGCCCGCGCGCGGCCGACAACATCGGCCGGCGCACCGAGCGCTTCATTCGGAATACGTGAGCGCGGGGCTCGATCTCTATCGCGACGTGCGCGACGCGACGAGCGAGGCGGCGTTCTTCGAGGTCTACGGCAACATGCTGTCGCTGCGGATGGCCGACCAGCGCGACGTGATACGCAAGCAGACGCGCTTCGACCCGCGCGCGCTTGCCCGCCGTGCGCCAGGTGCTCGACGAAATCGATCAGGGCGGCTTGCCTGAAGCCGTGATCCGGACCGGCATGCTGCTCGTCAAGGCGGGCGGCGGCAAACGGCGGCTCGCGCAGATGCAGCACACGCGCGCGCTGCTCGAGCCGACGGGCATCCTGCGCGACCTCGACGAAGACCAGTTGCGCCGCCTGCTGCACGAGGAGACGCTGATCGTCGAATTCGAGCCGCAGCTCGCGAAGACGTCGCTTGGCAAGCTCGTGCGTACCGCGTCCGACCGGCACAAGCTCAACGGCGTGTTCGACGCGATCGAAAAGGATTCGCAGCTCGACGCGCGCCAGCAGGCGCTGCTCGCCGATTTGCGCAAGCTCGTTCCCCGCGCGCCCGGACAGACGGAGCGCGCGCGGCGGACGACCAGGGGCAAGGCGGCCGGCGGGCGTCGCGACCGTGAGGGCGGCGCGGCGTAGGATTCATCCATGGCAACGACACCGGAGACGGACGTGCGAATCGAGAAGGACGCGCTCGGCGAAGTCCGCGTACCGGCCGATCACCTCTGGGGCGCGCAGACGCAGCGCTCGATCGACAACTTCCCGATCGGCGTCGATCGCTTCCGCTGGGGCCGCGCGGTCATTCGCGCGTTCGGCGTGCTGAAGAAGGCTGCCGCGATCGCGAACGGCCAGCTCGGCGAGTTGCCGGCCGACAAGGTGTCGCTGATCGAGCGTGCCGCGCAGGAAGTGATCGACGGCAAGCTCGACGCCGAATTTCCGCTGGTCGTCTTCCAGACCGGTTCCGGCACGCAATCGAACATGAATGCCAACGAGGTGATCGCCAACCGCGCCATCCAGCTCGCCGGCGGCGTCGTCGGCTCGAAAAAGCCGGTCCATCCGAACGACGACGTCAACCGCGGACAGTCGTCGAACGACACGTTTCCCGCCGTCATGCACATCGCGACGGTCGAGCGAGCTCGACCGGCGCTTGCTGCCGGCGCTCGAGCGGCTGCGCGACGACGCTCGATGCGAAAGCGCACGCATTCGCGGACGTCGTCATGATCGGCCGCACGCATTTGCAGGACGCCACGCCGGTGACGCTCGGCCAGGTGATCTCCGGCTGGGTCGCGCAGCTCGACGACGCGCGCAGCGCCATCGCCTTCGCGCGCGAGGGCCTGATGCCGCTCGCGCTCGGCGGCACGGCGGTCGGCACCGGTCTCAACGCGCATCCGGCGTTCGGCGCGACGGTGGCGCAGGTGATCGCGCGCGAAACCGGCGTTCCTTTCGTCTCGGCGCCGAACAAGTTCGCCGCCTTGTCGGCGCACGACGCGATCGTCAACGTCAGCGCGTCGCTGCGCACGCTCGCCGGCGCGTTGATGAAAATCGCCAACGACGTGCGCTGGCACGCGAGCGGCCCGCGCGCGGGCCTCGGCGAAATCACGATTCCCGACAACGAGCCGGGCTCGTCGATCATGCCGGGCAAGATCAATCCGACGCAATGCGAGGCGCTGACGATGGTGGCCGTCCGCGTGTTCGGCAACGACGCGGCTGTCGCATTCGCCGGCAGCCAGGGCAATTTCCAGCTCAACGTCTACAAGCCGGTGATGCTGCACGGCACGCTGGAATCGATCGAGCTCCTGGCCGATGCGATCGACTCGTTCGACCAGCGCTGCGCGCAGGGCATCGAGCCGGAAATGACGCGCATTCGCGCCAATCTCGAGCGCTCGCTGATGCTCGTCACCGCGCTCAACCCGCATATCGGCTACGAGAACGCGGCGAAGATCGCGCTCGCCGCGCATCGGGACCACTCGACGCTGCGCGAAGCCGCATTGAAGCTCGGCCTCGTCAGCGCGGAGGATTTCGATCGCTGGGTCGATCCGGCGGCGATGACGCGCCCGGGGTAAATCGGTGTCGGAGGTGCAATTTGCTCTGACCCCATTTCGCGAATTGCACCTCCGACACCGATTTGCGTCGGGTAGAATCGCGCTCCGCCAATGGAGACGCGTCCCTACGACCTGCTCGTGATCGGCGGCGGCATCAACGGCGCGGGCATCGCGCGCGACGCTGCCGGGCGCGGACTGTCGGTGCTGCTCGTCGAAAAGGACGATCTCGCCGCGCACACGTCGTCGTCGAGCACCAAGCTGATCCACGGCGGCCTGCGCTATCTCGAGCATTACGAATTTCGCCTCGTCGCGGAAGCGCTTGCCGAGCGCGAGGTGCTGTTGCGCGCCGCGCCGCATATCATCGAGCCGCTGATGTTCGTGTTGCCGCACGAGCCGCACCTGCGGCCCGCCTGGATGATCCGCGCCGGACTATTCCTCTACGACCGCCTCGGCGGCCGGATGGCGCTGCCGAAGTCGTTCAGCACGCGACTCGACCGTACTCCGTTCGGCGCCGGGCTGAAGCCGCGCTTTCGCAAAGGGTTCGTGTACGCGGATGCTCGGGTCGACGATGCGCGACTCGTCGTCTGCAATGCGATCGATGCCCGCACGCGCGGCGCCGACATCCGCGTTCGCACGACGTTCGTCAGTGCGCGCCGCGACGGCGGTAGCTGGCGCGCAACGCTTGCGGCATCCGATGGCACGGCGATCGAAGTGGCCGCGCGCGCCATCGTCAACGCCGCCGGCCCCTGGGTGCGCGACCTGCTGACGCAACTCACCGGCGTTTCAGTCAAGGCGCAAGTGCGCCACGTCAAAGGCAGCCACATCGTCGTGCAGCGCGTGCACGACGCGCCACACGCGTACATTCTGCAGAACGCCGACAACCGCATCGTCTTCGTGATCCCGTACCAGGACCGTTATTCGCTGATCGGCACCACCGACGTGCCGGTCGGCAACTACGAGCATCCGCTGATCAGCGACGAGGAAGCGTATTACCTGCTGTCGCTGGCGAACACCTATCTCGCGCGATCGCTCGCCACGTCCGACATCCTCTGGACATACAGCGGCGTGCGCCCGCTGTACGACGACGGGACGAGCGATCCGTCCGCCGTCACGCGCGACTACGTGCTGCAGCTCGATGCGCCGTCCGATGGCGCAAACGCGCTGCACGCGCCGGTGCTTTCGGTGTTCGGCGGCAAGATCACGACATACCGGAAGCTGGCCGAAGCGGCGCTCGCGCTGCTCCGCCCGTTCTTCCCGGCGATGAAAGCGAGCTGGACACGCGACGCGTCGCTGCCCGGCGGCGATCTGCCGAACGGCGACCGGGACGCATGGCTCGGCGAGCTCGCTCGGCGTTACCCGGCGCTGCCGCGCGAGCTGCTGCGCGCGCTTGCGCGTCGCCACGGCACGCGCGCGACGATGGTGCTTGGTGATGCGCGAGCCGTCGCCGATCTCGGCGCGGATTTCGGCGCCGGCTTGACCGAGCGGGAGATCGGCTACCTTCGCGACGAGGAATGGGCGCTGTCCGCGGAGGACATCCTGTGGCGACGCACGAAATGCGGGCTGCCGATGACGCCCGAGCAACGCGAACGCGTCGCCGCGTTCGTTGGGAAATGAGCGCCATCGTTTCTTGCGCGCCTGCAATGCCGCGGCCGCTGGCCGAGATGCCCGATGACGTTCGCCGCGGCATTCGCGTCGTGCTGACCGACATCGACGATACGCTGACGAGCCACGGCAAGCTCACCGCGTCCGCGTACGCGGCGCTGGAACGACTTCACGCGTCGGGAAGGATCGTCGTTCCCGTCACCGGGCGCCCGGCGGGCTGGTGCGATCACATCGCGCGCATGTGGCCGGTCGATGCCGTTGTCGGCGAGAACGGGGCGTTCTACATGCATTTCGAAGCCGCCCGCCGCAAGCTCGTGCGTCGCTTTGTCGAGGGCGACGCCGATCGTGCCGCGCAACGCGCGCGGATCGCGGCGATCGGCGCTGCGATCGTCAACGGCGTACCGGGCAGCGCGCTCGCATCCGACCAGCAATACCGCGAGACCGACCTCGCCATCGATTACTGCGAAGACGTGCCGCCCTTGCCGCGCGAGGCCGTCGATCGCATCGTCGCGCTGATGCAGGCGCAGGGAATGACGGCCAAGGTGAGCTCGATCCACGTCAACGGCTGGTTCGGCTCCTACGACAAGCTCGCGATGACGCGGACGCTGATGCGCGAGGTGTTCGTGCGGGATATCGACGCGGAGCGCGCACGCGTTCGCGTTCGTCGGCGATTCGCCGAACGACGCGCCAATGTTCGCGTTCTTCGCAAACGCGGTCGGCGTCGCGAACGTGCGCCTTTTCCTGCCGCGGATCGCGACGCCTCCCGCCTACGTCACGACGCGGGAAGCGGGTGCCGGCTTTGTCGAGTTCGTCGACGCGCTGCTCGAGCCTCGATGACGCGGTCTCGCTGGCGTCATAGCGCCTGCGTGCCGAAACCGCCGAGCGCAACGTTGCTGATGACGCTGACGATGATGCTGAGGACGATCGCGCAGAGCACGACGACGACGGTGTAGCCGAGCGCCTTGTCGGCCGGCGCGCGCATCAGCACCGGCAACCCGACATACATCAGATACAGGCCGTAAAGTCCGATGAGCCCGGCAATCACGCCGAGCGCGGGCAGGATCGTCAGGATCGCGGCCGACCCATGCGGGCGTGAAGCTGTAGGCGGTGACCTTGAGCGCGCGCAGCGAATCCTTCTGTCCGCCGAACGTCGGCGCCAGTGCGTCGACGATGAGCGCGACGACGAACACCGCGACGAACGTCAGCGCAAAATGCAGGATCGCGCCCGCCAATCCGGCGGCCACGCCGATGCGTATCGTGCCGAGCATCGGCAGCGACACGCCGACGATGGTCGTGCCGATGAACGACGCGATGACGCCGATGGCGACGAGCGGCGCGACGTAGCGCAGGTAGATGTCCGATGGCGTCGTCGCTTCCGCGGCGATCACCGGCCATTCGGTCTTCGGCGAGAGCAGGATCGCCTTGACGCGCGCGACGAGGCGGTTGATCAGCGTATTCGCCGAGGGGCCGGTGGCCAGCGCGGCCGCGCCGTAGGCGGGCGCCACGGGCGGTGGCGAGTCTCCCGCGCCCGGCGCGGGCGGCGGGCCCGCTGGCGCATCGCCGGGACCCGCGACCGCGTTGACCGCGCCACAATTCCCGCACACCTTCGTTCCTTCCGGCATCGCCTGACCGCACGTCGCGCAAAACATGTGCATCTCTCCCTGTAAGGTCCGATCGGCGCCCAGCGTCCGGTACGCATCCGCCGCGGATTGTGCGACACGGGCCTCGTTCGGGCAACGTGCGTGGCCGGATCGAGGCGGTATCTTCCCCGTCGCGGCGACGGCGATCCGCATCCCAAGGCCGGAGGGACATGGCTGCGCGGCTACGCGGCGGCGTAAAGACAGTAAGTACACGCTTACGCGCCAGGCGTCACGCACCCGGCGTTCGCCTGATCCATCACGGGTCGCCCGCATCGCGTCGTCCACCCTTCGTCGGCGCGGTCGTCGTCCGTCGGGTTGAAGGGAACGGTAATTGCACTATGCGACTCCCCGGGCCCTGGTTCATCGGGTCGACATTTCGCGAAAGAGGAGGCAAACGACATGATTCGCTACGGATTCACGATTCGCAGCCGCACGGGGCAGCGGATCGAAAACGTCTCGATCATCGCCGGATCGCAGAACGACGCCGAGCGCCGTCTGCGCCAGATGTACCTGCAATGCGAAATACTGGAATGCCGCGAGCGCTCGATCCCGCGCCGCTTCGAGGCTGCCAACGTCGCCAACATGATCGATCTGATGTCGATCAGCCCGCCGACGATCCAGCATCACGGGTAACTCCAGGCCCCGCTCGCGCTCGCGGGCTACCTGAGCGCGCGTCAGCGACGCAGCGCCGCCTGATCGCGACCCCCGCTCGCGAAAAGCGGGTTCATGCGCTGGCGTATCATCGCCGTCGTTCCCGCGGTTTTTTCCCGTCTCGATGGCCTCCCCGCTCGACGTCGTCATTCTCGCCGCCGGTCAAGGCAAGCGAATGCACTCGGCTTTGCCGAAGGCGTTGCACAAGCTCGCCGGCCGCCCGCTCGCGGCGCACGTGCTGGCGGCTGTGCGCGCGCTCTCGCCGCGCGCGATCGCCGTCGTCACCGGCTATGGCGCCGAGGCGGTGGAACGAGCGCTCGCGGCGCCGGACGTGAATTTCGTGCGTCAGGACCCGCCGCGCGGCACCGGCGACGCCGCGCGCGTCGCGCTCGATGTCCTGCCATCCGACGGCGTCACGCTCGTCGGCCTTGGCGACGTCCCGCTCGTGGCATCCGAGGCGCTCGCGAGCGTCGCTGAAATCGCGCAGGGCAACCGGGTCGGGCTGCTGACCGCGCGAGTGCGCAATCCGCTCGGCCTCGGGCGCGTGATTCGCGGCGCCGACGGCAATGTGCGGGCGATCGTCGAGGAGCGCGACGCGACGCCGGACGAGCGCGCCATCAACGAGATCAACACGGGATTCATCGCGGCGCCCAGCGTGTTGCTGAAGCGGTGGCTCGCTCGCCTGACGCCGCACAACGCGCAGGAAGAGTTCTATCTGACCGATATCGTGGCGATGGCGGTCGCCGACGGCGTGCCGGTCGGTGCGCACGTCGTGTCCGACGAAGTGTCGGTGCTGGGCATCAACGACCGCGCGCAGCTCGCCTCGCTCGAGCGCATCGTCCAGCGGCGCCGGGCGATGACGCTGATGCTCGCCGGCACGACAATCGTCGATCCGCATCGCATCGACATCCGCGGCGAGCTCGAATGCGGCCGCGATGTGACGATCGACGTCGGCTGCATTTTCGAGGGCGCCGTCAGGATCGACGACGGCGCGAGCGTCGGCCCCTATTGCGTGCTGCGCGACGTCACCGTCGGGCCGGACACGCGCATCGAGGCGTACTCGCATGTCGATTCGGCGAGCATCGGCCGCAATTGCCGTATCGGCCCGTATGCGCGGCTGCGCCCCGGCACAAACCTTGCGGAAGACGTGCACATCGGCAACTTCGTCGAGGTGAAGGCCAGCACGCATCGGCGCGGGATCGAAGGCGAATCACCTCGCGTACGTCGGCGATGCGGTCGTCGGCAGCCGGGTGAACTATGGCGCCGGCTCGATCACGGCGAATTACGACGGCGCGAACAAGCATCAATCGTTCATCGGCGACGACGTGCACGTCGGATCGAACTGCGTGCTGGTCGCACCGATCACGATCGGCGCCGGCGCGACGATCGGCGGCGGCAGCACGATCGTGAAGGAAGCGCCGGCGGGCCAACTGACGCTCGCGCGGCCCGCGCAGGTGTCGATCGCCCGCTGGCAGCGCCCGCGAAAGAAGCAGCGGGCCGAGTAACCGGAGGCACGAGCATCATGTGCGGCATCGTCGGCGCAACGTCGGATCGCAACGTCGTTCCGATCCTGATCGAAGGCATTCGCCGGCTCGAATACCGCGGCTACGACTCGACGGGCCTCGCCGTCGTCAACGGCGGCGCAAGCCCGATCCTGGAGCGGCTCGTGTCCACCGCGCGCGTGGCCGATCTGGCGGCGCAAGCGGACGCGCTGAATCTCACGGCGAGCACCGGCATTTCGCACACGCGCTGGGCGACGCATGGCGCGCCGACGCCGGACAACGCGCATCCGCATCTGTCCAGCGGCGAGATCGCCGTCGTGCACAACGGGATCATCGAGAATTTCGAGGAGCTGCGCGACAAGCTTGCAGGCGGCCGGCTACGTCTTTCGCACGCAGACCGACACCGAGGTCATCGCGCACCTGGTGCATTCGTACTGGCACCGGGAAGGCGGCGGCGATCTGCTCGCGGCCGTCCAGCACGCGATCGCCGAGTTCAAGGGCGCGTATGCGATCGCCGTGATCTCGACGCGCGAGCGCGGACGCGTCATCGGCGCCCGGCAGGGAAGTCCGCTCCTCGTCGGCATCGGCGGTCACGACCACTTCCTGGCGTCGGACGCATCGGCGCTGATGTCCGTCACGCGTCGCGTCGCGTATCTCGAGGAAGGCGACGTCGCCGATGTGCGGCGCGAATCGTACGCGATCTTCGATGCGCGCGGACAGCGCGTCGACGCGCACCGTCGTCGAAGTGCAGGGCGGCAGCGACGCGGTCGAGCTCGGTCCGTATCGCCACTTCATGCAGAAGGAAATCTTCGAGCAGCCGCGCGCCGTCGCGGACACGCTCGATGGCATCGTGTCGATCGGTCCTGCGTTGTTCGGCGCGAAAGCGGAAGCCATCCTTCCGAAGGTCGATTCCGTGCTGATCCTCGCCTGCGGCACGAGCTACTACTCGAGCCTCGTGGCGAAGCAATGGATCGAGACGCTGGCGAAGATCCCGTGCACCGTCGAGATCGCCAGCGAATACCGTTATCGCGACAGCGTGCCGCACGCGAACGCGCTCGTCATGGTCGTGTCGCAGTCGGGCGAAACCGCCGATACGCTGGCCGCGCTGAAGCACGCGAAATCGCTCGGGCACGAGCACACGCTCGCGATCTGCAACGTGGCGACGAGCTCGATGATCCGGCAGGCGGAAATGGTGTTCCTGACACGCGCCGGCACAGAGGTCGGCGTCGCGTCGACAAAAGCGTTCACGACGCAGCTCGCGGCGCAGTTCCTGCTGGCGCTGACACTCGCGAAGGTGCGCGGACTGCTGCCGGCGGAGCAGGAAGCGCAATGCATCGACGCGCTGCGCCACATTCCGGCGGCCATTCGCGGCGCGCTGGCGCTCGAGCCGCATCTGATCGGCTGGGCGCAGCAGTTCGCGAAGAAGCAGCACGCGCTCTTCCTCGGCCGCGGCCTGCATTATCCGATCGCGCTCGAGGGTGCGCTGAAGCTGAAGGAAATCTCGTACATCCACGCCGAAGCGTATCCGGCCGGCGAGCTCAAGCATGGTCCGCTGGCGCTCGTGGATGCGCAGATGCCCGTCGTCGCGATCGCGCCCAACGACGCGCTGCTCGAAAAGCTCAAATCGAACCTGCAGGAGGTGCGCGCGCGCGGCGGCGAGCTCTATGTCGTCGCCGATCTCGACAGCCACCTGACGCCGCGGCGACGGCATCCACCTCATTCGCGTCGCCGAACACCGCGGCCTGCTGTCGCCGATCGTGCACGTCGTGCCGCTGCAACTGCTCGCGTATCACACGGCGGTGCTGCGCGGGACCGACGTCGACAAGCCGCGGAATCTCGCGAAGAGCGTGACGGTGGAGTAGCCATTTCCAAGGAAAGAACATGTCAGACAGCAACGCCGGCGCGCCGGCGATAACGATCCTCGATAGTGCCGCGCGCGTCGCATTCGACCTGGCGTTGAGAATCACGCAGGACTCGCGGCTGCGGCCCGAGCAGCGCGACGAGAAATATTGGCTTGCGCTCTACCGCAAGTGCCACCAGGCCACGCACGGACAGGATTGACGCTGTAACGCCGAGCGGGCGCGCGTTGCGTCGGCGCCCGGGCGGTCGCCGTCGGGTGAATTGCCTTTAGTCCAGTACTGGACTAAAATACGCCGTACTCCAAGGGTGTAGCGGCGATGAAAACTGCGGCTCCGGGAAACGCGCGGGAAGCGAGGCCGATTGACCGTCGGCAGCTCGTCTGCTCGAGGTCTTGAGCGGTCCCGCGTTGCGTACGTTCTTTCGCATCGCCGACGCGTGGAAGCTCACCGTCGACGAGGCACGCCGAATTCTCGGGGATCCGCCGCGGTCCACCTTCTTTCTCTGGAAGCGAACCGGAGAAGGACAATTGCCGCGCGACACGCTGGAGCGCGTGTCGTACATCCTCGGCATTTACAAGGCGCTGCAGATCCTGCTTCCGCAGGCCGACGCGGCCGACGCGTGGATTCGCAAGCCCAATTCGGCGCCGCTGTTTGGCGGACAGTCGGCGCTCGATCGCATGCTGTCGGGCAACGTCGCCGACCTCTACGTGGTTCGGCAATATCTCGATGCAGCGCGCGGCGGCTAGCGCGCTGCGCACGCTGCACACGGTCTGGCGGCCGAGTCACCGGCTGATACCGAGCCGTTTTCCGCCGGTTTCGCTGTTCGACCGGGTCGCCGATCCGAAGGATCTCGAAGCGCTCTACGCGCTCGAGAGCCTGACCAACGATCGAATCCGCGACGAAGCCGGCGATCTTCGATTGGTACCTCGGAACGAGCGCATCGCCGGTCCGGGGACGACGCCCATCATGGCGGCGTTCACCCACCTGAATCCGGAAGGCAGCCGGTTTTCGGACGGCTCCTACGGCGTGTACTACTGTGCGCGCACACTCGACACCGCATTGGCCGAAGTTCGCTATCACCAGGAGCGCTTCCTGCGCCGGACGCGTGAAGGCGCGATTCGGCTGGAACTGCGGCTGTACTTGAGCGACCTCGATGCGAAGCTCGTCGACGTGAGAAAGCACGCGGAGTATCAACGGCCGGACGACTACGCGCCGGGCCAGCGGCTCGGACTGCGAATTGCGCGTGGCGGCAAGGACGGCGTGCTGTATCGCAGCGTGCGCCACGAAGGCGGCTGTGCGCCGCCGTGTTTCGTCCGCGCGTCCTCGGCGCGTGCCGGCAGTCGGCGCATTACGCATTTCATTTCGACGGTGCGAACGTGGTCGCGATCGATGAGCTTTCCACCGTCTGGACGGCCGACAACGACTCAAAGCGTGCAGCGGGCGCCGGCACGCGAGCGAAGCGATCGCAGTGAATCGTCGCGACTTGCGTCATTCCGCGAAGAAAGCCTGCAGCTCCGCCAGCGTCTCGTCCGGCACCTGCTCCGCCGGATAGTGGCCGCACGGCGAGCATCCTGCCGCGCACGTCGGTCGCGCGCTCGCGCCACGCCTCGATCGGCCGGTAGCTGCGGTTGCACGTGGCTGCGCTCGCCCCACAGCACCAGCATCGGCATCGTCGATCTTGCGCTGCAGGTCGGCCTCGTCGTGCACGAGGTCGATGCTCACCGCGGCGCGATAGTCCTCGCACACCGCGTGGATGTTCTCGGCGTGCAGCAGCGGATGTACTCGGCCAGCGCCTCCGGCGTGAACGCGCTCATGCCGACACCCTTCTTGTCGAGCTTCTGGCGGATGTAGCGCTCGAAGCCGTAGGCCTCGAGCATCTGCTCGGGATAGTCGAACGGCTGCGCCATGAAGAACCAGTGGTACGAATCGACCGCCCATTCCTTGCGGATGTTGATGCAGCACGTGGTGCGTGGGCACGATGTCGAGGAAGGCGACCTTGCGTACGCAGCTCGGGATGATCGAGCGCCATGCGGTGCGCGACGCGCGCGCCGCGATCGTGGCCGCACGACGAGGAAGCGATCGAAGCCGAGCGCCGACATCACCTCGACCTGGTCCTGCGCCATCGCGCGGAACGAATAGCCGGCGTGATCGTCGCCGCCGTCCGGCTTGCGAGCTGTCGCCGTAGCCGCGCAGATCGGTCGCGACCACCGTGTAGTCGCTCGCGCCAGCCGCGGCGCGATCTTGTGCCACATCACGTGCGTCAGCGGATTGCCGTGCAGCAGCAGTAGCGGCGGTCCGCGGCCGCCGTGCCGCAGGTGAATGCGCGCGCCGGACGTCTCGATATCCGCCGTAGTGAAGCCGTCGAACATCGCGCGGCTAACGCTTGGGCGTGATGCGCAACAAGCGCGTCAGGTCGCGAAGATCGTCGAGCTCGTCGATGCGCCACGCGAGATCGAGCACGCGCTCCGTCGTATCGCGGTCGAGCCCGCCCCAGCGCGCGCAGCCGCGAAACTTGTCGGCGAGCTCGTCGTCGCTCATCGGATTCGCGGGGCTGCCCTTGCCGAAGTCGGCCGCGCCGCGGACCTTCGTGCCGTCGTCGAGCTCGACTTCGATGATCGTCGTCATCTTGTCGAAGCCGGCGGCCTCGGCCTCGGGATGCACGCCGAAGTCGATCTTCTGCGATCATCGCCTGCACGTCGGGCCGGTTGACGACGTCGTCGGTGAATTGCTCGAGCCCCGCCTTGCGCTCGAGCAGCAGGATCGCCATGCAGAACTCCATGCTGAACTTCGCCTGCAGCTCGTTGCTGCGGGCGATGATGGATCAGCGCGTTCGGCATGTTGTGGTTGGTGCCGACCGACACGCGCTTCACGCGCTCGGGCCGGATGATCGTGCCGCGCGGATGAGATCCAGCATCACCGCTCATGCCCGGATGCGTGAGCGAGCCGCTCGGATGCGGCTTGATCGACACGCCCGGCGACGCGAACGTCCACGGCTTGCCGAGCCTGCCCGCGATCATGTCCGCGCTGTAGCCGCCGCCCGCCGCGCGGAAGAAGCCGCGATCGGCTTCGAGGCCGTTCGGCGACGCGGTGAATCCGAGCGCCGCCAGCTCGGCCGCGACGACGCCGCTCTCGGCGGCGCGCCCCGCGTGAAACGGCTTCGTCATCGTGCCGAAGTTCTCGCGCAGCCCGCCGGCCTGGCTGGCGCCGAGGCTCAGCGCGCGGCGCGTCGTCGTCGCGGTCGAGGCCGAGCAGCTTCGCCGCCGCCGCCGCCGCGCCGATCGCGCCGCAGGTCGCGGTGCTGTGAAAGCCGTGCTGGTAGTGGCGCGGCAGGATCGCCTCGGCGACCTTGCACTCGACCTCGACGCCGACCTGATACGCGAGCATCATGTCGCGGCCGCTGCGCCCGTCGCGCTCGGCGAGCGCCAGCGCCGGCGGCAGCGCGGGCGCGGTCGGGTGCGTCAGCAGGCCGTAGACGCGATCCTTCGCGACGGCGAGCTGCGTGTCGTCGTAGTCGTCGGCGTGGATCGACGAGGCCGTTGGCGAACGCCGCGAAGCGCGCAGGAAGCTGCATCGCTCGTGCCGATCACCGTGCTGCCGTCGGTCGCCGTCGATGCCCTGCTCGTCGAGATAGCGGCGGATGATGCCGCCCATTTCCGACGCGGCGCCGGCGAGCGCCAGGCCGATGCCGTCGAGCACCGAGCGCTTGCCGAGGTGCATGACGTCGGCGGGAATGTCTTCATGGCGCGTGTCGACGATGAAGTCGGCGACGTAGTCGGTGAGCGAATGGTCGGGCTGCGCCGGTGTCGGTGCGGTGGCTTGCATGGCGTTCGTTCCTTTTGCGTGTTGCCTGGTGCGTCAGTGGTCGGTGGTAAAGCGCGGCACGTCGCGTCCGTCGAGGTGCGCCAACAGTACATCGGCGGCGGCGTCCGCGAACTGCGCGTAGCGGTGGTCGGTGGGCCAGCCGAGATGTGGCGTGAGGATCACATTCGGCAACCTCGTCAATGGATGTCCCGCCGGCAGCGGCTCGGTGTCGAAGACGTCGAGCGCGGCGCCGGCGATCCTTCGCTGCGCGAGCGCCTCGATCAGCGCGGCCTCGTCGATGATCGGTCCGCGCGCCGTGTTGACCAGCCAGGCCGTCGGCTTCATCAACCGCAGGCGGCGTGCGTCGATGAGTCCGCGCGTTTGCGGCGTCAGCGCCGCGTGCACCGAAACGACGTCCGAGTCGCGCAGCAGGTCGTCGAGCGCACGCGCTTCGACGCCGTGCCGATGTCGCCGATTCCTCGGTGAGCCGCGGGCTCGAAGCGAGCACGCGCATGCCGAACGCGGCGGCGATCCTGGCGACGTGGCGGCCGACATGCCCGAAGCCGACGATGCCCATCGTCTTGTCATGGAGCTCGACGCCGAGCGTCGCCGGCCACGCGCCGGACTTCACCGCGGTGTCGGCCGCCGGGATCCCCCGCATCAGCGCGATCGCGAGGCCCATCGCGAGCTCGGCCGCGCCGGTGGAAAAGCCGCCGGCCGCCTTGGCGACGACGATTCCCTGCTGCTGCGCTGCTGCAAGGTCGATGTGGTACGCGTGGCCGCCTGTCTGCGCAATGATGCGAACGTCGGGGAGTTGCGCGAGCAGCGCGCGCGTGAATCGCGTCCGCTCGCGGTTGGCGACGAGCGCATCGAATCCGCGCAGCGCCGCCGGATCGCCGAACGGCGCCGTGAATATCCGGACCTCGGCGCGCTCGCGCAGCCGGCGCACGCCGTCCGTGCGCTCGTAGGCGTGGTGAATATCGTCGAGGATGGCGACGCGCATGATGGTCAGCTGGTATTGCGGCGAACAGTGTCGATTCAGTCGTCGGACGCGTCGCAATACTACGCTCGGTGCGGATCGGTGTCGATGTACACCTCGACACCGTATTCCGCCTCCGACACCGAATTCCGGCGCGCGGCCGCGAGCCGGGCGCCGAGGCGCACCGCCTCCTCCAGCGCGCCGGTCGTGGCGCGACCCTGGCCGACGATGTCGAACGCGGTGCCGTGCGCGGGCGTCGTGAACACGGTACGCAGCCCCGCGGTCACCGTCACGCCGCGATTGAAGCCCTTGAGCTTGGTCGCGATCTGCCCCTGGTCGTGGTACATCGTCAGCACGCCGTCGAATTCGCCGGCGAAGCGCCTTGAGGAACACGGTATCGGCGGGAAACGGCCCCGGCAGCCGATGCCGCGCGCGGCCGCCCGCGCGACGGCGGGCGCGATGATCGTCGATCTCCTCGCGTCCGAAGAGGCCATTCTCGCCGCCGTGCGGATTGAGCGCCGCCACGGCGATGCGCGGCGCGTCGAAACCCGCGCCGCGCATCGTCCGATCGGCGAGCGTGATCGTCTCGTCGATGCGCTCGCGGCGTGATCTGGTCGAGCGCGCGTGCGCAGCGAAACGTGCGACGTGACGCGCGACATCCACAGGTCGTCGAGCACGTTCATCTCGCCGAAGAAGCCCTCGTGGCCGGTGAGGTGCGCGAACATCTGGTGCTCGTCGTTGAAAGCGCCAGCCGCCGGCGTGCAGCGCGCGCCTTGTTGAGCGGCGCGAAGGTGATGCCGTCGAGCTCGCCCGCGAGCGCCAGCTCGACCATCGCGGACGAGCGTCTCGCCGGCGACGCGCCCGGATTCCGCCGAGACTTCGCCGCGCGCGGATCGTCGCCGGATCGAGTATTGCGAAGATCGATCAGCGGCGTCGCCGAATCGTTCCAATCGACGTCGTCGAGGCGCTGCGTAGCGCTGCAGGCGCACGGTCACGCCCGCATCGCGCGCGCCCTGCTCGAGCACGCGCGCATCGCCGACGACGAGCGAGGCGCGCGCCAGTCGCGAGAGCCGGCCGTCGGCCAGCACGCGCGCGCACTGCTCGGGCCCGATGCCGGTGCAGTCGCCGAGCATGAGGCCGAGCGAGCGGCCGAGTTCGGTGCTCACGTCGATCCTCCGCTCCGTGAAGCGGGTGATCGAGCGCGATCATCGCGAACGTGATCAGCAGCATCGTGATCGACAGCACGGCGATCGGTCCCCAGTCGTTGCTCTCGCGCAGGTCGAACATCGTGACCGATATCGTCTTGGTCCGCGCGGTGAACAGCAGGATTGTCGCCGAGAGCTCGCGAATCGAGCCGATGAAGATCAGGATCCAGGTCGCGATCACGCCGTTGCGGATCAGCGGCGCCGTCACGTCGCGCAGCGCGCGCAGCCGCGTGGCGCCGAAGATGCGGCTCGCATCCTCGAGCTCGGGATGCACGGCCTTCAGCGACGCGCGCGATCTGCTGGTAGCCGACCGGCAGCTCCTTGGTGACGTAGGCAAGGAAGATGATCGCGAGCGTGCCGTACAGCACGAGCGGCGGATGCGTGTAGGCGAGGAAGAGGCCGACCGCGAGCACGATGCCGGGAATCGCGACCGGCGCGGTCGCGAGAAAGCCGAGTAGCGGATGGCCCCACACGAGCTGGCGAATGCCGAGATAGCCGATCACGGTCGCCAGCACCGTTCCCGCGGTGGCCGCGGCGACGCCGAGCACGAACGTGTTCTGCAGCGCGAGCCGCGTCTGGCTGAACTCGATGAATACGAATCGCCAGTTGTCGAGCGTGAGGTTGCCAGGCCACGCGGGCGCGGACCAGTTCTTCACGAATGCGGTGCGCAGCAGCACGCCGTAGGGCAGCAGGATCGAGCATCCGAGCACGACGGCGAACAGCGCCAGCGCCGGCACCTTCCACGCGCCGAGCGGATCGCTGCGTGATGCCGGTGCTCTTGCCGCCGATGATCGAGTAGCCGCGCCGTCCCATGATCGCGCGTCTGCGCGCGCAGCAGCACGACGGTGATGACGAGCAGCGGCAGCGATGCGGCGGCCGCCAGCCCGAGTTGCGGCGGGAACTGGAACAGGCTCCAGATCTTCGTCGTCATCGTGTCGATGCCGCGCCGGCAGCGCGAGGATCGCCGGCGTGCCGAACAGCGTCATCGACTGCAGGAACGCGACCAGGAACCCGGCGAGCAGCGCCGGCAGGACCAGCGGCAACGTCACGTCGAGCGCCGTGCGCCATGCAGGCGCGCCGAGGATCGCCGAGGCCTCCTCGAGCTCGCTCGGGAATGACGTCGAGGCTGTTGGCGACGAACGTGAACACGTAGGGGAACGTGTAGAGCGCCATCACGAACACCATGCCGCCGGCGGAGAAGATGTTGATCAGCGGCGACGCCTCGAACGGCTTCAGCCCGAACAGCGCGTAGTACCACTGGTTGATGAGGCCGGCGTTCGGTCCGCCGAGCAGCACCCAGGCGAACGCGCCGAGGAAGGGCGGCGTCACGAACGAGGCGAGGATCAGCAGCGCGCAGCAGCGCGCTTGCCCGGCAGGTCGGTGCGCGACACGAGCCAGCCCATCGGCGCGGCGAAGAGCAGGCACAGCGACGCCCACCGCCGCGGATGTCCACAGCGTCGTGAACAGCGGCTTGCAGGAACGACGCGATCGCCGACGAGCTGCCGGTAGTGCGCGAGCGTGAGTGCCGCCGCTGTCGCTGCGCAGGCTCGTGACGGCGAGCCAGGACATCGGCAGCAGCACGAGGACGAGCAGGACCAGCACGATGGCGAGCGAAAACGGCATCGTCCAGTCGACGCGGGACGCGGGGACAGCCGCCGGCGACCGTTGCGACGGCAGCGGCAACGCGGCTCGCACGATGCGCGCTGCCTGTTCAGTTACCGAAGAGCTCGGTGTAGCGCTTCTTGATTTCGCCGACGAGCGGCAGCATCGCCGCCGGATCGTCGGGCAGCAGCTTGATCTTCGATAGCGGCGTGCGGTCCGCCGGCTCCTTGACGTCGGGATGCAGCGAGCGCGCGCCGCCCATCGTCGACCACGAGCTGCTGCATCTTCACCGTGTAGAGGAAGTTCTGGAACACGCGCGCGGCGTTGGGGTGCGGCGCATCGGCGAAGATCGCGGTCGGCGACGTCACGAACGGCGTTCCCTCCTTCGGGTAGATGATCTTGACCGGGCTCTTGCGCGTCGATCTCGATGAACATGTTGTATTCGTTGCCGTCGACCATCACCGCGCGCTCGCCGCTGGCGATGCTCTTCGGCGTCGCGGTCGTCGACTGCAGTTGCTGCACGTCCTGCTTCGCGAGCTTCTCGAGGTAGTCCCAGCCGAGCACCTTGACGATTGCGTAGGTGCCGGTGAGGCTCGTGCCGCTGTAGCCCGGGATGCGACTTGACGAGCTTGCCCTTCCACTTGCGGGTCGAGAAGGTCCGCGTAGCTCTTCGGCGCGTCCTTTTCGGCGACGAGGTTCGTGTTGTAGCCCATCACGCTCAGCGTGGCGCGCCAGTCGGCGTAGTAGCCGTCCGGATCCTTGAACTGCGGCGCGATAGCGCTTGACGTCCGGCGGCGTGTGCGCGGCCAGCCACTTCTGCTGCTTCCAGAACAGGAAGTGCGACGCATCGGACGAATTCACGACGTCGACGTTCTTGATGCCCGACTGGTGCTCCTGGTTGATGCGCTGGAACACGCGCTCGGAGCCGGAGCGCTCGACATCGACGTCGATCTTCGGATACTGCGGCCTTGAAGGCCTTGGCGATCGCTTCGGCGACCTTGACGTCCACCGACGAGTACCAGACGACCTTGCCTTCCTTCGCCGCCGCGTCGAGCATCGCCGGCGTCGTTTCCTGTGCAAGCGCCGGAATCGCCACGGCGCTCCACGTAAGCAGTCCTGACATCAGCAAGCGTGCGATACCGGTCATTCGTCTTCCTCCTCGAGGGCGTGTGATCGTGATGCGAAACCAGCCGCCATGCTCATTTGGCGAGGCCGCGGCAACGCTCGGGATCGAAGCGTACGCCAACACGCGCTTCGGGCGGCAGATCCATGCGCGCGGGCGCTGCGACCAGCACTTCCTGTCCGACGTCGACGACGTAGTCGCGGTGGCTGCCGAGATAGGCCTGGCGGCGCACGACGCCCGGCAGCACGTTGTCCGCTTCGCCCGCATGCGCGGGCAGCAGTTGCAGATCGTGCGTCTTGACGCAGATGCTCATTTCGCAGCCGGCGTCGGCGAAGCGGCCGTGACCGATCGACGAGCGTGCGGCCATCGACTTCCACCGCGCTGTCCGCCGACGTGGCGCACGCGTCGATCACGTTGCTGCCGCCGATGAAGCGCGCGACGAACGCCGATTCCGGGCGCTCGTATAGCGTCTCCGGGCGTGCCGATCTGCTCGATGCGCCCGGCGTTCATCACGACGATGCGGTCGGCCATCGTCATCGCCTCGACCTGGTCGTGCGTGACGTAGATCGACGTGTACTGGAACGTGTCGTGCAGCCGCCGGATTTCGCAGCGCATCTCGACGCGCAGATTCGCGTCGAGGTTCGACAGCGGCTCGTCCAGCAGCAGGATGTCGGGTGTCGCCGCCAGCGCGCGCGCCATCGCGACGCGCTGCTGCTGGCCGCCCGACAGTTCGCCCGGATAGCGATCGGCCTGGTCGGTCAGTTTCGCGGCCTTGAGCAGCGCATCCGTTCGTGCGATGCGCGCTCCGCGGCGCCGACCTTGCGCATCTTCAGCCCATAGCCGACGTTCTCGCGCACGCGTCATGTGCGGCCACACCGCGTAGCTCTGGAAGATCATGCTCATGTTGCGCCGCTCGGGCGGCAGCACGGCCGCCGGCGTCGACATCGTGCTGCCGCCGACGCGGATCTCGCCGGCGTCGGGCTCGAGGAAGCCGGCGATCATGCGCAACGTCGTCGTCTTGCCGCAACCCGACGGTCCGAGCAGGCAGACGAACTCGCCATGGCGGACGGTGAGATCGATCGCATCGACCGAAACGACGCCCGGATAGCGCTTCGTCAGTTTTTCGAGCTCCAGGCTGGCCATGCGCAACGCTCCGGTCCTGCTCTTCGCGTCACTTGCCGCGAAAGCGCGCCAAGTTTACATGCCGGTCCGGGGGCCGCAAACCGGCGCGACGAGACGAAGAAGAAGGAAGAGTCGACTCCTTGCCGCTTGCTTCAAAACCGCGCCGCGGTGCCGCAAGTCTCGTGCAGATCCGTACAACATGCGAATTTGAACGCTGCGACGCAAATAACGCGCGACATCGCGTCCGGATTGATGTCGAAGATGAGTACGACGGCGAAAGTCGCCGACCTGAACCGCGAACCCACGGAGAACCGTATGAACAGGATGATGAGCCGGTGGTCGTCCAGCGCGACGACGATGATCCGCATGGACCATACCAGCGCGATGATGACCTTCCACAAGTATCACGTCGACACGTCGCCCGACCGCAAACGCGCGATTGCCGAAATCCTTGGCCTGGCGCTCGAGATCCATGCAACGCTCGAGGAGGAGATTTTCTATCCGGCGATGCGCAGCGTGGACCCGGACCTCGTCGACAAGAGCATCCCCGAGCACGGCGAGATGCGGCGGCTGATCGCGCAGCTTCGTCAAATGCGGCCCGAGGACCGCTCGTTCGATACGACGATGATGGAGCTGATGCGCGACGTGATGCGCCACGTCGCCGACGAGGAAACGATGCTGCTGCCCGACGCCGAACGCGTGCTGGGCGAGCGACGCCTGAGCGAGCTCGGCGCCGAGATGACGCGCCGGCGTTTCCAGCTCGCCGCGCCGCACGCCGGCGAGATCGCCGTCAATGCGGCTCGCACGTATCCGGGCCGCGCACTGGCCTTCACCGGTGCGGTCGCGGTAGGCGCGCTGCTGGCTGCGCGCGCATGGACGCGCCCGTCGGGATGGCGTGCGATCGCGATGAGATGATCGAGGCGGCTGCCGGTCATCGGCCGCGCCGCGCATTGATGCGCTGCTCGACCATCCGCAGCAGCGCATCGATCGCGAAGCCGACGATGCCGATGGCGATCATCCCGCTCATCACGATCGACGTGCTGATGCTCGCCTGGCCCTTGACCAGCAGGTAGCCGATCCCGCTCGACGCGACGATCAGCTCCGCACCGACGAGCGATTGCCAACCGAGGCCGGCGCTGATGCGCAGTCCGGCGACGATCGACGGCACCGACGCCGGCAGCAGCACTTCGGTGATCATGCGCCAGTGGCTCGCGCCCAGCGTCTGCGCCGCCTCGACGAACCGCGGCTCGACATACTTCGCGCCACGGTAGGCGTTGATCACGCACGGCGGAAACGCGCCGCTGAAGATGATCAGCGTCGGGCCGCCGATGCCGGTGCCGAACCACAACGCCGCGAAAGGTACCCACGCGATGGGTGCGACGAAGCGCAGCGCATCGAAGAGCGGCGTGACGATCGCGTCGAGCCATCGGAACCAGCCCATCAGCAAGCCGAGCGGTATCCCGATCGCCACGGCAAGCCCGAAGCCCAGCGCGAAGCGACCGAAGCTCGACAGGAGATGCTGCTGCAGCGTGTAACCGACGAAAGGCGACTGCGTCAGCGCCACGAACTGCTCGAGCACGGCGAGCGGCGTCGGCAGAAACTGCGCCGAAACGAGACCGCTCGCGGCGATCAGCCACCAGAGCGCAAAGAACGCGACGAAGCCCGCAGTCGACAGCGCCAGCCAGCGCTGAAACGATAACGCGCGCGCACCAGCTACCGCACTCATGTCCGACGCCACGGCATTGCGCGCCGCTCGATCCATCCCAGCGCAATCGTCATCACCGCGCCGGTTATCGCGACGGCGACCATGCCGACGACGATCATCGCCGGAAAGATGTCGAGCGACGCCTGATACAGCACGTGCCCGAGCCCCGCGATCGCGCCGATCAGCTCACCGGCGACGAGCGTCGTCCAGCACGCCTGCAACGACAAGCGCAGTCCGGTGAAGATCATCGGCATCGCGCCGGGAATGAGAACCTCGCGTATGAACGTCGCCCGCGGCACGCCGAGCATCCGCGCGGCCTCGATCAGGTAAGGCTCGATCGCGCGTACGCCGCTGTAGCTGTTGATGACCGCCGGTACGAACGCCGCGAACCAGATGATGAGAATCTTGGCCGTATCGCCGAGGCCCAGCCAGACGATCGCGAGCGGAATCCAGGCCAGCGGCGGAATCGGCCGAATGAGCAGGAAGGCCGGATTGATGAACGCTTCGAACGACCGGCTCCAGCCCATCGCGAGGCCGAGCGGGACGCCGACGAGCGTCGCCGCGGCGAAGCCAAGCAGCACGAGCTTGACGCTGTGGAAGACGTGCTCGTGCAGCCGCGCGTCGGCGTAACCGGTGACGGCGATCTGTCGCGTCGCATCCCAGACCTCGGACGGCGCGGGAAAACGGCCGGGACTGATCGTCTGTGTTGCCGTCGTGAGCGCATACCACGCGGCGAACACCACGACGAACGTCGCAACGCCGATCCATGCGGACCGGCGTCCTTGCGCCAGCGTCACCGAAGCGCTTCAGTCGGCGCGATTCGCGAACGCCTTCAGCTTCGGATCGGCGTCGACCATGCGCAGATATTCGTCGGTGATGTACTTGCTCGACGCGGGCGCCTGCGCAAACGTGCCGTTCGCCTGCATGAAGCCGCCGATCTTCGTGAACCAGTCGTCGACTTCCGAGGCGCCGCCCGACGGCCGTTTCATGATCCTGAGCTGGCTGGCGAGATCGAACGTCGGACGCGTCGTGAACTCCTTCTTCATCGACGCTTCGCTGATCGTCACGCCGCCCTGCTCGTAGAACTTCTTCATCATCGCGATCGCTTCCGGCTGATGCGCGTTCAGCCATTTCCACGCCCGCAAGTACACGGCCAGAAATTTCGCGACGTCCTGCGGATGCTCCTTCGCGTAATCCGCGCGCGCGATGAGCGCGCCCGGCACGGCGGCGCCGGCATCCTGCCCCGAGCAGATCTGCTTCGCACCGGTCTTCTCTTCCATCGTGTACGTGTTGGGCGCCCACAAGCCGCCGAGGTCGGCGTTGCCGCTCGACATGGCCGAGATGATCTCGGCCTGGCCCATGCTCTTCACGGTCACGTCGGCCTTCTTGAGGCCCCATTTCGCAAGACACGACTGCACCGCGTAGTCGCCGGTGGAGTTCGCGGTCAGCACGATCGTCTGGCCCTTGATCGATGCCGGATTCTTCATGAACGCATCGGCCGTCTTCGCCGTGGCGAGCAACGCGTTGCCGTACGATTCATCGTTGGTGATGCCGATCGTCAGCAGGTTGTAGCGAACCGCGCCAAGCACGGCGGGCACGGAACCGGCACCGCCGACGTCCCACGATTTTGCCGCGGAAGCGGCGATTTGCGGCACGCCGGCCGGGAACGTGCTGAAGACCGGCTTCAGGCCGACTTCGGCATACCAGCCTTTTTCGGACGCGGCGTAGAACGGCAGCGCCCAGTACAGCGCGGGCTGGTAGCTGATCCTGATTTCGGTGAGCGGTTGCGCCTGCGCGCCCCCGACGGTCAATGCGAATGCGATGCCTGCCGCGAATGCGGCGATCCTCGTTTTCATGATGCGACTCCTCCGGTGGTTTCGAGCGCTTTTCCGTCGTCGGGCTGCTGCTCCCCGCGCAGCATGCGCCAAATGGTCGTGCGCAGGTGCACGAACGACGCCTGGTCCATCACTTCCTCGCTGCGGTCGAAGCGCTCCCAGTGCTCCGCTTTGCGCACGGGTGCGACATCGACGATCTCGCGAATCCTGCCCGGCCGGCGCGTCATCACGATGATGCGATCGGCGAGGTAAACGGCTTCGTCGACCGCATGCGTGATGAACAGGACGGTGCGCGGATTGACGCGCGCGAGCTTGATCAGTTCCTCCTGCATCACGACGCGCGTCTGCGCATCGAGCGCGCCGAACGGCTCGTCCATCAGCAGCACGTCCGGATCGAGAACATAGCTGCGCGCAATGGCGACGCGCTGCTGCATGCCGCCCGAAAGCTGGTGCGGATACGCCGACTCGTACCCCTGCAGTCCCATCAGCTCGACCTGGCGCGCGATCCGTTCGCGCCGCTTCGACTCCGGCAGCCCCTTGCTGCGCAGGCCGAAGTCGATATTCTCATGCACGGTCTTCCAGGGAAACAGCGCGAACTGCTGGAACACGACGGCGCGGTCGGGTCCCGGCCTCGTGACGGGACGTCCGCCGACACTGACGGTACCCGACGTCGGGAATTCGAGACCGGCCGCCATCCGGAGACAGGTCGTCTTGCCGCATCCGGAGGGGCCGACCAGCGCGACGAATTCGCGATCGCGCACGTCGAACGAGATCCCGTCGAGGGTCAGGACGTCCTTGCCGTCGCGCTCGAACACGCGCGTGACGTCATCGAACGCGATGTCGCTCATGCGGGTGTCGCCATCACGGACGCAACAGGATCTTGGCCGCGGCGACCCGGCCTTCGTGCAGGTCGCGGAAAGCCGCCGCACCCTCGGCGAGCGGCCGCTCCTCGACCCACGCAAGATCGCCGAACGCATGCTCGTGCAGCGCAAGCGCGGCGGCGCGAAGGTCCGCCGTCGAGTACGTATACGTGCCGATCAGCGTGATCTCCGCGAGCGTGAGCTTGCGCATGTCGATCTCGCTCGCCCAGTCCATCAGCCCGACGTGAACCACGACACCGCCGGGCTTTACGGCGGCAAGCGCCGCCGTGCGGGTCGCGGCAGCGCCCACCGCGTCGATGACGACGTCCATGCTGTTGTCGGCGGGCGAAGTGCCGCGCGGATCGTACGTCGCCGCGCGCGTTGCATGGGCGAGCGCCTCGCGTCGCAGCGCGTTCGTCTCCCCCACCGTGACATGGCGCACGCCGTAGTTCTGCAACAGCAGCGCCGCCAGCATGCCGATGGCGCCGGCACCCAGCACGAGCGCGTGGCACTCGGGTAGCGGCCGCACCAGCGCGCGCCCCGCCAGGTTGATCGCATGCAGGACGGTTGCCGCCGGCTCGGTCAGCGCGGCTTCGCGCGCGCCCATCGTCTGCGGAATGTCGATGACGCTCGACGCCGCGGTGGTCATCAGCTCGGCGAATGCGCCGGAGCGCGTCATGCCGATCATCGTCCGCTTCGCGCAGAGGTTGTCACGCCCCTGCTTGCAATATTCGCAGGCGCCGCAGGCGATCAGCGGATTGACCGTCACGTGCCGGCCGGCGCCCGGCCCTTCGAGAATCTCGCCGGCGAGCTCATGCCCGAGGATCAGCGGCGGCTGGCGACGCGGATCACGGCCGTGATACGCGTGCAGATCGGAGCCGCAGATGCCCACCGCCTCGATGCGAATCAGCACCTCGTCCGCCGCGCGCGATGGCTGCGGCTCGTCGCGGTACGTGACCTCGTTGGCGGCGGTGTAGACAAGCGCTTTCATCGCAGGGGAGTCCTGGTGGCCATCACGATCGTACCGCTTGCGTTCATCCGGCGGAAAATCCGCCGTCGACGAAGATCGTCTGCCCCGTCACGTAATCGGACGCGCGGCTTGCGAGATAGATCGCGGTTCCCGCGAGGTCCGGCAGTTCGCCGTTGCGGCCGACGAACGTGCGCGCCGCGTACGCGTTCCATTTCTGCGGATCGGAAGCGACCGCATGGGTGAGCGGCGTCGCGAAGAACCCCGGCGCGATCGCGTTCGCATTCACGCCACCGCCCGACCACGCTTCGGCTTGCGCACGCGTCAACTGCGCGAGACCGCCTTTGGATGCGCCGTACGCGCCGCTGTTGGCGAATGCGCGAATCGACTGCAGCGACGCGATATTGATGATCCGGCCCCAGCCGCGCTCGAGCATCGACGGCACGAGCTGCTGCGACAGGAAGAACGGCGCATCGAGGTTGAGGCGAAGCGTGCGGTCCCAGTCGTCCGGCGTGATCTCCAGCATCGGCTTGCGGATGTTGATGCCAGCCGAGTTGACGACGATGTCCGGTGGACCGAAAAACCGCGGCGAAGCGCGCGCGCAGGTGTCGATCGCGTCGCGGTCGGCGAGATCGCAGGACAGCGCCTCGGCGCGCCCGCCTGCGCTCGTGATCGCTTCGCGCGTGGCGGCCAGTTCGGGTTCGCGACGCGCGACCAGGACGACGCTCGCACCGGCTTCGGCGAGCGCCTGAGCGATCGCGCGGCCGATGCCGGAGCTGGCACCTGTGACGACCGCGACCCGACCGGTGAGCGAGAAGAGCGATTCAATCGTCATGCTTTGACCGATTCGCCCTTGTCGAACGGCTCGTCCGGGAAATATTTCTGAAGCCGATCGTCCGCCGTTCGCGCGTGCGCCTCCATCCCTTCGAGTCGCGATATGCGCGCGGTGACTTGCGCGATGTCTTTCGCCGCGTCACGCGTCATCCGCTGCCAGGTGAGCGGCTTCATGAACTTGTGCACGGAAAGTCCCGCCGAATAGCGCGCCGCGCCTTTCGTGGGAAGGATGTGATTCGGGCCCGACGCCTTGTCGCCGAACGCGACCGTCGTTTCCTCGCCGAGGAACAGCGACCCGTAGCACGTCAGGCGCGCAAGCCACCAGTCGAGATCGCGGGCGTGCACTTCGAGGTGCTCCGGCGCGCAGCGATCGGACACGCTCGCCGCCTCCTCGCGCGAATCGCACAGGATCACCTCACCGTAATCGCGCCACGCCGAGCCGGCGGCGTCGCGCGCAGTCGGCGGAAGCGCGTCGATCAACCGCGGGACGCGGCGCATGACATCGTCGGCGATCGCGCGCGACATCGTGATGAGCCACGCCGGGGATTCGTGACCATGTTCCGCCTGACCGACGAGATCGGCTGCGACGATCACCGCATCGGCGCTGTCGTCGGCGACGATCGCAATTTCCGAGGGCCCGGCAAACACGTCGATGCCGACCTTGCCGAACAGGAGCCGCTTCGCTTCGGCGACGAACTTGTTGCCGGGACCGACGACGATGTCGGCGGGCTTGCCGGTGAACAGACCATACGCGAGCGCGGCGATCGCCTGCACGCCGCCGAGCGTCATGACGATGTCGGCGCCGGCGACTTTCATCGCGTAAAGCACGAGGGGATGGATGCCTCCGCCCTGGTAAGGCGTCGAGCACGCGACGACCGTCGGCACGCCGGCGGCCTTCGCCGTCGCGATGCTCATGTACGCCGAGGCGATGTGCGCATAGCGGCCGGTGGGCACGTAGCAGCCGGCGACATTGACCGGGACAAGCCGCTGACCGGCGATCAACCCCGGCTGAACTTCGACCGCGAACTCGCGGATCGACTCGCGCTGCGCCTGCGCGAACCGGCGCACGCGCTCGGTCGCGAATTCGATATCGCGCCTGACCGATGACGGAATGTCGCGCGTTCGCTGCTCGAGCGCCTCGGGCGAAACGACGATTTCGCCCGTCCAGCCATCGAGCCTGGCCGCATATTCGCGCACGGCCGCTTCGCCGCGCTTCGCGATGTCGGCGAGCATTTCGCGCGCGACCTTTTGCGCGGAGTCCGACTCTGTCTCGGGCGTCCGGGTTGCTTTCTTCAGATACTGGATGGCCATCGGGGCGTTTCGATCGAATTGGACAAGAGGTTTCGTCCGATCCTACCTTGCTTTGTCGATTGCCCGCGTTCGCGCATCCTTCGCTGGCCTTACGACGTCACCGGAGATGATCGCTCGCCCGGCCATGGCGCCGAGCCAATCAGACCGGATAGCGCGGGGTTTGGGCGGACCCACCTCGGCTAGCGGCTGACCGAACCGCGTAATCAACACGGGCCGACCGGTGCGCTTCACGCGCTGGATGACGGCGAGACAAGTCGCCCTGAATTTGGAGACCGGGATGTTTTCCATGAGGCGGCTTTTGTCCGGAGTTATGGGTCAAATATGCTCTATCGCGAGACGTAGCATGCCGATCGCTCCTACCCGAAGCGCTCCGCAGCGAACGGAGCAATCTTCATGAACGGCTCCCGGCCCGCGACAAGATCGGCGATGATCTCGCCCGTCGGCGCCGCGGCCGTCAGTCCCACGTGCCCGTGGCCGAACGCGAAGAATGCGTTCACCGCGCGCGGCGAGCGACCGATTACCGGCATCGAATCGGGCAGCGAGGGCCGATGCCCCATCCAGCGCTCGATTTTCGCCGCCTGCAAGCCGGGCAGCACGCGTTTTGCCTTCTCGAGCAGCGCGTCTGCGCGATGAAAATTCGGCGGCGCATCGAGCCCGGCGAGCTCGACCGTTCCCGCGATGCGCAGGCCGCCTTCCATCGGCGTCGCGAAATACTTGCCTTCGCCCGAAGCGATCGGGATGCGCGGGACGATGCTTGGCGATTCGAGCATCAGATGGTAGCCGCGCTCGGTCTCGAGCGGCACGTCGCTGCCGAGTTGCGATGACAATGCGCCCGAATGCGCGCCGGCCGCGATGACGATCGCGTCCGCTTCCACCGCTTCGCCATCGGTGATCACGCGCGTCACGCGGCCATCGGTCACGTCGAATGCGCGAGCGGCGGTGTCGACGAACCGTGCGCCGCCCGCCCGCAATCGCTCGGCGAGCGCGCGCGACAACCGAAGCGGATTGGGGCAATGGCCCTGCTCGGGCAACAGAACGAGATGCGTCAGGGAGGACGACAGCGCGGCATCGAATTCGCGAATGGCCGGTCCGGTGAGCACCTCCATCGCAACACCGCGCCGGCGCCGGATCTCGCGGCCGAGCGCATCGCCGACGAAAGCCGCTTCGCTTTCGTAGGCGAACGCGTAACCCTGCTGGACGATCAACTCCGGGACGCCCGCGCGCTCGGCGAGCGGACGCCACTTGTCGAGCGTGACGGTGAGCAGCGCGTGCAACGCATCGGCGATCGCGTTCACGCGTGTCATCGACGTCGCTCGCTGGAATCGCCACAGCCACGGTGCGATGCGCGGCACGTAACGCAGCGGGATGAACAGCGGACCCGCCGGGTCCATCAGCCAGCCCGGCACCTTCTTCCACGTTCCCGGCAGGCCGAGCGGCACGCACGACGAGCGGCTGAAGCAGCCGGCGTTGCCGAACGAGCAGTATTCGCCGGGAGGGCGGGGATCGATGAGCGTCACGTCATGACCGCGCATCTGCAGGTGGCTCGCGCACGCAAGCCCGACCACGCCCGCACCAACGACCGCAACGCGTTGTCCCATCATCGATATCCGGCGGCCTGCAACTCGAAAAGCTCGGCGTAGCGGCCCTGCTGCCGCAACAACTCGTCGTGCGTGCCGATCGCCTCCACCGTTCCATCGGCGAGCACGACGATGCGATCGGCCATCCGCACACTCGAAAAGCGGTGCGAGATCAGCACGGCGGTCTTGTCGCGGCTCAATTCCTTGAAGCGCTGGAAGACTTCGAATTCGGACCGCGCATCGAGCGCCGCCGTGGGCTCGTCCAGGATCAGCACCTGCGCATCGCGCATGTACGCGCGCGCTATCGCGATCTTCTGCCACTCGCCGCCCGACAGATCGATGCCGCCGCGAAAACGCTTGCCGATCATCTGCTCGTAATGGTTGGGCAGCCGGGCGATGACTTCGTCCGCGAGGCTGCGATGCGCGGCGTCGATGACGCGTGTCCGGTCGCCGCGCGCGTCGATCCGGCCGACGGCGATGTTCTCGGCCGCGGTCAGATGATAACGGACGAAGTCCTGGAAAATGACGCCGATGTTCGACCGCAGCGCACCGAGGTCGTATTCGCGCAGGTCGTGCCCGTCGAGCAGGACGCGTCCCTCGTCGGGATCGTAGAGCCGCGCCAGCAGCTTCACGAGCGTCGTCTTGCCGGCGCCGTTTTCGCCGACCAGCGCCAGCACTTCGCCGGCGTGCAGCGTGAAGTCGAGATGACGCACCGCCCAGCGCTCGGCACCCGGATAGCGAAAGCCGACGTCGTCGAACACGAACCCGGTGCGGATCGGCGTCGGAAAGGGCACCGGATCCGGCGGCGAAGCGATTTCCGGCTCGATCTCGAAAAACGAGAACAGGTCGTCGAGGTAGAGCGCCTGGCCCGCCACCTGCGAAAAGCCCGTCAGCAGATCCTCGAGCAGCGTGCGCAGCCGCCGGAACGATCCCGCGAGAAACGTGAGATCGCCGATCGAGAACTCGCCGTGCAGCGTGCGCCAGACGATGTACGCGTAGGCGACGTAGTACGCGATCGTGCCGAGCGCCGTCAGCGCGCTGCCGAGGCTCGCGCGTCGCTGCGCGAGGTCGCGATTGGCTTCATAGAACCCCGTCGCGAGCGTGCGATAACGATCGATCAGGAACCGGTTGAGGCCGAAGATCTTGACCTCCTTCGCAGTCTCGACGCTGGCGCCGGTCTGCCGGACATAGTCGAGCTCGCGTCGCTCGGGAGTGCGCGCGTAGTTGAGCGAATAGCTTTGCGCGTTGAAATGCGCTTCGCCGACGAACGCCGGCACGAGGGCTACCGCCATCAGCACGATCAGCCACGGCGCATACACCACGAGACCGGCGCCGAAGCTCACGATCGTGACCACGTCCTGCGCCTGGCCGAAGAGCTGGCCGAGGAGCGACATGCGCCCGGCCGCTTGCCGGCGCGCGCGATCGAGGCGATCCTGCAATTCGCTGTCCTCGAAGTCCTCGAGGTCGAGCGTTGCCGCATGCGCCATCAGCCGCAGGCTCGTTTCATTGCTGAACCGTTCGGACAAAAGCGAATCGAGCAGCGATACGGCTCGTCCCAGCACGTCGGACAGCACGGCCAGGCCGAATTCGAGCGCGAGCAGCCAGAGAATGCGATCGAGCCACCCGTGCGCGAGCCACGCGCGTATATCGTCGCCCGGATGCGGCGTCTTCGTGAGCAGCACGACTTCGTCGATGATCAGCTTGCCGACGTAAAGGGTCGCTACCGGCAGCAGCGCGCGCACGAAGCGCAGCACCGACTGCCCGAGCATCATCGACGGGCTGGTCTGCCAGACCAGCTTCAGGAATGGCGGGACGTTGCGCAGGCCGCCAAACCGCTCGCGCAGCGACCGCCGCTCGCCATGGAGAACGCGCTCGGCCGCGCTCGCCTTGATCGTACGAGCGCTTGCATGATTCCCCCACGCTTGCGGCTCGCGCCGCTGGTCGGCCCCGCCAGGGGGAGGATTCGTCGCGCCATTCGCGCTGGGCGGCCCGGTGGCGCTCATGATGATTGCGAGGCATGCCGCTATTGTGGCGCACCGGAGTTTCCCTCGCCGGGCGTTGTCCAACCCGGGTCCATAGCGCAAACGGAGGAAGCCATGTCGATCCAGGCCATCAATCCGGCAACGGGCGAGGTGGTTGCCACGCACGACGAGATGAAGCCGGATGTCGTCGCGGGCATCGTCGAATCGGTCCATGCGGCGGCGCTGGATTGGCGACGCGCGTCGTATGCCGATCGCGCGGTCCCGATGCGCAAGGCGGCCGAGATCCTGCGCAAGGAGGCGCGCGATTTCGCCCACCTGATGGCGCGCGAGATGGGCAAGCCGGTGCGCGACGGCGTCGCCGAAGCGCAGAAGTGCGCGACCGCCTGCGATTACTTCGCCGAGCACGCGGCCAGGTTCCTGGCGCGTGAAGTCGTGAAAACGGAAGCGCGCTCGAGCTTCGTCACGTTCAATCCGCTCGGCGTCGTGCTCGCCGTCATGCCGTGGAATTTTCCGTTCTGGCAGGTGTTCCGTTTCGCAGCCCCCGGCCTGATGGCGGGCAACGCGGCGGTGCTGAAGCACGCGTCGAATGTTCCCGGCTGCGCGATCGCGATCGAGGAGATTTTCCGCCGCGCGGGCTTTCCGGAGAACCTGTTTCGCACGCTGATGATCGGCAGCAGAGCAGGTCGATGCGGTGATCGAGCATCCGCGCGTGCGCGCCGTCACGCTGACCGGCAGCGGACCGGCCGGACGCGCCGTCGCCGCGAAGGCGGGCCAGTTGCTGAAGAAAACGGTGCTCGAGCTCGGCGGCAGCGATCCCTATCTCGTGCTCGAGGATGCCGACCTCGATCTCGCCGCCGCCGTGTGCACCAAGGCGCGTCTCGTCAACTCGGGTCAAAGCTGCATCGCGGGCAAGCGCTTCGTCGTCGTCGAGCGCGTGCGCGCCGGTTTCGAGGAGCGCTTCGTCAAGCGGATGGCCGCGGCGAAAATGGGCGATCCCCTCGACGAGGCGACCGAAGTCGGGCCGCAGGCGCGCGCGGACTTGCGCGACACGCTGCAGCGCCAGGTCGACGAGAGCGTCGCGAAGGGTGCGAGGTGCCTGCTCGGCGGATCGGTTCCCGACGGACCAGGCGCGTTCTATCCTCCCACGATCCTGACGCACGTTCGCCCGGGCATGCCGGCATTCGACGAGGAACTGTTCGGACCCGTCGCCGCGGTCGTCCCGGTGCGCGACGAAGCCGAAGCGGTCGCGATGGCCAACGCGTCGCCGTTCGGCTTGGGCGGCGCCGTCATCACGCGCGATGTCGCACGCGGCGAGCGCATCGCCGCCGACCTGATCGAGAGCGGCTGCGTGTTCGTCAACGATGCGGTCCGCTCCGACCCGCGGCTGCCGTTCGGCGGCATCAAGGAAAGCGGCTACGGCCGCGAGCTCGCGAGCTACGGCATCCGGGAGTTCGTCAACATCAAGAGCGTCTACGTCGCATGACGAAATGCGCCACAATGCGCATCGCGAGGGAGGGTCCTTTCGATGATGTCGCGTTCACGAGCCGCCGGCCGGGCGCTGGCGGCGCTTGCGCTGTCGTTCGCGCTGCACGCCGGCGCCGCGGATCCGGCGAAGGTGTTGCGCGTCGCGCTGCCCCGCGCGGAGACCGGCTTCGATCCCGCGCAGGCGAGCGAAGTTTATTCGGGCGCGGTGATCGCCGCGATCATGGAGCCGCTGCTGACGTTCGATTATCTCGCGCGGCCGGTGAAGCTCGCGCCGCTGACGGCGGAGGCGCTGCCTGCAGTCGCCGACGCAGGCAAGCGCTACACGTTCAAGCTGAAGAAAGGCATCTACTTCGCCGCCGATCCCGCGTTCAAGGGCAAGCGCCGCGAGCTCGTCGCCGGTGATTACATCTACGCGATCAAGCGGCTCGTCGATCCGAAGAACCGCTCGCCGAACGCGTTCTACGTCGAGGGCAAGATCGCCGGCCTCGATGCGCTCGTCGCGAAGGCGAAGCAGAACGGCGATCGTCTCGATTACGGCGCGCGCGTCGCAGGCCTCGAGGCACCGGATCGGTACACGCTGCGCATCACGCTGACGCACAGCGATTACACGTTCCCGCAGGTCCTCGCGTTGCCGGCGCTGTCCGCCGTGGCGCGCGAAGTCGTCGAAGCGTATCCCGGCGAGACGGCCGCGCATCCGGTCGGCACCGGTCCCTACATCCTGAAGAAATGGGTGCCGGCGTCGAAAATGATCCTCGAGGCGAATCCCGGTTTTCGCGGATTCACGTGGGATTTCGACCCGGGCGACGACCCGGCCGACAAGGCGATCGCGGCGCGAATGCGCGGCCGGAAAATGCCGCAGGTCGGCACGATCGACATCAGCGTGATGGAAGAGCCGCAATCGAGCTGGCTCGCGTTCCAGCGCGGCGAGCTCGATCTCATCGATCTGCCGAGCACGTTCGCGCCGGTGGCGCTTCCCCGCGGAAAGCTCGCGCCGGATCTCGCGAAGAAGGGCATCTACCTGTCGCGGATTTTGCTGCCGGCGATCAATTACACGTCGTTCAACATGCGCGATCCCGTGCTCGGTGGATTCACCAACGACAAGCTCGCGCTGCGCCGCGCGATCGCGATGGCGTACGACATCGATGCGGAGATCGCGGTCATCCGCAAGGGGCAGGCGGCGCCGCTGTCGATGGTGATCCCGCCCGGCGTCGCCGGCTACGAGACGCGTTATCGCAGCAGCATCAAGTACGATCCGGCCGCCGCGAACGAGCTGCTCGACCGCTTCGGTTATCGCAAAGGGTGCCGGATGGCTACCGTCGATTGCCGAACGGCAAGCCGCTCGTCCTCACCTACGCGAGCCAGACGAACGCACTGGCGCGGGAATTCGACGAGCTGTGGCAGAAGGCGATGAATTCGCTGCGCATCCACCTGTCGATCGAAAAGGGCAAGTTCAGCGACCAGATCCGCGAGGCGATCGCCTGCCACCACCAGATGTGGAGCTACGGCTGGATCGCCGATTATCCGGACGGCGACAATTTCATGCAGCTTCTCTACGGCGGCAACATCGGACAGAGCAACGTCTCGTGCTACCGGTCGCCGACGTACGACGCACTTTACGAACGGTCGCGCCTGATGCCCGACTCGCCGGATCGCGACAAGCTGTTCGAGCAGATGACGCATCAGTTCGAAACCGATACGCCGTGGCGGCTCGGCACCGCGACGTACCGGAACACGCTCGCGCAGCCGCGCGTGATCGGCTACAAGGCGCATCCGGTGCTGCTGGCCGACTGGATGTACGTCGACATCGACACGACGCAGCGTTGAATGGGGTCAGAGCGCCTAAGTTCGGTGTCGGAGGTGTAATTATTCGCGCGTCGCCTAGCGACGCGCGAATAATTACACCTCCGACACCGAACTTGCGCACTCTGACCCCAGGATCATCCGTGCGCCGCGCTCGCCGATCATCAGCGACGCGGCATTCGTGTTGGCCGACGTGACGGTCGGCATCACCGACGCATCGATGACGCGCAGCGCTTCGACGCCGCGCACGCGCAGTTGCGGATCGACGACCGCCTCCGGATCGTTCGCATCGCCCATGCGGCACGTGCCCACGCAATGGAAGACCGTTCCGCCGCCCTTGCGCGCGAAATCGAGCAGGTCCTCGTCGTATCGGCGCCGCGGCGCCGGGCAGCATTTCGGCGTCGAACAACTCGCGAAACGACGGCTGCGCGTAGATCTCGCGCAGCATGCGGATGCCGGCGACGAGCGTCCTGCCGGTCGATTTCCGCGTCGAGATAGCGCGGCTCGATCGTCGGCGCTGCGACCGGGATCCGTCGACCGGATCGCAAGCCGCCCGCGCGACGCGGGATGGCATTGCCATACGGCCGCCGTGAAGCCCGGATACGCGATGCAGCGGATCGCCCGGCTTGTCGACCGACAGCGGCATCACGTTGAACTGCACGTCCGGCCGGCCGCCGATCGCGTGCTCCGTGCACGCCGCGCCGCCGACCTGTCCGGCGCCGACGGTCAGCGGTCCCGACCGGCGCACGAGCCACTCGACGCCCATGCCGGCGAGCTTCAGCGGATTGCGCACGTCGTCGTTCAGCGACATGCGCTTCTTCAGCCGCACGATCGTGCGCGCCTGGTAGTGGTCCTGCAGGTTCTCGCCGACGCCGGGCAGCGTCGGCGACGACGCGGAATCGCCAGGCGACGCAGCAGCGTCGGCCGGGCCGATGCCGGACAGCTGCAGCAACTGCGGCGACTGGATCGCGCCGGCGGCGAGGATGACTTCGCGCGCCGCGCGCACGCGATGCACCGTGCCATCGCGCTGCCATTCGACGCCGATCGCGCGTCGGCCTTCGAACAGCACGCGCGTGACGCAGCGCGCGCGGCATGACCGTGAGGTTCGGCCGCGCGCGCGCGGGCTGCAGGAACGCGACCGCCGCGCTCTGGCGCCATCCGTTCTCGATGCTGAGCTGATACGCGCCGACGCCGTAGGTCGTCGCGCCGTTGAAGTCGGGATTGCGCGGCAGTCCGAACTCGACGCCGGCGCTCACCCATGCCTGGCAATACGGATGGTCGTTGCGCAGGTTGCGACACGCCGAGCTCGCCGGCGGTCGCCGTGGTACGCGCCCGCGCCGCCGGCGTAGTGCTCGATGCGCTTGAAGTCCGGCAGCACGTCGACATAGCGCCAGCCGGCCGCGCCCTGCGCGGCCCAGTCGTCGAAGTCCTCGTGCTGGCCGCGGATGATAGATGAGGCCGTTGATCGACGACGATCCGCCGATGACGCGGCCGCGCGGCCAGACGATGTTGCGACCCGCGGTGCCTTCGACGGCTCGGTGTCGAACAGCCGCGAGAAGCGCGGATCGTAGATCGTGCGGAAATAGCCGACCGGCAGGTGCAGCCAGAAATGGCGGTCGCGGCCGCCGGCCTCGAGCAGCAGCACGCGCGTTACCGGGTCCGCCGACAGCCGGTTGGCGAGAACGCAGCCCGCCGAACCGGCGCCGACGATGACGTAGTCGAACGCGTCCACCGCGCGGCGGTCAGCCGGCGATCGTCTCGAGGTAGAGCTTCGGATCGAAGTACTTCGACGCGGGCACCGGGTTCTGGATGCCGCCGAAGCGCACGAAGAAGTCCGTCACCTGCTGCAGCCACTTCGTGACGGTGCCGTCGGCGTACAGCTTCTTCCAGTCCGCCGACGTGAACATCTTCTGCGCCTTGAACTGCTCCTTGAGGTCGGACGAGCGGCACCTGCTGGTAGTGGTTCTTCTGCAGCGTCGTCGAGCGCCGGCGTCGGCATTGGCGATCATGTAGTCGTTCGCCTCCGCCCAGCCGCGGATGATGTTCGCGCAGCACCGTCGCGGTTCTTGTCGTAGTAATCCTCGCGCGCCGCCCAGCCGCCGACGATCGCCGCCTTCGGGTAGTACGCCGATGCATCGACCAGCATCTTCGCGCCCGGCACCTTCTCGCGCACCGTGATGTTGAACGGCACCCACAGCGCCACCGCCGGCACCGCGCCGGAGATGAACGACGTCACCGCCTCGGACATGCGCTGGTTGACGATCTCGACGTCCTTCGGATCGATGTTGTTGGCGCGCAGCGCCGTGTCGAGGAACACGTGCGCCGTCGTGCCGGTGGTCGTCGAGATCTTCTTGCCCTTGAGGTCGGCGAAGCGTCTTGATGCCCGGTCCTCGCGCACCCACAGCTGCGCGGTCGCGAACTCGACGTCGTTGATGAGGAACATCTTGCCCTGCCCGCGCGCCGGGAAGTTCGAGATCACCGCGCCGGTCGCGAGCATGTCGATGCTGCCGCCGATCATCGCCTGGAAGAGCTCGAGGCCGGTCGTGAACTGCACGAGCTCGAGCTCGACGCCGTGCTTCGCGAACGCGCCGCGGTCGATGCCGAGCCAGATCTGCCCGTCGACCGCGAGCGTGTGCAGGTAGCCCGACCTTCACCTTCGTGCGCGCCTGCGCGATCGCCGGCGCGCCGAGTACGCCCGCGCCCAGCGCCGATGCCGCTGCCGCGGCCGCTTGCAGGAACGTCCTGCGATTCGATGCTCATGCGTGTCTCCTCCTCGTTGGTCAGTCGGCGTTGCCGTGCCGCCTGCCGCTGCCTGCGCGGCGTATTCCTGCATCACGAGCTCGCGGATGTGCGAGCGCAGCTCGCCGAACGCGCGCGTTTCGTGCAGCGATTCCGTCGCGCGGATACGCGAACGGGATCGTCGATCGATCTCGCGGATGCGCGTCGGGCGCGCGCTCATGACGACGATGCGCGAGGAGAGGTAGATCGCCTCCTCGACCGAATGCGTGATCAGCATCACGGTCTTGCCTTCCGCTGCGAGCACCTGCGAGCAGCAGGTCCTGCATCGCGCTGCGCGTCTGCGCGTCGAGCGCGCCGAACGGCTCGTCCATCAGCAGGAACTGCGGGCGAACCGCGTAGGCGCGCGCGAGCGCCAGGCGCTGGCGCATGCCGCCCGAGAGCGTCTTCGGCCACGCGTCCGCGAAATCGGCGAGTCCCATCAGCGCCATGTAGCGCTCGCAGATCGACTCGCGCTCGGCCGTCGCCGGCGCGGTTGGCGCGCGAGCTTCAGTCCGAACGCGATGTTCTCGCTCGACGGTCAGCCACGGAAAGACGCCGTATTCCTGGAAGATCACGCCGCGGTCGGGGCCGGGGCCGGTGATCGGCTTGCCGTCGAGCAGCACGCTGCCCGCGCGTCGGCTGCACGAAGCCGGCGACCATGTTCATCATCGTCGTCTTGCCGCAGCCCGACGGGCCGATGATCGACGACGAACTCGCCGTCGCGCGATGTCGTAGCGACACGTCGTCGACGACGCGCAAGCCGCCCGCTGCCGACGGAAACTCCACCGAGACGTGATCGAAGACGATGCGCGCGCGGCTCGCCGCGTGCAGCTGCGGCGCTCACGCGATGCGCTCCTGCCACGCGACCAGCCGGCGCGCAACCGCGCGCAGCACGAGGTCCATCGCGAGCGCGATCAGGCCGATGCAGATGATGCCGACGTAGATGATGTCGAGCTGGAAGAACGACGACGCGTTCTGGATCAGCGCGCCCAGGCCCTGCTGCGCGGCGATCAGCTCGGAGGCGACGAGCGTCGCCCAGGCGACGCCGAGCGCCACGCGCAGCGCCGTCAGCAGGTGCGGCACGGTCAGCGGCACGATCACCTTGCGGAAGATCTCGGCGTCGGTCGCGCCGAGCGTGCGCGACACGCGCACGTAGATCGGGCTGATCTGCGCGATGCCCTCGTACATGACGATCACGCCGGCGAAGAACGACGCGTAGAACAGGATCGACGATCTTCGCCGATCTCGCCGATGCCGAAGTAGACGATGACGAGCGGGATCAGCGCGATCGGCGGCAGCGCGCGGAAGAAGTTGATCAGCGGATCGATGAAGGCGCGCACGCTGCGGTACCAGCCGAGCACGAACCCGACCGGGACGGCGAGCGGCGATGCCGAGCGCGACGCCGACGAAGACGCGCTCGGTGGACATCGCGATGTCGAGCGGCAGCCGGGCCGTCGTCAGCAGCTCCCAGAACCGCGCTGCGACGCGGTGCGGCGTCGGGACCAGCGACGGATTGACGAGCCCCGAATACGCGATCGCGTACCAGATGCGCGATGACGATGAGCCAAGGCACGGCGATCAGCGCTATGCGGCGCGAGCACGGGCATCGGTCCAGGGAGCATCGATTGCGGCCTTCGGAGAGCCAAAGGTACTATAGATGGAACGTTATGCACAAGGGTTCAGCCAGCGGGGAAGCGGCGCTTTTTCGGGACAGTCCGATGCCGCGCTACGCGCAGCTCGCCGACGTGTTCCGGCAGCGCATCGCGCGCAATCAGTGGCCGCCGGGGACGAAGCTGCCGTCGCTCGAGGCGCTGATGCGCGAGTTCGACGTCGCGCGCGTGACGGTGCGCCAGGCGATGGAGCGTGCTGGCGCGCGATGGCCTCGTGTCCGGCGCAGCGCGGGCGCGGCACGTTCGTCACCGGCCAGCCGATTCGCGACAAGCGGCTGCTGCTCGAGACGACGCCTGCAGGCGCTCGCCGACGTCTATCGCGACGACACGCCGAACCTCACGCTGATCGAGGAAGCCGCCGCATCGCCGCGCCTGTTTCCGCGCGACGGCACGCCCGCGCCGCGCTACCGGTTCATGCGGCGCGTCCATTCGCGCAACGGCGAGGCGTACTGCGTGATCTCGATCTATCTCGACGAGCGCGTCTTCCGGATGGCGCCCGGGCGCTTCCGGCGCGAAACCGTCGTCCCGGTGCTGCTCGACCTTCCGCGCGTGAAGATTGTCCATGCGCTGGCAGACGCTCGAAATCGGCACCGCCGACGTCACCGTCGCGCGCCATCTCGGGATTCCCGTCAATGCGCCGGTGGCCGAGGTGCGGCGCGTGTGCCAGGCGAAGGACGAAACGGTGATCTATCTCGCCGAAGTCACGTATCGCGGCGATTACATTCATCTCGAAATGGATCTGAAGCCGTGAGCGCTGCAAATCCGCTTTCCATCCGCACGCTGGCCGCGCGCGTCTTCCGCTACCCGCTGCAAACGCCGATCGTGACGTCGTTCGGCGTCATGCGCGAGCGGCCAATGGTGCTCGTGCGCGCCGAGGACGCGGACGGCGTCGTCGGGCTGGGGCGAGGCGTGGTGCAACTTTCCGGCGGTCGGCGCCGAGCATCGCGCGCGGCTCATCAACGGCGTGCTCGCGTCGCTGGCGATCGGGCAGCGGTTCGCCGACCCGGCCGAGGCGTTCGAATCGCTCACCGGGCAAACGTCCGTTCTGGCATTGCAGTCCGGTGAGCCGGGGCCCTTTGCGCAAGCGATCGCCGGCATCGACATCGCGCTGTGGGACCTCCATGCGCGCCGCGCGCGCGCAGCCGCTGTGGCGCATGCTGGGCGGCACGTCGCCGACGGTGCGCGTCTATGCCAGCGGGCTCAATCCCGACGATGCCGCGCAACGTCGCCGACACGAAGCGCCGCGAAGGCTACACGCGCGTTCAAGCTCAAGATCGGTTTCGGCCGCGATCGCGATCTTGGCAACCTGCGCGCGCTCCGCGCAGGCGCTGGGGGCGAAAGTCGAGCTGATGGTCGACGCGAATCAGGCCTTTTCGCTCGACACGGCAATCGACATGGCGCGCCGGCTCGAAGGCTTCGAGCTCGCACTGGCTCGAGGAGCCGCTGCGCGCGGATCGACCGTGGGCCGAATGGCGGACATTGCGTCGAGCAACGGCGATTCCGCTGGCCGCCGGCGAAAACATCGCAGGCGACGCGGCGTTCGATGCAGCGCTTGCGGCTGACGCGCTCGCCGTGATCCAGCCGGACATGGCGAAATGGGGCGGCTTCAGCAGGAACCTGTCGCTGGCGCGGCGCGGTGCGAGCCGCCGGCCGGCGACTCTGCCCGCACTATCTCGGCGGCGGCGTCGGGCTCCTCGCCTCGGCGCACTGGCTCGCGGCGGCGGGCGGCGACGGCCGGCTCGAAGTCGACGCGAATCCCAATCCGTTGCGTTCGTCGACATGCGGACCGCTTGCGACCATCGTCGACGGCTGCGCGTCGCTCACCGATGCGCCGGGGCTCGGCACGGAGCCGGATCTCGCCTTCCTCGAGCGCTACGCGATCCCCCTCTAGCGAATATTCGCGCGCGCCGTTCGCGACGCATCGGGCAAAATCACGGGTTCGACCATTTTTTGAAGCCCGATCATGGCGCAAGCCGGTTACCTGCGACATCCCGCACTGCGTGACGACACCGTTGTTTTCATTTGCGACGACGACCTGTGGCGCGTCGGCGCGGGCGGCGGCGTAGCGCGGCGCCTGACCGCCGGACTCGGCGAGCCGTCGACGCCCGCCGTGTCCCCCGACGGGAAGTGGATCGCGTTCGTCGGCCGCGACGAGCAGCATCCCGAGGTGTACCTGATGTCCGCGGAAGGCGGCACGGCGCGCCGCATGACCTGGCTCGGCCCCGACGTGATGGTGCGCGGATGGACGCCCGACGGCCGCATCCTGTTCGTCAGCACGTACGGACAGCCGTTCTTTCGCAACTATCGCGCGTTCACGCTGCCGGTCGAGGGCGGCATGCCGGAGATGGTCCCGCTCGGCCAGGTCAATCACCTGGCGTTCGGCCCGGGCGACGCGAAGGTGATCGGGCGCAACACGGCCGACCCGGCGCGCTGGAAGCGCTATCGCGGCGGCACGGCCGGCCATCTGTGGATCGACGCGACGGGCAGCGGCCAGTTCCGGCGCATGCGCGAGCTCGCCGGCAACATCACGAGCCCGATGTGGATCGGCGAGCGCATCTACTACCTGTCGGATGCCGAAGGCGTGGGCAATCTGTATTCGTGTCGCCCCGATGGCTCCGACTCGCGCCGGCACACCGACCACGACGAGTTTTACGCACGCAGCGCGCAAACCGACGGACGGCGCGTCGTGTATCAGTGCGGCGCCGACATCTGGCTGTTCGATCCGGCGACGAATGCGACGCGCCGATTGGCGATCGACGTGCCGTCGCATCGCACGCAGGCGGCGCGCAAGTTCGTCGACGCCGCGGACAACCTCGCCGGCTTCGCCGTACATCCGGCGGGCCACAGCCTCGCCATCGAGGCGCGCGGCAAGCTCTTCACGTTCGCGCTGTGGGAAGGTGCTACGCGCCAGCACGGCGTTCCCGACGGCGTTCGCTATCGCTACGGTCAATGGCTCGCGGATGGCGAAACGCTCGTCGCGATCAGCGACGAAACGCGCGAGGAGCGCCTCGTCGTCTTCCACGAGGGCGAGGTCAGGACGCTGCCGTGGGATGTCGGGCACGTCGTCGCGATGCGCGCCGCGCCGGCGGGACGCAGGATCGCGATCACGAATCACCGGCACGAGGTGCTGGTGGCCGATCTCGACGCGAACACGTACGACGTGATCGATCGCAGCGACAGCGGCCGCTCCGAGGATGTCGCCTGGTCGCCGGACGGCGCGTGGCTCGCGTACACGTTCTGGACCAGTCCGCGGCATTCGGCGATCAAGCTCTTCGACGTCGCCAATGCGAAGAGCACGCTCGTCACCGATCCCGAATTCCGCGACTACGATCCGGCGTTCGACCCGACCGGCAAGTATCTGTACTTCCTGTCGTTGCGCACGTTCGACCCGGTGTACGACAACGTGCAGTTCGAGTTGAGCTTCCCGCGCGCGGCGCGGCCGTACCTGATCGCGCTCAAGGCCGACGAGCGGCCGCCGTTCGAGCCCGAGCCGAAGGGCATGCAGGACGACGAAGCGAAAGCGGCCCGCGCGGCGACCCCGGCGCCGCCGGTCGCGCTGCGCGTCGATCTCGACGGCATCGCGCGACGCGTCGCCGCGTTTCCGGTTCCGGAGGGGCGCTTCGGCCAGATCGCGGGGGTGGCGGGCGACAAGGTCGTCTGGACGGTGATGCCGGTCGCCGGCGCGCATGGCCGCGGCGGGCACAAGGATCTGCCGGGGCGCCTCGAGCTCTTCGATTTCCGCACGATGAAAAGCGAGATCCTCGTCGACCGGGTGGATCGTTTCGAGATCGCCGACGATCACCTGACGCTGGTGCTGCGCGAAGGCAAGCGCCTGCGCGCCATCCGCGCCGATCGCAAGCCCGATCCGCGCGAGCGCGCGCCGCAACCGGGCGACGAGCCTTCGCGCAAGAGCGGCTGGATCGATCTTTCGCGCGTGCGCGCGTCGGTCGAGCCGCCGCGCGAGTGGGCGCAGATGCTGCACGAAGTGTGGCGGCTGCAGCGCGACCAGTTCTGGGTGCCCGACATGTCGGGCGTCGACTGGCAGGCGGTCTATCGGCGCTACGAGCCGCTGCTCGAGCGCATTTCGACGCGCAGCGAGCTCTCCGACCTCATCTGGGAGCTCCAGGGCGAGCTCGGCACGTCGCACGCGTATGAAATGGGCGGCGACTACCGCAAGCCGCCGCCCGTGTCGCTCGGCCATCTCGCCGCCGAGCTGCGGCTCGCCGACGATGGCGCGAGCTACGCGATCGAGCGCATCGTCAGCGGCGATCCGTGGGATGCCGGCACCGACTCGCCGCTCAACGCGATCGGCGTGCAGGCGCAGGTCGGCGAGCGGATCGTCGCCGTCAACGGCCAGACCGTATCGCGCGAACGGCCGCCGCAGGCGCTGCTCGTGCATCAGGCGAAGACGAAGGTCGAGCTCACGCTGGCAAGTCCTGCCTCCGCGGCGGTGCGGCGGGTGCTCGTCACGACGCTCGCCGACGAAGTGCCGGCGCGCTACCGCGAGTGGGTCGAGCGCAATCGCGACTGGGTGCATGCGCAATCGAGCGGGACGCGTCGGCTATCTGCACCTGCCCGACATGATGTCGGCGGGATTCGCCGAATTCCACCGTTACTTCGGCACCGAGTGCGATCACGATGCGCTGATCGTCGACGTCCGCTACAACCGCGGCGGCCACGTGTCGCAGCTACTGCTCGAGAAGGTGGCGCGCCGGCGCATCGGCTATGACCTCACGCGCTGGGGACAGCCCGAGCCCTATCCGATGGAGTCGCCGGCCGGCGCGGTCGTCGCGCTGACGAACGAGCACGCGGGCTCCGACGGCGACATCTTCTCGCACTGCTTCAAGCTGATGAAGATCGGCCCGCTGCTCGGCACGCGCACGTGGGGCGGCGTCATCGGCATCCATCCGCGTCACAAGCTCGTCGACGGCAGCGAAACGACGCAACCCGAGTTTTCGTTCTGGTTCACCGATGTCGGCTTCGCCGTCGAGAATTACGGCACCGATCCGGAAATCGAGATCGACAACGCGCCGCAGGACGCGCTCGCCGGACACGACCGGCAACTCGAAAAGGCGCTCGAAGTCGCGCTCGATCTCGCGAAGGCCGCCGCGAAACCCGCATTCGGCGAACGCCCGGTCCTGCGTCGCAGCGCGTTGCCGGCGCGCGGCACCGGGGGATAATCGGGGCGGAGCCGTAATATGCGGCGCATGATGCGCGCCGAATATTGGCTCTGACCCCAATTACCCCTGGTCATGAGCGTCGTTCGATTCCTGCTGATCGTAGCGCTTGCGCTCGCAGCGCCGGCGTTGCGAGCCGCTGCCCCCGCACCCGTCGTCACGCTGAATGTCACCGGCGTCATCGGTCCGGCAACCGCCGAATACGTGCAGCGCGGCCTCGCGCATGCCAAGCGCGAAAATGCGCAACTCGTCGTCCTGCGCCTGGATACGCCAGGCGGTCTCGACACGTCGATGCGCAGCATCGTCCAGGACCTGCTCGCCTCGACGATTCCGGTCGTCGCGTATGTCGCGCCGTCGGGTGCGCGCGCGGCGAGTGCGGGAACGTTCATTCTTTATGCCAGCAATGTCGCGGCGATGGCGCCCGGCACGAATCTCGGCGCCGCGTCGCCGGTGTCGATCGGCTTCACGCCGTCACCGGCTCCCACCGAAACGGACGGCAAGAAAGGCCCGCCCGCCGACGTCCACGAGCGCAAGGCGATGCAGGATGCCGCCGCGTACATCCGCAGCCTGGCGCAATTGCGCGGGCGCAACGCCGAATGGGGCGAGAAGGCGGTCACGGAAGCCGCCAGCCTCTCGGCCACCGAGGCGAAAGAACAGAAGGTCGTCGAAGTGATCGCGACCGACGAGCAGGATCTCCTGCACCAGCTCGACGGGCGCAAGGTGAGCGTCGCGGGCGGCGAGCGCGTGCTGCACCTCGCCGGCGCGCCGATCGCGGCATTCGAGCCGGACTGGCACTTCCGCGCGCTCGCCATCATTACCAATCCGAGCGTGGCGATGATCCTGATGCTGCTCGGCGTTTACGGGCTGATCTTCGAGTTCGGCCATCCGGGTTTCGTGTTTCCCGGCGTGATGGGTGCGGTGGCGCTGCTGCTCGGGCTCTACGCGCTGCACCTGCTGCCGGTCAATTACGCGGGCCTCGCGCTGATGGCGATCGGCATCGCGTTCATGGTGGCCGAAGTGTTCGTGCCCGCGTACGGCTCGCTCGGCCTCGGCGGGGTGGCCGCCTTCGTGATCGGCGCGCTGATGCTGATCGATACCGACGTTCCCGGTTTCGGCGTTCCGCGCTCGCTGATCGCGTTGCTCGCGCTCGTGACGGCCGCCTTCGTCATCACGGTCGTGCGCATGGCCGTGCGCGCGCGCCGGGCGCCGATCGTCAGCGGCGTTCGCTCGCTGATAGGCGCGGACGGCGAAATGCTGGAAGATGCAAGCGAAACGGGCTGGGCGAACATTCGCGGCGAGACGTGGCAGGTGCGCACCGCGTCGCGGCTCGCGCGCGGCCAGAAGATCCGCGTCGTCGGCATGGAAGCGCTCGTGCCGCTCGTCGCACCCGCCGGCGACCTGTAATGAGCAATCATCCGATGACCTCGATACCGGTCACGAAGGAGCATAAATGGCACTGATCGGTCCGTTGATCGTCATCTTCCTGCTGGTGCTGCTCGCCACGTCGTCGCTGCGCGTGCTGCGCGAATACCAGCGCGGCGTCGTGTTCCAGCTCGGCCGCTTCTGGAAGGTCAAGGGGCCGGGCCTCGTGGTCCTGATCCCCGGCATCCAGCAGATGGTGCGCGTCGAGCTTCGCACCGTCGTGCTCGACGTGCCGAGCCAGGACGTGATCTCGCGCGACAACGTCTCGGTGAAGGTGAACGCGGTCGTGTACTTCCGCGTCGTCGATCCGCAGAAGGCGATCATCGAGGTGGAGAACTTCCTGATGGCGACGTCGCAGCTCGCGCAGACGACGCTGCGCTCGGTGCTCGGCAAGCACGATCTCGACGAGATGCTCTCGCAGCGCGAGAAGCTCAACATCGACATCCAGCAGACGCTCGACGTGCAGACGCTCTCGTGGGGCATCAAGGTCGCCAACGTCGAGATGAAGCACGTCGACATCGATCCGACGATGATCCGCGCGATCGCACGCCAGGCCGAAGCGGAGCGCGAGCGGCGCGCGAAGGTGATTCACGCCGAAGGCGAGATGCAGGCGGCGCAGAAGCTCTTCGAGGCGGCGCAGGTGCTGTCGGGCGCGCCGCTGGCCATTCAGCTTCGCTATCTCGAGACGCTGACGGTGATCGCCGCCGACAAGAACTCGACGATCGTCTTCCCGCTGCCGATGGACATCATCGCGCCGCTGCTGAAGGCGCTGCCGAAGCGCGAGCCGTCTAGGTTCCGCACGCCGGCCGGTCGCGACCGCCGGTTTCTGCATGACGGCGACGAGGAACCGACGCAGCGCCGGGATGCCTTCGACCCGGCTCGCCAAGCTGTCGCCGCCCCGGGCGTCGAACTGGCTCGTTCGATCGCGCCTCAGCAGGCTCCTCGACGAGGCCACCGGCGCGGGCGCGACGTGGATCGCCGCCGAGCCGGGCGCGGGCAAGAGCACCCTTGCTGCGGCATGGGCGTCGACGCGGACGGGGCGCGTGCTCTGGTACCGCGTCGACGAGGGCGATGTCGACCCGGGCGTTGCCTTCGGCTACTTCACGACGCTCGCGTCGTCGACGCGTCGCACCGGCAAGCTGCCGATCTACCGCGGACGCGACGTCGAAAAGCTCGATGTCTTTTCGCGAACGTTCTTCCGCGCATTCTTCGATCTCGTTCCGGCGGGGTCGTGAACGTGCTCGTCGACTGCAACGGATGCCACACGCACGATCCGGCAACCGAATTCCTGCCGAGCGGCAATCCGTATCTGCGCCAACCGCCCGAGGGACCGTTCCTCGGCGCGAAGCAGATCAATCCCGCGACGTATCTCGGCGGCGGCCAGGATTTCGGCGTGTTCCCGAGTCCGAACGGCGCGGTGCACATCGTGTCGCGCAATCTGACGCCGGACAAGACCGGATTGCCGGAAGGCGGACGCCCGCTCGGCGAATTCCTTCAAATCCTGCGCACCGGCGCGGACCTCGATCACGCGCACCCGAACTGTCCGACGAACGCCCCGCAATGCCTGCTGCCGCCCTTCAACGGCGACGTGCTGCAGGTGATGCCGTGGCCGTCGTTCCAGCACATGACCGAGCGGCAACTGGTCGCGATCTACACGTACCTGAGCGCCGTTCCGTGTCTCGAAGGCGGACCCGGCGAGCCGCCGAATCGCTGCCAGTAGCACGCCATGCGCAACCGTCAATCGGCGACGTAGTTCGCTCGCGTCGCTGCGATTCCGCCCAATCCGATCATGCCGATCACGTTCTCGGTCCGGATTGCCTTCGATGCGAGTGGACACCTGTCGACGGAAGGGACCGTCGTGCAACTGCCGGGCTGCACCCGCGACGTCGCGTGCTGACGAGCGCATGTAGCGAGGCGCCGGACTGCGAAACGAAGCAGATCGGAAGGAGCGAAACGATGAGCATCCATTTCCCGCGCTCGACCGGTATTTGCGCAACTTGCTTATCCGCGTTCGTTTTCCTCGCAGCACCGGCCACGACGCTGGCGGACGGGATTCCGTTCACGAGCGTGGACGTCCAGGTAACGGGAGGCGCGACCGGCGGTAATTTTCAGGACCAGCAGAACCCGACCAACGTCGACGCGCCGTCTTCGGCGTCGGTGAGCAAGGGCGCCATAGGCAGCGACGGCGCGACTGCCAGCGCGTCGGCGGCCGGATTCGCGGATTTCGGAACGCTCGGCGTCGGCGGAAGCGGTAGCGGCCTGACGCCTCCGGCCTCGTCGATAGCGGGTGCCTCCAGCTCGGTCCTGATTTCGGCGTTTTGGGACGACTTCCTGACAGCGTTTCCCAACGCGGGCAGTCTGCTCGTTCCTGGCGCGCCGGTCAGCGCGAACCTCGCTCTGGATCTCGACTTCCAGAATTCGACTCTGGCGATCAACAACGCGAACAGCTTCTTCGCCTATGAGCTCTCCGCGGGCATTGTCCTGACCGATCCGGTCACCGGCGTCCAGTCGAGCATCACGGTGCTCGACGACTGCTTCGTCTTCAACGATCCCGATTTCAATTTATGCGGCAGGGGATCTCATCGCATCGACATCCCGGGGAATACGGGCGATCAACCTCTGGCCGTTCAGTTCGCTCCGGTCACGCTGTCGCTCGCGATCCTGCAACCGTTCGAGTTGGCCGTAGGCCTGTCGTTCTTTGGTGAATGCAATGTCGGACCCAACGACACCGCAATTTCGTCCTGCAGCTTCGACGGCGACGCAATGCACACGTCGACCGCAACGCTGCAGCCGCTCGGCGATTTCACGCTGGTCGCAGCGAGCGGCCACGACTATTCGGCCGTAACGCCGCCGCCGGGAAGCGTGCCGGAACCCGGAACATTGGCGCTCGTTGTCGGCGGCCTCGTGCCCGCGGCGCTGTCGTTGCGCCGTCGAAGAAAAGCCGACGGCCGTCACCCGCCATCGCGGAACGCCGGGTAGAGCGTCATCCCGCCGTCGACGAAGAGCGTCGTGCCGACGACGTAGTCGGATTCGTCCGACGCGAGCCACACCGCGACCTTCGCCACGTCCTCGGGGTCGCCGACGCGGCCGTAGGGAATCAGGCGGATCAGGCTCGCCTCTGCCTCCTTCGTCTGCCACGCCGCGCGATTGATGTTGGTGCGGATCGCGCCCGGCGCGATCGCATTGACGCGAATCCCTTCGGGCGCGAGCTCCTGCGCCATCGTTTGCATCAGCAGCTTCAGTCCGCCCTTCGCGGTCGCGTAGTTCGCGTGGCCGGCCCACGGAATCACCTGGTGGACCGAATTGGTGAAGATCACCTTGCCGAGCGCGCGCGATCGGCTCGCGTCGCGTCCCTGTCGCCGGAACTGGCGCACGGCTTCCTGCGCGCAGACGAACTGGCCGGTCAGGTTGACGTCCATCACCTGTTGCCACTGGGCGAGCGTCATGTCGCCAAACGGCGCGTCGCGCTGAATCCCGGCGTTCGCGACGAGAATGTCGATGCCGCCGAAATGCGCGCGCGCCGCCTCGAAGAGCGCGATGCAGTCGGCGGGCTTTCCAACGTCGCCGTGCACCGCGACGGCCGTTCCGCCGTTGCGCTCGATCTCGCTGACGACTTCGGTGGCCGCGTCCTCGGGTGCAAGGAAATCGACGAGCACGGTGGCGCCGGCTTCACCGAATGCCAGCGCGATCGCGCGGCCGATGCCCGAGCTCGCGCCCGTGACGAGCGCGCGCTGTCCCTCGAGTAAGTCGTCGCGTTGTTGCCATCGTCACCTCCGCATTCCGCATCCGCGGTTGTCCGTCTCCCGACACAGGTGCCGGATCACGCCGTCGCCAACTGGCCGAATCGCCCTTCCTGCAGGTCCTTCACCGCGGTCGCGATCTCTTCGCGCGTGTTCATCACGAACGGTCCGTAGCCCGCGATCGGCTCGTCGATCGGCTCGCCGGTGAGCACGAGAAACGTCGCGTCCTCGGTGGCCTCGAGCCGCACGTCCTGTCCCGCGCGCTCGAACTGCACGACCTGCGCGGCCCTCGCCGCGTGCGTGCCGTTGACCTTCAGCGCGCCGCGAAGAAGCGCGATCGCCGCCGTATGCCCGTCCGGCAGTCTGCAGCGCGAGCGTCTTGCCCGCGCGCAGCAGGACGTCCCACACGTTGATGTCCGTGAACGTTCGCGCCGGCCCGCGATGGCCGTCATGGCTTCCCGCGATCACGCGAACGCGACCCGCGCCGTCGGCAAGCTCGACGCTCGGAATGTCGGCGGCAACGATCGGCTGGTAATGCGGCGCGGACATCTTGTCCTTCGCGGGCAGGTTGACCCAGAGCTGCGCCATTTCCATCGTGCCGCCGGTGCGCGTGAACGCCTGCGAATGAAATTCCTCGTGCATCAGGCCCGACGCCGCGGTCATCCACTGCACGTCGCCCGGGCCGATCCTGCCGCCGTTGCCCGCAGAATCGCGATGCTCGACCTCGCCCTGGTAGACGATGGTGACCGTCTCGAACCCGCGATGCGGATGCTCGCCGACGCCGCGCGGCCGCTCGGCCGGCGGAAATTCGGCTGGTCCTGCGTGGTCGAGCAGCAGGAACGGGCTGAAGTCGGCGCCTTGCGCGTGGTACGAAAAGAGGCTTCGCACCGGAAATCCGTCACCGACCCAATGCCCTTGGGGACTTGGGTGTACCGCCACGACTCGCTTCATGGTCGAACTTTCGTTGTTCACGGGACGATTCATCGAACATGAGGATCGAAGCGCGATCCCGCAAGGCGCTATGCTTGCCGCGACATGACGCGCCTCGTTCCCGAAATCCGGTTCCGCCTTCGCATCGTGCTGGGCGACGACATCGCGATCGGTCCGGGCAAGATCGACCTGCTCGAAGCGATCGGCGCGAACGGGTCGATCACCGCGGCCGCCAGGGCGCTCGGCATGTCGTACCGGCGCGCCTGGCTTCTCGTCGATACGATGAACCGCTGCTTCGAGACGCCGGTGGTGACGACGGAGGCGGGCGGCGTATCCGGCGGCGGCACGCGCCTGACGCCGGCCGGCACGGAAGTGGTGCGCCGCTATCGCCGCATGGAGGCCAGGGTGGAGAGGGCCTGCGCAGGCGATCTGGCGGCGGTGACTCCTCTGCTGAAGAAATCGGTGCCGGAGGTGTAATTATTTGCGCAGCGCTGCGCGAATAATTGCACCGCACCGATGCCGACCACGCCGAATTACACCTCCGACACCGATTGCGGTGCTTCGCGGAAAAGCTGATACAGCACGATCGCGCCAAAGGTCGCCGTGCCGATGCCGCCGAGCGTGAAGCCGCCGAGCTTCAGCGCGAGATCGCCGGCGCCGAGCGTCAGCGTAACGGCGGCGGTGATGAGATTTCTTGCGCGCGAGAAGTCGACGTGGTTCTGCACCCAGATGCGGCCGCCCGTCGCGGTGATCAGGCCGAAGACGACGATCGACAGCCCGCCCAGCACCGGTCCGGGAATCGTCATGATGAGCGCGCCGAACTTGGGCGAGAAGCCGAGGATGATCGCAAACAGCGCCGCGACGACGAAGAGCAGCGTCGAATAGACTTTCGTCACCGCCATGACACCGATGTTTTCGGCGTACGTCGTGACGCCCGTGCCGCCGCCGGCACCCGCGACGATCGTCGCGAGGCCGTCACCGACGAACGCGCGGCCGAGGTAGGCGTCGAGATTCTGCCCGGTCATCGCGGCCACGGCCTTGATGTGGCCGAGGTTCTCGGCGACCAGGACGACAGCCACCGGCGCGATGAGGCCGATCGCCTGCGCGTTCCAGACGGGCGCCGTCAGCCGCGGGAGCCCGATCCAGGCGGCCGCGGCGACATTCGAGAAATCGATCGGCGCGCCAAGCCCGATGCCGTTCGCGCAAATCGCGTACAGCACGTAGCCGCCGATGCCGCCGAGCAGTATCGGCAATCGCCGCGCGAGTCCCGGCGCGCGGACCGCGACCAGCCCCACCATCAGTATTGTCGCGAGGCCGACCCAGGTCGCAAGCGCGCTCCCCGATACGCCTTTCACCGCGATCGGCGCGAGATTGAGTCCGATCACCGCGACGATGCTCCCGGTCACGACCGGCGGCATCAACCGGTCGATCCAGCCGTAGCCGATGCCGATCACGATCGCGCCGATGACGGCATACAGCGCGCCGGCGGCGATGATGCCGCCCAGCGCGACGCCGAGATTCGCGTTCGCCCCGCTGCCACCGTAGCCCGTCGCGGCGACCACGACGGCGATGAAGGCGAAACTCGATCCGAGGTAGCTCGGGACCCGGCCGCCGACGAGCACGAAGAAGATCAGCGTGCCCACACCGGAGAAGAGGATCGCGACGTTGGGATCGAAGCCCATCAGGAGCGGCGCCAGCACCGTCGAGCCGAACATCGCGACGACGTGCTGCAGCCCGAGTGCCAGCGTTTGCGGCGTGGGCAGGCGCTCGTCGGGTGCGACGACGGCGCCGGCGCCGGGTTTCCAGCGCGGGAAATACGTGTCGCGGGCAGCTTTCATCGGCGGTCCCTCGAATCGGGCCCGTGCATTGAACACCAAACGCCGGTCGCTGTCTCGCGTCCGTCCACTCCGGCGCGTGGACAGTCGTCCGGGTGCGCGCTATAGTCGCCGGCTCGTTATGTACGATCGTATACGGCGCCTGGCCGCGATCGCGACGCTGCTCGCCGGCGCGCTCGTTCTTCCGTTCGCCGCGCAGGCGAGCGAGCGTTCCGAACATCGCCGCGGCGTCGGATCTGCAGTTCGCGCTGCCCGAGATCGCCGCCGCGTTCGAGCGCGCGACCGGGCACGCGGTGCGGCTGTCGTTCGGCTCGTCCGGCAATTTCCGCCGGCAGATTGCCGACGGCGCACCGTTCGACCTGTTCCTGTCCGCCGACGCGTCGTACGTCGATGCGCTGGCGCGCGAGCGGCGAACGCTCGATGCGGGCGTCGTCTACGCGATCGGCCGGCTGGCGCTCTTCGTCGCGAACGATTCGCCGATCGCGCCTGATCCGCAGTTGCACGACGTCGCCGCAGCGCTCGCCGACGGGCGCCTGTCCAAGTTCGCGATTGCCAATCCCGAGCACGCGCCGTATGGCCGCGCCGCTCAGCAAGTGCTCACCCGCGCCGGCTTGTGGAAGACGATCGAGCCGCACCTCGTGCTCGGCGAAAACGTGAGCCAGGCCGCGCAGTTCGCCGCCAGCGGCGCCGCGCAGGGCGGCATCATCGCGTATTCGCTCGTGCGGGCGGGGGCGATCGCGTCGCTCGGTCGCCACGCGCTCCTGCCGGCGTCCGGACACGATCCGCTCGTCCAGAAGATGGTGCTGCTGCCGCGCGCGGATGCGACGGCGCGCGCGTTCTACGCATACCTGCAGCAGCCGGCCGCGCGCGCGATTTTCGAGCGCTACGGGTTCGATCTGCCGCCTCGGCCGACGACGAGCACGGCGCCCGCAAGCGCGCACCGCGCACCGGGATGACGATGGACTGGCAAGCGCTCACTTTATCGCTAAGGCTCGCCGGCTGGACCGTCGTGGTCCTGCTGCCGATCGGCATTCTGATCGCCCGCGCGCTCGCATGGCGCCGTTTCGCCGGGCGGCGGCTCACCGAAGCGGCGCTCGCGCTGCCGCTCGTCCTGCCGCCGACGGTGCTCGGCTACTACCTGCTGTCCGCGTTCGGCACGCAATCGGCGCTCGGGCGCGCGTTCGTTGCGCTGCTCGGGCATCCGCTCGCGTTCAGTTTCGCCGGCCTCCTCGCCGCGTCGCTGATCTTCAACCTGCCGTTCGCGATCCAGCCGATGCAGCGCGCGTTCGAGGCGATTCCCGCCGACATCCGGCCGGCCGCCGCGTGCTGCGGCATGAGTCGCGTGGCGGATCTTCACCGGCATCGAGTTGCCGCTCGCCTGGCCCGGCGTGCTGTCCGCGCTGGTGCTGACCTTCGCGCACACGCTCGGCGAATTCGGCGTCGTGCTGATGGTCGGCGGCAACATTCCCGGCGAGACACGCACGATCGCGATCGCCATCTACGACCGCGTGCAGGCGTTCGACACGTCGGCGGCCGGACTCATGGCCGCGGTGCTGCTCGTGCTGTCGCTGCTCGCGATCGTGATCGCGTACTCGACGTCGTGGCGCACGGAGCCTGCGCGTGGATGACGGCCGCCTGGCGGTGCGCGTCGCGCAGCAGGCGCCGATTCCGCTCGACGCGACGTTCGAGTGTGCGCCGGGCGAAGTGCTGGCGCTGACCGGACCGTCGGGCAGCGGCAAATCGACGCTGCTGCGCTGTGTGGCCGGCCTCGAGCGCGGGGCGCGAGGCCGCATTACGTGCGCGCGGCGGCGTGTGGCTGGATAGCGACCGGCGCATCAACGCCACCCCGCAGCATCGCTCGGTCGGCATCGTGTTCCAGCAATACGCGCTGTTTCCGCACCTGACCGCGCTCGGCAACGTCATGGCCGCGTTGGGCCATCGCCCGCGCGTCGCGCGCGCTGCCCGTGCGCGCGAGCTCCTCGCGAGCGTTCACCTCGCGGGACTCGAGCACCGGCGCCCGGCGCAGCTTTCCGGCGGCCAGCAGCAACGCGTCGCGATGGCGCGTGCGCTCGCGCGCGATCCGCAGGTGCTGCTGCTCGACGAGCCGTTCGCCGCCGTCGATCGCGTCACCCGGCAGAAGCTCTACCGCGAGCTCGCCGAACTGCGACGCACGCTCGCGATGCCGATCGTGCTGGTCACGCACGATCTCGACGAAGCGGCGATGCTCGCCGATCGGATGTGCATCCTCTACCGCGGCCGCACGCTGCAGATCGGCACGCCGCACGACGTGATGACGAAGCCCTCCGATGCGCTCGTCGCGCGGCTCGTCGATCTGCGCAACGTCTTCGAAGGCGTTGTGCGCGCGCACGACGCGCCCACCGGCCGCACGCTGCTCGAATGGCAGGGTCTCGTGCTGGAAGTCGCGCACGCGCCGGCATTCGCCGCCGGAACGCGCGTGTCGTGGACGATTCCGGTGAGCGGCATCGTGCTGCACCGGCGCGACCGGCCCTCGCGCGGCGAGCACGAGAATCCGGTGTTCGGCATCGTCAGCGAATGCGTGACGCTCGGTGACGACACGACGATCGGCATTCGCGTCGCCGACACCAACGATGCGCACATTACGTTGCGCGTGCCGACGCACGTCGCGCGGCGAAACGGCATTGCGATCGGCGTGCGCGCCGGCGCGTCGCTGCTCGCCGACACGATTCACTTGATGCCGTGGCGGGAGACGCTGCCGGAGCGGGCGGGCTGACGAGGCATCGGCAGCAACCGGCGTCGTCGTCGACGCGTCCCGGGCTTGCGCAATATCGACCCGGGCGGTTGTCCATCGAAGGCCAAATGGGTATCGTGAGCAGACGCCCGACGGTTGACCACCGGCAGCGCGGGCGCAGCATTTCATCCGGCAGTTCGACCCTTCGACGAGGAGACAATCATGGCTTCAGCATCGACGGAAGGCGTCTATCGCGTCATCGACGTCGTAGGCAGCAGCGACACATCGTGGGAGGACGCGGCGCGCAATGCCGTCGAGACGGCGAGCAAGTCGCTGCGCGATCTGCGGATCGCCGAAGTGACGAAGCTCGACGTCAAGATCGAGAACGGCAAGGTGCTCGCATACCGCACGCGGCTGCAGCTCTCGTTCAAGTACGAGGGCTGAGGATCAGGGATCAGGGATCACAGGATCAGGCAGGGCGATCAGGATCAGGGATCGAGGATCGAGGGCAGCGGCGGATCGGAAGCGGCGACGAGGAGCGGGAGCGCGGCGGCGCCGGTGAATGCGGTACGATGACCGCTCCTCCCCGTCCGCTGCCGTCCTCATGGATTTTGCGTTCGTCCTCGATCCGCTGCCGCTGCTGAAGGCGTACAAGGACACGAGCATCGCGATGATGCGCTCGGTCGCGGCGCGCGGCCAGCGCGTGTTTGCGCTCGAGCAGCGCGAAATCTACTGGCGGGACGGTGCGACGCGCGCGCGGGTGCGTCCGCTCGAGCTCTCCGCCGACGATCACGACTGGTACACGGCAGGCGACCCGGAGGACCGACCGCTTGCGAGCTTCGCGGCGGTGCTGATGCGCAAGGACCCGCCGTTCGACATGGAGTACGTCTACTCGACGTACCTGCTCGAAGCGGCGGAGCGCGAGGGCGCGCGCGTCTTCAATCGGCCGCGGGGCATCCGCGATTACAACGAGAAGTTCGCGATCGCGGAATTTCGCGAGCTCATCCCGCCCACGCTCGTCACGCGCGACGCGGCGCTGATCGGCGCGTTCATCGACGAGCATCGCGACGTCATCGTCAAGCCGCTCGACGGCATGGGCGGGACGTCGGTGTTCCGCGTGCGCGACTCCGACCCCAACCGCAACGTCATCGTCGAAACCGTCTCGCAGCTCGGCTCGCGCACCGTCATGGCGCAGCGCTTCATTCCCGAGATCAGCGAGGGCGACAAGCGCATCCTGCTGATCGCCGGCGAGCGTCGTCCCGTATTCGCTCGCGCGCATCCCGAAGCCCGGCGAAACGCGCGGCAACCTGGCGGCGGGTGGACGCGGCGTTGCCATGCCGCTGTCGGCGCGCGATCGCGAAATCGGCGAGGCGCTTGCGAAGCCGCTGTGGGACGCCGGCCTGCTCGTCGTCGGCATCGACGTCATCGGCGCGTTCCTGACCGAAGTGAACGTGACGAGCCCGACGTGTTTCGTCGAGATCACCGAGCAGTCCGGCTTCGACGTCGGCAACCTGTTCGCCACCGCGCTGCTCTCCGCTTGCGCGTCGGCATGATCGGCGTCCTGATCGTTGCCCACGGCGCATTGGGCGAAAGCCTCGTCGACGCCGTCACGCACGTGCTGGGCGCGCGACCGCCGCAGTTCGACGTGTTTCGTGTCGCACCCGACGACGATCCGCTCGTGTTGCTGCCGAAGGCGAAGGCCGCCGTGTCGGCGCTCGATACCGGCGAAGGGGTCGCGGTGCTGTCCGACCTGTACGGCGCAACACCGTCCAACCTCGCGGTCAAGCTCGCGCAGCCGGGTCACGTCGAAGTGATTGCCGGCGTGAATCTCCCGATGCTCGTGCGGGCATTCACGTACCGGACGAAGGGGATGGACACGCTCGTCAAGAAGGCCATCTCCGGCGGCTGCGAAGGCGTGCTTCACATCTGACCGGGCCCCACGCATGCAGCGACGCGAAATCGAAATCGTCAACAAGCTGGGCTTGCACGCGCGCGCGTCGGCGAAGCTGACGCAGCTCGCCGCGAAATTCGACAGCGATGTCCAGGTGATGCGCAACGGGCGCAAGGTCAATGCCAAGAGCATCATGGGCGTGATGATGCTCGCCGCCGGCAAGGGATCGAAGATCACGATCGAGACCGCGGGCCCCGACGAGGAGCAGGCGATGGAAGCGATCTGCGCGCTCGTCCGCGATTGCTTCGGCGAGGGCCAGTGAGCACGGATCGAATGCCGCGCATCATGAAATCTCGATGGAACCAATGCATGATGTCCCCGCTCCATAGGGAGGCTCTCGTCCCCGGTGACGGCAGCGCGTTTCCCGATCAGCGAATGGATGGACATGCAGATACGCGAAATCGAGATCACCAGCCCGAACGGGCTCCATGCCCGCGCCTGTGCACGAATCGTGCAAATCGCATCGCGCTTTCGTTGCGATGTGTCGTTGGTCAGCGGCGTGCGGCGCGCGAGCGCGCGCAGCATCATCGCCGTCATGCTGCTGTCGGCGGCAGTGGGCACGACGCTTCGCGTCGAAATCGATGGACCCGACGAGCTCGCGGCGATGACCGCGATCGTATCGCTCCTGAGCGACGGAATCGAACACCGGTAACCGCAGCGGCGGCAGCCGCAAGCGTGGGGGTCCTTTGAGCGCCGCCGGGCCGCCCCAAGGCGCGAATAGCGCCCCCACCGGGGGCAGCGCAGCGGCGACAGCCGCAAGCGTGGGGGTCCATCATGAGCTTCGCGCTGCACGGCATCGGTGTTTCGGGCGGCATCGCCATCGGACGCGCGCAGCTCGTATCGCACGCGACGCGCGAAGTCGCGCATTACACGATTCCGCAGACGCAGGTACCGGCGCGAGATCGAGCGCTTCGGCACGGCCGTGCGGGAAGTGCAGCGCGAGCTCGAGGGATTGCACGCCGCGCTGACGAGCGGCGACGTGCCGGGCGAATTCGGCGCGTTCCTCGACGTGCACTGGATGATCCTGAACGACCCGACGCTGTCCGAGGCGCCGAAACGGATCATCGCCGAACAACGCTGCAATGCGGAGTGGGCGCTCGCGTTGCAGATGAACGTTCTCGTCGAGCAGTTCGAGCAGATCGAGGATTCGTACCTGCGCGAGCGCAAGGCCGACGTCGTTCAGGTCGGCGAGCGCGTGCTGAAGCGCCTGATGGGCCGTCCCGGCACGCTGCCGGCGCCGAGCGCCGAAGAGCAGACGATCCTCGTCGCGCACGACCTGTCGCCGGCCGACGTCATCCAGTTCAAGCATCACCATTTCGGCGCGTTCCTGACCGATCTTGGCGGCGCGTCGTCGCACACGGCGATCGTCGCGCGGAGCCTCAACGTGCCGGCGGTCGTCGCGACGCACAACGCGCGCCACCTGATCCGCGACGGCGAGATGCTGATCGTCGACGGCAGCGGCCACGTCGTCATCGTCAATCCCGACCGCGCGGTGCTCGCCGAATATCGGCTGAGACAGAACGAGTTCGACCTCGCGCGCCAAAAGCTCAAGCGGCTGCGCAGCAAGCGCGCGGAGACGCTCGACGGCATCCGCATCGAGCTGCAGGCGAACATCGAGCTGCCCGAGGACATCGAGCAGGCGCTGCAGAACGGCGCGACGGGCGTGGGTCTGTTCCGCTCCGAGTTCCTGTTCCTGAATCGGTCCGGACTGCCGAGCGAGGACGAGCAGTTCGAGGCGTTTCGCAAGGCGGCGGCCGGCATGCAGGGCAAGCCGGTCACGATCCGTACGTTCGACCTGGGCGCCGACAAGCAGGCGGAGCAGTTCGACGGTCTCGCGCGCGTCGCGCCCAATCCCGCGCTCGGACTGCGCGCCGTGCGCTTCTGCCTCGCGGAGCCGCGGCTGTTCCTGACGCAGCTGCGCGCGATCCTGCGCGCGACGCACTATGGCAACGTGCGCATCCTGATCCCGATGCTCGCGTCGGTCTCGGAGATCGACCAGACGCTCGCGATGATCGCGCGCGCGAAGGAAACGCTGCGCGAGCAGAACGTGCCGTTCAACGCCGATGTCAAGGTCGGCGGCATGATCGAGATTCCGGCCGCCGTGCTGTCGATCGGCGCGTTCCTGAGAAAGCTCGATTTCGTGTCGATCGGCACGAACGACCTCATCCAGTACACGCTCGCGGTCGACCGCTCGGACGAGGCGGTGTCGCATCTGTACGATCCGCTGCATCCGGCGGTGCTGCGCCTGATCGGACTCGCCATCGGCGGCGCGACGAAGGCCGACGTGCCGATCGCGGTGTGCGGTGAAATGGCCGGCGAGCCGCAGTTGACGCGTCTCTTCCTCGGACTGGGGCTGCGCGAATTCTCGATGCACCCGTCGCATCTGCTCGGCGTGAAGCAGCGCGTGCTGCAGACCGACGTGTCGAGCGGCGCGGCGCTGATCGAGCGGATTCGCCGGATCGACGAGCCCGACAAGCTCAATGCGCTGCTGGAGAAGCTGAACGGCTGAAATCGGTGTCGGAGGTGTAATTATCCGGTTGCGCTACGATGCGCGTCGATGCCATCGTTTTCAGCGACCACCGCCGACGCGGATTCCGTTGCCACGCCCGACCGCTCGGTCGGTCCCGTCCTTCCGCAGACCGCGCATTTCGACGCGCCGCTGCCGCTCGCCTGCGGGCGCACGCTGCCGCAATACGACCTCGCCTACGAAACGTACGGCACGCTCGATGCGTCGCGCTCGAACGCGGTGCTGATCTGCCATGCGTTGAACGCCTCGCATCACGTCGCCGGCTTCTACGCCGACGACCCGGACAACGTCGGCTGGTGGGACAACATGGTCGGGCCCGGGAAGCCGCTCGACACCGAGCGCTTCTTCGTCGTGGGCGTCAACAACCTCGGCAGTTGCTTCGGCTCGACCGGACCGGTTTCGACGAATCCCGGCACGGGCAAGCCATGGGGCAGCGATTTTCCGCTGCTGACGGTCGAGGATTGGGTCGACGCGCAGGCGCAGCTCGCCGATCGCCTCGGCATCGGGCAGTGGGCCGCGGTGATGGGCGGCAGCCTCGGCGGCATGCAGGCGCTCGACTGGGCGATCCGCTATCCGGCGCGCATCCGCAACGCGCTCGTGATCGCCGCGGCGCCGAACCTGTCGGCCGAGAACATCGCGTTCAACGAGATCGCGCGTCAGGCGATCATGACCGACCCCGAGTTCCACGACGGCAACTTCCATGCATACGACGTGAAGCCGCGCCGGGGCTTGCGCGTCGCGCGGATGATCGGCCACATCACGTACCTTTCCGACGAGCAGATGGAGGCGAAATTCGGCCGCCAGCTCCGCGAGGGCCTCAAGTTCTCGTTCGCGCCCGAGTTCCAGATCGAATCGTACCTGCGCTACCAGGGCGAAAAATTCGCCGAGTATTACGATGCGAACGCTTACCTCCGGGTGACGAAGGCGCTCGATTACTTCGATCCCGCGACGCGCACGGGCGGCGATCTCGCGCGCGCGCTGGCGAGCGCGACCTGTCGCTTCCTCGTCGTGTCGTTCACGACCGACTGGCGCTTCCCCGCGTCGCGCTCGCGCGAGATCGTGAAGGCGCTGGTGCGGGAGCGACGCGACGTCTCGTATGCGGAAATCGCCGCGCCCCACGGCCACGACGCATTCCTGCTCGACAATCCGCAATACCACGCCGTCGTGCGCGCGTGGTTCGAGCGGATGGCGATGGGCGGTGACGTTTGAGCTCGGGAAATCGCGTCCCTGAGCCCTGTCGGCGTCGCGCGCGCCGACTACGCGACGATCGGAAGCTGGGTCGCCGACAGCGCGCACGTGCTCGACCTGGGTTGCGGCGACGGCGCGCTGCTGGACTATCTCGCCGCGCAGCGACGCGCGAGCGGCTACGGCATCGAGATCGACGACGCGGGCGTGCTCGCGAGCGTGCGCAATGGCATCAACGTCATCCAGAGCGACCTCGAGCGCGGGCTCGCCGGGTTCGACGACGCAGCGTTCGACGTCGTGATCCTGTCGCAGACGCTGCAGGCGATGCGCCGCGTCGAGGCGATCGTCGCGGAGATGCTGCGCGTCGGCCGCGAGGCGATCGTCACGTTCCCCAATTTCGGCCACTGGTCGCACCGGCTGCAGATCCTGCGCGGGCGCATGCCGGTGTCGAGCGCCTTGCCGTACCAGTGGTACGACACGCCGAACATTCACCTGTGCACTGTCGCGGACTTCGACGCGTTCCTCGAAGCGCGCGGGCACGCAGTCCTCGATCGTGTCGTCCTCGCCAAGGGCCGGCCGGTGCGCTTTGCGCCCAACGTGACCGGCGAGCTCGCGATTTACCGGTTTCGCGGAAGCGCAGCGAGCGGCGATGCCGCCGAAGCCCGCTGCGCGCCCAACGACGCGAAGCGGATGGCGCGAGGCGCTTTTCAACCGGCGGATGCTGATCTGCGTCTTCACCGGCTTTTCCTCGGGGCTGCCGCTGTACCTGCTGATCAACCTGCTGCCCGCGTGGCTGCGCACCGAAGGCGTCGACCTGAAGACGATCGGCTTCTTCGCGCTGATCCAGCTTCCGTACACGTGGAAGTTCCTGTGGTCGCCGCTGCTCGATCGCTATGCGCTGCCGGCCTTCGGTCGCCGCCGCGGCTGGATGCTGGTCACGCAGGTCGTGCTGCTCGCGGCGATTCCGCTCTTCGGCGTGCTCGGTCCGCGGCAGGACATCTGGTCGATCGTCGCGCTGTCGACGATCGTCGCGTTCTTCTCGGCGAGCCAGGACATCGTGCTCGATGCGTTCCGCCGCGAGATTCTGCCCGACCCGGAGCTCGGCCTCGGCACGTCGATCCACGTCAACGCGTATCGCATCTCGAGCCTCGTGCCGGGTGCGCTCGCGCTGATCCTCTCGGATCGCCTTCCGTGGTCGAGCGTGTACGTCGTCACCGCGCTTTTCATGCTGCCCGGCATCGCGATGACGCTCGCCGTCCGCGAGCCGCTCCTCGTCAAGGGACGCCCGCGCACGCTGCGCGAGGCGGTCATCGAGCCGTTCCACGAATTCATCACGCGCAACGGCTGGCGCGACGCGCTCACCGTGCTGTTGTTCATTTTCCTCTACAAGCTCGGCGACAGCATGGCGACGGCGCTCGCGACGCCGTTCTATCTCGACATGGGCTTCACGAAGACGGACATCGGGCTCATCGCGAAGAACGCCGGCCTGTGGGCGAGTGTCGTCGGCGGCCTGCTCGGCGGGCTGTGGATGGTGAAGATCGGCATCAATCGGGCATTGTGGCTGTTCGGCGTCGTGCAGCTCACGTCGATTCTCGGTTTCGCGTGGCTCGCGTACGTCAACCGGCCCGATCGCGCACTGCTGGCGCTCGTGATCGGCGTCGAGGCGCTCGGCGTCGGACTCGGCACCGCGGCGTTCACCGCCTTCATTGCGCGAACGACCGATCCGCGGTACACGGCGACGCAATACGCGCTGTTCACGAGCCTCGCGGCCGTCCCGCGCACGGTGATCAACGCATCGACCGGCTGGATCGTCGAGCAGACGGGATGGCTCGATTTCTACCTGCTGTGCACGCTGCTCGCGCTGCCCGGGATGGCGCTGCTCTTCCGCGTGGCGCCGTGGCGCCAGGAAAACGGCGCCGTGCCGGACGCCGTCGGCCGCCCGGTGTAACGTTCGAGCATGAATCGCCAGAAATTCAGCGCGATCGCGCATCGCGACCACGATCATTGCAACCCGATTTCCGCGGCGAAGATCGAGCGCATGCTCGACCTGTTGCCGCTCGAGGCGTCGTCACGCGTCCTCGATCTCGGCTGCGGACGCGCCGAACTGGCGTTGCGCATCATCGAGCGCTTCGGCGCGCGCGTCATGGCGATCGACAATTCGTCGCTGATGCTCGATGCGGCGCGCGAGCGCGCTGAATGGACGGGCGCGCTCGGCCGCCTGCATCTCGACAACGTCGACATCGCCGAATTCCAGGCTGATCCGGAGACGTTCCACCTGACCGTCATGCTCGGCGCCGGCGGCATACCGGGCGGCATGGCGGGTATCTGCCGCCACCTCAAATCGTGGACCAAGTCGGGCGGCTACGTGATGATCGGCGAAGGCTTCTGGGGCAAGCGCCCGCACGCGCAATACCTGTCGCTGCTCGGCGGCGACGCGGGCCAGTACCTCAATCACGCGGGCAACGTGCAGGCGGGCGTCGAGGCCGGATTGATTCCGATGCACGCCGTCACCGCCTCGCGCGACGAGTGGGATGAGTACGAGTGGAAGTACTGCCGCTCGGTCGAGCGCTACGCGCGCGAGCAGCCGGACGATCCCGACGTGCCGGAAATGCTCGAGCGCATTCGCCGCTGGCGCGATGCCTATCTGCGCTTCGGGCGTGAAACGCTCGGCTTCGCGATCTATCTCTTCTACCGGCCGGGCCCGTACCTCGCGTGAATCGGTGTCGGAGGTGTAATTATTCCGAATCGTTACTCGGAATAATTACACCTCCGACACCGATTTAGGTGGCGTCGAGCGCCTCGGCGATTTCGAGCCATTCCGCTTCGAGCCGCGCGAGCGTCCACGTCAGCTCGCCGGCACGCTCGAGCGCGGCCAAGAGTTGCGGTTTCGCATCTTCGGCATACGCGGCGCTCGACGCAAGCCACGCATCGAGCGCCGCCTTTTCGGCGCCAAGGCGCGCGAGATCCTGGTCGACGCTCGCCTGCCGGGCGAGCAGCGGCTTGCGCGCGTCGGCGCGCTTCTGCCGGGCTTGCGCCTCGTCGCGTTTTTGCGCGCGGCGCTCCGCCGACGGCTTGTCCGCATCCGCCGGGGCGTCGCCCGCACGCGCGCCGCGGCGGGCCCGATCCAGTACCCACGCGCGATAGTCGTCAAGATCACCGTCGAACGGTGTGACGGCGCCGTCGGCGACGAGCCAGAGCTCATCGACGGTCGCACGCAGCAAATGCCGGTCGTGCGCGACGACGATCAGCGCGCCGGCGTAGTCCTGCAACGCTTCGGTCAGCGCCTCGCGCATTTCGATGTCGAGGTGATTCGTCGGCTCGTCGAGCAGCAGCAGGTTCGGGCGCTCGCGAACGATCAGCGCCAGCGTGAGCCGCGCCTTCTCGCCGCCCGAAAAGCGCGCGACCGGCGCGCTCGCCATGTCGCCTCGAAAATCGAAGCCGCCCAGGTAATCGCGCAATTCCTGTTCGCGCGCTCGCGGCTCGAGCCGCGCGAGGTGCCACAGCGGCGATTGATCGGCGCGCAACTGCTCGACCTGATGCTGCGCGAAATAGCCGAGCCGCAGGTGCTGCGACGTGGATCGGTCGCCGGCAAGCGGCGGCAAGGTCCCGGCGAGCGCCTTCAGCAGCGTCGATTTTCCGGCGCCGTTCGCGCCGAGGAGCCCGATGCGCGCCCCGCACAGCACACCCCAGTCGACATTGCGCAGCACGGGCGGCGCGTTGGCGTAACCGAGCGTGACATTGTCGAGGTGCACGAGCTGGCGCGCGGCCGCATCGACCGGCGCGAACGTGAACGAAAACGGACTGTCCACGTGCGCCGCGGCGATGACCTCCATGCGCTCCAGCGCCTTGATGCGGCTCTGCGCCTGCCGCGCCTTCGTCGCCTTCGCGCGGAAACGGTCGATGTACGAGCGCAGGTGCTCGATCTGGCGCTGCTGCTTCACGTATGCCGACTGCTGCAAGGCAAGCTTCGCCGCGCGCTCGCGCTCGAATTGCGCATAGTTGCCGGTGTACGACGTGAGCTTGCCCGCATCGACGTGGACGATCGTGTCGACGACACCGTCGAGGAAATCGCGATCGTGCGTGATCAGCAGCAGCGTGCCTTCGTAGCGGCGCAGCCAGTCCTCGAGCCACAGCACCGCGTCGAGATCGAGGTGATTCGTCGGCTCGTCGAGCAGCAGCAGGTCCGAGCGGCACATCAGCGCCTGCGCAAGATTGATCCGCATTCGCCATCCGCCGGAAAACCGCTCGACCGGCTGCGATTGCAGCGCTTCGGTAAAGCCGAGGCCGGCCAGAAGCGTTGCGGCTCTTGCCCGCGCGCCGTAGCCGCCGATCGCCTCGAATCGATGATGGAGCTGTGCGAGATGCACGCCGTCGAGCGCGCCGGCATCGGCGAGCGCGCGCTCCAGCAAGCGCAACTCCCGATCGCCGTCGAGCACGTATTCGATCGCCGGCATCGGCGTCGCCGGCGTTTCCTGCGCGACGTGCGCGAGCGTCCAGCCGGGAGGCAGCTCGATGACGCCGGCATCGGCGACGAGCTCGCCGCGTATCGCCGCGAAGAGGCTCGACTTGCCCGACCCGTTCGCGCCGACGAGGCCGACCTTGTGGCGGTTGTGTACGGTGAGATCGGCGGCGTCGAACAGACGCCGTGCGCCGCGCGACAGCGTCAGTCGCGCGATTCTCAGCATGCGCGCTGCGGCCGCCCGTTCACCGGAGGACGTAGTCGTAGTCGATGATCAGCGGCGCGTGATCGGAGAAGCGGCGATTTTTGTAGATCGATGCCGCGTGCGCCGTCGCCGCGATGCCCGGCGTCGCGATCTGGTAATCGATGCGCCACCCGACGTTCTTCTTCCAGGCAAGGCCGCGGTTCGACCACCACGTGTACTGGTCGGGGCGCGCATCGACACGCCGGAATACGTCGACGAACCGGAGGTCGTCGAACACGCGCGTGAGCCACGCACGCTCCTCGGGAAGGAACCCCGAGTTCTTCTGATTGGCGCGCCAGTTGCGAAGATCGATCGGCTGGTGCGCGATGTTCCAGTCGCCGCACAGGACGACTTCGCGGCCGCTGCCGACCAGCGATTCGAGATGCGGCAGGAATGCATCGAGGAAGCGGAACTTCGATGCCTGCCGATGGGGTCCGCTCGATCCCGACGGGAGATACAGGCTGACGATCGACAAGTCGGTGAAGTCGGCCTGCAGATACCGTCCTTCCGGATCGAACTCGGCGTGGCCGAAGCCGGTTGCGATTCGCGGCGGATGCTTCGCATAAACCGCCACGCCGCTGTAGCCCTTGCGCTGCGCGGAATGGAACGATGCGTGACATTTCCGCGGTGCCGCCAGCGAGCGCGGAACGTCGCCGGCGATGCACTTGATTTCCTGCAGGCACACGACGTCCCACGGCTCGGCGCGCGCGAGCCAGCGCGCGAAGCCCTTGCGCTCGGCGGCCCGCAGACCGTTGACGTTGAGCGTGATGATGCGCATGCGCGAGGCTTCCGAAAAGCCGCCGAGTTTACCGGAGCGGCCGGGTGATCCAACGCTATACTTCGCCGCATCCTACGAAGACGTTTCGACGATGACCGATTTCCGTCAGGCGTTTCTGCAATTCGCATTGGCACGCGACGTGCTTCGGTTTGGTGAATTCATTACCAAGGCGGGGCGAGAGAGTCCTTACTTTTTCAACGCAGGCTTGTTCTGCGACGGCGCGAGTCTCGGCCGGCTCGGCGAGTTCTATGCCGAAGCGCTGCTCGCTTCGGGCGTTGCATGCGACCAGCTCTTCGGGCCGGCGTACAAGGGGATCACCCTTGCGGCCGCGACGGCGATCGCCCTTGCCGCCCGCGGTCACAATCTGCCCTACAGCTTTAATCGCAAGGAAGCGAAGGATCATGGTGAAGGCGGGAGCGTCGTCGGTGCGCCCATGCAGGGTCGCGTGATGATCGTCGACGACGTCATCACGGCCGGCACGTCGGTACGCGAATCGGTCGCGCTGATTCGTGCGCATCGTGCGCAGCCTGCGGGCGTATTGATTGCACTGGACCGGATGGAGAAAGGCCAGCGCGAGACGTCGGCGGTGCAGGACGTTCGCGACAGCTACGGCATTCCCGTCGTCGCGATCGCGACGCTCGACGACGTGATGGCATTCATCGCCGATCGGCCGGCGCTCGCGGCCGCCGGTCCGGCGATTACCGCGTACCGCGCGCGCTACGGCGCGCCTTGAGGGACGAACGCTTGGCATCGAACGAACGAAGGACGACATGACCACGGCATCGAACCGCAACGAGCGCAGCACCCGACAGGCCGCGACAAGCGCGTCGCCACCCGAAGGCATGCGCGGATCGAGCGCGCTCTTCGTGGCGCTGTTCCTTGGCGCGGTATTCATCACGATCGCCGCCAATGCGCATGCCGCGCTCTACAAATGGGCCGACGAGCGCGGCGTCGTCCATTACAGCGATCAGCTTCCCGTCGATGCGGTGAACCGCGCGAACTACGAGCTGAGCCGCAGCGGCCTCACGGTGAAGAAAACCGAGCAGGCGCGGCCCGTCGTCCAGCAGCGCGTGCCGAAGACCGAAAGCGAAGAGCAGCGGATGCGCGATGCGGATCGCGAACGCGTGATCGCCGAGCGGCGCGATCGCGCGCTGGTCGAATCGTACGCGAACGAAGGCGAAATCGATCTCGCCAGGTCGCGTGCGGTCGCGACGATCGATGGGCAGGTGCAGTCGGCCACGGCTTTCATCGCGCAGATGACGAAGCGGCGCGAGGAACTCGAGGCCGGAAGGCCACGTTCGCACCGCGGCCGGTTCCCGGCGCGATCGAGCGCGAAATCGAGACGATCGACGAGGAACTCGGCCGCCAGAACGAGCTCATCGCCGGCAAGAAGAAGGAATCGGCCGCCGTTGCCGCGCGCTACGAATCCGACAAGCAGCGCTTCCACGAGCTACGCAATCCGAACGGCTCGGTGATCACGTCGAGCGACGGCCGGTATTCGGCGAGCCAGCCGGTCGGCATGGCGCTCACGAACTCACGCTGAAATCGCAATTCGGCGTCGGAGGTGTAATTCGATTACACCTGTGACACCGGGCTTCATTCTCCCCTTTTCGCCGTAAGCGGCGCGCCGCGAGCGTTGCCTCGCCTGCGATAATCGCGCTTTCCGACCGCGCGTTTCGCAATTCCCAATGGCTCAGTACGTTTACACGATGAATCGTGTGGGCAAGGTCGTCCCGCCCAAACGCGTCATCCTCAAGGATATTTCACTGTCGTTCTTCCCCGGCGCCAAGATCGGCGTGCTGGGCCTGAACGGCTCCGGCAAATCCAGCCTGCTGCGAATCATGGCGGGCGAAGACAAGGATTACGAAGGTGAGGCGGTGCCGATGCCCGGCATGCGCGTCGGCTTCCTGCCGCAGGAGCCGAAGCTCGACCCGGACGCGACGGTGCGGCGCATCGTCGAGGAAGGCATGGGCGAAGTGCTGGCCGCGAAATCCCGGCTCGACGCTGTCTATGCCGCCTATGCCGAGCCCGACGCCGACTTCGACGCGCTTGCAGCCGAGCAAGCGCGGCTCGAAGCGATCATTGCGAGCTCGGGCGCCGATTCGTCGGTGCAAATCGAGATCGCCGCCGATGCGCTTCGGCTGCCGCCGTGGGACGCGAGGATCGGCCAGATCTCGGGCGGCGAAAAGCGCCGCGTCGCGCTGTGCCGGCTTTTGCTGTCGAAGCCCGACATGCTGCTGCTCGACGAGCCGACCAACCACCTCGATGCGGAAAGCGTCGAATGGCTCGAGCAGTTTCTGGCGAAGTTTTCCGGCACCGTCATCGCGGTGACGCACGATCGCTACTTTCTCGACAACGCCGCCGAATGGATACTCGAGCTCGACCGCGGCTACGGCATCCCGTGGAAAGGCAACTACACGTCGTGGCTGACGCAGAAGGAAGAGCGGCTCGCGCGCGAATCCCGGCAGGAGGCGGCGCGCATCAAGGCGATGCAGCGGGAGCTCGAGTGGGTGCGCACGAACCCGAAGGGTCGCCAGGCCAAGAGCAAGGCGCGGATTTCGCGCTTCGAGGAGCTCTCGTCGTACGAGCATCAGAAACGCAACGAGACGCAGGAGATCTTCATTCCCGTCGCCGAGCGCCTCGGCAACGAGGTGATCGAATTCAGGCACGTCACCAAGGGCTACGGCGAGCGCGTCCTCATCGACGATCTGTCGTTCAAGGTGCCGCCCGGCGCGATCGTCGGCGTCATCGGCCCCAATGGCGCCGGCAAGACGACGCTGTTCCGCCTGATCACCGGGCGTGAAAAGCCGGACGCTGGTGAGGTGGTGATCGGCCACACCGCGCAACTCGCCGTCGTCGATCAGACGCGCGAATCGCTGCCGAACGACAAGACGGCGTGGGAAGCGATTTCCGGCGGCCTCGACATCCTGACCGTCGGCAGGTTCGAGATGCCGTCGCGCGCCTATCTCGGCCGCTTCAATTTCAAGGGCAGCGACCAGCAGAAGAACGTCGGGCAATTGTCCGGCGGCGAGCGCGGCCGGCTGCATCTGGCAGCGACGCTCCTGAAAGGCGGCAACGTGCTGCTGCTCGACGAGCCGTCGAACGATCTCGATGTCGAGACGCTGCGCGCGCTCGAAGACGCCTTGTCGGAATTCGCCGGCAGCGCGCTCGTGATCTCGCACGACCGCTGGTTCCTCGATCGCATCGCGACGCACATCCTGGCCGCCGAGGACAACTCGAAGTGGGTGTTCTACGAAGGCAACTTTCACGAGTACGAGGCCGACAAGCGCAAACGCCTCGGCGAGGAAGGCGCGCGGCCGCATCGTCAGCGGTTCAAGCCGCTCCACGCTTGATGCAGCGCGCATCAACCGGTGCGCGTATGCCGATGGGAACCGCGGCGTTCTGAAGCGAAACGAAATGGGGTCAGAGCGATTATTCGTCGCGAATATTGCGTGACGAATAATCGCTCTGACCCCATTTAGCCGCGCGGCATCGATACGACGTCGATCGTGGCGTAGGTCAATCCCGCGCGCGTGAAGCCGAGCTGTTTCGACGCCGCGACCGAAACATCCGCGACGCGATCGCGCGGCACGGGACCGCGGTCGTTCACGCGCAGGCGCACGCGCCTGCCGTTCGCGTCGTTCGTCACCTCGACGATCGTGCCGAGGGGCAGCCAGCGATGCGCCATCGTCATGGCATGGGGATCGAAGCGCTCGCCGTTCGCCGTCCTGCGCCCCGCGAAGCCGGGCCCGTAGTACGAAATCCTGCCGTGCTCGATGATCGCGTCACTCGCGGACGAGACCGCGTGCGCGGGCTTCGCCGGCATCGGATGCGGCGCGTACGCATCCACTGTCGTAACGAGCATCAACGCGATAAAAGGGATCAGAGAGCGGCGGTTCATGCCTGCGCGTGCGTTGCGAAACGGTCATGTTCGTCGCGCGATCCGCATCGGATACGGCCGGCGACGATGGTGTGACCGCTGGGTCAGCGGCCGAGTTCGCGCCTGAGCAGCGCATTGACCTGCGCCGGGATTCGCCTTCCCCTTCGACGCCTTCATCACCTGGCCAACGAGCGAGTTGAACGCCTTCTCCCGGCCGGCACGAAACTCCGCGACGATTGTCGGATTACCGGCAATCACCTGTCGGACAAGCGCTTCGATCGCCGCGGTGTCCGAGATCTGGCGCAATCCGCGGCGTTCGATGATCGCATCGACCGTTCCCGCGACGGCTGCAGACGCCGGTGTTGCCTGGACACGCCGCGCGGGCCACATCTCGTCGAACACGTCTTTCGCCATGTTGCCCGACAGCGTGTGGTCGACGATCCGGCGCAGGAGCGCGGCCAGTTGCGCCGGCGCGATCGGTGACGACACGATCGTCGATATCGTCGCGGTTGCGCGCCGCGGAAAATTCGCCGAGCACCCAGTTGGCGACGAGCTTGCGCGACGCGGCATCGATCGCCGGCAGTTCCCTGCAGACGGCCTCGTAATAATCGACGAGCTCGCGCGACACGGTCAGTTGTGCTGCGTCGTACGCGGTGATTCCCGTCGCGCCACAAGCCGTGCGCGCATCGCCGCCGGCAGTTCGGGCATCGCCGCTCGCACGCGCTCGATCCACGCGTCGTCCACGTCGAGCGGCGGCAGGTCGGGGTCGGGGAAGTACCGGTAGTCCTGCGCGTCTTCCTTGCTGCGCATCGGGCGCGTCTCGTTGCGATCGGCGTCGAAGAGCCGCGTCTGCTGCACGACGGTGCCGCCATCTTCGACGACTTCGATCTGCCGGCGCGCTTCGAATTCGATCGCCTGCGCGAGGAACCGGAAGCTGTTGAGGTTCTTGATTTCGCAGCGCGTGCCGAGCGGTTCACCGGGATGGCGCACCGAGACGTTGGCGTCGCAGCGGAAGTTGCCTTCCTGCATGTTGCCGTCGCAGACGCCGATCCACGTGACGAGCGCGTGCAGCGACTTCGCGTACGCGACCGCCTCGGCCGCGCTGCGCAGGTCGGGCTCGGACACGATTTCGAGCAGCGGCGTGCCGGCGCGATTGAGATCGATGCCCGACACGTCGCCGAGTGCCGGCGGCAATCCCTCGTGCAGCGACTTGCCGGCATCCTCCTCGAGATGCGCACGCGTCAGGCGCACGGTCCTTTCGCCGTCGTCCATCGCGAATGTCAGCGTGCCGCCGCGTACGATGGGTATTTCGTACTGCGAGACCTGGTACCCCTTCGGCAGGTCGGGATAGAAGTAATTCTTGCGCGCGAACACGCTGCGCCGATTGATCGTGCCGCCGACGGCGAGCCCGAAGCGGATCGCACGCTCGACCGCAGCGCGATTGAGCACCGGCAGCACGCCGGGGAGCGCGATGTCGACGGCCGACGCCTGCGTATTCGGCGCCGCGCCGAACGCTGTCGACGCGCCCGAGAAAATCTTCGACGCCGTCGACAACTGCGTGTGCGTCTCGATACCGATGACGATTTCCCAGGTCATGACACGATCACCGCACTCATGCTTCAAATCCGGGCGGGACGCGCAAATGCCAATCGGTCGCCTGCTGATACCGATGCGCGACATTCAGGAGGCGCGCCTCGTCGAAGTAGTTGCCCTGGATCTGCAGCCCGATCGGCAGCGCGTCGGACGTAAAGCCGCAGGGAATCGACATCGCAGGCATGCCGGTCAAGTTCGCTGCGATCGTGAAGATGTCGTTCAGATACATCTGCACGGGATCGTCGGCGTTGGCGCCGATGGCAAACGCCGCTGTCGGCGTCGTCGGCCCGACAATCACATCGCATTGCGCCAGCGCGCGCGCGAAATCCTGCGCGATCAGGCGCCGCACCTGCTGCGCCTTCAGGTAATACGCGTCGTAGTAGCCGTGCGACAGCACGTACGTCCCGACGAGGATGCGCCGCTTCACTTCCGCGCCGAAGCCCTCGGCGCGGGTGCGGCAATACATGTCCATGAGATCGGCGTAGCGTTCGGCGCGGTGGCCATAGCGCACGCCGTCGAAGCGCGACAGGTTCGACGACGCCTCCGCCGGCGCGATCACGTAGTAGACGGGCACCGAATGCTTGACGCGCGGCAGATCGACGTCGACCGTCGTCGCGCCGAGTGCGCGCAATTGCGACAGCGCCGCCTCGACGGCGGCCGCGACTTCCGCGGCGACGCCTTCGCCCGAATATTCGCGCGGCAGTCCGACGCGCAAGCCGGCAAGCGGCTTTGCGCGCGACGGAGCGCGCAATTCGCGTGCGTAGTCCTCGCGCGGACGATCGAGCGACGTCGAGTCGCGGGCATCGTGACCGGCCATCGCATCGAGCAGCAGCGCGCAGCCCTCGGCATCCTGCGCGAACGCGCCCGGCGTATCGAGGCTCGACGCGAACGCGACGAGGCCGTAACGCGAGCAGACGCCGTAAGTGGGCTTGATGCCGCTCACTCCCGACAGCGCGGCCGGCTGGCGAATCGATCCGCCGGTGTCGGTGCCGGTGCTGCCCGGCAGCAGCCGCGCGGCGACGGCGGCCGCCGAGCCTCCGGAGCTTCCGCCCGGAACGCATGCCGGGTTCCACGGATTGCACGCGGGACCGAAGAACGAGTTTTCGTTCGACGAGCCCATCGCGAACTCGTCCATGTTCGTCTTGCCGACGAGCACGGTGCCGGCCTCGCGCAGCCGCGCGACGACATGCGCATCGTACGGCGCGACGAAATGCTCGAGCATCCGCGACGCGCACGTCGTGCGCAGGCCGGCGGTCATCAGCACATCCTTGTGCGCGATCGGGATGCCGGTCAGCGGGCCGCCATCGCCGCGCGCGAGCGCTGCATCGGCCGCGCGCGCGGCATCGAGCGCGCCCTGCTCGTCGATCGTGATGAACGCGTTCAACGTGCGCTGCGCCGACTTCACGCGCGACAGCGCTTCCCGCGCGAGCTCGACGCTCGAGACCTTGCGCGCACGCAACGCCGCGGACAGCGCGCCGATCGCTCGTCACTCGATGACCCTCGGCACGAGATAGAGCCCTGCCGCGACCGCGGGCGCCTGCTGCTGATAGCGCGCGCGCTCGTCGCCTTCGGTCACGATGTCCTCGCGCAGCGGCAGCGTCACATTCTGCGCATGCGCCATCGGCTCGATGCCGGCCGTGTCGATCGCCTGCAGCGCATCGATCAGCGCGAAAATCGCATCGAGCTTCGCGCGGACGTCGTTCGCGGCGTCGGCGTCGATGTCGATCCGGGCGAGACGCGCGAGGCGCGCCACGTCGTCGAGCGAGAAGCTCATGGCGAAAGTGGGGTCGGAACGAAAAGTGGGGTCAGACTCGACTTCTGGAGACGCGCCGCGGAGTACCGTCGGACTTCGCGAAAAGTCGAGTCTGACCCCGCTTTTCGTGCGTCGAATCAGTGCGGAAAGAACAACGGCTTAGGTTATCATAGCGGGCATTTTGAGCGGTCCGCGCCCCGTTCCGTCCGGAGCGAGGCGGCCGCGGCCGCCAGGGTCCACATCCTTCATGTTCGAGTCCTTCAAAGGCTACTTCTCCAGCGACCTCGCGATCGACCTTGGAACCGCCAACACGCTGATCTACGTGCGCGGCAAAGGCATCGTCCTCGACGAACCGTCCGTGGTCGCCATCCGCCAGGAAGGCGGTCCGAACGGAAAGAAGGTGATCCAGGAAGTCGGTCTCGCGGCCAAGCAGATGCTGGGCCGCACGCCCGGCAACATCACCGCGATCCGCCCGATGAAGGATGGCGTCATCGCCGACTTCACCGTCACCGAGCAGATGCTGAAGCAGTTCATCAAGAAGGTGCTCGATTCGCGCCTGTTCTCGCCGTCGCCGCGGATCATCATCTGCGTGCCCTGCGGGTCCACGCAGGTCGAGCGGCGCGCGATCCGCGAGTCTGCGCTTGGCGCCGGCGCGTCGAAGGTGTACCTGATCGAGGAGCCGATGGCGGCGGCGATCGGCGCCGACCTTCCCGTCGGCGATGCGACCGGCTCGATGGTCGTCGACATCGGGGGCGGCACCACCGAAGTGGGGGTGATCTCGCTCGGCGGCATGGTATACGCGGGGTCGGTACGTGTGGGCGGCGACAAGTTCGACGAGGCGGTCGTCAATTACATCCGCCGCAATTACGGGATGCTGATCGGCGAGACGACGGCTGAAATCATCAAGAAGACCATCGGCTCCGCATTTCCCGGCTCCGAAGTGAAGGAAATGGAAGTGAAGGGGCGTAATCTCGCCGAAGGCATTCCGCGGAGCTTCACCGTGTCGTCGAACGAAATTCTCGAAGCGCTGACCGATCCGCTGAACAGCATCGTCTCCGCGGTGAAAAGTGCGCTGGAGCGCACGCCGCCCGAGCTTGGCGCGGACATTGCGGAGCGCGGGATGGTGCTGACCGGCGGCGGTGCGCTGCTGCGCGACGTCGATCGGCTGCTGATGGAAGAGACCGGCTTGCCGGTCGTCGTCGCCGAGGACCCGCTGACGTGCGTCGTGCGCGGCTGCGGCAAGGCACTCGAGAACATGGAGAAGCTGCAGACGATATTCACGAGCGACTGATTGGTCGTTGGGCGTCGAGCGTCGGGCGTTCGGCGCTCGACGCCTTCCGCCCGACGTCCAGGGCGCTTTGCGTCACTTCGGCCCGCAGTACGCCTGACGCCGAACGCCCAACGCCGAACGGTAATCATGCGTCCCATCACCGTCGACCCCCCTGCGTTTTTCAATCGCGGGCCCAGTCCGCTTGCGCGGCTGGCGTTCTTCGGGATCCTGTCGCTTGCGCTGCTGTTCGCAGACACGCGCTACCGTTACCTAGAAAACGTGCGGCAGACGGTCGCGATCGCGCTGTACCCGCTGCAGCGCGCGCTGGAGATGCCCGGCGCGGCTTTTGCATACGTCTCCGGTTATTTCGGCGCCAATCGCCGTATGGCGGACGAGAATGCGACGCTCCGGCAGGAACTCGTCGCGCGCGCGCCGGCGACGCAGGGCTACGTGCGCGAGCAGGGCGAGAATGCGCGACTGCGCGCGTTGCTCGACGTGCGCACGCAATACGCCCCCACCGCGATCGCGGTTCAGGTGCTCTACGCGGGCCGCGATCCGTTCACGCAGAAGGTCTTCGTCGACAAGGGCACGAGCGCCGGCGTCCAGGCGGGCGCGGGCGTGATCGATGAAAACGGCGTCGTCGGCCAGGTGACGCGCGTATTTCCCTACATGTCCGAAGTGACGCTGCTCACCGATCGCGACCAGGCGGTTCCCGTCCAGGTCGAGCGCAGCGGCGCGCGCAGCGTGCTCTTCGGCAACGGCACCGGCCGCTCGCCCGAGCTGCGTTTCACCTCGCCGTCGGCGGATTTGCGCGTCGGTGATCGTCTCGTCACGTCCGGGCTCGACGGCACGTATCCGCCGGGATTGGCCGTCGCGCAGATCGTCGACGTCGTGCGCGATTCCGGCCAGATGTTCGCGCGCATCTTCTGCAAGCCGCTGGCGGGCATCGACCACAGCGAATTCCTGCTCGTGCTCTCGCAGTCGGCAGCGTTGCCCGCGCGGCCCGAGGAGCCTGGCGATGCCGATGCGCTGAAAAAGGGCGGCCGCGCGCGGGGACGGCGCGGATGAGCGACGGTCGGCACCTGACACGCCGGCGCGCATGTACCGGGGCCGCGCGATGAGGGACGACCGCGCGCGAGGGGCGAAGCCAAGGCCCGAAGGGGGCGTCCGAGCGCGCGGTCGGGACCCGACACGCCGACGCGCATGTACCGAGGGCGCGGGATGAGGGTCCTGCCCCACGTCGGATCGTTCGGACCGGCGTCGCCGGAGGAGATCCTGCGACCGGCCAGGCCCTGGTTCGTGCTGCTGTCGCTGCTGATCGGGCTGTTGGCCAATTTGGCGCCCGTGAGCGGCGTTGCGATGACCTGGCGGCCGGACTTCCTCGCGCTGGTGCTGCTCTACTGGTGCATCCAGGAGCCGCGCTATGTCGGCGTGGGCACTGCGTGGGTCGTCGGCCTGCTGATGGATGTCGGCGACGCCACCGTGTTCGGACAGCACGCGCTCGCGTACGCGGTCCTCGCGTATGGCGCCGAATACTTCCGCCGGCGCGTGCTGCGCTTTCCGCTGTGGCAGCAGGCGGTCCAGGTCGCCGCACTGCTCGTGCTGTGCGCGCTGATCGTGCTGCTCGTCCGGTTCGTCGGCGGCGCGCCTCCGCCCGGGTGGCGGTACCTGGCGTCGCCACTCGTGGGCGCGCTGCTGTGGCCGCTCGTGTCGGTGCTGCTGCAGACGCCGCAGCGGCCGTCGCGCTCGGGCTCGCGCCGGTGACACCTGGCGCCGATCCTCACCCGCTCTTCGCGTCGAGAGCGCAGCGCGCGAGCTTTCGTGGCGCGCGATTGGCGCGCAGGCCTCGGCGCGTCGGAACTGCGCAATCCCGAGCGGGACGTCTACCATTTCCGCCGCCGCCTGTCGCTCGTTGCCGTGCTCGTATTCGCCGCGTTCTGCGGGCTCTTCGCGCGCTTTTTCTACCTGCAGGTCATCCAGCGCGCGCATTTCGAGACGCTCGCCGAGACCAACCGCATCGCGATCGTCCCGATCGTGCCCAACCGCGGCGTCATCACCGATCGCAACGGCATCGTGCTGGCGCAAAGCTATTCGGCGTACACGCTCGAGATCACGCCGTCGCGGATCCGGAACCTGGACGAGACGATCGATCAGTTGGCGAACATCGTCGAAATCCAGCCGCGCGATCGCAAGCGGTTCCGCAAGCTCCTCGAGGAATCGAAGGATTTCGAGAGCTTGCCGCTGCGCACCCGCCTCACCGACGAAGAGGTCGCGCGCTTCGCCGTCAACCGCTATCGCTTCCCCGGAGTCGACATCAAGGCGCGGCTCTTTCGCCAGTATCCGTTCGGCGAAATCGCCTCGCATGTCGTGGGCTACATCGGCCGCATCAACGACAAGGACAACGAGCGGATCGCCGACTGGGACGAGACCGCGAATTACAAGGGCTCGGACTACATCGGCAAGGTCGGCATCGAGCTTTCGTACGAGCGCGAGTTGCACGGCACGACGGGCGTCGAGGACGTCGAGGTCGATGCAGGCGGGCGTGCCGTGCGAACGCTGCGACGCACGCCGCCCGTCAGCGGCAACAACCTGACGCTATCGCTCGATATCAAGCTGCAGCAGGTGGCGGAGGCCGCGTTCGGGGATCGCCGCGGCGCGCTCGTCGCCATCGATCCGACGTCGGGAGACGTGCTGGCGTTCGTATCGAAGCCCGGATTCGATCCGAACCTGTTCGTCGACGGCATCGATTCGGCGAACTGGCAGGAGCTGAACGATTCGCCGGACAAGCCGCTGTTGAACCGGCCGCTGCGCGGCGCGTACCCGCCGGGCTCGACGATCAAGCCGTTCCTGGCGCTCGCGGCGCTGACGTCGGGACGCCGCACGGCGACGCAAACGATCTACGACCCCGGATTCTTCCAGATTCCCGGCCAGGCGCACCGTTTTCGCGACGACAAGCCCGGCGGACACGGTACGGTCGACATGTACAAGTCGATCGTTCAGTCCTGCGACACGTATTACTACATGCTCGCCAACGACACCGACATCGACGATACCGCGCGCTTCCTCGCGCAGGTTCGGCTTCGGCCAGAAAACCGGCATCGACATCGAAGGCGAGTTGACCGGCGTGCTGCCCTCGCGCGAGTGGAAACGCCAGCGCTTCGCCGGCAAGAATTATCGCGACGAGAACCGCAAATGGTATCTGGGCGATTCGATTTCAGCGGGCATCGGGCAGGGCTACAACGCATTCACGCCCATACAGCTTGCGCATGCGATCGCGATGATCGCCAACGACGGCGTCGGCTTTACGCCGCACCTCGTCAAGTCGGTCCTGAACGTGAAGACCGGCGAGGTGCGCGAGATCGCGCGCGAGCCCGCGTCGCATATCGCACTTCGGCCGGAGTACCTCGCGACCATCAAGCACGCGCTGGCCGGCGTGGCGAAGGAAGGCACGAGCGCCGCTGCGTTCAAGGATGCGAAGTACGTGAGCGCCGGCAAGACCGGCACCGCGCAGGTGTATTCGCTGAAGGGCGAGAAATACTCGGAGCGCCACGTCGACGAGCGCCTGCGCGATCATGCGCTGGTACATGGGGTATGCGCCCGCCGACCATCCGACGATTGCCATCGCCGTGCTGGTCGAAAACGGCGGCTTCGGCGCGGCCGCCGCGGCGCCGATCGTGCGCAAGGTGTTCGATCACTACCTGCTCGGCGAGACGGAGCCGGGCGCTGCGAAGGACGTTCCGGACGCCGGCGACGACGAAAGCGACTGATGGCGCTCGTCCAGCGCCTCTGGGAAGCGCTGACGCGTCGCATCGACTCGATGCTGTTCGGCCCGGCGCTCGCGATCGTCGGCATCGGATTGGTGACGCTGTTCTCGGCCGCCGACCAGAGCATCGCCCGCGAGACGAGCCAGGCGCTGAGCCTCGTCGTTCGCCATCGCGCTGATGTGGATGTTCGCCAACATCGCGCCGCAGACGCTCGCGCGCGCGGCCGTGCCGCTGTACACGGTCGCGGTCGCGATGCTGGTCGGCGTCGCGATGTTCGGCGTGGTCGTCAACGGCTCGCGCCGCTGGCTGAACCTCGGCGTCGCGCGGTTCCAGCCGTCGGAGCTCATGAAGATCGCGCTGCCGCTGATGCTTGCCTGGTATTTCCAGAAGTTCGAGGGCCGCATCCGCTGGCGCGACTTCGTGTTCGCCGCGATCCTGATCGTCGTGCCCGTGTACCTGATCAAGCGGCAACCCGATCTCGGCACCGCGCTTCTGATCGGCGCGTCGGGGTTCTACGTGCTGTACCTCGCGGGACTGTCGTGGAAGGTGATCGTCGGGCTCGCAGCACTCGGTGCGGCGGTCGGGCCGATGGTGTGGTCGCATCTGCACGATTACCAGCGCGAGCGAATCCTGACCTTCCTCGACCCGTCGCGCGACCCGCTCGGCGCGGGCTACCACTCGACGCAGGCGTCGATCGCGCTCGGCTCCGGCGGCATCGTCGGCAAGGGCTGGCTGAACGGCACGCAGACGCACCTCGACTTTCTGCCCGAGCGCCACACCGACTTCATCTTCGCCGTGTTCGGCGAGGAGTTCGGCCTGATCGGCAACACCGTGCTGCTCGTGCTCTACATGCTGCTGATCGGGCGCGCGATGATGATCACCGCGAACGCGTCGACGCTGTTTTCGCGGCTGCTCGCGGGCGCGATCACGCTGATGTTCTTCACGTACGCGTTCGTCAACATGGCGATGGTGAGCGGCATCCTGCCGGTGGTCGGCGTGCCGCTGCCGCTCGTGTCCTACGGCGGCACGGCACTGATCTCGCTCTTCATCGGGCTCGGCATCCTGATGAGCGTGCAGGCGCACCGCAAGCTGGTGATGACGTAAAAATGGGGTCAGAGGCGGAATTCGGTGTCGGAGGTGTAATTATTCGCGATACCGCGTGATTCATCACGAGCCGCGCCAATAATTACACCTCCGACACCGAATTCCGCCTCTGACCCGTCCTCTGACCCCATTTTTACGTCAATCGCCGTCTTCACCGAATTCGCGATGTAGCAGGCGTGATGCGCTTCGTCGTGCATCGACGCGATGTCGGCGGTCGACGGCATGGGTTCGCCGCTGAACACGATTCGCGGGCGCAGCGTGACGCGCGTCATCGACATGCGGCCGTCGGCATCCTGTTCGAGAAACCCTTCGGCTTCGTCCACATACGCGTCGACGCGATGGCCGCGCTTCGCCGCGATCGACAGGAACCACAGCATGTGGCAGCTCGAGATCGATGCGACGAACGCCTCCTCGGGATCGACCGCTTCGGGGCTCGAGTACGGAGCCGGCACCGCGTGCGGCGATGACGACGCGGCCACCTCGGCGCCGCCGTCGAATCGCCAGGCATGGCGACGGCTGTAGCGATTGTCGGTGAAGCGCGCATCGCCGCGCGTCCAGTGCACGTTGGCCGTATGGCGCGACATCAGCCGGGATTGCGCGCCGTGATCGTCCACGAGCTCGACTGCATCCAGACGCCGTCGTCGCCTACAACAGGCGATTGAACCACGCGAGCGACAGCCCCGCGCCGAGCAGGACGAATACCGCCGCGGCAGCGACGAAGAGCGCCGTGATCTCGGTCTGCTGTTTCTGCAGCACCATCTTCGCGTTCATGCCCTTGTAGATCTGCTTCAGATCGGTGGCCGTCCCGGCATGGAAATACGCGCCGCGCGTGACGTTGGCGATCTGCTTCAGCGAATCCTCGTCGAGCCGCACGCGCATCGACCAGCCTTCCCAGCCGATGACCTCGCCCTCCACGGTGCCGACGCCGACGGTGTACACGCGCACGCCGCGATCGGCGGCCATTTTCGCCGCTTCGATCGGATCGGGTCCGGTGGTCGTCTGGCCGTCGGTGAGCAGGATGATCGCCGCGGACGGGTACGAGCCGGGTGCGACCGGTTTGGCGGGTTCCTTCGCCGGCGCCTTCGGCTGGTCGAGCGACGCGCCGTGGCCGGCTTCATGCGCCTGCACGCGCGGGTTCGCTGCGTTGAGGTTGAACTCGACATCGGGAAATATCGCCTTGAGCGAGACCAGCAGGCCGCTGCCGATCGCCGTCGCGCGCTGGAGCTGGAAGCGATCGATCGCCGCCAGCAGCTCCTCGCGATTCTCGGTGGGTGCCTGCACGACCGCCGCGGTGCCGGCGAACGAGACGATGCCGATCTTCACGTTGCTCGGCTGGTCGTTGATGAACGCGCGCGCCGCCTCCTGCGCCGCTGCGAGCCGCGTCGGCTTCACGTCGACGGCACGCATGCTGCCCGACACGTCCATCGCGAGAATGATCAGCTCGTGCTGCGACGGCAGCGTCACGATCGCGACCGGCCGCGCCATCGCGACGATCATCAGCGTGAGGCCGATCAGGAACAGCAGCGGCGGAACGTGCCGGCGCACGCGCTGCCCGACGCCGATCGCGTCGCCGAGGATCGACAGGCTCGCATAGCGCAGCGCCAGCTTCTTCTTGCGCCGCAACGCCAGCGCGTACAGCCCGATCAGGACGGGCAACAGCGCCAGCAGCCAGAGGAATTCAGGCCAGAGGAACGACATCGTTGCGTTCCGCGCGCGGCATCACCGCGCCGGCGGCGAGGCGGCTGCGGCGCTTGCGCAGGTCGGCGAAGCGCATGATCGCGTCGGCGAGGTCGTCGTTCGTCGACAGCTCCAGCGCATCCACACCCGCGTCGCGGAACCCGGCGCGCAAACGCGCCTCGCGCTCTTCCGCGGCAACCGCGAAGCGGCGGCGAAAGCCGCGGTCGTGCGTATCGACGAAGACCTGCTCGCCGGTCTCCGCGTCCTGCATCGTGAGCAGCCCGAGGTCGGGCAGCTCGTGCTCGAGGGGATCGTAGAGCCGCACCGCGATCACCTCGTGGCGCTGGGCGAGCTGCGCGAGCGCCGCCGTCCACGGCGTCGTGCTGATGAAATCCGAGACGATGAACACGAGCGAGCGGCGCGCGATCACCGGGAACGCGGCGCGCAGGAAATCGTGCAGGTTGGTCGCCGACGAATGCTTCGGCACCGGCCGGTGCAGCATGCGGTGCAGGATGTGCAGCACGTGCCGCCGTCCGCTGCCCGCCGGCACGATCGTATCCAGCCGCTCGCCGTACAACGCCGCGCCGACGCGATTGCCGTGCCGCGTCAGGATGCGCGCCAGGACGGTGACGAAGTCGATCGACACGCTGCGCTTGCGCACCGCGCCGGAGCCGAAATCGATCGACGGGCTGACGTCGAGCAGGAACCACGCGGTGACGTCGCGATCCTCGTTGTACTCGCGGACGTACGGCGTCGTAAGCCGCGCCGTGACGTTCCAGTCGATGTGGCGCACGTCGTCGTGATACTGGTATTCGCGCAAATCCGCGAGGTCGAGCCCGAAGCCGCGAAAGAGCGTCCGGTAGTCGCCGTGCAGGAGCCCGTCGAGGCGGCGCAATACGGTCCATTCGAGCCGGCGCAGCGAGCGCTCGGCGTTGCGCGCCGAATCGATCGGCACGACCTTCGCCGTATCAGGACTGCGCGGCGAACTTGACATGCGATTCGAGCGGCTTCTCGGGCGGCGCGATGCGCTGCATGATCCGGTGCACGAGATCGTCGGGCGTGAGGCCGTCGGCGAGCGCTTCGTACGACAGCACCAGCCGATGGCGCAGCACGTCGGGCGCCAAGTCGCTGACATCGTCCGGCAACACGTAGTCGCGTCCGCGCAGCCAGGCGAGCGCGCGTGCGCCTTCGATCAGGCGGATCGATGCACGCGGACTGGCGCCGAACGTCACGTACTTCGCGAATTCAGTCACGCCGTACCGGTCCGGGAAGCGCGTCGCCGTGGCGAGGCGCACCGCGTACTGGATCAGCGACGGATCGACGTAGCCGCTGCGGCACTGGCGCTGCAGCGCCGCGAGCTGGTCGGTGGTCGCGACCGTCGACACGTCGGCCGCCAGGCCCGTGACGCGCTCGACGATGACGAACTCCTCCTCTTCGCTCGGATAGCCGACGAGCACCTTCATCATGAAGCGGTCGACCTGCGCTTCGGGCAGCGGGTACGTGCCCTCGGTCTCGATCGGGTTCTGCGTCGCCATCACCAGGAACGGGGTGGGCACCATGTGCGTCTGGCCGGCGATCGTCACCTGGTATTCCTGCATCACTTCGAGCAGCGCGCTTTGCACCTTGGCGGGCGCGCGATTGATTTCGTCGGCGAGCAGCAGGTTGGTGAACACCGGGCCGAGCGACGTCGAGAATTCGCCGGTCTTCTGGTTGTAGATCCGCGTGCCGACGAGGTCGGCCGGCACGAGGTCGGGCGTGAACTGGATGCGGCGGAACGAGCCGCGAATCACCTTCGCGAGCGTCTTGACCGTGAGCGTCTTCGCGAGGCCCGGCACGCCTTCGACGAGCAGGTGGCCCTGCGCGAGGATGGCGACGAGCACGCGCTCGAGGAAGTGGTCCTGTCCGACGACCACCTTCTTCACTTCATACAGAATGCGCTGCATCAGCGACGCAACGTCGCCGTTTTCCCGGTTTTCCATACGCTCCCCGTACGACTGAACAGGTTAGAAGGGTGAGAGGCCGACCGCTGCCGCGGCGTTCTCGATCGGAACGGCGAAGCCGATGCCGATGAAGACACGTTGATTGTTCGGATTGAGGATGCCGGTGACGATGCCGACGACGGCGCCGTCCATCGTCACGAGCGGTCCGCCCGAGCTTCCGGGGTTGGCCGCCGCGTCGAACTGGATCAGGTTCGTCAGCAGGCGCTTGCCCTCCGGCGAGCGGTACTCGCGCCGCAATCCGGAGACGACGCCCGACGTGACCGACGGGCCGATGCCGAACGGGAATCCGACGGCGACCACCTCGTCGCCGAGTGCCAGATCCTTCGTCGAGCGCAGCGTGGCGGCCTGGAGATCGTCGGGCAGCGTCTTCGCCTGCAGCACCGCGAGATCGTTCTCCGGCTGCGTCGCGATCACCGTCGCTTCCGATTCGGTGCCGTCGGCGAACACGACACCCACCTTCTTCGCGGCGGCGACGACGTGCAGGTTCGTCAGGATGACGCCCTTGTCGACGATGACGACACCGGTGCCGACGCCCGCCTCGGTATCTTCGTTCTCGCCCGGCTCGCGCTCGAACTCGCGCACGCGCACGACCGACCCGCGGATCGCCTCGTACGCGCGCGCGGCCTGCGAAGGCAGCGTCTTCGTCTCGACCGTGTGCATGACCGCGGCGTCGATATCGTCCTGCGTCAGCGCATGCGGAGGCGATTGCATCGTGCCGTATCCGTAGACGACGCCGAGCGCGATCAGCACGCCGAGCACCAGCGAGAACGGCGCGCTGTAACGCCGGAAGAAGTTGCTGATCCGCGCGCGCCGACCGGGCCGGACGGCAACCGCCGGCGCACCGTCGGACGGCGCGGAGGCCGCTGGCTGCGCTTTCGGCTGCGGATTGGCCGCCGATTGCGCGGGAGCGTCGCTTCGCGGTGGACTCGTACCCGCGCGCGGACGACTGGAGCTGCTGTAAAGCGATGCGCGCCGCATGAAAGGACTCAGGTGTTTGCTAATGACAGCTTCGCGCGCGCAGGATTCACTGCCGCTGCTCCGCGTCCGCCGAAAAAAGTGGGGTCAGACTCGACTTTTCCGTGCAGCCGCCGACTTTTCGTGCGCGCCCGGGGAAAGTCGAGTCTGACCCCACTTTCACGCATGGCGCTTGGGCCGACGGCCTTCGATCCAGCCGAAGCATGTCAATACCGTCGCGAGCGAAAATGCGATGGCCAGCGGCGACACGAGAAATGTCGCAAGCCAGTTCCAGGCGCCGCCCGGGTCGTGCAGCCGCAGGCACGTATACACCGACAACGACGAAACGATGGCGGCCGCGAGCGACGCGCGCGACGCGTCGCGAAACAGCAACTCCGCGGCGACGCCGACGACCACCGGCAATACGATCAGGACCGCAAGCGGTTCCATGGCAGCGCAGTACGAAAGCGTCGAAAGCTCGAAAGCCTCGCCCGCTCAATGGTACTCCGCCGCGCGTGGATGTCCACGCGCCACGGCGCGCTCGCGGGTTACGCCTCGAGCTTCTTGTCCAGCGTGATCGGCGCGTTCAACACCTTCGAGACGGGGCAGCCGGTCTTGGCGTTCTCGGCGGCCGTCTCGAACGCCTGCTGGCTCGCGCCGGGAATGCGGGCGGTGAGATCGAGATGCACGCTGGTGATCGCGAAGCCGCCGCCGGATTTTTCAAGCGTCACGGTCGCCTTGGTCCGGATGCTCTGGGCGACGAGGCCCGCTTCGCCAAGCTGCGCCGACAGCGCCATCGAAAAGCAGCCCGCGTGCGCGGCCGCGATCAATTCCTCCGGATTGGTGCCGCTTCCCTGCTCGAAGCGGGTGGCGAACGAGTATTGCGTGTTCGACAGCACGCCGCTGTCGGTGGAGATGGTTCCCTTGCCGGCCTTGAGGTCGCCGTTCCACATTGCCGATGCGCTGCGTTTCATCATGCCCCCGATCGGTCGTTGCCCGGGCCGGCCCGATCGCGGGTCGGCCCGGGCGCAAAGGGTCGCCGGCCGACGAGGTAGTCCACGCCGGCCGGCCCGACCGCTTCCGCATGGCGGTGCCCGGCCGGCAGCACGAAGATATCGCCTTCGCGATAGGCGTACTGGACCCCTTCGACCGTCAATGTGATCTCGCCGTTCAGCACCAGCGCGCGAACATCGAACGGATGCGCGTGCTCGCTGACGACGGTGTCCGGCGGCATCGTGTCGCGGCGCACGTCGAAGCCGTCACGGCGCAGCGCAAGCTCGAACTGCTCGTCCTTCATGTCGGTCTCCCGCTGACCCGCAAATGGTAGCACCGGCAGCGCGCGCCGGCAGCGATGCGGACGCCCGACGCGTGCTACGCTTTCGCCGCCCGGCCATCCGTTACGCTCGCCGCCCGGAATAGTCGCGCGGGATCGAATGTTTGTCGGAACCGGGCCGCGATTGCCCGGCACCACCCTCAGGGAGAACTGGCAATGATCCGATCCACCGGTAGCGCGGCCGCGGCGGTCGTCCTGCTCGTCGCCGGCTGCAGCGACATGGCGCCCATGCAGAAGTCCGACGCGATGGCCTCGAAGTCGGCGATGACGTTTTTCGTGACGAGCACGGGATCCGGGAAGGGCGCCGATTTCGGCGGCCTCGCGGGCGCCGACAAGCATTGCCAGATGCTCGCGGCGGCGGCCGGCGCCGGCGATCACACCTGGCACGCCTACCTCAGCACGCAGGGGCCCGGCGCGGTCAACGCGCGCGATCGCATCGGCAAGGGCCCCTGGCGCAATGCCAAGGGCGTCGTCATCGCGAACGATGTTGCCGAACTGCATGGCAGCAACAACATGACGAAAGAGACCGATCTCACCGAAAAAGGCGACGTGGTGAACGGCCGCGGCGATACGCCGAACCGGCACGACATCCTGACCGGCTCGCAGCCCGACGGCACGGCGTTCAGCGGCAGCGACGACATGACCTGCGGCAACTGGACGAAGAGCGGCGACGACGGCAGCGCGATGCTCGGCCATGCCGATCGCAACGGCACGCCGGGTCCGGCGCCGACGTCCTGGAACGCCTCGCACAAGTCGAAGGGCTGCAGCGACCCGGGCCTCGCGTCGACGGGTGGCGCCGGCTATCTCTACTGCTTCGCGACGAACTGACGACCCGCCGGCGCAACGCTATCGGCCGGCGCGCCGGCGTCGCACTTCCTGCACTCCAGCATGCGGCCGAGCGCGCGCTCCCTGCCCTGCGGCGTCGTGACCCACGGACGGTTGATCCATGGCGGCACGTGGCGCACGTGCTGGAAATGCCCGCAGGCGAGCTCGGCTACCCAGTGCCGCTCGTCGTCCTGGTGGAAACCGGTGATCGGCTGCCGCATGGCGGTAAGACCTCATTTCTCGACGATCAGCATGAGGTAGGCGAGAAACAGCAGCAGATGCACGACGCCGAGCAGGACGTTCGTCCGCGCGAGCGCAAACGTGAGCATGCTGACGACGAGCGTCAGCAGCAACAGCACCGTATCGACCGAATCGAGGCCGAGCACGATCGGCTGATGCGTGATGAACCCGATCGCGAGCACGGCCGGGATCGTCAGGCTGATGCTCGACAGCGCCGTCCCGAGCGCGACGTTGATCGACCGCTGGAGCTGATTGGCGAGCGCGGCCCGGACGGCCGCGATCGACTCCGGCGCAAGAATCAGTACGGCGACCAGCAGCCCGCCGAATGCCGCCGGTGCGCGGAGCACGCGGATGCCGTAGTCGACCGGCACCGCGATCTGCTTCGCGAGCAGCACGATCGGAATGGCGTACGCGACGAGCATGCCGACGTGATAGCCCGCCGACGTGTCGGCATGCGCGGTCGTCACGTGGACGTTCGCGGCGGGCGGCTCCTCGGGCGCCACGAAATAGTCCCGATGACGGAGCGTCTGGATGCCGAGGAACACGCCGTACAGCACGAGCGACATCACGATCAGGAACACCGACTGCAACGTCGACAGCGTGGGTCCCGGCGTGGCGGTCGTGACGCCGGGGAGCACGAGCCCCAGCACGGACAACGGCAGGATGACGGCCAGGAACGAGTTCGCGCTGTAGAGGTTGTACGTCTGCTCGTGGTAGCGCAGGCCGCCCACCAGCAGCGAAGCGCCGACGAGGCCGTTCAGCACGATCATGACGATCGCGAGCATCGTGTCGCGCGCGAGCGCCGCGCTGCCGTGCCCGGTCAGCATGACGGCCGCGATCATCATCATCTCCATCCCGCTCATCGACACGGTCAGCACGAGCGTGCCGTACGGCTCGCCGAGCCGCTCGGCCAGCGCTTCCGCGTGGCGGACGACCGCGAACGCGCAGACCATGATCGCGATGAACAGCCACGTCAGGACGAACGCGAACCACCCGAGCCGCGCGAGGTCGTCGAGCCATGCCTTGCCGAAGACGAGAAAGACGGCGGTGCTCGCGATCCCGATCGGGAGCGGCCATTCACCGCGCAATCGGGTCATCGCCCGCGAGTGGCCGCGCGCCAAGTCAGAAATCGATGAGGAAGGGCGCCGCCATCAGCGCCGCGCCGACGACGACGAGCCACAGCACGCCGCTCACGAAATACGGATACACGCACAGCATCATCCCGGCGATGAGCGGGACGAACTTCGTCTGGCGCTTGCCGTACATGAAATAACCGACGCCGATGGCGCCGGTGAAGATGCCGATCATCAGGCTCGTCGCGTTCATCGACCGGACGTTTCCGGCGCAGGCCGCCTGAACATCGCGTTGAGCTCGGCGAACGGCGTCGCTTCCCGGGCGAACTCGAACGTTCCACGCTCGCGCACTTCGCGTGCCGCAGTGAGGAACGCGCCGTAAGCGGCACGGGCGAACGACGAGCCGACGCTGACCCGGCGCACGCCGCAGTCTTCCAGCTCGGCGAGCGAGAAGGAAGCGCCCGCGAGTCCCATCACGACATTGACGGGCTTCGGCGCAACGGCGCGCACGACTTGCGTGATCTGCTCGCGGCTGCGCAAGCCCGGTGCGTAGAGGACGTCGGCGCCGGCATCGGCGAACGCGACGAGCCGGCGGATCGTGTCGGGAAGATCGGCGACGCCGTGCAGGAAATTCTCCGCGCGCGCCGTCAGCGTGAACGCAAACGGCAGGCTGCGCGCGGCGGCCACCGCGGCGCGCACCCGCTCGACGGCGTCGTCGAAGCGATAGATCGGCGCATCGGCGCGTCCGGTCGCGTCCTCGATCGAGCCGCCGACGAGCCCGGCTTCCGCCGCCATCCGGATCGTCTGCGCGCAGGTGGCGGGATCGTCGCCGAAGCCGTTTTCGAGGTCGGCACTGACCGGCAGCGGCGTCGCATTCACGATCGCGCGTACGTTGGCGAGCGTTTCATCGCGATCGACGGCGCCTTCGCCATCGGGCTTGCCGAGCGAGAACGCGAAGCCGGCGCTCGTCGTCGCGAGCGCTTCGAAGCCGAGCGCCGCGAGCATTTTCGCCGAGCCGGCGTCCCAGGGATTCGGGATCGCGAAGATGCGCGGCCGCTCGTGCAGTGCGCGAAACGCCTGCGCGCGGGTGGATTGCGTGCTTGTATGGCGTGCACTCATCGTTTGGTTCCGGAGAAACTGTGAGGCCGAGGAAGACGAGCACGGCCTGATTAAGGCGCAGAATATCCTCGTCGTCCAAGCGCCCGATATGCGTGCCGACCTTGGATTTCGGGACCGTGGTGATCTTGTCAACCATCAGGCGGCAGGCCGCTCGCAACCCGTTGCGCTCGTTTGGCTCGACGGGCAGGCGGAATAACGGAGCGTCCGTATTATCAGTGGTGAAGGCGCAGACAGTAACGGAGTCGGTGGCATCGAAACTGTCATCCTGCACGATAGCGACGGGCCGCGGCTTGCCGGCGTAATCGGTGCCGCCCGCGACGGTCCAGATGTCGCCACGCCGCATTCATCACCTCAATACGACACGGCGTCGATGAACGCCTGATCTTCGCGGGCATGGGCGCTCGTCGCGACAGACAGCGATTGGCGATGCGCTTCCGATCGGAAAGAGGGCGCGCGCACGTCCGGCACCCAAATCTGAATGGGGCGCAAACCCTGCCTGCGCAACCGCTCGCGATGTTCCCGCACCTTCACGTTGGACGGCTTGGGCTTCGATGCCGGAGCCATGAGCGTGCTCCATGATAGGTTACATGTAACCTATCATGGGCAATGAGGTCTTGGCCATAGACTCCGCTCGGGAGCGAAGGTACGAGCCGAGGACGAAATACTGCCTGCCTATTCGGGACGAACCGGCGCCGCCGCCTCGTCGCCGATGACCGTCGTCCATGCGCGCACTTCCCAGCGCTTGACGAGCCCGTTGCGCACATACGGATCGGCATTCGCGAAACGCTTGGCGGCGTCCGGCGAATCGCCTTCGAACAGCAGCACGGCCCGGTCGCTCGGCTCGGCCAGTGCGCCGGCGAGGACGAGTCCGTCCGACGCGTGCGCCTGCCAGGCGAGCTTCAGATGGTCCGTGCGGTGCGCGCCGCGGCGCGCAAGATAATCGGGAGCAAGCTCGTAGAACAGCAGATAGTGCATGGGCGTTCCCGTGAATCACCGGCGACGGTGCGGCAGCAATGTTACCCCGAGGGCGCTTTGCGAGGCCGCATCCGAACGACACGATCGCGCCGGGACTATGATGATGCTGCGCTTCATCGCAGAGCGCGTCGACGTCGCCGATTCCGCGTGGCACCGGCGCCGTCGATCGGGAGCTACTCGCCGCGCGCAGGGGATCGAGATGCATAAGGGATACGCAGGCACGGGTTCGGTGCTACTGCTGGCCGCGTGTGCGGCGTACGCGGCCGCCGCCACGGCGCAGGATGACGCGCACACGATGATCGCGCCGAAGGACATTCAATGGGGTCCCGCGCCGCCAACCTTGCCGAAGGGCGCGAAGATCGCCGTCCTGCAGGGTGATCCCGGCAAGGACGGACCGTTCGTGATCCGGCTGATGACGCCGGGACCGTACCGGCTTGCGCCGCACTGGCATTCGCGGGACGAGCAGTTGACGGTGATCTCGGGAACGTTCTACCTCGGACTCGGCGACACGGTCGACATGAAGAAAGCAAAGGCGCTGCCCGCGGGCGGCTTCCACTACCTGCCGGCGAAAGCGCATCACTACGCGTATTCGAAGGCGCGCACGATCGTGCAGGTCAGCGGCACCGGTCCGTTCGACATCAATTACCTGAACCCCGCCGACGATCCGCAGAAGAAGATGTAGTCGCGCCCAGTCGCGCGTCCGACACGCGCGCTTCCCACCACGGCTCGAGCGCTTCGGCGATCGACGAGGGCATGCGCGTGCCCGATTGGCGCACGGCCCAGCGAAAGCGCCCGAACGGCGGCCGCGCGAGCTCGTCGAGCGTGATGAGCGGCGCCGCGAACAGCGCATCGAGCCGCAGCTTGAGGTAGTGCGTGCGCACGCCGGCCGCCGCCTTGTCGGCGAGCCAGTGGATGTCTTCCCACGGCTCGGTCAGCGCATAACCGGCGCCGATCAGCCCCTTGGGCGGCACGCCGAGGCGCACGAAGAATGCGCGCGATCCCTGCTCGATCGCGCGCGTGCGCCCGCAAGCCCATCGAATGTCGACATGACCGCGCGCCGCGATACGGCGTCGCTCGCGCGGCTGCTCCGGCCAGTTCCACAGCCGCGGATTCCAGGCGTAGACGTAACTTGCCACGGGCCGACCTCCGAAGTTGCGCCGCGGTGCGCCCGGCAATGGTAGATTGCCGCGGGTTATTCGCGCGCATCCACGATGCCACGCTCACTGTCGCTTCTCGCCATCGCGCTCGTCATCGCCGGCTGCTCGAGCGTGCCGCCGCGTGCGCCCTCCACGGCGCCGGCCACCTCGGGCAAATACTATCTGGACGATGGGCCCGGGCTGAATCCGCCGCCGGATCTCGATGCCGTTCCCGATGCGGTGCCGCGACTCGAGGCGCTGCACCGTGCGGCGAATCGTCCCTACGCCGTGCTCGGCCGCGAATACGTACCCGCCACGATGCTGACGCCGTACCACGAGCGCGGCGTCGCATCGTGGTACGGCCGCAAGTTCCATGGACAGAAGACGTCGATCGGCGAGCCGTACGACATGTACGCGATGACCGCGGCGCACCCCACGCTGCCGCTGCCGTCGTACGCGCGCGTGACGAACATCGCGTCCGGCAAGAGCGTGATCGTGCGCGTCAACGACCGCGGGCCGTTCCTGCACGATCGCATCATCGACCTGTCGTACGCCGCGGCGTATCGTTTGGGCATCGCGCAAGTCGGCAGCGGCGAAGTTGACGTCGAGGCGATCCTGCCGGGCGCGATGGCGCAATCGGCGCAGGCCGCGCGGGCGCCCCTCACGCCGGTTGCGTCCGCGCCTGCTATCGCACCGCCGCTTGCGCCGCCCGCCGAAGTGCGGCAGGCGGACAATGCGGATGCGGCGCCGCTGTCGAGCGTGCGTGGCGGCTTTTCGGTGCAGCTTGGCGCGTTTGCAAATTTTGCCAATGCGCAGGCTTTCCTCGCGCGCGCGCAGAACCAACTCGCGACGGCGCAGGTCGAAGCGAAAATTCGCCAAGCGGGTGGACTCTATCGCGTCTACGTCGGCCCCTATCCTGCCCGCGGCGATGCGGAACGCGTCGGGCAGCGCATCACGCAAGCATTCGGTTTCCCCACGACCGTCGCCGCGCATTGAGCCGTTGCGACGCTGGCGTCATCCCGATCGCCGCGTCGATCGTTATAATGGCGGTTGTCGCGCGTGCCTACGCGTGGCTGTAGCGCTGCGATACCCGCGTCGCCGCAGTTCCGTCCGCTCCTCCCGTTGACCATCGCTCGATGATTCCGTTGCTTCGTCGCTGGCTTGCCTTTGCTGCAGTATCGCTGTTGCCGTTCGGCGCACCGATCGCCCACGCGCAACTGTCGATCGAGATCGTCGGCGGCGCCGGCACGATGATTCCGATCGCGATCGTCCCGTTCGACGCCGAGGCGACGTATCCGCTCGGCATTACGGGCATCGTCGGCGCCGATCTCGCGCGCTCGGGATTGTTCCGTCTCGTCGATACGAACGGCGTCGTACCGAGACCCGCGCGCGCGCAGGACGTCCAGTTCCCCGTCTGGCGCGCCCGCAACGCCGATGCCGTCGTCGTCGGCTCGATGCTCCCGCTGCCCGATGGCCGCGTCGACGTCCGCTTCGCGCTCGTCGATGTCGTCAAGCAGGTATCGCTCGTGTCGATGGCCTATACGGTCACGCCGCAGCAGTTTCGCGTCACCGCGCACAAGATCGCCGACGTCATCTACGAAAAGCTCACCGGCGATCGCGGCGTGTTCTCGACGCGCATCGCGTACGTCACGAAGCAGGGGCCGCGCTTCCAGCTCCTCGTCGCCGACGCCGACGGTTTCGGGCCGCAGTCGATCGTCTCGTCGAACGAGCCGCTGCTGTCGCCGCGCTGGTCGCCCGACGGCTCGCGCCTCGCCTATGTCTCGTTCGAGAACAAGAAGCCGGTCGTCTACGTGCAATCGCTCGATACCGGCGCGCGCCGCGCCGTCGCCAATTTTCGCGGCAGCAACTCGTCGCCGGCGTGGTCGCCCGACGGGCGCAAGCTGGCGGTCACGCTGACGAAGGACGGCGGCTCGCAGGTGTACCTGATGAATCCCGACGGCAGCAATGTCACGCGCGTGCTCACGTCGCAGGCGATCGACACCGAGGCGATGTTCACGCCCGACGGCCAGTCGCTGGTCTTCACGTCCGATCGCGGCGGCACGCCGCAGATCTACCGCGCCAGTCTGCTGGGCGGGCAGGTGGAGCGGCTGACGTTCGACGGCAGCTATAACGTTTCGCCGAAGCCCACACCCGACGGCAAGGGCCTCGTGTTCGTGCGCCGGGACGGTGGACGGTTCGAAATCGCGTCGCTCGATTACGCGACGCGGCAGGTGCAGGTGCTCACACAGGGGCCGAACGACGAGAGCCCGAGCGTTGCGCCCAACGGCAAGATGGTGATCTATGCGAGCGAAGGTGGGGGCCGGGGCATTCTGGCCGCGATATCCATCGACGGTCGCGTGAAACAGCGGCTCGTCGCACCCGCGACCGAGGTGCGCGAGCCCGCCTGGGGACCGTTTCCGCGGTCATGAAATTTCATCCTTTCGAACGCGCGCTTCGGTCGCGGCGCGCACGAATCCAAGCAGGAGGTGGCATGCGCAATTTTCTTTTTGTCGCGATCATCGCGACGGCACTGGCCGGTTGCTCGACGACGCCAACAACCGAAGCACCGGTGGAAGACCACGGTGCGGCGGGCGTGACCGCCCCCGGCGCGGAAACGGGCGGTGCGCAGGGCGGCGGCGTGAACGGATCGGCGACGGGCGGAGCGCTCGGCAACGAATTGCGCAACCCGAACAGCATCCTGTCGAAGCGCAGCATCTACTTCGACTTCGACAGCTTCGTCGTCAAGGATGAATTCCGTCCGCTGGTCGAGGCGCATGCGCGTTATCTGCAGCAGAACCGCAGTGCGCGGATGACCATCCAGGGCAACACCGACGAGCGCGGCTCGCGTGAATACAACATCGCGCTCGGCCAGAAGCGCGCCGATGCGGTCAAGCGGATGATGGTGTTGCTGGGTGCGGGCGACACCCAGATCGAGACGACGAGTTTTGGCGAGGAGCGGCCGAAGAACCCGGGGCACGACGAATCGGCATGGGCCGAGAATCGCCGCGACGACATCGTCTATGCGGGCGAGTAGTCAACGTTCTCTCGACTCGCCGAGACTTCCTCTCTCGCCGCGTGTAGCGGGGGCGCGACGGGGATTTCGCCGAACGTGCTGGGCACCCGTCGAGCGCCGTCGCTTGCAAGCGACGGCGCTCTGCAAGAGAGGGCCTGGATGAGGGGCGCACGATGAAACGATTCCACCGCACCACGCTCGCCGGCGTCGCGCTTTTCTTCGTCGCGCACATTGCGCAGGCAGCACTTTTCGACGATGACGAAGCGCGCCGGCGGATCGAATCGACGAACGTCCGCCTGACGCAATTGCAGCGCGAGATCGAGGACCGGCTGACGGCGCTCGAGCAGCAGGTGAAGGGACAGGGCCTCGCCGACCTCTCCAACCAGATGCAGGTCCTGCAAAGCGATATCGCGAAGCTGCGCGGACAGATCGAGGTCGTCACCTACGAGCTCGAGCAGGCGCAAAAGCGCCAGCGCGACCTGTACGTCGACCTCGACACGCGATTGCGCAAGATCGAGTCGTCGTCGGCTGCCAGCGCGCTGAAAAGGCCGAGCCGGCCAATCCCGCCAATGCTGCCGCCGGCGCTCCGCCCGCCGGGGCGCCTCCACCGGCGTTGCCGCCGCCGGCCAGCCGCTCCGCCGCCGGTCGCCATTGCAACGTCGCCGCCCACGCGAAATCCCGCGGAAGGCATCGCCGAGCAGCGCGCGTACGACAGCGCGCTCGACCAGTTCAAGCGCGGCGACTACGCCGGCGCAGTCACCGGTTTCAACGGATTCGTCAAGGCGTATCCGCGCAGCCCGCTCGCGTCGTCGGCGCAATACTGGGTCGGCAATGCGCAATACGCGCGGCGCGATTACAAGGGCTCGATCGCCACGCAGCGCCAGTTGCTGAAGGAGTTTCCCGACAGCAGCAAGGCGCCCGACGCATTGCTCAACATCGCGATCCGCGCAGGCCGACATGGGCGACAACGCGGCCGCTCGCCGAACGCTCGAAGAGCTGATTTCCCGGTATCCGAAGTCCGACGCCGCGACGCGCGCACGGCAGCGCCTCGGCGTGCGCTGATTCGACGCATCCCGAGTACACGACGTTGCGGCAAGCGGAGACCTGCGTGTCCTTCGCTGCGCGCATCATCGAATGGCAGCGCGCGCACGGCCGGCACGACCTGCCGTGGCAGGACACGCGCGACGCGTATCGCATCTGGCTGTCGGAAGTCATGCTGCAGCAGACGCAGGTGGCGACGGTCCTGCCGTATTTCGCGCGCTTCGTCGCGGCGTTCCCGACGGTCGCCACCCTTGCCGCGGCGCCGCTTTCGCGCGTGCTCGAGCGCTGGAGCGGCCTCGGCTATTACCGGCGCGCGCACCATCTGCACGCGGCGGCGCGGGTCGTCGTAGAGCAGCATGGCGGCCGCTTTCCATCCGACGCCGCGACGCTCACGACGTTGCCCGGCATCGGCCGCTCGACGGCCGCCGCGATCGCGGCATTCGCGGGCGGCGAGCGCGGCGCGATCCTCGACGGCAACGTGAGGCGCGTGCTGGCGCGCCATCGCGGCATCGACGGGTGGCCCGGCGACGCCGGCCGTTCAGCAACAGCTATGGCGCGCCGCCGAAGCGCTGCTGCCGGATACACCGGTCGGCGACTCGAAGCACATCGCCGCGTACACGCAGGGAATGATGGATGTCGGCGCAGCGATTTGCACGCGCGCCCGGCCGCGTTGCGACGAGTGTCCGGTGAGCGACGACTGCATCGCGCGGCGTGACGCGCGGGTCGCCGAGCTGCCGTCTCCTCGTCCGCGCAGGCCGTTGCCGCAGCGCGCGATCACCATGCTGCTGCTGGAACGCAATGGCGAAATCCTGCTGGAGCAGCGTCCCCCGCTCGGGATCTGGGGTGGCCTTTGGAGTTTTCCCGAGATGCCGGTTGGCGATGATATCGACGTGCATCTGTCGACTCGCTTCCATGCGACCGCCGAATCCATCGAGCGGCTGCCGTTGCGAAAGCACGTCTTCACCCATTTCGCGCTGACCATGCACCCGGTCCGTATTCGTGTCGCTCGGTGGCCGGGCGGCGTCGGGATGCCGGGGATCGCATGGTTCGCCGCCGATTCGGCGATTGCAGCGGCCGTTCCGGCGCCGATTCGAAAGCTGTTGGCCGCCTGGCAAGCGACGACGTGTCCGTGCCAAGTTGCGTGATGCTACGATGCCACGATGCGTATAACGGTCCGCATCGACGATGAGCTTCTCGGGCGTCATCATTAACGATCGTCCGCCATGCAGGAAAGCGCCCATCTCGCCAATC